>NZ_PJCA01000031.1:0-1200000 GCF_002836355.1 Moritella sp. Urea-trap-13
GCACGGTTGATTCCAATATAGTGACTGTATCTATCGCGATTACGGGACAAAATGATGCGCCCGTAATATCAGCATCACCAATAACACTCGCTGTCGCAGGCGTTGCTTATGGCTTTACGGCAAGTGCAACTGATGTGGATAATACGTCAGCCGAACTCACTTATAGCCTCAGTAATCAACCAAGCTGGTTAACGATTAACGCAATAAGTGGTGTGGTCAGTGGTACGCCTACGGCAGCGGAAGTCGATGTGACCACCAGTAATATTACAGTGAGTGTATCAGACGGCAGCGCCAGCGATTCACTCTCCTTTAGCATTGCAGTAGATGGCGATCTGGATGGCGATCAAATCGGTGATGATGTTGATAGCGATATCGATGGCGATGGCATGAGCAATGAGTTTGAACTTGCAAATGGCTTAGATCCGCTGGATGCTAGCGATGCTAGTTTGGATTTAGATGGCGATGGCGTCACTAATTTAGATGAATATTTAGCTGGAACTGATCCGACTCGGGATGATTACGCCCCTGTATTTACCGCGCCGGAAGATTTAATCGGAGACTTAGCCGTAAATGCCACGGGGTTATTTACTAAAGTCAGTTTGGTTGTCCCAACTGTCGAAGATGGTAAAGATGGAACCTTGCTTGCTCAATATGATCTGTTCGCCTGTGTTAGCGAAGATGATGCGGTTGGCAAATCAGCGCAAACCCATTTTGCACCTGGTTGCTATAACATCCTCTGGTCAGCAGTAGATTCCGCTGGTAACAACGCCAATCTAACCCAAAAACTGCATGTTATTCCGTTGGTGGAGTTCAGTAAAAACCAAGATACCGCAGAAGAGGGCGAGGTGTCCTTTGATATTATCCTTAATGGACAGGCTGCAATATATCCAGTGACTATTCCATTTACTATATCGGGAACAGCGGTTAACCCTGAAGATCATAACCTTACCGATAGAAGCGTTAGCTTGCAAAAAATAACAGGTGCAGTCAAAGGTGAAACAACAGCAACCGTGACCTTTGACGTAAGGGATGATGGCGTAGGTGAGGGGACTGAAAACATTACGGTTACCATGAACCAACCAACTAATGCGGTTATAGGTGCTAAAGATAGCCACACGATCACGATTTATGAAGAAAATGTTGCCCCCAAGGTACGGTTTAGTGCTACAGCAACGGTTACGGAAAATAGTGCGATTAAACGAATTATCCATAATGATGATGACGAGTTTACTATTCACGCTGTGGTTGCCGACCCAAATACGGGTGATAACCACAGTTATGATTGGTCATCCAGTGACGGTGCTTTAGGTGATATTGATAGTACGAATAGTCTATTCACGATTAACCCAGCGGACTTGGCTACAGGTAGTTATAAGTTAGTGGTGCAGATAAGTGATGGTGAAAAAACCGCTATGGTAGAAACATCCCTGCGAGTGATAAAAGATGTGATAGCGCTTGGTAGTAGCGATAGCGATGGTGATGGTATTAGCGATGAAAGCGAGGGCTTAACAGATAGTGATCTTGATGGCATCCCTGATTACCTTGACCATATTGCACTGGCCAGTAATGTTATTCAGGAAATACGCAGTGAGTCTGCTGGCGAAGTGATTAATAGTCAGGCGTTCTTAATGGAAACTGAGGCCGGATTGTCACTGAGATTAGGGCATGTGGCATTTGACTCAGGAAGCACTAGTCAAACCGGTAATGAATCGGGTTCTGGCGTCTCAGCCGAGAATATTGCCGAGTTTCATGAAGTGGGCAGCGGCGTTGCTGAGGAGCTAACCCGTTATAATTTTGATAATGGTATTTTCAATTTCATTGTCGATGATCTGCCTGTAGCAGGGCAAAGCGTTAATATTGTGCTGGCGCAGTTTAAAGCAATCCCCGCCGATGCTATTTATCGAAAACTGATGCCAACGGGCTGGGTCGATTTTACCGAAAATGCCAATAATCAGCTGAGATCGGCACCCGGCGAAAAAGGCTATTGCCCACCTCCTGGTGATGTTGCTTACGTGGCGGGATTAACACTGGGTCATTGGTGTGTACAGCTCACCATTGAAGATGGCGGACCGAATGATGCCGATGGTGAAATCAATGGTGCCGTGAATGATCCAGGCGGTGTCGCTACGGCACTCTTTGAACCCATTGAAGTGACAACGAAGGGTAAAGGTGGCGCGGGGTCAATGTCTGAAAGTTTAGTGATATTACTTGGATTATTGGCGTTAACAAGGGGCGTAATGCAATCAAAAACCGGCACCACTTACTGGCGGGTATTACAGTATAGTTTGATTGCTATGGCTATTATGTTGAAGTCAGCTCAGGCCGCCGACAGCACGTCGACGGAAAATATACCAGTAAGTACGACGACAACTGTGGTAACCGCTACTCCCATTGAGCAAGAGCTTCGGGGTGTGACGACGCCGACAACAACAACAATGGCATTGGAAAAAACCACACAGAAACGTTTTTACATCGGCATGAGCGTACTGGCGGTCAAAAGTGAAGAGCGTAACGATGATTTTGAGCGTGAGCTAACTCAGTTAGGCTTAGATGCTCAGGTTAGCCAAAGTGATTTGTCTCGACCGGGTTTCCGGGGTTATATCGGACTACAAACTACCCCCTGGTTAGCATTTGAATTAGGTTATGTTAATTTAGGGCAGGTTGAAACAACGCTAACTGGGCAGGCGATTGATGCTAACGTCTATTTAGATAGTGCTCAGCAGGTTTATCCGGTCACCGCAGATGCTGGCGTGCTTGACATGATCTTTAATTTGGCTTTGACTGATCATATCAGCGGAGTATTGCAAGTGGGCAAAATGCGTTGGGCCAGTAAGTATGAGTTATCCACGGGAACGATTACCCGTGAGTTTGATGACAGTGGTTGGGGCACCCATTATGGAGCTGGGGTTGAAGTCGAGTTTGTAACCGCATTGCCTGTATATTTTGGCTGGAACCGTTATGATTTTGCCAACACCCATGTTGATGCATGGGAGTTTGGGATCAAATACCGTTTCTAACCCCTAACTGTGGAATGCATGGTATTAAAACTTAACGCTGGCTTATCAGTTTTAAGCTTATTTTAAACGAAATAAAATAACTAAAAATGGTCTGACTTTCAGGCCATTTTTATGGACAAATTAAATCCTATCTAACCCGCAGCGGATTACTGTGCTGCCAATTGCTGACGATGACTTTGTTGTGCCGTACCTGCTGCAATCGATGGCGAAGAGGTTGTTCATATCAAACTTGAACTATAGCGAGTTACGCAGTTTAGCGTTATGATTTTTAACAATCACTAAAAATACCTCTTATTTTCTGCGTTTTAGTTAGTATTACGTCATTTATTTTATCGTTTGCATTATTTTCTTGTTGTGACTAGTGTTAATTTATTGTTATGTGTTTTAGTTCAATGTTATTTGATTCAGCCTAGTGCATAGTTGTTCTATATTTTTAATTATCATTCTATTTAGGTCTAATTAGCTGCTTTACTTTATCTACGTAGAGCGGAACACTGATTTTAAGTGTTTTTAGATATGAATATGTAAGCGTCAGTCTTGCTTACATATGTGCAAAGCAATGGTAATTATGAATAAACACCGACTAATGGATTAATTTGTTCGAAAATATAACAAGGAATTAATATGCAAAAGAATAAAATCAGCAAAATTATCGCTTTAAGTACAATGATATTTTGTTCTGCAAGTGCTAATGCCGGTGCTGTATTAGATCGCATTGCTGAATCTGGTGAGCTACGCGCATGTTTTGATGCAGGCTATATGCCATTTGAGATGAAATCAAAGAATAACAGTTACATAGGCTTTGATGTCGACTTAGGTAAAATAATGGCGAAACAGATGGGTGTTAAATATGTACCCGTCAATACAGCATGGGACGGTATTATCCCTGCACTTATCACCGGGAAATGTGACTTGATCATGGCTGGTATGACGGTTACAGCTAAGCGTAATCTCAAAGTGAACTTTGCTGACCCGTATATTGTTGTTGGTCAATCTATCATTATCAACCCGAAACTTAAGGGTGAAATTACCAGTTATAAGGACCTGAACGATCCACAATACACAGTGGCGGGTAAACTTGGCACAACAGGCGAAGTTGTTATCAAAAGAATGCTTAAAAAAGCCAAATACAATGCGTTTGAAACAGAAACTGACGCGGCTTTAGAGGTTATCAACGGCAAAGCAGATGCAATGGTTTACGATATGCCATTTATATCTATTTATGCTGCGCAAAATAGCGATAAAGTTGAATCGATTCTTGAACCTTTCACTTACGAGCCGCTTGGTTGGGCTGTGAAACAAGGTGATCATGACATGCTTAACTTCCTGAATAACTTCTTGCGTCAAATCAAAGGTGACGGCACCTATGATCGAATCTATGACAAATGGTTCAAGAGTGATGCTTGGTTAAAGCAAGTTAAATAAGCGAATGGGCCAGTAGCCTTCTGTTACTGGCTTTTTAGCTCTTTATTTGGGATTAATATGCACGATAAAAAAAATAATTGGATGTGGCACTTACTGTCTCTTATGGTTTTGGTAGCAGTAGGATTTTCAATCTATTCAGCATCACAAAAAATTGATTATACTTGGCAATGGAATCGCGTGGTTCCCTACATTATAGATACCTCACCAGTGGAAACCTATGCTGAGTATGATGGTACTATCAGTATTAATGGCAGTGGCCTCGTTACTGTTGAATTCGATAACGGTGAACCAACTCAGGTCGTCGTAAAAGCAGATGATGTATTTGTCAGTGATGGCGATCTGGTTTTTGAAGGTGATACAGTATCAAGCCTCAATCAACAGAGTATGGGGGTATTGTTACAAGGCTTGTTAATGACGATTAAGTTGTCACTTATCTCGCTATTTTTTGCCATTATCATTGGTTTAGTCGCGGCATTAATGCGTATATCTGTTAATCCTTTAAGCCGGAACTTTGCCTTCTTATATGTCGAAGTGATCCGTGGCACACCGTTACTTGTGCAGATATTTATTGTTTACTTCTTCTTAGGGACCATTTTCGATTTAGATCGATTTACCGCGGGTATTGCCGCCCTATCTGTGTTCACCGGTGCTTACATTGCGGAGATAATACGTTCAGGTATTCAGTCTATTTCACCTGGTCAGATGGAAGCTGCACGCTCGTTGGGCATGAGTTATCCAAAAGCGATGATCTACGTTGTTTTACCACAGGCATTTAAACGTACTTTGCCGCCAATGGCTGGTCAGTTTATTAACTTAATCAAAGATTCGTCTCTGGTATCAGTTATCTCAATTACAGATTTAACTAAAGCTGGTAGGGAAGTAGTTGCGGGCAGTTTCGCTACATTTGAAGTTTGGTTTGCGGTAGCAGCGCTTTATCTTGTACTTACTTCAACGTTATCTTTCGGCGTTCAGCGCATAGAAAAGAGGTTATCAACCAGTGACTAGAGCAAATTATAACGGCGATGATATGGTGATCGCCACTGATGTAGATAAAATATACCCTAACAAGTGTCATGCCCTTAAAAAAGTATCCGTGACTGTTAAGCGTGGTGAAGTAGTGGTTATTATTGGCCCATCAGGGTCAGGTAAGTCTACATTTTTACGTACGCTAAACCAGTTAGAAACGGTGACTGAAGGGGATATTACTATTGATGGTATCAATATGTACGACTCCTCTACCAATATTAATACCTTACGTGAAAACGTCGGCATGGTGTTTCAATCGTTTAATCTTTTCCCGCATTTATCGGTTAAAGAAAATGTGAAGTTAGCGCCATTAAAGGTATCAAATTTGGGTAAGGAGCAAGTTGAAAAAGACGCTATAAGCTTGCTTACTCGAGTTGGCTTAGCTGAAAAAGTGGATGTGTACCCAAGTCAGTTATCCGGCGGGCAACAGCAACGAGTGGCGATTGCCAGAGCATTAGCCATGAAACCTGATCTGATGTTATTTGATGAGCCAACATCGGCGCTGGATCCTGAAATGGTCGGGGAGGTACTTGAGGTGATGAAATCACTGGCAGAAGAAGGCATGACCATGGTTGTGGTTACGCACGAAATGGGCTTTGCTAACGAAGTTGCCGACCGAGTGTTGTTTATGGAAGATGGTCAACTGCTTGTAGACGATGTGCCGGCCAACTTTTTTGAAAACCCTTCTCATCCAAGGTTGAAAAAATTCCTATCGAGTATCTTGTAATTTAAATCGCTAATTCAACCTTACCTCTCTTCACCTCACCGATAGCAGTAAATTGACTATCTGTGAGGTGGTCTAACTTGTATTTATGAAAAGTACTAACCAAAAGCATTAACGAGCATCCTCTTAGCGGACAAAATTGTCCCATACTCCTTGAGTAATATCGCGTATCAATATAGTCTTTTATGACAGCAAAGCCGTTTCATGTATAGGTGAACTGACTTACCTCACCTCATCTAAATAAATAGTATTGAGAGAACATTATGGAAAATGAATATACACCACCTAAAGTTTGGGTTCATAACACTGATGGCGGTAATAAGTGGGCAAATATCAATCGTCCAGTATCAGGGGCAACTCATGAAAAAGACTTACCTGTGGGCGATCATGCGCTACAACTTTACTCTTTGGGTACGCCGAATGGCCAGAAAGTAACGATCCTGCTCGAAGAGCTATTAGCATTAGGCATTAAAGAAGCTGAATACGATGCTTATTTAATTGATATCGGCGAAGCAGATCAATTTTCATCAGGCTTTGTGGATGTTAATCCCAACTCAAAAATCCCTGCGTTAGTCGATAAGTCTGGCGATGATGACGTTAATGTATTTGAATCGGCTTCAATCCTGGTGCATTTGGCTGAGAAGTTTGGCCAGTTTTTACCAAAAGCAGGGCCTGCTCGAACGCAAACTTTTAATTGGTTGTTCTGGGCGCAAGGCTCTGCACCATTTTTAGGTGGTGGCTTTGGGCATTTCTATGCCTACGCGGATGAAAAATTTGAATACCCGATTAATCGTTTTGCGATGGAAGCTAAACGTCAGTTAGATGTTTTAGATAAGCAATTGTCTCAACATACCTATGTTGCAGGCGAAGAGTACAGCATTGCTGATATGGCTATTTGGCCTTGGTATGGCAATTTAGTATTGGGTAAACTATATGATGCTGGAGAGTTCTTACAGGTAGAAGGTTATACCCATATTATGCGTTGGGCGACGATGATTTCACAAAGAGCAGCAGTGCAACGTGGTCGTATTGTTAATCGTTCATTTGGCGAAGATTGGGAACAAGTCCCTGAGCGTCATAGTGCAGCTGATATTGATAACGTGTTGAAGCTAAAGCCTAAACCTTAAACATGAGTGTTTTAATTCAACGCTAATTAAAATGCCCGGTATTAGCCAAACGTTATGGCTAATACCGGGCATTGTTTTTAGACCCTAATGATCTTTTTATTTTTATTTTTATTTCTACCTACCTATGGGTCACTAATCCACTTTAAACTGACCAACTAATGCCTGTTGTTGCGACGATAGCTGGGCAATATTCTGACCGACTTTTTCTGCGGCTGTTGATTGTTCTAACATTGATTGGCTTAGGTCGCGGATATTTGCGACGTTACCATTCACTTCTGTCGATACTGTCTTTTGCTCGCTTGCTGCATTAACAATCTCGCTGTTCATCACTTGAATATCTGCCACAAATGATGAAATGTTAGCTAAGCTCTCTACCGCTTGTTTTACTTGTGTAGCGGTTTCAAGAGCAAGGTGATTACCTTCTGATATCGCGGTTGTGACGCTGCGAGTACCTGATTGCAGTTCCTCGATAACCACTCTAATTTCATCGACAGAGTCATGGGTACGACTTGCCAGCAGCCTTACTTCATCGGCGACCACAGCAAAACCTCGGCCTTGTTCGCCGGCTCTTGCCGCTTCAATAGCTGCATTCAGAGCGAGCAGGTTGGTTTGTTCGGAAATGCCTTCAATAACCGACAGTATAGAGCTAATGTTACCGCTATTTTTTTCCAACTCATTCGCGATTGGTACTGCCATTGCCATTCTTTCGACCAATTCTTGCATGGTATCAGCAGATTGCTGCACAACCGTTTGACCACCTTGTGCAAGTTGTTCGGCTTGATTCGCCATTTCAGCGGCTCTGTCGGCATTTTCTAATACTAACGCTGATGTCTGCGTCATCTCTTCGGAAGCGGTTGCCACCATATCCACTTCTTTAAATTGAGATTCACAGCCTTGTCGTGATTGCACTGCGATCTCTTCAGCTTGTTTTGAGGTGTTGCTGATGGTATTTGACGTTTCGATGACTTCTTTAATGGTGCCTTGGATCTTATCTAAAAAACGGTTAAACCAAGTGGCCAGCTCACCAATTTCATCGCTTGATCTAACATCGAGTCGCTGGGTTAAATCACCTTCGCCAGTGGCGATATCTTGTAATCGATTAGCAACGGCTTTAATCGGAGCCACTAATTTCACTGCTGCAAACCAAATAATCAATAAACCGAGTAGGGTAACAATAACCCCTGTGATAATTTGAATTCTAAGTGTTTCGCCTGCTTGCTCTTCAATTAGCTTATTCAGCGCTAATGCATCTGCCATCACGGTTTCTCTTGGCATGGTAATGACAATGCCCCAGCTAATGTCATTGAGCTTGATTGGCATGAATACGGTTAAAAACTGCTGGTCTGTACTCCATTGCGATTGCGTAACGCCATCGACTAACCATTGTTTTAACTGTGGGTCTGATATTTTTTTACCAATCGCAGCATTTTTATCATCAGAAGCGACCAGTAGCCCATAATTACTGACAATACGAACCTTACCTGCGCCAGCAAACAAAGCCTGGTCTGCACGCTGGGCATACGCTTGTAATACGTCTATTTTGAGATCAATGCCGGTTACGCCAATGATGACACCTTGCTTACGAATCGGCACTGTTATGGTACTGATTAAGCTAGTTAGGCCATCTTCATTGTATAAGTAAGGTTCAATCACACACATGCGTTTGTTGGTAATACTGCAGGTATACCAAAAGTTATTTGCTTGGCCACTGGCAGCCAGCGATGTGTCATTGATTTGCTGTTCACTTTTGATTATCAATTTTGGGTCATTTTGGTTGTCTTTATACCAATAAGCAGAAAAACGGCCTTTATCATTGGAACTGACATAACTGGCATCGGCATAATTAGCATCTTCACCATCGAGCATATCGGGCTGGAAGGTCGTGAACGCGGCATGCATATTATCGAAATTTAGTACTGAGCGTTTTAATAACTCGGAGACTGAATCTCGCAACTCATCACTGCTGGTAAAATTGTCTTCGGCATTATACTGCACGAAGGCAATACTTTCGGCTAGCATTTCTGCACGGTATGTCGCTTCATCTAAATATTTTTGCACGATAGAAGCTTGTGTGTTGGCTTCGCTCATGAGTAATTGTTCGGACTTTTCACCGACAGAATTGCTGGTTTGGACTTGAATAATTTCTTGATTGGAAGTTGATGATGAAAGTGTAAAACTGATTAATGATATTGCGACAAGCAAAATGCAACACCCAGAAAGCAAAGTTATCTTCCATTGAACTGATAACGAACCCATTTAAATTCCCTTTAATACCCTAATATAGTTACATCTGTTAGGTTTATATTTCAAATAAACATCATACTAAATGTTTTAAATATGTTTATAGCAAGTTAATGCAAAATAATAAAGTGTTACGAGTGATTTATAATGGTTTCAGATGAAAGTAGTCATTATTTGGTCATACTAAAGTGCTATTTAGTTCATCGTTACCTTTTCGCATAATGGCAGTGCTAAAAAGGTGAACTTGGTATTGTTTTTTTTGATGTAAATCTTAAAAAAGTCGCATGTTATCAGTAAATAAAGCTTTATTTTTGCCTATTAATTACATCTGATGGCATTTTATTTAGCTACCACTAGACTTAGGCATAATGAGTCTATTTATAGTCTTTAACTACAATACGAGGGTTTGTTAATGAAAATGGTCAAAGCATTAAGTACTATTTTGTTGTCGTCGGTAATTTTAGCGGGTTGTTCTGGCACATCGATGAAAACACAAAGTCTCGACGAGAGTCAATATACTGTTCTTGGACCTGGTTCTGCGACAGCAACTGGCATCATGTTATTTCAGTTTATTCCGATCCAACAAAATGACCGCTTTGTACGTGCTCAAAATGCGGCTATTGCAACCCAAGGTGGTGACGCGCTTATTAATGTCGAAGTACAAGAAGATTGGTTTTGGGCATGGATATTGAACGGTTATCAGACTACAGTATCCGGTGACGTCGTTAAGTTAAAATGAAGTAATTTATGATTTTATTTGTTTTTAATATTGGTTCACTATGCGCTTAACATAGCGGTTATCTTTGGTGCTCTTCAGGTCTCTTAAATTCAAATGTTAAGCGAAAATAACGTTGATAATTTACCCATCTTGAGCTTGTTTTGCGCGCAAGATCAAGCTTGGGTAACTGCAACCCCTATCTTGGGTAATCTCCGCTTGATTCTCACACTTCTATACGGTTATCTTTAGTTATCTTAGGTTTAAACTTATGTGACAAAGGAATGAATATGTCAGAGCAAAAATATAGATTGGTAACGCGTAGTGATTTTGATGGTTTAGTATGTGCAGTACTATTGAAACAGCAAGGTCTTATCAGTGACATTAAGTTTGTTCATCCTAAGGATATGCAAGACGGGAAAATTGATATTACCCCGAATGATATCGTCACTAATCTACCTTATGTTAAAAGTGCTTATCTGACTTTTGATCACCATCTTTCTGAAACGATCCGTAATACAGGCGAACGCGCTAATCACATCATTGATCCTGATGCACCTTCTGCTGCACGTGTAGTGTGGGACTATTATGGTGGTTTAGACACATTCCCTGCGCAGTGGACTGAAATGATGGAGGCGGTTGATAAAGGTGACTCTGCACAGTTCAATCGTGACGAAGTATTAGACTCTCAGGGCTGGAACCTGATGAACTTCCTGATGGATGCTCGAACTGGGTTAGGGCGTTTCCGCGAATTCCGTATTTCTAACTACGCCTTAATGATGGATTTGATTGATTATTGTAAAGACCACAATATTGATGACATTTTGGGATTACCTGATGTGAAAGAACGCATTGATTTATACCGTGAACATGAAACTATGTTTAAACAACAGGTTGAGCGTTGTGCAACAGTACACGGTAACTTAGTGTTACTTGATTTAACGGACGAAGAGACTATTTTCGCCGGTAATCGATTCATGATTTACGCGTTATTCCCACAATGTAATATCTCTATCCACAAAATGTGGGGCTTCCAAAAGCAAAACATCGTGTTTGCCACAGGTAAGTCTATCTTTGATCGTAACTCCAAAACTAACGTCGGTGAGTTAATGCTTAGTTATGGCGGCGGTGGTCACATCGCTGCAGGTACTTGTCAGATTGAAATTGATAAAGCAGAAGCAGTACAGCAAGAATTGATTGCCAAGATCACTGCTGACGGTTAATCGTTATTAGCCAGTCGTTATTAGCGAGTAGTTAAGAGTTTCGTATTGATGGGTTAATAAGAAATCGACTATAGCCTAGTTAGCAAAAAGCCCCCACAGCTACAGACATAGTTGTGGGGGGCTTTTTAGTAAGGTTAATAAGTAATGCTATTAACCGTACTGCTTTGAACTAATTTAGTACGTCTACTAGGTTAGCCAAAAGCGCATTTAATAAAGCGGGTGATTATTTACCACAACACTTCTTAAATTTCTTACCGCTAGCACATGAGCAAGGATCGTTACGACCCACTTTAGCGCCATCTCTTACGATTGGAGCTTGTGCGTGATGATGACTACAGCCTGGACCGTGTACGTGACCTTCTTCGCCGTGTGTGTGTTGGTTTGTCATTGTCTATTCCTTATTCGATTTCAGTACTTGGTTATCTTTGATGAAACTATATAACAAAGTTTTTCGGGTTTGGCTAAAGTTATTGCAAAAAAATTGCCGTGGGAACTAAATTAGCCATTAATCAGACGGATTGAGGGCTTCTTTAATTTGATCTGAGTCGAAACCTTTACCAGATAGATATGCGTAAGCCTTGGATTTCCCCTTGCCGCTACTTATATCGAGGCGTTTTTTGGTTAATACATCGATACAGCTTTGATAAAAGTCGATATCACCAGCTTCTTCAAGTTGATCAATTAGGTTATCAAAGTCTTCGACGTCAATCAGCTTGCTGCGCAATTCATTCTGTATTACCCGTTTACCTTTGCCTTTACGGTACAGCTTCATGGTTTCTTTGCTTAAGTCTGCCTTCTCGGCTTTTACTTCGAGCTTACTTCTTAAGGTGTCTTTTTCTGGGTGCATCGACAGGGCATGGTCAATCTCGGCACGTGAAAAGCCTTTGGTGGTGAACTGAGAGTAAACTTTCTCTTTTGTGGTGTTGTGAAAGTTTTGAAATGTATTGCTTAAGCGTGATTCGGCGAGGGCGAATTGATCGATATCTTCATCATACATAACCTGTTCGATGGCTTCTGCTATTTCTTTCTGGCCCACGCCTCGGGCGCGTAATTTACGGGTGATGGCCGATTTACCCTGTTCGTTGCTAAACGCTGAACCCGCAAATTTCACTGCAAAGTCAAAGTCGCTTTTGATGTAACCTTTCTCAATGAGATCCGCTAGTACCGTTTCAACCCAGTCTTGATTTTCTGTTTTACGTTCAAGTTTGGTGCGAATTTCGGCAATGGTGTAGTCTTGTTGAGCTAAATGCCAGTATGCCGAATTGTAGACATTGTCGATCGACTTCGCTTGCCTGAGTTCTTTTTGCAGCATGTCTTTAGCCTACCTGTAACATATTATGTTTTTGAATGATCTTATATCATACGCTTTATCTAGGTTATTGATGCGGTTAATTCTGACGAGATTATGGAACGGATTAAGATAGGGCTTAAGCGTCAAACTATTTCCCCTCTTTAATTTGTGATTTAAGTGCTCTCGGCTATCACCAAGCTGGTGAATGTGCGGGCTTTGATACGGTCAGACCAGAATTTCTCCGACCATCCCCCTTTACGTAATAATGCATCAACAAACTGCTGAGGTTTCGGCAATTGTTGCCACACTTGCGGTAAAAAGACTGCAAGTCTGTTGGTATCTTCCAATATTAACCCGTGGGTGGGTTTTAGCTGTGTTAGTAAATCTATTTTACGGTTAAAAACGAGCTGATGTGTTGGTGATAATAGGCTGATCTCTATTTGGCACTGTGCGAGCTCGTCTTTAGTCAGCGGAGGAAAACGCGGATCATTGAAGGCACAGGAGAGGGCGTTACTGACCAAGGTGATTGATAGTGGCTGATTGGTTTCTATCAAGCCAATGCACCCACGCAATGCACCCTGTATGTGTAGGGAGACGAAGTTTCCAAGCTGTTTATCTTTAACCGACAAGGGCAGTGAATTTTTAGCAATGGCGTTATTTTGCCACCGGCTTGCGATGGCCATACGTGCTGTTAACAACAGCTGTTTTTGGTCCACTGGACTAATGCAGAGCGATTGAGGCATAGCCCACCACCGAATCTGCATCACCGCCACCATCTACAGAATTGCCTTTGGCGAGTAAGGTCGCGGTTAATCCCTGCTGTTTTGCCCACATCAAAGCACCATTGAGGGGGAAAGCACCACAAGCTTGCTCTCCGGTTAATGTCGGGTGCAATGCCATGATCTGGTCAAGCGTCTGTTGATCTATTTGGTTCGCCTGTGAGAGTGGGTGAAAGTGGCTTAGATCGGTACTGATCAACAACAGGGTTTCTGGGGTCATTAGTGATTGGATTAACTCACACACTTGTATGGCCGGGGTATTACCCACAATTAGCGGTATGAGTGTCACTTGACCAAGCGTGAGAAGTACAAAGGGTAACTGCACTTCCAGGCAGTGTTCACTCTGATGTGCCTTATCAAGGTAGGAGACGCTTGCTTGTTGCGTTGCCTGTTTGATTGCTAGAGTATCGAGTGGCAGTGCGCCGACGGGGCTTTGAAACGCGTCAACACTCGGTGCCGCGATACCACGCAGCGGGATCCTGTGGTTCGGTCCCAGTAATAGCACGCGTTTAAATTGTCCCTTAGTCAGCTGTTTGTAGGCGGCCGCTGCGATCTGGCCAGAGTAACGATAGCCTGCATGGGGAACCACCAGTGCTTGGATCCTCTCGATCTGGGATAAGGGTTGTGCTGCAAGCATCTGCTTGACCGAGTGCGTCAACTCGGTTGGATCTTCAGGATAAAAAAGACCAGCAACAGCAGCGGAACGTGATTTCATAAGGCCTCACTCAATGCGTTTTCATACTATGATTATAATAGAGGTGGTGCTTATGGCCAATAATAATCCAAGCATTGTGGCAACCAAATACTGGCGTCAGCTTGATGATGGGCTTGTCGAGTGCACTGTGTGTCCCCGATTTTGTCATCTTCGGGAGGGCAAGCGTGGGGTCTGTTTTATTCGTCAGGCACTGGACGGTGAAATAGTGCTGACCAGTTATGGCCGTTCGTCAGGTTTTTGTATCGATCCGATTGAAAAAAAACCACTGAATCATTTTTTACCCGGCACGCCAGTACTCTCTTTTGGCACCGCGGGATGTAATTTAACCTGCAAATTCTGCCAGAATTGGGATATCAGTAAATCCCGCCAATTAGACACCTTAGCTGGTCATGCGACCCCCGAACAGTTAGCTATTATGGCTGAGACATATGGTTGTCGGAGTGTGGCATTTACCTACAATGATCCCGTTATTTTTATGGAGTATGCCATTGATGTCGCCGCTGCTTGTCATGCGCGTGATATTCGCTCGGTCGCGGTTTCGGCCGGTTATATTAATCCCAAACCCAGAGTTGAGTTTTTTAATGCGATGGATGCAGCCAACATTGACCTCAAGGGGTTTACCCAGAAGTTCTATCATCAAATCTGCGGCGGTAGCTTGGCGCCCGTACTCGATACGCTTTTGTATCTGAAACATGAAACTTCAGTCTGGTTTGAGATCACCACACTACTCATTCCCGGTCAAAATGACTCCAGTAAAGAGTTAGAGCAGATGGCGCGATGGATTCGAGACAATCTTGGCCCGGAAATTCCGCTGCACTTTACTGCTTTTCATCCCGATTATAAAATGCGAGATATCCCTGCAACATCCATTCAAATATTAACCCGTGCCCGTGAGATTGCATTAGGGCAGGGCTTACATTATGTCTATACCGGCAACGTACACGATCCAAAGGGAGACAGCACCTGGTGCCCTCAGTGTGGCAGTCTGGTTATTGAGCGGGATTGGTACACCCTCGGACAGTGGGCGCTTAATCAAGGGAATTGCCAGCATTGTGGTCACCCGATCGCGGGAGTATTTGAAGATCAACCTGGGCAATGGGGAGCGAGACGATTACCCGTTTTAATCGAGTAGTAGTGCCAATTTATCCTCACTGAATAAAGATCACTTACTTAATACCATGACTATTACCATTAGCAAACGTAATCATAATAAGTACATTTGATAATTGTTATTCATAAATTAGCCTTCTTATAATTACCTCTATAAACTTTTATAAAATCAATGTTAGCCTAATTCAATATCAAAAATGTGAACTTCTTCAATGAGTTATTATTTTTGATCGTTTACTCTAGTGCTCTACATGGATAGTGATAATAATTGAGGGACAGATGAATTTATTTCCACGAGACTTCTTATGGGGCGGCGCTATTGCTGCAAACCAAACCGAAGGCGCATTTCAGCAAGACGGTAAAGGCTTATCAACAGCGGACTTATTGCCTAATGGTATATTGAGCCAGCATCAAGAAAGTGCTGATAAAACCCCTGGCATTAAAGATCTTGCTATCGATTTTTACAATCGCTATCCACAAGACATTCAATTATTTAAAGAGATGGGTTTTACTTGTTTAAGACTGTCGATTGCGTGGACGCGTATATTTCCCAACGGCGATGAAAGCCAACCTAATGAAGCGGGTCTGGCTTATTATGATGGTATTTTTGATGAGTTAGCCAAGCACGATATTAAACCTTTTGTCACTTTATCGCATTATGAAATGCCTGTCGGTCTCGTTGAAGGTTATGGCGGCTGGGCAGACCGTAAGCTGATCGGCTTTTTTGAACGCTATGCGACAACTGTATTCGAACGTTACAAAAATAAAGTAAAACTATGGCTGACCTTTAATGAAATCAACATGTCGTTACATGCGCCGTATACTGGTGTTGGTTTACCTGAAGCTGCTGATGAACAGGCAATTTATCAAGCTATTCATCATCAACTCCTAGCCAGTGCCAAAGCGGTGACCTTGTGTAAACAAATCATCCCAGATGCGCAAATCGGTAATATGTTATTGGGCGCGCTTAATTATCCTTATACTTGTAACCCTGACGATGTGATGGCAGCCGTCCATGAGAATAACAAATGGCTATTCTTTGGTGACGTGCAAACCCGTGGTCGCTACCCTGGTTATATGTTGCGTTATTTCAGAGACAATAATATTGAAGTGGTGATGAAAGAGGGCGATTTAGAGACACTTGCCAATGCCAGTGTTGATTTTATCTCGTTTAGTTATTACGCCAGTGGCTGTGCGAGTGCTGATCCTAAGCAGAAAGAAGTCGGTAATATTGTTGCTAGTGTGCCGAATCCTTATTTAGAAAAAAGTCAGTGGGGCTGGTTAATCGACCCGAAAGGTTTACGGATATTATTGAATTTCTTGCATGACAGATATCAAAAGCCGTTATTCATTGTTGAGAATGGCTTAGGTGCCCGTGACGAAGTGACTGAGGATGGCGAGATCATAGATGATTATCGCATCCAATATTTGAATGATCACCTTGTGCAGGCCAGAGAGGCGATTTTAGACGGTGTTGAACTGATGGGATTCACCAGTTGGGGGCCGATTGATTTAGTGGCTAACTCCACCGCTGAGATGGATAAGCGTTATGGCTTCATTTATGTTGACCGTCGTGACGATGGCAGTGGCACTTTAGAGCGCACCCGTAAAGAAAGTTTTTTCTGGTATCGCGATGTAATTCAAACACGTGGCGCGTCGCTTACCGTTTAAGATCTACGGTTGTAAGATCTAATTGTTGTAACACCTTACTTGCGCTCATGGATAATGGGCGTATATTTTATAGCAATCAGCTATTAGCAGTCAGTTATAAATTATTCGCTATCAACTAGCAATTACGTATTTCTATACAAGTGAGGTTCTTATGCCTGCAATCCATACAGACTTTGTGAACTACAAATCAACCCCTGTTTTTACCTCAGATAATATCCCGAAGATGTTCCTACATTTGCATAATACCCGTGCGGGTGTTTATGGACAGATCAATGTGCTTAGCGGTGAGCTTAAATTTTATGGTTTTACCGAAAGACGTGGCGCGATTGAACAAGAGATCGTGATTAAACAAGGTGAAATAGCGGTATCACCTCCTGAGTATTGGCACAAAGTCGAATTTATGACGGATGATACCAGCTTTCGTGTTGATTTTTATGCTCAGCAAGATTCGGATATTGTTGCTGAAAATCGCTCTGAGCGTAACGATTAAAGGAAAGCGTCAATGCCAGTTTTAAAACCAAAATTATATTATGTTTATGATCCTATGTGTTCGTGGTGTTGGGGTTATAAACCGGTGTGGAATCAAATTAAACAAGCCGTTACTGATGATGTTGAGATTATTTATGTATTGGGTGGTTTAGCACCGGATACAGACGAACCTATGCCAGAAATGATGCAGGCACAAATAGCCTCTCACTGGAAAAAAATTGAGAACTTCCTTGGCAGTAAATTTAACTATGAATTTTGGACTGATAATACCCCTCGACGTGCTACTTATCCTGCCTGTCGCGCTATTGTTGCCGCGCGAGCACAAGACGCCGAACAAGCGATGTTAGATGCGATTCAAGTTGCTTATTATACGCAAGCTAAAAACCCCAGTGATAACTCTGTGCTGGTGGCTTTAGCAAAAAATATTGGTTTGGATATACCTCAATTCGAAACAGATTTGTTGGCGCTAAAAACCCATCAAGCATTATTAACTGAAATTAGATTTGCCCGTTCGATAGGTGGCAGTAGTTTTCCTTCTCTATTTGTAGTGCGAGAGGGTAAGCAGGTTGAAATACCCGTAGATTATAAAGATGCGGAAGTGACGATAGAATTGATAAGAAGTGTTATTTGAAATATTTTAACGATTTTTAAAGATAAAAAAAATCAGCCTGACAATTTTAAGCAAGTATCGCTTATAAAGTCAGGCTGATTTTTGTAGGTTAATAGCTTTGTAAGGCTAATAGCTTTATAAAATTAATAGCCTATTACGCTTGTGCTAGTTCTTTCTCAGCAGCTAAAGCTAACGCTTCTTGTGCGTGAGTCATCTTAATCGCAGCCATAGGCCCTGTTACCAGAGTGATAGCTATTAAGAATGATACTGGCACTGCAGTGATAACAATGAATGATTGCAATGC
This sequence comes from Moritella sp. Urea-trap-13, assembly GCF_002836355.1. NCBI lineage: Bacteria > Pseudomonadati > Pseudomonadota > Gammaproteobacteria > Alteromonadales > Moritellaceae > Moritella > Moritella sp. Urea-trap-13. The sequence continues at coordinate 18,468 of NZ_PJCA01000031.1, forward strand.
ATTCAAACCACCGTCACCTGCAAGCAATAATACCGCCGCAACACAGCCCATGATCACTGCCCAGAATACGCGATGTTTACGATCCGGTTCGTTATCACCTGATACCACCATAGCAATTGAATAAGCCATCGAGTCACCAGTCGTCACGACAAACGTGGTTGTCAGTACCAAGAATGCAGGTAACAAGAGCCAGCTTAATGGTAATTGCTGTAATGTTGCTAGCAATACCGCAGGCAAGCCCGCTTCAGCTAATGGTCCAGAAATAATCCCAGGCGTCTGTAGCTCAAAGAAGATACCTGTGCCACCGAGTGCTGCGAACCAGAAGTTTGTTGCAATCGGTGCGCCAACGGCAACAGCCAATACCAACTCACGAATAGTACGACCTTCAGAGATACGCGCAATGAAAATAGCCATCATAGGTGCAAAACCAATGAACCAACCCCAGAAGAACCAAGTCCACCAAACATTCCAACCTGGATTGTCGTTAGTGATACTCATGGTTGGCATGTCTTGCAAGTAAACTGCAAAAGCACGACCAAATTGTTCAAAGATGAATTGTGTTGGACCTAATACTAAGATTGCGAGCAGCAATGCAAATGCACCGATAACGTTTAAGCGGCTAAGCCACTGTAAACCTTTATCCATACCTGATGCCGCTGATGCCGCGCAAATAAACACTACCACAGCTAAAATCATCAGCTGAGAGTTCATGTCGTTTTTAAGGCCTGTTAGCACTTCAAGGCTGTAGCCCATTTGTGATGCTAAAAAGCCAATAGGACCAATAGTACCAGCGGCTACGGCGATAATTGAACAAGCGTCAATTACAGCACCAAACCAATGGTTTTCTAAACGGTTACCAACGATAGGGAAAAGTAACGCTCGTGGGCGTAGCTTAATTCCGTGATGGTGATGCGCATGCATCAACACAATCGTTGCGAGGGTACCCAGTACAGACCAGGCGAGAAAGCCCCAATGCAAAAAGCTTTGGCTTAGTGCTGGAACTACGGCTTCAACAGTCGACCCTGTAATGTCAGGATAGCTTGCTGATGGCGTAATGAAATGATAAATCGGTTCGGCTGCAGACCAGAAAACACCACCACCTGCTAAAAGCGTACACATGATCATTGCTAACCAGCGGAAGGTGCCTATTTCGGGTTTGGTTTTCATGCCCATACGAGTTTTACCGTAACGGGTTGCTGCGATGCATAATGCAACTGCAAAGTTTGCTACCATTAGCCATTGCCAAAAGTAACCAAATTGTTCAGCAGCAGCTGAAAATAAGTTTTGAATTAAGGTTGTGAAACGAGGAAGGTCAATGATCGCAGCTAATAAGAATAGGCTAATGAAGCCAATCGTTAATGCTGGAACCAATTTGTCGCTTTTGCGACGCTCTGAGGTAGTCGTTGTTACGGGTACATCTTCGCCAATCTGGCATGCATTTACTTGCATAAAATTCTCACTAAGGGGTGAGGGGCGAGATAATACCGACATTGGCGTGATTTTCCAGTTTTATCTACCTCCTTAGATTAGCCGTCTGGTTTGTTATCTTATATCCTTGTATTTACATGATATTTAAATTTTATTCATAATCAGTTAGTTACGTTATTAATTACCCCACAAGTATTAATGTGATATTTATCACGGTTATTTTTTCGACACTTTTCACCATTGTTCACTTATTGACCACTGCTGGTCAATAGCTGATAGGCATCGAAATAGAAGCTATTCGGGGTTATTGGTATTTAACTTGTCACAATTAGCTTCGATTAATATACTTAGTAGCCTAACTATTATTTATGGAGTGTAGCGTTATTAAATATCTTTGGATGTTAACTTTTGCAGTGGTAATAGTGTGGTCTGGTATTGAGCCTAAAGATCAGTTTACTTGGTTCCTTGAAGTTGTACCGGCTATTATCGGTGCTGTTGTTCTCGCGCTCACTTACCGGTCTTTCAAGCTAACTTCACTATTGTACTTTTTCATTTTAGCGCATTGTATTGTGCTGATGATAGGCGGTCATTATACCTATTCCGAAGTACCTTTCTTTGATGGCCTATTTGGTGCTGAACGTAATAACTACGATAAAGTCGGGCATTTCTTCCAAGGATTTGTACCAGCATTGATTGCCAGAGAATTGTTTATTCGTAAAAATGTCGTTAATGGTGCGCGCTGGCGAGTATTATTTATCATCTCTGTGAGTTTAGCCTTTAGCGCATTCTACGAGCTGATTGAGTGGTGGGTGGCATTAGCGACGGGTGAAGATGCGGAAGCATTCTTAGGTACCCAAGGTTATATATGGGATACCCAATCAGATATGGGACTGGCGCTGATCGGTGCTATTTGCTCGGTAATATTGTTAGCCAAACCGCATGATAGACAATTAAATGCTATTGATAATTCAAGGCTATAAATAGCATGCGACTGGGTTTACATTAATGGCAACGTTATATTTAAACCCAGCCCTTTATTTGCGATTCAAAAAAGAAGCTTCTTGGATCACTAACACTGAGATCTATGTCATCGAGCTTAGCGCTCAAACCAGCTATATCAGATAAATAAATACAACTTCTGCCTAAATCTACCATCTTTTCTTTTTCGAGCTGCTTGATTGCTTCATTAACACGTTGACGTGCAATACCTGTTATACGACTAATCTGTTGTTGCGATATCATTATTTTAGGTATTTCACCTTGTAACTTCTGCTTGTTTGTTGCGATTTCAAGTAGCAGATAAATAACGCGCGATAAGGTATTTGCACTCATTATTATTTGTGCTTGTAACCATTTCGCTTTTACATCAAACGACATGCCGTGAAACCATTTGTATATTTCGACATTATTTTCGGCGATACGCTGTAGCTGGCTATTTTTAAAATGGACGATAGATACTGGATCTATCTGGCTTATAAAGAATGGCGTATAGTCAGATTCACCTTCCTCAAATCCACCAAACCAACTGCCTTTACCGACAATGACGCTGTTAACTGTTTTCAGATTTGGTGTTTGTAAGCAAATTGCCACGGTACCTTCAAGAATGAAACTAATACCTTGATGGGCAATATCGGATCCTTCGAGTTCGCTTGTTGTTAGATTCTTTTTTACCTGTGCAATTGATGTCAGTTGCGTCATTAGTTCTGGAGATAGTTTTGTGGTCCAGTTTATGGATTTGGCTAATGCTGAATCAATCAAAAGGTGTTTCCTTTATGGTGGTTTATTTTTTTGATAAATAGATAATTAAAAAACGGCATATTTATAAAATATATTAGCGCAAATATACAACAAATGTCCTATATCGAACAGTACAAGACTACCCAAGGTTATATTCTCTTCGTTTAATCGTTTACGGCGTGCATGTCTAGATTCGTTGTGTAATTAATGGGCAAGTAATCGTTGAGTCTAAGCCTTAAGGTTAAAAGCTAAATTGGATGAGATTGGAGAGAGTAAATGTGCAAATATAGGTAGCGGTGGTTATATCGAGACTAGTGTCGGAGGGAAACAAAGTGTCGATGTTACCGTAGATAAAATGTAAAAATTCGCAGACAATCTTTAACGGTTAACCGTTAATTTAGAGTCAAGCCTGCGAATCTATTTATAATTTATTTATAGTGCAAGGTCCTGAATTTATAAACTCGGAAGCATGTCAGTAGCAACAAGCTTGTTGTGGCTAGCTTCGAGAATAAGCTGATTAGCTTTAGCAATATCGGGCGCAAAATAACGGTCTTTATCGTAGAACGTCACGCGTTCGCGTAATTCTGCTTTCGCTTGTTCAACTAAAGGCGACGATTTTAGTGGTGCTCTGAAATCTAACCCTTGCGCCGCTGACAACAATTCAACCGCTAAGATACCACGGGTGTTTTCTGCCATGTCTTTTAAACGACGGCCAGCAAAGGTTGCCATAGATACGTGATCTTCTTGGTTCGCAGATGTCGGTAAGCTATCAACTGACGCTGGGTGCGCTAATGATTTATTCTCACTGGCCAAAGCTGCCGCGGTGACTTGCGCGATCATGAAACCAGAGTTAACGCCGCCATTGTCCACTAAGAAGGGTGGTAATTTACTTAAGCTGCTATCAATTAGTAGTGCCATACGACGTTCAGACAAACTGCCTATTTCTGCAATCGCTAACGCAAGGTTATCACTGGCCATGGCGATAGGTTCTGCATGGAAGTTACCGGCTGAAATAATGTCACCATCATCAGCAAAAACCAAAGGGTTATCCGATACTGAATTGGCTTCGACTTCAAATGTTTCTGCAGAATTACGTATCTGTTGTAAACAAGCGCCCATCACTTGTGGCTGACAACGCAGCGAGTAAGGGTCTTGGACTTTCTCACAGGCAGTATGAGAATTACCAATCTCACTACTAAAACCAAGAATATGGCGATACATAGTCGCCGAATCCATTTGCGTGCGATGACCACGAACACGATGTACACGTGGATCAAACGGACGACGGCTGCCTAACGCGGCTTCGACTGTCATTGCGCCACATAAGGTGGCCGAAGCAAATAGATCCTCAGCGGCAAATAAGCCTTCCAGACCAAATGCTGTCGATGCTTGGGTGCCGTTTAACAGCGCCAAGCCTTCTTTAGGTGCTAGGGTGATTTTTTGCATACCGGCGATGACTAATGCTTCTTCACCTGTGATGATTTTACCTTGATGACGCGCTTCACCTTCACCCAACAACACAGTGCTCATGTGAGCAAGTGGCGCAAGATCGCCGGATGCGCCTACAGAACCTTTTTTCGGCACGCAAGGGTATACTTCGGCATTAACTAACTGCATTAATGCTTCGATTACTGATAAACGTATACCTGAGAAACCACGTGCTAGGCTGTTAATTTTCAGCACCATCATCAAGCGTACGGTTTCATCATTCATTAATTCGCCGATACCAGCCGCGTGGGATAACACGATACTACGTTGCAGGGTTTCTAAATCTTCAGGCGCAATGCGGGTGTTAGCCAGTAAGCCAAAGCCAGTATTGATACCATAAGCAACGCGGTTTTCGGCAATCACGTCGTTAACGACTTTAGTGCTGGCGTGGATATCTTCGTGGCAGCTAGGATCAAGTGATACCTGTACTGGTGCACGGCTGATTTGACGAAGTTGTGCCAGCGTTAATAACCCTGGTTTAATTGTTAGTTGGTACATGTTTATTTCTCCAAGATTATTTATTATGATTATTACTGTTATTAGCTGTATCAAGCATAGGTAGGTCTAAATTCTGTTCTTTAGCACAGGTTTTGGCAAGGTCATAACCCGCATCAGCATGACGCATCACGCCTGTTGCCGGATCGTTACGTAGTACACGGCTAATACGTTGATGCGCATCTTCAGTACCGTCACAAAGCACGACCATACCGGAATGTTGAGAGAAGCCCATGCCAACGCCGCCGCCATGATGTAGTGAAACCCACGTTGCACCACTGGCTGTATTAAGCAGGGCGTTTAACAGTGGCCAATCCGATACAGCATCCGAACCATCCATCATGCCTTCGGTTTCGCGATTAGGGCTGGCAACAGAGCCGGAATCGAGGTGGTCACGACCAATTACAATCGGTGCTTTTAGTTCGCCATTTTTAACCATTTCGTTAAAGGCTAATCCCAGACGTTGACGGTCTTTTAGACCAACCCAACAAATACGCGCAGGTAAACCTTGGAACTGAATACGCTCACGTGCCATGTCTAACCAGTTATGCAGTTGTGGATTATCGGGGATCAGCTCTTTTACTTTCTGATCGGTTTTGTAGATATCTTCTGGATCGCCAGACAATGCCACCCAACGGAAAGGACCAATGCCTTCACAAAATAAAGGACGTATATAGGCTGGAACGAAACCTGGGAAATCAAACGCATTCTCTACGCCTTCTTCCATAGCCATTTGACGAATGTTATTACCGTAATCAACCGTTGCTGAACCTGCTTTTTGTAGGTCTAACATGGCTTGCACTTGAATTGCCATTGACTGTTTAGCAGCTTTAACAACGGCTGCTTCATCTTCTTTACGCATTGCTGCAGCGTGTGCCATTGTCCAACCTTGTGGCAAGTAGCCATTCAGTGGATCATGTGCTGATGTTTGGTCGGTAGTACAATCGGGCACGACACCGCGTTTGACTAATTCTGGGAAGATATCAGCGGCATTACCTAATAAGCCAATAGAAGTTGGTTTGCCACTTTTGATTGCATCATCAAGTAGCGCTAATGCTTCATCAAGCGTGGTGGCTTTCTTATCGACATAGCCTGTGCGTAAACGGTAGTCGATACGCGATTCATCACATTCAACGGCGATCATAGAAAAACCAGCCATAGTCGCTGCAAGCGGTTGCGCGCCGCCCATGCCGCCTAAGCCGCCAGTTAATACCCAACGACCTTGGGCTTTACCATCGAAATGCTGTTTTGCCATGGCCACGAATGTTTCGTAAGTACCTTGAACAATGCCTTGAGAACCGATGTAGATCCAAGAACCTGCGGTCATTTGTCCGTACATCATCAAGCCGGCTTTATCTAGCTTGTTGAAGTGTTCCCAGTTAGCCCAATGTGGTACTAGATTTGAGTTAGCAATTAATACGCGCGGTGCGTTGCTGTGGGTTTGGAATACGCCTACTGGTTTACCGGACTGTACTAATAAGGTTTCATCATCTTCTAAACGCTTAAGTACTTCGACGATCTTGTCGTAACATTCCCAATCACGCGCGGCGCGGCCGATACCACCGTAGACAACCAATGAATGCGGGTGTTCGGCAACATCAGGATGTAGGTTGTTCATTAACATGCGTAATGGCGCTTCGGTTTGCCACGACTTGGTATTCAGCTTTGTGCCGTGCGGGGCAATGATAGTACGAGATGTATCTAAACGTTTATCAGTCATTGGGATTTCCTTTTCACTTTAATTTGTTTGGTATTTTAATTAATGAGCAATTCAGTTTTTATCTGGTTTGCTATGTAAGCTTGAGCTATTTAACTGTGAACATAGCGCGGGAGATATCCCACGTTAGTCGCGCTGCAAGCCTTGCTGTTTGATTGTCTATATCGAAATTAGGGTTGTATTCGGCTAGGTCTGCCACTAATAACTTGGCTTGACCTGCGCTGTTTGTCGCATTAAAGATGGGTTGCAATAAAGCTTCGACGCTTTCAAGAGATATGCCTCGCGCTGCGGGTGCACTGACACCGGGCGCAGTGCATGCCGAGAACACATCAATGTCGATGGTCAAGTACAGATAATCGACCTTATTTATAAATGTATTTAGCTCACTGATTCGTTCAGCAAGGTAATAAGAGGCCAGCTGGTGGTCTTCGCGATAATGTACGCCTAGCTCATCTGCTAGTGTAAATAGCGCTTGGGTATTGCTGGCGCGACTGACACCAAGGCAGGCGTAGTTAAATTCCCAGCCTAATTGTTGGCAGTGTTTGGCTATTTGATTAAAAGGCGTGCCAGAGCTGGTCGGGAATGCTTTATCGTCTGCTGAATAGGTGCGTAAATCAAAATGGGCATCAAAGTTGATAATACCAACTTTCGGTTTAGTTACATTGGCTTTGTTAACGCTTGTGCTTTGGAAGTGCTGATTAACTGTTTGTAAGTGCTGAGAAAGTCCTTGGAATGTGCCCCAAGCGATCTCGTGTCCGCCGCCTAATACGATGACTTTGTTCTGTTTGTTCAGTGCGGCTTCAACATGTTTCGCCAGTTCTTGTTGGCTACGAGCTAAATCAGTATCGTTGCAATAGATATTGCCGCCATCAATAAAGGTTGATGTATTTTTATTAGTCGTCATCGCAGCTGGATTGTCATGATGCCACGCCATATTGGCTAACGCTTTACGGATCACATCTGGTGCTTGTACTGCGCCAACACGGCCTTTATTACGCTTAACACCTTCATCACAGGCGAAACCGAGTAGCACAACACCATTTTGGCTGTCAGTTGTAAACTGTTCGTCTTTATCTGCTACGAGCACCTTTTGATGAAAACGCATACCAGCTTCGCCGTCTTCAGCGTCAATACGACCTTGCCAGATGTCCGCTTTGGTCGTTTCGTAATTACTTACTGCCGGATAGATAGTCTTAGTCATGACAAAGCGCTCCATTTAAGATGCGTGCGTGCAACCTTGGTGTTCCGATTTCATAGGATAACTGTGCAGGGTGGTCGATATCCCAGATGGCTAAATCAGCATCGTAGCCGACTTTAATTTGGCCGCGAGCATCTTGTAACCCTAATGCACGGGCGGCATGGCAAGTTACGCCTCGCAGTGCTTCTTCCGGCGTTAATCTAAATAAGGTACAGCCCATATTCATCATCATAGTTAATGAGGCAATAGGCGAGGTGCCCGGATTGAAATCGGTTGCTAATGCCATTGGCACGTTATGTTGACGCAACAATTCAATGGGCGGTAACTGGGTTTCTCTTAAAAAGTAAAATGCGCCAGGTAGCAGGGTGGCGACTGTGCCATGTTCAGCCAGTGCTTTCACGCCTTGCTCGTCAAGGTATTCGATATGATCAACCGAGGTCGCGCCCATTTTTGCCGCCAGTTCACTACCGCCTAGATTGCTTAATTGTTCGGTGTGACCTTTGATGCCGAGTCCATAAGATAAGGCCGTTTCGAAAACTGCTTGGGTTTGCGCTAAGTTAAAACCGATACCTTCACAAAACACATCAACTGCATCGACTAGTTTGGCGGCGACAGCTGCCGGAATGATTTCGTCACACACGTAACGGATGTAGCTATCGGCATCGCCTTTATATTCGGGTGGCACAGCGTGAGCTGCGAGCAGGGTAGTTGATACCTTGATATTGGCGTGCTGCTCTAATTGCTTGGCTGCACGTAGCATTTTCAATTCATCTTCCAACGTTAAGCCATAACCTGATTTGATTTCAATCGTTGTGACGCCATCTGCAGTAAGTGCAGAAAGGCGCTTAAGTGCCAGTTCGATTAACTCTGCTTCAGTGGCAGCGCGGGTGGCGTTTACAGTAGAAAGAATGCCACCACCTTGCTTGGCGATTGTTTCATACGGCACGCCTGTTAAGCGTTGCTCAAATTCTTTAGCGCGGTTACCTGCAAATACCAGATGGGTATGACTGTCGATAAGACCCGGAGTGATAAGACGGTTTTGGCAATCGATAACCTGAGTAAACGCGGCTGTTGGGCATTGCTGCATCGCACCAATTTCGACGATCTTACCGTGCTCCATTGCAATGTAACAATGAGGTTGGGTTTGGTAATCGGAATCACTTTGATCCATAGATACAATTGTTGTATTGGTTAGCAATAAACTCATCAGATACTCACGTTGTTAGATTCAAATATAAAGGCACGTTTAAATGTATATACAATTAAATAGACAATTTAAGGATGAAGCGCAAGTTCTAAATCAATTTGTTGTGATCTAGTTGTGGTTTTGTTAATTATTTGAGGTGTTTTTATGATGCGTGTCGATATTGAATCGACACGGTTTGACGGTAATAGCTTAGCGGAATAAGTTGATTTGGCGTTGAATAGGCAGTGCTATATTTCAGTTTTCAGGCTTAGCTTGTATTTATCTGCTGGGTGATAAAGTAGGGCAACACTGATCAAATCTTGCTTGCTCCAAGTGCGACGATTGAGTAACAGACAAGGCTGTAGTGCTGTTAAGTTCAAGTGCTGTTGGATAGACGTGATTGGCATTACCGCTTCAACAGTATGTTCAATCGAGCTTAATGGGCAGTTTTTAGTTAAGTATTCATTGGGTGTCGCTAGGCTGAAGTCTTGCGTGATGTAGTCTGGCGCAAACTGTGGATTGACCCAACGCACTTCTAACTGTAATGCGACATCGTCTTCGTAATGTATGATTTCACTAAAGAAAATTGGCGTATCTATTCTAACGCCCAAGCGCATCGCTATTTCATCATCAGCAGGTATCGTCACCTGACGCAGTATCTTATTACTGTAGGCTTTACCGCGTTGACGGATCTCATCAGCAATATTACGAATATCACTCAGGGATGATTCGACCTTTTTCTGGCATACAAAGGTACCTAGACGCGGGGTTCTTTCTAACAGACCTTGATTGACTAGATCGCGTATGGCTTTATTCACTGTCATCCGACTGACGTTAAACTGTTTGGTTAGCTCTAGTTCTGTTGGGATCTTGTTACCAGGCAGCCAAACATGGGTATTGATTTTTTCAAGGATGAAGTCTTGGATCTGAATATAGCGCGGCGAACTGTTCATAGTGTCTAACCTTGATAACGTCTAATTTTAATAGCAGTGTAATGAAGTAATCAATTAAGCTTAATTGACTATACAAATGATCTATTAGTTGGTGAGAAAATGCAAGTTATTATGTGTTGGTGGTAAAGGACTGAGGGGGGAGTTTGCTTTTAAATGTAGGATCAGAACCGCTTATAACCCTTCGATAAACCAATTTGGCGCCACACGTTTAGTCCACTTTGCAAATTTGGATTTATCGCCGATATAGAAATTCCTGTAGGCACTGACGGCATCGCTATCAACTTTATATTTGTCTGGCATCGCTTGAGGAAACGCAGTTAGACCAATGGCCGGAAATGAATAATGACTAATTTCATTTAGCGTTGCTATTGATTTGTGATCTACTTCTTTATTGTATCGATATTTATATTCTTTATTGAGTGCGAACGTTAATTTTTTAAGCCACAAAAAATTGTCATAAGACTCTTCAACCCATAATACTGAAGGGTGATTTGAATGGGTCGACTTGTAAGGAGTTACGAAGCCTTTTTTATTTAATGCAGTACAGAGTAGTTGTACACTCTCTAAGATCATTTTCACCACATGTTGATCACAGTGGTATTGTGCACACTTTTGAATATTAGTATCTAAAATGAAAATATTCATTAACGCCTCATCTTTCAGCAATGGGTTTATCAGATTGCAAATTTTCAATTTTATTGAAGAAAATTTGTAAGTCACCAACAGGTATAACCATCGACGCCTGCCATACCGTGACATCTAAGTACGTTGGTTTTCCCTACCTACTCATAATTCTTAATGAATCTATACGGATGAATATCGGGAAAGGATCAATGTAACTTTAAGGAAAGGGGGAATTTTAATAAAAGTCTTACTCTGTTCTGGGTTGGGCTGGGTTTGATTACTTGATACATCTAAGTGAATAGCTGACTGTTTTTATTGGAATGAACATTCTTACACGACCGTTGATTTAACAAAGTACCTCGAAACCATATTTTGCGTAGAATGACTCGGCTTGCTCACTTAAACTCAGAGGTAGTTTGACATAAAGCCCTGTAGGGAGAGGCTTTATGTCAAATTTACTGATTTTAAACGTATTTCAAATTAAGCAAACCGTTTAATCTCTAAGGAGCTATCGATATCTGAAGCCGCATCGATAGCTTGGTTAGGATCTATTTCAAAATATTCTTTGCGTAAATTCACCAGATTTAACCGCTTATTATCAAATTTATTGTGAAGCTGGCGTTCAAGTGATGGAGCATCTTCAGAATAAATAAATGCATGTGTCGTAAACACATCTGGTACAGAGGCACTACTTAGCTCTTTGACTCGATCGGATGGTTCTAAGCGACGCGTCATACCAATTTTACAAATTCTATCGCCAAACGCCATTGGATTTGAAATCACATACACATAACCAGCACGTGTTTGTTGTGCCATCGACATAGCGCGTACTTCACGCTCCTTTAGCTTTGCTAACTCAGCTTTTAATTCATTGAGCTTATCTTGAGATGCTCCGGTTTTATCTGTTAGCTTTGCCAATTCTTTCTCAATAAGGGTTTCCATTTTTAAGCGCTCAGTTTCTGCTTTCTTTTGAGCTGCTTGTAGCTTTTGTTCATCACGTTCAGCTTCAGTTTGAATAGCTTTTTCCTCACGTTCTCTTTCTTTGATGACTTGTTTTTGCTCGGTTAGGTCAAAGCTTAACTGAAGCTCCGCAAGTTTAAGCTTTAAATAGTCTTCTTGTAAAAATGTCTTGGTAAGATGGCCAGAAGAATTGATCACGTGAAATGTTTTCTTTATACGTTCTTTAAGGCGTTGAACATTATACCAATCGACAAGGACAATAGCGGCCTTAACTTCATTATCTAAACAGCGAATACGAAGTTTTTCTTCTCGTTTAAATGCAGATCTTGCTTTTGCTTTACTGTTACCTAACGTAATATTATCACCTATATTACAGATACAAGCAGTACGATCTTTGACCATTTTTTTTGCTTCATCTTTTACGGATTTTATTTCTTGCTCAATGGAATACGTGTTATCGGTATAGTCTGGCAGTATATATAATTTGCTGTCTACAGTACCGACACCAATATCATGTTCTTCAATTAATGCTTCACAATCAGTTAGCTTCTCTCTTAAATTACGATATGTAGATTTCGTAGCTTCGTCTTTGTCGTTGATTCCTGATAATTCTTTCTCAAGATTAACACGAGGTGAAGCAATTTCTTTAAGATGATTTAATTCTTCATTAGTTTTATTGAGCTTAGACTTCGAATTGAAATAGAGTGCAATACTTGCAATAAAAATAATGCCTGTACTAACACCTAGTAATAGAATGCTTGTCATAGTTAAATAAACTCCGGTAAGTCTTGAGCAACAGATTTTGGCTTTTCTTTTGATCCGGATACTGCAATCAACGCTGCACGTTTTTGTTTTGTTTCTTCATACTCTTTTGCTTCTGCTTCCACGTACCAATCAGTTTCTAATCCACATTCATCAAATACTTCCATGACCTCTTTGATGCTCACTTTAAAGAATTCTTTTCTAAAGTTTTCCGTGTTAACACGTTTATCATGAAATTTATTGTGAAGTTTTTTTTCAATTGACGGTGCATCGTCTACAAAGGTCAAGCTATGTACATCAAATCTAAATGGAACTGATGCATTACCTAATTCTCGCACTCGATCTAATGGTTCTAGTCGACGAGTCATGCCTATTTTTACTACACCTTCACCAAATGAACCTTTATTTGATATAACGTAGATATAGCCTGAACGTGTAATTTGAGCTTGAGATATAGCACGTTCAAACTTCTCTTCCAGGCTTTTTTTCTCTTTTTCTATTCGAGAAATCATTTTTTCAATTTCAGCAAGTTCATTATCAACCATTTTTTCTGCTCGTTTTCTAGCTTCTTCTAGTTCTAATTCTGAATCTTCAATTTTATCTTCCAGAGCTGCATTTACGCTACCCATTACTTTATTTTGTTCTCTCAATAGCTGTTTTTCAACTTTGCGCTGATTTTTTAATTGATCAATATGCTCTAAACCTTGATACCACCATTTGAGCTCAATAAGTTTGGATTTAACATATGCATTAGTAACCTCAACATTTGCCGTTTCGCCTAGTTTACTCAATTGAGTTGTTAGCTTATTAACTTTCTCTACCGCGCCTACATAACTATTGATACGCATTTTTCTACAGATCATCTCATATTCAGCGTTGAATGCTCTTAAGATCAGGTCTCGATATGAACTCATGAAAATCATGCCATTAGATTTAGAACCTAACCAGGTGAACTCACCATAAATTTCAACAGCTAAGCCATTCTTTATAAGTTCGAACTGCTCTATTCTACACTGATGAATATTTTCTTTAAGTTCTTGAGTATCTTCAGAGCAAAAGGTTGGAGGCAATAGACCAACTTTAATTTTTTCAGCATTAAGAATGACTGGAGAAGCTAGTTTAGAAAGAGTATCTAGCAACCCTATATTCTTTTCGACTTTATTTTTGGATTCGTTAATTTCAGATTCTAAGCGAGAAAGAGCAGCATCTAATGGTTCAGTATCCAATTTTTTTTGTAAATCGATAGCTTCTTTTTTAGCTTTGGAAGCTGAAATTAAGGTTCTGATGCTGATATAGAAAATAATTAAAGCAATAGTTAGAATACCAAGCACCAAAAATTGGTAACTTTCATTACTAACATTGGAGATCGTAGTACTTGTTTCCTCACTGGATAATACCGAGGTAGGATAGAGTAGGGCACAAGTCGAGAGTCGTTTCATGTATACCTTTAGCTGTCAATTAAAATTGGTGAGAAGTATAACACTCAGTAAATTGATATAAGTTAATGAAATCAATTTTTTATGAATTATTTCAATTGATTGTCATTAATAGGGGGGGATTTTGAATATTAGAACAAGTCTAAAAAATTATGGGTTATTTATATTTTAAATTATAAAATACTTTATTAATCAGAGTTTTAATTGAAGTAATTAAGTATCAGTGTATCTAGCTGTCATTTATTTTTGGGTTTTAGTTTGTCGCTTCATTACCGAGGTAACTGACTTATTTTGACGAATAAGATGGTTACAAAAATGTAGGTTTGGCTATCTTTAAATATGAAATGTTAGGCTAGAGGTCTAACTCAGCAACTTAACGATAATGAGATAACCGTTAAGCTGCTAATTGAATAAATCAGAATAAAAGCTTAATTAAAAGAAACCAAGCGGGTTAACGTCATAGCTAACAAGTAAGTTTTTAGTCTGCTGGTAATGCTCTAGCGCCACTTTATGGGTTTCACGACCAACACCAGATTTCTTATAACCACCAAATGCTGCGTGGGCAGGGTACATGTGGTAACAGTTTGTCCATACGCGACCAGCTTGGATCTTACGACCCATACGGTAAGCTACATTCATGTCGCGACTCCAAACACCTGCACCTAAACCAAATTCAGAATCATTGGCTATCTCTAATGCTTCAGCTTCAGTTTTGAAGGTGGTTACTGCGATCACTGGGCCAAAAATCTCTTCTTGGAAGATACGCATTTTATTGGTGCCTTTAAACAAGGTAGGCTGGATATAGAAACCATTTTCATGATCGGTATGCACTTCTTCAATCTCGCCACCGATAAGCAGTTCAGCGCCTTCTTCTTTACCAATCTCAATGTACTTTAAGATCTTCTCAAATTGTTCTTTTGATGCTTGCGCGCCAACCATGGTTTCGGTATCCAATGGATTACCACGTTTGATCTGTTGGGTACGTTCGATGATCTTAGCCATAAACTGCTCATAGATATCTTCATGTACTAACAAGCGTGATGGACAAGTACAGACTTCGCCCTGATTGAAATACGCTAATACCACGCCCTCGATACATTTACTCAGATAAGCATCTTCATGGTTCATAATATCGGGGAAGAAGATGTTTGGTGATTTACCGCCGAGTTCGACAGTTGATGGAATGATGTTTTCCGCCGCACATTTTAGAATATGCGAACCAACAGGGGTTGAACCTGTAAACGCGATCTTAGCAATACGTGTGCTACTTGCTAACGCTTGGCCCGCTTCAGCGCCGTAACCGTTGACGATATTCAACACACCAGCTGGTAATAGATCTTCAATTAACTCCATCAATACCAAGATAGAGGCAGGTGTTTGTTCAGCAGGTTTTAAGATCACGCAGTTACCAGCAGCCAATGCCGGTGCTAGTTTCCATGCAGCCATTAGAATAGGGAAATTCCACGGAATGATCTGGCCAACAACACCTAATGGTTCATGAAAATGATATGAGACAGTATTCTCATCTAGATCGCCAATACTGCCTTCTTGAGCACGTAAGCAACCTGCGAAGTAACGGAAATGGTCAACCGCTAAAGGAATGTCAGCGGCCAGTGTTTCACGAATGGCTTTACCATTATCCCACGTTTCTGCGATGGCTAGTTTGGTGATGTTTTGTTCTAAACGATCAGCGATTTTAAGTAGGGTATTAGAGCGAACGGTTACTGACGCTGAGCCCCAAGCATCTTTAGCTTTATGTGCTGCGTCCAATGCAAGTTCGATATCTAGGTAGTTTGAACGTGGAATTTGACAGATGACTTCGCCATTGATTGGGCTGATGTTGTCAAAGTAGCAGCCGTTTTGAGGCTCTACCCATTGACCGCCAATGAAGTTTTGGTAGCGCGGCTTAAAATTAATAAGTGCATCTTTGGTTCCAGGTGCTGCATAGATCATAACTCTTTCCTTTAGTTATTGTTTTTTGCGAGAGAGTGAAGTTATCATGACGGTGTGTCATAAACTGCGCTGGGAGTTCGCAAAAATTGACTGTCAGTCCATAACAAGGAAGTGTGTGATGCAGATAGTGCCTAATAGAGGATCCAACCTCGATCCAGAATTTAAGCCAGAAGTGATGGTAGAAAACCAAACCAGCTATGATGGCCCCGAGTCTCAGTTAAGTATTTATGATACTTTTCAACAAGCTAAGCGGGTAGAGTTGAAGTCAGAAAATCCGTTGTTTTGCGCCATGATCAGCGGGAAAAAGGTAATGCACAGTCAGGACTCGAATTATGACAGTGACTTTGTACCCCATGAATCCTTTGTATTAGCGCCAAGTCAAAGCGTTGAAATTGATTTTCCCATTGCCAGTTTAGCTGCGCCAACTCGTTGTCTAGCGATTGAAATATCCACCGACCGTATCGCGAAGATAGCTGATAACCTTAATGCCCAAGCTGAAAAGCACAGTGAATTTGGCCCAGTGCAATATCAACAACAGTTACTACATACTCATCATAATTCGCAGACGCAGGCACTATTGCAACGTATGACCGAGTTGTATGTGGATGACGATCCTGATCGTAGTTACATGATCAATTTAGCGGTATCGGAATTGACGGTACGTTTGTTACGTCAGCAAAGTCGTGACTTTATGATGTCGTTTTGCCAGCAGCAACCCGATCACAGTGGGTTAACCATGGCGGTTGAGTTTATTAATCAACACCTACATGAATGTATTGATATCGACCAGTTGTGCCGTATTGCGTGCATGTGCAGAACCAAATTTTTTAATCAATTTAAAGCTCACTTTGGTTGTACGCCTTTGGCTTTTCAGCAACAGCAACGTTTGAAGAAAGCGGCAGAATTGATTAAGACAGGTATGCAGATCACCCAAGTTAGCTTTGAGCTAGGGTTTATTAGTAGCAGTCATTTCAGTCGTATTTTCAAACGCTTTTATGGCATTAGTCCTAAGTCATATCAACATCGCCATAAGACTATTTTGAATTAATCTATGCCTACAAAAATATTAACCGTGAAGACAAATCACGATAGAAATGAATGTGGTTACTGATGAGCGAATTGTGACTCTAACGTGTTTTTGGGGGAATTCGGTTTAATGTTATTGCACTAAGCCATAGCTGGACGGGAATGGCTTAGAATCATGGTACTAGCCGATGGTAATATCCATTATATTTTGTGGGGTAATTGAAGGTCTCTATCTGTTATGCGCAGTGGTCATGGTATCATCCACGCCCTTACTCTCATTCTCTAACCAGTTTAATTTGATAACCTATGATTTTCTCCAAACTTAATAATAAAACTTTTCATTTTTCCGATCACAAAAAGGGATTAATGGCTTCAATAATAGCGTCTTGTTTATTTGCATTGCTGCCCATGTATGTACAGTTTCAACCTACCTGGCCAGAAACAGCTGTTACCGGAGGCGCTGGTCATTGGCTAGCCGGGCAAAGGGTTTTGTGGAGTTCCGTCATTATGCTATTGGGTTTAATCATAGTTGGGCGAATCTCAATGTTGTGGGAACAATTAAAACAATGGCGGTTATGGCCTAGATTTTTACTCTCCGCCTGTTTAATTGCGCCACAGTTTTGGCTGTTTATCTGGGCGCCTCTACAGGGTGAAATACTCTCTGTGGCATTAGGCTATTTTGCGCTGCCGCTGACGTTGGTTGCCGTTGGTTACTTTGTGTATGGTGAGCAATTAAGCCGTGTACAGTTAATCGCATGCATCATTGCTGCTTGTGGTGTTGTTTATGCCTATGTTATTGCCGATGGCATCTCTTGGATTGTGTTTGTGGTTGCCTTAGGGTATCCGCTGTACTTTATGAATCGCCGACGTTACCCAATGGCGAGCGACCTGGTATTCACCTTAGACAACCTTTTTTTACTACCAATCGCATTGCTTGCCATGCTCTATTTACAACCTTTTCATGATTGGCAACAAATCGAAGTATCATCTTGGGCTTATTACCTAGGACTCGGGATCACTGGCACACTACCCATGTTATTATTTTTATACGCCTCACAAATGCTGCCACTTAGCCTATTTGGCTTATTAACTTATTTAGAACCGACCTTGGTTTTTTGTGTTGGCCTATTACTTGGTGAGCGCATTGAGCTAATCCAATGGCCAATCTACGGGGCTATTATGCTGGCCTTGGTATTAATCGCTATAGATAGTTATAAGCGACGCGGTTAGTACTATATTGGAAATAATGAATGGACTGCTGTAATGAATGGACTGCTCTAAGCCATATGTGGGCATAAGTGAGTTAGATCTTATACTTTAACCACATAGCTTCAGAGCCGTTTTAATATGGAAAAATGAATATTATGCATTCGATTTAACCAGCACAACAAGAAAGCTCTTTGACGTCTTTATTAAAAGTTTGGGCACATAACTTTAAGCTTTCAACCATAGTAAGGTATGGAAAAAGCTGATCCGCTAATTCATTTACTGTCATTTTATTGCTAATAGCTAACGCAGCACTTTGAATTAACTCACCACCTTCATGAGCAAGAATTTGCGCACCAATGAGCTGTTGTGAATCTAAATTTATCACTAATTTTATAAAACCGTCAGTTTCGAAGTTAGCTAATGCCCTTGGTACATTTTCCATATCTAATACTCTAGAGTCAGTCTCTATGCCTTGGCTTTCTGCTTGAGTCTCGGTTAACCCAACCGTTGCGACTTGTGGGTCGGTAAAAATGACTGCTGGCATTGATGATAAATTAAGCTCTGCATTCCCTCCCGTCATATTAATTCCCGCACGACTGCCTGCCGCAGCGGCAACATACACATGTTGAGGAATATTGCAGCAATCACCAGCAGCAAAGATATTAGGCACAGACGTTTCCATTCGAGCATTAACTTCTATACAGCCATTGCTGTCTGTATTAACACCGACCACATCAAGATTTAATCTAGCTGTATTCGCATGACGCCCTGTACTCACCAGTAATTTATCGCAATTAATTTGACCATTGTTACTTGAAAGAGTGAAAGACATACCATCAAAGCTTACTTGACTGGCTTGCGTCTGGTTAAGAACTCTAATCCCTTCTTTTTCAAAAGACTGACATAAGCGCCCTCCCAGAAGAGGGTCTTCTCTGTACAGTAAGGTATGTCTTGACAGTACTGTCACTTCGGAGCCCAAACGGCGATAGGCTTGAGCGATTTCCAGAGCGACTACCGATGAGCCAATCACCACTAAGTGGTCAGGTGTTTCCTCTGAAAATAATGCCTCTGTCGAAGTCCAATAAGGCGTATCAACTAAACCTGCAATCGGTGGAATAGTTGGTGTTGAGCCTGTTGCGATTAAAATGCGGTTTGCGACAACCTCGATTTCCTGCCCACTCTCTGAGGTAACAGTTAAAGTATTTGAATCTTTAAAGCGGGCGTACCCCTTAATTAAACTCAATGACGGGTTACCATCTAAAATATTCTGGTATTTAGCTGCTCTCAATTCATCAACACGCGATGTTAGCTGCTTCGTCAATAACGCGCGGTTAATAATTGGAGTCTGATTCTTCAACCCTGAAAATGGATTATCTCGTTGCTGCTTAGCTAGTTGTGCTGCACGGATTAATATTTTTGATGGCACACATCCAATATTGACACAGCAGCCGCCAATCACATCTCCCGCCTCTATAATGGTGACTCTCGCGCCACCTTCCGCTGCTTTTATCGCGCAGGCAAATGCCGCTGAGCCACTACCTATAATTGCAAGATGAAGGTCATGGTCTTGTTTGGTTTTATTGCTGCTGCAACAAGATGATGCATTTGGCTGCTTGCTAGAATCGCACTTATCCATTTATTTTCCTCCATTCTTTGGGCTTATATGTCAGCAATCAGATTTATCTTTCATCTTACTTTTAAACAATGCGTAAACCGTCAACCCAATAAAAAAAACGAGTGCAGGCAGTAGGACGTAATCTAAATAACCAAGTAGCCCAGAAAGACCAACAACCCCCAAAGCGATAACCAGAATTGGAGTAAAACAGCACAGTGCAAAAATCACAGTACCTGTAATGCCCCATTTTAGTAGAGGACGTTCTTTATTCATATAAACCTACTTTTTTAAGTATGAGGGGTAGTCCGCATTCGTTGTCGGTAGTTCTAGAGACACATATCTGAGGCTTAGCCCAAAGGCGTATAAACATCGCCATAAGGCTATTTTGAATTAATTGATGCCTACAAAAATGTTAACCGTGAAGGTAAGTCACGATAGAAAATGAACGTGGTTACTGAACAAAAATAGTGACCCTAATGTACTTTTTTGGGGAGGTAGGCTTAACGTTCACAGGCTATCTTATTATTTTTCAAGATAAACAATTAATAAATCAGTGTCGACGGCGTTAGCAATTTTTCGTATTGAAGATAATAACCGACTCCATAAATCATGGTGATGTCCACAAATTAATAAATCAGCCTCTAATTGATGGATAGCTGTTGTTAATTCCACTTCCAACTCGCCCATTAAAACCAACCTATTTTCAACGGGGTAATCAAGCTGTTCAGCTAATGCGTTGAGCTCTGTTTGGTACTGCTCCTTTTCTTTTTCGTCTGTGTCTGTATCTTCGATGTCATGCGACGCTAACCACGGAATGCCCCCGGGAGCCGACACTTTCAAATGATGCGCACTAACATAAATAAGTGAAAGCTTAGCATTAGCCTCTTTTGCTAATGTAACTGCTTTACTCATGACTATTTCACTGGGGCTAGTTAAATCGACAGCCACTAATATATGGTTATAACTCATTGAGTTTATCCTCTACGATGTCTCTTATTAAGAGTAGCAGAGTTAATCTGGTTGACTAGATTGAGGAATAGATTGAGAAGTAGGGCGTGGGAAATAGATTGAGGAATAGATTGGGCTGTAGGGTGTGAAAAATTGGCAGACGCATAAAATCGAGCTATCGATAAAGCCTGCCACTTTATGATACCTCGATGCTTATCTGGTATTATTTCATCTCACTCATTTGCTTTATTAGCTGAGTGCTACAGTGATATCCCCCTCAACTGTACTTGAACAGGCTAATACAAACCCTTGTTCAATTTCTGCTGCGGTCAGTGTTTCGCTGCTGCTTGATTTCACTTCACCGCTAGTGACTTTACACTTACACGAACCGCAAACACCCGCGCGACAAGCGCCGATAATTGGCACGCCATTGTTCTCTAGTAACTCTAATAGTGATGAACCTTGTGCAACTTCTTTCTCTACTGCAAAGTCGGGTACGTACAGCATCACGCTCTCTGTTGATGCGCCTGATGTGATGTCATCTTGCTGTTTGTTGTCTGCAGCTGGCGTAAAGCTTTCTTGGAAGAAATTCGCCATATCAAAGTCACTTTCTTGGGCTATATTCTCTACTGCTTTCATAAAGCCAACAGGGCCACACAAGAAAATAGTGCGATCTTGTAAATCTGGATATAACTGCTGAATAACGTCTTTACTCACCATGCCTGTTTGATGTGCTAAAGCAGGACTATTAGTCGTGGCATTGTCATCATTGTCATTAGCACTGAAGTTAGCAAAACCGTCACTGTTTTCTAACAGTAATTGAACTTTGAAATTGCTATGTTGAGCGATTAACGTTTGCATCTCTGCATGGAAGATAACGTTGTCTTTGTCTCGGGCGCAATGTAAGAACTCAATGTCAGCGTCGCTATCTTGCGCTAATAATGCTTTGGCAATCGACATGACTGGAGTGATACCACAACCTGCGCTAACCAAAAGTAGTTTTGCTTTGTGTTGGCAATCGCTGCTATTGAATTGGCCGGCAATGTTTAATGCCGACAAGTTATCGCCGATAGTTAAGTTATCCGCTAACCAATTAGAAACTAAACCGTCAGGTACACGCTTAATGGTTAAACGTAATTGTTTTTGTTGTGGTACAGAGCTAATTGAATAGGCGCGATAATGGGTTTTACCGTCGATTTCTACCGCTAATGTCACGAATTGACCAGGTTTGAAATCAAACAAAGTTTGGTCTGCGGCCGCAAAAGTAAAGCTCATCGAGTCATGCGTTTCTAATTCACGCTTTACCAATACTAATGAAGTTGTAGTAGGTGACCAAGTTGTTGGCTTTAAGCTTGGTTTAGCTACCATTTCACCAAGTGAGAAATTCAGCTTTGGCGTTGCAAGTTTTGAAGAGCTCGTCGACTTACTACCACCAAGAGCAAAGTTAAGCTTAGGTGGTTTTAGCTTGGAAGTAGACAGCTTAGCAGTCGCTGGTTTGGCTGTGTTTTTTGAACTGTTGTTATCTGAACCCCCAAGAGAAAAACTAAGCTTGGGAGCTTGTAGTTTACTGCTTACAGGCGCAGGTTTTTCTTTGCTCGTCGTTGATTGACCTAATCCAGCACTGTTTAATTTAAGAGGCTTAAGTACTGGTGAAGAAAGCGCTGGTGGCGAAATAGTTGAAGACGGCGTATTTGAAGAAGACATTATTGCACCTATCGCAGTGATAATTTAAGAATAATTGTTATTAAGAAAATGTTTATTAAAGACAGCCGCTAGAATGAAATATTTGAACTTGTAGCTGCTGTCTTTTTAATTCGAATGCTGATCTAAAACCATGAGCATTGATTAAAGTAAGTCGACTGTTGCTGGCATGGATGTCAGCCTCTGTTCTAGCAAATAGCCCCATGGATGGGCGCTACGGCGTGTCGAACGTCTTTAACCAATGCGGCTTATCACCGCATTGATCAGCGAGTGCTATTTACCAGCTAACATAGTCACTAAATCAGTTTCAGCGTCACCAACACTGCGCATATCAAAGTTATCTTGAAGTGCTTTGATTAAGTTGTCAGTTAAGAACGCAGGAGCTGTAGGACCGGTATAAATACCTTTGATACCTAAAGCGAATAACGTTAATAAAACCACAATTGCTTTTTGTTCGAACCAAGATAAAACAATGCTTAGCGGTAATTCATTCACACCACAATCAAACTCTTCAGCCAGTGCTAACACTAATTGAATTGCAGAATAAGTATCGTTACATTGGCCAACATCTAATAGACGCGGGATACCATTGATATCGCCAAACTCTTTCTTATTGAAACGGTATTTACCACAAGCCAGCGTTAGTACCACTGAATCTTTAGGTGTATTAACAGCGATGTCAGTGAAGTAGCTACGCTCTTCTTTATCACCGTCACAACCACCGATTAGGAAGAAGTGTTTGATGTTACCCGCTTTAACTTCTTTGATAACTGCAGGAGCAGCTTCCATTAGCGCGTTACGACCAAAACCAACCGTGATCATGTGTTCGATTTCTGTGTGCGCGATACCATCTTGTGCTAATGCACATTCGATAACTTGCGAGAAATCATCGCCTTCAATATGTACAACACCAGGCCAACCCACGATGCTACGTGTGAATAGACGGTCTGCGTATTGACCTACGTTTGGATTGATTAGACAGTTAGATGTCATCACAATTGCGCCAGGGAAGTTAGCAAATTCTTTTTGCTGATTCTGCCAAGCGCTACCGAAGTTACCAACTAAGTGTGGGTATTTGTTTAGTTCAGGGTAACCGTGAGCAGGTAACATTTCACCATTGGTGTAAACGTTGATGCCTTTACCTTCAGTCTGTTGCAAGATTTTTTCTAAATCATGTAAGTCATGACCGGAAACAAGAATACATTTACCCGCAACTGGTTTCACGTTTACTTGTGTTGGTTGTGGATGACCAAACGTATTGGTTTCACCACGGTCTAGAATTTCCATGATGCGGTAGTTTAATAAACCAATTTGCATTGATGTTTCAAGTAGCGCATTCGCATCTGTAGGTTCAGTACCTAAGAATGCCATGATTTGGTGGTATTCAGCGCAGATAGACTCTTCACTTTGACCAAGAACATGGGCATGTTCCATGTATGCTGCAGCGCCTTTAAGGCCGTAAAGACATAATAAACGTAGACCAATGATGTCTTCGTGTAATTCTTCATGACCACGGTTAACCGCTGCTTCAGGTGCGAAGTTCATGATTTCTTCAGCTGTGCTTGGCAATACAAACTGCGCTGCTGGAGATAATTCAGGTAATGTATCACCGGCTGCTGCAGCGGCTGCCATTACTTGTGTGCTTAATTGGATCTTATAACGCTCAGCAATTTCAGTGTATTCAGTAATACGTTCTGGAACAAAGTTGACGTTAGTTAGTGTAGAGAAGAATGCACGTGGTGCCCAAGCATCAATTTCAGCATCGATGATGTCGTATTTACGCGCTAGCTCGGCCCAGAAAGACACACCTTGGAGATTAAATACTAATATGTCTTGTAGGTCTGAAACATCAGCCGTTTTACCACACATACCTTGAGTATAAGAACAGCCTTTAGCCGTAGGTGTTTGAACCGTTTGCTCACATTGAATACAGAACATTTAAAACTCCATTATAATTATATGATTGATATCGAATTAACGATGATCTCATAATCTATGTTGCAGCTAACGTGCCAACTTTTATGTGTTTGATATTTAAGGGGTTTGTGTTTTTGTGAATGGTGTTTTGATGTGGTTATAACAACGCTGCTGATGTGATTTATACATCAACAGCGTTCATATTGATTTTAAACTAACTCTGCAGCACGTAACGCTTTAGGTTCAATGCCGAGTTTTTTGCCCATTTTGTATAAATTACCGCGATCCATCTGTAAAAACTCAGCCGCTTGCGCCCACACAAAATTAGATTGCTGTAGGGCGTGGGAAATAAGCTTGGTTTGATAGGTTTCTACTGCGCCACGTAGCTCAAATGATGTCGTTGGCAAATCATCTGCCTCTGTATTCGAGTCGCTTTCTGTTGAATAGGCGTAAGTGTGGCTCACTTCATCGGATAAGTGTTGCTGTAAGATCAGGCTTTGCTGTGCTTGAATTGCACGTAGTCCGGCACGCATCAAGGTATGTTCTAATTCACGGACGTTACCTGGCCAGCTGTAATGATTCAGTGCTGTTAATGCCTGTGGATGCAATTGCAATTTAGCCACATTGAATTGGCTACGTACACGATCGAGTATGTGCCCTGATAATACCGCAATATCACTTTGGCGATGGCGTAATGGTGGCACCTTAATTGGAAACACATTTAACCTATGGTATAGGTCACTTCGAAAACGACCTGCAGCGACTTCTTCAGTTAATTCGCGGTTAGTTGCGGCGATAATGCGGACATTAATGAGCAAGTTCTTATCTGCACCAACACGCTGTACTTCGCCTTGTTGGATAACACGCAGTAGTTTAGCTTGCATTAACAGTGGTAATTCACCGATTTCATCTAAGAAAATAGTGCCGCCATCCGCTAACTCAAATTTACCTGCGCGGTTACTGGTAGCGCCAGTAAATGCGCCTTTGATATGACCAAACAATTCACTCTCAGCAAGGCTTTCTGGCAAAGCGGCGCAGTTTACATAAATCATCGGCTTGGTTGCGCGTGAGGATTGTGAATGTACCGCGTGGGCAACTAGCTCTTTACCTGTACCTGTTTCACCACTGATTAATACCGCATAATCGGAATAAGCTACCATGTTGATATTGTTGCGCAGGGTTTGCATTTCAGGACTAACACCAACGAGTTCACCGCCTTTATTGCGGGCCTCTTGGATCAGCACTTGATTCATATTCTGTTGTTGCTGGTGGCTTTTTTGCAGAGCTTCCACTTGATTGACGTTTCTTATTGTTGCAGCGGCTAATGCAGCGAAAGTGGCAACGGTAATATCATCAATCCGTTTGAATGCACCAACTTGCATCGCATCGATGGTGATAAGTCCAACCAGTTGATCTTCAACGTATAAACTACAACCCATGCAGTCATGTACATCAATAGAACGATTCGGATCGTCTTTTAATAAACCGTCAAAAGGGTCTGGTAAGGGTGATGTCGCGGGAAAGCGCACAGGTTCTCGGCTTGACAAAATAGCTTGTAGGCGAGGGTGCTGTTGCGGGTCGAAGCGTTGACCTAATACTTCCTCGGATAAACCGTTAACGGCAGCACCAGATAACAGCCCTTCATTATCAAGCAAGAGTAAGGCGCTCGCATCGCAAGGTAATACAGACTGCAGAGATTGCATCAAACGCTGATAATGATGACCTGAGGGCAAATTTAAATTGAGATCGAGTGCAATTTGTAACATTGCTTGGTCGAGAGAAGTCTGCATGCATAAGCCTTAATATCGAGAGTGATGTGATTTTTACATCGTGGGGTAGGGGCTGTAAATGACTAGATAAAGAAACGGCTGGATAACAAAGAGTTTGTTGATCTGGGTTAATTTTGCTCTCGATATCCTTTATAATACGCTTGTTAATATTCGAAATTTAAGGCGTAAACATAATGACAAATATAGGCCTTGGCTGTTCTAAATTTACCTTTGCAGTATATCTAGCAAATACGCCGAACATGTTGGAATACCAAGACATAAGCAGCGTTAATTCACTCGTCAGTGGTGAAGTGAATGCTATCGGTCAAGCTTGTGGCAATGGCTGGCGTAAAGTATTTAACGTCTATGCCAAACTCTTGTATGTATTAAACCCTACCGATTTTGACTTTGCACAGCGTGCACCGACTTGGCAGCAGTACCGTGATAGTTATTTACTGCAAACGGGTAGTGCAACAGCCTTGTTATTTAGCCCACCAGTACTTAATGCCAATACCCAGACTATTCACATTATATGCGGACGCACTTATGCAAAAGACTTACTGGCGTCTGGTAAGCTAGAGGCTAATCTGGTGTGGATAGATGATGAGTTTGCGATTGATGTTAAAAACCGTTTAGTTGTGTGCCCGTATTTTGATTACCGACAGTTATCCAATATCAAAATTGAACGCCTGTCGGTGATGCTGAGTGGACTGGTGCTGGATTCAAGTAACTAATCGCTGCCAGTTGATGTTATAGCATTTTAGATATGCTAATGCGTTGGTCGCGATAATCCCCCGTTATAATAACCTCTTTTACGCCTTCAATATTGGTAGCACTTGCTGGTCGCCATTGCAGGTCAATATCATTGAATTGTTGGCTAATTACATCATCTTCGCCAATATCTCGCAGTAGTTCTGCAAGCGTCATATCCGTTAATGAAGCGCCGGACTTTGTTGTTGACCAATTTTGTAGCAAGTCTTTAGATAACATCTGCTTGGCTACTTTGATTGGGGTACCGGTCAAATTATCAAATTGAATATAATCAATCGCACCCGCACGGCTAATAATGATGCGATTACTCAGCATGCTCATACCGTACACATTACGTTGTGCATAAGCTTGCGAGTAGATAACAGCTTTTGTTTCATTATCAATAAGGTACAAGTTTTTATTTGTTAACGCAGTACTATATTTACCAGTGGGGTCGGAGGTGAGTTTAATGGCATTTTCAGCTAATACTAAGGTTGCGATTGATGAGCCTTGCGCAATATCAATCCAACGAAGGGTATTGGTTTGATCACTGACAATCAGCTGTTTATCATTATTGACGAATGCGGCTTTATCTATGTCATTTTTTATTATTTCACTTTGTAAGTTCAAGGTTTGAGCATTAATCACAACCGCTGGAGTACCAGCATTTTGCAGCACGAATAATGATTTTTGTTGCTTACTTAATATGAGTACTGGCTGAGTTGAGGATAGATCATAACTATTACCAGTGGGCTTTAAAGTGCCGCTAACTAACTGTTTTAATTCAGCACTTTGTCCATAATAACCTTTGCTAAATACTGCCGTCACTGTGTCGTGATTCTGCGAGACGATTAAGGTATTAATATGGTTGTTTTTACAGGCCGCAGATGAAACCGGCAATACCGGCACGACTACTGGAGGTGTTGTACCACCAGATGCACTGCTGTAGGTACTAATTTGCGGTGCAGAAGACAAGGGAGAAACTTGACTATTTTTGCCTAATTCTGTTAAGAAAATACCGTTGTTACCCGTACTATTGCAGGTAGAACTCATGGTGTTATCGCCATAGATCGTTGGCTGATAAATCAAATAAGCATTTTTATTATGGTCGCCTTGAGCGGCTGATAAAATGGCTGATGCCGGTTGGGTTGTGCCGCCGCCATTGCAGTCATCACCGAAAAGGGAACCGTAATCATCATCACAATCATCCCCGTCATGGTCATCATCATCATCGTCGTCGTCATCATGGTCATCGTACGTACTTATCACTGGCGATGTTTGCGTCGTCGTTGCAGGAGTGAAGGTGTTACTTAATCCTGTGGCGGTATCAACTTGTAGTAATTTGTCGCCAGAGGTAAGCGCAAGTAACATGCCGGTATTTTCATTCATCGTGATTGCACGACCACTGGATAGCGTACGCATCGGATATGAACCAGGAATTAAATAGCGCTTATTTAAGTTCACATAGGTATTATCTAAATCTGCTTGTTGCAAGCTTCCTGTTATATCAAAATTACCGCTACTTACCATTTTATCTACAGCAGCCGAGATTTTTAACGCTTTAGAATCCCCCTCTAATGACAATGCATGGGCAAAAGAAGCGAGTAATAGATTAGTCGCTTCTTTTGGTCCATGCTCGGTATTTAGCTTATGAAAATCAAGATTATATTGATCCCCAAATAGCTGTTGTAAATGCGCTTGTGCTTGCGCAACACTACCGGAAACTTGTGGGTTAAATAACACTTCATTTTGAATCAATGTCGTAAACGGACTCACTACATTGGCACTTGCTGGTGCGGTAAGTAAATATGCCACATTATCGATGACGAATGGAGCTGTGTTATCAGCCGCAACACTCCATAAGCTTGACACCTTTTGTTCTTGAGGTCCGCAAGCATAATTACGATCTGCATCGACACAAATTGATAATTTACTGTAGTCATAGAGATCTGATTTTGTATTACTGCTTTCTTCGCCGCCACAGCTAATCACGAGACTACATCCCGCTAGAATAACCGCTATTTTAGATAGTTTAAATTTTCCATTCATATAGATAACACTTTGTTGATTGAAGTTTTATACCGGTTACCTTTTGGAAACCAGTCATTTTAATGTAAATAAAGATGATTAGTAAAATATATGATCAAATACAATTGATAATCACTCTCATTCCCGTTAGTATATGCGAAAATTTATGTTTGACTATAGTTTTCATAAAGTTATTTATAATTACATAAAAGGGATAGGTAAAATGTTGTTAGGAGTAAACAAGTCACTGCTCGCGTTGACAGTGGTTACAGGTACGTTGTTAACGGGTTGTAATGAAGCAAGCCCAGATCAAAAATCAACAAATCCGACGCAAAATATCGTTAAACCAGATGCTCCCGTTGGACCTATCGTGAATGATGACCTTGATCAGTTTGGCTGGTCTTGGAGTCATAATTTGAGTGATAAACAATTTTATGAAATAAAAATACCGAATCAGCCATGGTCGACGGTGAATGGTAATCCTCATCAACTCGTTATTGATGGTATTTATGCTGCGGGTGATATTCAAATCCGTGTAAAGGCAGACTCAAGCAAGAATCGAACAGCAAGTGACGTATTAGTTAATCCCATTATTTATACTGCTAATTCATTGGTCAAACGCCCCAAATCCCCAACTAACCCAGTGCAGAATGACAGCCTGAATACCTTTGATTGGGAGTTTGTTAGTGGTTTTAGCACGGCTAACGAATATGAATATTCACTCACTGGCGGCGTAAGTTGGAATACGGTAACCAATAAACCTCTGCTTGTTGGTGATGTTGATATTGATGTTGGCCATGTTCAAGTACGCGTTAAAGAAAATGCTGCCGATGGCACTGCTGCAGGTTCGGTGTTAATCAGCACGCAAGCCTTTACAGCGGGTGTTCTTGTTGTGATATCAGCGCCTACGGCGCCAGTTATTGTTAACAACAATATTGGTAACACAAATTATCCGCAAGAAATTAAAACCAATGGTTTTAGCTGGGAGTGGGTGACGAATGGCAATACAGGCGTAGATTATGATGAGCCTGAGTATTATGAATTTACCAATGATGGCGGCATGACCTGGCAGGCCGTAACGAGTCGACCGCAACATGTTGGCCCTAAAGCTTATGCTAAAAATAAGGTCGGTGTGCGTGTTAAGAAAAACGCGATTGCGAATCAAGTTAACCCCGCTGGACAAACACTTTTTGCTACAGGTGCAAGTGCTGATTTTTATGTAACCCGCGTTGTTTCGATGAATACATGGAATCAAGCTCAAGAATTAACGTCAGCTGGTAACTGGTCTAAAGCGAAGTCTTCAAAAGGGGCTGAGGGCTGTTACATTGAATATGATATCAATGGAGAAAATCCACAATTCTGGGCTTATGCAGGTACTAATGATAATGCTGATAAGGTGCTTGAATTATTGAGTACGGAGTTTTGCGGCATGCAGAATTGGCAGCTGCTAACTACGACAGAAATGAAAGTGAAAACGTTAGTGGATTCGAGTTATATCACAGGAACCTTGAATCACTATTTAGTGACTAGCGACAGCTATTATAAACATTGGGCATCTGAAACGGTTAATGGTATTGAAGCACTGAAAGCTATTAGTGCAGGTCAAGAGGTTAACGCTGCATATAGTACAAGAGTGATTCTAAAATGGGAATTACCAGATACGGCGAAAATATTAACAGAGACTACATCTACGAATACCGCACTGAAAGCTCTAGTGTCATCGCAGAATAGTAATTGGCAAACTACCTCAGTAGATTTAATTAATGTTATCAATAATATTAGCGCGTTAGTGGATCAACCTTTGACACCATTATTATCTGATGTGACGACTGCGGAGGCTAACTCTAAAACTGCATTTGATTCACTCACGTTAGCGTTAACGGAATACCAGAATAAAATCGACGTATTAACGCTTTACTCAACTATGCTCGAAAGCGATAGCAGTGTTGATAAAGCACTTAAAGCGACGATCAATAACAATATAGCCTCGATTAAACTCGACTTTATTAATCTAACCTCGTTACATACTTCATTCCAATCTGCATTAACAGTGACACCCGCGTTAACCGCGCTGATTAAGTTAACAGATCAAAAAACGACTGCGAATAGTGTCAGAGATACGTTATTAGCGGCCAATGATGGCGCTGATATTCATGGCCGTAGTTTAGATTTATTTGCTGCAGCGGCTTTAATAAACGACTTTATTAAAGCGAATGTAAGCCTTGTTGCAGACTTGAATAGCGCTACTTCAGAACTACCAGTTACGAGTAATACAGCACTTATTTCGGCGCTGGATAAGTTACTTATCATGTTTAACAACTTACCGACGGCTGTTGATTCAGAGGCCCTGACTGCACATGCTGTTAAAGGATTAGAACGTGCATCAAGTGGGGGTTATAGCGTTGCTGCTGCGGATGCTGTTATTGGTACTCACTTTGCTAAGTTAGACATTAATGGTGACTATTTACCAAGCGCCACAACGTATGCACGAGGCTGGCGTTGTGTGATGGATAACCGCGACCTTGTGCGTAAACGTATGTGGACATTGCTTAAGGACGGGCTGCCAAATGGTGCTGATGATTTGGCATTTGATGCATCTAGTGCTGGTATTGCAAGTGTGATGGGGACTGGTGGTTTAATTGAATCAACAACAGCAGCGCAATTATGTGGGCGTAGTGATTGGGCTCTACCAAGTAGCAGTCAGTTAACCTCGCTTGAAACTGGAACGATTGATGGTACAGCAACAATTGATGTTGATGTATTCCCTCATCATCTTGCTTTTGATGCTAAGTATGACACCAACGATTGGTCATCTTCGGCGAAGCCATCAACTCGATTTTGGTACTGGAAGAATGAAGAGCGTAATAGTAGCGAACAGCGTACCTACCACTTTGCTACAGACCATAAGTCGTCGACTACTGGCTCAGAATCAAAAGAGGGTGATGAGGATAAAGTGGTAATGGGACGTTTAGTAAGTGAAATTAAACTTATATATCAACTGCTTGATAGCGCTGGTGATATCACGGCTGATACTGATGCGGCCGTATGTGCTTATCAGCCGGAGTCGAAGGTAACGTGGCAATTATTTGATAATGCAGATCTAGAGACAAGATCAAAAGATTACGGTAATACAAACGCTGATGTTGGCACCGTATTAGCTGAGGCAGTACAACGCAACAGTGAAAAGCTATGTAATAAGAGTAATTGGCGTGTGCCAAGCTTGGCTGAACTAAAAACGTTATCGCCTGTTAATCACGAAGTATTTACTTACAGTAATGTTGAGAAATACGGTAAAGAACTGTGTTATGTGAGCGCTGATCCGGCAAGGTACAGCCGTCAAAAATGCTATTACACAGGTTCTGAAAAAAGTGATGGCGTAGATAAAAAACCATACAATTCAAATAGCTATATTTATCGTTTGATTACTTCTGATTAATTATATTCTTATATTTTTTGTTAAGGCAGTTAGCTAATGTTAACTGCAAAAACACTCAATAACCATAACCATAAAATAATAGAGAAAAAAATGAAAAACAACAAACAAAAACAACGTGGCGCTGCAGCAATTGAATATGCAATTTTAGCGGCGGCTATGTCACTTCTTATGCTGCAATTTCTTGGTTCTGACGGCAAGCTTACAGGCGCAATTGAAGATACTTATGGGTCTGTAATTGAAAAGCTTGAAACGATCCAAGCTGATAAATAATAGACATTAACTCAGAGGATATACGGTTTCGGCCGTATTAATAGAAGCAACAATTATGCATGCAAAACGTTTAGTTTATCTGTCTGTTTGTACGTCTTTACTTGGGTTGGTTTGGCTATTTTTCAGCTTGTCCGCGCCAGTGATCAGTACACCTACAGAGAATATCGTTAAGACTTATGAAGCACTTGTTACCACGCAGGATATCGCTATTGGTCGTCCTTATAGCGCCTCGTTATTTGCCTGGAAAACGGTAAATGAACAGGATGTTAGTGACCGTATCGACTTTATTGATAAAGCCACGTTCTTAATGTCGACGTTAGACAATACCGTGGCAGCGAATGATTTTGTCGTAGGACAAATATTAAGCCCGTCTGATTTTTTGAAACCTGAGCAAGGCGGTTTTTTGTCGGTGATGTTACGTCCCAGTTATCGTGCAGTTTCAGTACCTGTTGATCAAGTCACGGCTAACTCAGGTTTAATTGGTCCAGGTGATCATGTTGATGTATTACTGCTGGCATCAAAAGAGCAAGAACTTCGCTCTCGTGGTAATGAAACCCAAAGTTTATACGTTAAAACTATCGCACAGAACGTCCGCGTGTTGGCATTTAATGACGCCTTACAGCTTACGCGTTATATGGAAAAGCAAAAAAATAATAAAGGCGTATTTCCAGATAACAGTACCGTGACGCTAGAAGTGTCACCGACACAAGCAAACCAAATTACGCTAGCCAATCAACTGGGTACATTGTCGATGGTCTTACGCAGTAAAAACAACTTGGATACAGATAATGCGGAGATCGCAGCTATAAATGTCGATGATATTTTACCTGCAATTAAACAAGTCCAACCGGATATTGGTTTAGTTGAATTTCGTGCCAAGGATAAACGAGTGATGAATAATGCAGGAAGCGAAAAATGATTAAGCAATTAGTAAGTGCATTGTCGCTATTACTACTCAGCACTGTGTTACAAGCGCAAACGTTGGATGTGGTATTAAACAAAGCGCGATTAGTGGTTCTTCCAAGCACTGCAAAGTCTATTTTTATTGCGAGTAGTGGTATTGCCGATTACCAAACTTTAACCAATACCAAAATCATGGTGTTTGGTAAGAAAACTGGCAGCACGTCTTTGTATGTACTCGATGCTAAAGAAAACGTTATTTATTCTGCGACAGTGAAAGTTAATCATAATATAGCTGAGCTTAATTCGCTGATTCACAGTGAATTTCCTGATGCAATATTTAACGCGGAATCAACAGCCGGTAAGTTGTTTTTAAAAGGACAAGTACCAACAGCAAGCATGGCGGAAAAGATAGTTCGTTTATCTGAAGGTTATGTCTCGGCGTTAGCACAATCAAGTGAGGTTCAGCAAGGCACTAGCTCGGAAGGTGGCACAACTACCGCCGCGCCAGTCGCCAAAACGGATGACGATGAGTTAATCAATCAATTACAAGTCACTATGCCAAATCAAGTTAATTTGCGTATTCGTATTGCTGAGGTTTCTCGTAAGGTGTCTAACAAATTGGGCATTAAATGGGGCTCGCAAGGTTTTGGTACTGGTACGTTTGCCTTTTTAGATAATTACGGCGGCAAACTTGGTGGTATGAACCCTGCGGGCTGGGCTGACCTGTCGGTGATTGTTGATGCATTGGCAACTAACGGCATGATGTCGGTACTCGCTGAGCCTAATTTAACCGCGATGAGTGGTGAAGAAGCTTCGTTTCTCGTTGGTGGCGAGATCCCATTGCCTTTGGTTTATAACGATACGGCGTCAGTTGAATATAAGCAGTTTGGTGTGAAGCTTGATTTTAAACCGACGGTATTAAGTGCCAATCAAATTAGCCTGCAAGTATTTTCTGAAGTAAGCACGGTATCTTCGGAAACCAGCGTGCAAATTGGTGGGCAGGAAGGCAGTTCTTCATTCCCAACGTTTGTGACGCGCCGAGCTGCGACGACGGTAGAACTGGCCAGTGGTCAAAGCTTTGCATTGGGTGGATTATTGCAATCAAAAGATGTTGAACAGTTACAAAAAATGCCATTGTTGGGTGATATTCCAGTACTTGGCGCGCTATTCCGTTCAACCGAGTTTCAACGTGAAGAAACGGAACTTATTATTATTGCGACCGCTTATTTAGTCCAGCCGACTCGTTCTGACACACTCGCGTTGCCAACAGATGGTTTGATCCCGATGAGTGATGTTGAACGGTTATTAGCCTGGCCAATAGAAAAACAAACAGCAAGTTCAACAACCAATGAAAATCGCACTGACAATCGCCAACCGCGACTGCT
Source organism: Moritella sp. Urea-trap-13 (assembly GCF_002836355.1). NCBI lineage: Bacteria > Pseudomonadati > Pseudomonadota > Gammaproteobacteria > Alteromonadales > Moritellaceae > Moritella > Moritella sp. Urea-trap-13. The sequence continues at coordinate 53,362 of NZ_PJCA01000031.1, forward strand.
TGGCGATAACGGATTTTATTACTGAGGTAGTTATGCGGATATTTTCGATATTAATAATGTGTGGTTTGTTGAGTGCTTGTGCAATTGATTCTGTGCAGCGTCAACCTGAAATTCAAGTAGAAGCCGTTACGCACAAAATAGCGTTACAACTGGATCAAAAGGGATTATCAAAAAGTGATCAGGTCGCGTTGAATGAATTTATTTATCAACGAGGTGATTCGTCAGCACTGCGAATAAAAATAGCTACTTATAGCAGCAAAGGCGTGAGTGCGGTACCTGCATTAACGGCATTGTTAAAACAAGCTGGTGTGTATCCATCTCAGGTAACGAGCGAAGTAGCTGAAACATCGACGGTAGCTGATGTAGCCTTATTCGTTGAATCTTATCGTAGCCTAGTACCGAATTGTGCTGCGGGGAAGCAGAAACACAGTGTGTTAAATGAATTCAAATCGAGCCCTAACTTTGGTTGCGCTAATGCGAGTGCTTTAGCGCAAATGGTTGCAACACCAAGAGATCTTGCTGTTGGGCGTACGCTCGATGCAACAGAGGGCCGTAAAGCTGTATCAAGAGTGGATACTTATTATCAGCCTACGACCAGCAACAGCGAACAAGCAGATAAAAATAACAGCAGTAGTATTTCGTCTAGCTTAGGAGGGCAGTAATAATGCAAGCGTCTAATCCAATCGCGAATGGTCATGTAAAGCGTCATAAGATCGCAGTCGTGAGTGCCAAAGGTGGCGCTGGTACAACCTCGTTAATCGCCAATATTGCTTGGGGTTTATCTCAATTGAGTCAGACCAGTGTCGCCTGTGCGGATCTTGATTTTTTGACGGGTGACTTAGACTTACAGTTTAGTGTGCAAGCGAACAACGCATTATTAGAAATGCTGCAATTCCCAGACCGCTTAGAGCCTGTTATCTATCAACGTAGCGGGGTTAAGGTTAATGATGATTTATACCTATTCACCGGTTATGCATCTGGTTTTGAACTGCATTTTTGGCCTGATGTTGCAAGTATGGATAAAGTGTCTGATTTTTGCCTAGAACAAGCAAACCATGTTATTTGGGATATTCCTGCATTCTGTTTACGCGATAAAGTGGGATTTGAAACATTAAATCGCAGTGATATTCGCGTGGTGATTGTTGAACCGACATTGGCATCTATCCGCAGCAGCAATCAATTATTGACGAAATTAGCATCTACAGACTCATTAGATACTCGCACGATCGTGGTGCTTAATCACACGAAACCCGCAGCACAATCCTTAATTACGACTAATGATGTCGCGGCGACTTTGGACCGTAAATTGGATGTTGAAATTCCGTATTCTCCAGAGGATATGCGGACCGGTAATGCGCTCGGTTTATTGGCTATTAATCAAAAAAGCCGCAGTGCAAAAGCATTGAAAAAATTGGTTGCTGTTATTAGTGGTGAATCAAAAGTATCAAAGCCTAGTGTGTTTCGCTGGCGTAAGGGGGCGTAATGTTTGGAACTAATACAGTCACACCGACGCCAACGGAGTCATTACTGACATTATCCGTATCCACGGATGTTGCGGACGTCACACCGAATAGTAATGTTGAAGAGCAACGTTTTCGTGTTATCCAACAAGAGATAATGGCGATTATTGCTCCTGCTGTCGTTGTCACGCTGACGCCTGAAGAACTTGAAGTTCGTACGTTTGAAGCCGTCGGTGATATTGCTGCTCGTCAGCAATTTCCAATTGGGGGAACTGAGCAGCGTAATATCAGCCAGCGTCTTGTTGATGAAATGCTGGGGTTGGGTCCTTTACAAGTGTTAATGGATGATCCTGAGATAACAGACATCATGGTTAATGGTCATACCGAGGTATTCGTTGAATATCGCGGTAAGGTCAAGCGTGCTGATGTTAGCTTTCGCGATGAAGAACATGTATTGAATTTAGCGCGCCGAATAGTAAGCCGTATCGGTCGCCGTGTGGATGAAACAACGCCGATGGTTGATGCGCGTTTACCCAATGGCAGCCGTGTGAATGTGCTTATTCCACCATTGGCATTAAATGGTACGTGTATTTCTATCCGTAAATTTAATGAGCAAAAACATAGCTTGCAGCAACTTGCTGCGCTCGGAGCCATGTCGTCTGATATGGCAGATGTGCTGAATATTATTGCTCGCTGCCGAGTTAATGTATTGATTTCGGGTGGTACAGGTGCCGGTAAAACGACATTACTGAATGCATTGTCGTTTGGTATTTCACCCGACGAACGCATCATTACGATTGAAGATGCTGCAGAATTAAAGTTACAGCAACCACATGTGGTGAGTATTGAGACAAGGCCTGCCAATATCGAAGGCGCTGCAGCCATTGGTCAGCGTGAATTGTTACGTAATGCATTACGGATGCGTCCTGACCGAATTATTTTAGGTGAAGTCCGTGGCGCGGAAGCGTTTGATATGATGCAGGCGATGAATACTGGTCATGATGGTTCTATGTCAACGCTGCATGCTAATACACCGCACGATGCGTTAATCCGTTTAGAAAACATGCTGTTAATGGCAGAGATTAATTTACCTGTGTCTGCTTTACGCCGCCAAATCGCTAGTACTTTGGATGTGGTTGTACAAGTGGAACGTATGCGAGACGGTAAACGTCGAGTGGTTAATATTACCGAGGTCGTCGGCCTTGAAGGTGATCAATACCTTACTTATGATTTGTTCCATTTTGATTATCAGCACATGGACGTTAACGGTGATCTTGTTGGGGAGTTTCTATCCACGAAAATATTGCCGCGTTTTAGTGAAAAGGCGCGTTACTACCAACTTGAATCTCAGTTAAAACAAGCCATGGGAGTTAGATAATGTCAGTCATGGTGACAGGCCTGTTGTTATTGATTATGTTTGTGTTTAGTAGTTATAAAGCCTTACAGCATCAGCGTCAACGACAGGTATTAAAGCGTCGGTTAAGTTCGATATCAACAGTGAATAGTGCAGATAGTAAAGCGACGTCAACATTATTTCATTGGGCGCAAAAAACGAGCCCTTTATTGAAATATAGTCACGATCTGAAAGCGCGTATCGACGCCTTATTTGACCGTAAAGCTAAGCGTCTTATACAACTATTGTTAGCGATTTTGGCTGTTGTTGTCTGGTTTACGTTACCTTTTTTTACACTGCTAATAAGAATGATGATTATTGCGATTATCATGCTTGCGGTATTGGCTGTGAGCTATTGGATCATGACTGTGCGTCAACATAGTGAATTTAATGCTGGTTTCACGCAAGTATTAGGTCAAATGTCACGGGCTGTGTCGGCAGGTATTTCAGTGCCGCAAGCTATCGCTCAAATAGCTGATTATCAACAAGGGATATTGGGGCGCGAGTTTGGTTTGATCCGCGATAAATTAGAGATTGGTATTGGCCTAAAGCAAGCGCTAAACCAGGCCCGTATTCGTTTGCCTTATGTGAGTTTTCATTTCTTTAGCGTGGCATTAATTTTGAACGAAGAAAATGGTGGTCAGCTGCGTGAGGTATTACATAGTTTGAGTCGAACAGTGCATGACAATTCCGCTATAAAGATGAAGATCAGAAGTTTAACGGCAGAGCCGCGCATGACAGCCGCTATTTTAGCAAGCTTGCCGGTAGTCCTTATCTCGGTGATGTTCTTTAAAAATCCGAGTGTATTTATTACGTTAACTCAAAACCAGAGTGGACATTTAGTCTTAGGTTATGTGGTTACCAGTATGGCGCTTGGTTTCGCTATTATTCATTTGTTAACGAAGGTGAGAGCTTAATGTCTTTATCTTTATGGATAGCCGTTACTTTGCTTATTACTGGCGCGGTTATAGCACTGTTATTTAGTGCTCCAGCACAGCGCCGTGAGCAGCTGTTAAAACGACTGGTGTTGGTATCAGCATCGGAATCGGCACAACAGCAATATTCGTCTCTTGGTTTAAGTAAATCAGCGTCAAAAATTGGCTGGTTACGCCGTTTAACTGTCGCGCCTGATATTAGCGCACTATTGGTTAAAGCTGGATTTCATGGCCCAAGAGCAAGCGCTATATTTTTATTGTGCAAAGTAAGCTTAATGCTTATTAGTGCGATGGCGTGGCAGTGGTATGTCAATTTTGATACCGATAAATTCGTCATGGCTAAGACCTTGATCTTTGCTATTTCTGGCGGGCTTGTTGCTGAACAATGGCTGAAATGGCGTGCCCGCACTGTTAATTACCGTATTGCGCTAGCGCTACCTGATGCGCTTGATTTAATGGTTATTTGTGTCGAATCAGGTTTAACCTTGGAAGCCGTATTTCAACGTGTTGGCCGTGAAATGACTACCGTTACTCCTGAATTATCACGTGAGTGGTTAATCACTGAAGCGGAGTTACGTTTATTGGACTCTCGTATTACGGCATTAAATAACTTGGCGGAGAGAACGGGTTTAGTGGAAGTTGAAAACATGGTTATCGCCTTATCTCAAGCTGAAAAATATGGCAGTAAGATAGCGCCTACGATGCGCTTAATCGCCAGTGACAGCCGTCAATATCAATATTTACGTCTAGAAGAGAGAGTCGGTAAGATCCCTGCGAAAATGTCATTACCTGTGGTGGTATTAATCATGCTGCCTGTAGTCGTCCTGATCGTTTCACCAACGATCATCGCATTATTAGATAGCCTTGGAGGTATGTGATGAAAAAGTCACTGGTGAAAGCGTTTATTATGTTTGGCTTGCTCATGTTATCTGGCTGTAGCACTAATCAATTAAGCCAAACCGAAGAAATGCACTCGGATCGTGACCTAGCAAAGTTGGCACTTGATAGTGGCCGACCAGACAGTGCGATCTCTATTTATCGTAAGCAACTCGATTTGCACCCAAACGATACCGATCTGTTGTTAGCGATAGGAACTGCTTACAACAAAATGTCTGAATTTGATTTAGCACTGCATTATCTTAATCAAGCACAGGCGTTGATGTTAACTGAGACCAATAAATCATCTGTGATACATGGTCAAATATTACGTGAACGAGGCAATGCACAGCAAGGTTTAGGTAATTTAGATGGGGCCATTGTAGATTTAACAAAAGCAGCTGAATTATTACCTTACGATGCTAAAGCATTAAACAGTTTAGGCATTAATTACGCATTATTTAAGGACTATCCTCAAGCAAGAATCGCGTTCACAGGTGCGCTTGCTAATGCACCAGACAATTTAGAATACCGTAATAATTTAGCACTCGCTTGGATTCTAGATGGGCAACCACAGCAAGGTATCGGTGTGCTTTATTCACATTATTTACGTGGTAGTTCGACGTCTAAAAGCCGCCAGAATTTGGCCTTAGCTTTTGCTATGAAGGGCGATGTTGAAGCTGCAGAAACAATTGCAAAACAAGATCTAACTAAAGCTGAATTAGAAAATAACCTTGCTTATTATCAGCAGCTTTATCAAGGCCTGTCACAGCAAGGATCGTTATTGACAGAGCAGGTTAAACAATGACTCTGTCTAACATGAGAAATCGTCAGCAAGGTGGCGTTAGTATTGAATTTGCAGTGACGATTGTGCCATTTTTTGTATTGTTGTTGGGATTGATCGAAATTAGCCGTTTTATGATGGTGAGCAGCATGGTTGATGTTGCCTTAGCTTCAGCCACGCGAGAGTTAGTGGTTGATCATTCGCGTGAAGATTTAACCGCCAAATTACAATTAACCCTGTCAGAACAACAGTTACCATTATTGAATGGTAACAACATCACTGTTCAAGCTCATTATTTTACCAGTTTGGTTGCATTAGAAAATGATGATTTTGTAGCCAGTTTTGACGGGCAAGACTTCGCTGAGTTTACCTTGTTGTATCCGTATAAAGCGCTATTTGTTGCAGGGTTTTCTGATGGTTTTGAGCGTTTATCCAACTTTAAACGCACGACGTTAGTGACTGTAGAGCGGAGTGCTAATTATGCTAACTAAACGCAGGCCGCATGCTGCTCAGCGTGGCAGTAGTGTCATCGAATTCCCTATCATTACATTAGTAATGGTTATTCTTGTTTTATTTGTCATAAAGATAAACCAAGGGATCAACCACAAGAACCAACTTAATGCGTTAGCTTATTCACTGACATCAATTGTAGCTTGTGCTGAATGTGATAATGGCATGAATAAGCCAGCTTCAAGTCCTGTTACTCCAGGTGTCATTCCGGATCAAGTAGCGGATTCATTATTTCAAGTTGCACTGCGGCATTTCAACGATTTAATTGTTGAATCGTCAGCTGATATTGGACTTCAAGTTGAAAGGCTGGTCTTTGATCCTTCAACCAAAAACTCAAAACGGTACTCTTTAAATAGAGGGGTAGAGTGTGACGCGGCTACGTCATTATCCTCATTAGAGGATTTATCACCCTTAGGGATGACGCCGAGCATAAATGATGGACTACGGGCTGAATTATTTCAAGTCACCCTGTGTATTAAGGGTATCGAGAGCTTTGGTAATGGTATTACCCCTTTATTTATACGTAGCTTCAGTGATCGTTATTATCAAAGCTCGGCGTTATTAATAGGGCGTAAAATATGATGTCCATATCACGTCAACGTGGCGCAATAGCACTCACATTCACGTTTATGTTACCCGCGATTATGAGCTTATTAGCCATGACGGTGTTTTTTTCGATGTACAGCCAAGTTGTGATTAGAACGGGTCAAGCCGCTGAAGCCGCAGGGCTTGCCTGCACGTATCAACAACGTAATGTTCCAACTGTTATTGACGGTATTTTGAATTATTACCGACCTAACTTTGTGCTGCCTGCGCTTGGTAATAGTGTCAGCTTGGATGGTGACAAGGCTTGTAATATATCAGTGCAATATCATTTTAAGCCAGCAATGAATAAATTACTGCCAGTTGAAGTTAATAGTTCAAGTCTGGTCACATCAAATAGCGGATCTAGCTCTAAATTAGTGGCGAATGTAATTCAAAATCAGACTGATTTTTCACTCGTTCTTGATATTTCAGGTTCGATGGTGTCGGATTTACCTGAACTAAAAAGAATCATTACCGATGTGATAAGCGACATTGACCCGGGTAATAATCAAGTTCGCTTTTCTATTGTGCCTTTTCAAACCGGAGTAGGGGTGACTGCAGCACCTTGGCTTCCGAGCTCTAAAGCAAGCCCTAAATGTGTTGATGGCTTGGCCTACCGCAATGGGAGTTTTGATGCCGACAAAACGGTAGAATTGTTAAATTCGTCATCTAAAAACCTTGATTTTAAAGAGGTCACACCTGGGCGGTGGTTAGATCGTTGTAGTCAGACTGCATTTATTTTACCACTTACAAACGATCTCAATAACGTTATTGATTATGTTAACAGCTTAAGTACCAGTGGTACTACCGCATCTTATCAAGGCTTGATTTGGGGCGTTAGAACGCTTACTGAAAAATGGCAGCTGGAATGGAAGATTACCCCTGTGACATCTTCGTCACTAACTCAACGATTAATTTTGTTTACCGATGGGTCTGATAACGGCGGAGGGCATTTTGATGACCTAATGAATGCGGGTTTATGTGACGAAATCCAACAAAACTTAAACATTGAAGTGAGCTTTATTGGTTTTGGCGTATCTGCTAATCGTATTAAGCAATTTCAACAATGCGCAGGCCGTACTGGTGCGGTGTTTGATGCTAAAAACAGTGCCGATCTAGCCGTTTATTTTGAGAATGCACTTAAGGTTGAATCCAAGCCTAGGCTCGTGTTGGGTCAGTAGCGTTTTAGTTTTTAAGCTTTTATTTTGAAGCTTTTAATTTTTAAGAAATGTTTTATTTATTATATTAGAGGTAGTTATGTTTAAAAAGTGGCTTGTGGTGTTCACATTATTATTGTCTAGCCAAGCACATGCTTATCAAGAAGGTGAGATGTTATCAGCATCTGCACAGGCGCAATTAGGCTTAGATCCAAACCGTGTATCGCTGATTGATTTTTTTGCCGAATGGTGTGTTTCTTGTCGTGCGGAATTACCGGAAGTGAATGAACTTACTCCCGAATTAGGTGCATTAGGGGTTGATGTAGTCGGCGTTGATGTTGATGAGGATATGGCTGTAGGGATTGCATTTCAGCAATCTCTTGGGCTCAACTTTAGGGTAGTAAATGACGATAAACAAACTCTAGTTGATGACTTTCAACCTATTGGTATGCCTGCATTGTATTACGTTTATCAGGGGCAAGTGCTTAAGGTGCGTTATGGCGCGATTAACCATATAGGTGACGTCATTATGAGTGACCTGAAAGCGATGGGATTAAGCCAATGAAGCACTATTCACAATTAACATTATTAGCGTCTTCAGTTTTAAGTTTTGGATTGCAGGCCGCAGTTGTTGAAACAGCCTTGAATGATCACTATCAAGTTTCAGAATCAGTGTCGAGAGTGGTGTATAAAAGCCAGAAAACAACATCTGTATCTTCAACACCTGTACCGTTAAAAAAAGTATCGTCAATTGAGGCTCAGTCAACAAGGGTTAAACATTCTACTGACGAAGCTGTGCTCTCTGTTGTTAAGACGCCGCAAAGCAAGCAAATACCTGCAAGTGCAGGTGGTGTTAATAAAACGGCGTTGAGCCTACCTTTACCCGCGAAAATCACATCTGTATCTATGGTGTCGGTGAGTTCACTTGTCAGATCTAACTCGCAATTACCTTTGGCCACGTTCTCTGAGCCAGCAGTTAAACCGACAATGCAAGCTGTCATTATGCCAACGCCTGTTCATCCTATTTTGAATACGGCAGGATTAGCGCGCCCAGAAGCCAACGAGAAACAGCAAGAACCGTCATTATTCTCTGCGATAAGTGATTGGTTTAGTGTTAAACCGGTTAAACCTTGGCAAAAAGGCACGCTAGCGAAAAAGGCAATGAAGCCTGGTGGGGAAGTACCTGAATTTGATTTTTTCTCTGAAAAAGTATTTGCCTATAAACAAGGTTCTATTGGTGGTAATGGCGTAGGGGGCGGCGGTTGTGGCTGTAACTAAATATACCCATCACCGCCTGTAAACTTATCCTGTTTTATCATGAGTGGTTTATAAGGAATAGCTGATAAGTCACTGTTGATAAGCCACTGTTGTAACTAATTAAAGATGAATAAAATAATGAATATAAAATTACCGTTAACGATACTTGGTCTTGTTGCTGGTTCAGCATCTGCAGCCGATCACATTTCTATCCATCATATGAACTTTGAAGAATACGGCGATAAAGTTAAAGCCGGTGATAATGTGTTGTCATTAGAAAAAAATATTGGTTTAGATTGGACCATTACTGCTGAATTGGGTTATGACACTGTTTCTGGCGCTTCTCCAGCTTGGGTCGCGACGACACCATCATCTGGCTCACATGACCAAATTACCCAAGATGCACAAAATATGACCTCGGAAGTGATCCGAGCGGGTTATGACCCCCATCGTGGCAATTATGAAATACGTCCTGTTGAGCTAGAAGATACCCGTTATTCTGCGTCAACTAATGTGACCTACCGTGATAAAGACCGTGATGAATGGACTGCCGGGGTAAATTATTCGCAAGAGGAAGATTACAAGAGTATGGGCGCCAATGCGAAAGCGCTGTTCTATACCGACAATACTAAAAACCGTTCGTTTAGTGTTGGTGGCTCGATATTGACGGATCAGACATTAGCATTCCAAGAATATCAAAATGGTGGTAATGCCCAAGCATGGCAAGACATTTTCACATCGAGTATGGAAGTGGGCATGTCACAAGTATTCACACCTAATTTATATGCCATTTTCACGGCTTATGGCGGTTATAAAAGTGGTTATTTAAGTAATCATTATTTGACCGTACTACGTGAAGTAGATATTGATGGTGACGGTTCAATTGGTGATGATGAGGTGTTTTTAGGACAAGATTCACGTCCTGATACTCGTATTTCTGGTGGCGTGAACTTGCAAACATTCTACAGCGTTAGCGACAGCGTTGTTGTTCGTCCTCGTTATAAATTCTTTACCGATGACTGGGGCGTAACGTCACATCAACTCGGCGGTAAAATGAGTGTCAAAGTAACTGATTGGTTAACGTTTGCGCCAGGTTATTTTTGGTACACCCAACAAGGGGCGAACTTCTTTATTGATCCTAAAGCACAAGATCCTACTTTTGCATCAACAGGTTACGCCACTTCAGATATTCGGTTAGGTGATTTTAATGCTAATGCCTATGAACTGGGTGCAAGCATTAAGTTATCGTCTAAATGGCGTATGAATGCCTTGGCTGCTTATTATGAACAGAGTAATGGTTATGCCAGTAATTGGTGGGCAGTGGGAGTGACTTATGACTACTAACCAAGCCTATACGCACCATTTTATGGGCATGACTGTACCTTGTGAAGTGACTTTAATTACGATTGATGCTGCGACTAATGCCGCGCAAATAGCCCGTGATATAGAAGTAAATACCAAACGATTGGAAGCCAAGTTTAACTTCTATTCGGATACGTCCATGCTCACTACCTTGATTAATCAGCGAGAGGGCAAGCGGGTAATGGTCGATGCTGAGACTCGCGATATTTTAACCAAGGTTCGTGATTATAGTGCGTTAACGCAGGGTATTTTTGATATTACCGTTGGCACAGTGAAAGCATTATTACAGCGCAGTACCCTAACGCGAGAGCAAATCTATCAAGATGCGGCGCCTTATATGGGGCTGAGCGCCTGGGAGATTGAAGATGATTACTTACTCTTACATTTTCCACTTACTCAGTTAGACCTTGGTGGTGTGATTAAAGAAGTCGCTGTTGATCAAGCGCTGGCGATGGCATCAGCATCAAGCAGTGGTGTACTGATTAACTTTGGTGGTGATATTCGTGTTGCAGGTAAAAAATCTGATGGTGATGATTTTATTGTCGGGGTGGTTAATCCCCATGAGCAAACACAAGCGTTGTTTGCCTTACCGTTACGTAATCAAGCGCTGACCACGTCGGCACATTATGCCAGGCGACAGCAGTTTTCAGATCATGACAGTTCGCACATACTGGCTTCGCAGGATACTCATAAACAGGTTATGTCTGTAACCGTTGTCGCGAACACGGCTTTACAAGCTGGGATCATGAGTACCGCATTAACAATTAACCCTCGTTTAACCGTTCCTGAAGAGATCGGTTTTGCACTGGTAGATGAACAATTAAATGTTCACCAAAATACGGATTTTTTATTACTATGAAGTTATTTTTAAAAACATCGCTACAGACAAATAAGGCTGTAGCGCAGTGCATTATTTTCCTGATGTTACTCATGAGTATCTGCGTATCAACCTGGGCACAAGCGGGCAGTAATACACAGGCCAAATTTTTAACGGTAAACGAGGCATTTCCATTCACCTCTCAAATATCTCGCTCGACTGATGGCGATAAATTGGTGCTTAACTTTGCGACTCAAGCTGGCTATTACCTTTACCATAAACGCTTTTTGTTTAAAGCTATCAATAGTGATCTCGATGGTAATATAAATGGTGATATCAGTTTAGCTAAGCCGCAATTCTCAGTGCAGGCAGAGCAGAAGCAAGATCCTAACTTTGGCTTAGTTAAAGTTTATCATCAAGCGTTAACGATCACGTTACCTTTCACTGGCAGTGGTAATGTGAAGGTCAGTTATCAGGGTTGTGCCGATAGCGGCTTATGTTATTTACCACAACGTAAAATAATTAATGTGAGTGCGGTTGATTCTAATGGCATTGATGTTAACGATGCTAAGGGAGTGAATGAAAATAAGGTTCCTGCTGTTATAACTGCTGCGGTAAAAGCACACACAACAGCAGCAAGCAGTTCATTGGTAGCGGCTGTTAATGATACGGCGAATGACAGTCAAGGTTTGGCTAGCATGCTCGCTGGTACCGGGCGTGCTCAAGCATTGTTATTATTCTTCGTACTTGGTTTAGGGCTTGCATTTACGCCTTGTGTGTTGCCGATGATCCCGATTTTATCGAGTATTATTGGCGGGCAAGGTGATGGCATGACTGGGTGGAAAGGTTTCTATATTTCGTTAGCGTATGTGCTTGGCATGGCATCGAGCTATGCCATGATTGGCGTGTTGATGGCGACAGTGGGTCAAGGTATTAATATCCAAGCTGCGATGCAGCAAACTTGGTTGTTGGTGATTTTTGCGGGACTGTTTGTATTACTTGCTTTAGCTATGTTTGGGGTTTATGAACTGCAATTACCATCGCGATTGCAGGTGGCGTTAAATAACCAATCACAACGATTATCTGGCGGAAAGGTATTTACTGTGTTCATGATGGGCGCTATTTCTGCCTTGGTTGTTTCACCTTGTGTGTCTGCACCTTTAGCGGGGGCATTATTATATGTATCGACCACACAGGACTGGCTATTCGGTGGTGGTGTATTATTTGTAATGGCGTTAGGCATGGGCGTACCGTTAGTGATTATTGGTACATCAGGCGGGAAATTCTTACCGCGCAGTGGTCCTTGGATGATCCGCGTTAAACAAGGTTTTGGCGTGATGTTATTAGCGATAGCGATATTACTGATAAGCCGGTTTGCAGCACCATCGGTAACACTTGGATTATGGGCGCTGTTGATTATCAGCTGTGCGATGTACATCCATAATATGACTGATATACAAGTCAGTCGATTTTGGTTACGTCACGTGGTGGTGTTCGTATCCTTGGTTTATGGCGCGATGCTTATGATTGGCGTGGTGACGGGGGCTGATGATTTAGCCGATCCGCTGCAACATATTACCCAGCGAGGTGTGATGAATAAAGGTACTGAACAAGGTTCACAACCGTTATTTATGAAAACAGCGTCGCTAACTAAAATTGAAACGGCAATTAATAACTTACCTGCGCTTAAAGCGGTGACTATGGTAGATCTGTTCGCAGACTGGTGTACATCATGCAAAGTGATGGATAAGCAGGTATTTTCTCATGCAGACGTGGTCGCTAAAATGACAGGTATTAATGCAATGAAGTTTGATATTACCGACAATACCAAAGCACAATCTGACTGGATGGCGAAAGCGCAGTTATTTGGTCCACCAAGTATGATGTTCTTTGATGCCGATGGTCAGGAGTTGCAACAATTACGCGTTGTTGGAGAAATGGATAAACAGCAGTTCTTGGCGCATCTGGAACTGGTTGTGGGCACTGTACCTGTGAGCTAGTTTAGTCTATATGGTTATTCAGTAATATTGGGCTGGTTAGATAAAACTAGCCCAATATTACTGCTTATAACTCTCTTATATAGACTGGCTCATATAGACAGATTTACAATATGTTTTTAAACAGGCTTTTACCACCTTTAAATACGCGCTTAAATTGTGCTGTTGCACTGGTATTGCCACCCTCTAAACGTTGTCGATTACGTTGCACGTTAATGCTTGCATCGAGATTACTGGCAATCAGTTGCTCTAAACTTTCAAGCCCCCAGACCTGTGATTCGCTAGAAAACGATGTCGGGATGATGTTATCCAAGTTGAGCAGTTTTTGATTGTATTCAATGGCTTTATTGATGGTATCCACTTTGGGCGAATCAGGCTGGTTTAAATCATAAGGTGGCGACCATTCTGCTAACGGTTTTAACTTATCAACTTGATTTAAGATCCCGGTAAACACAGGCTTCTTACGATGTAAGTTATCCTTGTGCGCGTAAAACTCTTCTAAGCTGAGCATAAATTGGCGATCAAGTTGGCGTGATGATTGGTTGGCTTTTAACACCCACAGCACCATGTCTGCATTCGTCACATGTTTGAGTACTGTTTTGTTGGTTTTGTCATTACCATCAAGGCCGGGTAAATCCACCAAGTTCAGCACTTCAATATCACCGACGGCACAGCTATAGACATTCACTGCGTTAGTAGAGGGCAGTGCACTTACCTCTGCATCCAGAGCGCCTTTAATTGTATTAATCAGCGATGACTTACCCGCACTAATTTGTCCGATAACGGCAATGCGTAGAGGCTCTAGTGGTTTAGGCTCACTTTGCTCATCTTCCACTGCGATAGTACTTTTCTTAATGTCTTTATCTTCAATCGAAAAGCGGCCACTGTATAAATCAATCGAAACGGCAGCCACTTCTTGCAGAAATGCGCGTTTCATATTGAGTTGTAAATTATCGCCGACGTTACCAGCAATATCGCCGAGCAACTTGTTGCGCACTTCTTTAGTGATCGCAGCAACAGGGTTGATAAATTGATAAACGCGATAAGCTTTACTGACTAAGCTTGCCGCTTGTTTTCCGGTTGCTATTTTGTCTTGGTGATCAAAAGCAAACTTGAGGTGTGAGACTTTAATGCTTTCAACAAAAGGCACGTTGTCTTTGAGGGTTGCACGGTAACGTCTGCTGACTTCTTCCAGTAGCTTTAAACCGTCGGTGACTGAAAATTGTAAATCACCGCGAGAGAATGCTTGTGCAGTCGCATTGGCGATAACTAAACCATGGTTTTTTAACGATCCCCAGGCATCATCTTCGGCTAATTGTGTGTCAATATTTTCATTAAGGCGCTGCCAAATTACATTTTCAGCTTCAGACCAGTCAGCAGAAGCTTGAACGAGACTGTCTTCGCTGTCTTCGCTGACTTCCTGTGTCGCTACTTTGATGTTGGCTTTTCTGCGTAGCCATAGCAAGGGGATGTAGAAAAGGAAAAAACTAGCGACCAGCGCGATAGCAAAATGTAAGGTGTAACCATATTGGATAATGGCGTATAAACCAAAGCCACACAGTACCAATACTGGTAGCAATATAGCCAAAGTAAGTACGGCGGTGACACCACTTGAAAGCTTGTCTAATTGAGTCAGGCTGTTTTTAACGCGTCTCACTTTTTGCTACCTCTTTAATATTTGCTAATGCGTCTTTGTATACGTCCTGCATATCTTGATTCGACACCGTTTCACCTTTGCTTTTATGGTACATGTATTTACACGCAGCGCGACCAATAGCATAGGTGGATGCAAAACTAATGACTGCAGCAGATGCACTGCCGATGGTTTGTCCATAAGCTGGAATGAGTTTAACTAACTGGCGGATCCCGAGCTTAGACGCATATTGAAAGGCAAAGCCAGATCCTAATGTTCCGATAAACTCTGCAAAGGCCTGTTTATCCCAATCGACACCGTATTGATTTGCCAAACTGTGGAGCATTTTTGCTTGAATGCTTGGCACTGCGACTAAACCCACGGC
Organism: Moritella sp. Urea-trap-13; assembly: GCF_002836355.1. Lineage (NCBI taxonomy): Bacteria > Pseudomonadati > Pseudomonadota > Gammaproteobacteria > Alteromonadales > Moritellaceae > Moritella > Moritella sp. Urea-trap-13. Next base: position 68,513 of record NZ_PJCA01000031.1, read on the forward strand.
GGGTATTGCATCAGCCGCGCCAGCGGAACCTGCGTACCAGAGTATTTCAGTTTTTAGTTTTTGAAAGTTAGCGCCTTCGGTATCGTCATGTTGCTGCTGTTGATTAAATTGTTGGATGATCGGTAATAGTTCGGCCAGCTTTTCTGTTAGTGCGGGTATACCGAATGTCTCGCCGTTGGCCAATTCAAAATCAACTTCAAGGTAAGCGAGCTGCTCACCCCATATTTTCTCGAACTGTTGCTGGTTATATTGCACCGTTTTAGCTTGCTCATCGGCGCTTACTTGTTTAACCGCGGTGTGGATGATTAAGATTTGTTTGATTGAATTTTGCTTTTTAATCTTCTGCAATGCATTGATAACATCGCTTTGTTCAGGTTCTTCAGCTTTAGCGATGACAAGTAAAGCATGGCCTTGTTGCGCGCTGATCTCAATATCCTCTGCCGGATCATAATCTGCTTCTGACAATCCTCGGGTATCAAGAAAGCGCAGTAAGGGCGTTGCTTTAGGGTAGTTATAAGCGTGCGATGTCATGGTACAAGGTTCGAAACCATTACCGACTTCAACATCGCTATCGCCAGTGATAGCTTGTATTAACGAAGATTTACCTGCGCCTGTTTTACCTAATAACCACAGTGTCGGCAAATACGTATTTTGATACTCGAATGCTTTGGCGATATCTGGGTTTTTACTTGGGTTGATAAATTCTTTTATGGCATCAAACATATTATTTTTATTGCCTCATAAACGATAAGTATAGAAATCATAATGTATTTTGTTATTCATGCATATTTCGTTTTGAATAAGTCTTCACAATATGACATAAAAACAGTAAACGTTAAATTACCCCGCGAGCCTTGCTTCGTGTTAGAATGCACGCCAATATCCAACTGTTACTTATTCCGACCTTAACAGTTTATTACCTATTGAAGTTTATTTTACCTATTTATCAAATACCTGAGATTAAAAATGCCATTTTCTAAGTTTGGATTAAACAAATTAATTACACAAGCGGTAGCGGAACAAGGCTATACGCAACCAACTCCAATTCAACAAAAAGCAATACCGGCTATTTTATCGGGTAAAAACCTGATCGCGGCTGCGCAAACAGGCACAGGTAAAACAGCAAGTTTTGTATTACCACTATTACAAATGTTCAGCCACAAACATACATTACGTGGTAAACGTATTCGTGCGCTGATCTTAACGCCAACACGCGAACTAGCGGTTCAGGTAGCTGAAAATGTTGAGCAATACGGTCGTCACTTACACCTTACATCAATGGCGATGTACGGTGGTGTTGACATAGATCCACAGAAACAACGTCTAATCGAAGGCGTTGATATTCTGGTTGCGACGCCTGGTCGTTTATTAGATATGATCCATCAACGTGCACTTCATTTTGATGAACTAGAAGTATTGGTTATTGATGAAGCGGACAGAATGCTAGACATGGGTTTTGTTAACGACATCAACAAAATCATCGAGCGTTTACCGCAAGAACGTCAAAACTTATTGTTCTCGGCAACGTTATCGAACAAAGTACGTTTCTTAGCAAAAACTGCGATTAACTACGCACTGGAAATTTCGATTGAACCAGAAAACACAACTGCACCAGAAATTGACCAGTGGTTAACAGTGGTTGATAAAGATGTGAAATCTGCATTGCTTAGCCATTTGATTATTGAAAATGACTGGAAGCAAGCGTTGATCTTTATTGAGACTAAACGTGGCGCGGCTAAATTAGTTTCTCAGCTTGAAAAACGCGGTATCAAAGCGGAATCATTCCACAGTGGCCGTAGCCAAGCGATGCGTGAGCAGTTACTTGCAGAATTTAAAGCCGGTGATCTAGGCTTACTTGTTGCAACTGGTGTTGCTTCTCGTGGTATTGATATTGATGATTTAGATCGTGTAGTTAACTACGATCTACCTGAAGAAGCCGCTGATTATGTTCACCGTATTGGTCGTACTGGCCGTGCTGGTGCAACGGGTGAAGCTATTTCACTGGTATCTCGTGATGATTTCCGTAGCTTATGTGCTATCGAACAATTGCTAGAGCACGTTATTGAACGTAAAGAAGTGGAAGGTTTTGAAGCGAAAGTGGGTATCCCTGATTCTATCTTAGGTTATGTACCAAAACGTTCACAACCGCCACGTCGTCGACGTCCGGTAAAAAAATAAGAACTGTTCTTTAAGCTTGGCTTATTAAGAATAGCCAGTATTAAAAATAGGTAGTGTTGAAAAGAGATAGTACTGAAAATTAACAGTACTTAGTATGAATTGAAGCGACTCACTTGAGTCGCTTTTTTGTGCCTGGTAAAATACAAACTCGATTACGCCCTTCATTTTTAGCTTGATATAACATCTGGTCGCCGTTTTTAAGTACTTCATCGAAATCTGCTTGTAATAGTTCCGGCGGCACTAGTCCAAAGCTTGCCGTTACCGAGATAGTTAGCCCTCCAAACTCAATTGACAATTTCGCTATTTCAACACGAATACGTTCGGCCAACGTCATGGCTCCAGCCTCGGATACACCAACCAGTAATACACAGAATTCTTCCCCACCTATGCGGCCGATTATATCCTCTGTTCGAGTATGTTGGCGTAAAGCAGAGGCGACAGATATCAACACTTGGTCCCCTGCTGGATGGCCATAAGTGTCGTTAATCGGCTTGAATTTATCCAAATCTATCATCAGCAAAGCATAGGGGTGCTGACATCGCAACCACTCCGCATGCCTTTTCTTTGCTTGTTCCATAAAACTACGGCGGTTAGGAATACCTGTCATCACATCTGTCGTAGCCAAATGCTCTGCACGGGCTAGAGCGGCTTTCAACTCTTTGGTTCTTGCCTGTACGCGGTCTTCCAATTCCAGATTTAAGATGTTCAGAGCACGACGAGTTTGCTGTAATTCCAAAAAATAGACCCGCGCCTGTACAAAGCGTTGGAAGATGGATTCACCGAAAACGGTCAACTCATCATGCTGTTGACGTTTTGGTGGGGCTTGCTGCCAGCCTTCAGGATCATCTGGATCAATCTGCTCAATCCATTTCGCATAATTTCGAATAGGGCGTGCTAGTGTCACATAGAATAGTGCCAGCAAGGCACTCGCCAAAATCAAGGTTTTTACCAGTTCGCCCATAAAAAGAGTCAGCATGATGTTAAAAAATGCTTGCCGTGCTGGTAACAGATCAATCTTCAACTTTAAATACCCGATAATATCCTTGCCGTGAAATAGCGGCATCACTTTCACTTTTGCTGCGCCAAATAAACACGATACATTATCTAACCAGGATTCAGACATAATAGGATTACTGCGTTGACTCAGCATAGTGCCAGTAAACGTTTCAATTTTTGCTTCAACGATAAAAGGGTGGCCTACTAGTCCTTCTGATACCACGTTAGCCAAGTCGGTGCTCAGTGTCCACAGAGACTCTGCAGCAGCTGCGGATGACGCTTCTATTATCCTGTGTAACTGCTGTTCGATACGACGCTGTTCACTTTTATATTCGAACACTAATAATATCAGTGCCATAAGAAAACCAACCAGCAAAGCAATGCCGACCGTCAAATAAGCCTGACGAAATGCTAAGCCTTGACCATAATTCATTGTTGATTTGGTACTCATTTTTGTATCGGTTCTCGTAGAGATTGAAATAGCTTGGGTAATGTAAATTGATAGCCAGTTAATTTTTTTGAATGTGTCAAAGAAAAGTTTTTGAAATCAATATGAGACCATTGTTGACGGCCAAAATGTTTGAGGTAGTCAGGCGCATTGGCTTGGTTAATCGCGGTCATGGGAAAGTCCACCTCCGCAGATATGCTGTTAAAGTCGTGCCCCTGTACATAATCATAAAGCATCACTATGGCCCAGGCACCAGCAAAAATATGGCCGCCATGGGTTAACGTCATCTCGCCATCTATGACATGCTCAATGGCGTCTTGGGACCAGTTTAATCCTGCGACTTTGACATCAATACCGGGTTTCAATCCGGCCTCTCGAATGGCTTTGATAGCGCCTAAAGCTACGGCATCATTCGCCGCCCAAACTGCCCCTAATGGCTGTCCGCTTTGTAACCAGAGGCGCGTCCGCTTATAAGCTTCATCCCCTGACCAGTTAACGGAGACGCGACGCTGTTCTTTTAATACTGGAAAGTCATTTAGGGCACGATCTAAACCCCGAAGCCTTGCTTGTGAAGCTGGTGTTTTATTGTCACCAGCCAAGGTTAGTAAGGCGATTGGTGGCGGGTTATTTTCCTGGTTAACATGACGTACTAAGGACTGTGCTATTTCGTATCCGGCGATTTCATTATTAGGCGTTAGGCTACCTAACCAGTTTTTGAGCTGGCCGCGAGGTGCGCCGTAGATATTATGTTGCTCTGGGGTCAAACTATTTAATAGCATCAAAGTCGGCACTCCAGCCTTATCCGCTAATGCTAGCAAGCGTGCACCTTGTTGATATTCGTTAACCAGTATTAAAAAATCAGGCTTGTCAGTTCGGGCAACTACAAGCTCTGTAATGCGAACCATCTTTGCCCATTCGCGATCGGCGTAATGAACTTCGAGCTCAAAATCCAATTGTTCGGCAGCGGCACTCATCGTATCAGTTACCGCCTGCCAAAAACCTTGATCAGCATGTCCAGGACTAATGAAGACAACAGTATGTGACGTTGCATTAACGGTGGGAACAAATATCAGGAGCAGAAAAACAAGCTGGCACTTGAATACGTTCATGACTTGAGATGCAATTAATGACACTAAATAAGACTCCGGAGTTAACGCAACATGCTAATTAATTAAAAAGGACTTCAGAACAACGGGATATTTCACTGTTATTAAATTAGCATCCGAGCCCTTAAATAGACATTTACGTTATGTTACCGAATCAACATAACTATGGTGACATGATTATTCACTGAATATTAACAATTTTGAATGTCGTGTCAATATATAGTCTGTAAGAACTTGTCGCTAAAATGCCTCAAAAAATACAAATTCACGCCCAAGACCCCGATATCAAGCCACTGAATAAATGTACCAATCTTGTTAAATTCGCACTATTGTTAAACTAACGGCGTGGCATTCGTGCTATCTCCATCGACTTGTAAGCACTATGTGCCAAGGAGTAAGAATGTCATTAACCATAGCAGGACTTAGCCATCAGGTCTCGGACGGCCATGGCCAACGACAGTTGCTGTCAGATCTAAGTTTAGCAGTGGGGCAAGGTGAATGCATTGGACTGATGGGGGACAGTGGCAGCGGTAAAACCACCTTACTTAATCTTATTGCTGGGCTAGAGCCAATACAGCAAGGACAGATCACCCTTGCTGGGGTTGAACTGGCACAAGCGAGCGAACAGCAGCTGAGTGGGCTGAGAAAAAAACAGTTAGGGATAATCTTTCAGCAGTACAACTTATTATCTAGTTTATCGGTTCAGGATAATATTGCTTTCAGCGCCCGTCTGGCAGGGCGCTACGATGCCTCTCTGTGCCGCGATTTGGCACGACAGTTAGATATCCAATCCTTATTAACGCAATACCCTTCGACTCTTTCTGGTGGCGAATTACAGCGCGTCGCGATTGCTAGGGCGATGAGCGCCCAACCGAAATTACTGCTTGCTGATGAGCCGACCGGTAATCTGGATGATAATAATAGTGCTGGCGTGGTGGCGCTGTTGGTCAAGTTAGTTAAATCTCACGATACTGCACTCGTGCTGGTTACACATAGCCACAATGTGGCGGGCAAAATGGACAAAACCTATCAATTAGCGAATGGTCAGCTAACCTTAATTAGCAAGGTACTTTGAAAGGGGGGATAGATATAAATAATCAAGTTGGCCGATGCAATTGCGGTGGATATGACGGTGAATAGACATGATGGTAGATAAAAATGATGGCGGCTAACCCTGTAGTTAATTTGATTAATCGAGATGCTTGGCAAGAGCTGCGGCTGGTATTACAAACCCAAATTGCCGAATATAACCATCATCGCTTATTACATTTGGGGTTTATTTTTAGTTTAGCCATCGCGACCAGTACCTTGTTATCCATTCTGGTATTAAATCATGCGAGTAAACAGCAATATCAACAAGCTAATGCGCAATTAATCAGTCCAGTCGGTTTTTATATTGTCGCAGAGCAAGGCGCTAGAGTAAGCAAACGTGATTTTGCTGACTTGCGCAGGCAAGGTTTTACGCAAATAACCCCGGTATTAACTTTTCGAAAACAGCTTACTAATGGCAAGCGCCTGAAGTTTTTTGCTATTGATATGCTGCCCCTGAGTATTGCTAACCCCAGCCAATTTAATCATCAAGCGGTCTTGCTAACGAAAGCACATCTTGCGTCTCTGGCTATTGATGTAGATGTAAACGCAGACGTTAATCCGGTACTGATATTGGCTGACAAGACCGTCATCCCCATTGCTTTAACCACTAGCGAGCAATGGGGCAGGGTGGCGCTACTTGATATTGCGCTCGCTTGGCAGCTATTTCCCCAACAAGTTGATTTTACTTCGTTAATGGTTGCGCCATTGACGGTGCCGCAGAAGCAAGCATTAGCGGCGGCATTACCCGCGCATCTATCGCTTAACGAGCCTTGGTCATATCAACAACGCAGTGGTTTCGCTGATGCCCTGCATCTTAATCTGATGGCATTAGCGGTATTAGGATTTATTGTCAGTATGTTTATTGCGTTTCAAGCCGGAGAACAGGCTTGGCATAAACGCACTGAATTAGCCATGCAGTTACGTTTGTTGGGAGTAGCGCTAAATACCATCAAACTAGCGATGCTGATTGAAGCTTTATTGTTGGTGCTGGTGGCCAGTATTGTCGGGATATTGATTGCCGTCGCCTTGGTGACTGTGTTGTTACCGTTAATGGGTTTAACGTTTAGTCAGCTTTATTCACTCAATATGACGGGTCATTTTGCTTGGCAATGGCAATATGGGTTATGGGCTCTGTTTATCTCATCAGTAGCAGTATTGCTGGCATTAGCAAAGCAATTTAAGCGCATCAGTACGGCTCATGTCACGTTATCTGCCAGTGCATTAACGGCGCGTTTTCCACGATGGCTAACTTTAACCGTAGGCGTTAGCTTATTATTGTTATTTAGCTGGTGGCCTAGTCATAGCTGGTATCAGATCATGCTGAAGTACGGCTGGTTATTGTTCGCGAGTGTGGCGCTGTTACCGCATTTTTTACAAGGGATGCTGTTGCTAACTGGGCTTTGCTTTAAGTTTTTTCAAGCCAATTATTTCCGAGGTAATGCTTTTCGGAGTGACTATATCTTCAAAGATGCCAGTAACCAGATTGGCCGGCGTTATTTACCCTTGGCGGCGTTCTATTTAGCCCTCACTGCCAGCATTGCCGCCGCCTTAATGATTCACAGTTTTGAGGGCGCGTTTGTGCGCTTTCTCGATCAGCAATTAAGTGCCGATTTGTTTATTCGTTATCACCATGGGCAAAAGTCGCAGGTAGAACTTGGATTGCAAAAAAACGCTGATGTTGATGAATATATTCTGCATCAACATACTTGGGCGAGGATGGATAATGATGCCGTTAAAGTCTCCAGTTTCCAATCACCACGGCAGCTAGCATCGCTATTATTAAAGTCGTCATCAATTAAGACCAAATCGGGGTGTTTTATCAATGAGCAGCTCGCGCTTAACCAGCAATTGACCGTCGATCAATCAATTACTTTTAGTCAGGGTGATAAGCAATATAGCTGCCATATTCAAGGTATTTATTATGAATACGGTTACCCAGGATTTTCGCTGACTTTAGATGATCCACAAGCAAATAAGTTATTTACGGGTTGGGTTCATAGTGGTTTCAGGGTGTATTTTCATCCTGACAGCGTTATCGATAAACAAGCTGTAGCTATGATGCTGGGGCTGGCTGATGAGCAAGTATATGAACCCGCACAAGTAAAAAAATTAGCGTTGGAAGTTTTTGCGCAGACCTTTTTACTGACGCAGTTGATCGCGATTGTATTACTGGTGATTGCTTGTTTTGGGCTATTTTTATCGGCTAACGGCTTAGAGCTGGCACGTAAAGCTGATTTATATATCCTTAGCAGTCTGGGTTATAGTAAGGTTGAGTTGTTTGTTCATATGCTGATGCAATGGTGCTTACTTGCTGTTGGTTGTGTGATCTTGAGTTGGCCAATCGCTACGATACTGGCTCATGCATTGGTGAGCCAAGCATTACCGGCTTCTTTTGGTTGGTCAATGCCACTGCTGTTTAATGTCGGATCTTTTGCTGTTAGCAGCATATTGGGATTGTTATTTCTGTTGCCTGCACTGAGTATCCCGCTGTATAACTTGAATCTAAGGAGTCGCAGATGAAATTACGTAAGCTTTTAAAATTATGCGTGTTTTTAGTCTTATTAGCACTCTTGTTATTGTCTTGTGAACCAGAAGTGAAAACGCCTTCTGGCTTGAATCGAAATCCGCTGAAAGGCCAAGATAATGAGTCGCAATATACGCAAGCATCAGCAGAAAATAAGCTTAGTTTTCCGCAAGATCATTTACCACATAAAGATTATCGTCATGAATGGTGGTATTTAACGGCGAACCTACAGAGTGACACGGGAATACGCTTTGCTACGCAGTGGACGTTATTCCGTACCGCGGATAATCGAGCGCATTGGTACTTTGCTCATGGTGCGCTGGCGGATACTAAGGTGCATCTTGCTAGCTTCCGTCAAGGTCGGGAAGAGTTTGCTAATGTTACGATTACCGAGGAGCCTTTTAGTGCTGCCATTGATGATTGGTTATGGCAGTCGTCAGCGGCGCAATTACCTTCAAAGTTATTACCTTCAGAGCTATTGCCGGCACTGCTTAGCTATGGTGCTGCAAGGTCGGACGATGAAGCGTGGCAGGTAAAATTATCGTTGGCGACGGAGAGTTCATTTTTTCTGCAAGGCGAGCAGGGCTATAGTAAAAAACATCAGCGTGAAGCGATCGCTAGCCATTATTATTCCCAACCGTTTATTGACGTTGAAGGTAAAATATTATGGCAGGGGCAATGGTTGAATGTGACTGGCTCAGCATGGTTTGATCGTGAATGGGGGTCGGCAATGCTCGCGCAGGATCAGCAAGGGTGGGACTGGTTTTCTCTGCGTTTATCAACCGATAAGGCGTTGATGATTTACCGTATTCGTTCTTCTGAACAGGATTTTATCTATGGCAGTTTGATGCACAGTGATGGCAATATTGATATTCTTGATACGAACGATATTAAGCTGATAAGTCATGTTAGCGATACGCTAGATTATCCCTACGCTTTTGACTTGCAGGTGGAAAAACAAAGTATTGGTTTGAATGTCGATTTACGTGTCGCGGTGATTAATCAGCAGCAGATCATGCGTTTTGGAATTGAATATTTTGAGGGTATGGTTAGCTTTAAAGGAACTCATGTCGGAGAAGGGTTTGTGGAAATGACGGGTTATGTTAACTAAGCAATTGGCGGTTTCACGTTTAGGCTTTGCATCTTCTGAGCGACTCTATAAATATTTAGGTGTGAAACCGGGCTCTGTATCTTTACAGGCTACAGTCCATGAAGTTCGGGTTATATCGCAATAGTTCACTCGAACACTATTGCGAACGCAATGAGGGACCTGCTATATCAATTTCATCTCTTGTACTCGTTTGTCTATTAATCTGCCACATTGCTCTTTTAATAAATTACGTAGCCATATCTGTGCTGATGAGTGTTCGCAGCGAGGGTGCCAAATAAGTGAATATTCAAAAGGTTCAAACTCAAAGGGTAAAGCTTTCACAACCAGGTCATGTTTTTCTGCCATTAAATAGGCTAAATCAGCAGGTACAGTGATAATCAGTGGCACTTTATCAACAATCGCTAACGCTGCTTCTAGATGATAAGCCCGTAATACAGTATTAGGTTTTTGATGGTCACTAAGCGCAGTGTCAATAAGAGCCTTCACGCCATCACTAATAGCAATCAATGCATGTGGATAAGCAAGGTAATCAGCTAAGGTCAGCTTTTTGTCTGCGAGTGGGTGTGATTTCGATAACATGCAAAAAACACTGACTAACCCCAATTTTTCGTACACTAATGGCTCGATACTATGAGTCGGACGACAGATCGCCATATCAGCCCCTTCTGCTGTTAATTGATCCAGCATCTGCTCTTGCTTAAGTGGAGAGAATTCCAGTGAAATATTTGGCGCGTCTTCATAAATTCGCGGTAATGCATAGGGTAAAATTGTCTGCATTGCATAATCGGTGGTGGCGATAACAAAATGCTGCTTGCATAGTTTTGGATCGAAATTGGTAGGTGACAGTAAAATGCGCAGTGATTCTAACGGTTCATTAACTGCGTTACTAATCTCTATTGCGCGTTGTGTCGGTTGCAGGTGTTGGCCCTGACGAATAAAAAGCGGGTCATTGAGTAGTTCTCTTAATCTTCCTAACACTCTGCTCATCGCTGACTGGCTTAAGTTGAGCCTCACTGCACTGCGTCTAACACTCCCTTCTTCTATCAGCACTTTTAACGCGACTAATAGATTTAAGTCTCGACGATAAACTTCTTCAAGCTCCATATCTACATCCACAATATAACTAAAAAGAGGCTCATTATGGCCAACAATAAAAGAGACATCCAACACTTATTTAAGAATGCTAACTTAATAGTTGCGTTTTATGCATGTATATTGTGATTTTTATTCATTTGTTTCATGTATTGCTTTTCTTTACTATCCAGGATCATTCTACTGCGATAGGAAACATCAATGTTTTCTCAGTCACTTTTTGCACAACTAATACGTATGTTTCTATTACTGATATTTACGCTTTACGGTGTGCAGCAATGCCAACCATTAGTAGATGCATTAGCTAAAAATGCAACAAGCGGTGGTTGTCACCAGCAAAATTCACTTAAACACGAACACATGGAACATCATTAATGAGTATTTTTCGTTTTCCTCTTTTAGTTTGGGCAGGCATAGCAATATTAATCGTTAGTTTAGGCATCAGACAATCGTTTGGTATCTTCATGCTGCCAATTTCAGATACTTTTAATACCGGGCGTGAATTTTTTAGTTTTACCATCGCATTACAAAATCTACTCTTTGGTGTGTTTCAACCTTTTGTTGGTATGGCTTCTGATCGCTGGGGTCCTAAGCGCATCATTATATTGGGTGCAGTGGCTTATGCTGCGGGTTTATATCTGACGTCACTAGCAACTGACCCAAGCTGGCTATATCTCACCCTAGGTACGCTGGTTGGATTCGGGTTAAGTGCGACAAGTTACGTTGTTGTTCTTGGCGCTGTTGCTCGTGTTGTTCCTGCAGAGCACACTGCAAAAGCGTTTGGATTAACAACGGCTGCGGGTTCGTTTGGCATGTTTGCAGTAATACCGGGTGCACAATCACTATTGAGCAATATTGGATGGCAGAGCGCCCTGCAAGTGTTTGCCTTAATGTGTTGTTTAATGATCGCGTTTGCTTCTTTTATCAAGAACAACAAGACTTCCGCTGCTACAAATACAGCTATTGATGATTCACAAAGCTTAAGCCAGGCGTTAAAGGAAGCGTTTAATCATCGTGGTTATTGGCTTATCCACGCCGGTTTCTTTGTTTGTGGTTTTCATGTCATGTTTATTGCAACTCACCTGCCTAGTTATCTCGCCGATAAAGGACTTCCTATTGCGACTGCGGCAATGGCGCTAGCCTATGTTGGTATTTTTAATATATTCGGATCTTACTTCTGGGGCGTGATGGGGGATAAGTTCGACAAACGTTACGTCATGACATCCTTGTATTTAATCCGCTCAGTCGTTATTGGCGCTTTTGTTGTATTACCTGTTACTGTGGATACCGCCACTATTTTTGGTGCTGCTATTGGTTTTTGCTGGTTAGGCACAGTGCCACTTACCTCTGGTTTAGTACGCCAAATATTTGGGGCTCGGTATATGTCTACATTATATGGACTGGTGTTTTTTACTCATCAAGTTGGTAGTTTTTTAGGTGCTTGGGTTGGCGGATTAATGTATGACTATTACGGTTCTTACGATCCAATATGGTGGTCAACAGTTGCGATGGCACTGTGCGCTGCGTTGCTCCACTTACCGATTAATGATCGCCCTGTACCACGCTTAACAGTCGCAACCGCAACCTAATCATTGGTTGATAACGTTGCAATAAAGTGAGCCTTTATCACTTATTACATCCTAGTAGTAAAAGGCTCATGGTACTAAATCGATTTTATATAGCGTTATTGTTATTCTCTTATTTATGCTGGTACCAGGCTATTTTTTTATTCGGAAGGTCAACGTATTAATCTCAATTTATCCATGCTTTCTGCGAAGTAATCCTTTAAGTTCACACCTTTTTAGCTCAAGCTCTCACTCGATTTTGCCCCAAACTGAGTTAGTGCTGTTACTCAGCCATGATATGTTCATACCGATTTCCCATACATTTACTCATGTGAGGGATTTGTCATATCAAAACAGCACACGCGAACCCGATTGCGAGCTCAATTGTGAATAATTAGGACACCTTTACTAATAATAGTGTATATCATAAGACCTCTAACTGAGTGATTTGGTTTTTTATATAAACTGTTGAATTTTGGGGTGTTATGAAAATTAATCCGATAAAATTAGGAATTTCTAGCGCAACAGTATTTGCATTGTTTTGGGTTATTTGTAGTGCGATCGTATATTTTGTCCCAGGGCAAATGATGTTGATGACAGGGCATATGGCGCATGTTAATTTAAGTGCTATGCATTGGACGCTAACTTGGTCAGGTTTCTTTATTGGCCTTGTTTCTTGGGCAGGAATCGCGGGCGTTACTGCATGGCTGATAGCCACTATTTACAATGTAGTGTCAGGCGCTGACTAGACTGATTTTGCCATGAAATATCTAATCTAAAATCACTAATTTCGAGTAGGTAATCTAACTTGTTCCTGTCCAGCAATGGCTTAGATCAATAACATTAACTCAATAATAACGCTAAGCCGAATTTGTCCACCTCTGGCTTAGTGCAATAAAGCTAAGCTTACACGTTAATACACTCCTTGCTCATTTAGAGTTACGTCCTCAATACTAAAATGTTAACCATCATAATTTCAGCGAAAGATAGAAGAAGTATTACAGCCACAATTATCTAAATATAATTAAGTTTTTAAATGTAAATAAAATAATTGTGTTGTAGAACATAAACAAAAGCACCCCATGAATAATGCTTCATGATAAGGTGGTAATTAATGTATAAAAAATTATAGTTTTCATTAACATCGATAAAATTGAGTTGCAACGTTCTTATTGGTCGGGTTGTTAATAATGAAAGTAATAAAAACATTAATACTACTAAGCATACTCTTCGTGGTTACAGGATGCTCAACTAGGCTTGAAGCTACATTATCGAGTTAAAATGCTATGACAAACCTCAAAAATTCAACACAGATCAAGGCTGTCAATTTATCAGTGAGGCATTTACAAGCAGATAGAAGCAAGAAGGAATTCAAATCAATATTGATGGGGAAACACCGGTGGATTGATAATTTTGCCGCATAATAACTTAAACTTGTTACGAGTACCTTTTACATTTTATGCGTGACTCTAAATACGTATTTTTATCTTGAAATAAGTGGTATCCATGAAATTCTTTTTTGTGTCATTTACTCTTTTTGTTTTTTTGTTTAACGTTAATTCGATAAGTGCACAGCCTTATGTAGAATTAGATAATCTCAACAAAATTGAATTAGATGAACATAACCTCTGGTTCCAGACTCAATTGTTAGATAAAAGTCTTAGCTTTGTCAAATTAAGACAATTGTACGAAAACGCTAATCGAGTCACGTCTACATTTGGCGGTAGTGGCGCTTATGTCACAAAGATTAAATTAACGAATACAAAGGGGCAACAAGATACTTGGTTTGTCAATCTAGAAGCGGTCTATTTAGATATCGGAACTGCTTATTGGCAGCCTGAACACGGTGAACCAATACGGTTAGAAAACTTTGGCCAGGTTGGGAATGAAAACCCAAAGTTGGCACATTCACAAGTTTTTTCACTTCCATTAGACCATGAAGAAAGTGGCACACTTTGGGTTTATATTCAGGCAAAAATGTTTGCGACACCTGTTGTCATCAAGTTTTACAGTAAAACAGAGTTCTATAGCAAGCAATTCCTTATAAATAGCATCACCTCAATTTCATTTACAGTGATGATGACACTAGCCTTAATCGCTTTCTTTATATACCTCAGAACCAAGTATGTAGTTACATTGGCCTGTACAGGTTATATCGGTATACAAGGCTTAGGTTGGTTTACAGCATCAGGAAGCTTCGGTCATCTATTGGCAGTGTCGGCATTTAATCCTGTTTATAGCGGCATCATCATATTTCCTTTTGCTATAGCTTCAGCCTGTCAGTTCACTAAGTTGCTATTTAACTGTCAGCAAGACCACCCTAAATTGGCAAAAACATTTAACTTACTGTCAATAGTCAGCTTGGGCTTAGGCGTGCTGATGCCTTTTTTACCCTTTACTGTGAGTTTCCTTATATCACACATTCTCGCAACAATATGGATTCCGCTTTGTATTGGTACAGGCGTATTTATGCTCGCGAAGCAGGACTTCAGAGCGAAGTATTACTTAATAGGCAACTCTTTATACGGTCTCACGTTAATGGGATATGTTTTATCTCATCTGTATCATATTGACTGGGATATTTCACTCGAAGTGATAGTCCAAATTGCATTGACCATTGATTGCATATGCATACTGCTTTCCTTAGCTGAATGGTTGCAAATACAACAAAAAGAATTTCATCGTACCTATGCTATTTCGCGTATTGACCCATTAACACAAATTGGTAATCGCTTTGCTCAAAACGAGAAACTGGCTAGTTTAACAGGACCTTATTGCATTACTTTTATTGACCTTGATGGTTTTAAAAAAATAAATGACAAACTCGGCCATGATGAAGGCGATAAAGTGTTGATTGCAGTAACAGATATAATGCAAAAGAAACTGCATGAGTTAGGTTCTATATTTCGCTGTGGTGGTGATGAGTTTATTTTAGTGGTCGATATTAAAAATCCGCAACATGTTGAATCGCTATTAATGCAATTGTCTGACCTTCTACTAGAAACGGAAAAAGAACTACAAAAAATCAGATGGAAAGAAGCTGGTATTAGCTTTGGCATTGCGACGAGTTTTGAAACCCTAAATCAATCCGAGTGTTTATCATTAGCCGATCAACGTATGTATAAATACAAACAAGATAAGAAACAATGTGCCAGTATTGTTCACGGCTTATGTGAGCGTTAATCTCAATTCAGGCATGATTTTAGTAATGTGGACTATATCATTTGAAACTTAAACACTAAGACATCCTGTCCAAATCTGGCTTAGTGTAATAACGCTAAGCCAGATTTGCCCCATTCTGGCTTAGAGTCCTTACTCTGTCATAATATGCGCATATCGATTTGCCATATATTTGTTATGGATAAGTTCTGCGGGTCAATCGGCAACCGAGTTTTATATGGGGCTATATAAATACAATTCTTATTTTTTCCTCGGTTTATTTGATTTAGAATCGTTATTTTCCATTATCTATTTGTAATTAATGACAAATTTGGTACTGTTTATGATAGTTAAATTAAAGTGGCATTCACGGTATACGGAATTCCGAATACTAAGACGTTAGGCACCTTAATCAGAGAATCATTTGTGTTAGATTTAAACAAAGAAATTGATGAGCTAAAGAAGTCCTTTAAAGAAGGGAACGCATTAACGAGAGTTGTAATGGCTATGGGATTTATTCTTTCGCTAAGCTCTCTTGCAGAACTGTCTAGCAAAATTGTAGCGTGGAAGGGATTTATATTAAATGGGTTGGGTTTCTATCGTTCGATATTTGTTGAACCTGTAACTTACCTAACATCGAATGTTGGTTTGAGTTATACCGAACTAGAGATTCACGTCGCAATTGTTTCTTCTATTTGTATTGCTATAGGAATGCGTGTTCAGGCAATGGGGCAAAAAGTAGCTTTTCGCAAAATTAGTGAAAAATACGGAAGCGAAGTTAAACCTAATCTTACATTTTATTGGGTTTTAGCAATAGTAGCGCCAATTGGTATATGGCTATGGTACGGGCTTGGTGATCCTACTATTCATACGTGGTGGGTCATATTTGTATCAATGTTTCTGCCACTTTTTATGACTGTGCCGAAGTTTATTTTATCTAAACTTGGTGATTGTGAGTTTTTCGAGCGAGGTAGTTTTAGCTATTTTAAAAGCTACTACATCTATATTTCTTCCTTGCTCTTAATCATCTGTATATTGGCCGCCGTTAATTCTGGCCTTAAAGATAATCAAAAAATGCCTAACAAATCAATGCAGCCGACCGCTAACGCGTCGGCTGATTGAGACGTTAGTGTTTAGGCAAACATCAACTTAAGAGCTATAAATGGATCAAGACTTAATAAAACAAATCGCTTTAGAGGTGATGAATGAAACATTCATCACTAATTGGTACTTTTATTTATTACTTCTATGTGTTTCAACCATAGGAGCTTTTTTCGGCTCTCTTTTAAAAGGTTTTGGAAAAGAAAAGAGTAAGTACCTAGCAATTGAATCAAGCTTAGAAACGATTGCTAAACAAGTTAAGTTAACTACAGAGACTTCAGAACAAATTAAGACTGCCATAGAGCATAACGTATGGCGTAAGAAAGAACTTGAAACACTTAAAAGAGAAAAGTTAGAACAATACTTTCTTCATATTTCTTTGTTAAACAATTCTCTAAATAATGAAATGATTTCAACGTTTTTTGGAGAAAAAGTAGAACATGATCCAGAAAGTTTTACCAAGGCAGATATGATTCAATCTTTATACTTGCCAGAACTTTTGGAAGTTCACCTTGAATTATCTAAAGTAGTAATTGAATTTCAAACTTGGATCTCAGATGGGCTTTTTATAATCGCTAGTCAAAGTAAAGCACAAACAAAAGATCCTACGCTCATGCAAGCACACATGAAAAAGCAACCAATATTATTAAAGAAATTGGCTAATCCTATTGTTAATGTGCTGCAAAAGACTAAAGAACTTGCCTTAGAAGTAAACACCTAATTAATGCATTTGTGGAGCATGCTAACAAGGCATTTAGCGGACTAAACCGAGAAAGGAGTTCGCGTTGAATAAAAGTGCAGTAAAGGATTTGTCAGCCAATGCTCTAGAGGTTGCTCTAGACAATGGATTAGAAAATGGAATTTTAAAAGATATACCTGTCTTTGGTACTGCTATAAAAGTAGCTGAACTAACAATGTCTATTAGAGACCACTTTTTCTTACAAAAACTTAGCAAATTTATTTTTAAACTTGAAAGTCTCTCAGATAAAGAAAAAAGTGCTATTAATGATTTTTCTCGATCTCCAGACAGTGAGAAAATCTCGAATAAAATAATTCAAGTCATAGATAATGTCACTGATATCGAAAAGGCAGAATTAATTAGTATATTGTTTATTTCATACTGCTCGGGGGAAATTAACAAGTCAAACTTTTTAAGATCTGTGGATACCATTCATAACTACTTTATTGATGATATTACTGAGTTTGTTTCTGCATCAAACCTCTGGTTTTACACATACGAAGATTTGGAACAACAAAACCTTGAAAACTTGGTGGGTAGTCCTTTAATCAGAGAACAATTTATGGATCGGCAGGATTTAATCCGCTCCGGTAGAGAAAGCGAAATAGGTATCACCAACTATGAAAACTCAAAATTTGGTGAAATTTTTAGAAAGGCGTTAACGTAATGGCTAACAAGTCAAAGCACTCAGACTTGGTGACGTGGTCGTCTTTTGGTTCCAAAAAGCCACCAACTTCACCAGTCGGGTGTTTGAGGCGTTACATTTAATATCATTTAATTACTGAGGGGAATATGAGTCTTATTTCGGTCAAAGTGAGTGTGAAGGTGCTTGATCATATTCGTTCTTCAATTAGCAATAATCAAGAACAAATTGCACTTAAAGTTGTATCTGGCGACTTATCTTACATCATCGATACAATAAGTAAGTCTCGTAAAGTTCAGTTAATAATGGCTGGGCAGTTAGTTGTGACCTTAGGCGATACATCTGCAATCTGGAGAGCACATCAGAAAGACGTAACAGACTTTGATATCTTGTTTAAGATGCTAAGCAGTAAACCAGATAAAGAGTTTGTTTTCTCCTATAAGTTGATCGGCTAACAAGTCAATTTCATCATACTTTATGTAATGCGAACCATACCCTTTAAAGCTTAGGCTCTAAGCCAATTATGTCCAGATACGGCTTAGATTGATCGTTCTAAGCCTTGTAATAACGCTAAGAAGCGGCATCGACTCCTGATAACGAGGCCTTCAGGCGCAGCATTCCGTCGTCAATAGATACCAAAGGCTGGTAACCTAGATCCGCTTTTGCTGCGCTAATATCAAAATAATGGCTAGTCGATAATTGGCGCGCGACAAAACGCGTCATCATTGGCTCTTGAGTCTTGCCTAACCACAAGTATAGATACTCTAGAACGGTACCGACCACGTAAGCCAGTGGTGCAGGTACTCGTTTTGTCACCGGTGGTAAATCGGCACAATGGAGTATTTTATTGAGCATGCTGGCCATAGTGATAGGCTGGTCATTACTCAAGAAATAACATTTACCGGCACAAACGGGTGTGGGTTCGGCAAGTTTTAACGCCGCCAAAATATGCGCATAAGCGGCATTGTCGATATAGATAGTATCGACGAGTTTATCCTGTTTACCGACTAATTTTAATCGCCCTAGTTTGGCGCGCTCGATGACTCGTGGCACCAAATGTGGATCGCTTGGTCCCCAAATTAAATGCGGTCTCAATGCCACAGTCTTTAAATTATCACTGTTAGCGGTCAGCACCATTTGTTCGGCAAGTGCTTTCGATTGGGCATAATAATTTAAGAATGACTGAGCATAAGGCTGCGATTCATCGATTCCAGCTTCGTCTACTCCCGTAAACGTCACACTTGGGGTGCTGGTATAAACTAAACGCGTAATAGCCAATGACTGACAGGCTTGAATGATGTTTTCAGTACCTTGCACATTGGGCTGATAATATTCTGCTTTCGAGCCCCATACACCGGCTTTTGATGCGACATGGAATACCAGGTCACAGTCCTTCATCGCAGCTGTTAGTGTCGATAAATCACTTATATCGCCTTGTATCATGTTGACACCTAGCTTTGTTAAGTGCGGATAATTACCTCGGGCGAACCCTGTAACTTTAATACCAGCCGCGCACAATGCTTGGCAGATACTGGTTCCTAAAAAGCCACCAGCACCAGTGACAAATACATGCTTGGTGGTTGCAGATAATGCCGTCAGAGCTTGCTGTTCTGCTGGTGGACGTGAGCTGAAATTCGTCATGTTAAAACCTTGCTTAGGAATCGGGTTAACGATTATAGGGTGCTTGTTTTTGTGCCCATAGCGCTAATTTCTCACGAAATATTTTAGCATTGTGGCGAATATCAACGGGGAAGTTCGGATGAACTAAAAATGCGCTGATTGCGGCTGTTTGCTGATGTTTACTGCCTATTTCTTGAAGTTCACCAAATAACTGTTCAGTAGAGATAGCACTGTCATCTTTTAATTCGACACACAACAAAGGTATGGTTTCACCTTGGTATTGGATCCCGACCAGTGCAGTACGTTTAACTTGTTCATGAGTGTTGAATATACGCTCACAAGGAATTGAAAAGTAGGGTTGGCTAGGGGTTATAACACTGTGCGCTTTACGCCCACACATCCATAACTGACCTTGTGCATCCAAATATCCCAGATCGCCCATACGGTGACGGAACACTGGCTGTAACTCGGTACTGGCGGAGTCTTTGATCTTGGCTAGTTGGGTCGCAGCATCGCGATGATAATAGCCTTGACTGACCACTTGTCCTTTCACCACTATCTCACCAATTTGGTTGCTGGCTAAGGTTAAGTCATCATGCCAATCCGTAATGACATCTTCGGTGATGGCAATAATCGCGACTTCCACATCTTTGATTGGCTGGCCAACACAGATACCACCACCATTGTCAGTGACATCTTGCATGGTAAGCAGCGCTTTACTGCCAATTTTGGTCAGAGGTAAAGATTCGGTGGCACCGTAAGAATTCCACACTTCTACATCAGTTTTAAGCAAACGGGTAAAGTGCGATATTGACGATAAGGTTGCTGGAGCGCCAGCAGAAATTACCCGTTTCAAGCTAGTTAATAACAGCTGTGGTTGCTGTTTACTGCCTGCTTGGCCAAGAATTTCAATTAATGCCGGATTAGCAAACAGGTTAGAGCATTGGTATTTTTCAATGGCTGCAAAGATAAAATCAGGATTTGCGGTTATCGGTTTACTGGCATCCATATCGGGCACAATTGATGCCATGCCGAGCGCCGGGCCAAATAATGAGAATAACGGGAAGGTACTAAGATCTCTTTCACCTGGTTTGATGCCGTAGTCATCACGCAGAGCTTGTATTTGCCCTTCAAACATCTGGTGACTATAAACAACGCCTTTAGGCACGCCAGTGCTGCCACTGGTGAATAAAATGGCGCACAACTCACTCGGTTCAAACAACGCAATGGGATAGAGCTTAACAGGTTCTTGTTCTTGTTCTGCGATGCTAGCTCGGTGATCTGTTAATAACCGGCCGAGACTCATTTGTCCTGTAAGACGAGATAGTTTTTCACAACCACCGACGGTTAGACTCAGTTTGACACTGGGTTTACCCCAGCCAAACAGTTTACGCGCCAGATGGGCTTTGGGAATACCAATGAAGGCATCCGGCGTTGATTCACTAAAACACTGCTTGAGGTTGCGCACTCCCATGCCAGGATCAACTAAGATCGGCACGATACCGGCTTTAAACAACGCAAAGGTTAAAATGAAAAAATCGATGCTTGGCGTGACCATTAATACCGCTTTCATTCCTCGCGTTATGCCGTAAGCATTTAGCGCATAGGCGAGCTCATCACTTTGTTGGTTCAGAGCCGATAAATCGATCTCGTCATAAAAAAGCTGGTCTTTACGGCTACGCTGCACTGCGACCGCGAGCGAGTCGGGAGTTGCGAATGCAGCATGTGAGAGATGATGGCAGAAGTTTATCGCTTCTGGCGTAGTATTAATGGTCATACGAATTATCGCTTTTCTGTCATGAAGTCGGTGATTAAGCCAATGACTTCATCGCTGGCGTCTTCGAGAATATAATGACCGCAGTCATCAAATTCATTTACTTGCGCGTGCGGCATGCGTTGTTTCCATTGCGCTAAAAAGTGCTTATCAAACACAAAGTCTTTCAGTCCCCAGCAGATTAGAGTCGGCACTGTTGAAAACTTGCTCAAACTATCGCTAATATCAGTGACGAGTTGGTAATTACGATCACCAGGCTTCAGTGGAATGTCTTGCACAAAACGCAAGGTAGAAATACGGTTACGCCAAGAGTTAAAAGGTGACACATAAGCGCGTCGTACTTCTGGGCTCATGGCTTTACGACGCACGCCGACAATCGAAGCGATAGATGAAAAGGCATTGAAGCCGCGCACTAAAAATGTACCGACAAAGGTATCACGACAGATCCACAATGGCAGTGGAAATGCTTTTGATAATGGCAGATGAAAAGCTGCAGTATTTAAGATCACCAGACGTTTGATTCGCTCTGGGTAGCGCGCCGCATAACCCATGCCTATCATGCCGCCCCAATCGTGGACGACTAAGGTAATGTTCTCTTTAATATCCAGATGTTCAAGTAATGCTTCTAGATCATCAATTCGATTAGCTAAGGTATAGTCGTAGTCTTTATCGTCGGGTTTGTCAGACAGGCCACAACCAATATGGTCGGGTACAATGCACTGATAATTGTTGCTTAATGCCGAGACTAGATTACGGTAATAAAACGACCAGCTCGGGTTGCCGTGAATCATGACGACTGGTTCTCCAGTGCCTTCATTAAGGTAATGATATTGCTGGCCATTACGATCAAGGTAATTACGTTTAAAAGGAAATAATTTATCTAACATATTTGATTACCACTTTAATCCAAGCATCATACAATTTAAGCCACTACCTATTCCTAAGAAGCTCACGTTATCACCTTTTCTCAAAAAGCCTTGTTCATCGGCCATCGCTGCGGTTACGGGCAGCGATACTGTGCCCATGTTACCGAGGTATTTGAAGGTGGGGAATTCTTTATGAACCGGTATATTTAAGGCGGTTAATACTTTCTTTTGGTTGGCTGCGCCTACCTGATGACAAATGACTTTATTGACATCTTCGGGTGCCCATTGCTGTTGTTCTAAAAAGTGCTGCCAAGTTTCTTGCGCCAGTGCCACACCTTCTTTGAGTAACTTAACTGCATCGGTGCGCATATATTCACGGTATAGCTGGGTATCGATTTCTTTCAATCCCCACTGGCATAGATCGTGATGCTCAGGTGCCGATAAATGCGCTGCACTTAATAGTTGGTGATTGCGAGAGCCAGCTAAATCTAAGCTGCCGTCGGTCAATAAGATGGCTACTGCGCCAGAACCGCCAGTTAAGGTTGCGAGTGATGTAGCGTAATTTCTGATGCTCGGGTCGGCCAGCATATCATCGATAGTTACATCAACAATGTGACGTGCAGATTCACAAGAAACCACTAAACCGGCTTTGATCTGACCCAGTTCGATGCGGTTCGCGATATCTAACATACCGGATAAAGCCCCTAAACAGGCATTGCTAATGTCATAAATGGCGGTGTTTTTAGAGACGCCCAGTTTTGCAGCGATACGACATGCAGTGGCTGGTTCGTGTTGATCACGGCAAACACCGGTATATACGACAGCGCCGATATCATTGACATCAATGCCCGTTTCATCAAGGGTTTTTTGTGCGGCAAGTAACGCGCCATCAGATAACATGTAGTCTTTCGGCCACCAGCGACGTTCGGTAATACCAGTTAGTGCGGCAAGTTGACCCACTGGAATACGTAGCTTTTGATATAAAGCGGCTAAGCGTAGCTCTAGTGCTGTACTTGTTATAATTTCTGGTGCTAATTCATAAGTCAGGCTATTAATAAAAACGCGGTTATATTTCATAGATAGGTTATTTAGCTCAATAGTAAGGCGAATTATCGCCTTATTTTAGTTACTTAATTTACGTTAACGTTATTTGAGCAAGAAAGCGGTGCAGATTCAACTAAAACTTATTTCGTGTCATGCAATTTCAAGTGCAAATCGGGTTGGTTTTTATATGCTTATGGCGACTATGGGTTAATACCAGCGCGATAGCTGAACCTGTGCATAAATAGAAAATTCCCAAACTTGTTTGATTGTTGATCAGGTGTTCGATTAAAAAGCCCCCGACAATGCCAGCAATACACATTTGGACTGAACCTGATAATGCAGACACCGCGCCGACTTGTTTGCTGTGTGGCGCTAACAACATGCTTATAGACAGTGGAAAACTGATGCCTTGGGCGATAGTTAGCAGGGTAAAGCCAAATATCAGGTTCGCTAACGTCATCTCATTAAATACTAACCAACAGCCTGCCATCATCATGATGCTCGATGCTAGATACATAAGTTGATTGGTGGTGAAACGTTTATTCAATTTATTTAATATCAAGCTACCGATTAACAGTCCAGCAGAAGGAATAATCATGACTTCGCCATAATCTGCAGCACTCATTTTTAGCCCTTCTTGTAATAAGAACGGTAACAGTGACACGGAGACCAGCGTGGATAAGTAACCAATCCAGTTATAACTCGCCGATGAAATCACTTGGTAGTTTCGAGATAAATGCCAATAACCTCGTATTGTATCTTTAATCTTAAACTTGGTGACGGCATGTGGCAGGGTTTCTGGTAACACAAAATAACCGAGAATTAAAATGGCTGATAGATACAGCAAGACAAAACTGAACACTGACTGCCAGCCGAAATGCCATGCTGCCCAGCCGCCGACGACAGGGGCCACGATCGGTAATATTGATGCGGTTATCGACATATAAGACATGGCTTGTACTAACTGCGCACCACTGTAGCTATCGCGGATCACGCTGCGCCCCAATACCGAGGCACTACCTGCGCCTAAGCCTTGTAATAACCGGCCTGTAATAAGCGCGGTATAACTGTCTGGTAATAATACACACATGAGCGTACCAGCCAGATAGATACCCTGACCAAGTAAGAACACTGGGCGGCGACCAATTGCGTCAGATAATGGCCCGTAGAAAAGTTGGGATAAGCCGAACCCCATTAAAAATAAGGTAACCAGTTGCTGTACGTCGGCTTGAGACACGCCAAGATCACTGCGAATTAATGGCAGTGATGGCAAATAAATGCTGACACCAACTTGTCCTGTAGCGATGATCATCATCGCTAATGCAAGTGGGATTTTGTTAAATTTGGTTGTTTTTATATTCATTAATATAGTCTACATTAAGACTGTATTAATTATAATTCTTTGTTTTGGATGCTCATTAGGTCCTGCTGGGACTTAGTTGGCTAGCTTGTATACAGCATAATTGATACATAGATCGTCTTTATAGCAAGAATAAATATGAATTATGTTAAGGGTTTAGCATAAATATAGACACACTGTGATTTCTTACAAATCTTTACAATCGGAGTAAAGGGGTCGCTATAAACTTATGCCTTTCATCCTACAAAGGAAAAGTTATGAAAAAATCAATGCTAGCAATCTTGCTATGTTCTTCACCTGTCGCGGCCAGTGAGATAGAGGTAGATTTAAATAATCTATCGAATATCTCCAAAGCAGGCACAGAGGATCTATCCATCATCAGTGAGTTTAATGGTTATGAATTATCGGGTGCTGGTCATCGTAAAGATATTCAATTAGCAGGACTTGATTGGCAGTTTTTCTATGGTGTCGATACCTTTGTTGAAAAACCGAATAGCGATAAAATTGGCGCGTTAACAGACATCGGTGCCATTAAGCATATGCCTGGGGATGAACCTGTCCACGCCAATCGTTATAGTTGGGATGGCGGTAGTTATGCTGATTATACCGAGCAATTTAATCACGCTATGTCACTGGGTGATGGTGGTTTTAGTTTTAACGTGAAAGCGGAAGGTATTGGTCGCTATAAACTTGATCTTTATACACACAATTGGTTGTCTTCGGCGGATGTGACGGCTTGTATTAAACAGCAGTGCGTGACCATCAAAAATGACATTACAACGCACATGACAGGGGTTCAAAACAGTATTGTATTTAACACCACCTCGATTGATGATCAATTAATCGTGACTTATAAACGTGTTGCTCGTCAGTGGGACTACTCGCAGTCAGAAGGCTATCACAGCTTAGAAGCAATCAATTTAAGTGAGGTGAAATAATGAAAAAATTACTTATTGCTACCGCGGTACTGGCTTCTATTTCGATGACGGCTAATGCCGGGCTTGCTCGCTATGACCGTTCAGTGTCGCAACATAAGGCTTTTGCATTACAGACCAAGCTTGATTTCGCATGTCATATGAATGCTGGTTCCGCGACGTTAATCGACCCGTTCTGGGTGATTACGGCAAATCACGTATCCGGTTCAAAATCACAATCATACCGTAATACAGTGACCTGTACTTCGTTTGAAAAAGATGAAAATGGCGAATACACCACGATAAAATCAGTTTCTGCGTCAACCGATCCTAACGGTGAGTACGGGGAATATGAGTTTAAAGACGAAATATATGATTTCGCACTCGTTCGTTTGGATACACCAATTCGCGGCATTAAACCCGCTAAGTTAGCAACGGAAGCGCTATTCCCTAAAGGTAAACGTTATGAAGTAAATTCAGTCGGCTTTGGGAATTATAATGGCCGTAACGGGGGCAAAAAATACGTTGAGTACAATGAAGTTGATAAGAAATGGCTGGCTGAATATTCCTTTAAACCCGATCACTTTAAACAAAGTGATCTGCAGTGGTTAATCATTCATGGCGATAGTGGTTCTGGTATTACGGTTGAAAAAGACGGTGAGTTTTATCTATTAGGTGAAATTGGCGTGCAATATTATACCGAGTTTGGTTGGAGTGATACGTTTGAAGACGTGGCTATCAAACTGCCTTGGATTAATAAAGCGATGCAAGAACACGGCTTTAGTTATACTGAAGAAGTGGAACTTGATAACGTTATGTGGAGCGCTGCGTCACCAGAACATGCGGATGACTACCATGCGTACTTCAGTTATTGGAAAGCAGAAAATATTGGTATGTCTGAGACCTTTTGGACTGATGACGGTGGTTTAAAAACCATGGCCTATGCGGATGCAGGTTCAAGCTATAGTATCGAATTTGTGATACCTAAGGATAAAAATACCCCGGCGTTTGATCTGTTCGTTAATGGCCGTGCTGTCGCGGTTAATATTGACGTTAATACAGCTAAAACCGATGCGTTATTCCTGAAAGTGAATACCTTCAAAATTGACACTGATAACATCAATGTTGAATTTAAACCTGTCGGTGATTTAACCGGTAAAACTAAAATTGTATTGGACTATTTTGCAGTGAAATCGCAGTGAAAACTGAGGTGAAAACGGCGGTGAAATCGGTGAAATAACCTAAGACGGTTATAAATTAAGCCTTAACCTCGATTCCTGTCATATAGGGGATTATCGGGTTAAGGCTTTTTTTTGCCATAAAATAATATAATCATGCTAGATTAACTCTTATTAGGACTGAGTATTTGTTCAGTTGCAATGTCGTGTAAGAGGGGGCGTGATGGATTGGATTATGTGTGTGCGTAGCTACATAAAGGTGGTTGAGGAAGGCAGCTTTAATGGTGCTGCTTACCAGCTTAATACCACAGGCTCAGCGATCAGTAAGCGCATCAATTGGCTAGAAGATAAAGTAGGCGTACAGTTACTTAAGCGAACTACGCGTTCGTTAGATCAAACTGAAGCGGGTCAGTTATTTTATCAACGTTCACGGTTGCAACTTGATCAATGGATGTCGCTGGTGGACGAGGCGCGTTCAATCAATCAAACACCGACTGGCTTATTGAAGATTGGTGCGACCACCGCGGTGGGTTCTAAATTTATCATCAAGTATTTAAACGATTTTTTACTGATGTACCCTAAAATCCAAATTCAATTGTTGACGACATCACCAGGGCAAATGCCTGAAACTCATGTTGATGTGTTTATTAGCCGTGATTTAGAACAGTTAAACTCCCACAGTTATAAAGCCATTGAACTGTTTAAAAACGATGCCAAGTTCTTTGCTTCGCCAGATTATATCGACAAGTACGGTAAACCTGAAAGCATTGACGATCTTGAATCACACAATATGCTTATTTGGGGCGAACGGCCGATACGGGATGTGAAATTGTCGACGGGTAATCGTATTACTTTACGTGGTAATTTTGCTACTACCAATCCTGAAGCACTATTTTACGGTGCTAAATGTGGCATGGGCGTGTTACTTGCCAGTCAAAAAATGCTCAAAGATTTAATTGATGTTGGCGAATTAATACAGGTATTGCCTGATGTGACGGTTGACCACGGCGCAGTATGTGCTTATTACCCAACCCTTGATTATGAACATACCCGGACGCAGTTGTTTATTAAATATTTAAAAGAGCGAGTTCAAAATGAGCAAGTTAAGGAGTCATTATGATTGATTTAACGCGTATGGTCGATTTAAGCAGCGAAGAAAGTATGGCCCTTTGGCGAATAACTAATGATGGAATCATGGGCGGCTTGTCAGAAGGGCGCATGTTATTCAACCATGATCATGGGGTATTTACCGGGCATATATCGCTGGAAAACCATGGTGGTTTTAGTTCGGTGTTTCGGCCTGTTGAGGGCGTCCCGACAAAACTGCATAGCATTCAAATAGACGTACAAGGTGACGGTCAATGTTATCAATTAAGAGCTGTGGTTTTCGACAATGGCTATCGCTTAGCTTACAAACATGATTTTGAGACTGTCGCAGGTCAACGCCAAACATTAACATTTCCGCTTGTCGACTTTAAAGCTTCTTTCCGAGGGCGGTTAATCAACAATGCACCAATACTCGCCTCGTCAGATGTGAGAGAAGTTGGATTCTTAGTGAATAATCACAAAGCAGGGGACTTTGTTTTGTCAGTGTTTGGTATTGCGTTTTTGGAGCTGTAACAAGCAAAGAACAGTATCGAATTAAAGTGATTGTAACGTAGATAATGACCTAAAAATCATATGGAGGATACACAACATGGAATCAGTAGTAGCAGGTGGGTTTTTCTCATTCACCTTAGCAATATCATTGCTTTTTATTGGTAAGTTAACACTCGCTAAATATGCGTTTTTACGTACTTATAGCATCCCAGAGCCAGTAATCGGTGGCTTTATGTGTGTGGCGATCGTTGCGGCACTCTATTTTATCTTTGGTATTAAAATCACCTTTGATGTGCAAGTTCGCGATATGTTATTGCTATATTTCTTTGCCGCAATGGGTCTTAATGCTGATATTAAGTCACTGATTAATGGCGGAAAACCATTACTCATATTAGTAGCATTAGCAGCCGTTTATATATTTTTACAAAATGGTATAGGCATGACTGTCGCGAGTGCCTTTGGTATGGATCCACGCGCAGGTTTGATGTCCGGTTCTGTTTCATTAATTGGCGGTGTGGGCACAACACTTGCGTGGGCGCCTACCTTTGTTGAAAAATATGGCATTGAAAATGCGATGGAGTTGGGTATTGCGAGTAATACCATCGGCCTTATTTTTGCGTGTGTTGTTGGTGGACCAATTGCCAACTATTTAATGAAGAAAAACAGTCTGGAAGGTAACTTACAAGAAGACTTAGACATTGGTCAGTCTTACTCAAAACCACATGAAATGGTCGATAGCTACAGCCTCTTATTTGCATGGTTACGCCTTAATTTAGCAATAATGTTGGGTTACGGGTTAGACCAACTGTTAGGACAAACAGGAATTGAATTACCCTTGTTTGTTTCGTGTTTAATGGCTGGGATTATAATCGGTAATCGTACTTATAAAATATTACCGAGGCAACATGTTGAAGGTGGGGACCGTGGTTTATCCCTTATTTCAGATATCTGTTTAGGTATGTTTATTGTTATGGCATTAATGGACTTAAAAGTGTGGGAGCTTTCAGGATTGGTCGGTTACTTATCAGTCGTAATGAGTATTCAGATTGTGGTATCGGTACTATTTGCTGTTTTTGTGGTTTTCCGTTTGATGGGGAAAGATTACGAGGCGAGTGTTATTTGTTCCGGTTTTGGTGGTATCACGCTAGGTTCTACAGCGACAGCCATTGCCAACATGACTGCGGTAACAAAACAAAATGGTGCTGCGCATAAAGCTTTTATCGTTGTGCCACTGGTATGTGGTTTCTTTGTCGATATTATCAATGCATTAGCGATTAATTTCTTTGTCTCACTTTAGATAATTAACTGATTGGGGGAAAGTATCATTACTGATATACAAGTAACGATTGCACTTCCAAGTTGGCAGTGTGAAAGATCTTTGTGACTAGAATAGCACAGCGTAACCCAGCCCAGCCAACTGTCTTTGTTTCGTTTTAGTTATTGTTATATATCACTTTCCACTGATGCCATTTTTACTCCTGCAAAAATAAGCATCATTCCAGCAGAACGATTAATAAATTTAATCATCGCTGGTTTTATGCCAGCACTGATTGATTTGAACCCCAAATATCCATAAAGAGAGTAGCAAAAAAGATCTAAAATAAGCGTAATGAAACATAGTAATGCTAACTGAGGCAAAATTGGATTAGATATGTCGATAAACTGGGGTAGCAACGCAGAAAAATATAGAAGCGCCTTAGGGTTAGATAGCTCTAAAACAAAGCCTTTTAAAAACACTTTATATCCACTGCTTTTTTTATTACTGGATGTATTTATACTCAAAGGCCCCGCATGGCTGAAAATAGCAGTAAAACCAAGATATAGAAGATATGCAACGCCCACCCATTTTATTATGGAAAAAAGAGTATGCGAGGCAATTAAAAGCGCCGCGATTCCGGTTGCTGAGAAAACGAAAAATACAACGTTTGCAATTGCGATACCTAAAATGACTAAAAAAGACCTCTTAAACCCATTGGATGCAGATTCAGCTGTTACTGCAATTGCCGCAGGACCTGGCGAAAGTACAACCACAAATGTAGTGACGAGAAAAAGCATTAGTGTTTCAAATGGAATCATCAGATCTTCCTTGATAGATGTAAATAATAGGCTTAAAAATGTTTGAGGAACTAAAAAAAACTGTTTTAAGTCCTTTTTTACTTTCTTGTTATGTAACTATGTGCGATGCAAAATCTATACTATTAATTACAAGTAAATACATTATAAGCCTTAGTAAGACCTTTGAGTATATTAATTTTCAATCACAATATAAGTCTGACTGTTTTTTACAAATCGAGTTCAGAGAGATTGCAAAGCCGATGGTGATTGGTGCTGCGATGAATCATATCGTCTATGGACACTATCTAGAATTGTTCTGTACAACTAGCCAGAAAAACTATGTTCCTCTTGGTTTTTAAACCAAGCTTGCATAAATTCGACAAACTTTACTAATTTTGGCGGAGTATAATGGCGGCTGGGATATAGCACATAGAAATTCAAACTAGGTAGGGGTTGGTCACTCAATAACTCGACTAAATGACCTGATTCAATCTCTTTGGAACACACAAAACTGGGAAGAAGCCCAACACCACTTCCTTGTAGTATGGCTTCTCGAAGAAAGATCGTATTATTAGCTTTGATATTGCCTGAGACCACAATGCCACCATTAATGGGCAATTTATTTTTACTGATAGCCAAACTATAAATATAGAAATTGTGTTGACTGAGTTGTTCTGGGCTAGTAATGGGACCATTGGCTTTGAGGTATTTCGGTGTCGTCACCAGGTGCAGACTAAAAGTGGCAATCGGTTTACCTACATAGTTTACATCGATGAAGGAGCTAGAGGCGCGAAATCCTATGTCGTAACCTTGAGTGATAAGATCGACAGGCTCATCACTTAAATCGATCTCCAATTCTACTTCTGGATGTTGTGCCGTAAATGCGGCAAAAGCTGAGCCCAAATCGGTTATCCCAAGCGTCATTGGCGCATTGATCTTTAAACTCCCTTTTGGTTGCCCCTGCATCTCTTGCACATAATCTTGAGCTTCCTGATGAGAGTTGAGGATCTTACGGCAACGCTCTAAATAACCCTGACCGATCTCAGTTAAATGTATTTTCCGGGTGGAACGCTGCAGAAGACGTGCACCAACCATTTTTTCTAGCTTGCTAATATCTTTGCTGATCAGGGAGTTGGAGTAGTTCATCTCTTCTGCTGCTTGCTTGAAGCTACCAGTTTCAGCGACCTTAACAAATAAGGCCATTGATCGTAGGGTATCCATCAGTGTCTCCTAGAGTTTAAATTCCAAAATGGAAATTAACTATACACGTATTCACGGTTTTTCTATCACATTTTTGCTTGTAAGCTAGCTTCAAGATAAAAAACACCAAAATACATCAATTTTGATTACTAATTTGGAAATAAAGAGCCACGGTTAGTGGACAAACGGAATAATAGGAACACACAATGAAAATTTTTACTAAATCTGTCTTAGCGAGTTTAATATTTGTAGCTGGTAGCCAAATGGCTGCTGCTGAGAACATCCTGGTTGTTATGTCTGATAAAGACCAATTAAAGCTAAAAGGGACTGATGTATATCAAACGGGCTTCTATCTAAATGAGTTGATGCAGCCAGTAAAGCTTTTCTTGGATGCTGGTCATGAGGTGACTTTTGTTACCCCTAAAGGCTTGGCGCCTACTATGGATAAGGTATCTGACAACGTAATGTTTTTTGGTGGTAATGAGCAAGCACTGAAAGATCATAAAGCATTGCTTGAATCATTGAAATTGGTAGATCGAGTTGAGTCACCCGTGATCAGTTTGAGCCGAGTAGAGCAGATAGGCTATGACCGTTTTGACGCCATCTATGTACCCGGTGGTCATGCACCTATGAATGATTTGTTAAAAGACAAACAAATGGGAACATTGTTAACCTACTTTCATAATAATCAAAAAGTGACAGCGTTAGTTTGTCATGGGCCTATTGCCTTGCTTTCAACATTGCCAAATGCTGAACAATTTACAGCCTCGTTAAAAGCTGGTAAAGCCACGGAAAAACCACAAGACTGGATTTATAGTGGTTACAAAATGACCGTGTTTAGTAATGATGAAGAGGAAGCAGGTAAAGGTTGGCTAGGCGGGGGAGAGATGAAATTCTATCCGCAAACAGCTTTAGAATTGGCAGGCGGAGAATATAGCCAAAGCTCAGAGATTTGGCATCCTAATGTAGTCATTGATCGAGAATTGATCACAGGTCAAAACCCGGCTTCAGCGGTAAGTGTTGCGCAAGAAATTCTCGGTAGATTTGATAAGTAATGGCATAGGAAACAGAGGCGCTATCGTTACCAACTAATCGATTTACCTTGCCAATCCAAATAGCTCGCTTCACCATCAATGTCGCTATTTTCAACAATCTTTAGCAGTTGTTCGGCGACAAAATCGCTGGTGAATAGCTTATCCGCGGGTACGTTCTTTTGAAACGGTTTCGATAGCGGCGTATCTGTAGTGCCTGGATGAAAGGCGATGAGTTTGATATTCTTAGCACGTCGTGATAATTCTATCGCGGCTGTCTTTAGCATCATATTGAGTGCAGCTTTGGATGCGCGATAGCTGTACCAGCCACCTAAATGATTATCACTGATACTGGCAACACGCGCACTGAATACTGTCAGCGTACACGGTGTTTTCCCTGTCAATATCGGGGTAAGCTTTTGTATCCACAACATAGGTATGAGAGCATTTATTTGCATCACTTGCTGAAATGCTTGTTCGCTGAAGTCTTCTAAGCGTTTTTCTGGCTGGAGTTGCGCGTTATGTAATACACCGTTGCAAATAAACACTTGAGTAATAGGTGCTTGGTTGCACTGCTTTATCTCTATGACTGCCCGTTCAATCGAGCGTGACTGATAGTCTGGTACTGTGATCTTCTTGACATTGGCGTCGCACATCTCTGAATAAGCGTTTAAATCACGGCTAATGACAATTAACCCGATCTCTGAATCTGTTGGTACTTTAGCGGCTATTGCCTTAGCGATGACGCTGTTCGCGCCGATGATCAGTGTCTGTTTTCTTATCATAACAAGTTCCTGAAGTGCAGTTAGTCGTGCTGATACCCAATCGTTTTGCGAGAAAGGTCGAAATAGGCTGGCGATATTTGGCCACAACTAAATAAACCCAATGACTCACCGTTTTGATAATTGGCCAATTAAGTGGCGCGACCAAAAAACCTTTACCTACTAACGTCCAAGCCCTGTGAGTTACTTCGAGTCCTAATAGGCGTTGACCTTGATAAGTGCCATGCAATATCTTCATGCCCTCATTTACATTTATCTCTGGATAGAGGGTGCTAAAGCCTATTTGATGTAAGTCGACTAAATGAATGACATCTAATTTGTCGTGCGCTTTCAGATGTTTCATTTCAGAGGAACATAATGGACATTGACCATCATAAAATATCGTTAACGTCATGGTGTTATTCCTCGTTAAACACTTATTGAGTTATATACTCAGGTTACATGGTTCGAATCATAAGAAAGAATACGTAATGGAATGGTTTTTAGATCAGAATTGATTATCATTATTAACGGTTATTCAACGCCAATAGATGTCAGCTATGATGTGGATAAGAAGAAAAGGGAAAAAGGGAAAGAAGAGAGGGTTTAAATACGTACCTTTTAAAATCAAAAGGTACGTATTTACATAGCGTTATTTACTTAATAGGCAACCGACTAACAGCCACTACCATAACGTTGGGTAATATAAGTCTCGAAGTTATCGCATAGCTGACTATCAGAAACAGCATTGTTTGCGATAGTTTCAGCGCCATCAACAATACTGATCTTAGCATTCAGGTCAGCAGGTTCAGCTCGAACTCTTGCTTGCGCCGCGACAATTTTAGCTTGTTCTTGTAACCAAGCTTGGTCACTGGTTTTATTGCAGGTATCAGCAAGGTAAGCGGCAGAGAAGCCTTCGCCAGTTAAGCTACGCAGAGTGGCATCGTGGCTAATGCTGTTACCCGGTTTCCAGTAATGCTCGGCAAGTAGTGGGCCGATGGCTGGATTGTCTGTGAGGTAACCAAATTTTTCAGTAAAGTAAGCGCGAGTTTGATAAACCGCCATGTGTGCAAGTAGGTAGCCTTGGTAAGAACAGGCTGCTTCTTGTGACAATAGGTGCGGCACCGCAAGTAATGGACGAGGGCTTGCAGCTAAACCAAGAATACGTTGTTCAGTATCACGAGCTAGGGTGGTTAAATATTCTGGTGTGAGCAAGTCTTCATCAGCGCTATAAACCGCCCATTCAAAATAAGGCACCACTAAAATGCTGCGTTCTTCATACGCTTTGAACGGTTGTTTAGCGGCAATTAATGCTTGGATCACTGCATCAGGAACTATTTCACCATCGGCATTGTAAGCGTATTGTTTTAACCAATCACCATCTGTTAATAAACTGTCGCAGAACATAGATTGCGTTTCTGCATAGGCCATCGATGTTGGCGAAAACTCTTGTGAGAAGCACGGTGAATTTTGTTTCACATTGGCGAAATGCGCGGCATGCCCGCCTTCATGGAACAGGGTATTAATACCATCGTAGCCACTGCCCATTTGATCGGGCTTGGCATTACTGGTGAAATTGATCTTACCTGGTTGCCATTTATCTTCTGCATAAAATGACGGGATAGGGCCGTGGCAGAAACCATTTTGGTATTTACCTGCACGGTCTAATAAATCCAGCGTCAAATCAGCTTGTGAATAATCGATGTTCAGACGACCAAATGATTCCATCCAACGACGTAACGATTGCGAGAACGGTACATAAGGGGCAAGTTGACGTGCAGCGTCACCAGCATACATAAAGCTAAAGTTATGGCCTTTAACGGCGCTGTCACCTTTAACTTCGGCTAGATTGTTAATACTGCTCTGGTTACGCTCACGGGTACGTAATTCGAAATCATCTAAAACAGTGAACAATTGCTCAGGTGTCATCTGCTCGGTTTTATTGACTTTATAATCAAAGAAGTTACGGAAGCCTTGTTGATGGGCAAAGTCGTTACGTTGTTTAACCAGTTCTATATAACCGTTATTCAGTACCCATTGTTCAAGGTCTAATAACGCTTGGTGCGCTGATTTACGCACACTTTCGTTATTGCTAGTACGGATGTTAGCGGCAAGCACGGTGAGAGAGGCTTGCTGTTTGTCACCATTATCATCGTTACAATACATCAGGTATTCTTGGCGTTTGGCAAATAACGCTGATTCAGTGCGAATAAGCGCCGCCATTTTATCTCTACCTTCGGCACTTTCAATAGCATTGGCATCGAAAAAGGCTAACCAACCTTTGAGGCCTCTAATCAGATCATCGTCTTCATCGGTTAACTGTAATAGGACGTCAAGGTTGCAACGCGTTGCTTGTATGTGAGCAGGGTCTGAGATAAACGCACTTAGCGCTTCTTCTGCATCGGCAAAACCGTCATGGTTATCACTGGTGCCCATGTAAGTTTGCCAAAATAAATCTTCTTTACGGCGGTGTAGGGCTAAATAGTTATCGTTAAGCTGGTTAAAATAATCTTGTGGATTCAAAACATCTCCTTATGAAACAACGTATAACGGTGATAGTGCATCTGAAGCACTGAATGAATGCATACGCTATTCTGATTTTATTATTTACTTTTGTTGTTTATTTCTTGGGTCATTGTTATTAAATGGACAGTGACTATTATGAATAAATAAATACCCGGTGGCTGGACCTGCATCACACTTTAACTAAAACGGAGTAGCAGTGTGCTGTATTTGCATTCTATTTAGTTTTTTTATGAAATTATTTAACGGTTTTCTTGTCCCTTATAAATAAAGCCAATACACTTCAGCACTTTATAATAGATAATGAATATTATTAATAACACTTTTAGGGCCAATATGTATACAGATGAAGATCTTAACAATGCAGTAGATAAAGGAATTTTTACTGCTTCGTCCGTTGATGAATTTCGACGTGAGCAACAGTCAATAAAACATGTAACGATTGCTGATGAAGAAAATATTCGTTTAATCGGCGGATTTAACGACATATTTATTGTTATCGCTTGTGCGCTACTGTTGTTTTCATCATTGTGGGCAGTCAAAAGCATTGATCCTCGCTTAGGCTTTGCCACTTTTGCAGTCCTGTCATGGGCACTTGCCGAGTTTTTTGTGCTGAAAAGAAAAATGGCTTTTCCCGCGATTATGTTATTACTGGCCTTTATTGGTGGTGTATTTAAGTTATCGATGGAAGTCTTTTCAGCCCTTGATCAACAAGCGATTATTGCGGCAACTGGTGCATCCGTTATCGCCGCGGCTTGTCATTGGCGTCGTTTTCGTGTGCCAATTACGATTGCAGCGGGTACAGCGGCAACAATCGGTTTCATCGTATCTTCTTTTGTGTCGACGTTTACCACGCCAGATATGCTCAATGTACTGACTGATTGGATATTGGTGGTGATATTTGCCTGCGGTATTTTAACCTTCCTGTTTGCTATGTACTGGGATGCGTCTGATCGCGCACGTGTCACTAATCGCACTGATACCGCATTTTGGCTGCATCTATTGTCAGCACCATTAATTATCCATCCGGTATTTTTAGGCGTGGGTATTCTAAACGGCGAAGAAGGCATTAGCAGTATTGCGATTATTGTTAGCCTGTACTTATTGATGTCACTGGTTTCAATTATTATCGACCGTCGCGCCTTTATGGTGTCATCATTGGTTTATGTACTTTATGCATTATCAAGCCTGATGAGCATGTATGGTGATGTCGGCACTAACTTTGCCATTACCGGTATTGCTATTGGTGCAGCGTTATTATTGTTATCTGCATTATGGCATCCAGTGCGCGGTAAGATTGTAACGCTATTACCGAGCGTGATTAAACAATTAGTCCCTGATGCTAAATAATTAAATATGGCGGTAATACTCGTTAATTTCGACTGGAATATTAGTTAATTACGTCGTTAGAAAGAGTTAAATACAAGGATAATAGCCTGGGTGAAATGTTAATTTAACCTAGGTTATTATCAAAATCCTGACCTCATACCACTCCGATGAAGCTTGGCTTCAAATATTGATCTAGATCAATAACCGCTAATTCATAGCATTGACATGCATATACAGGTAGAATGCCCCCTCAAAAAATTACAATAAAAGCATTAAGTGGGTTATTTCGCATGAGTAGAAAAATAGAATTATTGGCACCGGGCGGTGATGTAGAAGCGATTAAAGCGGCGATTGTTGCTGGTGCAAATGCGGTCTACTGCGGTTTAGATATGTTCAATGCCCGTAACCGTGCGTCCAATCTTTCATTTGATGAACTAAACGGCGTATTACGACTTGCACACGAGCATAGCTGTGAGGTGTTTTTAACCCTTAATGTTGTGATCCTAGAACATGAAGTTGTTAGCTTAGTGCGCTTGCTTAATAAACTGGTTAACAGTGGTATTGATGGCATCATCGTACAAGATCTCGGTGTGTTCAACATTGTTAAAAAGCATTTCCCATCGCTACACATCCATGCTTCTACTCAGTTAACAACGCACAACGAAGGTCAGATCTTATTCTTACAGAAAATTGGTGCAACGCGCGTCAACTTATCTCGAGAGCTGAACTTAGCTGAAATCAAACAATTAACGACTGTCGCTCATGACCACGATGTATTAACTGAAGTATTTGTACATGGTGCGCTATGTATTGCTTTCTCTGGTCAGTGCTATTCAAGTTCAGTAAGTGTTGGTAACTCAGGTAACCGTGGTCGTTGTAGCCAAGCTTGTCGTGATGAATACGAAGTGACAGCGGAAGGTCATCGCTTCCCACTTAATCTAAAAGATAACTCGGCATACTTTGATTTACCGCAATTGGTTGACGCTGGTGTTGATTCATTAAAAGTAGAAGGCCGTATTAAAGGCGCTCACTATGTTTACACTGTCGTTGATACATGGCGTAAACAGATCAACAACTTTGTTGAATCAGGTAAATTATTAGCAGACGACGGTAACCTACATAAAGTATTTAACCGTAGCTTCACTAACTCATTCTTACAGGGCGACCTAAACAAAAAAATGTTTACGGATAACCCACGTGACAACAGTGTGAACTACGCTGTTGAAAAAAGTGATGCCATTTCTGTTGTACAAATCCATGATGTGAAACAAGACCTTTATACCGATAAAAATGCCTTAGGTGCTGAACTAGCAGACAAGATTAAAGACTTAAGCATAGATAAAATCGCATTAACATTAGCTTTTTCTGCCAAAGAAAATAGCCCGTTAACGCTTAATATTGTTGCTGGTAATACGTCATTTGAAGTGAAAAGTGACTCTCTATTACGTGTTGCAGATGAAATTTCAATTACGCCTGAGACTGTTGAAAAACGTTTCCGTAGCTTTAGTAATGCAACATTCGATCTTGCGCCAATGAATTTTGACAATTTCGATGCAAACCTAACAGTACCATTTAAAGAGTTAACCGACCTGAAAAATCAAGCGGCATTCTTATTAAACGGTTCGCGTGAAGTGGTTAAAAACGTTGATTTACCTGCATTACCTAAACATCCTAAGATAGAAGAAACGCCGAAGTTATCATTGATGATAGCCAATGCGAAAGATCTACACCTTGCGGATGTAACGGACGCAGATATTTACTTCAAGATCCCTGAAAGCTTGAAAAAGAATTGCCCTAAGCACATTAAACTATTGCAAGAAAACCCACGCCTAATTCCTTGGTTCCCAGCTGTATTAATTGGTAAAGATTACCTAGAGTCAGTGAAGATCCTTGAGCAAGTAAAACCAAAACGTATCGTGACTAACAATACTGGTATTGCTTATAAAGCCTTTGAAATGGGTATTGAGTGGGTTGCTGGTCCGTTCTTGAATACGACTAACTCACATGCGTTATTAACCCTGCAAGAAGAGTTAAACTGTGCTGGTGCGTTTATTTCTAATGAAATTAACCGTATTCAAATAAGAAACATTAGTCGCCCGAAAAACTTCAAGATGTTCTATAGTATATACCACCCAATCCTGATGATGACGAGTCGTCAATGTTTCTTCCAACAAACTGTTGGCTGTAAGAAACCAGCGATTGAAGATGGTTGTATGCTGAAATGTGAAAAAGCGACAACAATTACCAATGTGAAAGGTATTTCGTTTGCTGTTGATAAACAAAAGGGTGGTTACCCAAGCATTTACAACGACGAACAATTCTTAAACTTTGATGTGGTAAATGATTTCTCTGATCTGTTCGACGAGTTCTTTATCGATTTAACTAATATCGGAGCAGGCTCTAAAGAAGAACAAGATAAGGTTGAGCTAATCAAATACTTTGAAGCACTACTTGCCGGTGATGAAGCATCAAAATCAGCTTTAAACAACCTAGTACCTGTATCTACTAATGCGCAATACAAGCAAGGTTTATAAAGTTTATAAGTCTTTAAATCAAGATTGAAGCCCAACCGCTTTAATCTATTATCAAAGCCAAGTGTTGCTGATTGTATCGAAAATACATGATGTGAAACTTGGCTTTATTTTTATGTACTTAGCAATAATCATGATCATATTTAACTAATAATGTGGCCAATACCAGAATCTAATGCCTATAATTCCTATTTAACAGTGGTTACCTGCTAATTAAAAGCCGGTTGTGGTAGGTTGTTATGATATGAATGTTTTACATATACACTCAGATTATCCAGATGGTCGTAATAGTTCCAGTACGCCCGCAGTAAAATTACTCCTCGATGCCACCTCTGGTATTACCCATACTATTTTTGTTATTCATCGTACTCCATGGCCTTGGCAAGTTAAGGTTATCCAAAATAATTCGCAGCTTTACTCCATTTACTATTGGGGATTGCCGTTTGGCTTTGCGTTAACGATCTCTCTCTTTCTTGCCCGTCATTTACTATTAAGCCTAATTCAAAACCAGCACATTGATTATCAACTTGTGCATGGGCATAAACTCGCCATTGATGGCACCTTAGGCGCGACATTAGCAAAACGGGCAAAAGTACCTTATTTCCTTTCGGTCCGTGGTGGTACTGATGTGCGTATTTTACGTCATAAATTCTTGTTAAGAAGACGCTGGAAAAGAGTGTTAGAAGAAGCTGAACATATTTTCTGGGTGAGCGCTTGGGCGCAAAACCCGATAACTGAATTACTCAAAGCAAGTATCAGTAATGACACTGATAAATCAAGTTTACTGCCCAACCTCTGCGATATGAAACAATTATCTCACCTGCATGTGCCCAAAAAAGCCGCTAATTTTGTTACAGTTTTTCGTTTTGACCAATATGAACGCAAGGGAATAATGCCATTGTTAGAAGCTATCGCTAAACTTATAGCTGATTACCCGAGTATTAAACTAGATATATACGGTTTTGGACCTAAAAATAAGATGAAAATAGTGCAGGATAAAATATCCGTATTGTCTTTAGATAAGCACGTCACGATCAAAGGACGCATTGATAATAAAGTCTTACAAAAAAAACTGACGGAGTATTCAGCGTTTTTATTACCGAGTCAGAACGAGTCATTCGGTATGGTATTCGTTGAAGCTTTATTTTCTGGGTTACCTATTTTATATCATGCGAATACCGGTATTGATGGCTACTTAGAAGGGATTGATGCCGCGGTTAAAGTTGATAACCAAAATACCGACGAATTAGTTAACAAAGTTGAATCGCTGATTTTACAGCATGATTTGTTTAACGCACGAATCAATAGGGCGTTAGAAACCAATCTGTTGGACATTTTTGAGAAAGCAACTGTTGTTAGTCACTATCAATGTTTAATTGATGATCTTAATTTGGAGCGTGTAAATGCCAAATAGAAAAGTACTTGTGATTGCTTCTGCTGGTGGTCATCTTACTCAAGCGCTTTGTGCTTGTGATCATGTTGAAGATATAGTGCTAGTAACGACTCACGCATTATTTGATGACGATAAAATTAAGAAGGTATACAAGATGTGGAGCACGCAGAAAAATGCGTTTATTCATTTTGTTAATATTTTTTATGCATTGTATGTTCTCGCAAAGGAAAGACCGGGGGTGGTATTTACCACGGGTGGACCTATCGTTTTACCTTTTGCCTTGGTGTGTAAATTCTTACCGTTAAGGTTTGTATATTTAGATACATTATCACGGGTGGTTGAGTTATCGAATACCGGAAAAATGATCCATAGGTATAAGTTATATGATGAATTTATGTCGCAATGGGAAGCTGTTGCTAAGCAATATAATGTCGGCTATGCGGGAAAAACATTTGATTTAGAGGGGAAAGCGAACAAGGTTGTTACGCCACTACTACCGCCAGGTAAGCCATTGGTCTTAGTGACAACCGGCACTAACTGTTATCCTTTTCCA
The DNA here is from genome assembly GCF_002836355.1 of Moritella sp. Urea-trap-13. NCBI lineage: Bacteria > Pseudomonadati > Pseudomonadota > Gammaproteobacteria > Alteromonadales > Moritellaceae > Moritella > Moritella sp. Urea-trap-13. Next base: position 109,998 of record NZ_PJCA01000031.1, read on the forward strand.
CGGTTAATTGAGGCGATGGCAAAACTTGATATTTATCATGATCCAAACGTACGTTGGTTTATTCAAACCGGTGGTTTTGAGGTTGATATGAAGCCAGCCAATGGCGAAATTGTGGATATGGTTGCCAAAGACAAAATGGATGCCTTGGTGAAAGAGAGCAGCCTCGTTATCAGTCATTGCGGGGTCGGCAGTATTAATCACATGCTTATCTATCAGAAAAAAGTGATATTTGTGCCAAGATTAGAGCAATTTGGTGAGTTTTCAGATGACCATCAACTGCAAATCGCCAAAGAGTTAAGTAATCCAAATATGACCGTTGTTTATCCTGATGAATTATTGCCTGTGTATTCCGTGGCAGAGCTAATGGCGATACCAAGGTACGAGCAAATAATTGATATCACTAATCATGATTTTGCAGCTGTTATCGATAAAAAATTATTTGTTGAGCAAAGAGAAGATTCCTATGGCTAAGAAAATATTAATTTCTGTTGTTATTGTTGATTTTTTTAAAGCGGCACGCGTTGTAAATAATGTCGAAAAGATACTGACACAACAAGGTGATTTTGAAACCGAAGTGATCATTATTGATAATTCAATAGATAGCGGTAATCAACAGATACTGTCTCAATATCAAGATACCGATAATGTGACGTTAATTTTTAATCAGCAAAATAATGGCTATACCAGAGGCAGCAATCAAGGCGCTGACTTATGTAGTGGTGACTATTTACTGTTTGTGAATCCGGATATTGAATGGAAGTCAGCCAGTATATTGGCTGATATTGTTACTATCTATAAACGCGACCCTGAAATCGGTATTGTTGGTACTAGGCAGCTTAATGATGATGGCTCGACACCTGATACCGTGCGCCGTTTCCCTAACTTAATCGCGCAAGTGGTACGTCGCACCTCACTTAGAAATTGGCCTTTATTAAAAGGTATTGCCGACTACTACGAGTATGTGGAGTTTGATTATTTTAAGCCGGCTAATGTGGACTGGTTACAATCATCATTTATGGCTATAAGCCGTGATGTGTGGAATAAAATTGGTGGTTTTGATAGTCGCTATTTTATCTTTATGGCCGATCCAGATATTTGTTATAAGTGCTGGGAGCTCGGTTACAAAGTCCATTATGAGAGCGAGATAGTAGTCGGTGCCGATGGATTACGTTGTAGTGATGGCGGCTTTAAAGACGTATTTAGTAATCGTGTTTTACGTTTCCATATTCGTGATGCCTTCATCTACCATTTCCAGTATTTATTAAAACCGAGTATCCCTACAGCGCGAAAGTCACAAAGCCAGAGCTCTTCAAACGTTAATTACGAGCAATAGTAATATGAAAATATTAGTAACAGGTGGCGCTGGTTTCATTGGCAGTGCCGTTATTCGACACATATTGAGTGATACTGACTATCAGGTAGTTAACCTCGATAGTTTAACCTATGCTGGTAATCTTGACTCAATTCCAGCTACTTTGCTTTCATCGCAATATGTATTTGAGTGTGTTGATATTTGTAACAGAGAAGACGTTGACCGTGTTTTTCAGCAACATCAACCTGATATTGTCATGCATCTTGCTGCGGAATCACATGTTGACCGCTCAATTGAAAATCCGAACTGTTTTGTTGAAACTAATATTATTGGTACCTATAACTTACTCGAATCAGCGCGTGTTTATTGGTTGTCATTAGCCGATGAAAAAAAAGCCAGTTTTCGTTTTCATCATATATCGACCGATGAGGTATTTGGCGATTTAGCTGGTAAAGATGGACTGTTTGTTGAAACTACGGCTTATGATCCTAGTTCGCCTTATTCCGCAACCAAAGCGAGTGCTGACCACTTAGTTCGTGCTTGGCTAAGAACCTACGGTCTGCCAACGTTAATCACCAATTGCTCAAATAACTACGGCCCATATCATTTCCCCGAAAAACTGATCCCGCACATGATATTAAACGCGTTGAATGGGCAAGCGTTGCCTATTTACGGTGATGGCCTACAAGTCAGGGATTGGTTATATGTTGATGATCATGCCCGCGCATTGGTGCTGGTGGCGATAAAAGGGCAGATTGGCGAAAGTTATAACATAGGTGGTCACAACGAGAAACGTAATATAGATGTCGTCAATACTTTGTGTGATGCGCTGGAAACGCTGGCGCCGGACAAACCTGATGGCATAGGCCATTACCGTGACCTTATTACATTTGTCAGTGATCGACCTGGGCATGATCTGAGGTATGCGATTGATGCGAGTAAAATTCAACGTGAATTAGGCTGGCAACCAGAAGAAACATTTGAAACTGGTATCAACAAAACGGTGCAATGGTATTTAGATAATACTAGGTGGTGGCAGCGTGTTTTAAGTGGTGATTATCAGTTAACACGTCGAGGAGAAAATGCTAATGGGCAATAAAAAATACAAAGGTATTGTGTTAGCGGGTGGTTCCGGCACGCGTTTACATCCCATTACTAAAGCTGTCTCAAAACAGCTATTACCTATTTATGATAAACCGATGATCTATTATCCGCTGTCTGTGCTGATGCTGGCAGATATTCAAGATATTTTGATTATCTCTACCCCGGATGATCTTCCGCACTTTAAGGCTTTATTTGGTGATGGCAGCACATTTGGGCTCAATATTGAATACGCCGAGCAGCCAAGCCCTGACGGTATCGCCCAAGCATTTATCATTGCTGAAGACTTTATTGGCGAGGACAATGTCTGCCTTATTTTAGGTGATAACGTTTTTTACGGGCAGCATTTCACCGGTAAGTTATTAAATGCGACAAGCAAGGATACCGGCGCGACGGTATTTGGTTACCGAGTGACAGACCCCGGACGTTTTGGTGTGGTCGAATTTGATAAAGAAGGTAATGCGATCAGTATTGAGGAAAAACCCGAGAAACCGAAGTCGAACAATGCCGTTACTGGGTTATATTTCTATGATAATCGGGTGATTAATATGGCCAAATCTTTAACGCCTTCAGCCCGTAATGAAGTTGAGATAACAGATATCACCAACATGTATTTGGCGGCAGGTGAGTTATACGTTGAGCGCTTTGGTCGTGGCTTTGCGTGGTTTGATACCGGTACGCATTATTCCTTATTGAAAGCGGCGATGTTTGTACAAACTATTGAACATAATCAAGGTTTAAAAGTGGCGTGCTTAGAAGAGATCGCGTTTTCAAAAGGTTGGATCACGCGCGGGCAATTAGAAGACCAAGCATGTTTATTACAGAAAACCGAGTACGGGCAATACCTTTACGGTTTACTTCGTGAGGAGTTGTAGATGAAAGTATCAAAAACTGCAATTGAGGGGGCCTTGGTGATACAGCCGGATGTATTCGGTGATGACCGCGGTTTCTTTATGGAAACATTCCAAGCCGTGCGGTATCGCGATGTGATTGGTGGTCAGTTTGATTTTGTTCAAGATAACTATTCTCGATCTTCAAAGAACGTGTTACGTGGCCTGCATTTCCAAAAAACCAAACCGCAAGGTAAGTTAGTTCGTGTGGTGATGGGGGAGGTTTACGACGTAGCAGTGGATATACGGTTAGGTTCGCCTACCTATGGGCAGTGTCATGGAGTACGATTAAATGCTGAGAATAAATTGCAATTTTGGTTGCCGCCGGGATTAGCCCATGGCTTTGTGGTGTTGTCTGATCTGGCTGATTTTGAATATAAATGTACCGACTATTATGACAATAGTGATGAAGGTTGCTTGATTTGGAATGATCCAGAATTGAATATCAATTGGCCTTGTGGTAATCCCTTGCTGTCGGATAAGGATAAAATGGGCCTTGAGTTTAAGGATTTGTTTTAAGCTATATTTTAACTTCTATTTGCAGACATGTCTGAGCAATGGCGGCCTTTATGTATCGACTATTAGTGACAGGGCTGAAAGGGCAGATAGGCCAAGCGATAAAAGATCGCATTGAACATCAAGGCTGGGATGTCTTATTTACTGATATAGATACATTGGACATCACCAATGACGAACAAGTTGCCGCAGTGTTTAAGGCATTTAAGCCTGATGTGGTGATTAACGCAGCGGGTTATACCGACGTGGATAGGGCTGAACATGACGTGGCAGCGGCGGAATATGTTAATGCTTATGGACCTTATTTATTGGCAATACAGTGTCATAAACTAGGCTCGTTATTAATTCACTTTTCGACTGAGTATATTTTTAATGGTCGCAATCATAGTACTTATGTCGAAACAGATACGCCAGCCCCCTTGAATGTATACGGGCGCACGAAACTGCAAGGTGAGCAATATATAAAGGCCTGTCTGAGCCATTACATCATTATTCGCACATCTTGGGTTTTTAGTGAATATGGGCGAAATTTTGTCACTACAATGTTGTCACTTAGCCGCAAAGATGCGCCGATTCGCATTGTTAACGATCAATTTGGTTGCCCAACTTATGCAGGTGATTTAGCAAATTTAGTCGTTGATATCACCAAGGATCACCAAGCTGAAACCGGTCGATATCAATTTGGTGATTATAACTTTTGTGGTGATAGTGGTTGTGGAAATAGCAGTGGTGATAGCGGGGTAAGTTGGCTCGATTTTGCTTACGCTATTTTTGACGAATTAGATAAATACCAACCCGGTGAGCAGGGCCGAAATTTAACAGGGGTGACAACTGAAGAGTATGCTTCAATTGCCATAAGGCCTAAGAATGGCATTTTAAACTGTCATAAAATTTCACCGATCTTTAGACCTTTGGATTGGCGGCGTAAGTTACGCCATGTAATCGCAATAACAATGGCATAACTGCTTGCTGCTGGGGAAAATCAATGATTAATAGAAATTTATTAGATGCGTATAAAATAGAACATGGCAATATCAAAGTGGCCATCGCGGGCGCTGGTTATATCAGTAAGGGCTTGATACAACAGATCACGCTGTTGGATTTTATTGATGTTGTTTCGATTTACTCCAAAACGCGAGCGCCAATTATAGCCTTGCTGAAAGATGCTAACTTACCCTTATCTATTATTGCTGACAGCGTTGAAGAGTTTTGCAACAGTGACGCTGATATTGTGGTTGAATTGACGGGAGACACGGAGTTTGGTTGCGAGCTGGCACTTGCTACGCTAGCGGCTAATAAACATTTTGTGGTTAGCGCGGAAACGGATGCGCTTGTTGGTCCTGTACTTGCTGAGTTATTTCGCGAAAAAGATCTAATCTACAGTAATATGTGGGGCGATGAACCGGGTTTAATCAAGCATCTGTATAACTATGCGGATGTATTGGGTTTTGGGATTGTGGCAGTGGGTAAATTTAAAGGTTTTCATGATTCTTTTGCTAACCCCGATACGGTATTACCTTGGGCTGAAAAGTCGGGCCAGAAACCAACTATGATTTCGTCCTTTGCGGATGGTTCGAAAATGTCGATGGAAATGACTATTGTGTCTAATGCAACGGGCTTAGTTGCCGATGTACCTGGCATGCATTTAGCCAAAGGTACACTCGAAGATATTGTTGGTTTATTGAAGTTAAAAGAAGACGGCGGTATTTTGAATCAAACCGGCGTGATTGAAGTTGTCTGTGGGGTTGAACCCAGTGGTGGGGTATTTGCGGTTATTTCCACTGATAAACCGGAGATATTAGACTCGCTTTCATATTATAAAATGGGTGATGGTCCCAACTACCTGCTGTATTTACCGTATCATATGCCGGGTATTGAAGCCCTGTACGGTTTATACGTCAATGTTGTTGAGCATCAATCTGTGGTACGTCCAATGGGCGCGCCAGTATCTGATGTGATTACTCGTGCCAAGCGAGATTTAAAAAAAGGCGATAATCTCGATTGTATTGGTGGTTATGATTATTATGGCGAGATGACCAGTGCGGAACACTCTGTCAACGATCATGCTCTACCTCTAGGGTTAGCGACGGGGGCGACATTACTGGTTGATGTGAATAAGGGAGAGCCGATCTTGTTCCATCAAGTTGAGATATTAGGTCATAAAGACGGTTGTCAGTTACGACAACGATTTAGCGATATGGTACTGGAAAAGCAGCGCTTAGAATCAGCACTGATTAAACGCACCAGCTTAGGTTAATTAAGCTAGGCTAGGCTTTACAAAAAGCGAGTCACTGTTATCAGTGACTCGCTTTTGATTAATAACGACGTGCTTTTTGATGTGTAGTAACATATTTTTTTATAAATAATAGCACGCGTTAACTGTATAGTTTGACTGTGTCTGTACTGAATAAGGCTTTTATCTTGCCATATTTATCAACTAATTGTAATAACGGTTTGGCGTATTTAGATTGACCAAAAGGTAATTTAATTAACACGATAAACAGCAATACAATCAGTTTTAATAATAGATCACTAAAGTAAGCGAACTTATTTACTAACGGTGCTTGTTGCATACGATAACGAGTATACGTTTCGCCAATGCGTCTAGCTCTTCTCAACAGGTAATTGATGTTTAACCGGTTACTCGCCACTTCTTCACTGACAAACGCTTCCGTCGAACACACTAATTTACCGCCATGCTGATATAACCGATAAAAGAAGTCAGCATCTTCCCCCCCAGTTAAGCCATAGTTGGCATCAAACTTAAGTTGGTATTTGTTAATTGCTGCTTGGTTTACTAAGGTTGAATTCGTCGCACCACTGGTAACTTCTTGGCCGTTCGTTACCGCTGGTCGCTCAAATACGCCGGATTCAATGATCCACTGTGGCGTATGACTCGGGTAGGTTGATTTAACACGACCGAAAACAGCATCGGCTTGATAAGTCTGTGCGGTTGATAGCAGTTGTGCTAACCAATCAGGGTCGGCAACTTCATCATCGTCAATAAATGCCACCCATTCGCCTTGGGTATTATTAAGTGAGCAGTTACGCGCGAGGGCTATATTCTTGGCGATTTTTTGATGATAATGAACCGGTATATCCATACGCTTTGCCTGCTCTTTGACGAGCTTTTCGGCATAACCTTGTTCGTCGTTATCAACCACAATAACTTCGAGATTGACGTAATCAGGTAGGCGTAATCCCGCAATACTTTGGAGTGTATTGACGACATGATCTCTTTGGTATGTACACATACAAATAGATATCAGCATTTCTGTCTTCACCTAAAAATGATGGCTTTGTAATAATTGTAGTGATGTAAGGTGAGGTTCGCTACAATAGCGCTTCGATTTAGCGAGGCGTTGTATAATGAGTTTTGACAGTAAATGGTTGGAGGATTTTCTAACCCTCAATGAAACTCGCAACTTCTCGAAAGCGGCGCAATTGAGGCATATTACCCAACCTGCTTTTGGGCGACATATTAAAGCCCTTGAGGCGGCTGTTGGCAAGCAGTTGGTTGATCGCAGTTCACAACCGATCCGTTTTACGCCCGCAGGTAAACAATTTCGCAGCTTGGCACAGAGTTTGTTGAAACAGCTTAACCAAGGCTTAGATCAAATCAATGGCATTGATCAGCCCATCCTTGATCCTTTGCGTATTGCTTCACCACATTCCCTTTCTTCGCCGACGTTAATCGAACTGATGGATATTGCTGAATCACCACAATCTTTGACTTATAGTGTCGATATTTTACGAGTTGATTTAGCGGTTAAAGCATTAGCCAATGGCGAGTGTGACTTTCTGTTCGCGTTTGATATTTTATCCTTATTACAGCCGCCGTACCAAAACTTATTTTTAGGTGGCGGTGATTTTTTGCTGGTGACTAAGGCGGATGATGTGGGTTTGCCTATGTATCAGCTGGGTGAAGAGTCGGTGCCGTATTTACGTTATTCTGCTGAAAGCTATAGCGCACGTCTTATTAGCAGTGGGCAGATGCAACAGCCGACGTTTAATTGTCACCCGGTGTTTGAATCATCGGTATGTCAGTTACACAAAGAGATGGCATTAAGAGGTAAGGGCATTGCATGGCTACCTGATTGCTTGATTAAAGATGAGTTAAGCGCGGGTAAATTAGTGCCGATTAACCCTGAGGTTTACCGTATTCCTTTTCAGGTGCGCTTATATCGTAATCGAGCACGATTGTCGGTAGAGGCCGAGCAGTTCTGGCGTACTCTGCGAGATAAAACCGATGAAGACTGGCAAATCGCGCAGGCGTTTTATACTGCTTAATAAGATGACAAGGTGTCGGTAATGGATCCTGCATTTTGGTGATGCTGTTTTTGCATTGCCATACCATTTTTTGCATTTCTTTCTTGCGTCTAAATCAGCGATACTCACGGCTTAGTTACTTTGCGTAGAAGGCCGTTGTGAGTAAAATATCATTTTATCAGTTTTTAAGTCAGTTCCCTAAAGCCGACTTACATTATCATTTACTTGGCGGTGTACGCTTAGAAACCATGCTGGCCTTTGCGAAAAAGTACGATTATCCATTATCGGAACTCGAAGCCAAAAGTTATTACCGCGCTTATAAAGCTGAAACCGGTTCTACCAAAGGCGGTATTGCGGCGTTAACCTTCCTGTATGAATTGATGCAAGAAGCCGAAGATTACGAACGCGTACTCTTGGAAGTTGCAGAAGACGCTCACGCCTGTGGTGTACGTTATATAGAAACCTTCTGGAACCCTTCAGATACCCATCTCTCTTATGACGATGTGAACCAAGCCCTCGTTCGAGGCATCGAAAAATCTTTACTGCAATTTAATATCACTATTCGCCTTATTCCTTCTATCAATCGTGAAAAGTCTCCTGAACTTGCTGTAGAAATGGTTGAGATGATGTTACAACACCCACATCCTTATGTACTGGGTATTGGTATTGATTATAAAGAGCATAACGCCTCGGTAGAACTGTTCTGGCAAGCTTATCGTTTAGCACAAGACAATGGTTATAAGCTCACCGCGCACTGTTCTGAGTTTGGCTTACATTGGCGTAATGTGGTTGCTGGTATTGAGCTGGTGGAAGTTGATCGTATTGATCACGGCTACAGCATTATCGATAACCCTAAACTAACCGCGCAATATGCTGAGCAAGGTATCCCATTTACAGTGGTGCCATCGAACACCTATTTCTTAAGCCAATGGCCTGAACATGCTGAGTGGCAAGTTAAACACCCGATCAGAGCGATGGCCAAAGCCGGGCTCAATATCATACCGTGTACCGATGATTGGCACATGCATGCGACGGATAGTACTAATTGCTACCGCGTAATGGTGGAAGACTTTGGCTTTGATATCGAAAGTTTGAAACATTTTATGCTTAACAGCCTAGGTGCGAGTTGGTTACCGAAAAAGCTTAAAAAGCAATTGGTCTCACAATGGACCACTGAGTTTGACTTACTCCGCGCTCAAATTGATCAAGAACCAGAGATAGCACCGCAACACTTAATTGAGTATCGTCGCCACCCAGTTTCAAAGCACAAGATTTACGTTAATAAAGCTTAACTATACCTATAACTACAACTTTCTACGACCAATAGTAACGTTCTACGAGTAATAGTAACGATCATATAAAACACTTTTACATCTTGCATAAAACCTTAATTGGAAAGGAAATCGGTAATGAATAAAATAAAGGAGTTCTTTGAGTTCGAAAAGAACAATACGGACTTAAGGACTGAGGTAATTGCTGGTTTTACAACATTTGCAACGATGGCTTATCTGATTGCTGTGGTACCGGGCATGTTGAGTAAAGGTGGCTTGCCTTTCTCTGCTGCGATGACGGTAACGATTGTGATGACAGTGCTGACGACCTTGGCAATGGCCTTTTATACTAACCGTCCATTTGTGCTTGGTCCTGGTTTAGGCAGTGTGGCTATCTTCTCGTTTACCTTGTTAGGTGACGGCGTGCCATTAAGCATCGCCTCGGGTATTGTGTTTATCAGTGGTGCGATCTTTATGGCGGTATCATTTTTAGGTATTCGTGACTTTATTGTTCGGGTTATACCGCACAGCATCAAGGTATCTGTTGGCGTGGGTATTGGTTTGTTCATTGCCTTACTGGGCTTGAAACAAGCGGGTATTGTAATTGCTAACCCATCGAAGAATGTACTTAACTTAGGTGACTTATCGTCTGCAAAAGCGCTGATGTCGATGGTTGGTTTCTTCTTGGTGATGTTCTTTGTCGCGCAGAAAACCCGTGGCGGTATCATCTTAGCTATCTTGATTACGACGGCGATTAGTATTCCGTTTGGTCTCGCTAAAGTACCAGAATCATTGTTTGCTATGCCGGGGAGTATGGAAGGTATGTTGTTTGAAATTGATATTTTAGGTGCACTAGACCCAAAATATTTACCTTTCTTATTAGCTTTCTTTATTCCTGATTTCTTCTCGACGTTAGGTACGTTGCTGGGTGTGGGTTCACAAGCGGGTTATTTAGATAAAAACGGTAACCTACCTGGTATCGAAAAGAACTTCCATGTTGATTCATGTGCCACGACATTCGGTTCATTCTTCTCATGTCCAGTACTGACGACATATCTAGAAAGTTCGGCGGGTGTTGAAGCGGGCGGTCGTACTGGTTTTACAGCCGTGGTGACAGCTATCTTGTTCTTGTTTACCTTGTTCTTATCGCCATTAGCGACAATGATCCCAACTGTAGCCACTGCACCTGTGCTTATCTACATTGGTTTCTCGATGATGTCGTCAATGAAGAAAGTGAACTACGACGATATTACTGAATACTTCCCAGCCTTTATCTGTGTTGCTATGACTATCTTTAGCTTTAATTCAGGTAACGGTATCGCTGCTGCCATGGTTGTTTATGCTTTCCTTAAGATCGTTACTGGTCGCATGAAAGAAGACCATTGGTCGGTGTATGCTATTGCGCTAGCGATGATTTACTACTTCTCGGTAGTCGCTAGCCACTAATACTTAGTGTGACGATAAGTTGATAACATGGTTATTAATTTAGAGTGATTAAAAGCTAACACAGACTTAGGTTTGTGTTGGCTTTTTTGTTTCTGCATTGAAATAAAATACACTTGTTATATTAATCACTTATAGGTAACCTTCGTTTTTTAGTTATTAAATTAACGTCTTCTAAAACATCAAAATGTAGATCTGATGAATATTGCATACCGACTTGCTATTGCGCAAGATGATACTCCCACAACTTTATAGACGGACTTATAAAATGATAAAAATGAACGTATTTGCCTGTCGTCTGGTGTATAGCTTGGCTATGACGTTGCCAATGATAAGTCTTGCTGCTGTAAATGATGTGGCTGTTCTAGAATCAATATTTACCAATGCAGATGCACCAAGAGCATTTAGTGGCGTTGCTGTTATTGCAAAAGGTAATGACATTACGTTTAGCTATACATCTGCATCCCAGTCTGTGGTAGATGGCTTGGACGCTGCGGAATTTATATTACAAACGCCATTTGTCATTGCGTCATTAAGCAAGCAAATGACGGCGGCGTTAGTGCTGCGAGAGGTTGACCAAGGCAGAATTAATCTTGATGCCCCCATCACTCAATATCTTGAATACTTAAATGGTAAGTGGGATACAGTTATTACTGTTAGACAATTGCTTAATCACTTGTCTGGTATTATCGCTATCGATAAACCACTTAAAACAATCCCAGGTGAAGTATTCGCTTATTCAAATACCGGTTATAACCTATTAGGTGAAATAGTCGTTAAGACATCAGGTAAAGATTATCAATTGTTAGCCTCTGAGATGTTTAAACGCTGTGGTATGGACAATACGAACGCATCAAGTAATACCGATAATGCAGTGCGCTATCATGAAAAGTCTGTTGGTGAACTAGTGGCGATGACTAAAGACTTACCTGCTCGTTTCACGCCGAGTGCTGGCATTATTTCTACCGCCGAAGATTTGGTTGCATGGAATCAGTGTTTACATAATAGTGATTTGTTATCAGCTAAGTCACACTTGCAAATGGTATCGAAAGCAGCGACAAGAAAGCACCGTTGGGGAGATCTCGGATATGGTTTTGGCCTGCAGTTATCAGGTAGTGGTACGGTGCAAGAATGGAGTCACAGTGGCTATGTGCTGGGCTATATTTCAACGCTAAGTTATTATCCAGAATCAGATACCAGTATGGTTTTACTTGAAAATATATCTTGGTATCCAAAAGATATGACGCGGGTATTTTATTATCATGATCAGCTGAGAAAGCAGTTATTAAAAACCGCTATTGATAATAACTAGTTCTGATAATCAGTAGCCGTGATGAATAAGCCTGTTTACAGTGAAAGTCAGTGTAAACAGGTTCAAGGTTAAAAATTAAAGCTTAAGACTTTAAATTTTTACTTGTGCGATTACCGCTTCAGCTGCCTCTAACGCACCTTCGATATAACCGCCATTTTCTTCTGCGGATTCTGTTCCTGCAAAGAACCAACCTTGTTGATTAACTGATGTTAACGCTGACTGAATATCACGTAATCCATAATGTGGATGGGCATTCGGTGCATTTTTATCGGCATCCGTCGCTGTCAGTGTTTCTTGACTCCAGTCCACTAACTTCACATCAATTGGCTTTGCCGCTTGTTCACCATAAATCCGTACAAGCTGTTTTACCGCTAACGATTTGATTAATTCATTACCTGCCGATTGACGGGAATAGGCATCAATCCCGACAAAGCCAAATAGCGCACCATTGCCACTGGTAGGCGCGTTATTCGTGGCATCAATAGCAGCATCAATCGTACTGGCATCGTGTATTTCTGCTAGCGGACCTACTTGGCTGCTGGCTGAGCCGGACAAACCTGTTTCACGCCAGAATGGGGTATCGTAAACAGCAAAAAACTTGGCATGCGCGGCCATCCATGTCGCTGTCGCTGCAAACTTTTTATGCACTTTAATCGGTAAGGCAGGTGTAAATTTAATGCTGCTTGCAAGTAAGCGCAGTGGCATCGCAAAGATAACCTGACGTGCTTGTATTGTTTGTTGTTCACCGGATATTTCAGCTGTAACGATAGAATAACTATCTTGTTTCTCAGCATTATTTTCTACGCGGGAGACTTTTGCATTACAGATAATATGCTCACTTGAAAGTTTGCTCATAACCCCATCAACAACCGTTTGCATACCACCTGCAACACGCATTGATTGTGGTGACCCGGCATAACCTGATTCATATCGTAGCGGGGCTTTGTTCTCGTATTTATCAAACAAGAACGCGCCTTTATCATGCTGTGGGAATACTGGTAAATGTAGATTATCAATCAACTGAGTAATACGCGGGTGCAGTTCAGGCCAAAACCACGATGGGCCCATATCAAACTGGTCTTCGGTATAAATGCGCCCGCCAAGTCTATGACGACCTTCGAGTAAAATATAGTCTTTACCTTGTTGTTCTAATAAGTAAGCCGTATATAAACCGCTTAATCCGCCGCCAACAATAACAAATTCAGTTTTCATATTTTAAGTATCCAGATTTTAAGTATCAAAGCAGCCGTTAATAAACGGTTTGTTGTAAATCAATCGCGATAACCGACCTTTTATAAACGGTAAGTGTGATGACCCGTTTTGATCCAAACGGTACAGTCGTCAGCACCTGTAGTGATATCTAGCGCTTCACCAATCGGTAGGCGTAACCAGTCATATTTGTTGTAAACATCACCCTGATGATTTAACTCACCATCAACAACCAGCACTTCAATACCGCCAGTGTTTTCCAAAGTAACATGTGAGTCACGCGCCCAACGTTCTAAGCGTACTGTTTCTTGTTTGAAAGCATGCAGTGCTTGGTATTGTACAGCCGCGCGGCGTTCATCTTGGATAAAGGCTTGGCTGGCGGTATTAATCGTCACATCTTGATCGTCACCCTCTTGGAACTGACCGAGTTTAACAATGATCATGCAGCCGTCTTTGACAATTGGCGCGTGCTCAGTACCGACGGGGTTACGCTTATAAGTACCGACAGGATAGGCACCGTGTTCGTCGGCAAATACACCTGCTAATACCAAAAATTCTTCGCCGCCAGTATGTATATGATTAGTGAAATAGCTGTCAGCGTCATAAACCACCAGTGTTGTTGGTGTTGTTGGTGTTGCTGCAAACTCTTCACCATCACGCTCTAACATTTTACGTGATACACCTTTTAATGGAGAGGGAACCCAAGTTGATTCATTAAAGAAAACCTTGGCAGCTTGGGTTAGATCGCTATTAATGTTCATATCGTTATTCCACAGTCATGTTATAGGGGGAAATTATATTCACTTACTTTATGCATTAATTATGGGGTTATTCTTTGCATATGACAAAGCACTACTTCTATACTGTCAGTATAGTTTTTCTTTAGTGGTTAGTTGAAGCGAGATGACATCAAAAACGAATAATATAGCCCATTTAAATGCAGTGCGTGCTTTTGAAGCATCAGCAAGGCACCTTAGTTTTTCTTTGGCGGCAAAAGAGCTGAATGTCACGCCTGCGGCAATTGGCCAGCAAGTACGATTATTAGAACAATGGCTCGAGGTGAGCTTATTTATTCGTGCGAGCAGTGGCTCTTCACGCCTTACATTAACGGCGCAGGCTAAAGTAGCGTTGCCGGAAATTAGTATCGGCTTAGAGCACATATCTCAAGGGCTAGCGTTATTACAACAACCGATTATCAACAATACCATTACCGTGTCGGTCAGCCCTGCGTTTGCGGCGAAATGGTTATTAATGCACATTGATGATTTTCAATTTAAACACCCCGATTATGATCTGCGTTTAAATACCAACTCACGCTCTGTTGATTACTTTGCCGAAGACATTGATATCGGCGTGCGTTATGGCAAAGGTAATTGGCCTGGGTTATCACAAGCATTGCTGATGGATGAGGATATCTTTCCGGTGTGCTCGCCCGATCTGACTAACCAGGGATTAGCGATACCAACAGATTTAGCGGATTATCCATTATTACATGATCATTCTATGCCAGTAAGCTCGGGTTTTACGACTTGGGCGAGTTGGTTAGCAGCACATAACGTTGATAACGTAGACACCAATAAAGGCTTGAAAATTAATAACTCGGCATCAGTGATACAGGCGGCTGTGGCTGGGCAGGGCGTTGCATTAGGCCGTAGTGTATTGGTGAAAGATGATCTTGCCTGTGGGCGTTTAGTGAAGCCATTCCCAGCACTTGATAGCAGCACTGAGTTAGCGTATTACATTGTTTGGCGGCCTGAACATGATTCGTTAGAAAAAGTACAGGCCTTTAAGGTGTGGTTATTAGAAACGGTTGCCAGTCAGCCTTGTTAATAAGCTCTAGCAATACAAGCTTGATTAATACAAGCTCTATCAATATAAACTAAAGTCCGGTTGGCGTTTTTCCATGAAAGCATTAACAGCTTCACGAGATTCTGGTTGGGTGACTAAATAGGCGAGGTTTTTATTTTCATATTCGATTAACGCCAATAGGTTAGGACGAGATGTTTTCATTAGCATCGCTTTACTGGTGCGCATGGCTATTGGCGCTAGTTTAGCAAGAGTCTCTGCCTTTGCTGTCGCAGTATCATCCGCAGATTTACATACCTCATTAGCAAAACCAAGTGTCACCGCTTCATCTGCTAACATGCGTTCGCCAGCAAGTAACATTGATTTGGCTTTACGAATACCAATATGCTGAGCGAGTAACTCACTTGAACCAAGTTCTGGACATAATCCCATGGCGATGAAAGGGGTTTGGAACATAGCTGTAGATGATAGGTATAGGAAGTCGACGAATTGTAATAAGGTCGTACCAATGCCGATTGCAGGGCCATTAACGGCAGCTACGATGGGTTTATCACAATTAATTAAGGCGCGCATAAACCGAGCGCCATGTTGATCTGGCTTACCTTCTGACATAGCTTGAAAATCTTGCATGTCATTACCGGCACAAAAAATATCATTGCTGCCTTTGATTAATACGACGCGAATTAATTCATCTTGTTGCGCGTGCTCTAATCCTTGAGCGAGTAATAAATACATTTCTTGGTTTAAGGCATTACGCGCCTTAGGACGATTGATGGTCAGGGTTAAAATATGCTCTTGCACAACTGAGGTAATAAAATCATCCATGTTCTAAACCTTAAAGTGAGGTGGGGATTTATATAATATCCATTAAAGTTTTAATTTAGCATAATTGTAATTTCAGGTTTGTAACATGAATCACGTGTATTTTTTATGACTTAAATGATGTTTTATTTTGTGAACTAAGGCGTTAATTATGTTGTCTATTTATACCTTAGATCACAACTATACTCAGTCAATTACGTATATACAATATACACAGCGTAATGCATTATTTCCTCTTATGTACTTCACTTATAGCAATAAGCGAACTAAGGTTTAGCAAGCTTATGCCTTTTTATGGTATTTATTGCAGATGTATTAGGTGGTGAATAATATGTTAAGACACTATTACATAGCGGATGACCTAAACGAGTTGGTTTTAGTTGAAAAGGAACTTGAAGAAGAGGGGTTTACTGAACCTCAAATACACGTATTAAGCTTAGATAATGTCAGTATTTCCGAATATAAATTGAATAACGTCGAGCCTGTATTTAAACAAAACGTGCTTCAAGGACTTGGTCTCGGCGCCGTTATTGGTGGCTTTATTGCACTGATTACATTAATAGTACCTTACTTTTCAGGGTGGCATACAGCGGCCATTGGCTGGGAAATATTTATATTAATCGCATTGTGCAGCTTTATTTTTTGTACTGGGGAAGGTGGCTTTTTAGGTTTCAAAAAACCAAATTCACGCTTTGCTCGATTTCAAGCGTTACTGAAAAAAGGCAAGCACATCTTATTTGTCGATGTTGACCCAGTACAAGAACATAATTTTAGAATGATAATGAAAACCCACCCGCGAGTTAAATCGGCAGGCTGTGGGGCAGCTGTACCGCACTGGGTTGTTAGCTGTCAAGATGCTCTTCATCATGTCAGTAAACGTGTTTTTTAACAGTGTTAAGTCCGTGGGTTAACGCATTTTTAACCTAATATACACATAAATTCAAACTACCCATAAAGTATTAATTTATTTCATGTTAACCCTTGTATTATTAAGGTTTCTTGTTGTATGGTGGCCTTAACCATACAACAAGAAGGTAAGACAATGAGTAAATTAAAAGGTATTCAAATCACTAAAGCTGACGATCAGCGTCTAAATAATTCAATTTGGCTCATTGATGAAAGTGCAGAACAAGCAAGATGTATTGGTACTGTTGATGATTTCATTGCGCAAGATGCAGTTGTTAGCTTAGCTGAACTTGGTGACTTTGAGTCGCGTGACATTGCAATTGAAGAGCCAGCTAAAATTGAAGGTGGCCAACATCTAAACGTGAACGTATTAACACGTGAAACACTTGAAGATGCAATTAAAAACCCGAGTGCTTACCCACAGTTAACAATCCGTGTATCGGGTTATGCTGTGCGTTTTAACTCATTAACATCTGAGCAGCAACAAGATGTTATCAGCCGTACATTCTCTAAAACAATGTAATGCTGTTTTATGACGTAGTTTAAAGACCCGTTTAATTGTATTGCTTAGTTGTATTACTTAGCCGTATAGGTTAACAGTATTGATTCATTACGTCCCTAAAGCCTCTGTTTTAACTGGGGCTTTTTTATTTCACCGCCTTTCTATTTCTTTAACCCTGTCACTCTTTCCTGCATTATTTAATTCAATTGTGATTAATCATTTCCCATTGCCTGGTTTTTACTTTATATCTATTTGTTCTCTAATTAATGTCTAATTAATAGAACAATCATATTTTATATACCAAAGGGAAGACCATAATGGATGGAATAGGGATTTTATATCCACTACTTGGGCATATGCTGTTAGTTATATCACTGTATATTTTGTTGATAATGCGTAAATCAAAAGCGATTAAGGCGAAGGCTGTCGATTTTAATAAAACCGCGTTAAATAACAAAGCTTGGCCAGAAGACGTCGTTCAAGTGTCTAATAACTTAGATAACCAGTTTGAATCTCCTTTGGTGTTTTATGCCTTATGCATTATTACGCTGTTGGTTGGCGCAGTGAATAGCTTTGCGATTGCGTTGTCGGCCGCGTATGTGGTATTCAGATATATCCATGCTTATGTGCATGTCGGTACTAACTATATTCCATATCGTTTACGTGCGTTTGCGCTGTCTTTAGTGGCAATGCTACTGTTGTTAATTCAAACGTCGGTGCATATCATGATGAATATCTAGTAAACATCTTGAGCAAATAAAAATAGCTGCAATAAATGCGGCTATTTTTATTTGTATTATGCTGTATTTAAAAACGCTCACGATATAGCGTCGTGATATAACTTAAGATAAGTCCTGCATAATATTAGCTAACAGTTGTTCAGCTTTATTGAAATCGAAGCTGTCGAGCGTTAGCGCTAAAGCCGTTAGCTGACTTTTTAACGACTGTAGGCCTTTCACTTGCTGTAACTGTTTTATCAGTGATAAAGCGTTACTGTCGTAGTCAACAATAGCTTGTTGTAAATCGTGTAACAGCGCATTTATTTGTTGTTGATTCATCTCAAGCTGCTCGGCTTTTGATTTAGGCGTTATAACTTGTTGCTTACTTATTTGAGAGATAACTGTTTTAATCGAGTCACTTACAATCATTGCTAGGTCTGCTAGAGTGTCGATGCTGGCATTCGCTATACAGGCCAGCTCTAAATTATTGGCTCCTTGATACACTTTTGTTAAACCAAGGCTGCCGGCATTACCTTTTAGGCTGTGTGAATAAAGTCTTTGCGCATTAGCGTTATTTATACTGGAATTGATAAACTCCTGGTAGAAGTCAGCTTGGCTATAAGTGAAGTTTAACAGTAATTTTTTATATAAATCCTGATTGCCATGGCAATGCATTAATCCTTGATTAACATTTATTGCTTCACTTAAGTGAGGTAAGTTCGCTAACGTTGGTTGATTTTCTTCGGCGTAATTTTGGGCCTCTGAAACATCACCACTGTCATCGGATTTATATCTTTTCACGGGGTTAATCCAGCGCGCCATGGCTTTGAACATGAGCTCTGGTACGATTGGCTTGGCGATGTGCTCATTCATACCTGACGATAGTGCTTTTTCACGGTCACCAACCATGGCATTTGCGGTCATGGCAAGAATAGGTAGGTCTTTATATTTTAGCTCAGACCTTAGTTTTTCTGTTGCGGTATAACCGTCCATTACCGGCATTTGACAATCCATCAAAACGCCGTCGTAATGATTACTATGGATCATGTCAATGGCTTGCTGACCATTCTCAGCAATATCTGCGGTAATATTATTCATTGCTAATAACTCAAGGGCTAATTCTTGATTGAGCTTGTTATCTTCAACTAATAAAATTTTAGCGCCTTGTAGTTGTTGTTGCCATTCGGCGTTTTCTTGCTTTAGTTTATTCTGCCTATTTGGAACCAAGACGCTTTGACCCATTGACTGCATAATACTGTCAAATAATGTCGATGGTGTGATTGGCTTGGTTAAAAAGCTCTTAATATCTAGACCTTCAGCCGCTTTTGTTGCGTCATCTTTGCCGTGTGCTGTGACCATGATGCACACCGGCAGTTGAGTTTTATCTGGCGAAGATTGGATCTGCCTGGTGGTTTCAATACCATCCATATCAGGCATTTTCCAATCCATCACCACAAGTTGGTATGGCTTTGATTTTTTTGCTTGTTCAACATTTAGTATTGCTGTTGAACTGCTTTTACAACTATCGACTTCAAAGCCAAAACTTAATAATATTGAGCTTAATATCTCTCTGGCAGCGTCGTTATCATCAACGACCAATACTTTAAGTGCACCCAAGCTTGTTTCTTGCTTATATGAAGGTAAGGCAACATCACTGACTAGAGCAAATTGACTATCAAAGGTAAAGCAGGATCCTTGCCCTAAAGTAGACGTGACGCTAATGTCTCCACCCATCAATTTAGTCAATTGCTTAGAAATAGCCAGACCTAACCCGGTACCACCATGTTTACGGGTGGTTGATGAATCCGCTTGATTAAAGGATTGAAATAACTTGGCTTGTTGCGACTTGGATATACCGATGCCAGTATCTTTGATGGCAAAAGCGACTTGTATTAGACCATCCCATTGTTTAAGGCCTTTAATCGTCACAATAACCTCACCTTGTTCTGTGAATTTAATGGCATTATTTGTAAGGTTTATGAGTATCTGGCTTAAACGCAGTGGATCGCCTACTAACAGATTCGGTACGTCAGGATCTACGTCAAATAATAACTCAATGCCTTTTTCTTCAGCTTTTAAACCAACAACATTGGCTAAATCTTCAAGCACATTACCGAGTTCAAATTCCACGGTTTCTAACGTCAACTTTCCCGCTTCAATTTTGGAAAAATCTAAAATATCATTAATGATACCCAGTAAAGACTCTGCTGAACGATGTACTTTTTCTATATAGCTTTTCTGTTTAGGATTTAGAGCCGTTTTAAGCGCCAGATAAGACATACCCATGATGGAATTGATCGGCGTACGGATCTCGTGTGACATATTCGCTAAAAACTCACTTTTTGCCGAGGTCGCTTTTTCGGCATTTAATTTTTCTGCTATAAGTTCGTTTTCTAAGTGCTTTCTTGCGGTTATATCTAATGCTGTACCATGAATGATCTCTGGATCACCAGTGCTATTGTAAATGGCTTTTCCTCGCGCCATTACCCAGCGAATATCACCATTTTTATGTACGACTCGAAACTCAATTTTATAATCACTATGTTCAACAATGGCTTGTTCTACAGCGATTGAAGTGCTGGTAACATCATCAGGGTGGGTGAAATTATTAAAGCTAAACTGTTGATTATTTATTAGCTCTTCAGGATGATAACCAGTTAAATTAAATACCTCGTCACTGACATATTTCAGGGTTTTATTGTCATCGAGTAAGTGTGAATACACTGTCCCTGGGATAGTATCCACTAAGGCACTAAAATGCAGTTTTTGACGATTTACTTCTTCTAATAATATGGCGCGTTCTTGGTTACCTTGTACCGATTTCCTTAAATATAAGGACAGTAATAACACCAAAATTATAATAAAGAAGGGCAGTATTGCAGTGCTCCATGACCAAGTCGGATACGCTTTACTATCAGATGCGATGGCTAGAATACGCCAAGTACGATCCGCAAATTTGAACTCAGACGTTTCTGTTAAGTCGAGCTCGTCGGAGGTTAATTTTTTAGAGAAGGGTTTATAGTGGTATAACACTTCGCCGGATTTTTCTGCGCTACTGTCTTCAAACTTTAAACTGATACCGGAGCGAATTTCATTTTGCTTGAGTACATGTTCAATAAATTGGCCAACGTCAATAACTGCAATGGCAAAGCCTTTTAATGCCGCTTGTCTTTGAGCCGCGTTTTCAATGGGGAAACCTTTTTTGTAGATAGGTAAATTAAGTGCCACACTAAAGACTTGGCCATTCGGCTGGATTAACTTCAATCGACCAGTTGCTTTTATTTGATTGTTATCAACCGCTTCTTTGAGTATTTCTCTGCGAGTACTGGTCGATGCTATGTCATAGCCTAAGGTGTTTTTATTCTTCGAGAAGGGCTCTACATACACTAATGGATAATAGACATCGCGCTTTGCTGAGATAACTAAGTCACCTTCGTTATTTAGCTCTGATACGCTAAAAGGCAAGTCTAAAGATTGAGATGCTTTTATTTCCAAGGTTTCTCTATCTTGATGATAGGTAGCTGGTGCCCATTCTAATGAAATAAGACCTGGCAGTTGTTGGGTATCTCTTAATGTTAGCTGTTGAAACTCTGTGCGGGTTATATTTTCTGATGCGGTGTGAGCGGTTTGAATATCATGTAATGCATCGATATAGGGACTGACACTGAGTTTGAGTGATTTACCGTAATCTAATACTGCCGCATCAAAGTTTAATTTCACTTTAGCTTTAAAGTTTACATGCATGATTTGTAATAACGTAAATGATAACGCAATACCAAGAATAGCGACGATCCAAGGTACTCTATAATCACTCAGTTGTTGCTGATTACTCGATGAATCTAGCGTTGTGTTTTTGGTTAATAGTGTCAAAAATAATGTGGCTAACAAGCCTATGAGCATTAAGCTTTCAGATGCCAAAAATGAAATTTCATTTCCCAGCGTATTTGAAATCAAACCTTCATAACTCTCAACGGCTTGCCAGCTTGCTATGGTCAGTGTTAAACCGGTAATTGCAACGGCCCAAGGCAGCCAATGTAATGAGGAACTCGGGCTTTGTTGTGTTTGATGTAGCGCCAGTACGATAAAACCGATACCGAGTAACATAAAACCAATAGAAGTATGCAACGCCATTTGGGTGAGCGCGCCCCAGCCGTAGGCCGTTTCTATCCCAGTTAAATAACCGCCTAAAGCCACGATCGCAAGTGACGTGACCACAGCACCTAAATTACCAACAATAGCCTGCTTACCGTTATTGCTTGTTGATATAGCGTTAACCAACAGAATAATACCGCATAGCATAAAGCATAGCGCGGTGTTCGGGGCCATACGACCGGGATGAGAAGCGCTATGGTCGATGTAATGAGCCATAAACAATTGGTCAATGGCTAATTCAAAACCAAAAATGTATTGGCATAGCGTCAACAAGCCTAACAGCAAGGTCAATGCCCCTGTTATTCGTGTGATATTACCTGTGCGAAAAAATAACCCAATGCCCACCAATAAAAAACCTAATGCGGTATTAAATTGCATTGGCACAAAAGCAGCACTTATTTGAATGAGGGAGATGCTATGGCTTAACCAACCGTAAATGACAGTGATGCCTAACAGCATGGAGAGGACTGCAAACAATTTCACCAGTTGGCGTAAGGTCAGAATAGGGGAAAAAAAATGCATTCTATAACACCTTAAATAGTTAATTTGGATAAAAATAATCAATTAATCAATCATTTCCTAATAGCTTCATGGTATAAACTTATTAGACAAGGTTCAATAAAGAATTATATCGTTCTTTGCCATTAATGAACTTTATTCACTCTATGTATGCTATTTTTTGGAAAATAAATGAATCATCAAGAAGCCAAAGACATATTGCAACGTAAGTTATCTCCATCAGCGTTATCATTGATTAAAATCGAAGTTTTCAGACTTTCGTGGCTGGGTAAAGGCTATAACGTGATAGGTGAGGAGACTGGTTACGATCATGACTATGTGAGAAAAGCTGGTTCGGAGTTATGGAAAGAACTCTCTAAAGCACTAGCGTGCTCGGTTACTAAGCGTAATTTTCGTCCTCTACTTGAAGATATGCTTATCACTGAAGGAAAGTTAAACTGTGACACACCTGAATACCCTGGTGCTGCATTGGCCTTTAGTTCTCCATTTTATATTGAGCGTAGCCAAGAAGAAGCGCTGGCTTATCAAGAAATAAAACGCCCTGGCAGTATTGTTCGCATCAAAGGTCCGAGGAAAATGGGCAAAAGTTCGTTGATGTTAAGGGTATTAGATCAAGCAGATGTAGAAGATTATCAAAAAGTCATTATCGATTTTCAATTGGCTGATCGCAGTACACTGAGTAATTTAGACGCATTACTGCGCTGGATTTGCTTTCAGATCACCAGTCAACTTGGAATTGATTCGGTGATTGATGACTATTGGAATGAGCTTATCGGCAGTAAGTTAAGCTGCACGACCTATCTACAGCAATATATTTTAACGCAACAATCAAAACCGATTATATTGGTTTTTAACGAACTCAATATCATTTTTGATTTTGATGACGTCAGCCGTGATTTTTTACCGTTATTACGTTCGTGGCATGAAGAGTCAAAACATAATCAGGTGATGACGAAGATACGCCAAGTACTTATTTACTCTACCGAAATTTATGTACAGCTAGATATAAACCTGTCTCCTTTTAACGTCGGTTTACCGATAGAACTTGCTCCTTTTACAGGTGAGCAACTCGAACAATTAACCCGTGTTTATGGTTTTAATTTCGCGCATGATGGTACGGCTAATAGTCCCATCACCCTGTTATTACAAAAATTGGGTGGTCATCCGTATTTAGTGCAATTGGCATTGTATGAACTCGCCACAAAATTTGATTTCATTGAAAGTCCATCATCAGCGTTAAAGACTCTGCTAGACACCGCGGGTAAACCGGATGGCTTATTTAGTGATTTTTTACAGCAGATTTTGTTGGATATGCTCAATAACGATAATGCGATAAAGGCTTTTAATAAGTTCTTAGACAAACAGCCATTAACCCGTATTGAGCTCTATTTACTTGAGCGAATGGGGCTGGTTAAAATTAAAAACGATCAGGCTGTGGCAATCAGTCAGCTGATGGTTGATTTTTTAAGAGGCAACTTATAATGACCACTGCCTATCAAGTCGGGGGGACTGTTTCGGCTGACACCGCTATTTATGTTGAACGTGCAGCAGATAATGAGCTTTATCAAAGTCTCCACGATGGCGAATTATGTTATGTCTTTAATTCGCGGCAAATGGGCAAGTCCTCTTTATTACTGAATGTAAAAAAACGTTTGCAAGCAGATGGCGTGCTTTGTTGTTTTATCGATTTAAGTCGTATTGGTAGCGTGAACATTACGCTGCAACAATGGTACGCGGGCATTGTTTCTGAATTATGGCGAGGTTTTGGTTTAGCCAGCGGCAGAGCGATGTTTGAGTGGTGGCAAGCGCTAGGTGATTTATCACCCGCACAAAAATTATCATTGTTTATTGAAGAACAATTATTGCTGCAATACCCAGAACAAAAAATTGCTATTTTCTTTGACGAAATTGACAGCATACTTAGCTTACCGTTTGCTGCGGATGATTTTTTCTCTTTACTCCGAGCCTTCTATAATAAGCGGGCTGATGACAAACGTTTTAATCACCTTACCTTTGCTTTTTTTGGTGTCGCACTGCCTTCAGATCTTATTTGTGATAATAAGCGTTCACCTTTTAATATTGGTAAAGCGATAGCATTAGAAGGGTTTAATTATAAAGAGGCACTTCCTTTTACTGCAGGCCTGATTGCAACGCATCTTGATAGTAAAAAGATATTACAGCGTATTTTGTTTTGGAGTAATGGTCAGCCTTTTCTAACCCAAAAAATATGCCAGCTACTGACGCGGGAATCGCCAAATCGGAACGTCATAGATGAACAGCTGTGGGTCGATGAACTCGTACATGTCAATATCATTGATAACTGGGAAAGTAATGATAACCCTGAGCATTTAAAAACTATTCGTGACAGATTATTGCTTGATGAAACAAACAGCGTACAGCACTTAACGACATTGATGCAAATACTGACCGCGCCTGAAGGTGAAGTCGATGTTAAAGCGCTTAATGGCTTTAACCGTCTTTACCTCACTGGACTTGTCGCCAATGTCGGAAATAAAGTCTGTGCACGAACGCAAATTTACCAAACTATTTTTAATCCTACATGGTTACAAAAGCAATTGGACCACAGCCGGCCCTATGGCCATAAATTGCGTCTTTGGCAACAGTCGAACCAAACAGATGAGCAGTGGTTATTGCCAAGTGTCGCGTTAGAGGCGGCGAAAACATGGAGTAAAGACAAACATTTATCTGAGGTCGATTATCAATTCCTTTCTGCAAGCCAAGATAAAGTCAGCCAAGAAGTACATGTTTGGAATCAACAATTACAATCTGAAATAGAGCAAAGAAAAACAGCGCAAACGGCACTTAAACTGGCATTACAAGCCGTTGAACAGGCAAAGCGCGAAGCAGAGAATGCCAATAAAGCTAAAAGTGAATTTTTAGCGCGGGTGAGTCATGAAGTAAGAACCCACTTAAATAGTATTCTTGGCATCAGTTATATTGCTCAACAGCAAGAATTTAATCAAAATGGCAATACCCCCGTCAGTCGTATTAATCGTGTTGCCAATTATATGCATGGCATTGTTAATGATATGCTCGACATTGATCGTCTCGAAAAAAATGAATTAGTGTTAACCAAAGAAACCTTTTATATTGATGATGTTATTGATAAATTAGTGACGGTTATCACGCAACCTATTGCAGATAAAAACCTTACTTTACAGGTGAATTACCCTGCCGTGTTATTACCTGCTGTTATCGGTGATCCACTGCGATTAACGCAACTATTGTCAAACCTGTTAACTAATGCCATTAAATATACCAGCCACGGGCTCATTACTTTAACCATCAAGTTATTGCAACCCGTTGTTAATGCAGCACCATTGAACAATGACGCGGGGCAAAAGTTTAGCTTAGGCTTTGAGGTGAGCGACAGCGGTGAGGGCATAGGTGAATTCGCGTTTGAAGGCGAAATTAATAGTATATCTACACAATCGGTAACCTTGGGTATTGGTTTAAAACTCTGTCATAAGCTCGCAAACATCATGCATGGGCAACTGCACATTAAGAGTGTTCCGCAACAAGGTTGTTGTTTTTATTTTTCATGTGACTTTGATTCGCCAGTCCTAGCACAAGACCTAGAATACAATATAAAAAATGTATATCGGTCTAAACCTAAAAGAATAGTGCTGCTAGATAGCCCTTTAATTCAGCCCATCAAGCAGCAGTTAATGTTATTAGGCCACGATGTTGCCGTTTGTTCGGTAACCGAGTTAGCCTGCGAAACGCTAACTCATGTTGATATACTGATTGCTGGTGCCGCTGAACTACAGTCACAAACTGAATTATTACAACAGCTACATATCCATCCGAAATTGCAGATCATTCCCTTACTCCGTCACAGTGATAGTTATCCTCACTGGCTGAGCGTTTTAGGTTATAAACAGCGGTTAAACTTGCCTTGCAGTGCTCGGCATTTAGCACAGACGTTAAAGGTACTGTATAAACCTGAGCAGCTCATTCAAAACTCTCAAAGCGAATCACAAGCAGTTAAAAATAAGCAAACAGCGACAGTGCTTGTTGTGGATGACGATGAGATTAACCAAGAAATTGTCACCGAGTTATTACACAGCATTGGTCTAAACGTCGATGTGGCGAATAATGGTCTAGCGGCATTAAACGCAATTAAAGCTAAAGCATATCAATTGGTACTCATGGATATTGAAATGCCAGTGATGGGTGGTGAGCAAGCTTTACAAGAAATTAAAAAACTAGCCATGCAGCCGTTATATCAACACCTTAATACATTACCTATTATTGCGTTAACCGCACACGCTCTGCTAGATGACAAAAAGAAATACCTGCTAGCAGGCATGAATGATTATATTGGTAAACCTGTTGAACCTAGTTTGCTTGTTAACGTGGTGAGACAGTGGTTACCCCATGAAAATACTCCGCATATGCCACCGAAAGACTGTGTTGTAAATGGTTTAAATCAGGCATCAACCGCGTCAGAACACATGACTATCGAAGCCACAAATATGGCTGTTGCAGGTATCGATATACCCGCTGGCTTAGTACGTTGTAATGGCAATACCGTTTTATATACGAAAATACTGCAACAATTTGCTCATCAATATAGCGCTGGATTTGGCATGCAATACGAGAGTATTAAAGCGCTGAAACAGTTTATTCATAGTATCAAGGGTAGTTCCGCTAACATAGGTGCTGTGCAGCTTAGTGCACAGGCGAGTGATATTGAACAGCAGCTCAATTCAACTGGTATGATCGATAACAGTACGCTAAAAACCTTTAATGCTACCCTTCATATAACTTGTGAAAATATCTTGGCAAGGGTTAACGAACAGACGAAACAAGTACCTAGTAGCATTGAAATGAATAGCCAAAGGTATAATGAGTTATGCAAAAAGTTACTCCATGAGTTGCTTTTTGCAATCGATGAAGATCATGCTGAAGCTATGTACTTAAGTGAAAAGCTTGTCGAGACCGAAGACAATAGAGCAGTAGCTATTGAAGACGCGATGAATTGTTTTGATACCGAACAAGTCAAAGTTTTATGTCGTGATTGGCTCTCTACGTTAACGGACTAAGACCATTCACCAAGACCTATAACCTAAGCCAGTCAGGTGGTTGTAGCGTTGTAATCAATAAGAGACAGGTAATGAAGAAAATAAAAATAATCGCGATTGATGACCAAGCCGAAAATCTACAAATGATTGTACAAATGCTAAAAGATGACTACTCAGTGATCGCTTCGATTACGGGCAACATGGCAATTGATTTAGCTAAAAAACACGCTGACGCGGCTGTCATATTACTTGACGTGTTTATGCCTGATATCAGCGGTTTTGATGTATTAAAACAATTGAAATCGTGCCAAGAAACTCAGCATATTCCTGTGATATTCGTGACAGGTGTTAATAGTGAGCAAGACTATGCACAAGGCCTGTCGTTGGGGGCATATGACTTTGTTTTAAAGCCAATCAGCCCAACGTTGTTAAAAAACAGAATACGCCATTGTATTAATAACCATGCCTGTGAATGACGGTTTGCTCATCAGGTTTGATTTTCGCCTTGACCAAAACGGTAGACAAGCTTAGTTGTCGTCACGTGGTCATTAGTACTTGAACTCGTGCCTATCGCGTAACGCCAGTCGCCTTGTAATGCCCAATTACTGTTGATTTGATAATGTAACCCTAGCCCTGAATTAACCTGAAACTCTTTCTTTTTACGATCCATATCTTTCATGCTTTCACCAATACCAGCGGTAACGAAAGGTCTTAAAGGTGTGTCACTATTAAAGTAATAGAGCGCATTAACGCTGTAATTTTCGTATGTTGTAGAGACTCTGCTTTGTGTATCGGTGAGCTCGGCTCGGGTGTAAGTTAAGTGTCCTGAGAATGCGGGTGAAAAGTGCAAGCCAAGTGAGAATGAAGCGCCCATACCAGACTCTAATTGCCAATACTCTGATGGTGCTACATAACTCATACCTGCCGATATACCGACAATGCTATAAGTAACAGGATCGTTGTTAGTATGAGAGTAATAGTTTGTTTTCTTTTGCAATGAGCTTGATGTCGCACCTATTGCATATTGGACTTGAAATTTGTAGTGACGCTCAGATACACCGTTGGCTAATGCAACATCGTCAACACCAATAAATCCAGTACCTGCGGTAAATATTTGAGCTCCGGCGAGATGGTTTACCCCATTACCAAGGCCGTCGACGGGGTCGAGGAAAAACAGCGTTGTGTTGCCAAGTGCTGAAGACCCCCAAACAGTGCCGCCACTTAATCTTATTTCTTGTTCTTTGTTGTACGCCCATTCCCCATATACCCAGCCTAATATAGGCGTTACAAATAAATCTTGAATTGACGGCGTTTCAGCAAAGGCTTCAACACCATACTCCCAATAGAAAGTAGACATCAAGGTGGAGTACATAAATGCATCCCATTGTCGATAACCTGATTTACGAGCAGACTGGTAATACACGCCGCCAAAATACGGGTGACCAATATAGTTAATTGCTGCAAGGTCTCTGTCCCATACAGGCCCTTGGCGTACATTGTCCCACCATTTTTCATGTAACGGTTCCCCATTACTTTTCCAGTGTGTAACCGATTCAGGCAGTAAGGCGAGGGTGCCTGCTACGCCTAAACCATATGCACCGATAGACTTGGTTTGAGACCATAACCTTTGACTGTCCTCACCATTTTTAGGTGAGAAAAGAGATACACGATAGGGATTATCGTAAGTGCTTTTCATTCGTGGTTCTTCTTCCCAAGCACTGTTCGTTGCCTTTTCATCAGCGTAAATAGTCAAATGTTGTACATCCTGTTCGGTGACTATGGTCGTATTTATTACGCCTGGTAACCAAGCGCCCGACTGCACAAACCAACTGGCATCATCCGCCATTGAATCAATTGCTGTGTTTTCATCGTATTTATCTTGCGAAAAACTAAGCATAGGTAGGAGGATAATAGCTATAAGCATGGCGGATTTTAGTCGGTTACATTTCATGTTGTTCTTCCCTAAAGTGTTTTTATGTTGCTAATTCTAGAGGGATTTAATAAGCATTGATGTGTGTTTTTTGTTTTTGAATGTGTGTTTATTCATTATTGACAAGGTGGCAGGGGAGAAGGCTGCTACACAAAACGCAACATACACTCTCGGCCTCGATTCACACATTCGCCACCACTATTCACACATACGTTAGCGCACGTGCTCTTTATGATAGCGCCAACAAACTTAGTGAGCCTAACAAGGCAACTTAGATAGCCAGTTAGCATTGGCAACTTAACTCAATATTTAAAAGGTAAATAACTCATGTTTAATAAAATAACGTTATCTCTGGCTATGTTGTCACTGCCTATGCACGTTTCAGCTGATGTTTCAGAGGAAGACATTGATTTTTCTAACCCAACCTCGGTTTATTCCGCTTTTGATGTGAATGCAGGCACGGATGGTGTGGCATTAGGTTTAACGTTGGCTGGGGAGTTGAGTGACAATTGGGCATTTTTGAGCAAATTAGAATTACGTGAAAATACCGATATGCTTCGTGTGCGTGGTGCGGCTGTTGCGAATGATATTGGTACTGGTTTTATGCTTGATTATATAAAGCACAACGATTTTCACATCGATATTGAAGACAGTAAGAGTGAAACATTAGTTATCAATGCAATGCAAGTTTTGCCATTCAATGATGGAAAAACGATGCTCGTGCCTATTGTTGGTATAGGTTATACCAACAATGATTTTGCTCGTAGCAGCACTAATATCTGGATGGCACAATCGATGATTATCCATAATTGGACCGATAACATCTGGACTAATTTTACGCCCATCTGGACGAATAGTTTCAGCGATATGGAAATGAAGAACGGCATGGCTAACCAGCGCATCAAAAGCTTCGATATGGAATTTGTTGCCGGCTATCGATTCAGTGGTAATCAAAATGTTCGTTTACACCTAAACCATAACGAAGACAACAAAACAGAAACGTGGGCAGCCTATACCTACGCTTTTTAGTTCGCAGGCTTGTGATGAGGTGTTAGCGGTGGCACGTCTATGTGCCTGTGTTCTGTGGGGCAAGGTTGTCAATGTCGTTGCCACTACATATAAATCACACATTCATCACTCGTTAACACACATCAATTAATGCTCTTATCTTTATACTGGATATCAATCAAGGCACATACACAACTTAGTGCCTTAATAAACAAAACAGTTAACGCATACATAGGAAATATTATGAAAAAATTTATTTTATCGGTTGTTACAACAAGTTTATTAACAGCAACAGCAGCAATTGCACAGGAAAAAAATGCATCTAACTTTACTTACCCACAAGGTGTCTACAATGGGGAAGTCGTCAACCATGCTACTTATGAAAGTGGTGGTATTGTCAATGCAAAGCTCATTGAGAAATTAGCATTAACGCAACCAGAAGCACCTTATGTTACCAAAGTTGACGATGGTATATGGGCGATTGTGGGCTACCATTGGGGCTATAAAGCGGTCATCGAAGGTGAGAATGGCTTAATCATTTACGATACCGGTGACGATATCGAAGAAGCTGAAGAAATTATAACGCTGATTAAAACGTTTAGTGATAAACCGATTAAAACCGTTATTTATAGCCATGCTCATTATGCCTTTGGTACACAAGCTATCGTCGATGCTTATGGCGACGACATTACTGTTATTGGTCACCCGGCTTTGAATGCGAACATTCTCGAAAGTGGTGGTTTAGGCGCTGCAATACCAGAACTAAGCCCAACCCTATTAGCGAGAACCTTAGAGCAGTTCTCTATGCTGTTACCTGAAGAAGGGCCAGATGCTAAAGCACCAACGCCTGTTGGTAAAACAAAAGGTTTTGTTCCTGTTAATACGCCAGTGACTCATGGTCAAGCAATGACGGTTGATGGTGTTGAGATGGTTTTTTATACCGATTATGACAGTGACACAAATGATCAGACGATTGTTTATTTGCCTGAATCTAGAACCGTATTGAATAATCACTTGTGGCCGACATTCCCTAACGTCTATACCTTACGTGGTTCAGTTTACCGTGACCCGACTGATTGGGCTGGTGGTATCAAATTGATCCGAGACCTTAATCCTAAGCACCTTATTAATACGCACTCGGTGAACATTAGTGGTGAAGAAAATGTCCAGCAAGCGCTGTCGGGTTATTACGATGCCATTATGTATCTCTATGACCAAACGCTACGCGGAATTTTGCATGGTAAAACACCTGAAGAGTTACGTTATTGGGTTCAAATGCCGAAAGATCTAGCTGAGCAGCCTAATAATTTAATGGCTTATGGCGAATTATCTTATTATCCAGCATACATCTATAATTATGCGCTGGGTTGGTTTGGACGTGATACCGAAGTATTGAATCGCATAGCTCCTGATGAGCAAGCGCAGAAAATTATTGAAGGTTTTGGTGGCCCTAAAGCAGTCAAAGCGGAACTTAAAAATACATTAGAAACGAAACAGTATGCTTGGTCGGCTGAATTAGCTGGCTATCTTGTTAAAGTCATGCCGAATGATCAAGAATCTCGTCAATTGCTGGCGGATGCGATGCGTCAAATGGGCTATAACACAGAAGCGAGTATTCCGCGTTCATATTATCTGTCTAAGGCGTTAGAAATGGAAGGGAAGATACATATTCCTGCGATAATGTTTACCGGTCCTGAATCTGTTTTAGGCTTCCCTGCTGCAACCACGGTTGAGCAGTATCGAGTTCGTCTTGACCCTAAGGTGAGTTATGGTGAATATCAACTATTAGCGATAGAAATGGGTGATGAAAACTCTGGCGTAATGGGGATGCATGTACGAAGTGGGGTTGCTGAGTTTATTACAGACCTTAGCCAATACTCGCAAAAGCCTGATATGACAATCAAGATGTCTATGGACGCTTGGGCTGGTTACTTTGTTGGTGATATTACGCTTGATGAGTTATTGGTTCGCAAAGATGTCAAGACTAGCGACAAAACGGATGTGAAACGCTTCTTTGGTATGTTTGATCAAGTACATCCAAGTAAAGCAGCGCTTATCCCTGCATCTACTTTGCAATAAACACGATGAGAACAAGGGCGTTTCTTTAAGTGACGCTCTTGTATTTATGTTTTTAACCTTTTATACCTCTGACAGATAATTATAGCTCTGACAGAGAGTTAAGTTATTAAATAAACTTAACGCTAGATAGGAAGGACTAGGCTATGAATAAATTAAAATATTTTTTAACTATATTATTAATAGGATTGTTCACAACATCGGCTTTAGCTGGTAATAACAGTCCAGCTAAAGCGCTAGATAGAAAAATTACTAACCCTGATGACCCTAGCCAATTTAACCACCAGTTTGCTCAGGTTAATGGCATTAAAATGCATTATGTTGATGAAGGTGAAGGCCCTGCTATTGTGCTATTGCACGGTTTTCCTTTGTCATGGTATTCATGGCGAAATCAAATCCCTGCGTTAGTTGATGCAGGATATCGAGTGATCGTGCCAACTCAGCGTGGTTACGGACAAACAGAATCCCCTGAAAACATCGAGGATTACGATATAACGACACTTAGCGGTGATATTGTTGGCTTGTTAAACACCTTGAAAATTGATAATGCAGTGATTGCTGGTTGGGACTGGGGTAGCCCAGTGGCATGGACTACGGCGTTAGTACGTCCTGATTTAATTAGTGGTTTGGTCATGATCAGTAGCCCTTATGGCCCTCGTGGTGATGAGCTACCTTCTGACGTATGGGAAAAAAGATTTAGAGCTAATGGTGCAGTTTTCTATCAGGATTACTTCCAAACGCCAGGTGTAGAAGACAGCGATTATAAAGATTCGGCGTACGCAATGCGTTTCACCCTTAATTCATTAAGCGCTTCGGCTGGACCTGATGAACGTGGCGGGTTTATTCTAAAGCCCGGTGAAACCATGCTAGATCAAATGGTTGAACCTAAAAAATTACCTGAATGGTTAACCCCCCAGGTACTTGATTATTATGTTGGAGAATTCAGCAGCTTTACTGGCCCATTGAACTGGTATAGAGCCGTTGATCAAGGTTGGAAAAATACGTCATTTTTGGCGGGCGCCAAAATTCAACAGCCTGCATTATTTATCGCGGGCGAACAAGACCCTGGCATCATATACGGTAAAGCGGTTTATGATAAATTAGAAGAAAATGTACCTAATTTATATAAAAATGTTTTGATCCCAGATGCTTCTCATTTAACGCCAGAAGAAACGCCAGAAGCAGTAAATGAACTGCTTATTGATTTTCTTAAGCACGTTAAATAAAAATAAACGCCAGAGTGTTTTGCACTTATGGCGTTTTTATTTACTACAATAAATATAAAATCATAAATAGGTAATTGGGAGCTATCCGAATTTGTTGCTAATACACTTTACCGTATCAGGATAATGCCTAAATATGGATGATGTCACTTAACATGAAATTAATTGTTGCCAGTATTTTTTTATTAAGCTCCTTTATAGCTTTGTCAGAAGAGATACCCGCAGGGGAAGAAGAAATAGCCTCGGCAGAAGAAAATTTACCCACGGTTGATGTGCTACAAAGCCAGCTTAATACCATGATGCAAGATACCGCTGCTTGGGTTGATGATATTGGTAGCGCTGATAGTAACGGGAACAAGGGCTCAGCTAATGGCTATTTACAATTATCTTGGCTACCCCGCACCGCAGATTTAGGCGATGTCGATGCTAATTTTAAAGTGTCTTTGAATTTACCAAAGTGGGATGAAAGGTTTGCTTTGGTTATTGATAATAATGATGAAGATGAACTCTTATTAGATTATGAATCAAAGGATATTGATAACGAGCAAGAGGGGATCAATTTTGCATTTCAATATATTAAGCGGTTTGGTCAAGAAAGACAGGTTAAAAATAGACTTGGCTTTAGTCGAAGTCAGATATATCTAAGAAGTGAAATACAGTTTAATTGGCAGGTTCAGCATGTTGATTTTAGTTTGCAGCCTCGTTTAGCTTATTTTCTAGAAGACGGTTGGGAACCAAGTATCAAAACGGCTGCTGCTTATCCGCTGGAAAGCAGTTCTTTGTCTTTATCCGCCAGTTGGCAAAAGTTGCAGACGGAAGCAAACACCAGACGCAAGATAGGTTTTTATCACATCAAGCCTACCGGCAAAAATCAGCTACTCGTTAGTGGTGTTCAATACAGTAAAA
This sequence comes from Moritella sp. Urea-trap-13, assembly GCF_002836355.1. NCBI lineage: Bacteria > Pseudomonadati > Pseudomonadota > Gammaproteobacteria > Alteromonadales > Moritellaceae > Moritella > Moritella sp. Urea-trap-13. Next base: position 144,938 of record NZ_PJCA01000031.1, read on the forward strand.
GTAATGATGCAGAAGATATTCCCAATGAAAATTATTTCATTTCGATTCGTTATCGAAACCTCATGTATAAGTCCTGGATGTACTTTGAAGTAGAACCATTTACAGAATTTAATCAGTCCAATGACTTTAAAACAGAAGTTGGTATTATCTTCAGCTTAATTAGTTATTACGGTCATTAATCATAATGCGAACTATTGTGCACAGGCATAGGCTTGAGCAAAAAAGGTCACCGATGTATTAAAACTCAAGTTGTATTGAATGTGGATCGCGTTAGCGCCCATTGCGTTGGCTTGGTTTTTTAAATCATGAATACTGCCAAGCGTGAGGTCTGTGTTGGAAATGAATAAATAGTTGTACCAAGTACCTTCAGAGCCGACTAACTCATTGACGAATGTACATTGCGCGATATGTTCGTATGCATCATAAATTTTAATGACGTTGGTTGTGTCATCTAGTGGCTGGATATCGAATAAGCTACAAGAGGTAAGTGTTAAACAAGTAATAAAGATGAATATAACTTTTAAATGATTGAATATCATGTTGTCTGGCCGCTGCTTTTTGATTTTAATAATTAAGAGTATTTTTATTTTAATAATTAAGTGTACAGCGCTTTAAAAATAGCCGCAATTGCTGCGGCTATTTTATTTTTAGATGCAAATATTAAGCTAGCGTTGCGTCTTCTGCAGAGATATCGCCATCACCTTGTTTGCGTTTTAATAACAGCAGACAAATTGCAGTGAACATACCAAATGCCGACACACTTAAACCGATACCAAAGATCATTTGGTAAGCTTCAATCGCAGGGTAGGTATCAATGATCCAACCGTTTAGTGCGTAAGCCCAGAACACTGAAGCATAAGCTGCAAATGAACCAACACTCATCGCCGCGCCACTGAATTCTTTCGGCACACCTGCTTCAGCAATCGGCGCTAAGATAATGCCTTTTGCTAAGAAGATACTAAACGAGAAACACATAAGTAAAACCATGTTCATCACCAACATTTCTGCTGATTTTGGTAGCATAATGGTAATACCTAAACAGATAACGGTAAGGCCCAGTGCACACAACATCATTTTAATCGATGACTTGAACACAAAGTCAGCAATCGAACCGGCAACAAGACCCGCAACAACACCCATAGCACCGGTATTAATGATACCGAAGATAGCGGCTTCAGCAGTGGTTAAACCGAATACTGCTTGTAAGTACGGTACAGTGTAGATAAGCGTAATGTAAGTCCAGTAAACCGTTAGCGACGTAAGTGCTGCTAACCATACTGTTGGCATTTTCAATACATAGAATAAGCCTTGTAATGCCGCTTTGTTTTTACTTTCGCCTTCTTTAACTTCTAATTGATTGTCTGGTACGAATTTCCATACACAGAAGATCATTGGCAGGATAAGTAAGGTATAAAATACGATCGCACCTTGGAAAATTAAGATTGAACCACTTACTAGCGCCATGATACCGACGATAATTGCGTTCATACTCATTTCTGTCGCGCGGCGGATAGATTCTAATAAACCAAACGCCATACCCTTGTTGTTATCACCAGACATTAAGTTAACGCCATTGACAACTGCAGGCCAGAAGATAGCGTCAATTAGACCCCAAAGTCCGGCAATGACGATCAAGTAGGTAAATTCTGGTTGGAAGATGATAATGGCCATCATACTCAAGAATCGGATGAACATACTGGTCATCAAAATAGAGCGCACAGAGAAACGGTTATTTACCCAGCCTGCTGGAATGTAGAAGAACATCGCTGAACCGATTAAGGTAAATAATACACCCATCTGTGTATTGTCGATGCTTAAAACTTCCAGTAGTAAGTTATAAAACGTACCTTTAAATGCTTCGAAAGCAGAGTAGATGATTTGTCCTGATAGTACGACAGACAAGAAACCGTAAAAGCGGCTCTTTGAGTCGAAACCAATTTTGCTTAATAAACTCATTATTTATTACCTAACATTTTGTATTTTGATGGGAATTTATGAGCGATATCGGTACAAATACCGTCAACGCCCCAGTTGAATAATTGATTGGCACGCGCAAGGTCGTTTACCGTCCACACGTTTACTTTAAAACCAGCGGCTTTAAATTTGTGTACCATTTCTTGGGTTAAGCCTTTGTCTTCAGGGTGGATGTAATCAGCGTTACACCAATCTAGAATTGAGTTCCAATCGTCCCATAAGGTATGGCTTTCAAATAAACAAGCCACTTGGGTTTCTGGGCTACGACGTTTGAATTCGGTTAGCGCAAGGTGGTTAAAGCTTGATACGATTAATTCACGCTCAGGATTAAGATCTTTCAAACCAGCAATTAAGTTATCAATGAGGGTATAACTTAGGGCAGCACTTGCCGCGCATGATTTAAGTTCGATGTTCATGTTTAGCTCAAGCTTATTGGCTAATGCAATTAACTCTTGCAGGGTCGGCAATTTTTCACCAATGAATTCATCTGCAAACCAGCTACCAGCATCAATATTGTCGATATCGGCATGACTGATTTTACATAATTGACCGCTCTTATCAGTACAACGATCTAATGTATCGTCATGGGAAACAATGATCGTACCGTCTTTTAGAATATCGACGTCACACTCAAACCATTGAATGTGATGTTCTTTACATAAAGAAAATGCGGCTAATGTATTTTCTGGTGCCAGTGATGACATTCCACGATGAGCAATCAATCTTTTCATTGTTAACCTTTTTGCAACTAAATGATGGCGAGATAATAGGGTAGATTATATAAACGAAATGTGACACGCATACAATTATCACCATTCGAAAGTTTAAATGTTCAAATAAAAGTTTCAATTGGTTGATTTGCAATCGATTACAACGTTTTTTAGCTAGTGCAAATACGTAAGGGAACACGCTACTTTCGTTTGGAGGTTGCATTCGAAGGTGTAAATAGGTGTATTTGTAAGAGGCGTTAAGGCAAAGTTAAATAATGTGGCGTTAAGTGTGCGGTTATTATTATGTTTTAGGTGCCGTTAATATGACATGTTAATTTTTATTATTGCTGCAATTATGTCATTAAATTGTAGCAATAATAAGGGTTATCATAAGATAACCCAAGTATGAAATTTGCTTTATTTTTGTGTATCAACAGGGACCATAATATGAACATACGGCGTGCCTTTCCACATTACATAGGGACCACCATTGTGTGGATCTGTCGGTAGTGAATCGAGTAGGGCTTTATCGGGGGTGATAATCATTAAGTGTGGTCCTTCTTTGACCCATTGATTGTCACTTGTTTTTGCTTTGGCATAAGCGTCAATATTACTTGCCCCTTCGTCACCCGCTAGCATGTATGAGATACCCATAGCTTTAGCTTGGAATGGTTTTTTGTTCATCCATGCATCAGCCCATGCCATCCAAGGACCGTCCATACACATAGGTGCTTTACCTGTAAGATGTGGTGGTGTTGGGAAACAAGTATAGTTATTGGTTCCTTTTTTCAATACCTTGTTATTCCAATCAACAACTGTCACTTTGTCACGCATATCCATAGGTGCAGCGCTTAAGGCATCTTGGATTAAGTGTTTTGAGTTATCGTCTTGATATGCAGCCACAGTAAACGTAGTGCAAAGTAATATTGAACTTATGAGATAGGATGTAATTTTCATCACGCGATCCTCCTGTTTATTAAGTTCAGGAAAGGTATTGTCAGTATAGTTCAATCACGTTTTATTTTGATCTGGTTTGCTGATTTTAACGGTTACTTAGCCATAAGGTTTGATAGGGTTGTAAGGTTAATGTTTGATTAATATCTTCAATGGTATCACCGCTAATTAAGTCATACCAAAAATCGCTGCTGATCAAGTTCACGCTGGCTAGCGGTAATGTAAGTTGCGTATCTGCAATATTACTGATGCAAAATACGCTTTGGCTACGATCAATACTTTGTCGCCAAAATCCAAAGACTTGTTCGCCTAACTGTAAGGTGAATTGCGTCGCGTTTGGATGAAAGGCCGGTTGCGCAGTGCGTAATGTGATCAGGTGATTAATATCATGTAATGCACGAGCGTGTTGGCTTTTAGGATCACCAAGTTCTAAGCTCAGCGTATCCAGATCCCATCGATGACGATTGATGGCTCGGTTATGACTGGTGTGTTCCAGCTTTTTATAATCATTGCTAGTACCGAGTAAACTGTGAATGTAAATACCGGGGATCCCTTCCAGTGCTAACATGATGGCATGTGCGCAGATGAAACGCGCATGACCCCATTCATCTACGCCTTTTGTTGTTCCTTGCAACGCATCGTATAGGGTGATGTTTAACTCGTAAGGTTGTTGTGTTTTTTTAGTTTGCACAACTTTCGTTTGCGCATTTTCGGTGCTGCTATCATTCACGGTGACTGTTCGCCAAGATATTCGACCGCCAAATTCTTGCATGGTAGTGACTAACTGGTTTATCTCTTGCTCAGACAGTAAACCTTCTGTGGGCCGTAAACCAATGCCATCGTGCGAGGCGATAAAATTAAAGTAAGCCGTGCCATTTTGTGCTGGTGGCATACTCATCATCCACTGTTTTAGATATTGGCAATTACCGGTGATCAAGGTATTAACCAGCAGTGGCGGCAGGGCGAAATTGTAGATGCAGTGTGCTTCGTTACCATTACCAAAATAGGTCAGGTTTTCTTTGTTCGGTATATTGGTTTCAGTAATGATCACGGCATCTGCACGGGCGTGCTCGATAAGCGTTCTTAACAGGCGCACCATTTCGTGGGTTTCGGGCAGATTAATGCACTGTGTGCCAGCTTTCTTCCACAAAAAGGCAATAGCATCGAGGCGGAATATTTTGATACCATTGTCTAGGTATTGACGAATGATGGACACGAAGTTGATGAGTACCTTGGGATTGGTAAAATCAAGGTCGACTTGGTCGTGACTAAATGTGCACCATACTTGCTGTTTTCCCGAGGCGGTTGTTGTTGACCGAAACAAAGGCGAAGTACGCGGCCTGACAACGGCTTCTATACTGTCATCACTACGCGTTATGGTATCGCAGGCGTTGGAATATGCCGAATTAGCATAGGTGGTAGCCGTGTAAAAATAATCATGACCAGTGCCTTCACCGCGAATGAAATTATCAAACCATTTACTCCGGCTAGAGCAATGGTTGATCACTAAGTCGGACATAAGGTGATGGCTTTGGGCTATCTGCTTTATATCACTCCAATCACCCAAGGCCTCGTTAACACTGGCGTAGTCAATAACCGAAAAACCATCATCACTGCTGTACGGAAAGAAAGGCAGTATGTGGACACTGTTGATCGTATCCGCACAGTAATGCTGGAGAAAGTGATGCAGTGTTTGTAACGGTTTTTCATCGGAATGAACAATACTGTCGCCGTAGGTAATTAAGATGGTGTCTTTTTCTGACCAATGATTCACTTGTGGTGTCGGTGTATGCAACTGCTCTGTTAGTCGCATCGTCGACATTAACTCTGCGACTAAACTGGCAATTGATATGGGCAAATTAATATCAGCATAAATAGTACTGAGCTGTTGTGCTAAGCGTTGCTGTAACTGCAATTGTAAGTCAATTTTTGGATTTAACATCGTCACCATCCATTTTATAAGTTGATCCGCTATGATTGAGAGATAAATTCAGCTCTATCTAACTCGACGGCTTCTTTAAGGCGCTCCAATACATCGGGCATTGCTGAGATAACGCGGTTCCAACTGGGCATAAATGGTTTTTCCATTGGGTTCTCGAGGAAGTTCTGTCCGGCAGTCATGATGTTCTGGGCAAACATTTCAACCGCTTTTTCTTCGGCGTGGATATCCAGTGTCAGGCCGTTCATCACCGCATCGTTATAATAGGTTTCAACAAAATCTAAGGCGATACGGTAATAAGTGGCTTTGATAGTACGGAAATTTTCGTTGGTGAAAGTATGGCCTTGCGTGGCTAATTTACGGAAGAATGCCTTGGTTATGTCAATCGACATTTTTGATAAACCACCATCTTCATTATCTAACGACAGGTCTTGATGTTTATGATCGTATACGTCAGCGATATCCGCTTGGCATAATCGATTATGCGAATAGTTACGGTGCATTTCGGACAATACCCCGATTTCTAAGCCCCAGTCACTGGGAATGCGAATGTCGTTGAGTACGTCTTTGCGAAATGAAAACTCACCGGCGAGCGGATAACGGAAACTATCCATGTATTCAAGGTAATCGTTATGACCGACAACGCGTTTTAGTGAGCGTAATAATGGTGTAATTAATAACCGCGATACACGGCCATTGATCTTACCGTCAGCAACGCGGGCATAAAAGCCTTTGCAGAATTCGTAATTAAATTGTGGATTTGCCACAGGGTAAATCAAGCGTGCGAGCAGTGATCTGTCATAGGTTAGAATGTCACAATCATGTAATGCCACTGACTCAGACTTTCCAGAGGCGAGTGTGTAACCCATGCAATACCAAACATTACGTCCTTTACCTAACTCTTTTGGCGCCAAACCAAGTTCGGCAAGTTCAGCATCGAGAGCTTGCAGGCGAGGACCGTCATTCCATAAAATACGATGATGTTGTGGTAAAGCGCTAAAGAATTTTAACGCGTGTTTATATTGATCTTCATTAGCACGGTCTAGACCAATAACAATCTCGTTTAAATACGGTACATCTTGTAAATGGTTAATGATGTTAGGCAGTGCTTCACCTTCTAGCTCTGAGAATAACGAGGGTAGAATTAACGACATTGGACGTGATTTAGCAAACTCAGTGAGCTCTGCTTCCATTGCTGCTAATGGACGTTGATTTAGGTTATGCAGTGTTGTAATAACACCATTTTGATAGAAGTCAGCCATGATAAACCTTCCTTGATATTTGAATTGCAGTATTTAGCCTAAGTATTGAATTGACTAAGCGCCTGTTAGTTTTAATGCTGGTACTCGTGTTGGTAGCCGCTCAGATAACAGCTTGGGTAATAGCGTCGATAATACTTCTGCCCAGCCTGTTGGTCCGGTATGCTTACTGATGATTAACCCCTGTTTACGTTTTAATTTTGGTGGTGTGTGTACTGGTGATAAGATAATCGCGGCGTATTGCGCAGCTTCTAGCATGGCAATGTCATTGTTACCGTCGCCGAGTGCAATAGAGTAGGGCGTTTGTTGTAGGTTAAAGAATTTAAATTGCTGCATTAACCAGTCCATCGCTTTGCCTTTGTTGCAATCACCGCAGACATGCAAGAAACGTCCGCCTTCTAAGATGGTTGCGCCTTGTTTTTTAAGTTGCTGGATGAATACTTGTTTCTGGGCTGCATTACCTTTCCAGAGTAGGGGTTCGCCATATTGTCTTTGACTTGCAAGGACAGCACTTGCCTCATCCAACCCCGTTGCGTTAATGATGTCGTTAAACGTCATCATGCTCATACCTGTAAACAACTCAGACTGCTGTTGGGACACTGTTTGTAATAGTGATAACCAATGTGCGCGTGACTGCACAAGGGATTTAACCCAGTAGCCATCTTGTTGTATTGTGCCGATAGGCTGATGGCTAAAATAGTTAACTGGGATGTAAATAGCAGCGCCGTTTTCAACAATAAATGGCCCATTCAAATTAAGCTTATGTCTTAGCTCTAGCAGTTCAGCATAGGTTTTACTGGTATTTGGGATCACTGGGATTGCTGCGTTTTTTAATTCGGCAAGCGTACTTAAAGCGGGTGTAAAACTATAGTCGTCATGATCTAACAAGGTGCCATCAAGATCGGTGAATATTGCAGGGTAACGATTAAGTTCGATTGATTGCGGGGTGTATGAATGCACCATATTACGCTTAGCATCCAACTCAAATACCCAATTACATAAATTTGGTAGTGTGATTAACCCATGCGCTGTGAGACGTTGAAAATAAGCAGTAAACAACTTTACTTCAGATTCACTCATAACACTCTGAAGCGGGGGACTTAGTGTTAGCGCCTGTTGTTTTAATTTTAATTCTTGCTCTAATCGCCATTGAAAAACAGTATCAAAACTAGGTGCTTTTAGCATGACTAACATATCTAACCGTTTATAAAGATCAGCATAATGATACTTTATTTGATCGTTCACATAACGACGCCAAATACCGTGTTTATCTTTTGTCGCTTCAAGGTTATTGACTGGCTCTAGCAGGGCTTCATCTGTCTGTGGCTGCACGCCTAAACACCAACCTTCTAAGATAATCACATCGACAATACCGTGAATCACTGGCCATGCTGATTCTGGGTAAGGGTTATCGGTGGTTTTATCAAACCGCGGCAACGCAACGGGCGATGAGAGGTTAGTCGCCGATTGCAGTTTATCTAATATATCGTGTGCCAGCGATAAATTATGGGTGCCGGGTACGCCACGGGTTTGTAATAAATGGTGCTCGTGTACTGACAATTTTTTACGTTGCTGGTGGCTATAATAAAAATCATCCAAAGACAGTACGGCGACATTCATTTTATATTCGCTGGTTAAATAGGTCGCAAGATAATCAGCGAGCGTTGATTTACCAGAGCCCTGGCAACCATTAATACCAACTAAAACAGGTGCTTGATTGTGATGACTAGTTTCTATGTTAGTAATAGCGTGGTCTTTCGCACTGTATTGGTGCGCTCTGATCGCCGATATGAGCGTCGTGTACCATTTTGTCGCATTTGCTAAATAAGATGTATCGAGCATATTACGCTTAATGAATGCTGCTAATAGCGGGTTTGTCATCATAAAAACCATCCTGAATGAGCGAATCTTATAATGAGTTGTTCAATAACCGTGCCATGTATACCTCTAAGGTATAGGTTTTACTGTTTTGAACGGTTGTGTTGGGATTACATTTTGACCTAGATCAATTTCACTGGTCGCAATATCGCATTTCTGTTACCATCGCCGCCTTAATCTACAGCGCTGGATTTACGTTCCAGTTAGCTCAATGGGGAATAACCAAATGTCAGCACCAATTACGACCAATAATACCGCTCAAATTACAGTTTGTGCATTATACAAATTCGTACGTTTAGAAAACTTCGAAGCATTACGCGCGCCTTTATTAGCAAAAATGGAAAGCCAAGATGTTCGCGGTACGCTGTTATTAGCGGCCGAGGGTATCAACGGTACTATTGCTGGGCCACAAGCTGGTATTGATGCAGTATTAAGTTTTTTATCTCAAGACCCAAGCCTGGGCGAAATCTCTTTCAAGCAATCTTATAACGATGAGAACCCGTTCTTGCGTACTAAGGTTAAGTTGAAAAAAGAGATCGTGACTATGGGCGTTGAAGGGATTGACCCTAACCAAGTGGTCGGTACTTATGTGCAACCGAAAGATTGGAATGCACTTATTTCAGATCCGGAAGTAATCTTGATTGATACTCGTAACGATTACGAAATTGAAATCGGTACATTCCAAAACGCAGTAAACCCGAATACAACGACTTTCCGTGAATTTCCTGAGTATGTGAAAAACAACTTAGATAAAGAAAAACACAAGAAAGTTGCTATGTATTGTACCGGTGGTATTCGTTGTGAAAAATCGACTGCTTATTTAAAAGAGCAAGGTTTTGACGAGGTTTATCACTTAGAAGGCGGTATTCTTAAGTACCTTGAAGAAGTGCCAAAAGAAGAAACCATGTGGGAAGGCGAGTGCTTTGTATTCGATGGCCGTGTTTCTGTGAATCACGACTTAGAACAAGGCGAATGTGACCAGTGTTTCGCTTGTCGTTACCCGTTAACACAAGACGAATTGCAAAGTGAACATTACGTGAAGGGCCTTAGCTGTCATCGTTGTCACGATAAAGTGACAGACGAGCAACGTAGCCGCTTTGCTGAACGTGAACGTCAAATGGAATTAGCTGAAAAACGTGGCGAGTCACACATCGGTGGTGAGATTAAACACATCATTGACGAACGTCGTGTTGAAAAAGCCAAGAAGAAAGCTGAGCAGAATTCAAAATAAGGTTTAAACTTATTTGAGTGTTTAGCTAAGACTAAAAAGCCGCTGTTACTTGCTGTAGTTTGAAATAACAGTTGAAGTACAGCGGCTTTTTATTATTCAAAAGTGCATGTTACTACGTCTGTCGATGCTGATATTTAGTTAACAATGAAAAATCAGTTAATAACGATAAGACAGGTTGGTAATAAACTGCTGGCGACTAGCACCACCTATACCGCCATATTCAAAGGCTAGCATCCAGTGTTTACTTAAGTTATAACTTCCGCCGACCAGCCCCATCCATTTATCGACGTTCTCTTGTTCTACTTTATAATCAATACTGTAGTCTGTCGTTGGTATTGGCTGCGAACCTGACAGCGTTAACTGGCTTTTTAAATAACTAGTACCGACGTATAGTGATAAGCTTGAGCCGTTATTAAACTGAAATTGTTTACCAACTCGCGGCAGAACATTGACGACATAGCCATCGGTGTCACTGCGGTCCATATCGGTCCAAGTGAAAGTGATTGGGACGGAAATAAAATAACTGTTCCAGCCGCCGACAAACATCATACCCGCACCGTAAGACATCCCGGTTAGGCTAGCTTCAATGTCTTCGACTTCAAGGCGTTGATCTGTCAGCAGGTAGCATTCTGGTGGTTTTCGCTTTGATGAACAATCCGAACCTAATTGTGCTAATGCTTGATTACCGTCAATGGCAAAGTTAATGCCGACCGTTCCTGTTAATTTACCTACTGTGGCAAATACATTCATGAATGGTAATACCCAAGCATCTAACTTTAACTGTGGCGTGTGGGTATTGGACTCGGTGTTATCAAACGAAACGAAATCGATATCATACTTTTGCCCTCCACCGTAACCAACCGATAAATCAGTCAGAGTCATATCCTGTTGCACATTGGCATAAATAATACTGATACCAAATGGCAATGGTAAGTCATAATCATTCATGATGACGTCTTCGGCAAAAAATGGTAAAGCGTGTTCCCATTTCTTCGCTGGATAAGTTGTTTTTTTATCCGCTATTGAAAGTTCTAATTTTGATATTTCGCTCTCAGTGTCCTCCTGTGTTAGGAATGCTGCATTTTGCTCTTGAGATATATATTGAGACATAAGAGACGGTAAACCAAATATAGTGTTATCTTGCAGTTCAAATAACGGTGGGAATAACGCATTACTGCTTGCTGTATCAGCTTGTGCCACAGAATTGGTATTGTTTGCAAAAGTGAGTGGAGCTGTTAAAGCCGCTAATAAAGTAAGTATTATTCGTTTCATCGTATTGAAAAGTCCAAAATATTAATATTTTAAATATCTATATTGATTGTTATTAGCCAGTCACTGCTGTCACAGGTAAGCCTGTCGTATAAAGTGCCTGTCGTGATTAAAATGCTTCAGTAAAAGTCAGAAAAAAGCCACTGTCATCAGCACTGAATCCGAAGTCTATGCGTACATTCATTCTCGGCTGTAATTCATAGCGATAGCCAAACCCGTAGCTATACAATAAATCTTCATACAAACGGTTACTGTCAGTATCTGTATCACCTGCAACAGAGCCTATACCTGTCCATACCGTCATGCCGTGAGCAGATAAATTACCGTTATCACGTAAGAATGTGTGGCGATATTCAGCGGTATGTTCAATTGCGTTGTTATCTCTAAATCGACCAGCGTATAAGCCGCGAAGTGAAAAGCTGCCACCAAGTGTGGGCATATCGTAAAACGGCACGTCACCATCACTCCACTGTAGTGCATTGTAAAATGCGATGACACGACCTGGCTTAAAGCTGTGGTAATAACGATAATCGATCAGCACTTTTTGATAATCATTGTCGCTGCCGATATTCGAGCCATAATTAATGTATTCAAAATTGAAGTATTGACCTTGCCATGCGTTAACTGTCACATCCCGGCTATCATAATTTAATGTGATCCCTAGGCCTATGGATAACGGTTTGTCTTTAAATTCGTTAAAATCGTCATCTTGTTGTGCTGTCAGCGGAATGTCGTTTTCATCCGCTTGGTAATATTTCAATCTTAAAGCGGGGCCAAAATAGAAACCGTAATCATTTTTAAAAGCTAGATTAGCGTCATAAGTTAACGCGGTATTACGCATCAAGGTATCCGCAGACGCATCTTGTGCTTTGCCCTTGTCGTAACCAACGCCCCAGTAATTTTCGGCATCATCACTGAATGTCAGCGTACCTGTAAAGCGCGTATCATTATTGTCGAAAAACAAGTTTTGCTTAGAGCGGATACCGTAACCAACCCCTGCATCACCTTGAGTACCTACAACAAATAAAGATACGCTTGAACGTTGCAGTGCTTGTTGCTCGCGAGCAGTACTAAATGAAAATAACCCACCTGCGGCAACCATTAAACCGACTTCTGGTGTATAAGCAGGCCCGCCTAACCAAGACGTGATTGACGCACCATTTTTTTCTTGGTGATCATCAATGGCATATTCAAGATCACTTTGGCGTTGTTTCAAGGTGTCACATTCTGCTGATTCACACTGCTCGAGTGCTGTATCAATCTCATCAATCGCATTGTTATATTCAACGGTGCGTTGTTGCGCTTGTTGCTCTGTTGAAAAAAAAGGCATCTCTGTCGCATCTGTAGGTAAATGCTGATATTTAATGAGTGGGTCTGCATTCGCCATCATTGGAGCGTAAACAAGAAAAAGTAAGTAAATTCGTTTAAACAAGAAGTCTCCAAAAAGTGGCAAGTATAGGCGAGAAGATTGTGCTGCTACTGGGATATCACAAAGAGGGCGTATTCTAGGCATGTGTTTTTTTGCATGCAAGTGATTAGGGATTTATCAAAAGATTATTAATTAAATGTTCAAGCAGGAGCGCTAGATTAACGTGGCTTATAAGAAATTCGTGTCGGGCATCTTCGAACCTTGGTCTACAATTAATGTGAGATAGTGAAAATATTCATTAATGAGGTGCTAAGTATGTTAAAAATATCATTGTTTTTTATAATGTTTATGATCAGTTCAAATACGTTTGCATTAAAGCAGGAACTGGCAAGTTCAGCACCTTCTGGGGTTAATGTTTACATTATTAGTCCGGTTGATGGCGCAACTGTTTCACCGACATTTACGGTTCGCTTTGGTTTAAGTGGAATGGGCATTGCACCGGCGGGAATCGATCGTGTTAACACCGCTCATCATCACTTGCTTATCGATACTAAGGTGTTACCTGATTTGACTAAACCGCTACAAGCGACAGATAAAGTACGCCATTTTGGTGGCGGTCAAACGGAAACTCAAATAACACTAAAACCGGGTAAGCATACTCTGCAGCTACTGTTAGGGAATTATGCGCATGTACCGCATGATCAACCGCTTATGTCGAAAAAAATAACGGTGATTGTTAAGTAGTCGGGTGAGAATAAAGCACTATTTAAGGTGTTATTTGGATAGCCGACACCATATTCTACAAGCTTTGAATTGGTGTCGGCTGAATTTAAAACAGCTTAGTCTTGATTAGGGATCTTGAAAACTAACGTATAAGTAACGGGTAACACTATCAAGGTTAATAGCGACGCGAAACCTAAGCCAAAGATGATGGTGATCGCCATTGAACTGAAAAAGGCGTTCGACAGTAATGGGATCATACCTAACATCGTGGTGATAGCTGCCATGAGAACTGGCCTAACTCGGCTTACTGATGAATCGACTACTGCGGCATAAGGTGCTTTACCTTGGCTTAACTCCAAATTTATTTGGTCGACGAGTACAATGCCATTCTTAATAATCATGCCAGTCAGACTGAGTAAACCTAATAACGCCATAAAGCTGAAGGGGGCATCGAAAAGTAATAGCCCTGATACCACTCCGATTAATGCTAGCGGTACAGTAAACCAAATGATCAGCGGTTGACGCACAGAGTTAAACAGCAAGACGGTGATCAAAAACATAGCCAAATAGCCTAAAGGAATTGAGCTAAACACCGAGGTCTGCGCCTCTGTCGTCGTTTCAAATTCACCACCCCATTCGAGATCATAACCAGCAGGTAACGGGATCGCTTCAACCTTAGTGCGGATCTTATTAAATACAGAATCTGCGGTTTCACCAGTGCCATTAATCGGGTCTGCTAATACCGACAATACCCGTTTACGATCACGACGCATGATCATTGGATCTTCCCATTCAGAGTTAAAATCGCTGACAATCTGAGTCACAGGTACGAACAGATTATTGTCGGCGCTCCACACTTGGAGCTTCCAAATACTATCGGCATCCAGCCGTTCGGTAGCAGGGGCGCGGGCAATGATTGGCATCAGATAGCTATTTTCACGGTAGATACCGACTTGTTTACCGCTAAAGTTCGTCAGTAGGGCGTTATCCAGATCTTGCTTACTGATACCAGTTTCTCGAGCCTGTGCTAACGCCAGTTGTGGCCTGATTAAGGTGACTTGATTACGCCAGTTATGACGGATACCTGTGGCAGTTGGTTCGGCGATTAGTATGGCTTCTGCCTGTGCCGCTAATTGACGTAGTATTTGTGGATTTTCACCATAGAAACGAGCCTCTATTTTAGCCGCTGGGCTGGGACCATTTTCCATATACTTAATGCGGAATTGTGCTTCAGGATAATCCTGCAGCAGGTCTATTTCTAGTTTACGCATAAAGGTATTTAAGGTATCGAGATTGGTCATCTCAATCAGTAGCTGTGCATAAGCGTTATAGCCTTTTTCTGGCACATAAGATAATACAAAGCGCTGTGAACCTTGGCCGATCACACTGGTTAGGTTAACTAAACCGACATCCTTGGTTTGTTGCTGTTGCATTAAGTCTTGTTCAATACGAGCGACAAGCTGTTCAGTGGCATTAATATCACTCCCTTCAGGCATCCATACATCGACAAAAAATATAGGTGTACTCGAGGGCGGGAAAAATACATTTTTAATATGGCTAAAGCCGATAACGGAGGCAATAAGCGCAGCGATTACCATGGCAACCGTGACAATACGGAAACGGATAGCGAGGGTGAGAGCGTTTCGATAAAACTGAAAGATAATACCTTTATACGGGTCATCATCTTGGGTTGATTTGTTATCACCGTCTTTAAACATTAAGTGGCAAAAGAACGGAGTGAGTGTCATCGCGGTGATCCAACTGATAAACAGCGAGATCAACAAGACTTGAAATAAAGAGGCACAAAATTCACCCGTGGCATTATCTGAAAGACCAATCGGTGCAAAAGCAATAATCGCAATAATGGTAGCACCGAGTAGTGGCCATTGGGTTTGGGATATTACTTGCTTAGCTGTTTCTAGCCGTGTTTGACCACGTTGGATCCCGATAAGAATACCTTCGGTGACGACAATCGCATTATCAACTAACATACCTAGGGCGATAATCAGCGCACCTAATGAGATGATTTGTAACTCAATGTTGAGTATGTTCATGACAATGAAGGTACCGAGTATCGTCAGCAGTAATACCAGCCCCATTAATAAGCCAGAACGCAGCCCCATAAAGACCAGTAATACCACGATAACAATCGCAATCGATTCGGCTAAATTAATCAAGAAACCATTGACGGTATCATCAACCATTTTACTTTGGTCATAAACGGTCGTCAGCTCAAGACCAATGGGACGTTCGCCTTCGAGTTCCACGAGTCGTTGATTTACTGCGGCACCGACATCAACAACATTGACGCCACTGGAAAAAGAGATGCCGACAGATAAGGCGGCTTCACCCTGACCATGATAAAGACTTGTAGGTGTTTCATCAGCGGTTTTATAAATGTTGGCAATATCACCAAGGTAAATCAGTTTTGTGCTGCCTGGCGCACTGACTAACAGACGTTCCATTTGTGTTACATCGCTAAACTCACCAGTCGGATGAATACGAATACGATCATCACCAACGCGAATACTACCGGCGTTCGATACCACGTTTTGCGCGTTAATAAGGCTATAAATGTAATCTTGATTAAGTCCCAACGCCGAGAGTTTTTGTTGGGATATTTCCACTACGACTTGTTCGGTAACTTTACCTGCAATAACAATTTTTTTGACGCCGCTCACGAGCACTAATTCTCGACGTAGGAAATTAGCGTAATTTTGTAGATCTCTATTGCTGTAACCATCGCCAGTGATATTGACTAAAATACCAAATACATCGCCAAAATCATCAATGACATTGGGTGTCGCTACCCCTGGAGGTAATAGTTTCACGGCATCATTGACCTTACGGCGTACTTCATCCCATATCTGCGGTAATTCGTTGGCGCCATATTGTTCTTTAACCTCAATCTCGATTTGTGATAAACCAGCACTGTTAATCGAGGTGATATGCTTGATGGCATCAAGTTGTTGTAACGCATCTTCTAACGGTAGAGTTACTTCTTCTTCGACTTGTTCCGGTGATGCACCTGGATAGCTGGTGACGACTAAAGCTTGTTTGATGGTAAATTCAGGAAACTCTAATTGCCCTAGACCGAAAAATGAGATGCTGCCGCCAACTAATAATAACAACGCGAACATCCAGCTAACGACTTTATGTTGGATTGAGTATTGAGCGAAATTCATCGGTTATACTCCACGTTGCCAGTGCAGTGGTTTCACCACGAGTCCAGCAGATAATTGCTGAATACCGGCTGTGACCACTTGATCACCGGTTTTGATCCCCGATGTTATCTCAATGCCTTGTGAGCGAACTTTGCCCAAGGTTACTGTTTGCGGTGTTACTGTGTGTGTTCCACTGTTGTATAACCAAATGATGCTTTGGCCGTTGGTATCCCTTTTCATCACCGCGCTGGTGGGTAATATGGCGACAGTTTGTTTTGTTGTGGCCATGTTTAAGGTCAGCTCTGCACTCATACCGGGTAAGATCTGGTTATTGCTCGGTTGCGGTAAGGTAAATACGACTTCATAGCTTTGTGTACCTGGGGTGATTTGTGTGGCGTATTCTTTTAATGTCACTGGATAAGACTTATGCGGCTGCGCTGAAAATATAACCTGCGCTTGATTGGTCGTACCTGGGGTCAGCTGCGTCACGCGGGTCGCTAATGTTTCGGATACTTGAATGACGATGTCGATATTACGATCTTGTTGTAATACTAATAACGTTTGGTTAGCTTGCACCATCTGATAGTTATCGGCTGATATCTTGGCGATCGTGCCACTGTAAGGCGCATTTAATACCGTATAACTGAGTTGATCTCGGGCAGTGAAAAGCGCCGCTTGTGCCGATTTTAGCTGCGCTTTTGCGAGGTCATATTCTGCTTGAGAGAGCAACTGAGTATCGCGCAGTTTCCCTTTACGTTTAAAGTCTGCCGCCGCAAGTTCATGCTCGGCCTCTCGATGCAGCAAGGTATTACGTGCGTCTCTATCATCAAGGCGGGCAAGTACAGCACCTTTGTTAACATGCTGACCTTCAATTAATGAAAATTCAACTAACTGACCCGGTAAGCGAAAAGCCAGATTCGCTTGTTCTGTGGCGGTTACTTTGGCTGGAAAACGACGAATAGAGCCAGTCTGCATGTCGGCAATAGTTAATAATTTAACTGGTCTTATTGAGGGCGCTAAAGGTTCTTTTGATTCCGCGCTGCAGCCGCTGATAACAGCCGCAAAGGTGAATAGTACAATGGTTTTTATGTAGAGGTTCATAACCTTAATTCCAGTCATATTGACGTTGATAATACAATTGAGGGCAATATAACAACATATATGGTTGATAAAAATGAATCTATATGAAACTATCGGTTGCATATAATGGAACTATTTTGTGGTGTAATGCACACTTATTTGTGCTCTCAGAGGAAATTGGATGAAAACAGAAGATATAGCCTTGTTCCACCGGATTGTTGAAGCGGGCAGTTTGGTGGATGCTGCGGGATTATTATACCTGCCTAAATCGACAATCAGTCGGCGCTTGCAAGGATTAGAGGATGATTTAGGAGTGAAATTATTTCACCGCCAAAATAGGGCGATGACGTTAACCACAGCTGGCAGTCACTTTTATGATAAAACCTTATCTTTGCTGGCGAGTCTGGAGGAAACCATTACCGAAATAACAGATAAAAATGCGGAGGTAAGTGGTCATTTACGTATTCTGCTATTTCCGGTACCAGACTTAATGCTGATTGTTAACGGTATTTATCAATTTATGGATCTTAATCCAAAGTTAACTGTTGAGCTTATTGTTACCACTGAACCGTTAGATATGATCCGTCATAATATTGATATCGGGTTTATGATTGATGAAGCTTTTAATCACATTGATATCGACATGGTCGCTCGTCCGATTATCAGCGAGGTATTGCATTTTGTGGCTAGCCCTGACTATCTTGATAAAGCGGGAACGCCAACGGCACTCAGTGATATGAGCCAACATAATTCGATAATGTTCCGCTTCCCTAATGGTCAAGTATTTAATGAACTGCCTTTAGGTAACAATGAATTCTTATCTGTCAGTGGCAATATTTGCCTTAACAGTGTGCAACTTGCATTAGAAAGTGCGCTCGCTAGTCGTGGTATTGCTTATATTCCAGAGCGGCTGTGTGAAGAGTATATTAAAGCGGGTAAGCTGGTGAGATTGTTTGCTGATGTGCAGCCGTATGAAGGTAAGTGTTATTTAATTTATCCGTCACGCCGTTTTGTTAGTTTGGCTAGCCAACGTTTGATTGATCATATGCTGAGCTTGTTGACGCTAAATGATCTGCCTATATGTACTAAAAGCAGTAAAGGTAAGGCTTGGTATTAATGTCTTATCTAGGGTGTAGTCTACGGTGTTATTTCTATCGGCGTGCCGTCCGGTACATATCTGGCGATATCGCGAATTTCTTTATTACTGACGGCAATGCAGCCATTGGTCCAATCTGAGCCAATTAATAACCCTGCATTGAGTTTTTTATTTGGCAAACCATGAATATAAATACTGCCGCCTGGGTCTAGACTGTCTTTGAATGAGCGTTGCTTATCGAATTTATTGGGGTAGTTGATATGCAGGCTTAAATGGAATTTACTTTTTCTATTTTTGAAATCAATATTGTATATACCTTCAGGGGTTTTCTTATCACCACGTTGCGTTTTTGCGCCGACTGGGTTTTTACCCAGCGAAATTAAGTAAGATTTAATGATCTGGTTATCTTTTAACAGCAGCAGGGTACGTGCTGATTTGTTAACCAAGACATAATCAGCTTGGATCTGTAGAGAAGCGTCGCCGTTGAGTGAGTATGTAAGCAATGTAGATAAGAACAGAAAGTTGATCATTTTAGTAAAAATAGTCTTGCAGTTAGCCAAAAGTTGGCGCGATTAGACCGTATTTAATCGTGTAGTTCAATTTTTATTACGCGGTTTTGAGTGATCTAGATCATGGTTCAATACACTCGTGGTAAGTGATAGTTTTGATGGAATATAACTGATTGATACCTATATGATCGCACATAATACAATATCTTATTATGTGCGATCATATCAGTTGGCTTTACTAACCAAATAGTAAGCTAGTGCCGATAACCATTAATAGACAGAACGCGAATTTACGCATTGTGTCCAAACTAATGGGTGGTGGGTAATGTTTCGCTACCCAGCTCATGCTAAGTACTACGGGTATACAAATAAATGAAAACAGCAGCATGTCGCTGGTGAGTCCACCTTGGATACCAACCATGGTAATCCGGCTAATTGAGCTAACAAAGAAAATACTCAATAGATATAAGCGAATAAGGTTAAGTGTAAAAGGTTGGCGATAGAAGATATAAACCAGTGGCGGCCCACCCATGCTAAACAGTCCGGTTAGAATACCTGATGCAGTACCAGCCCCAAAGAACATGCCTTCATGAGATTGTTTACGGTCTTTGTGGGGTGATTTTAAAATCATGCTAATGCCAGCACCAATAATCGCGATACCAAGAATATTTTGTAATATTTGGTTATATTCATTGCTTAAGTATTCAAGTAACGTTAATCCGATCATTAAACCTGGCAACATCCCCGCAACGGTCAATAGCACTAAGCGTCGATTGAGTTGTTGAAAACAGCCTTTCAGAATAAAAATGCTATTTATCAAGGTTACAAAACTGATCACCACAGATGTAAATGCAATAGGCACTAAATTAAAGGTGGTCACTGTCCCCATGACTATCATGCCTAAAGCAAAGCCAGCGACACTTTGTACGTAGGTCGCTACAGCAATTATGGCCATAAAGGGCAGCAAGGTTTCGACGAGCATTATGTATTCCTAATCGTGGTCATTGATACGAACTCGTGGTATTTACGCATGAAAGTTGGCATTAATGCGCTGTTATGGGTAACTACTTAACATTTTCGAAGTGGTCTGTATTGTACTGAGAATGTGACCATTACTCAATTATTCTATATCCTTTAAGATGTTATTTAGTGTAAATTTGATGGAGATGTTATCGCTCGAACTATTACAGATTTTATTGCTGGTTTTATTTAAGGCTTTATTGGGTATTTTATAGGAGGGAATAATGCAGCAGCCAATTGTTGGTTATCATAAAGATGAAGAGGATGATTGGGTCGCCGAACTCGCCTGTGATCATTTTCAGCATGTTCGTCACAATCCGCCTTGGTTTTGTCGTCCTTGGGTTATCACAATAGCAGGGCGTGAATCGATGTTAGGTTATGAACTTAACTGTAAAAAATGCGATGAGGGTGCACCTAGCGACAAGGATTAGCGAATTAATCTATTTCCGTACATTTCGATAATGTGGACGATGGTGTGATCGATAGTAGTGACTAATGCTTTGTCATAGTTACGCGTTAACTCATTGTGATTACTATTTAAAAAGTACCATTCAATTACCGGTTGATTTACGTATGCATGACGCAGATATCGTCTCAACGGGTAATTTGACTGGCGGGCTATTAATGGATGTATTGCCTGAGGCCTCGACAGTTGATTGGCCCTGCAAATTAAGTTGAATCTTGTGAGTGCTGGATTCTAGGCTATTTGTTGGCTGCGATGCTAACTAACATGCGTTTTTAAAGCGTTTTGATTTCAGTATCATTTTTTGGGCTGTATATGCTTCACGTAGTAGTTCGCTTAGCTTTGGAATATTGGTATCCCATTCAATTAAGGTCGGGATTGTGTTGCAATGTTGCAGGTAATATTCAAATAGCTGCCATACTTCCGCTGTTACTTTCTGGCCATGTTCTTGGTCGAAGGTGATGCGGTTATCTTTTATTAGTTTACTGCTACCTGAGAGGTGGATCTCGCTAACAATATGGCTTGGTATTGATGCTAAGTAATCATAAGGGTTAAATTCGAGCTGGTGACTACTGATATGCACATTGTTTATATCGAGTAATATTTTACAGCTTGTTGCTGCTTGTAATTCGGTTAAAAAAGCGGCTTCCGTTAAGGTGTTGTTTTTATTTTTGCTATAACAGGCTGGATTTTCGATTGCAATTGCTTGACCTAAAATTTCTTGAACTTGCCCAATACGTCCTATTACATGTTTTAAGTTCTCTTCTGTATAAGGTACTGGAGATGTATCGCTATAATGTTGACCAGCAATTGAACTCCAACCTAAATGCTCAGATATACAAAATGGGTGGTAACGGTCGGCAAGTTTTTTAATGTGATGAATATGAGTGGTATCAAGCAACTCGTTAGAAGAGAGTGCTAAGCCGACTCCGTGTAAACTGATAGGATAGCGGTCACTGGCTTTATCTAAGTAATAAGTCGCTTCTGAGTTTATCTCGAAGTGATTTTCACTGTGTACTTCTAGCCAACCAATATCCACTTGGCTATTGGTGAGTTGCTCATAATGCGCTGGACGCATTCCGATCCCAACTAAATCATCTAACATAAAGTGGTCCTATTTTTAAGTCGTGGTACTTTACGTCATTGAAGTGCTTGTACGTCATTGAAGTGCGGTACGCTATAAAAATGCTTATACGTTATTGAAAGGAGTATGGGTAAGGTTTACTGGTTTTGCAAAGTAAATCACACTCAATCTCGTAAGGTATTGAGAGTTACATTATATGAGGTGGAAAAGTGAATGCTTGGTCACGATATGAAAAAGCCTTAACGTAGTGGATCTCGTTAAGGCTTGATATTTTTTGTGGTTTTAATACTCGCCATTTAATAAAATGTGAGTAGATTATGCTGCAACAGTGATTGTCGCGATCACGGCAAGTTTAATATCACTATCTGCTTTGCAGCAACAAGGCAATATAGAACCTGATGCGACAGTGGCTAGTGGTTCGGTGGTATAAGTTACCGAACCGGAAGTCATTGTTGTGCGACAAGCGCCACAATAGCCTTGCCGACACTGGTATTCAATTTGATGACCAGTGCGCTCAAGCGTATCGAGCAGGGAACCATCTTGATCTGAAATCTGATAGTTACCTGAGTTTGTTGCCAGCGATATCGACATTATAGAACGAATGTACCAATATCTGCGTGGTTAATTTCAGCATTAATCTGACCAACTAAGTAAGAACTGATTTCTGATTCTTGTGGTGCAACTTGTACGTTATCAGATACCAACCAAGCATTGATCCACGGTAGAGGGTTGCTTTGCACTTCAAACGCCATTGGCAAACCAACAGCAGCCATACGTGTATTCGTAATATACTCAACATAATCACAAAGAATGTCTTTATTCAAACCAATCATTGAACCGTCTTTGAACAAGTATTCTGCCCATTCTTTTTCTTGTTGTGCTGCATCAATAAAGATTTGTTGTGTTTCTTGGAAGCATTCAATTGAGATCTCTTGCATCTCAGGATCATCTTTACCGTCAGCCATCAAGTTTAAAATGTGCTGTGTGCTGGTTAAGTGTAATGCTTCATCACGGGCAATTAATTTGATGATTTTCGCATTACCTTCCATTAATTCACGTTCGGCAAAAGCGAAAGAACAAGCAAAACTAACATAGAAACGAACTGCTTCAAGTACGTTTACCGATACCATTGCGAGGTATAATTTCTTTTTCACTGCACGTTGACTAACGACAATTGTTTCACCGTTGATGACGTGTGTGCCTTCACCAAATTGATGTAATTGCTGAGTTGCATTGATTAAGTTATCGTAATAACCTGCAATGTCTTTGGCGCGTTTTAAAATTTCTTCATTCGCAACGATATCGTCGAATACTTCTGCTGGATCATTGACGATATTACGAATGATATGTGTGTATGAGCGCGAGTGAATCGTTTCACTGAATGACCATGTTTCAATCCATGTTTCAACTTCTGGTAATGAAACCAGTGGTAAAAAGGCCACGTTAGGAGAACGACCTTGAATACTGTCTAACAATGTTTGGTATTTAAGATTACTGATGAAAATGTGTTTTTCATGATCAGATAATTGTTGATAATCAATGCGGTCTTTACTTACATCTACTTCTTCAGGACGCCAGAAAAATGATAACTGACGTTCAATCAGTTTTTCAAAAATTTCATGTTTTTGTTGATCATAACGAGCAACGTTAACGGGTTGGCCGAAAAACATTGGTTCTTTTAATTGATCATTTTTAGTTTGGCTAAAAGTAGTGTAGCTCATTGGTTATCTCTGTTTTATACATTAAATAGGCAGCCTAATTAGCTGCCAAATGAAAAGGTGTCAGTTTATTTGGTGAATGTAACGATCACTTAGATCTTACATGCGCCGCCTTCACAGCCTTCGTCTTCTTTAATCACATCAACGTCTGATGCGCCATCACGTGTATTATGATAATAAAGCGTTTTTAAGCCGTATTTATACGCTAACATCAGGTCCGTTAACAGCGTTGTCATTGGCACTTTTTGGCCAGGGAAACGTTGTGGATCATAGTTAGTATTTGACGAAATAGCTTGGTCAACAAACTTCTGCATCAAACCAACAAGTTGTAAATAACCGGTGTTATTTGGAATATTCCAAAGTAACTCGTAGTTATCGCGTAGATTCTCGTAATCAGGTACAACTTGTTTCAAGATACCGTCTTTACTTGCTTTAATACTGATTAAACCGCGTGGTGGTTCAATACCGTTTGTCGCATTTGAAATCTGACTTGATGTTTCTGATGGCATCAATGCTGTTAGCGTTGAGTTACGTAAGCCGTGTTCTTGAATCTCGCCACGTAATGTTTCCCAATCTAGGTGCAATTCTTCATCACAAATCTCATCTAGCGCTGACTTATAAGTATCAATTGGCAAGATACCTTGTGAGTAAGTCGTTTCATTAAATGCTAAACATGGACCTCGTTCTTTCGACAGGTTCATCGACGCTTTCAATAGATAGAATTGAATCGCTTCAAATGTTCTGTGCGTTAAGTTGTTTGCGCTACCGTCTGAGTATTTAACACCGTTTTTTGCGAGGTAGTATGCGTAGTTAATCACGCCTATACCTAAAGAACGACGCGCCATGGTTGATTTTTCAGCCGCTGGCATCGGGTAGTCTTGGTAATCAAGTAAGCTATCAAGTGCACGTACTGCTAGGTCTGCAAGGTTTTCTAATTCACTTAAATCTTTAATCGCACCAAGGTTGAATGCAGATAATGTACAAAGTGCAATTTCACCTTCTTCATCACCTGGGTGTTGCATTGGTTTTGTTGGTAATGCAATTTCAAGACATAAATTACTTTGTCTAATCGGTGCTACAGCTGGGTCGAATGGACTGTGGGTATTACAGTGATCTACGTTTTGGATGTAGATACGACCAGTGCTTGCACGTTCTTGCATGACTAAGCCGAACAGTTCGCTGGCTTTAATTGTTTGTTTACGAATTGATGGATCTTGTTCGTAAAGCTTATATAGACGCTCAAATTCATCCTGATCTTGGAAGAATGCATCATACAAACCATCTACATCAGATGGGCTGAACAAGCTAATGTCTTTGTTATCAATTAAACGTTGGTACATTAAACGGTTAATTTGCACGCCGTAGTCAAGATGACGTACACGGTTTTCTTCAACACCACGGTTGTTTTTAAGTACTAACAGTGATTCAACTTCTAAATGCCATAGTGGGTAGAATAATGTTGCAGCACCACCACGAACACCACCTTGAGAGCACGATTTAACGGCTGTCTGAAAGTGTTTGTAGAATGGGATGCAACCAGTGTGGAATGCTTCACCACCACGGATTGAGCTACCTAGTGCACGAATACGACCTGCATTGATGCCGATACCAGCACGTTGCGATACATACTTAACAATAGAGTTAGATACAGCATTAATAGAGTCTAGGCTATCGTCACACTCGATCAATACACACGAGCTGAATTGACGAGTAGGGGTACGAACACCAGCCATAATTGGTGTTGGTAGTGAGATCTTAAAGCTTGATGTTGCTTCGTAGAAACGACGAATGTAGTCCATACGCACTGATTTATCGTAAGTCGCAAATAAGCTTGCTGCAACTAAGATATATAAGAACTGTGGGCTTTCGTAGATGTCACCAGAAACACGGTTTTGTAGTAGGTATTTACCTTCTAGCTGCTTAATAGCACCGTAAGAGAAGTTCATGTCACGCCAATGATCAACGAACAGGTCCATTTCTGCAAATTCTTCAACAGTATAGTCAGCAAGTAGGTGAGCATCATAGCGATGCGCATCAACATTTAATTTTACGTGGTCATAAAGCGCTGGCGGTTCAAATTTACCGTAGGCTTTTTTACGTAAATGGAATACAGCTAAACGCGCTGAAAGATATTGATAATCTGGCGCCTCTTCACTAATTAAATCCGCCGCAGCTTTGATCATGGTTTCATGTATATCTTCAGTGCGAATACCGTCGTAAAACTGGATGTGAGATTTTAACTCAACCAGTGATACCGATACATTATTCAACCCTTTAGCTGCCCATTTGATCACACGATGGATCTTTTCTAGATCGATCGTTTCTTGCTTACCGCTGCGTTTTGTAACTAGTAAATTCTTATTCATTTAGCTGACTAACCTTAAAACAATGTTAAGAATGTGTCTACCAACACTAGTACTGATATTCTTGTTAATACACAAGATGTAGTGTTGTCCTGTATTCATGCATACAAGATAGAGTGATAATTGATTTTTGGCAAGTAGCAGTAAACTGAATAACATGTGGATAATTTGGTGAGTTAGTAGCGACTTACATTCTGGCCTCAGTGATCAATTACGGTTAGCAAAAATCAACAGTTAAAGTGAAAAAAAAAATAAAAAAAAGTGTTGCCAAGCTTATGTGATGATCTTCAAAAACTTTGATTATATTTACAGCTAATCCGTTTATAAAACTACCATGCAAGTATTATATTATAATTATGCGAGCTGGTTGTTATAACAAACAATTACGTCATTTTGTATGCAGTAAGTTTCATATTACCTACAAAGTGGAAAACGTTTACTTATATGGGGATGTAGAGATGAGCTGAATTTATGGCGTTGTATCTATGCTATATAGAAGTATAAAAGAAAAATAGAGGCATAAGGGAGTGGCAATATATTCACCTAACAACAAGGCGCTGTCAGGTGAACTAAGTATGACATTAATCAATAAGCTGTGTGTGCAGCATATAGTTAACGTCAACATTCTCGCCCAGTTTGAACTGGTCAACTAATGGAATGTAATGCAGGCCTGTCATGTGATGACAATATAGACCTGATTGATCAACCCAATGTAGCAGTTCAGAAGGGCGGATAAACTTCTTATGGTCATGGGTACCGTTAGGCATCATCTTCATAATCTTCTCGGCACCAACAATCATGAACAAGTATGATTTTAAATTACGATTGATCGTTGAGAAAAATACATGGCCACCTGGTTTAACTAAACGCATACATGCATTAACCACAGAACCGGGATCCGGTACGTGCTCTAGCATTTCCATGCACGTAATGACATCAAAGCTATTTGGCTGTTCTTCTGCTAACTCTTCTATTAATACTTGACGGTATTCAACTTCAGTACCTGATTCAAGTGCGTGCAATTTAGCCACATTGAGGGGTTCTTTACCCATATCAACGCCTAATGCTTGTGCGCCGCGGCGAGCCATACTTTCGGTTAAGATACCGCCACCACAGCCAACATCTAGAACTCTTTTGCCAAATAGACCGCCACTGCGCTCATCAATGTAGTCTAAGCGTAATGGATTGATTTGATGTAATGGTTTGAAGTCACCTGCTGGATCCCACCAACGACTTGCCATGGCTTCAAATTTAGCGATTTCCTGTTTATCTACATTCATACAAAGTCTTCTTGATAAAGTAATAGGGTGAATAATAATAAATATGGGCACAGTATATAACGAGAAAATGATTTCAGAAGTATTATTTATTGATGAGTGAATAAATAGTGAATAAAATCGTATTACAAGTAAGTTAATTTTCTTATATATTGTATTTGCTGGTAAATATTATGCTAGAATGAATCTCTAAAAAATATAATAGAAAGCACTTTAAAACTTAGGGGTAAAGGCTTATATGAGTAATTTAGCCACAGAAATCACACCTATCAATATTGAAGAAGAATTAAAAAATTCCTATTTAGATTACGCTATGAGCGTTATTGTTGGTCGTGCTCTTCCTGATGTTCGCGATGGCTTGAAGCCAGTTCACCGCCGCGTTTTATTCGCAATGAGCGAATTGAAGAATGATTGGAACAAACCATATAAAAAATCAGCACGTGTTGTTGGTGATGTAATCGGTAAATATCACCCACACGGTGATACAGCTGTTTATGACACTATTGTACGTATGGCGCAGCCTTTCTCTTTGCGCTACATGCTGGTAGATGGTCAAGGTAACTTCGGTTCTGTTGACGGTGATTCTGCAGCCGCAATGCGTTATACCGAAATCAGAATGTCAAAAATCGCGCATGAATTACTTGCCGATTTAGAGAAGGAAACGGTTGATTACGTACCTAACTATGATGGTACTGAATTCATTCCGGAAGTTATGCCAACGCGTATTCCTAATCTATTGGTTAATGGCTCATCTGGTATTGCTGTAGGTATGGCAACCAATATCCCACCTCATAGTTTAAACGAGGTGATTAATGGTTGTTTAGCATTAATTAAAAATCCAGACTTAAGTCTTGAAGAATTAATGGAATACATTCCAGGCCCAGATTTCCCAACACACGGTATCATTAATGGTAAAGCTGGCATCGAGCAAGCTTACCGTACTGGTCGTGGTAAAATTCATATCCGTGCTCGCGCAGATATTGAAACCAACGAACGTGGCAGAGAAACAATCGTTGTTCACGAACTACCGTACCAAGTAAACAAAGCACGCTTGATTGAAAGTATTGCTGAGTTTGTAAAAGATAAGAAAATTGAAGGCATTAGTGCTTTACGCGACGAATCTGATAAAGATGGTATGCGTATGGTTGTTGAAGTTAAGCGTGACGCTGTTGGTGAAGTTGTATTAAACAACCTTTATGCGCAAACGCGAATGCAAATTGTGTTTGGTATAAACATGGTTGCATTGATCGACAAACAACCAAAGATTTTCACGTTAAAAGAAATGCTAGATGCATTTTTACGTCATCGCCGTGAAGTTGTTACACGTCGTACTGTATTTGAACTGCGTAAAGCGCGTGAACGTGCTCATATCCTTGAGTCGTTAGCGATTGCACTAGCAAATATTGATGACATTATTGCTTTAATTAAGCAATCACCAACATCGACAGAAGCAAAGCAAGCCTTGATCAGCCGCGGTTGGCAGTTAGGCGGCGTTGCTGCAATGTTAGAACGTGCTGGTGATAATGCTGCTCGTCCTGAATGGTTAGAAGCTGAGTATGGTATTCGTGAAGGTTCGTATTTCTTAACAGAGATACAAGCACAAGCAATCCTAGACTTACGTTTACACAAACTAACAGGTCTAGAACACGAGAAAATCCTTAACGAATATAAAGATTTACTCGAAGTTATTGCTGAGTTATTACATATTCTTAATACGCCAGCGCGTTTACTTGAAGTGATCACTGAAGAGCTACAAGCTTCAAAAGATAACTTTGGTGACGAACGTCGTACTGAGATCTCGGCAAGCAGTGCAGATATTAATTTAGAAGACTTAATTGAACGTGAAGATGTTGTAGTAACACTGTCTCACGAAGGTTATGTTAAGTATCAGCCTCTTACTGATTATGACGCTCAGCGTCGTGGTGGTAAAGGTAAATCAGCAACGAAGATGAAAGAAGAAGATTTCATTGAACGTCTGTTGGTTGCTAATACACATGATCATATTCTGTGCTTCTCAAGCCGTGGTCGCTTGTACTGGATGAAGGTATATCAATTACCATTAGCTAGTCGTCAAGCCCGTGGTAAGCCAATTATTAACTTACTACCACTGGAAGAAGGTGAGCGTATTACTGCGATCCTACCTGTGTCTGAGTTTGAAGATAACAAGTTTGTCTTCATGGCAACGGCGAACGGTACAGTGAAGAAAACAGCATTAAGTGCATACAGCAAGCCTCGTGCTGGCGGTATCATTGCTGTTAACCTGAATGAAGGGAATGAACTAATCGGTGTTGATATTACTGATGGTACTAACGACATTATGTTGTTCTCTGATGAAGGTAAAGTAGTACGTTTCTGCGAGTTTGAAGAAACGCCTGTACTTGACGAAGATGGTAACCCGGTTCTAGATGAAGACGGTAAGCCTGAAATCAAGTTTAAAGGTGTGCGTCCTATGGGTCGTACAGCGACGGGTGTTCGTGGTATCAAACTTGACGAAGGTCAAAAAGTTGTGTCTCTGATCGTACCGAAGAACGATGGTGCTATCTTAACGGCAACTGAAAACGGTTACGGTAAACGAACTGAACTTGCAGAATACCCAGCGAAGAGTCGCGGTACTAAGGGTGTTGTTTCAATTAAAGTAAGTGAACGTAACGGTAAAGTTGTTGGCGCAACGCAGGTACTTGATGGTGATGAGATTATGCTTATTACTAATGGCGGCACGCTAGTAAGAACACGTGCTTCTGAAGTATCTACGGTTGGTCGTAACACACAAGGTGTTCGTTTGATCCGTACTGGTGAAGATGAGCTAGTTGTTGGTTTACAACGTATCGATGAAGTTGAAATTGATGAGAACGCAATTGTTGTTGATGATGCAGAAAATGCAGAAGCACCAACAGAAGTTCCAACGACGCCAACTGATGCTGAAGACAGCGCAGAAGAAGCTACTGAAGAGTAATTAAGGCTAGTACGTAAGTACTGAACTAGATTAACTTCATAAGGCCTGTTACTCCTAGAGTGACAGGCCTTTTTTACTTTTTGCTGCGGTTTACTACAAAGTTGCAAGTGGTCGCATGTAATTTATAAAAGAAGGTTGGTATGGCTTATTAAAACCGTTTGCTAAACCCAAGCTCAATTGAATCATGCTTAGTTATGGGCTCACCGGGTCGGACACGATGGGTTCCGGTGGTATAGCGAATAAAGGTGTCAAACCAAACTGGCTTAAAGGTAACGGTGAAATCTTGATGGGTAATACTATCATTTTCGACTTCTTTCCAACCTTCATTACCAGATAATAACTTATCGTAACCAACTGAGTAGCCAATATCACACCATGGTACTAGAGCATAACGAGCACCGAGGCTGTTTTTCCATTCTCTATTATCAAAAATTTCAAGTTCTAAAATGGGGAACCCTTTAGTCTTACGCCATTGATGTGAAGTATTTATATATATAACTAAAGATTCAGTTACTTGAGTAACAATTAACCCCCCCAAATTATAAACATCAACATTATCAGAACGCCCATAACTTCCGTAGGCTTCAGTATAAAATGAACCTAGCATCATGCCATAACTACCGCCGAACGCGAGATAACCAGTCGAATCCAGTTCGGCATTAATATTAACTTCCTCTGTTATATCGGTACTAGCAAATACAGTTGTAATTAATTTATCGTTATAACTGCTCACTTCCGTTGACAAGCTTGTTGCCCATAAGAACGAACAGTTAAAATAGCATAAAGAACAAAATACGATTCTAATAAATTTAAACCCTTGCATTGATATGCAGGACCTAGCGACTAACAAAAATGTTATAAATATTTTTGTTAGTCTGTGGCATTTAAAGTAGCCATTTGAGCTAACCGTAGTTAAAGTATTCATTGAAATGTTAACGTTCTAGTTTTACTTTTGGTTTTATATTAGCTTTTGTATCGCTGCTAATTGTGGGCATTTTAGAATTGGTGACGGCTGGATCTGGTTTTGGTACAGGTGCTGGATCGACACCGTAGCGACCATCAATTGTCGAGTTAGCCCAATCTATTTTAATCGTGCCACCAGTAGTGTCGATTTTATACACATCTCCACCACCTTGGTGGGGATTTTCAGGGTCAATAACATGTAAAGTCCATATTCCGCTATATTCATTTTGAACCGTCGCGATTACTTTGCCGTCAGGGGATGTCACATTTTTAGTTCCATCACCTTCAAGAGCACCCTCAATGGTACCTAATAACTCACCATTATAAAAAATTTGATCATCAATTACTGTATAACCGGTATCATCTTTTTCAATAGGATTTTCAGGATCACCTGGATTTATAAAACCAGGATCGCCATCAAACTCTGGCGCTGTTTCTTTACTTATATCGCCACCGGAGCTGCAAGCAGTGATAAAAAAAATACTCATAACAATTAAAAGAAATCTTTTCATATACGCCTCTGCGTTAAAATAGAACTCTATATTATCTTAGCAGGTGCTAATTTAATTGCAGATGTACTGCTTAGTATTATGGGGCTGTTGGTGAGAGGGTTAGACCTTAAGAATATGAAATAAGAAGGTGAGCGTATTACTGCGATCCTACCTGTTTCTGTGTCTGAAGATCGAAGTTTGTCTTCATGGTAATGGCGAACGGTACAGTGAATAAAATAGCATTAAGTGTATACAGTGTTATTCATATTTTTATTATTAATGCGTGGTTTGTCGTAAATAGTATCGTCTCACTTGTCATTTTTATTTATGCCAATATACTCAGTTAGATAGCGATTTTGTTAGACTTAGTAACAGCTGATAGAGTTGGTAAATATAGCGTTTTATCATATAAATGTGAATATCAATGATACCGACAATGCTAACTATTGATTTAAGGGAAAGAGATGGATATCTGGAATGTCATTAGTGATATTAAAGCTCAAATTAATAATGTTTTCGGCAGTAAAGTAACATACAGCGAAGATGTCAGAATGAGTCTGGCAGTCATACTTGTCGATTTGGCATGTATAGATAATGATTTCTGTAATGATGAACATAAATATATAAAAAATAAACTGTGCAGTTACTTTCAGATAACGCTGGACGAATCGTATGTATTAATTGAAAAAGCGAAAAATGTAGCAGAACACAATTTATCTCAAGACTCTTTTGCAGAATATCTTAAACAAAATATATCAGCAGAAGAAAGAGAATGTATGTTAAAAATCATGAATGAAATTGTTTGGGCAGATAATGAGTTTGTCTCTTTTGAAAAGAGATTGAAAACCCGTTTTGCTAAAATATTAGGCGTTCGTGAGGATAGTACTTCGTTATAAATCATTTGTGCCCTCATTACCTATTATCGCCATTCACCTAAGTTCACGCGATATCTCGTGGTATTCGATTACACGGCTTAGTTCGTTGCGTTAGTTCTATCAAATTTATGCGTAAGCAAAAAGGAAACATCATGTTATTAAAAGGCTCATGTCATTGTCAATCAGTTAAATTTCAAGTTGAATCAAAACATCCTTATCCGTTTAACTTTTGTTATTGCAGCATTTGTCGAAAAACAGCTGGTGGTGGTGGGTACGCGGTCAATTTAAGTGGCGATGCTGAATCCCTGAAAATAGAAGGCAAAGAATATATTGGTATTTACAACGCTAAAACGGATGGGGGGGTTAGCCCGATGGAAAGAAATTTTTGTCGTAATTGTGCCAGTGCATTGTGGGTTTACGACCCTAGGTGGCCAGAGTTACTACATCCATTCGCATCAGCAATTGATAGTACATTACCAGTGCCTCCTGAAAGAACACATCTTATGCTATCAAGTAAAAAGGGCTGGGTAGAAGCTGATGTTAAGGCTAATGATAAATGTTTTTCAGAATATCCAGAAGAAAGCATAGCGCAATGGCATGAAAGGTTAAACTTAGTAAAGTAATTGCAATAACGTCATCAATCACATTGCGGGTGACACTATTTTTGCTAAAATAACGGCTATAAAAATATAAGCAAAATTTAATCGCTGCTGTTTGCAGTGTTGTGTGGACATGAGGAATACAATGAACTTTCCAAACGATATTGATGGCGATGTAATGCGCAGTCTAGAAGAAAATGGCTTTGATTTTGACAATGAAACTCAGGTTGAGTTTAATATAGATTTTAAGCATTGGCCTCTTACTGATAATGAGAAAGAAGCAATACAAAAACTATATCCAAATTGTGAATTGATCGAGCCTGAAGAAGCAGACATAAATAATGGTGACTTATTTGGCTATGTTCAATTTTATGTATTGAGCAAAGTAGACCACGATTTCATTGTAAATACTCAGAACTCGGTAACAAACCAAATGAAACAATATGGCGGTTGGTGTGATTCATGGGCAGTTGGTTTAGGCCATGCTTAATTTATAAGAGTAAGAGTAGGTGTCGCGCAGGTGACACCTATTCTTAGAAAAATAGAAGCCTGTCGAACCGTCCGAGAATCACCATCAATGATCAATATGTCTTTATTAAAAACAAGCTTACTTACAGGCTCGGCGTTAATTGCATTTGCAGCCAACTCTGTACTATGTCGTTTAGCCTTGGGTAATGGTGCTATTGATGCATCAAGCTTTACCGTAATTCGATTGTTATCAGGCGCTATTGCTTTGTTCATTATTTTAAGCATTAGAGGAAGCAATAAAGGGGTATCATCTAAAGGCAGTTGGACTGCTGGTTTTATACTGTTCCTTTATGCAATAACATTTTCATATGCTTACCTTTCTGTGGATACCGGTACTGGTGCACTTATTCTATTTGGTGCCGTTCAAATTACCATGATATTGCTGTCGCTTATTTCTGGTACGCGATTGCATATTAGTGAGTGGGCTGGTGTTATCGTCGCTTTCACCGGGTTTATTTATCTCATACTGCCTAGTATAACCACGCCTTCAGTGAACGGTTTCATACTGATGACAGTCTCTGGGATTTCATGGGGTATTTATACATTAAAAGGGCGTAGCTCCAAAAATCCGCTGATGGATACGACTTATAACTTTTTAAGAACCATCCCTTTTGTGACGTTATTAGCTTTTGTTACTCAACAAAATCTAAATTATTCATCAGAAGGGATAATGTTAGCGTTGTTATCAGGTGCTATAACATCTGGAGTAGGTTACACAATATGGTATATCGCGCTTGCCGGCCTATCTTCAACACAAGCAGCCGTTATTCAATTGTCTGTTCCAGTGATCGCCGCAATAGGCGGGGTTATATTTGTGTCCGAGATAATTACAACCCGCCTAATCATTTCAGCCGCCATCGTCATTGGTGGTATATTAATGGTGATTTCAGGAAAATATTATTTCACTCTCAGCAAGTCGAAATAAAAATCGAGCAGATTTGAATCATTAAACGCCACCTAGACGGAAATAATCTGTTTCGCTCAACATTCCATTTACCTAGTCATACTTTTAGATAATAGACATATACTTAACAGTTAGGCGCTTACTCATTTATCTCGCCAATTAGCTATCAACATAACAAATAGGTAAATTTATGATTCGAAATATTTTCTTTGCAGTTTTTGCCTTGGTCGCTTCTTCTTACGTCATTGCTGATGAAAGCCTTATCTCATTTGAAAGTAACTATAGCGTCCAAGAAACCGCTGACAGGTTTGAGTCGATATTAAAAGACAAAGGCTTAACTTTGTTCGCTAGGATTGATCATCAAAAAAATGCTGCTGATGTGAACTTGGAGCTAAGAGCAACGGAAGTAATTATTTTTGGCAACCCTAAAGTCGGAACACCGTTAATGCTGTGTGCTCAAAATGTGGCAATTGACCTGCCTCAGAAGGTACTTATTAGTGAAGATTCAGAGAACAGGGTTTGGCTTTCATATAACAACCCCGAATACATTAAAGCACGTCATAATATCCAAGGCTGCGATAAAGTCATCAATAAAATTTCAACAGTACTCAGTAAATTAAGTATCGCCACAATATCTAGCAATTAGTATTGTAATATCAGTTTTGTAATAGCAGCGTTTACAGGTTTATTGTGGCGTTAGACCATCAACTTAAATGGAATTTATCTATGCAAATAAAATTGTTAGTATCACTATTGGCTGTTGCTTTAGCGTTACCTGTTTTCGCAGACAAACCTGAGTGGGCTGGTAATGGGAAGCCCACTTCAGAGCAAAAAGAAGCACACAAATCAGCGATGCAAGCAAAAAGTGATGAGCAAGACAGTACAAAAATAACAAAGGAAAAGAAAGATCGTACAGATAAAGAAAAAGGCAGCGAAAAGCAAAAAGACAAGAAATTGAACCAAGAACAAAAAGAGCTTGATAAAGGCTCACAGAAAGGTAAAGACAGCAGTGAAACCAGAAATAAATGGTGGAAATTCTGGGGTGAATAAATTTAACCTGACAAAACATATCCATACTCGACATAAAGGACGTCAAATGGTCACAATCGAAAAACTTACAAATTTGAGTGCTGAAGCTGTACTTAAAGTTACTTTAGCGGAAGAGCAGGTTAAGTTTGCTGGTACAGCTGCAGATTTCCTTGCAGATGGTAGTGATACGATACATCTTCACGTGATCAAGTTTGATGATGACGTTGTTGGATTTTTCAAAATAGACGTTATGTATTCATTAAGCAATGAACTTGGTATTGAAAATTGCATTGGATTGAGAGCTTTTGCTATTGATGTAAATCAGCAAGGCAAGGGGTTGGGATCTGCATCAGTGAAAGCATTATTTCCTTACCTAAAACAGAATTATTCATCTTATGGATCGATTTATCTCACTGTTAATTGCAAAAATCCAGGTGCCCGAATTTGCTATCAAAAAGGCGGTTTTGAGGACTCGGGTGAAAAGTATCTTGGCGGTGCCGCTGGCCCTCAATATATTATGCACGGTAAAATCGCATAATATGATTACGTGAATGAAGCTGGATTCGAGTAATAAGTGCAACAAAAACGAATTAATTCAATTTAACAGCGCTATATACGCAAAGGAATATACAGAAATGCTTCATGTAGAAATCAAATATACCGATAATTTGGACATAGATACCGACAAAATATTTAATGTTGTAGAGGGTATTATCACTGACAGTGATAAGAGTGCGGGCGAATGTAAATCAAGAGCGTATCCTTGTTCTCAGTACAAATATCCCCACATGCTCGTGACAATCTCTTTATTAACTAAGCCACACCGAGATGATGCATTTACGCATAAGCTAAGTAACCAAATTGAACACGCAATAAAAAATAATCTTAAGCAAAGTTTATATTTTTCGCTCACAATTGAATACAGCCCTGCTTACTATTCTACAAATATTCATCTTGTTGAAGGTGACGAACTTCCGCGCCTAATAGATTAGTTATGCCTTTAAATGGTGATCAGTACAATCAGTTCGGATAAATTTAGGTAAGGTAAACGGAATATGGTTTTAATGTACCTTTTAGGAATTGTGGTAATGTTGTCGTTTATCCTTTCAGTTTGGCATTACACTAGAAAAAATAAGCTCAAATGGGTTAGGGTATTTATAGTGCTCACTGTCAGCTTAACCGGTTTTATTGTGCTAGACGGTTCGACTTTCTGGCTCGTTGATTCTTGCCTTGATGCGAGCGGTAGTTTCAACTATGAACAAGATAAGTGTGAGTATTAGGCTATGGATATTCTGTTAACCATCATTAACTTTATCGCCAGCTTTGTCGTGGTTCAATTTTGTATTATCACTCTGCTCATTGTTTTTGGTAAAGGAAAAAAATCTGCACTAGCTAAAACCGGGCTGGACTTTACTGAGTTATCTTTCGATTATACAAATCTGCCACCATTGAACAGGTTCGAGAGCAGAGATGGCAAAGGCTTGACGTATCGACACTATCCGTCTCAATCTAATATAGTGCTCATCCTACTGCATGGTTCAGGTTGGCATAGTCAGTATTTCCTGCCTTTGGCTGAGTCTATCAGCGCAGGTGGGCTGGCTGAGGTTTATACCCCAGATTTACGGGGCCATGGACCAACACCTGAGCGGCGCGGGGATGTCGAACACATTGACCAATTGGAAGATGACCTGGCGGATCTTATTGCTCACATTCGAAAAGTTCGTCCCAACGCGAAATTGATTGTCGGTGGTCACTCATCTGGCGGTGGATTAGCTATACGTTTTGCGGGCAGTCGATACGCCAAGCAAGTAGACGCCTACCTGTTACTTTCGCCTTTTCTTAAATACAACGCGGCTACGATGCGTCCTAATTCAGGTGGCTGGGCAAATCCTTACACAGGTCGAATCGTTGGACTAAGCATGCTTAATATGATGGGTATTCATTGGTGTGATTCACTGACTGCTATCTCGTTTTATATGCCCAAAGCAGTGCGCGATGGAACCGAAACCTTGGCGTATTCTCATCGACTAAATACCGCTTACGCCCCTCGGGATTATAAAAAAGATCTCAGCGCCATCACCCAACCAGTATTGGTTGTTGGTGGTTGCGCTGATGATGCCTTTATTGCCGAACAGTTTGAGCCAGTCATATCACAATACACCGACGTAGAAGTGTCGCTACTGCCTAATGTGACACACATGGGCGTTGTTGTCGGACCTCAAGTTAAAGCTGTAGTTAAAGACTGGCTAGTTGATTTTAATGAGCAATGAGAGTCGTAACGAGAGAAAGGATGAGAATAACAATATTTAATTAACAATGAGATTAAAATGAAAAAACAGATTGAACAAAAGATTGGCAATATTGCATTAGTTGTTTAAAATTATGATGCTATCGAATTTTATACCAAGAAATTAAACTTTGAGCTAATCGAAGATACTGATTTAGGTGGTGGCAAGCGTTGGGTTCAGATATCACCTCCGAACTCAACGGGAACAAATTTACTCTTAGCTCAAGCGAGTAATGAAGAACAGACAAAATCAGTCGGAAATCAAACTGGTGGTCGCGTATTTTTGTTTCTGCAAACCAATGACTTTTGGCGTGATTACGAATCGATGCAAGAAAATGGCGTCCATGTTCTCAAGGAAACTGCAGTTCGGCTTTGTTCTTGTGTTCGGGAGTTTGATACCGTATCTCGTGTTGGTGGTGATGAATTCTGGATTTTACTGACGAATATGCCCGATAAAGGTAGCATTATAGCTATCGCAGAAAATTTGATTGAAGCGGTTGCTGCTCCGTATAAATTACAGGGCGAACAGGTAACTATTGGCGCCAGCATAGGTGTTGCTTTATATCCTGACCATGGGGTCAGTCCTCAGGAATTAGTCAACTTGGCAGACCAAACTATGTATGAAATAAAACGCCAAGGGAAAAATAACTATGCGTTCGCAGACGTAATTAGCGAACTAAATGTTAATGAAGTAATGTAACTGACTATCACTGCGAAACATCCTACCCGCTAGCGAAACAGTACTTCATCGCCTATCTTAGTATTAACCACCTCTGATAACATTAATGCAATTAAGGAGATAATCCATGCTTGTGTTAGATGCATTTTTCACAAAACTTTGGCAACAATACTGTGTCATTAGTCCGCAAGCTGTCGATATACATCAATTATTTGAAAGTAGTGGTGAAGAGCTAGTGAATGATCACGTTGCTTTTCGCACCTTCGCTGATTCTCATATTGGCATCGATATATTAGAAGATGAGGTATTAGCGCTCGGTTATCGACATCTTGACTCTTATAAGTTTGACGTTAAGAAACTGGATGCGCGCTGTTATGTGCATGATAAATCACCGACTAAAATCTTCATCAGTGAGCTGCGCTGGAAGTATTTATCTGAAGCCTCTCAGGTTATTATTCAAGACATTATAGAACAGGCAAAATCGACATTGAAATCCCCCTTACTGGAGCAATCGAGTCGGGGACTCAGCCCATTGTTAAGCGCTGGCCGCTTATGGAAATTACCAAGTTACGCAGATTATCAAACCTTAGCCGAAGAGTCCGAATACGCGGCTTGGCTATCGGTCTGGGGGCTCCGCGCCAACCATTTTACCATATTCGTAAATCACTTAAAAAACACCCCCGAATTGTCACAAGTCGTGGCGTTATTGCGGCAACAAGGTTACCAGCTGAATGAGGCGGGCGGTGTGATCAAAGGCACACCATCGGACTGCTTAATTCAAGCGGCTACGATGGCTGATACTTGCATGGTAGATTTTCACGATGCTGGCGAACAAGCGATAAGCAGTTGCTATTATGAATTTGCACAGCGCTTTAACCAAGAAGATGGGACGTTATATCAAGGGTTTGTACCGATGAGTGCGGATAAAATATTTGAATCGACCAACATGAAATCCATACTTGGTAGTACGACCTCCGACGACGAAAGTTAGGCGTTAGCAGCCTTAGGGAGTTATAAATGGCAAAACGAATTGTTGTTTTAGGACTTGGCCGCATTGGCGGTGCAATTGCTCAAATCCTCAATAGTCACGATGGTTATGATGTCACAGGCGCTGATATCAACCCTAATGCCGTTGCGCATTTTAGTGATCAATTTACCACTAAGTTATTAGCTAACTCGTCAGCAGATACTCGAGATTATAATGATTTACTGGCAGGCCAGGATGCGGTTATATCAGCATTAACATTCAACGATAACCCCTATGTTGCACAGGCCGCGCTAGTTAATGGCTGTAGCTATTTTGATTTAACTGAAGATGTCCGTTGCACGCAAGCAATTAAAGAAATAGCCATCGCAGCAGCGCTTGGTCAGGTATTTATGCCGCAATGTGGTTTAGCGCCCGGGTTTATCGGTATTTTGGGTTACAGCTTTAGGCATAATTTTGACCGCCTTGATAGTCTTAAACTACGCGTTGGGGCGTTACCTGAATACCCATCCAATCAAATGATGTACAACCTGACTTGGTCTACAGAAGGCTTAATCAACGAATATGCTAATCCGTGTGAATCAATAAAAAATCATATTCTTACGTTAACTGAGCCATTGGAAGGTCGCGAAGTATTCTCAATCTCGGGCGTCGAGTACGAAGCATTTAATACCTCAGGTGGCTTGGCGAATCTTTGTTATAGCTTGGACGGAAAACTGCGAGAACTGACTTATAAAACTATCCGTTATCCAGGCCATTGCAAGTTAATGAAGTTCTTGTTTCATGACTTACGCCTAGGTGAAGAGGGTAAGCGTCGAGATATGCTCATGGAGATATTTGAAAGTTCAGTCGCAACGACAATGCAAGATCTGGTTCTGATCTCTGTAGTGGCCACGGGCTATGTCGATGACAGATTAAGGCAATGCAGTCGTACTTTCTTACTCCGCCATACTGCAGAGCAAAGTGCCATTCAAATCGCCACTGCCAGTGCAGCAGTCGCCACAGTCGATTTAATTTTAAATAGCTGTGAACAGCGACAAGGGTTTGTTGAGCAAGAGACGTTAGATATCGAAGACTTCTTAGCAAACGACTTTGCTCAAGTCTATCGTGATGCGGAATTAAGTATCTAGTTATAATAACGAGGATAATCACATGCATGAAGCAATTTTGAAAACCGTACTTGGCGACTTTTATGCTAAAGATAAACACTATGGTAGTGCGTATCTTGGTGACCAACGCTTTGACAGCGATACTAAAGTGGATGTGATTAGCCCTAACGATGGTCAAAAATTTGTGTCCATCAGTCATGCACAACCCGATGTCATTGCAAAAGTGATCCGCAGTGCAACCACCGAGTTTTATCATTGGCGTAGTGTTCCCGCCCCGCAGCGTGGAGAGTTAGTCAGATTGTTTGCGGAAAAAGCGCGTGTAGCGAAACATCAATTAGCCACTATTATTAGCATTGAAGCGGGTAAGCCCTTTCAAGAAAGCTTGGGTGAAGTACAAGAGTTAATTGATGTATGTGATTTTGCAGTGGGTTTATCTCGACAACTGTATGGGTTAACTATTGCGACAGAAAGACCTAACCATAGAATGATGGAGCAATGGCATCCTCTTGGTCCTGTAGTTATCATTACCGCGTTTAACTTCCCCATGGCAGTGTGGGCTTGGAATGCAGCTATTAGCTTGATTTGTGGTAACAGTATTATTTGGAAACCATCGAGCCAAACACCACTCAGCGGATTAGCCTGCCATCAATTACTATTATCAGCCATTAAACAGTTTGGTGCTAACCCTGCGCTTAGCAGTATTGTTTTCGGTGAGAAACCGCAAGTCGAACAATTAGTCGATCATAAAGATATAGCTCTGGTTTCAGCAACAGGTTCATGTGCAATGGGACGCGCGGTTAATTGTCGTGTTGCGGCGCGAATGGGACGTACACTATTAGAACTGGGCGGTAACAATGCCATGATTGTGTGCCCGAGTGCCGATCTTGAATTAGCTATTCGCGCGATCACCTTCTCAGCTTTGGGCACGAGCGGTCAACGCTGTACAACACTGCGTCGATTGATTGTGCATAGCAGTCTAAAACATCAAGTACTCACCAAATTAGAGGCGATTTATAAAACCGTGAGTATCGGCGACCCCTTTGATGGCAATAACTTAATGGGTCCACTGGTTAACCAGCAAGCCATCGATACCATGAAAGCCAGTATTAAAACCGCTATTTCTCAGGGGGGAAAACTAATTACGGGCGCTGAAAAAGTATCGAATTTAGGTAATAAAGGTAAAGGCGATCACGGATTTTATATCACGCCTGCTATTATCGATATAGATGCTAAGGCTGATGTTGTCCAGCAGGAGACCTTTGCACCTCTGCTTTATGTACACACTTACGACTCACTTGAGCAGGCGATAGCAATACAGAATGGTGTTAGCCAGGGGCTGTCTTCAGCTATCTTTACTAAAGACATGACTGAAGCAGAGATTTTCGTCAGCGTAAGAGGCTCTGATTGTGGGCTCGTCAATGTCAATATTGGTACTTCAGGGGCCGAAATTGGAGGTGCCTTTGGTGGCGAAAAAGATACCGGTGGTGGCCGTGAAAGTGGCTCCGATGCATGGAAAGCTTATATGCGTCGTATGACTAACACCATTAATTACGGCAACGAGTTACCTTTGGCGCAAGGCATTAGTTTTGATATGCCAAAAGGTGATTAAGCGTTATGTTAGCAGCAGGTATATTATTCTTATTTATTGAATAACAATTTTTTAGCGTGTAAATTTGAGACTAATGTTCAGTTAGCACACCAAGGAAAGTTAGTGATAATTAGAAAAGCCAAATTAGATGATATAGATGCGATTAGTCAGCTAATCACAACGCTCGTCATTAAGCATATTTTACCGACTTGTAGTGAAGACGGTGGGCAGTTAATTTTGAACTCTATGGCGCCAAGTTGTATTGCGGGTTATTTAGCTGCTGGTTACGAATACCATGTTGCGGAGTTAAACGGCGAAATAATTGCTGTCGTCGGTATGAAAGAAAACACGCATTTGTACCATTTATTTGTTGCTGACGGCCAGCAAGGAAAAGGATTATCAAGAACACTGTGGGAACAAGCGAAGAGCGTCTGCTTAGAACAGGGTAATCCGGGTAAGTTTACGGTTAACTCAGCCTTGAATGCAGTTG
The DNA here is from genome assembly GCF_002836355.1 of Moritella sp. Urea-trap-13. NCBI lineage: Bacteria > Pseudomonadati > Pseudomonadota > Gammaproteobacteria > Alteromonadales > Moritellaceae > Moritella > Moritella sp. Urea-trap-13. The sequence goes on from NZ_PJCA01000031.1 coordinate 187,498, forward strand.
ATGTATATCTAAAATTCGGATTTGTACCTGTTAGTGGCGTTCGTGAGAAATGTGGTGTTAAAGATATGCCGATGGAATTAATTTATGCGGAGTCATAACGTTTTGCATTAATAAAGTACCAATAGGGCTAGTCAGACTAGTGCCTATCTTTTCCCTCATTCTTCAAAAAGTTAATCCTCAGAGAACTATCTGTAATTAAAATGGTCTGTACTGCTTATGTTGGATATTTCCATATTGTGGGTTATTGGGTGTTATATATGCGTATAATAGATAAGTCATTGTAAATACTATTTTAAAGGCTATAGTTGAGTAATAGTTTATTATGACGAGTTGGCTTGTATGCAAAGCATCATTAATAAGACAGGATATTAATAGGATGATTATATGAAGGGAATTATGGCAACGGCCGTTATTACTGGCTTATTACTTTCGGGTTGTAGCGAAGAACAGGTCGTCATACCCGAACCAGATTCACGGCCAGTGAAGCTGCAAGCCGTTGATGTGGGTATTAAAGATACATTTCGAACATTTCCAGGTGTTGTAGAAGCGGGGGATAAAGCGGTACTTGCATTTCGCGTTTCGGGCGTTATATCGTCGATGGATGTGAACCCCGGTGAGAATGTAGTGAAAGGACAAAAACTTGCTAGCTTGAATCAAGACGAGTTTTCATTACAGGTTGAACAAGCTCAAGCTAATTATGAACTTGCTTCCGTGCAATTTAAACGTGATGAGAAATTACGTAAAACCAATGTTGTTTCAGAATTAGCATTCGATACTTCTAAAGCCAAGCGTAATCAAGCCCAAGCGACGCTAAGTAAACAAGAATCTAATCTGAGTTATGCGACCTTAGTAGCGCCTTATGATGGTACGTTATCATTATCGTTAAAAGAAAATCATGAATATGTTATGGCCAAAGAAGCTGTGGTGCACATTCAGCGTGCCGGTATTATTAACGTCACATTCCAACTGCCTGAACAACTACTCGCGCGTTTTAACAATGACTATAGCCGTAGTCCTACCGTTATTTTCGATACAATTCCCGGTGAAGAATTTCCTGCACAATTTAAAGAAATCGATACCGAAGCGAATGCCACCAATTCCAGCTATAAAGTAACTTTATTTATGGAACGCCCTGAAGGTAAAAATATCCTTCCCGGCATGGCTGGTGCGGTCCGTATTGCACTGCCAAAAGGTAATGCTGGCGCACTCTCTCCGCAAGCGCTGATGAAAAAAGGCGATACATATTATGTATGGCAGATTGACGATCAAGGCATTGCCCACAAGCGAGAGATTGAATTAGATGAACATGGACGTGTGTCTAAAGGTCTGAATGATGGTGACAATGTTGCGATCTCTGGCGTTAAGGAATTACGTGAAGGTCAGAAAGTACGATCTTGGATCAAGGAACGAGGACTGTAACATGCATAAATTACCCTCTATCGTGATGGCGCTTAGTGTGATGACCATACTACAAGGTTGTGATAAACCGATTGTAGAGCCAAGACAAAAAGTACAGCTAGTTGAAATTGCCACGGTTCAGCTCGCTGAAGACTCGGCGCGATTATCATTTCCTGCTGTGACCGTTGCTGCGGATAAATCTAACTTATCTTTTCGCTTACAAGGCGAGGTTACAACGGTTAGTGTTCGACCTGGTGACCAAGTGGTGGCTGGTCAGGTTCTTGCGCAACTTGATCCAACTTATTACCGTTTAGAAGTCGATGATGCAAAAGCTGAGTACGCGATTGCAGACAGTCAATATCGTCGTTCGGCTAAACTTGTTGATCAAGGTTATATTGCACCATCACAATTTGATGAGCTTAAAGCACAGCGTCGCATTGCCAAGGCAAGACTGGATATCGCTAAACTTAACTTGAGTTTTACAGAACTTAAAGCACCAATCACCGGTATTATTTCTCATGTGCCGGTTCAACAATTTGAAAATGTGCAAATTGGCCAGCAGGTGATGAATATCCATAGTACTACGACCGTTGATATTCAATTACAAGCGCCAGACATTATTTACTCGAAAAGTTCTGCGACTAAAATCGAAGAGTCGAGACCTGGTGCTAAGGTTGTTACCGCAGATGGTCATGAATATAATGCCCATCTAAAAGAGTTCACTACTGAACCGGATCCTAATATTGGCTCATTCGTTATTACGCTCACAATGCCTATGCCTACAGACCGATTTATTCTTGATGGTATGGCTGTTGAAGTGCGTGCTGATGCGCAAAAGTTAAACATCTATAAGAAAGATGAACCCTTTATACCATTTGAAGCGATCATAAATGAAGATGGTGATGACTTGAGTTTGACGCAAAAGTTTGTCTGGGTTGTGAATAGTGACAATACAGTGAGTAAACGCCAAATCGTGACAGAAAAAGTGGTTAACAATGGGGTGCGTTTAAGTTCTGGTTTAGCTGTTGGCGAAAAGATCGTGATTGCTGGTGGCAATCGCTTACGTGAAGGTCAATCAATTAAGATACTTGATGAATCAATGGTTAATTCAAATAACGCTACAGAGGCTGGACAATAATGAAACAAGATATCGCAGCCTATTTTATTAAAAATAAAGTGATCAGTTGGATGCTCACACTCATCTTCTTAATTGGCGGCTCGATGGCCTTTTTCGGTCTCGGCCAATTAGAAGACCCTGAATTTACCATTAAGGATGCAATGGTTGTTACTGCTTATCCTGGAGCAACGCCATTACAAGTAGAAGAAGAGGTCACGTACCCATTAGAAAAAGCCATACAACAGTTAACATATGTTGATGAAGTAAATTCGATTTCCAGTCGTGGACTGTCACAGATCACGGTGACGATGAAAAACAATTATGGCCCTGATGATTTACCACAAATTTGGGACGAATTACGTCGTAAAGTAAATGATATCAAATCACACCTGCCACCTGGTGTGGCTGAACCATCTATTATTGATGACTTCGGTGATGTTTACGGTATTTTACTGGCGATAACGGGTGACGGTTATTCTTATAAAGAGCTCAACGATTACGTTGACTATTTACGTCGAGAGATTGAACTTGTTGACGGTGTCGGCAAAGTATCTGTGACTGGTGTGCAGCAAGAACAAGTCTTTATTGAAATGTCGATGCAGCGCTTAAGTAGCTTAGGTATTTCTCCGACGACTATTTACAATACCTTAGCAACACAAAACTTAGTATCAAGTGCCGGTGCAATGAGAGTGGGTTCTGAATATATCCGTATTCATCCAACAGGCGAGTTTACCGATGTTGACGCACTCGGCGATTTGATTATTACCGAAACCGGGGCACAAGGACTCATTTACTTACGTGACGTAGCAACAATTAGCCGCGGTTTTAAAGAAGTACCAGATAATCTTGTTACCTTTAATGGCAAGGTTGCGCTTAATGTCGGTGTGTCGTTTATTTCTGGCGTAAATGTTGTTGAAATGGGCAAGGGTGTTTACGAACGTTTAGCTGAACTTAAAGAACAGCAACCAATCGGTATTGATATTGATGCTGTTTATAGCCAACCGGACGAAGTTGATAAATCAGTGAAAGGATTCCTCGTGAGTCTTGGCCAAGCCATTGGTATTGTTATCATTGTGCTGCTGTTATTTATGGGCTTGCGCTCTGGTATCTTAATTGGCCTTATTTTATTACTCACGGTATTGGGTACATTTGTATTCATGAACTTGATGGCCATTGATTTACAACGTATTTCACTTGGCGGATTGGTGATCGCATTAGGTATGCTGGTGGACAACGCGATTGTGGTGGTCGAAGGCATCTTAATTGGGGTACAAAAAGGCCGAACTCGCCTGCAGGCCGCAACCGATATTGTCACCCAGACTAAATGGCCTTTGTTAGGTGCAACGGTTATTGCTGTTACAGCATTCGCCCCAATCGGTTTATCTCAAGATTCAACGGGTGAATATACTGGAACGCTATTTACAGTGTTACTTATCTCCTTGATGTTAAGTTGGTTTACTGCCATTTCAATTACGCCTTTCTTTGCTGATATGTTCTTTAAAGGTATGAAAGTTGACGCTGATAGCGCTGATGTAGACCCATATAAAGGCATAGTGTTTGTTACCTATAAACGTGTATTAGAAACGTGTATGAAATATGCGTGGACAACCGTGTTTGCATTAATCTTAATGTTAGTAGTGAGCTTGTATGGTTTCACCCAGTTAAAGCAATCATTCTTTCCGTCATCAACAACGCCTATGTTTATGGTTGATGTTTGGTTACCGGAAGGCACTGATATTCGAGCCACCAGCGAAAAACTCCGTGAACTTGAAGTGATGGTTAGTGCGAATGAAAAAGTAGCGCATGTATCTTCGAGCACTGGTAAAGGCTCTCAGCGCTTTATGCTGACTTACTCACCAGAAAAAAGCTATGCATCTTATGGCGAGTTAATTATTCGAGTTGATAGCTACGATGACGTCATGCCAATGATGGCAGAGGTGAGCGAAAACCTCGATTCTCTGCATCCGGATATTGAATATAAACTTAAGCGTATCGCCTTAGGTCCTTCATCTGGCGCTAAAATTGAAGCTCGTTTAGTAGGCTCAGATCCAACGGTATTACGTGGCTTGGCACAACAAGCTATCGATATTATGCGTGCAGACCCTGGGGCATTTTATGTGCGTCACGATTGGCGTGAACGAACTAAGGTGATTGAACCTGTCTTTAACGAAAGTCAGGCACGTCGCTATGGTATTACTAAGTCAGATGTTGATGATTTACTGCAAATGGCATTTTCAGGCTTAACTGTTGGTATTTACCGTGATGGTACTAGCTTGTTGCCTATTATTGCCCGCTTACCTGAAAATGAGCGTGTGGATATTAGTACCATTGAAGGCATGAAAATTTGGAGTCCAGTACTCAAAGGTTATGTGCCGTTACAACAAGTGATACTCGCGGTTAATGTGCGTTGGGAAGACCCTATTGTCGTGCGTAAGAACCGTAAACGTATGCTGACTATATTTGCTGATCCCGATCCATTAGGTGAAGAAACTGCTGCAACGCTACAAAAACGTATCCAGCCGTTAGTAGAAGCAATGGATTTCCCTCCGGGTTATTCACTCGAATGGGGTGGCGAATATGAATCATCTGCTGACGCACAAGCCTCATTATTCCAGACCATGCCAATGGGTTATCTGTTTATGTTCTTAATCACTATTTTCTTGTTTAACAACGTGAAAAATGCAGTGATTGTATGGGCGACAGTGCCTCTGGCCATTATTGGTGTGACAATGGGGTTACTTGCCCTTAATACGCCGTTTGGTTTCATGGCGTTACTTGGTTTCTTAAGTCTGTCAGGTATGTTAGTTAAAAACGGTATTGTATTACTTGATCAGATTGAGATTGAGATCCACAGTGGTAAAGAAAGATACCAAGCGGTTGTTGATGCTGCTGTGAGTCGTGTTCGTCCAGTTTGTATGGCGGCTATCACGACGGTATTAGGCATGGTACCGCTACTACCTGATGTATTCTTTAAGCCAATGGCTGTGACCATTATGTTTGGTTTAGGGTTTGCAACGGTATTAACCTTACTTGTGGTTCCGGTACTGTATCGTATGTTACATCGCTTAAAAGTACCTGAGGTAGTGGGTAAATAACACTTATTATCTATATTAAGCAATAAAAACAAGCGCCTAGATGGCGCTTGTTTTTTTATGTGAGACTTTATTTATATAGTATTTTATATCACCTGTTTTTATATAAGCAGCCTAGCTTTTTAACTCTGCAGCGACGAAATCAATGAAGTGCCTTACTTTTGAAGAGACGTATTTACGACTTGGATAAATCAAATAGACATTGATTTCTTGCTGTTGATAATCACTAAATAATTCGATTAACTTTCCGGATTCTATTTCGTCACCGAGATTAAAGCGTGGCATTCTGGTAATACCGTGCCCCGCAAGGCATAAAGCCAACTCCATTTCAGAGCTATTCGTCAGTACCCGGCTTGTCAGTTGGATCTGGTGTTGTTGTCCCGAACTATGCTTCAAAGACCAAATGTTGGGTTGTTTTAGGTTACTGTAACTAATTACTTTATGCTGAGTAAGGTCAGCTAGTATTTGTGGTGTACCATGTTGTTGCAGATAATCTGGTGAGGCGATGGTTACGCCGTAAGAACTGAATATTCTCTTGCTGATGAAGGTCGAATCATCTAACTGCGCCGAGCCGCGGATGAGTACATCAAAGCCTTCAGTTACCATATCGACTTTACGATTGTCTAAATCTAACTCGAGATTAACCTGTGGGTATTGGCTTAGAAACCGTGAGAAAATGGCTTGCATACGCGAGTTACCAAAGCTGGTAGGGCAGCTGATGCGCAACGTACCTTTGGGCTCTAGCTGACGACCGTTTAGCGTTTCTTCTGCTTGTTCTGCATCACTCATTATCTGCTGACATTGTAGAAAGTAGATCTCACCTTCGGGCGTGAGACGTAGTGATCGAGTGGTTCTGTGCATTAGGCGCACGCCAAGTCTCGATTCTAGCTTGTTAATCTCTTTACTAATATAGGAAGTCGAATGACCACTGCTTTGAGCTGCGAGGGTAAAGCTGCCTGTATTGACGACTTCCACAAATGTGACCATGCCATTGAGCAACTGCGCATTATAAGCCAAGTTAAATCCTTTTCTATTAGTGTGTGAATAACTACTATCTTAGTCAATTAAGAGTCATATGGAAATAATGATTTACCATTCATGCTATTAATCTTTTATCGTGGTTACTCTATTATGAGGCTATACCGTTTAGGTGACGTAAACGTCGTTTATTCATTGAGTTTAAAAAGGAATCAATATGAAAGTTTTAGCATTAGCAGCAAGTAATAGCCGCCAATCAATTAATAAACAACTCGTTAGTTATGCCGGTGAAGTGTTAACTTCAAAGGTAATCACCAACGCTGAAGTTGAAGTCATTGATATTAATGACTTTGAAATGCCACTGTATAGTGTTGATCGTGAGTCAGAATCGGGTATTCCACAGCAAGCACAAGCGTTTTACGACAAGATTGGTAGTGTTGATGCGATTATCATTTCTTATGCTGAGCATAATGGCTCGTATACCGCGGCATTTAAAAACTTATTCGATTGGACCTCGCGAATAGACCCTAAAGTTTATCAAGGTAAAAAAATGCTCATGTTATCTACTTCACCTGGTCCAGGCGGTGCAGGGAGTGTATTAGCGGCAGCAACAGGCTCTGCACCTTATTTTGCCGGAGAGGTAAAAGCTTCTCTTTCAGTTGGCAGTTTTTATGACAACTTTGATATGGAAACTGGTCAATTACGTAACGCAGAAATACAGACACAACTAGAAGATGCGCTTGCTACATTGAAGTAATATTCAAACGATAATTTAGTAACTGCCGTGTTTGATAATCTAATGATTTTAACTGTCAGAGTAAAAGCGAGTCATGTACTCGCTTTTCTGTATATCAAAAGTTTATTCTTCAATAACTTATTTTTATAGCTTATTTTATAACTATGCCAATCTAAGTGTTATGAAATAGTCGCTCTAACCTCGAGTGTAAAAACTCATAAAAACACTTCACTCTGGCACTGTGCTTGGAATCTTTATGATAAACAAACCACATAGCCTCTTCTGACTCTGGTGAGTTTAATGTCACTTGTACTAGCGATGGATAAAGTTTCGCTTGATGCTCGCCCATTGGACCAATGCCCATCCCTTCGATCACCGCTTGATTTACATCAGGAAAGTGATTGCTCTGAAATACAATCCTCTCTTTATCAATGTTATCAACAATGTGACGGACGAAGGGGATCCGATATTTATCTGCGGTGGGTAATACCCAGTAATGGTCGTTAAGGGTGCTGTCTGTGCTTGGCTTACCAAATTCTGTTATATAATCCTTTGAAGCATAATAATTGGTTTTAAAACGCGTCAACTCTTTGACTATTAAATCTGCGCCGTTAGGTTTAGGACCAGCTCGCAAGGATACGTGAGCGGCGCCTGATTCTAATGGCACGATATCATCAGTAGACAACACTTTAATACGAATGGCTGGATAGATATCTCTAAATGCTTTTAATGCAGGTGCGAGTTGTGAAGAATACGAACTGATTGTGGAAATCCGTAATTCGCCACTAATATTACTTTCTACATTTTGTAACTGATGCTCAAGTTTACTAAAGCGTGCAATCAGTTCGGGTAACTCTGCAAGGAGTATTGCACCTGCATCTGTGAGCTTATAGCCCCGTTGATGACGAAAGAATAGCTTAACCTCTAAGGCTGTTTCTAACTGATTTATTCGCCTTAATACCGTCGCGTGGTTGATATTTAGCGATTTACCTGCTTGGCTTAAGCTACCATCTATGGCTACTTGATAGGCTATTTTATAATCATCCCAAGATATATTTTTCATATGGAAATTCTTCTAATTAGGTTTTTAATTATTGAAGGCTGAAATGAAACAATCACTTATGTCAGGTCACCGAAATGGCGTTATTTAAGTTAATGTAAAAGTTCTGTGCATTTATGCACAATAGTTTCGCATTAATAGCTATTTTTTAATAGTCAAAATACCATTATCATTAACTTACTGATGTAGGGGACACACTTGAATGTTAAAAAATACCAAAACAGCTTATGGTTGGATAGCAATTCTATTGCACTGGGTTATGGCGCTAGCTATTTTCGGCATGTTTGGCTTAGGTTTGTATATGGTTGAGCTGACCTATTATGATGCCTGGTATAAAGGCTCGCTCGATTTACACAAGAGCATCGGCATTTTACTACTTGGCTTATTGTTACTCCGCACATTATGGCGTGGGATAAATATCAATCCGGACAGTGCTGATCAGCATGCAAGTAAGTTTGAAGTGACGAGTGCGCATTTAGTACATCTAGGCCTATATCTACTTATGTTTACATTAATGCTATCTGGATACTTGATCTCGACAGCAGATGGCCGTGGTATTAGCGTATTTGAGCTCTTTACGATACCGGCTATTCCATTCTCTGTTGATAACCAAGAGGATATTGCTGGTCAGATACACGAAATTTTGGCATGGGCATTAGTACTCTTAGCTGGTGTACACGCGCTTGCTGCAATAAAGCATCATTTTATTAATAAGAACAATACGCTCGTCCGTATGCTGAAAGTAAAAAAATAGAAAACAAATAATAACAGCGACTTTATCGGTTTTAAGACGTAATTAAAGCTGTAAATAATAAACATTAAAGGTAAATCCAAATGGAAAAAACAATGAAAAAACAAATTTTAGCTGCAGCTATTGCAGCAAGTTCACTATTCGCTGCTGTCGCGCCAAATGTAGCTCAGGCTGCTGATTATAAAGTAGATGTAGCTGGCGCACATGCTTCTGTCCAGTTTAAAATTAAACATTTAGGTTACAGCTGGTTACTCGGACGCTTTAATACATTTGACGGTGGTTTTTCTTACGATGCTAAATCACCAAATGAATCACAAATCAACATGGTTATTGATACCACAAGTTTAGATTCAAACCATGCCGAGCGTGATAAGCATTTAAAAAGTGATGATTTTCTTGATGTGAAAAAATTCCCGAAAGCAACATTTCAAAGTCAAAGCATGAATTTCAGTGATGCTGATCATGGTTCTGTGACAGGTGAATTTACCCTTAAAGGTATCACTAAAACCATCACTTTCCCTGTGACTAAAATCGGTGAAGGTTCTGATCCTTGGGGTGGTTACCGTGTTGGTTTTACTGGTCAAACAAGCCTCAAATTAACTGATTACGGCATTACGACTAATCTTGGTCCAGCCTCTACTCATGTTGAAATGACGTTGAATCTCGAAGGTGTACGCCAGTAAAATCGCCTATTAATATAAGCCAGTAACTACTTAATTGATAAAGTAGCTACTGGCTTTATTGTTTGAAAATTTTAAAATTCAACGACCTTATCTAAATAGCCTTTCAAATTACATTTGTTTAAATAGCTACATTAATATTTACGCAGATTTAAGTCGTGTTTTATTTTATTTGGGTTGGCATAGTATTATTTATTCAATAGAATATAGGCTCTGGGTATTGCTTGGCGTAAATAATGAAGATAATTAAATCGGTTAGTATTATTTTAGTCGTAGGGGTGAGTCTATTGCTATTTATGCTGGGCCCATTTGGTTTATTTGATAATGATCGGCCTGTTGAAACTGATACCACAGTGGTATTTTCCCCTGATGAGTTACTTGTAAAGTTACCCCATGGCAACGCTTTACTTGAAATCCTCGATCTCTCCCGATTTGATGGCGATGAAGCGTTAATCAAAATTAATCTGTTGGCTGAGCTCCCCACATTTAAAGACCATCCTCTATACCAAGCTTATTATTTCATGGCCATGAATAACATCATGCTACGTTTAGGTCGCATTGACGATGCATCTACTTATGCCAAAAAATTACTTGATTTCGCTGAACAAGAACAATTGCAATGGCTAAAAGCAAGCGCCTTGTCTGAATTGGCAATAGAACGCACCAAGCGTGGTGACCTTGATACTGCACTGACTTATTTAAATGAATCTGAAAGGATTGCAAAAGAGATTAATTACGAAGGACTATTAATCAAATCTTATAATTCATTGGGTGTGATTAGTATTCTTTCGAGCGATTATAGTAAAGCTCAAGAGTATTTTCATCAAGGCTTAAAACTGATTGAGACCAATCCTAAGCATTTGTACCACAGTAAAATAATCGGTAACTTGGCTGTTATTTACATTTACTTAGAAGAATGGAATAAGGCGATTGCATATATTGCTCAATCAAAGGAGATATACGGTCAAGATAAGCGGTTAGAACCTGCGATTATGACGATCTTGTTGACCAATGAATCTAATGTCTATTTTCGTTTAGGTAATACTCTACAAGCTCGTAGGGCTTATGCTGAGGCCAGGCAGACACTAGAAAAAGATTCAAGTGCCAGATTACAAGCGGTAGTGTTGAATAGCTTATCTAATGTGCTTTATTTAGAGCAGCAATATGAATCTGCAATAGCTGAGTCTAATCGTTGTCTTGGTTTAGACGGTATACAAAAATTACCGCTGCAACGTGGGCTATGTTATAAAAGTAAAGCTCACAGTAATATGGCCTTGGGCAATTATAGTGCTGCCATTGAAGACTTACATGCTTCGATTAAAGATAATATTAAAATAGCCCATACCGCTTATATTACTGGCAATTATAAATCGTTATCACAAGCGTATGAGAAATTAGGTAATAGTAGCGATGCACTGAAGTATTTTAAGCTGTATTACCTAGGGGATAAGGAAGTGCTATTTGATCAGCGCCAAAGTGAATTATACCTGCTTGAAGAGTCATTTAATGCCGAAGCAGCACGTAACGCATTCGCACTGTTAAAAACCAAGAATGAAATACAAGACCTTGAGTTAGAGGGGCAAACGCTTGTGACTCGGGTTATTTTAGGCGTGACATTTTGTGTCTTGCTAGCCCTAGGTTATGTGATTAAAAAGAACCTCGACATTGAGAATAAAAATCAACTACTGCAATATTCAAATACCAACTTAGTTGAGTTATCAACGCGGGATGCACTAACTGGTTTGTATAACCGCCGTCATTTTGATCAGTTTATACTGAGTTTAAAACAAGATAACTCCGTGTATCGAGACTCAAACTTCACCATCGCTATAATGGACTTGGATCATTTCAAAAAAATTAATGATAATTATGGTCATGATGTTGGTGATGCCGTTTTAATTAACGTCGCAAAACGTTTTCTTTTACAGCTGCCGTCGTCAGGTTTAATTATCCGTTGGGGTGGGGAAGAGTTTATTTGTGTTATTGAAGATCAAGATGATATTTCGAGTCTAGATCAGCTACACAAAGTGTGGAAGGTAATAAAAGACGTGCCTGTCGCCACGGTCGCTGGTGATATCGATATTACAATATCGATTGGCGCGGTTACTGACGTCTCAGTTTCGCAGTTAATGATGAACCACGCTGAGCTGATAAAGCGGGCAGATGAACGGCTATACAAAGCTAAGCACAGTGGCCGTAATCAAATTATCGCAGTAGATTAAAGCTCCGAATATACTGTTAACTATTATGATTTTGTAGTACTTTGCTTGCACAAATAATTAAAGAATATTTTCGGAGCTAGGGTATATGGCGAGCATAATTTGTTTTGGTGATAGTATTACTCGTGGTGAAAGTGACGCTGACTATGGTGGTTGGGCTGACCGCATTAAAACTCGCTTAATTAAACAGTTTTTAGAAACGGCTAAAGAGAGAGTCAGTGTCTTCAATATGGGCATTAGCGGCGAAACCACTGATGGTTTGATGCAACGTTTTCCACATGAGTTTGTTACTAGACTTTCAGACGATAAGAAAAATACCGTACTGTTTGGTTATGGTGCGAACGACCTTGCTAATCAAGACGGTAAATTTCTGGTTACCATCGAATCTTATATTGATAACTTAAGTCACTGTATTGAGTTTGCACTTGAGAAAGAAGCATCAGTGGTATTAATTAATGTTACGCCAATAGCTGCTCACCTTGATGGTATCCCGAATGTAAACAATCGTATTCGTAATGATGAAACGATTCGTCGCTACAACCAAGCATTATTGGCTTTGTCGGTGAAGTATAGTGTCAATTTGATTGATGTTTACACGCCATTCAATGACCGTAAAGAAGACTATTTAACGGCCGATGGTTTACACCCAAATAGTGCGGGTCACGAGTTGTTATATCAAGTAATAAGCTTGTCTTTGTTGTCGTAATCTTACTATGTCAGTGTTGATAGGCATTAAATAAACAGTAAGTGTTGTGTAATACAGATGATTGCATGAATTTTGACCTACATAACACTTAAGTGTTCGTTTTCTTGGAGTTTTTTTTGATCTACCCCTATTAACTCTATTATTAATTTTGCAATCTTAGTTAAAGCCCCTATGATGAAACTTCTCCTATTTAAGAAAAGCGAGCAATTATGACTAACAACTATTCTGATACACTGTTTGAAGAAATGAAATTACTGGCTAAATTCCCAACAAAATCTCACTTAGAAGGCATTAAGGTTCATAATGAAGCCGGCCCCTCTGTCATCAGTGCTGCGAAATCACTTTTTGATAAAGGTCTTATTACACGAGACGACGGTGGGTATTTAACCGATAGCGGTATTGAAATAGCAGATCACCTACACAGAGTTTTAGCACCATTGAGCTAAAATAATGCGATTAGCTCAAGCAGTTAGTCGCTGTGATATGGTCGACTAACTGCAATCTTTTCTATTTCCCTACCTACCTACCTACCTACCTACCTACCTACTTACCTACTTACCTACTGACCTAAGCTGTTTCACATAATCGTGAGTCTTCAATATCAACTTCTGGACGCGGATTTAGCTGCCCAAGGTTATTAACAATATCAGTTATATTATTAATACTTTCTTGCTTAATATCTTCCTCAAGGTCTGAAGGTGATAATAAATTAATATGCTCAGCAACACTCGCTATCGCGCTGTCTAACACCTCACTCTCAAGTGCAGTAAAAGCATCTTCAATGTAATCCGCTAATTCGGTTAAATCTGGTAATGCGGAGCGACAAGCAATAAGTCCCACGTGAATTGAACCGTTGTAGCTATAGAGGGTAATGTTGAGTGACATACCTGGCGGTAATACCGAGATAGGGAAGCACTTATCCATTTTCGCGCCCATCATGTATAAGGCTTTACTTGGCCCTGGGACGTTAGAGATTAATACATTGCCCATTGGTGGCAAGATGGTATCTAAGTTTAGTAATTCACTGGCAGCCGCTAAACCTTGGCTTGCTAATGTATAACTGGTTAACGCTTCTTTGGTTAACAGTTTCGTTTCACTTTTCAGCTTTTGGCATGACTCTTTGACTGTCATTAAGCGTTCTAATGGACGCTCACCTGCGTAGGCTAATTCAACTAAACTAATCGCCACTTGGTTGTTTGACTCTGTGTCAGAGGCATCACGTAAACTCATTGGCATTTGTGCTACTAGTGGTTTTTTAAGTACGACGTTATGGGTTGCTAAGTAGCTGTGTATCGCCATATCACAAATGGTGACTATCACGTCGTTAATCGTTGCGCCTGTAACACGACCGAGTGTTTTTATACGTGCTAAAGGTAGTGATGTCATTGCCGCGCGACGTGCACGTTTTGGGCTGACTGAAAACGGAGTTTTAGGCGCCATGAATGGTGTCGGCATATCGGCTTTATACATGTTCGTTGCTTGGAACAGTAATTTGGCTGTTAACTTAGTCAATGATGGTATGGATTTAACATGTCCAGTGACTAGCTTAGATGTATCTGTGAGCAGTGTTAATGTACTTTTCGCTACGCGTTCTTTTTGTCGACGTTCTACAGACCAGAATGCTGTCATTGGTGATTCAGCATTTTTGCTTAAGTAAGCCATTAGCAGTTGATTTGCTTTGGCACCGTCAGTAAATGCATGGTGAACCTTAACGTAAATAGCAAATTTGTTATCTGCTAAACCATCAATAAGGATCATTTCCCACAATGGACGGTTACGATCAAGTAAGGTTTCATGCTGGTGTTCAACAAAGCTAAGCAATTGATTGTCATTACCCGGTTGTGGCAGCATGGCGAAACGTACGTGATATGACAGGTCTATATTGTTATCTTCTTGCCAGAAGTATTGCCCGGTCATTTGCTTCTTTAATTTTTGGTTGAACGGTTGTTTAACATCTTGTTGCGACATTAAATTATCAAATAGGTCTCGACTAAAATTGCCTTGATAGTTTTCTGGTGTTGAGAATATTTGTAATCCAGCGACATGTTTTGGGCTTGTTACTGTTTCTGTGTATAAAAAACCCATATCAACTAACGTGAGTGCTTCCATAGTCATTTCCTATTTTTAATGAGATTGATAGTTTGCGTCCGATTGAGCCGTACCGCACATACCATCACATTTGATGTTATGACTTACTGTCACGGATGTTGAATTTATGTACATAATACACTTGTACTCCCAAAGGAATATATCGTTTTGACATTAATTTACCTAAACGATATATTTATATGGCTTGCTGACGTAATTTTAAATAGTTGAATTTAAAGGTTTAAATTAACATTTGAAATGTTTATTTAATATTTAGAATTGGCGCAGCATGATTTTGGCATTAAAATAAGATATTCAACTGTATGAATTTGTTATTGAGGGGCGGTTATCGGTAATGTTATGAATGGTTAGTTTTTAATGCTGCCTGTAACAGTAAAGTAGATAGGGCATAAGTCGCTAAAGCGCGAGTTATTTAGTACCAGGCTTAAAAATAATTGTTTCAGTGATACCAATGAGTGGAGTTGAATTGAAAAAGCGCATTTTATACTCGGTATGTTGATTATTACTTGTCGCGCGCACAGCCAGAGCAACACGATGGTTGTTATTGGGGTAGAACAGCCAATTACGCCAAATACTAGCATCATCAATACGGTGAGGTGCAAAGCTTAATTTAATATCATCAATACAGTGCCGATGCTCTTGTAGATGTTCAGGCTGGTGGCGTGCGGGTAGGGTGAAACTGAAGTCTTTCAACGGAATTGATAAACCCAACCCCCACGCTTTGATGTAGGACTCTTTTAATGTCCAGTAATCAAAAAACCGACTAGTTTGCTGCGTTGTAGGTTGAGCAAGTAAATCATTTACCTCAACGTCCGAAAATGAATATTTAGCGATACTCAATACATCACTTTTACGCTGAATGTTTTCTACATCACAACCTATATCATCATTAAGCATGACCGCACAAATGATTAAATTATCGGTATGGCTAATATTAAAGCGTAGCGCTAGCGGTGGATTAACAATCTCAGGTTTGTCTTTCACCCCTTTTACAAACTGCCAATCTACTGGCGATACATCAGCATAGTGTGATAATAAGTCACGGACAAAAGCGCGAGTAACCAACGCACTATGGCGGTCTTTTTCAAACCGAAAGCGTTGCTGTTTTACGATTTCTTCTGCCGATAACAACTGGCTATAAGCACCTAACAATTCAGGCTGTTGGATCGTTTGCGGAGCAACCGACCATAAATGGATTTCATTTGTGGCGAGGGTGAGTTTATCTTTTACGCCGCTGTGCATAACTAGAATGGATACCAGAATAATTCGGTTGCCATCACACGCTTGATAATAGCTAAGGTTACCACCAAGGTAATTAACCCCATCACAGTGTAATCCTGCTTGGTCATTGGTTTTAAGCTGTACCAAGTACGCATCTTGTTATGACCAAAACCACGTAGCGTCATAGCATTTGAGATCTCGTCGGCGCGATCTAAACTAGAGAAGATCAATGGCCCTAAGATCTTGGCGACGTTTTTAATACGCGACAGTACTGATACATTCTTAGATAAATCTACCCCTCGTGCTTGTTGTGCATGCATGATGTTAACAAAGTCGTTCTTCACATCAGGCAAATAACGTAATGTTAAGCTAACTGCGTAGGCAATTTTGTAGGGTACACCGAGACGATTTAAACTTGCAGCAAACTCAGTCGGATGCGTGGTAAACACAAAGACTAACGCAATAGGGAACATACTGAAATATTTTAGTGTGACTGTCAGTAAGTAATATAAGGTTTCTTGCGTTAGGGAGTAATCACCCCATAACGGCAATAACACCGTGCTTGAGCCAATATATTCAACGCCTTGCTGTGGTGCTAACAAGAACATAAATATGGCGTTCATGCTTAACACACTTGCCGTGGCTATCAGTAAAGGTCGGTAAACTGGAAATGGTACTTTAGTTAATTTAAGCAGCGTACAACCAGTAATAATAAGCGCAAGAATTAGGCGTAAATCAAAGGTTGTTAATACCACAGTTACCCAAGCTAAAAACAACACAAACTTAGTGACACCATTAAGTTGATGTAGGGCTGAGTTGGTATTGACATAGTTAATACCAAAATCGATTTTCTTGGTTTTATTAACGTTACTTTTATTACTCTTTTTAATGTCGTTATTAACAGTATTTTTTATCGTGTTTTTATTCATATTGCTTTTATTTACAGTACTTTGATTAAGAGTATTTTCGCGATTAATGTTGTTCTGCATTATGACGGTGCCACTTCAGATTTAATAAACTGCTGCATAAAACCATCCGTATTGTTTATACCAACTGCATTGGCAAGTGTATACAAACTGGTTATTTTTAAATTCGCACGGTCAAGTAGAGCTGGATCGCTGAACACTTGTGAAACCGGCGCATTGGCTATCAATTTACTTTCTGCGATCACAATTGAACGCGTAGTGTACTCTAATACTAGGTGCATATCATGAGAGATAATAAGCACTGTAATGCCCAGTGTTTTGTTTAGCGTCTTAATGAATGACAGCATCGAGGTGTAGTTACGATGATCTTGTCCCGCCGTTGGTTCGTCTAAAATAAGTAATTCAGGCTCTAACGCTAAGATAGAAGCAATTGTCACGCGTTTTTTCTGACCGTAGCTAAGCGCTTCAATTGGCCAGTGACGATATTTCATTAGACCGCATAGACCCAGTACGTGCAGTACTTTCTCTTCAACAAATGCTTCGTCGTGTCCGCGGTTACGTAGACCAAAGGCGACTTCATCAAAAATCATGTGATTAGAGATCATGTGATTTGGGTTTTGCATCACCACTCCTACTTTTTGAGCGCGCTCAAAGATAGAGAGGTCAGCGATATCTTCACCATTAAGCTTAATTTGACCCGCATCAGGAGCTATAACACCCATGATCAGCTTAGTGATGGTTGATTTACCCGAGCCATTTTTACCTAAGATAGAAACAAATTCACCACGATTGATACTAAATGAAATATCTTCAAGCGCATTCTTCTCGCCAGTATAAGAATAAGTTAAATCGTTAATCTCAAGTAATGTTTCTGTTGTTTGTGGTTGGATGATCGGTGCTTGCGCATTAAACCAATTAGTTAATGGCGCTTGATATTGCAGTAGGTCCATCTTGTCGATATAAGCTGGGTTATCTGTCACGGTAATAGGGCAGTTCGCCGCTTTTAATGCTGAGATATATAGCGGTTCGCGGATACCATGCACCTGTAGTAATGGTGACACTATTAATTCATTAGGCGACATATCGGCAATGATTTGTCCGCGTTCCATTAAGATCACGCGGTCGACATGACGATGTAATACGTCTTCGAGACGATGCTCAATAATGATAACCGTTTTGCCCGTGTCTTTATGCAATTGGTCGATGATCTCGATTGTTGCTTTGCCTGTTTTTGGATCTAGGCTGGCCAGTGGTTCATCAAACAATAAGATGTCAGTATCATCAACTAAAATTCCTGCTAATGATACGCGCTGCTTTTGACCACCTGATAATGCATAAGGTGAATGATCCAGTAAATCATCAAGATCAACCATTGCGGCAGTTTTCTGCACGATAGGCAACATTTCGGCTTGAGAAATCATGTTATTCTCAAGCGCAAACGCAATATCCTCACCTATGCTTAAACCAACGAATTGGCTGTCAGTGTCTTGCAACACAGTGCCTACCGATTCGCTATAGTCTTGCATGCGCAACCCAGATACGGGCGTATCATTGATGGTTAAGCTTCCCGACAGTTCGCCTTTTATGGCATGCGGGATAAGGCCGTTTAAGCATTGTCCAAGGGTCGATTTACCACTCCCACTTGGACCAATAATGACGATTTTCTCTCCTTTCTCTATCCTTAGATTTATGCCTTGTAGTGTCGCTTTATCCTGCGAAGCATATTTAAAAGAGAAGTCAGAAAATTCGATGGTCATTGTTGATTAACCCTCGGTCAAGTTGCGACTTTGTTTCTTGCGTTTGGCAAACGCAGTCAGGAGGATATAGCCAACGATAGCGATTAATATTGTGTTACCTGCAGCAATGATGGTTAGTTGCGTCATTACCTTGGTAAACGGTTCTGCATACAGCACTGTATCGAGTAAGGCTGATACGCCATAGCCGACCGTATTACCAATCAACGCAAGCACGATAAATAAGACCATGTCTTTCATCGAGAATTCGCCTTTCTCTAAACGACCTTGTGTCAGTTTAGGGAATAAGCCGATGATAAGACCAACGATACCTGAGCCTAATACCCACGTTAACCAAACACCCCAGCCAGAGAATAAATCTGTCACCCAATGACCGATAAAACCTACTAAGAAACCAACTAATGGACCAAATAATACCGAGAAGAGTGCAAGTACTGCCATCGCTGGTTTAAGTGTAGTGTTTGCAAATACAGGAATACCAAACATAGGTAGTCCACCGATGCCATATAAAGCAGCACCAATTGCAATCACAACAACGGTTTTAGCTGAAAGATTCATAATAAGCCTTGGGGGTAAATTAATACGAAAAATTAAAGGTGCGAATTATAGCGGAATACAGGTTATTAAGGAAATAAACTTGAGTTGGTTTAGTATTTATCGGTATTTAACCTTCTGTACTGTTTAGTTATACGGCAATAATGGAACCTAAACATTGGTTATTTAACAATTGGAATAAGCAGGTTATGATTGAAGCCTATGATATTCAACTGCTGTAGCTGGATCTGTTAAGAGAGTAAGCATGAACTTAAAACCAATTAAAACTGCTGTTATCGGTTATGGATTTTCGGCAAAAACATTTCATATCCCTTTCATTAGTCACTTGGCTGAATTTGAGCTGACTGCAATCAGTAGCAGCCAAAGTGAGGCTGTGACAACCGGTTTTCCTCAGGCAGAACATTACTTAACAGCAGAAGCCTTATTACAACAGTCAGATGCGGCACTGGTGATTATCACAGCGCCAAACGATGTACATTTTTCTTTAGCTAAAGCAGCATTAGAGCAAAATAAGCACGTTATTATCGAAAAGCCATTTGTTATCGACGTTGCTGATGGTGAAGCCTTGATTGCATTAGCGGCAGAGAAAGGACTGATTTTAAGTGTCTATAATAATCGCCGCTGGGATGGTGACTTCCTCACCGTTAAAAAGCTAATAGAAGACGGCAGTTTAGGCGAGGTTAAATGTTTTGAATCCCATTTCGATCGCTTTAGACCGGAAGTTCGTCAGCGCTGGCGTGAACAATCAGCCACTGGTGGCGGGATACTGTTTGATTTGGGGCCGCATCTACTTGACCAAACATTGCAGTTGTTTGGATTACCAAATGCGATCACCGCGCAATGCTTAATCATGAGAGAAGGCTCCACCAACGTAGACTACTTCAACCTTGTGCTGCATTACCCTGATAAAGTCGCCACATTACATTGTGATTTATTCAGTGCTGGACCTAATAAACGTTTTAGTGTGAAAGGTAATAAAGCGAGTTATGAGAAATACGGCTTAGATCCACAAGAAGATCGTTTAAAAGCAGGCGTTGTCCCTGTTGATGCAAGTTGGGCTGATGAAACGCCTGAGCAGTATGGCCATCTATACACTTTAGATACAGTTGAAACCGTTCCGACTGAACGTGGTGGTTATCAGCATTACTTCCAAGCGATGGCCGAGGCTATAAATAGCGAAGGCCAAGCACCAGTTAATGCTGAAGATGCGTTGTGGAGTATTAAGTTGATTGTACTGGCGATGGAAAGCAGTCGTTTAGGTAAAACCTTAGCGGTACCGCAATAACCTTAACGATAGCGGTACTTTTAACTATGGCGAATAACGGTATATTGTGTACTGTTATTCGCCATTTTTGATTTCTGTTTTTACGTTAGCTATTTAGCTTAGAGCAGATAAGTCGCTTCAGTTAGAGAAGCAACATAGTTAGATAAGTAGCATAACTAGATAAGCAGCATAGTACCGAGTCCTAAGAACACCACAAACCCTATGATATCCGTCACTGTTGTTAAAATAACAGAACCTGATAATGCCGGGTCAATCTTCATTTTATCTAACGCAACAGGCACTAAAACCCCCGCCAGTGCCGCAGTAATGATATTCGCCACAATGGCCAAACCGATAACGATGCCTAGCATGACATTGTCAAACCAATAACCCGTCACTAAACCAATCACAATGGACCATAAAATACCATTAAGGATCGCCACTTTTAGTTCCTTGAACAACAAGGGTCTAATGTTGGCCATTGAGATATGACCCAATGCTAAACCCCTGACAATCAAGGTTAACGTTTGGCTTCCTGCAATGCCACCCATGGATGCGACCACCGGCATTAATACGGCTAGTGCAACAACTTGTTGAATTGTCGCTTCAAACATCCCAATAAACCAAGATGCCAAAAATGCGGTTAGCAAGTTTATACCTAGCCAAATAGCACGATTCTTAGCACTTTTGCGAACCGGTGAAAATAGATCTTCATTTTCATCGAGACCCGCTGTCGCCATTATTTGCGATTCAGCATGTTCAGCTTGCAGTTTATAAGCTGCGCCAATATCCAAGCGACCGATGAGTAAACCGCCCGTAGTGATAACAGGTAACGCGGACTCATTGCTTTGGGCTACTTTGTCTGCGGCAATGTACATATCTTCATTGGCGTTTAGAGTGAGGTAATCCTCTTCAATTAGCTCTGCCACGCGTAATAATGGGTCTGCACCAAACAATTGATTAATACGGACAGCGCCTTGCCAGTTACCACGGTTATCGACTAGGAATACCACATTACAGTGTAGCGAGCTACTACGGCGAATTAACCTCAACACCACTTTTATTTTGGTTTTTGCGGGTACCACAAGCGGTTGATGGTCACACCAATGTCCAACTTCATCATCATTAAATTGTTGCGCTGCCGAGTAGTGCGATAGCTGAGTTTCATCCATTTTAGCCAGCACATTTTCAAGGTGCTGGTCGGGAATAATATCTTGTAATTCAACTAATGTGTTGGCGTCAATATCAGTGAAAAGTGTCAGTAATTCTGCATGCGCTAATGAATCTACAATTGATTCACCGGCATCTGCACGCATTTCAACTAATATAGGCAGCTTTATATCATCAGATATTTGTGACCAGGTTTCTAAACGTTCTAAAAAGGGCAGTGATTCTAACAATAAGGCCATGTCGACAGGCGATGTGTCATGTTCAAGTTTTTCAATAAAAGCTTGCTGCGCTGATGTATCAAGATTATTTGCTAGTAGTTCCTCAACTGCATTTTGAACGTCATTTTCTGGCATCGTCCGACCTTATATGTCTGTGATATATTTATCTTAAGAGTAAGACGAGATTATCAACCCTTAATGATTATAGGTAAATAGATTTTATATGAAATTTTACTGGGATTGATACGCGATGTTGAGGAATTATATCTGTACTATTTATCAAGTAGAACAAAGTCGCGGCTGTTTTAATTATTAAATTTGCCAAGGGAAGCTATACTTTAGCTGCTATAAACAGAGTTATGTAGCAGTAACGTCTGTGTTATCGAACTCGAATCGGAGTACTATAATATGAAAAATTTATTGTTAAGTATGTTAACTGCCGCTGCATTAATCCTAACGGGTTGTGAATCAGGCGTTGACTCACCAAGTGGATTTAGTCTACCCGAAGGGGATGTAACCAAGGGGGAAGCAGTATTTGTAAAGTACCAGTGTTTATCATGTCATCAAATGGAAGGCGTTACACCGACCGATGTTGTAAACAACCCTGAGTTATCAGTTAAGTTAGGTGGTAAAACAAGTGGCATTAAAACCTATGCGGAACTCGTTACCTCTGTTATTAACCCGTCACACAAAATCGCCAAGGGTTATCCAAAATCCTTATTGCAGGTGGATGGGGTCTCAAAAATGAAAAACTATAACGATGTGATGACTGTCGGTGAATTGGCTGATTTGGTGTTTTTTCTGCAATCTAACTATGAGTTGACTCCCTATCCGAGAACTCAATATCGTTATTACGAAACGCTGTAAAGTCGAATCGGGATTTGCTTATATCCCACCTAACTAGCGATGTTATTGTATGCCTAGTTAGGTGACTCGACCAGACTGTTATTCCCGTTAGACCGGATAGTTATTTAATCTCTTGTACTGCTCTCTTGCATTATCTTCTTGCACTATTGTTTTGCACTATAATGTTTTCCGTTGCACCACGATGGCTCGCGCGACAGCATGTCTCACAATATAAGTGACAGATTGTCATTCTAATAATCTGTATATCTCACTAATTCATCCTATAAATACCTTTAAAGCTTAGGTTAAGCTATTAATCACTGTTTGGTTACGTTCCCTTATCGTATAAACATTTTTCCAAAACTGGTATCAATATTGCTGTGTTAATAGTGTATTTATTGCTATTAAATCATATTGAGAAGGCGCCCTATGAAACTCTTATTTTCCGGATTGTTCTCCAATAACATGATTGTTTTAACTGCATTGTTAATCGGTGCAATGTTGTTATTAAGTAATCAGTTTTTTATTGCCGCCTGCTTATTACTCGGTGGTGGAATTTTTATTTATGTTTTGTTGTTACAGCAAATTAAGCAAGAACAACAAGGTTTGTTGAAAATATTAGCGGTTAGCCAACAAAGTAAAATGAATTCAGGCATCAATAAGTTGTTAGTAGAACATAATATCGTCATGTTATTACCGGTATTGACTGCCATTATCGGGTTTAATAAGCAGTTCAAACGTGGTTACAATGAGGTAAATAATCAAAATTTAGAAATTGGTTATTCTGCTAAAGAGCTAGCAAATAATGCCGATGAAACGGCGAAACAATCGGATGTTCAGCATCAGAACTGTTTAACAACAGCCACTGCTACAGCGCAGATTAATGTGAGTTTGACG
The DNA here is from genome assembly GCF_002836355.1 of Moritella sp. Urea-trap-13. Taxonomy (NCBI): domain Bacteria; kingdom Pseudomonadati; phylum Pseudomonadota; class Gammaproteobacteria; order Alteromonadales; family Moritellaceae; genus Moritella; species Moritella sp. Urea-trap-13. Next base: position 211,195 of record NZ_PJCA01000031.1, read on the forward strand.
GATATATCACGACGAATTGAAGATATTAATCGTGCCGTGATCGACGCTAAAGATAATTGCCACCATAGCTTTAAAACCCTAGTTGATAGTAAGCAGCAAGTCTCGCAAGTGAGTGATGTCATCATCAATACGCAGCAGAGCTTGCAGCAACTAAAAGAAAAATTAGACACGGTAATTTTAATGTCGAGTGTGATTAGCGAAATGGCCGCGCAAACTAATTTACTGTCAATCAATGCCACGATTGAAGCAGCAAAAGCAGGGGAATACGGTAGAGGTTTTTCTGTTGTTGCCGGTGAAATGAAAATGTTAGCGCAGCGTAGTCAAACATCAGCGCAGACTATTACCAATAAAACCAAAGAAGTAACCGAAAATATGCACGCTGTAGAAAGCTATATGCAAGATGCTATTGGGCATATTGATCAAAGTGGTGTTCGGGTTGAGTCGGCTTGTGAACATCTCAATAATATCGTCAATATGACCGAAAATATGGCGGTTGATATTGACGGTGTTGCTGTTGCGACAGAGCAACAAATGTATGCGCTTAAGGATATTACTCAAGCGGTTGAACAACTTACGATACTTTCCGCACAAAACAGCCATATGTCGACAGAGCAAGCTAATGTTGCTAATCACCTTCATCACATCACTAGTATTACTTAATAAGGAGATTAATATGAACAATGCTTTTCTAGTTTACGGATTAACTATATTCGTCAGCTCTATGCTTCTTGCTATAAGCATTTATTTGGTTAAAACTCATCAACGTAATATATTGCGGATCCAACAAAGAACAGGCTTTAATATCGTGACTCGGTTACGTGAATTACTCACGCATGTACAACAACATCGCGGTATCAGTAACGCTTTACTCAACGGTGATGTGAGTTTGACAAGCAGATTAACCCCGTTAACGTTAAAAGTAAGTAATAGCATCGCGAGTATTAACAAAGAATTTAAAGCGGGGGCTGTTGACGAACAATTACAACCTTTGCCACGATGGGAATCGATTACAGAGCATTGGTCGCGACTATCGATAAAAACGGATCAGTTAACGACAAAAGCGAATCAATTAACGACGGCGAATAATTTACAGCAACATAATAAATTGATCCTTAATATCTTATATTTTATTGATGATATTGCCGAACAACATCAAATATATAAAATTGTCGATGCGCAAGGTGAATCGATGCGCCATATGTGGTTGGAGCTTTTGTTTACAGCAGAAAATATAGGTCAAATTAGAGCTATTGGTACCGGTGTTGCGGCGGCTAATTCATGTACGAGCGTTGAACGTATTCGGTTAAATTATTTGTGCCATTCATTACAGCAAAGTTTAGACGATGGACTAATGCTAGAAAACAGCGAGCAGATACGTCAGTTATTACAAGTTGTAGTACAGCAAATTACTATCGCGGTACCGAGCATAAAAGCAGAAGAATTCTTTAATCTTGCGAGTGCTTGTGTCGAGCAAATATTGCAAGAGTTCGATAAACAGTTGCAACAATTTGAACAGAAATTAATGCCTGAAAACGAAAATCGTGCCGCTGTCAGCCATTAGATTTTTTGGTTTCGGTATAGTGGCAGTTTGATTCATATCAAGAAGCATTTGATTATGAATCAGATTTAAACGGAACCGCTATTTATTCCCTTATTATGGACTATGCTTTTAGTATAATTTTGTTTAGATATAATAAGGATATTCACAATGCGCTTACCACTCTCTTTCTTATCTATTGCTATCTCCGCAGCTTTGTTAACACCGTCCGCCTTAGCCAAGGTTGTCGGCACACTCGACAATATTGAAACAAATACTGTGATTATTGTCGATGGTGTTGTCGAACCAGCATGGTCAGCAGCACCTGTGCTGAAGGTTAATATCAACAAAACACCTTATCAGCCTAACAACGGCTACGAGGGTATCAAGCAAACCACGTATACGATCCAGTCGATGCGCAAGCAAGGTGATATCTACTTTCTTATTCAATGGGCGGATCCGACAGAAAGTGTTAATCGCTTTCCATGGATGCAGCAAGCTGATGGCAGTTGGCAACAACTGATGAATAAAGATGATACTGGTCATGACAATACTTATTATGAAGATAAAATGGCTATCCTCTGGAATATCAATCTAAAGTCTTTTAAGAAAAAAGGCTGTGCAGCAGCATGTCATATGGCGAAAGATGGCATTCAACAAGGCCTTGCTGATAAAGCGCCTGGACGTAAATATACCAAATTAGGTACAACGATTGATATGTGGCATTGGAAAGGCGTTCGCTCCAACCCTGTTGGTCAAGCTGACGATCAATATATTCACGATAATATTAATCCGAAAACCAACAAGAACTGGGGACGTTCTGGTGATGCAAAAACAGGCGGTGGTTATAGTAATAATGTTAAAGATGGTCAGCCTGCGTTTGTACAAACCGACCTAACGAATGATTCAGTTGTGGTGCTTGATGCTAAAAAAATGCCCCTTGATGCAAGTTGGAAACAGACAAATCGTATTCCCGGTATTGTCACTGCGCCGTTTACTGGTTCTCGTGGTGATTTAACTGCGAAAGGGGTTTGGAACGATGGCATGTGGACGTTAGAGATCCGCCGCGCTATGGTGACGACAGGTGATAAATCGAGTATCCAAGATGTTCAATTTACCGATCTTTCTAAAGCCTATGATTTTGGTGTGTCAGTATTTGATAATTCGCAAATTAACCATGTTTATCACGACGGTGTATTACAGTTACGCTTTAAATAGCCGCTGGTAATTAATCATCGAAACGAGGCTCTAATATGGAAATTAAATCGTTGAATACGGCCGCTCGATTGGCTATTTCTGCGCTGTGCCTGTCGGTTTTATACGGGATATTGTATGCGGGTATGACGATATCGCTGAGTACCACAGGTCAGGTCGCACAAATTCCAAGTCTGGCCACTGTGCAGCAAAAGTACGCTGGCATTGCTATTGTTAGCGCAATGCGAGGCTCTATGTATGATCATGTTTCTGATGATGATTATATTGAAGTTGTGAAGGATTGGGTTGAATCTGGAGCAACTCAAGCACACTATGATACAGATATAGAACCGATTATGAGTGAAGACTGTAGCGATTGTCATAGCGCTAGTTCCACTATGACGGATGCGATGACATCAATGCCATTAACGACTTATGATGAAGTCAAAACCTTGACCAAAAAAGGCATCCCTTGGAATAAGTTAGCAGTGGAAACGCATACTCATTTATTTTCTATTGGTATGATGGCGTTTATTCTTGGCATCTTAATATCGATGACGGGCGTTCTGACTTGGATTAAACATGTGTTGATTTGTGCTGCATTCTTAGGTCTGTGGGGCGATGTGTTATTTTGGACGTTAGCTAAATTTGTTAGTTTTGTTGGCTACTTAATTCCACTGACTGGCGGGTTACTGATTAGTACGATAGCTGCTATGTCGATTGTGGTGTTATTGGATTGTTGGACCAGAGTGCCTTGGATTAGTAAACGTGAAAACAGCTAAATTAGTATCTCGAGTATGTAAGAGTGTTCGAGTTATATTCGCTTTGGTTTAGCGACGAATTAGAGCGATAGAGGAGTGGCAATGCGATTTTATTTTTTAAAGTCACCATTGTACGTTTTATTATTAGTATTACTCAGCCCAGTTATACTCCACGCCGCGCCTGACAAAGAGTCTGAATCCCAAAATTCAGGGCCACCACCTATGCTGGTGGAAGTCAGCCTAATTACCCGCGGGACTGCAGAGCCGATGGTCGGACTGGTCGGCAGTATTAGTTATGCGCGAGTCTCTCGGGTCGCTGCTGAGATTGGAGGTATTGTCGAAACCATCCACTTTACCGCCGGAGCTAGAGTCAAAGCGGGGCAGCCTTTGGTAAAATTGCGCTCAGACTTACTTGAAGCTAGGCTCGCAGGCACGCGTGCTAATTATCGTCAGGCTCAGCTTGAACTCGAGCGTGCGGATAAGGATTTACGCCGTATCAAAGCGTTATTCGCCGATAAATCTGTTTCCGAATCCCTCTATGACGAAAATTATTATCGCGTTCTGGCGCAAAAGAAACGCGTCATAGCCCTCAAGGCCATTCTTGACTATCAGCAGTTACAAATACAAAAAACCCAGATTAATGCACCGTTCAATGGCTTGGTTCAAGCAAAACTGACTGAACAAGGAGAGTGGGTTGCTGCCGGAGGTCAAATTGCCGTGATCGCTGATGATCAACAGCTAGAGGTTGAAGTCGATGTACAGCGACACCTGCTCGATTTTTTAGATACTGGTCGTCAAATTATAGTTCGCAGTGCTGGGCAAGATTATATCGGTGTGTTTATGCATTTTCTGCCTCAAGGTGATGTCGCGACACGGAGTTTCACTGTCAAACTAAAGCTTGAGCAAGCGCGGGGCTTAATTGCCGGTATGCAAGCGTACGTTAGTCTACCCAGTGGTTCTAAAATCAACAGCTTACTAGTGCCGAGGGATGCGGTTATCAATCAGTTTGGTAAGCAGGTTATTTTTCTGGCCGTTGATGGAAAAGCCAAAATGGTTACCGTTCAGATCCTCGGTTATCAAGGCATGTTCGTTGCTATACAAGGCCCTGAACTTACTGAATCCCAACAAGTGGTTAGCAAAGGTAACGAACGCATACACGACGGTCAAGCGATACGTTTTTAAGCTGACCCCCCATCACACAGAGATCGTTTATGGATATTATCCGCTTCTCAATTCTAAAACCTGTCACCATTCTTGCTGGTATTATCATGTTGCTCATGTTTGGCATCATTAGCCTGACGCGCTTGCCTTATCAACTGAGTCCAACGGTGATCGAACCAGAGATACAGGTAAAAACCAACTGGCGTGGTGCAACGCCCTACGAGATTGAGCGTGAGATTATTGAAGAGCAGGAAAACACCCTCAAAGGTTTGCCCGACCTAATCGAGATGGAAAGTGAAGCGCGCAACGGTCAAGGCAGTGTAACTTTACGTTTTAAGGTCGGCACCAGTGTTGAGCAAGCGCTGTTACGCGTTACCAACAAGATTAACGAAGTTGCCTCTTATCCTGCCGAAGTCGATAACCCTGTGGTGAATGCCTCTGGTGCTACTGCGTCTCCAGTGATCTGGATGATCCTGAAAACGAAGGACGGTAATCGACGTCCGATCCAAACCTACAAGACCTTTTTTGAGAATGAAGTTCGTCAGCATATTGAACGGGTTAAAGGGGTATCTGAGTTATTTATTGGTAGTGGTACCGAAGAGCAAATGCACGTTATCATCAGTACCGAAAAACTCGCCGCTTACGGGCTGACAATCAATGGCGTGATCGAGGTGATCCAGAGTGAAAATACCAACGTATCAGCAGGTACGTTGGGGGTAGGTCGGCGTGATTTCCGCATTCGTACTACAGGTGAATTCAAATCGGCAGCAGACATTGCGGCAGTGGTATTACGCTCTACTGGGCAGCAACGTGTATTACTGGGTGATGTAGCTGAGATCCGTCAAGACTACGCCAAGAAAAATTCAGTGGTGTTGCACAATGCGATACCGGGCATTGCCATTGGTGTTCGTCCGGAAACCGGCACTAATATCCTTGAAATGACAAATTTGGTCGAAGGGCGTTATCAATGGTTGAATGCAAATACCCTCGCATCAGAAGGGCTCTATCTCGAGTGGGTTTATGATCAGCGTTTTTACATTAACGGCGCGATTGATCAGATCAAACAAAATATCATGTTTGGCGGACTGCTTGCCGTGGCGGTGTTGTTGCTCTTTTTACGCAGTGTCCGCGCCACCGTTGTCGTTGCTACGGCTATCCCTATCAGTATTATTGGTACTTTTATTTTTCTTGATTTTTTGGGACGTAACCTCAATGTTGTCAGTCTCGCCGGGATTGCTTTTGCCGTTGGTATGCTGGTGGATAATGCCATTGTCGTTATCGAGAATATTGTGCGTCACCGACAGATGGGGAAAACAGCATTCGATGCTGCCTTGTATGGCACCAAGGAGGTCTGGGGGGCAGTGCTAGCCTCAACCATTACTACAGTTGCCGTTTTTTTACCTGTGGTCTTTATTGAAGAAGAGGCTGGGCAGCTGTTTCGTGATATTGCTATTGCTGTTGTTGCCGCTGTCTCGTTAAGTTTGTTTGTATCAATATCGGTTATCCCGATGTTTGCCTATAGGTTGTTTCGTGGTCAAAAGGAGGTAACAGTCAACAAGCCTTCATTACTCGATAGGCTAGGTCAATGGCTGTCAAACGGAGTGATGGTAGTGGTTACGCTAGCGATACGTAACTGGGTAACGCGGCTCTCGACTATCTGTTTACTGACCGGATTAGCAATCACATCAGTTTGGTTATTAACGCCGAAAATGGAGTACTTGCCACAAGGAAATCGTAATTTAGTACTTAATATATTGATACCGCCACCTGGATTATCGACAGCAGAACGGGTTGAAATAGGCGAGCATTTTTTCGATATGGCCCTCCCGCACATAGGGGCTGATGTCGATGATGTGCCAGCGATAAAGAATATGTTTTACGTCGGTGCCGAGGGATTTATCATTTCAGGGGCGATCAGTGAACACTGGGAGCGTGCCAGCGAACTGCTGCCTTTTTTTACCGAGTTGATCTACAGCCTTCCTGGTATGTACGGCGTGAGTTTACAACCCGGAGTGTTTGAGTCTGGAATCGGTGAAGGTCGAGCGATCAAACTCAATATTAGTGGCCATGATTTGAACCAAATTGCTACTGCAGCAGCGACTATGTTTAATATGATTAATACTAAGTTAGCAGGCAGTCAGATACGACCTATACCGTCTATTGAACTCACTTATCCAGAAGTGCAAATTTTGCCGGACCATGATCGTTTACGTGCTAACGATATGTCGACTCGTGATTTGGGAGTTGCATTGGATGTACTCATGGATGGCAGAGTTATCGGTGATTACAAACAAGAAGGCAAAAAGAAGATAGACCTGATCATGAAAGCTGATGACCGTGAATTTGTTACTCCGGAGGCGCTTTATCAGGCGAATTTAGCCACACCCAATGGTAAGGTCGTTCCGGTTTCTTCATTAGCGCGATTGCAGCAAACCACAGGCATGGCATTGATTCGCCATCTAGAAAGGAGTAGAACTGTCACGCTACAAATCACCCCGCCGAAATCAATGCCACTACAAACAGCGATGGAAATCATCGAGCAACAGATAATTCCTGAGCTGAACAGTATGAGCCTACTCGATGGCTTGCTCGTCAATATGAGCGGTGCTGCAGACAAATTAGTACAGACTCGTGAAGTATTGCAGTGGAATTTTTTATTGGCTATTTTTATTGCGTACTTACTCATGGCGTCGTTGTTCAGCAATTTTATTTACCCGCTGATTATTATGCTGACGGTACCGTTGGCTAGTGCTGGTGGTTTTATCGGTCTCAAGTTATTGAATATCTTCATCGTACCGCAACCAATGGACGTGTTAACCATGTTGGGTTTCGTTATTCTTGTCGGTGTGGTGGTTAACAATGCCATCTTGATCGTCCATCAAGCGCTGAACAATTTTCACACCGGGGGAATGGACTATCAGCAAGCTGTGCTTGAGTCGACCCGTAGCCGTCTGCGTCCGATCTACATGAGTGCAACCACTAGTATTTGTGGCATGTTACCGTTAGTACTGCTTCCTGGACCGGGATCTGAGCTTTATCGTGGCCTCGGCAGTGTTATTCTCGGTGGCCTGGCTGTTTCAACTGTATTTACTATTTTTGTTATTCCGGCCATTTTGGTGTTTGTGATCCGCATGGAAACACGCTAGCTATTTTATCAAAAAAGCTAGCGTGAGTGGATACTGACTAGGGCTTTGATTAGCTAAACAAACTGGTTGCTTCAACCGGGTTTTGCTCAACTTCATGTAGGTATTTCTCTTTTGCTTCGCTAGAAAAATAAGGTTCAACTAACATGATAATACGCAAGACAATGCGCTGGGTTATTTCTTGTAGATCGTAATCTTCTTCAGCTAATTGGGTGTCCAACGAATTTGTCGCAATCAAGCAGATGGTATCAGCCATCGAACTTTGCTGCGCTTCTGTCATCTTAATTTCACTACTGGCGTTTAATGACGTTAGCATCTTTAAGAAAAAGCTATGATGATTATTGACCAAACGCATAAAGCGACGTTTCAACAGCTTATTCTCATCGAAGATAACTTTCATGTCACGATAGAAGAATGAATATTGTTGAATTAAACCGACATATATATTCAGGTATGCCCAGTAATCTTCAAACGCTTGCACATCATCTTCATAGAATGACATTAGCTTGTTAATGGCCGCTTCATACTCATAAAACAGCTCAGTTAATAACTGGTCTTTACCATTAAAATGATAATACAAATTGCCTGGGCTTATTTCTAACGCATTAGCAATTTCAACCGTGGACACTTTTACGTGTCCGTACTGGCTGAACATCTCTAAACTACACTGTAAAATCCTGTCACGTGTTTTCATCGTTTATCCCTAAGCTGATGTTGGTACAGTTTTACTCGCTGTATCAGTGGTGATTATGTTTTCCGCTGCTACTTTCTCTGCAGGCTGAGTTATTTTTGAATCTAGGACTGGTTTTTTAACTTCTTTTGGCTTTTCTGCATCCGCTAATATTTGTTCAATAATAGCTAAACTCTCTTGTTTAATATCCGAGTTACCATTGGACATAGTGAGCAGTGCTATTTGTTCTGTTACAGATGTTGTTGCACTTGTTAGCACTTCATTTTCAAGTTCAGTGAACGCACAGTTTACATATTCAGCGAGGTCTGTTAAATCAGGTAGGGCAGAACGACATGATACTAAACCAACATTAATTAGACCGTTATAACTGTACAAAGTAATGTTCAGAGACATTCCTGGTGGTAATACCGAAATAGGGAAGCATTGATCCATTTTAGCGCCCATCATATATAACGGTTCATGTGGACCTGGTATATTTGAAATAAGCACGTTACCCATTGGCGGTAATATTGTGTCTAAGTTTAATAACTCGCTAACAACAGCAAGGCCTTGACTAGCCATGGTATAGCTTGTCAGTGCTTCTTTGGTTAGTAAGCGTGTTTCATTTTTTAGTTTGACACACGAATCTTTAATGGTCATTAAGCGTTCAAGCGGTGACTCACCACGATAAGCTAACTCAACTAAACTGATCGCAACTTGGTTGTTGGTTACGGTGTCGCCAGCTTCACGTAAGCTCATTGGCATTTGCGCAACAAGTGGTTTCTTAAGATTGAAATTTTTGTTTGCAAGATAGTTGTGAATTGCCATATCACAGATAGTGACAACTACATCATTAATCGTCGCGCCAGTCATCTTACCAATACGTTTCACACGTGCTAGTGGTAGTGCAGAAACCGCTGCACGGCGAGCGCGTTTAGGGCTAACTGAGAACGGTGTTTTTGGTGCCATAAACGGGGTTGGCATATCTGCTTTATATACATTTGCAGCTTGGAATAACAACTTAGTTGTCAATTTAGTCAACGATGGAATTGATTTAACTTGATCTGATAGCTTTTTCGATGTTTTGGTAATTGAGGTTAGCATGCTATCGAGCTCTTTTTCTTTTTGCTCGCGTTCAATATTCCAAAATGCAGTCATAGGTGCATCAGTCTTTTTACTTAAATAAGACATTAATAGTTGGTTGGCTTTTGCACCGTCAGTGAAGGCGTGGTGTGCTTTTAGATAAATGGCGAATTTGTTATCTTCTAAGCCATCAATTAATATCATTTCCCACAGCGGTCGGTTTCTATCTAGCAGTGTTTCATGTTGATGTTCAACAAAATGCAGTAGCTGACTTTCATTGCCGGGTTGCGGTAGCATGGCAAATCTTACATGGTAAGACAGATCGATATTGTTATCTTCTTGCCAGTGATACTGTCCAGTAAGTTGTTTCTTGAGTTTTAAATTAAATGGTTGTTTAATTTCATCCTGCGACATTAAGGTGTCAAATAGATCACGAGTAAAGTTACCTTCGTAATTCTCAGGCGTAGTGAAAATTTGTAATCCGGCTACATGTTTAGGACTGGCAACTGTTTCTGTGTACAGGAAACCCATATCAACTATCGTTAGTGCTTGCATGTTATCTAATCCCTATGCAGTAAATCCATAAAATAAAGTATTTAGATACTAAGCTCTACTTTTCAGTTTTTCTATATCTATATGGGTATATGTTAGTTTGTTGTTTTGCATTTGTAAATAGTGACAAGGTGTTAACTCTGCATTTAAGGGTATGAAAATAGTATTAAATATATTATAGGCGTTGTTACTTGGTGATTTTTTTGCATTATTTGTTAAATTAAAAAATCTGATGTGGTTATAGAAAAAGCCTTACAAACAAAGAGGTCTGACCTGTTTGGGTCGATTGAAAGCCCTCATGTTATCGGTAACTGAACTGCGTTTTGTAACAGTAGTCAGAACCAGATTGATAGCCATATCGATTAATTTTTATTTAATTTTTTATTTAACTTTTATTTAATAATGCTAATTGAGCGCAGGTTTTAACCATCCAGAATGACAATGTAGATAGCTTGCAATAAGTAGGTTGTTTTACACTATAGCGTAAAGGTAGAATATCGATAATTAAATATAGAGTGTTAAATACTAACGGATACCTATTATGCTAGTTAAATCGCTTTGTTGTGCTTTATTATTGCTGTTAATGTCTGGTTGTAGCCAGCATACTGCAAGAATACAGCCTGAGAGCAACCCAAAAATTAATGTACCAACTGCCGAGCTTGCTTATGTGCAGGGCCTGTTGTTAACGCAATATAAGGACTGGCGAGGTACCCCACATAAATGGGGTGGTATGAGTAAGCGCGGCGTTGATTGTTCAGGTTTGGTTAAACTTACTTTTGAGCAGCAGTTCTCATTATCGTTACCGCGGACAACTGCAGAGCAAGTTAAGGTAGGACACTCGATTAAACGTCAGCAATTACGCACGGGTGATTTAGTGTTTTTTAAAACGGGTGTGAATGTTCGTCACGTGGGGATCATGGTTGATGAATTTCAATTCTTTCATGCGTCGAGTAGTCGTGGCGTGATCATATCTCGTTTGGATAATCCTTATTGGCATAGCCACTACTGGCAATCAAGAAGAGTTAATTTATAAATGATGGAACAAAAATTAATTAAAGTTGTGGTTGGGTCTAAAAATCCGGTTAAAGTGAATGCGTCACGTATTGTAATTACGCAATTGTATCCTGACTGTACTGTAGAATGTGAGGGACTAAACGCACCTTCTAATGTAGCGGATCAACCAATGGATGCAGCCGAAACCCGTGATGGCGCGATTAACCGGGTGAAATATTGCCAACAGCATGCAGAAGCGGATTTTTATATTGCTATCGAAGGTGGGGTAGATTTGCTCGATGATGGCCCCGCAACATTCGCTTACGTTGTTATTGCGTCTAAAGACCAGCAGTCTGTTGGTCGTAGTGCTGCATTGCCTTTACCTGCACCTATTTATCAGTCATTACTTGATGGTGAAGAATTGGGACCGGTGATGGATAAACTATTTAAAACAGTAAATATTAAGCATAAAGGTGGAGCGATTGGCTTGTTAACCAATGGTCATGCAACACGCGAAAGCAATTATACCCAAGCGTTAACATTAGCAATGGCGCCATTTTTATATCCTGATCTTTATAATTTATGACCTTTATAGGCTGACTTATATAGGCGCTAACCTTGATGTAGCTAGTTTTTAGACTGTTATTTGAACGCTTTGTAATTTAGTGTAAATAAAAGCCATAAACGCTATTGATAATTATTTGTAATAACGGTTATGATGAAGCATGGAGTTACAGTCGATTTATAAAGGATAACAGTATGGCTAATAAGGTTAATTTAAGTATATCGAGTGAGAAATTAGCGGAGTTGATCCGAGCCGGTCATCTTTGCGCTGCGGATCTAAACTGTTTAGACCCTGAGTCGAAACAGCAAGTTTGGCAGTTATGTTTGTGGAGCTGTAATAAACGTGTGCATTGCACTAAAGCATGCACACAACAATGCAATAGTGGTTATTGTGAAGGTGTGGAAACTCGTGCTGACCTTGGTAAAGAGTCAGCATTAATTGCAGTTAATGCTGACTAATAGTCGGTATCACGACTACTTTATTTTTAACTGTGTTGATTTTATAAAAGGCTTAAGTAAGGGGGCGATGAATGGCATTACTAACGGTGCAATTAACGGTACGATCAGTGGCACGACTACGCCTGCCATAATCAATGAAAACGCAATTATCTTGTTTATTTCCAATTGTTCATCATAAAAGATCACAGACCCTAATAATGCAAATATAGGCACTAATAGCTTAAACGGACTCATGATACTGAGCGGGTACTGACTTAGCATTTTATTCCACACCCAATAACCTAATAATGTGGTTGGATAGGCCTGAAATAATACTGAGGCTAAGGCAGTTGAATTGAGTGTGGTTAACTCGTCATAAAGACTGACGTCATTGACTAGATAGGCCATTGCAAATAACGGCAGTGGTGCAAATGCACAAGACCAGGCCACAAAAGCAAACATATCTTTAATGCCAACCTTTTTAACCAGTAGACTAATACTGCTTAAACTTATTGCGCCAACGAGTGCAAACACAAAGCCGCTCGGTGTAACAGAACCATCAGTAATATTGGCAATAAAGACCAGTCCGAGTAAGGATAACACAAGCCCTATTTTTAGGCTGTTAGTGATACGCTCTTTTAAAAATACTATGCCCATCAGCACGCTAATAAATACGCTGAATTCCAGTATCAAACTTGCAGTGCCTGCCGATAAACCCGAATGAATTGACATAGACATCATCCCCCACACACCAACACCAAACGTGATGCCATAGAGCGCGATATAGCACCAACGGACATCGGGTTTACGCACAAACAAGATCGCTGGAAAAGCTGCAAAGGTGAAACGTAATCCGGTTAAAATGAAGGGATCTATGTTGTCTACACCTGCTTTAATTACCGAGAAGTTAAATCCCCACAGACAAGTAATTGCGACAATAATGATTAAGTGAATAGGTGATATTGCTCTTCCGTGTATAGGTGCTATTAATTTTCCGTGCATAATTATATACCGTCGTTTTAGTGTGTGACTATTATGTCGTGCTGATAATTAATAAACAGATGCACTTTGTGTTAATTTTTAGGGTACAGTATATTGGGTTGAGTCGGATTAGTTCATAATCATCGTTGGAGAGCATGATGGCAGCACGTTATATCATAATTTCAGATTCTATTATTAGCGATATTGATAACGGTCTATTAGTTGTAGACCAACGCATGCCGTCGTTAAGACAGTTTACTCAGCTACATGAAGTGAGCATGACCACGGCTAATAACTGCTACCAGCGTTTACTCGATTTGGGCTGGTTACATGCAAAGCCGCAAATTGGTTACTTTATTACCCTGCCGCTGAATAAACAAAGTACGCCAGTATATCCACAATTTAATGCCCATATTAGCAAGCCAAAAGCCAGTAAATCCATTGAGCAAGGTTTACGTGGGCCATTTTATACCGCGCAGCTACCTGCTGATTTGTTACCTCAAGATACTTTGAACCGTTGTTTACGCCGCGCCAGTCAGCGAGCGGGGGCTAAGCTGTTTTCTTACCCTGATTATCAAGGGGATATGCGCTTACGCACCGCATTGGCCGATCATTTTTCGCAGCAACATTTTCCGTTGAAAGCGGATAATCTAGTTATCACTAATGGTTGTATTGATGCTGTTCGTAGTGCCATTGAGATTACCACTAAGCCAGGTGATACCATTGCCGTATCATCGCCCTGTTTCAGTGGTCTGTTAAACTTACTGGAGAATATGGGAAGGTTGGTTATTGAGATCCCGTGTTTCAACGCTCAGCTGGATTTAGTACAACTTGAAGCACTACTTCAAGCCAAACGTATAGCTGCTTGTCTATTCAGTGCCAACCATATTAATCCACAAGGTTTTTGTCTGAGTAATCAACAGAAGCAAGGCATTGCCGAACTTGCCGAATATTACCAAGTGCCTGTGATTGAAGATGATATTTACTTGGAATTAAGTTATTCCAATACCACACCGTTACCGATTAAATACTGGGACAAGTCGGGTTGGGTATTGTGGTGTAGCTCAGTATCGAAAACCATTGCCGCGGGGTATCGTTTAGGCTGGTGTGAACCCGGCCGATTTTTTGATGCGTATTTACAACTACGTAATGTGCAGTTTTTTGGGGTGAATAACATCGTCCAGCATACGGTTAGCGAGTTTATTAATACTGGTCAATATGCCAAACACTTGAAGAAGTTAACCACGACCTTGGCATCCCATGCGCGTCAGTATCACAGCGTGCTACGGGAGTTACTGCCTAGCAATACTAAGATCAGCGTTGCCGAAGGCGGTATGGTTATCTGGTTGCAACTGGAAAATATGAACAGTCAAAGCGTACTTAGCGAAGCATTAAAACAAGATGTGCCATTTCGTGCTGGTAGTGAATTTACCACGCTCGAGTATTATCAAAACTGCCTAAGGTTAAACATAGGCTGGACAATTGTGGCAAATGAAAAAGACACGGCTGACAAACAAGCAGAGGCACTGGCGTTAAGAGCAAAGCTTGTTATTTTATGCGGGCTGATTAACGCCAATGTTGTAATAAAGTAAGTTTATGCTTCGTTCAGCACATCTGTTGCTGTGCCGAGATACACTTCAGCCGCCAATAGTATTGATTCATGCAAGGTCGGATGCGCATGTATAGTATGAGCAATATTGTTTGCGGTGAACTTATTGTGTATCGCTAAACACACTTCACCAAATATCTCATCGGCATTGTTACCTATCATGCCACCACCAATTAAGGTGTGGTCATCGCTATTAAAGATCAGCTTGGTTAAACCGTTGGTGTTCACATCTGTATTGGCACGACCGAGAGAACGCCAAGGCAGGTTGATGACCTTATAATTTAACTCACTACTTGCTAATTGCTTTTCTGTCCAGCCTAACCATGTCACGGTCGGGAAGCTGGTGGCCATGAAGGGCTGAGTTAATAAATCATGCTGTGAGTCGTCAGCGTCGGCGATAAATACCGCGTCATAGATGCTATCTGGTAATGGCTTGTTTTTACTGGTGACGGATAGCTGCACTTGGTTATCAATGAAATTAAAAGCGCTGATTTCTGCTTGGGGTTTTATTTTGAAAAGGCGTTTTACATAACGTTGAAAGGTTTTGTTGATATCTTTATCGAGCTCAGGGAAAACCTCATCACCAGTAATGATGATATCAACAGTTGTGCCTAAGGCTTGATAGATAGTGGCTATTTCAATCGCCGCAATACCTGCACCGACAACAGCCAGTTTAGCAGGAATAAAGGGCAGGGCGATGGCTTCATTATAATGCCAAACGAGCTTGTTAGTCGCTAGTTTAAGAACATTATTATCTTGTTTTTTTTCATTTGTTTTAACTACACTATTTTGGCTGCCCACATAACACTGACTATTAAAGTAATATAGACATTCTAGCTGGTCGAGTTTATGTTGGATGGCAGCAAGGTCGATGGTAGGTTCACAGAAGCTAATACCTTGTGCGCTTGCACCTTGAATACTGTGAATCGATTTAGCTATATGTAGCAGGGCGTGAGTTCGGACTATTGTCGTATCGACTTTCTGTGGTTGTGTTATTGCTTTCATAGCAACTCTCGTTAGCACGAATAAAGTAATAATTTAACACATTGGGAGTACCTATTTGTAGGTGTTTTTTTGCTATTTGTTATCCATGTCGCAATATGATTATGCTTTTAGAACTATCAATAATAGATAAGTGTGCTACATAATTAAATTTAAATAGCTTTTAATAAATTTCTTAGAAATTAGGTGATCTAGGCAGTTGATTAACTCAGGTTATCAATGCGAGCTGCCCCCGCATATCTGCAATATGATACCACTTTGAATGTTCCTATTATTTGATTTAAATTAACAATTTAGCGTGTTTGTATAAATGTTTTATTTTTATCTCATTTGAAGGTATTACTCTCACTTTCATCTCAAAAAACCACCTTAAACACTAATAATTAATTAACCAAAGAGTAACATTCTGTTATCAATGTTTTGGAAATGAATGTGAAGTTTTTACTCTAAATATGACTTGCTGTTATGTTTAATTAGTCCTAACATCATATTAATTAGGTATTTTGTGGAAGCCTAATGTTGCCGCTTATTAAAGGATATAATAATGCCTGTATTAGACATTGAAGCAAAAACAATATCAGATAAACAAGTTTTTAATTCAAAGAAAACCAGCAGTAAACCTGAAGCAGTTAGGTTAAACGATGTCGAGAAATTAGTTGATGCCGTACTTGCTGAAGTTGGAAACCATATTGTCTTGGGACTGCCGATAGCAATTGGTAAAGCTATTACGTTTAGCAACGCGTTATATCAACGAGCGAAGGCCGATCCAAGTATCACGTTACAAATTGAAACGGCTATATCGTTGGAGATCCCCCGTGCTAAAACAGATCTTGAAAATAAATTTCTTGCCCCATTTGTAAGTCGCCATTTTAGTGATGTGCAAGAACTAGATTATATGAAAGATATTCGAAACAAAACGTTACCAGATAATATTACGGTTTTTGAATTCTTTTTTAAAGCGGGTAGTTTTATAAACAACGCACAGCAGCTCAATTACACAAGTACCAATTATACTCATGCTGTTCGAGACTTAATAGATAAAGGTGTTAACGTGGTTGCACAAATTGTTGCGGAGCGACAAGTTGATAACGTCACGACATATAGCCTTTGCAGTAACTCAGATTTAGCATTAGATATGATCCCTGTGTTAGAAGAGTTAAAGGCGGCAGAGGGCAGAAAGTTTGTTTGCGTAGGTGAAGTTAATTCTAATATGCCATTTATGCGCAACGATGCTGAAGTCAGTGCTAATACATTTAATTTTATTTTAGAAAGCCAAGAAAAAGACTATGCATTATTTGCTACCCCTGAAGATGCGATTTCAAACGCAGATCATATGATTGGGTTTTATGCGAGTAGTTTGATTAAAGATGGTGGAACACTTCAGCTTGGTATTGGTTCACTTTGTAGTGCACTAAGCTATAGCTTGTTACTCCGTCACCAAAATAATGAACGTTATAATGAAATTTTCAATGATTTAAAAATTGAAGATAAATTTCCTGTCGTGGCTAAAGTCGGCGATAGAAGTATTTTCAGCCAAGGTTTATATGGATGCAGTGAGTTAATGGTCGATGGTTTCATGCATTTGTATCGAGCAGGGATCTTAACTCGTCAAGTCTTCTCCGATGTTTTATTACAATCGTTGCTGAATGACAACGCTATAACGACTGATGTGAACATAAATACACTTACCACATTACTTAAGCATAAAGCCATTTCAACCGAACTAACCACGAAGGATCTCGCTTATCTACAAGAATTAGGGATATTTAAATCGGCAGTTACTTTGTATCAAAACAGGTTATACAGTAATGATGAAAGTTGTATTGCAGATTTGAGTCAAGCAGATGCCCTTTTGTGGATTGAACAGCATTGCCTCGGAGACAAGCTCAAAGGCGGTATTGTTATGCATGGCGCATTCTTTATTGGCCCTAAGGCATTTTATAAAGCACTGAATGAAATGACTGAAGAAGATCATGCTAAGTTCTGTATGACAAGTGTCAAGTATGTGAATGATCTGTACGATCATTTCTTGGGTGATCAAAAAATTAAAGCGATGCAACGTAAAGAAGCTCGTTTTCTAAATTCTGCAATGATGGTGACACTGGATGGTTCAGTCGTATCCGATGGATTAGAAAATGGCCAGGTGGTTAGTGGTGTAGGGGGCCAGTATAATTTTGTGGCCCAATCTCATCAGATGAAAGACGCGCGATCGATTCTTAAATTACGCAGTACGTGTGTAAGAGATGGTAAACTTCAATCCAACGTATTGTTCAACTATGGGCATAATACTATTCCTCGCCAGCTGCGTGATATTGTGATTACTGAATATGGTATTGCCAATCTACGCAGCAAACCCGATCACATTGTTTATACCGAGTTAATTAAAATTTCTGATTCTCGATTCCAGCCGCAATTGCTTCAACAAGCAAAAGACGCTGGCAAAGTGGCTGCTGATTACCAAATTCCCATCGCATTTTGTAATAATTTACCTGAGGCAATCAATGGTATTTGTAACAAGCATAAGCTGCATGGCGTATTCCCTGAGTTCCCACAAGGTTCTAGTTTTACCGATTCTGAATTAAAATTGATGAAAGCCTTAAAATCGTTGAAGAATAAGGGGTCGTCAAGGCACGGAAAGCTTAAGTTATTATTACAAGGTCTTACTGCCACACGGAAAACGGCTGAAATTGAAAAATTGTTAAGTCGTATGGGTCTAACCAACCCGGCTAATTTTTCCGAGCGTATGACCCATAATTTGCTGAGTAAGGAATTAAAAAACAACTAAGTAATAATAGGTAGAAATGTTAAACTGTTCACAATCATTATCAACAGATGAAATTGACTATGAGTAAATCTTTATGGACGCCGATTATCGTTTCAGCTCTGATTGCCGGCAGTGCGGGTAGTTACTATTTATTAAGCGATTATCAGCGTCTAGAAACCCAACAAGCGGTGATAGCGGCAGCACCTTTTGAACAGCTCTCGGCTTCTGAAATAAGTGATAAGCGCATTTCTACACTTCAAGACAAGCTTTATGACGACAAGCAAAATGCCAAACTGTGGTTTCAGCTCGGCAATGCCTACATGTATAACGGTGAATATGATAATGCGTTGTTAGTGTTTGATTATTCAATCCGATTAACCTCAACTCCAGGGGCAATGCATTATTCAGCACAGGCTTCTGCATTGTATTACGCAAGTGGCCAGCATTTAACAGCTGAAGTACAGGCATTGCTTGATCAAGCATTAGCGCTTGAACCGAATAATCAAACGGCCTTAATGATGTTAGCTTCAAATGAGTTTATGAATGTACGGTACCAACAAGCAATTGATCTCTGGGTGCAATTACTCGATTCAGATCAGCAAGGATTAGATAGAGTGTCGATTATTAATTCAATAAACCAAGCGAAACAATTTATTAAATAACGGTCAGTACACTTTATTAAATAGCTATTAGCACACTTTATCAAATAACCATTAGCCAGCTCGTTATTTATGAAACAAAAAAAATGCCGACATCATGTCGGCATTTTTATCATTACGCATTACGCACAGTTAGTGATTAATAAGTCGCTTCACGTTTTTCTGCTTCAGCTTTCCATTTTGGTACAAGTGTTTTCAAGAATTCAGCTTTCTCTTTTTTCATCTTGTCCATATCCATACCAAGCGCTTGTTGTGCAAGTTCTTTGGTTGAGATATCAGGGATCTCGATTGGATCGGTAATGCCTTTCTTAGCCAGTAAACGAATCAACTGAGTTCGCGCGTCTGTAGCACGGTCTAAGGCTGTACCTAATATACGCAAGGCAACTTCAGGTGCATGCATGTGCACACCATGAGAGGCAATAGCATAATCCCAACGCCATTGTGCATGACGGATATTAAGTTGGATCTCATCCATTTCAGCTTGTGTTGCGCCTGCATCCCATGCTGCTTTAGCTTCGAAATGTGCTGCAATGATTTGTTTTTCAGCCAATAGCTTCATTTCAGTCACTTGCTGTTTACGGCTTTTAACCACATCTTGGAGCATTTCTTTGCTTTGTGTATGACAGTTTGCACAGGTATCTTGGAAACGATCAAACGGGTTACCCACTTTATGATCCGTGAACACTGTACCGTCTGCATTTTTAACTTTCGGCATGTGGCAATCAACACACGTCACGTTGTTTTTACCGTGAATACCTTCACGCCATGTTTCATAACCGGGATGTTGTGCTTTTAGCATTGGCGTTTTAGAAACCGCATGCGTCCAGTCTTTAAAGCCAATCTCGTCATAGTACTCTTCCATCTGATCAACGGTTGTGCCTTTATCCCAAGGGAATTTAACGGCTTTTGTTGGTCCAGTGAAGTAATATTCAACATGGCATTGCGCACAGACTTGCGCTTGTTGATCAAGACGACCTTGCTCAGCAAATGGTTTACCAATTGCTTCCATTGCACGCTCTACGTGAGGACGCGTAAGTTTAAGTGCTGGTTCACCATTTTTAAAAGCGTCGCTGCGGGTATCGTGACAATCGGCACAGCCAATAGCATTCACGACTTCAGCACCACCTTTAGCCCATTTACCCGAGAAGTAAGCATCTTCCCCATTTTCTTCAATAAAGCGTGCTACATCGGGACTTTTACAACTCCAGCAAGACATCACCATCGGACCATTCTTCGCATTCGTGGGCCCACCTGTACGCAAGGTATTACGGATGTCATCAATGGCATAGAAATGCCCACGGGCTTTGTTATAGTCTTTAGAGAAACCATAACCCGCCCACATGATGACCATATTTGGATCACCTTGTAATGCATCTTCTAATTCTTTACTTTCACTTGTCGCTTTCCAGGTTTTGTATTGATCCGGATGTGCTTGTTGGAACTTTTCATTACGAGGTTCTAACTTTTCTGTTACTTGATCTGCAGCAAACACCGATGTACTCATACTCAGTAATAGTGTTGCTAATAGAGCTGTTACGCCTGACGTTGGTTTAAGAGTTTTATATACACTAACCATGTTGTCTCCAATTTATAATTATTTAGATTGACCAAGCGTTGTGAGAGAGGCAATAAATAAAAATTGGCAAGTAATTATATTTTTTAATTTAATCTTTATGTTAGATAGATTAGTTTAAACAATATAAATACCTTATTTAAACTATCTCATATCTATCTATGTATATATATTATTCGGCCATTACTCTCGCGTTTATTGTTTTTGATCAAGATATGAAAACGGCCTGTATTTTATTAAAGCAAACGTGATTACATGGGCTCTACAAAGTGTGATCTATACACTAGATTACAGTGCTTGACACTTACTTACATTCGTGTTTAACCTATAATCTATTTAAAACATAAGTTTATAGCTTTGTTGATGTATATCTCAAATATTGAATCAACTCATTATGGGTATGTTGTTTTTGTGTTTTATTTTGGCGTTTTACAATATAGTGGTCTCGTTAAGCGTTGTGGCTGGCATCATAAATAAGAATTATTATAAATAAGAATTAGTGTTAATCAGGAAAATAAATAATAGATAAGTTGAATTAATTTTAATTTAATAATCTGTTTATTCTGAATAATTAAACTAACGAAAATTAAAATGTGTTTTTAATTAACACACATTTTTATAATTCTCATAGAAGGATGCAAAATGGGTAATGTAAAATTAACCATACGTACAACGATTAGCTTTCTGCTCTTCATATGTATCTATGGTTTTAATTTCAGTGTTACTGCGGAGTCGTCAGATCGTCAGGCTGTTAATGCAAGCACTGATAGTCGACACCAAGTGACGTTTATTCGTGATAGTGATGATGCGTGTACGCAATGTCATAAAGACTCGAAAGAAACACGCCAAGGTACGCACGGTGAAAAAACCGCACTTAAACTTGGTAGAGACCTTAAATGTGTTGAATGCCATAACACAGTTGGTCCTAACCACCGCGAAAATGCCTCTCAAGTTACCAAGTACTCTGCAGCTCAATCTCAAATTGGCACCCATAAAACCCTGCTTGATTTTGACGCTATCTTAAAAGCAACGGACAATTGTACTGAATGTCATACCCCTGAACGACTACAAGAAAAAACTTGGGTACACGATGTACATGCTAAAAAAGCCACTTGCTCGTCTTGCCATGTGATCCATGCCGATGGTGAAAAAGAAGGTATGCAAGCACTAGAACGTAAGGCTCAAATTGCGCAGTGCGTCGATTGTCATAAAGACTTTAACTTGAATCAAGAAGGTAAGGGAGACTGACATGGCCTGTTCTAGACGAAATTTATTACTCGGTGCTGGTGCGGTAATTTTTACTACTGGTGTTTCTAAAGTTGCCTTCGGTAAAAAATCATTAGTAGCAACACAAGAAGACGGTGATAAACGCTACGGTATGGTTTTTGACGAAACGGCTTGTATTGGTTGTACCGCTTGTACCGATGCATGTCGTGAAACCAACAATGTACCTGAAGGCGTATCACGTCTAACCATAGAACGTAGCGCGCCGATGGGAGAGTATCCTGATGTTGATTACACATTTACGCGTGTGTCTTGCCAGCATTGTGATAATGCACCCTGTGTAACGGTTTGTCCGACGGGCGCATCGTATGTTGATCTTAAAACTGGCATTGTCGATGTACATAGCGATAAGTGTGTCGGTTGTGGTTATTGCTTAGCAGCTTGTCCATATAAAGTCCGATTCTTCCACCCAGAAACAAAATCTGCAGATAAGTGTAATTTCTGTCGTGATACCAATTTGAAAGCCGGTAAATTACCTGCTTGTGTAGAATCATGTCCGACCAAAGCACTGACCTTTGGTGATCTTAACGATCCGACGAGTGAGATAAACAAAGTGATTGCTAGCAATGCTGTTTACCGCTCGAAAGTAGAGTTAGGGACCGAGCCAAAACTGTACAAAGTGGCGGATACAAAAGGGGAGATAAAACGATGAATACATTTGTAAGTGCGTTTACGTTTGATTCATTGGTCTGGGACTGGATCATTGCGATATACCTGTTTTTAACTGGGATGTCGGCGGGTATGGTACTCATTGCTATTCATTTGAAACGTAAGGTTATTGAAGGTCAAGCGTCTGCCAACGGTATTATCAAAGCAACAGCAATCTTAGCGCCATTAGGGATCATATCAGGCTTAACGATTTTGATTTTTCACTTAACGAAGCCTTTAGCATTTTGGAAGATCCTCGTTTACTTTAACCCAACCTCAGTCATGTCGATGGGTGTGATCTTATTCCAAGTTTATATGATTATTTTATTTACTTGGATCGCAATCATGTTTAAAGATGAGCTAGCGGTATTGCTACAGAAGCTGTTTAAAGGGCGTCTAGCTTTCGTTAATCCGATTGTAGACAAAATCGCTAAATTTGAGAATGCGTTAGAGCTATTTTTAGCACTGCTTGCTGTGATGCTAGCGGCTTATACTGGCTTTTTATTATCAGCATTGAAAACTTATCCGATGTTAAATAACCCCGTTCTACCTGTGCTGTTTATCTTCTCGAGTGTGTCTTCGGGTGCTGCGGCCTGCTTGTTAGTTGGTATTATTGGCTTCAAAGAGTCATTCCACAGCAAGAGTGTGCAATGGATCCACAGTATTGAACGCCCGGTTGTGGTATTCGAGCTGTTTGTACTGCTGACGTTTTTTACTGGCCTTATCTTTGGTGGTGGTCAGAATGAAGTAGCTGCAATGGCCGCAATTGGCGGTGGATTCTGGGCAACGTGGTTTTGGTATGGTGTCGTTGGTGCAGGCATGTTAGTGCCACTCGCACTTAACTTTTTTGTACCCACTCAAGCGCAACATAACAAAGCCTTTGTATTGTTAGTCACCTCATTAAGCCTTGTTGGTGTATTAATGCTGCGGACATTTATTTTGTACGCAGGCCAGATGACAGTTGTTTAGTTAAAAATTTAGTTAAAAGATTAGCTAACTGTAAGTTAAGAGAGTTCGTTTGGGCTCTCTTTGTTTTCTTTTATTACCAATGGATCCCTTTATGATCCCCGAAATTGCATTATTTTCACTTATTCTTGGTACGCTATGCGCTATTCTCGGTGCCGCTATTCCATTGTTTGGCATTGTGACGAAACGACCACAGCTAAGCCGTTACTCATGGTCATTAAGTTATGCTGCGTTTATCGCGGTGACTACCTCTATCTGCCTGCTTGCTTATAGCTTCACTGTCGATGACTTCTCTGTTAATTATATTGCCCAACATTCTAATTCTCAATTACCGGTATTTTTTAAGATCGCTGCCGTATGGGGCGGGCATGAAGGCTCACTGCTATTTTGGGTATTCTCGCTGTCATTATGGTCGGCGGCGATTGCGTTTGTGAATCGCAATCACAACCAAGCTTTTATCAGCCGAGTATTAATTGTATTAAGTCTATTAACCGCTGCGTTTGGTTTATTTACATTGTTAGGTTCGAATCCTTTTTCTCGCTTGTTTCCTGTACCGATGCAAGGACGAGACTTGCACCCGATGTTGCAAGATGTAGGTCTTATTTTTCATCCGCCCTTACTGTACTTAGGCTATGTTGGATTTTCGGGCGCTTTTGCCTTTGCCGTCGCAGCGTTAACCATGCCTGATATTAATATTCCTTGGCCACAATGGAGTCGGGCTTGGACGCTTGCTGCTTGGGTTATGCTAACCGGTGGTGTCGCGCTGGGTTCTTGGTGGGCTTATTATGAACTGGGTTGGGGCGGCTGGTGGTTCTGGGATCCCGTTGAAAATGCTTCTTTACTGCCTTGGTTAACCGGTACTGCATTGCTGCATTCCTTGATCGCCAGTGAAAAGCGTCAGGCTTTGATTAACTGGAGCTTATTACTGTCTATTTTCACCTTTAGTTTAAGCTTATTGGGCACATTTGTCGTTCGTTCAGGGATCTTAACGTCAGTACATGCATTTGCAGTCGATCCAACGCGCGGGCTGGTGCTGTTAGTTATCTTGGCTATTTGTGTTGTAGTGCCATTAACCTTATTCATGTTACAAAGTGGTAAGATTAAACCGTTACGATTACAGAGCATTGTTAGCCGGGAAGTACTGTTTTTGGTGCTGAATGGTTTGCTAGTCGTAGCGACATTATCGGTATTGCTCGGCACGTTTTACCCGATGATCTTTCAAGTATTAAACCTAGCGAGTATTTCTGTGGGTGCACCTTTCTTTAACACGGTATTTGTTCCTCTGGCTTTACTTTGTTTTATGTTGATGTGCATAGCGCCTTTCATTCATTGGCAAAAAACGCATTTTAATGGCACAAAGATTAAACTGGTATTAGTGTGGCTAGCCTCGGTTATTATTGGTTCTGTCGCCAGCTACTTGTTTAATGAAAGCTTGTCTCTGTATGTATTATTAGTATTGATATTGTGCGTTGGTATCGTGATGTCAACTTTATTGGCTGGTGTAAGCATGGGTAATTTAGCCATGACTGTCGCGCATATTGGTGTCGCTATTACTGCTGTAGGTATCTTACTGGTGAGTTTTAATTCGACCGAGATGAGTGCCAAAATGAGTCCAGGTAGTACTGTTAAACTAGGTGATTTAACTATTAGCTATGTGGAAACACAATGGTTGGTTGCGGCTAATTATACCGCTGAACAAGCAGTAATTGATGTGGTTGATAACAACGGAGATAGGGTGCAGTTGAAACCGCAGAAACGTCATTATCCAGTGCGGGTGATGAACATGAGCGAGCCTGCTATTCATTCAACTTGGCTACGGGATATCTACATTACCATGGGTGAGAAGATTGACCGCGACGCTTATGCTATTCGAGTACAAAATAAAGCGTTTATTAATTGGTTATGGGCAGGGAGTATGATGATGATGCTTGGTGGTATGTTGGCGATAGGACGGCGTTATGCTAAATCATAAATTGAAGTTAATACTGCCGAGTTTGTTGGGGCTGCTATTTGTTACCTTGATGATGTTTGCGTTAACGTCCCAAGAACAACAAGTGACGCCTTCTGTTTTGGTTGGAGCATCGATCCCCACTTTCACCGCCAGTAGTTTAAGTTCGAATACGGAGTTAATAAATAATACCGTGTTCCAAACGAATAAAAAGTTCACCTTATTAAATGTCTGGGCTTCTTGGTGCGCAGTTTGTCAAAGTGAACATGATTTTTTAATGCAGCTGGTGGTTAAAGACGACATACGCATTGTCGGTTTAAATTATCGTGACGATCGCGCTGATGCGAATCAAGTACTAAACACGTTGGGTAATCCTTATGAGGTCACGATCTTTGATCCCGATGGCAAACTTGCTTTGGATATGGGGGTTATTGCTACGCCGGAAACTTACCTGTTAGATAGCCAAGGTATTGTGCTGTTTCGTTATTCTGGCGCATTGGATGAAAAAGTTTGGCTACGTTATTTCCAACCATTTATCCAAGCGTTACTAACGCAACAAGCAGGTTAGGGGAGTCTAAATGAAGCGATTATCAGCGTATATGCTCATGCTAGCGATGTTCACCACATTGCCTTTATCTGCACAACCACTAGCGAGTAATACTCGTGATTCGGGTGTTGAAGCAACGCAATCGGTCGAGGTGTTTGCGTTTAATTCTATTGATACACAAAATCGGGCTATGCATTTGGCTCGCCAATTACGTTGTCCGCAATGTAAAAACCAAAACTTGATGGAGTCTAATTCTCCGATAGCGAAAGACTTACGTTTAGCGGTCTATATGATGGTTAATAAAGGTGAGACCGACGCTCAAGTGATTGATTTTATGACGAGTCGTTTTGGTGATATGGTGTTGTATAAACCTAAGTTTGAACCGAGAACCTATATCCTCTGGCTTGGGCCTGTGTTCTTTATTGGCCTGTTCGCTTGGTTGGGATACCGCAAAGTAAAAGCGTCGATAGTGGTTTGATACGGGTCTTCGTTTATATTTTTAACTAACAACCAAATTATAATACTATTCGGTTGTTAGTTATGATTTTAGCGTCTATTTAAACTAGTTAGATAGTGATTTACTCGCCGTTTTTTCAAGTAAGAGAATAAGACCAATCGCGATAAGCATCGCCACAATCGCATAGGCTAATAATGCCGGTTGGCCTGTCACTTGTTCAAAGCTAAATGGTGAAAGATTGCGCTCTAATAGCGGCACTTCAAGACCACTGGAGTTAGTACGCCAGGTTAGTGTTTCTTTCCATGGCCATACTTTTCCAAGTGTACCTATCATTAACCCGGTTAAAAATGTCAACGCGATATCGTGGTAGTGTTTTAGTACCCATGTAAGTACATGCGAGAATGTCAGCAGACCGATGACACAACCTACGGCAAACGTACCTAGCGTGATAATGTCGAGAGACTTTGCCGCAGCAAGGACCGGTGCATACATACCTAACATCAGTAAGATGAAGCTACCTGAGATGCCCGGTAAGATCATGGCACAAATGGCAATTGAACCTGCAAGTAAGATATTGATTGATGTTGGTTCAAGGTTAAGCGGTTGCAGCACGGTAATGCTATAAGCAAAACTAATACCGGCAAGTACTGCCACAATACGGCTGACTTTCCAGAACTTAACCTGCTTAAACATGTGGTTGACTGAGATGATGATTAAACCGAAGAAGAAAGACCACAGTGGAATGGGGTGGGTATTTAGCATCCAAGTGATAATACGCGCTAGTGTAAAAATACTCGTCAGGATACCCGCTAATAACACAATCAAGAATGTTCCATTGATGTAATCAAACGCTGCTTTTAAACCGTCCTTGCGGATCATACCGATTAGACGTGGGGTTATGCGACTAATACTACCCAACAGAGTATCGTAAATTCCGGTAATGAAGGCAATAGTACCGCCCGATACGCCTGGTACAACGTCTGCTGCACCCATCGCCATGCCTTTTAGAAAGATAGAAACTTTACTCATTATTTTCCGTCTGCTTTATTAATTAAGGGATAAGTTTGACAACATTATAAACTGTTTGAGTGAAAAAAATGTCATAACAGTAGATACTTTTTTGTATTTACTACAAATACCATGCGTTAGTTAGATAATTATCAATTGTGGTTATTATCCTTTTCATCTAATGCAGTGAAATCGACACCACGTTCAATCGCAAATGCGCGCATTGCCCGTAGGCTTGTGGCTGTCTCTGATAAGTGCCCAGCAACGGAACGCAGTAGGTTTGCTGCCACCATTGCGTCATTTTCTATCACGGCCAACAACTCACTAGCGCCAATACGTAGAAATACGCAGTCTTCTATCGCAATTAAATCTAATAGCCGTGGCGAGTTATGAATAACGGCCAAATCACCGATTAAGCGCCCAGGTAAAATTTCGGATACCAAGCGTTGTTCACCCGCACTTGCTGGCCAATATAGACCTGATGATCCCTTAACACACAGATAAGAAGCATCCGCTTCTTCTCCCGCACTAAAAATGACTTGTCCTGGTTTTGCTTTGTACCATTGCGCACTAAATGCCAGCAGGCGTTGTTGTTTGAGATCCAGTTCTGAAAATAAGTCGGTTTGTGCAACCACGCGTAACTTGCGTTTTAAATCCTGACGCGCATCATCATCTTCAGGCTCATCTTGACGAGCAATACCATCAATACGTCCATCAACAATTTCGACGAATAAATCGAAACTTTCTGGGCTGAGGAAGTAATTTTCAATGAAAATTTGGGTAGTTTCAGGCATCAATTCACTAATACGTTGTCGCGTTAGCGCACGCGCATTACCTTCGTGGCTCGCTAATGCATTTCTAAGGATCAGAATATCGGGTTTTTTTATCCCTGCACGGCTGAAAGCTAGACGTTCTCTGAAAATCGCAGGCAGATTTTCTCCACCCTGAGTTGTCGCAACATCATATAAGGATTGCGCAACCAATCTTCTTAAGCCGTGTTCCTTCAGAACATCAACAACCGTATCTTCAATTAATTTTTCTCGGGCTCCTGCCAAACTTGAAACTCGTCCGAAAATGGCATTACCAAGTACCGACATAACCGGAAAGTATTGTTGTGGGTCAATTGGCTTGAATAAACCGTCCAGTTTTTCCACCATCTCTGCCGCACTCTTCTTACGAATTTGTAAAATCCGTGCTTTGAACAATTCAGTGAACGATGGCCCAATCTGCTCGGCAGAAAACGCAAAAGGTACGGTCAACATCAATGCAAAATCTTCATACGACAAGCCACTTTGACCAACTAAACGGCGTTTGGCTACTATCACTCTAAGACGATGATAAAGGTTTTCATCCATATTCAAACGGCGAAATAATGGATGGTCTGTACCATCGGTGCCAAAGGTTTCAGTCAGCCCTTCGATTAGATTGGCAGACATATGTGCAAGATAGTCCGCAATGCCTTCGTCCTGTAGCATTTGTACGAAATTATCTTCTTGTGACAAGCTTATTTGGGTCAGCATCTTTGTGGGAACTGCATACAGCAGGTTGCTCCCCAAAGGTGTCACTGGATTGAATTTATCAGGGTGAAAGGTATGTACGATATCATCGAGACCAGCATTTGCTAACCGCTTAGCAATTTCTGGTCGCAACTGCACAATCGCTTCTACCAGCTCGTTTTGGGTGTTTGGATCAAGACGTGAACGTAATCCTCGGCGCACGATTATCTCGTCGGTGCCCATAGCTTCAACTAATTGGAACCACCAGTCTTTGATCTCATCATATGATTGAAAACCGGCCGTTTGCGGAACAACCCAGTTCGATTCGAATGGGTCGATACTATTACCAGCGCGCGCAGACTCTTGTTGCCAATCGGTGATATCAACCGAAATGTCCGAACCAAGCACAGGCTGATAATTAAATGGCATTAACAGGTTTTCACCCAGCGTACCTTTAAAAATATACGGTTTGGAATTGGCATAGCCGATACGATTAGCCACGACGGTTTGATGCAAATCATTCATCTCATGTCCCGCTATCGTCACGGAGCCTCGCTGTGGGATAACTTCGCGGGTTAACAAATCAGCAAAGGCGAGGGCCGTAGCCTCATTATTTGTCTTAATGGCAACACGTGCACCGTTGGGGATGGTCAGGTTAATATCTTCTAATATGGCATGGCCATCTTCATCACGTACCGTTACGTTTTTCAGTTCAATGTCACCATTAAGGCAGGTTTTGGTATCAGGCTCGCCATCAAATAAAGCATCGTTTACTAATGTTTTTGATGAGAAGCGTTCGGTAACGACTTCCCAGCGTAGCGCCATATCTTGGGTTTGGTTGTAATAAGCCAGCAACTCTTTCCAAGGCGATGACAAGTCTTTGTAAGCGGCTAGTGCGGCAACCAGTGCGCCGACAGTTATCTCTCCTTGAATCGCTAAATAACCACCAACAGAGTAGAAAAAGAATGGCGTTAATTGATTGATGAAATTATTCAGGAACTTCATGAAGAATTTCTTTTGATAAATCTCGAAGCGAATGCCGAACAGGTTGCCCAAACGATTGGAAAATAAGGACTGTCGATGACGTATTCCGCCGTTCATTCGAATATCGCTGACGCCAGCAGCTGTTTCGCCAATATCTGCAGCTAATTTGCGAATTTCCTGTATTCGAGCTTTATTCAACAAATTAATCTGACGCTGTAATTTGGGAATGATCCATGCCTGTAATGGGATCAACGTGATAGATGCGAGGCCAAACCAGAAGCTCTGGGCAAATAGGAAAGCTAGAATGGTCAGCATCTGCCCTGTTTGCAGGATAGGACGTGACAGCATATCGCCCATTAAGGAGCCCATAGGCTCAGCTTCAGACGTCACCATCGACACCAGTTCACCTTGGCTTGTGGTGCGGAAATATGAGCGTGGAAATCTTAAAATCCGAGTGACAAGTTGAAAACGAAAGCGCCTTAATAATCGCTCCGCCAGAACACCTTTCATGGTGTTTAACTTCATCTTCAATAAGCCATTGGCCAATACGGCAAATAGAAAACCAATACAAAGCGCCATCAAGAACTCGGTCTGACTTAATATCACCCCAAGCACTGAAACATCTTCGCCAGTGCCGCCAATAGCATCATTGATTATGCGCTTAGGCAGCTCTAGCGATATGTACAGGATCGGAAATGTCAGGAGCGTGACAGCTGATAGAATCAGCTGATTTCGTTTTGAATATTTCCAGATAAACTGAAAAAGGCTCTTTTCCATTTTCCGTGTCCTCTTGCTGAGTTAGTTATGACAATGCTGGTCTTTTAATGACGATGACGCTATTACTAATCGAACTTTTTATTCTGCTTGCAGTGCCATTGCAGCCATTTTCATGATACTTGCAAATGAATCTGCACCAGCAATAAACAAACCGTTATGGCAGAACAAAGCATCATCAAGACCGGTGATGTCTTTGAACGCCTTATCAGATAAACCAGCCCATGGTTTTGGCAGTGACTTTCTGTCTTCGAATGAACCGAGTTCAACAGGTACCGCTTGAATTGTCCATTTACCAGACTGAGATGGATAAACCATGAATAAAGCTTCAGGCGCTAACGTTAAAACCGCTGTTTTCCACGGCGTATACTGCTCTAATACAATCACTTTTGGATCGCTGGCGTTATCAATCGCTTCAGCGACAATATCTTTTGCATTAATGCCACCCGCAGCAGATGCGATGAAGCGGGTTAGAATACGCGCTGCAAAAGCAACCGCTTCATCAAAACACGCATCAAAGTCGCCATCTTCTTGCCAAGTAGGGTTAAACATTGAAATCGTTTGGCTAAGGCTTATACCTTGAGCAACACCTTCAACGTGACCACAATCGATGGCATCAATCGTAGACACTAAGCCTGCGTCGACAGCGTCTGCGATCTCTTGGTTCCCTTGGCATATTTCTAAGCCATATTTTTGCCAAATTAAACCAAATGAAGAGTAGGGAATACCATTTTCGCGTTGGCCTGCACCACCACGTTGATGATGATCAAAGCGACCTGTTTCGGGATCATATTCACCACCGACATCGATCACAATATCAGCTTCGCCAATCACGTTTAAATCACGTGTACGCACGAGGTTAAAAGAAGGGAAAATGTGTGTCAGTGTTGCGATACTGAAAACATCATCTGCATGAAACTTACCGTTGTGAGTTGCTATCGTTTTATCATTCATTTTTAGTGTCATTTTAGAAAGGGGAAAGAGGCGCTGCTCGTTAAATGCAACATTAAATTTTATTAAAGTTCATTGAATTGGTCTAACCATTCGCTGAAAGACGAAGATACGTGGGTAACGGTACCAGCGCTATAGTTAAAAAACCATACCGGAGCATCTGTTTGCTTGCTCTCACAATCACTCAGTTTGAAACAAAACATGTTGCCCTTACAATCCGAGGCAAACAAAATGTGTCCCTTTGGCATGCCACTCATTTCATATAACTGTGATAGTGACGCTACATCTTCTAGGCTTAAGAAATCTTGTACGTCAGAAACATCTGAATTTAAATCGCAAATTTTAGTTAGTACATTGGGTGTGTGAACCAAACCATAGGTAGATATTAAATATTTATATGAGTCAGGTAAAACACCTTTTAATTTTAGTTCAAGCTCTGCAATATCATCAATATTTATTGGTACCATGGCATTTTTACTGCCCCAGTTTTTTACAAATTGATCAATGCTATTCATTTAGGAATACTCCAAGACTACTAACAGGTAATTATCGGGATTGAAGATAAAAACCACCTTAATTTTATAATGAAAACAAGATACACAGGATAACCATACGATTCAATTAATTATTGATTTATCGAGAGTTTGGATGCTGTTATCTCGCTATCGTTTTATAAACCGCCACATTGCGTTATGTTCAAGGATGTCGGTCGATTGTTATGCCTATTAAACTACGTTGTATTCTTATCCCTCTCGTTAAAATATTTTAATTATTGCACACTTCCTATATAGTTTTAGCTCTACGATTTTACTTATACAGTTTGAAAATCGCCGCATTGATTAGCATTAGGATGAGAGTTACTTATGGCTGAGTTATTTAAAGACGTTTATTGTCCGGCATTTTATGATCAATTCTCGGGGGTATTAACCAAGGTCTTACCTGAGTTTGATACGGTTAAATTTAACCAGATGATCTTTAATGAGTGCTTTGCAGACTATGAGCTAAAACAGCGCATGCATCATACCGCTGAAGTCCTGCATTATTTTATGCCGGTTGATTTTAGTATTGCAGTAGGCGTGCTTAAAAGTATCATTGAGGAATTGCGCGAGCAGGGGATTAAAGAGCAAAGTATAGAGTACATGTTCCTACCTGCTTATATCGAAATGTATGGCATTGACGATTATGACCGTGCTGTTGATGGTTTTGAATTTGTAACCCAATATACCAGTTGTGAGTTTGCTGTAAGGCCTTTCATCATTCGTTATTCAGCAGAAATGCTCGCACAGATGCAAACATGGACGACACACGAAAGTCGCCATGTACGACGCTTAGCCAGTGAAGGCTCTCGACCTCGATTGCCTTGGGCGATGGCATTGCCGGAATTAAAAAATAACCCTTCGCCTTTACTGCCGATTTTAACGGCATTAAAACAAGATGAATGTGAAGTGGTTAGACGCAGTGTGGCGAATAACTTAAATGATATTGCTAAAGATAACAGCGATGTTGTAGTTCAGATTGCAACGCAATGGTTAGGTCATAACGAAGAGACTGATAAACTAGTCAAACATGCGTGCCGCACTTTACTTAAACAAGCTCAGCCAGACATTATGGCATTGTTCGGTTTTCAACAAGACTTGATAAAGCTAACCGCAATGGCGATAACCACCCCTGTTGTGAAAGTAGGGGATAAGCTCCATTTTGATTTTACGATTGAGAATACCAATAATCAGCCCCAGAAATTACGTTTGGAATATGGCCTATATTACCTCAAGAAAAATGGCAGCTTAGCGCGGAAAGTATTTAAAATTAGTGAACGTATAATCGCTGGGAATACTCAAGAACAACTAAGCCGTCATCAAAGTTTTAAAGTGATTAGTACTCGTGTATTTCATTTAGGCATACACAAACTGACTATCATCATTAATGGCCAAGAGTCAGGCATTAGCTCAGAAGAAAAGCTACTGTATAGTTTTGAATTAATGGATTAATTTATGTTCAACTTCAGTTTATTGAATCAGCTCGTTTGGGGGATAGTTGATCGGTAGATTGCTTTACCAATACCTGCTTGATTTTTAACCGATTTCAAGGCAAGGGTGACTGGCTTTATTATTGTTGGATCCAAGATATTGAACTTTATCTATTTCGCCTTCTTACTCTCCCTCACCAGTTACAGTAAACTAAAACACTATATTATCAACATTTTGTAACTTAATTATTTGGTTTGTAATTGTTTGGTATATTTTTATCGCAGTTCTGTCGTATTCACTGTTACTTATATGTTGAGGTGGTAATGCTTATTGAGTAGTATTTGGCTTAGTGTATAAATTTATGTGGATATAAAGTGAAAAAGACAATACTAGCGACAGCGGTGATTGCCATTGTGGGATTATCAGGGTGTGCTTCAACAACACCAGAAACATCAGTAAACTTAAGCGTAACAAATAAGATAGAGCCTAATGACGTAATGTTACTTTCTAGTCAAAAAGTGACTAAGTCTGCTACGCAAGTTGAACAGAATTATTTATCAGCTCAAAATGAGCGTTACGCTTATTACGCACCAGCCAGTTGGACTAGCGTTAATGAATCAATCAAAAAAATGCGAACGCTTGTCGCTGAATTCGATCCAAATGATCAAGGTTTTTTTGGTGGACCAACTGAGAGTGAAGTACTCACGCAGATTGACAATACGCAAGCATCTTTAGACAAAGCTCGTCGAATTAAAGGCCTCGTTTCTAATTATTTAGCCAAATCTTTAGCGGATGCAGATTATTTATCATCAAAAATACAGACACAATGGCAAAGCGAACTTAAAAACATTAATAACAGCATTAACGATATTATTGAAGACATCGAAGATGAAGGCAAGACAAGTGGTTTTGAAACACGCCGTGCAAATATTCAAGCGAGAATGTTAAAACTTGAAATCAAAATGGTTAAAAGCACTCATTATGCACCGCTGTTAGCACTATCACAAAAGGTAGATCAGGACTTAATACCTAAGAGTTATGCGCAAGTTAAAGGCGCTCTCGTTAAATTAAATGACAGTATTAACTTAGCACCTCGTAACAGTGAGGTGATTAATAACTTAGTTAGTACTGTTGAGAGTGATCTGACCAGAGCTAGCAATGTCAGCGCAGAAGTTAGCTGGATAAACAGTATCGATTCTGATGACAGTGAAAATATAGCACTGCGTTATCGTAACGCTTTTGAAAAGCTATCTCTTAGCGTTATTGAACAAGATGTTTCAAGTCTTTCTTATGCGCAGCAAATGACACGTTTTGAAAGTGACATTAATGACCAATTAGCTGAACAAGCTACCGAGATCAACGGCCTGAAAGCAAAACTAGCTACAGCGGTTTTAGCCGAAAAAACAGCTAATGAAGTGATTGAAAAAGCGAAAGAAGAAGCGATTGCAAAAGCCACAGAAGAAGCGGTTGCAAAAGCGAAAGAAGAAGCGATTGCAAAAGCGACAGAACAAGCGATTGCAAAAGCTGCAGAAGAAGCGATTGCAAAAGCCACAGAAGAAGTGATTGCAAAAGCGACAGAAGAAGTGATTGCAGAAGCTAAAGATGAAGCTACTACCTTAGACAATAGTGTCATATCTGCTGCGGAATAAATCGACCAATCAACGGCAATAGTCATAAAAGCGCAGCGAGGCGAAAAGTCTTACTGCGCTTTATTTGTTATAGGTGTAGTTGTTATAACCAAACACGTTTGTATTTATAGGTTAATTCATCACACTGATAACATAAAAAACTTGCATCTCGATAACATTTAAATTAAATTGCCGTCATCAAATCGAGCTTCTCGATTATTTTATTTTTATATGGACTCTAAAATACAGTGATACAAGTCATTAATCACACATTTCGTATTTCCCTACCGTACTTCTGATCTCTGATTAGCGCGAGCGCTTTACCGCTTTGCCTAAAATCTAGCATTTTCTATCGGTTGCTCTGCGCAACTTACCTGTTCGTTTGTTTTACCCTCCGCTTTTAGCGCGACTTAGCTCTCGAATATGCATTTTTTTATTTAAAATTTGAAGAATGATGAAAAATCCAAACCAAAACTCAAATCACAACAGTGATTGGTCTGATGTATTCGTACAGCTAGATCCTAAAGCACAACCACATTACCTTAACGCTATCGAGCATTCTGCACGTGAATTATCAGCTATGTTTACCGCTGTTGAAGCGCCGTATTCAGGGCTTGAGCCTGCGCAGCTAAACGAGCAAATTATGGCGATGCCAATTGGCAAAGCACCGATTGCCCCGTTAGCTGACATTATCACCAACAATGTTAACCTGATCGGTAAAAATGCCATTATCGTGCAACATCCGCACTGTATTGCGCATTTACATACGCCACCGTTAATCCCTGCGCTGGCTGCTGAAACAATTATCTCGGCACTAAATCAATCAATGGATTCATGGGACCAAGCGTCTTCTGCAACTTACGTTGAACAGAAAATGACAGATTGGTTGTGTGAACTGTTTGGTTATGACCTTAAGCAATCAGCGACCAACAATGGCGCTGACGGTGTGTTCACCAGTGGTGGCACGCAAAGTAACTTAATGGGTCTGCTATTGGCACGTGACCGCGCGGTAGAGCAAATCTCAGGTGAAAGCGTTCAGAAAGACGGTTTACCAAGTTACGCAAAAAAACTACGCATTCTATGTTCACACACCAGCCATTTTACCGTGCAAAAATCAGCCTCGTTAATGGGACTGGGTGAACGTGCAGTGATCACTGTCGCGACTGATGAATTTGGTTGCTTAGATATTAACGCATTGAATAGCACGATTGCTGATCTACAGTCACAAGACTTGATGCCATTCTGTGTTGTTGGTACTGCCGGCACCACAGACCTTGGTGCGATTGATGACTTGCAAGCGATTGCGGCTATTAGTGAACAACATAATATGTGGTTCCATGTTGATGGTGCATACGGCGGCGCATTGATCCTAAGTTCACACAAAGATCGTTTGGCTGGTATTGAGTTGGCTGATTCAATCAGTACCGATTTCCACAAGTTGTTCTTCCAACCGATTAGCTGTGGTGCATTACTTATCCGTGATAACCACAACTTCAAATACTTGCTGCATCACGCTGATTACTTAAATCGTGAAACTGACGAGTTGCCAAACTTGGTGGATAAATCAATTGCTACGACTAAACGCTTTGATGCGTTAAAACTGCTGATGTCTATGCAAGCGTTGGGTACCGATAAATTTGGTGCTATGTACGATCACCTTATTAGCTTAACGCAAGATGTCGGCGCGTTAGTGACTGCAACGGATAAGTTTGAACTGTTAGCACAACCGCAATTAAGCACAGTATTGTTCAGATACAATCATCTATCTATAAACAGCGACGTAAGTACTGAACATGAAGAAAAAATCAGCATGGTCAATCAGCGTTTGCGTTTAGATCTGTTAACAGCAGGGCAAGCCGTACTAGGCGAAACCAAAATTAATGGTTATACCTGTCTTAAATTAACAATTTTGAATCCATGTTTACAGCTAACAGATTTTGAAAGTCTGTTTACTAAAATCGCTGACTTTGCTGCTCAGCAAGCTTATACCTGTAATTAATAGCAATAATTGATAGCAGTAATTAATAGCAGTAGCAAAAACAATATTAAGCCATAAACATCGGTGTTTATTGGTTAATTTAAATTATAAAAGAATAAGTTTAAGGAATAGATATGTCTGTATTACAAATTGGTGCTGGTGGTGTTGGTTGGGTTATTGCGCATAAATGTGCTCAAAACAATGACGTGTTTGGTGACATTACCATTGCGTCACGCACAATCGCTAAATGTGACAAAATCATCACTAGTGTTCACCACCGTGACAACTTAAAAGACAAGAGCCGCAGCTTAGTTTCTCGTCAAATCAACGTTGATAACAAAGATGAACTAATCGCACTTATCGAAGAAATAAATCCAGACCTAGTAATCAATGCCGGTCCTCCGTGGGTTAACGTAGCAATCATGGCTGCGTGTGTCGCGACTAAAACCGCTTACCTAGACACATCGGTAGCAACGGATTTATGCAGCGAAGGTCAGCAAGTACCTGAAGCTTATGATCCACAATGGGCATTCCGTGAAGACTTCGTAAAAGCGGGTATCACAGGTATCCTAGGCGCTGGTTTTGATCCAGGCGTAGTAAGCGTATTCGCAACGTATGCATACAAGCATTTATTCGATGAAATCGACAGCATCGACGTAATGGATGTAAACGCGGGTGATCACGGTCAACGCTTTGCAACTAACTTTGATCCAGAAACAAACATGTTAGAGATCTTAGGCGACTCGTTCTACTACGAAAACAAAGAATGGCATCAAGTTCCATGCCACAGCCGCGTAATGGAATTTGATTTCCCAGTTGTTGGTCAGCAAAAAGTTTACTCAATGGCGCACGATGAAGTACGTTCTTTAGCAGAATTCATTCCTGCAAAACGTATTGAATTCTGGATGGGTTTCTCTGATAACTACCTTAACTACTTCAACGTAATGCGCGACATTGGTTTATTAAGCCAAGTACCTGTTACAACAACTGACGGTATTACGGTTGAACCACTGAAAGTATTAAAAGCGATCTTACCAGATCCAACGTCACTAGCAGAAGGTTACACGGGCAAAACATGTATCGGTACATGGGTTCGTGGTACAAAAGCGGGTAAGCCACGTAGCGTATTCGTATATAACATCTGCGACCACGAAGAAGCATATAAAGAAGTTGAGCATCAAGCGATTTCTTACACAACGGGCGTTCCTGCAATCACGGCCGCACTACTTTACTTCCAAGGTAAGTGGAGCGATGTTGGTTTGTTCAACGTAGAACAGCTTAACCCAGATGACTTCTTAGAATTGATGCCACGCATTGGTCTAACATGGGAAGTTCAAGAGCTGGACTGCGAGTAATGTCGGCAGTTAATACAACTGTAGCAGGGGCGCTTAATGCGCCGCTGAAAACCCCGTATTTCATTATTCATGAAGATAAACTGTTGCGTAATCTTGAGATCTGCAAGCAGTTAAAAGACCTATCGGATGTGAAATTGGTGTTAGCGTTGAAGTGTTTCTCTACATGGGGAACATTCGATACCATCAGCAAATATTTAGACGGTACAACCAGCAGTGGTCCGTATGAAGTGCAGCTAGGCCACGAGACGTTTCCCGGTGAAACACATGCTTACAGCGTGGGTTACAGCGAAGATGACGTGATCGCGGTACGTGATATTGCCGATAAGATTATTTTTAACTCGGTTTCACAACTTGAGCGTATGCAACCTTTGTTGAACGCTACAAGCAGTGTCGGTTTACGCATTAACCCTGAAGTGAGTTACGCAGGGCAAGATCTTGCAGATCCTGCTCGTGCTTATTCTCGCTTAGGTGTTAAAAAAGCGGGGCTAACAGCTGAAACTGTCGCTAAACTTGATGGTTTGATGTTCCACATGAATTGTGAAAACAAGGATTTTGTTGCTTATAACACCATCCTTAACACAATTTCAGAGCAGTTTTCAGCGCACTTAGATCAAGTATCTTGGGTGAGTTTGGGTGGTGGGTTGTTCTTCACTTACCCTGGTTATCCAGTGGCTGAATTAGCATTAGCACTGAAAGCCTTTGCTGAAAAACACCAAGTACAGCTGTATCTTGAACCAGGTGAAGCGGTTATCACGGATACCACAGACCTTGTAGTATCGGTATTAGACATCGTTGAAAATGATAAGAAAACAGCGATTGTTGATAGTGCAACGGAAGCACACCGTTTAGATACCCTTATCTATAACGAGCCGGCAAGTTTTGCTGAAGCAACTGAATATGGCTTGCATCCTTACATTATTGGCAGTTGTTCATGTTTGGCTGGAGATATATTTGGCGAAGCCAATTTCCCACAGGCATTACAAGTCGGTGATCGTTTAACGATTAAAGATTCAGCCGGTTACACCATGGTGAAACTGAACTGGTTCAACGGCCTAAAAATGCCAAGCATTTATTTTCAACGTGCGACGATTGACGGTGTTGAAGGTAAAATAGAAACCCTGAATCAATTTGATTATCAGGATTTCAAAGCGACCTTGGGCAAAGCTTAATCTTGCCGATTGTCAGCAACAATATGAATGATACCTTTCACAAGGTGGCAATTATGAATAAAAGA
Organism: Moritella sp. Urea-trap-13; assembly: GCF_002836355.1. Classification (NCBI taxonomy): domain Bacteria; kingdom Pseudomonadati; phylum Pseudomonadota; class Gammaproteobacteria; order Alteromonadales; family Moritellaceae; genus Moritella; species Moritella sp. Urea-trap-13. Next base: position 251,104 of record NZ_PJCA01000031.1, read on the forward strand.
TCAAAGAAGGTTGAAAACGACGTGAGCGAAGTTTTAAATTATGTGACTGAAATGAATAACGATAAACCAGTGACGCGCGCAGTAATGCCTAGCGCGTTAAACTTGGATTCGTTTCTTAGTCAGCCTGCACGTGTGCTAGCGACTAATAGCTATTTACAACGCCAAGAACAGCGTGAGTCAAATGCTCGCAGCTATCCGCGTCGTTTGCCATTTGCGTTAAAACGCGGCCAAGGTATCTTTGTTGAAGATACTCAGCAACAGATCTTTATTGATTGTTTAGCTGCTGCAGGTACGTTGGCACTGGGTCACAGTCACCCTGATGTGACAGCTGCTTTGATAGAAGCAGTGCAGTCAGAAGTACCAATGCAAACGTTAGATCTGATGACGCCAGTCAAAGATCAGTTTATGACGCAGTTATTGGATCTACTGCCGGGTAATATGGCTGCAAATGCACGCATTCAAATGTGTAGCCCTTGTGGTTCAGATGCAGTTGAAGCGGCGTTAAAGCTGGCTAAAATTGCCACGGGTCGTCGTTCTATTTTAGCATTCTCGGGTGCTTATCACGGCATGACACATGGCGCGTTAGCGATGATGGGTAACTTAGGGCCTAAATCTGCATTAAGCATGACGGGCGCGGATGTACAAATAATGCCATTCCCGTATGCACCTCGCTGTCCATATGGTTTAGGTGAAACAGGTATTAAAGCCAGTCTTTACCAGTTAGAAACAATGCTAACAGATCCAGAGTCTGGCGTTGCTAAACCTGCGGCTATTATCGTTGAAGCAGTGCAGGGGGAAGCAGGTTCATTACCGGCAGATCCAACTTGGTTACGCGGTTTACGTGATATCACTAAACGTCACGGCATCGTACTTATTATTGATGAAATTCAAGCGGGCATGGGTCGAACGGGTAAAGTATTTGCATTTGAACACGCTGATATTGAACCGGATGTGATCGTGGTATCTAAAGCGTTAGGCGGCGGTCAACCGCTAGCTGCAGTTGTGTATCACAGTGATTTTGATAAATGGCAGCCAGGTGCGCACGCGGGAACATTCCGTGGTAATCAGCTAGCAATGGCATCAGGCATGGTGGTTATGCGCCACCTTGCTGAAAATCAATTACATCTGCATGCAGGTGCGATGGGCGCGAAGTTAAAGCATGATTTAGAAGCGATTAATTCAGCTGTTATTGGCGATATTCGTGGCCGTGGTTTGATGTTAGGTATCGAGATTGTTGATCCAAATGGTGAACGTGATGTGCTAGGTAACTTGCCACAAGATGGCGTTCGCGCAAAAGCGATTCAACAAGCGGCGCTGCGTCGTGGTTTGATTATCGAATTAGGCGGGCGTTTTGGTTCGACTATCCGCATGTTACCACCACTGATCATTCAACCTGCAGAGATTGATGTGGTTGTGGCTATCTTAACGGATGCGATTAACTCTGTTGCTTAGGCTGTTAAGTTTCAATTAATGACAAAATTGCTTAACTGCGAACAATTCAGCGTTTAATAAAAAGGCCTTTAGTACTGTATAAAACAATGCTAAAGGCCTTTTTTGTGGCCGTCATCACTCTTTTACACATTTCGAATTAGATGATGATATTGAGAATCATTACTATTTGGTGTTAGTATACTTGATTGTCTTTAAGCTAGAGTTAACGGATTTGACTAGTATAGCGCCAGTTCTACCACCTAAATTACTATTATATATTTTAAAATCAAAGAATTATGGTGTTGAATACCAACCTATCGTAGCGCTTGATACGCTTGAAGTATTTGCTTATGAAGCTTTATCACGTTTTTATGATGATAAAAATAATCCCATTGCCCCAGACCAAGTATATAAGGCTTTGCATCACAACCCGCTATCTTTATTTCAGGTGGAATACGCACATAAAAAATTACAGCTTCAGCATGCCCCGAAAAATTTTAAATTATTCGTTAACTTAGATCAAGATTCTTATTTTGCTTATGGTGATGATATCGCAGAGCAGTCGATAACAGCGAAAGAATTGAATCCTTTCATTCAGTTGTTTTTAGCTCATAAAGACAATGAGGTAATTGTAGAGCTAATTGAAAACTCCGAGATAATCGATGCCAAAATGAGTCTTAACATGATCAAATTAATGGCGTCATACAATATAAGAACTGCAATTGATGATGTCTGTAACGAACAGTCGATGCTTTCAACCGCAGTATTAGAGCAAGTTAATTTTATTAAATTTGATCGTTTTGTGGTATTGAATAAGCATAACGCAAAATTTTTATTATTGATTAGAGCCTTGATTGCTTATGCTAAAGCTGCAGGCAAGAAAACGATTTTGGAGGGGGTCGAAACGGATGATGATTTAGCGTTTGCAAAAGCTTTAAGTATTGATTATGTTCAAGGTTTTCTATTTAAACCGCAGTTTATATCTATGCGTAGTGTCGGCCCTTGAACTAGTCAAGAGCCGAGCAAGCTGCATTATCTTAATTTAAACTGACCAACAATCGCAACTAACTGTTCATTTGAACTTGCTAGGTCACGCGTACTGTCCATGGTTTTTTCACCATTTTGGGTCAGTTGATTAACCATGCCTTGGATCATTGTCATGTTACGGTTGATTTCTTCCGTTACTGAACTTTGTTCTTCCGCAGCTGTGGCAATCTGAATACCAAGATCATTAATTTGCATCACAGAGGTAGTCATCGAATCAAGGTTATCATTGACGCTTGCAGTGGTTGCTGCCGTTTTTTGACAGCTAGCCTTAGTGATATCCATTGCTCGTACAACTGTATCTGCACCATTACGAAGACGCGCTAACATCTCGTTAATCTCAGAGGTACTTTGCTGTGTGCGTGCCGCAAGCGTACGTACTTCGTCAGCAACAACCGCAAAACCACGACCTTGTTCACCAGCGCGCGCTGCTTCAATGGCCGCATTCAATGCAAGTAGGTTAGTTTGGTCGGCGATTTCGCCTATCACACTTAATACCGTGCTGATCTTATGGGTATCTTCATTCATGGTTTGAATGTTAAGAGCCATCGCTTCAACTTCATTCACTAAGTCTGCAACACCGTGTACTGCACCTTCAACCACTGTTTTTGATTGATGTGCTTCATCTGCAGATTGCTGTGTAAAGGTCGCTGATTGTGCTGCATTTTGAGCAACACTGTCCGCAGTTGAACTCATTTCAGTGACAGCAACTACAACTTGGTCCGTCTCACTTGCGTGATCAATCAATACTGTATTGTTGTGTTCAGTTTGCGATCTTAATTGCTCAATACCAGATGAAATATGATCTGTTGATTGCGATATCTCCAGCATCATATCTTGCAAGTTGATCACGAATCGATTTACTGCTTCAGCGATCTGACCTAGGTCATCATTGCTGTTCACTGCCAATCGTTGAGTTAAATCGGCGTTACCATGGGCAAGATCAACAACCGTTGATTTTAACGCAAGAATTGGGCGGTATAGCTGGTTAAGTGCAACATAAACGATAGCAGATGCAGTAATGATAAGTAGCAGTGCACCAAATAGACTTTCTTCTAACAGCTCTTGCGATTTCGCGTAATGCGCTGATTTATCGATGGTAATCAATAGATGCCAGTTCATAGAGTCATCGAGTTCAATGCTCTCAAAGTAACTCACTTTATCAGCACCATTAACAGAGAAGTTTGTAACACCTTCATCTTTGCTTAACATTTCTTGTTGCAGTTGCGCATAACCCATATCATCAGCTAACTTGCTTTGACCTGGGTTATTGATTTGCATCGTTGATGCGATAGTCGTACCTTGGTTATCGTGTAAGCTGGTAACCGCATTCGCAAATGCCGAATCACGCACCATATCATTTAACACACCTAGCTCGATATCTGCCAGTAGTACACCTTCTAATTGACCATTTTTATAAAATGGCGCCGCAATACTAATAAGCAGTTGCTTGGTTAATGCATCTTTATACATTGCCGTTACAATAGTGCTACGCTTTTGTTTTGCTAAGGTATACCAGTCACGTGTGCGAGGATCATAACTTGCTAAATCTCGCTTACCGCTTGCGGCGCCATAAGAGCGACCATCAGTAAAACCCACCACAATATCACTGGCCTTTGTAGCGGCGGTGATTTGTCGAACCATTAAAAGTAACTGCTCATCATCACGCGCTTGTGCAAAATCAGGCGCTGTTGCCATCAAACCTTCTTTAATGGTTTGAAACCAAGTGTTAATTTTTTCTGATGTAGTGTCTACTTTTACTATAGAGTAATCATTGATATTACTCGACATAGAAGAAGACAACTGGCGGTAAGAAAAGAAGTTAGAAATAGTTAAGGTTGTTATTAAGAGTAGAATAACGACCGAGATTATTCGTCCTTTAAAACTTGATAGAAAATTCACGTGAATAAGTACCCTTTAATGGTTATGAATGTTGCTATTTAGCTGATTTGTGGATATATATTCAGCGTTATGGCGATTTTTTGCATATCGTAACATTCATATGAAAGTTGGAATAGAGTTTTGTAAGGGATTGTAACGTAAATTTTGGCGGGAAGTGTTTGCTTATTAACAAATAACCAAACTTTACACCTATAAAGTGATATAAAACAATATAAAGTATGATATTTAATTTAATGATTTAGTTGACGTTGAGTGCTTATTTTAGTTTGAATTGGATAATAATGAGCACTAGTTCATCATTGTTTTAAACCGTGTTGCAAAATTGTCTTTGGCATTAAACTAATGCCAAAGACAATGAGAGTGGTAACCGGGTTGGTTAGCTCAATTTAAATTGCGAAACGATAGCAACAAGCTGTTGATTTGAACTTGCAAGCGTATGGGTACTGTCCATGGTTTTTTCACCGTTTTCAGTTAATTGCGATACCATATTCTGAATCATCGTCATGTTACGGTTTATTTCTTCGGTGACTGAGCTTTGCTCTTCAGCTGCGGTAGCAATCTGAATACCAAGGTCATTAATCTGCATCACTGAACTGGTCATCGAATCAAGGCTGTCATTGACACTGGCAGTGGTATTAGCCGTTTGTTGGCAGCTTGCTTTGGTGATATCCATTGCGCGCACCACAGTATCAGCACCGCCACGTAAGCGCGTTAGCATTTCATTAATCTCAGAAGTACTTTGCTGTGTTCTTGCAGCAAGCGTTCGTACTTCATCTGCAACAACCGCAAAACCTCGGCCCTGTTCGCCAGCACGCGCCGCTTCAATTGCTGCGTTTAATGCCAGTAGATTCGTTTGATCGGCAATCTCACCAATGACGCTTAACACCGTGCTGATTTTATGAGTATCTTCATTCATGGTTTGAATGTTGAGTGCCATAGCTTCTACTTCATTGACTAAGTCGGCAACACCTCTGACAGCCCCTTCTACAACGCTCTTAGATTGGTGTGCTTCATCAGTTGATTTCTGTGTATAAGTTGCACTTTGCGCTGCACTTTGAGCAACGCTATCAGCAGTCGAACTCATTTCTGTAACGGCAACAACAACCTGATCTGTTTCACTGGCGTGATCGATTAGCACGGTATTATTGTGTTCTGTTTGTGAACGAAGCTGTTCAATACCTGTCGAAATATGCGTTGTTGATTGTGATATATCTATCATGATCGTTTGCAGGTTAGCAATAAAGGTATTTACGCCTTCGGCTATCTGGCCCAAATCATCTTTACTTGTTACTTCCAATCGTTGAGTTAAATCACCGTTACCTTGTGCGAGATCTTGAATGGTAGATTTTAATGCAATGATTGGTTGGTAAAGTTTATTAAGAGCAACATATATCAGCAGCGATACCATAATAATCAAAATAATAGCTGTGATTAACGAGTCTTCTAAGCTATCTGCAATAATGGCATGGTGGGCTTCTTTGTCCAACGTCACTAATATGTGCCAACTTAATTGGTCATCAAGCTTCACCGCTTCAAAATAGCTGATCTTCTCTTTTCCATCAACGGATAGAGTTAGTTTACCGCTGTCTTCAGCGAGCATCTGCTGTTGTAGTTGGCTAAATGCAACATTGTCAGCGAGCTTTGATTCACCTGGCTTGTCAATTTTATCTGTTGACGCAATGGCAGTACCAAGTTCGTCAAATAAGCTCGTAGTTGCATGTGCAAATGCTGATGCTTTTACAATGTCTTCGAGGATGTTTAATTCGATGTCGGCAAGTAATACACCCTGAAATTGACCATTCTTGTAGAAGGGTTCAGCGATACTGACCAGTAAATTCTGGGTAAATGCATCTTTATACATAGGGGTAATAATGGTTTTACCTTGGCGTTTTGCGTCTTTATACCAACCACGTGTGCGTGGGTCGTATTCGGCTAGAATATGTTTTCCTCCGCTATTTGCACTATATGAACGGCCATCTTCAAACCCCACAAATACGTCTGATGCTTTTGTTGATGCGTTGATTTGTTGCACCATTAAAATAATCTGGTCATCGTTACGTGAAACTGCAAAATCTGGCGCCGTACCAACCAAACCATCTTTGATCGTTTGGAACCACGCGTTAACTTTATCGGATGTACTGCTGACTTTCAGGGTTGAATAGTTATCGATATCGCTTTTCATCATGGTAGATAGCTGGCGATAAGAAAGAAAATTCGATATTGCTAGCGTCGTGATGAGCAGTAACATAATTACTGTAATTATCCGGCCTTTAAAACTTGATAAGAAATTCACGTGGGTACATCCTTATAATAAATAAAATCGAGAGCGTATACTCGCGTTAAACAGCGATAACACTATCGCAATTACATTGTTATTAGCTTATCGGCTGGAAATTGTAATATCGTATTTTAAGTTATCAATGAGTGATGTTTGTCACAAAAATATAACGATTATAACCATTAAGTAATAAACTCTGATACAGACTCGGACGGACTATTATACGATTTAAAGTTTTTATACTAATGCGGATTAATACAGAAATGAAGAGTGTGTTGACCCTAAGTAGAGCAAGGGCCAACGTTATTATAAGTGAGAATTTTACTTAAGCTTAAACTGACTTACGATAGCCATTAAATCAGTATTGTTGTTCGCCAGATCATGCGAACTATTAAGAGTTTTGCGTGTTTTTAAGTGGTGTAAATGCGGCATTAGCGGAATCTAATGGCTTACCTACAACTTGGCGCTTATATTTTGTATCTGACGTCATTAATCACCACCAATGCTTAAATGTTTGGTTTAATAGCTCTTTATACATGTTTATTGAAGGCGCTGTTTTATGTCTATATTAAGTTGGTCATGTGGATATTTTCGCTCAATTTGATCTAAATCATAATGAAAGTAAAGCAAGGTAATCTTATTCGACAGGACTGCTAATACATTATAGGCTGTTGGGCTTTTGAACCTTCATTTCAATCTTCAACTTATGGTCTTCTATTTTATGAAATCTATCTTTAAACCGCTGTTCTTCGTTTTTGTTTCTTTGTTTGTGCTGGCTGGTTGCAGCGAAGACAATAGTCCAAAGGAAGGCAATGAATACAGTGTTATTCCGACGCAGATGTCTGATTTGCCCGATGTTGTTGAAATATTCTCTTTGGCGTGCGGCAATTGTAAAAACATGGAAAGCATGATCCCTGCAATTGAAGATATGACTAAAATAGATATCGCCAAAACTCACGTAACTTTTAATGAAAGCGCACAACGTTCTGCCTATGTTTATTATGCCGCGGCCATTCAAAATGGCGGTAAACCGAGTCATGAAATGATGACTGACTTATTTACTTATACTCAAAGTGGTGCTGGTGCAGATAACCATGACCATGGCGAAGGCCAAGTGGAAGAAGAACCTGTTGCTGCAATGACACCTGCAGAGAAAAAAGCAGAGATGATCGCTATTTTTGATAAATACAACATGAAGAGCCCAATCGATTTAAGCGAAGCGCAACATGAGAGTGTTTATCAACAAATGGTTAAAGCTGAAACAATCGTGACTAATGCGGACATTGCTTCTGTACCGGCTTTCTTAGTTCAAGGTAAATACTTAGTTAATTCTGCAGCCCATAAAACACTAGAAGACTTAGCAGCAACAATCACTTATCTTAACAATTTAGATAAATAATTTAGATAAGTCGCTGATATGAAGAAGCGCTAATACATCTATAGTGTTAATCCTTAAAGAGCTGTTGTGAATTATTCACAACAGCTCTTTTTTTATATCCACTTTCATTCAAAAGTCGATCGTATCGTTTGTGAACTTAAATGAGGATGTTTGTAGATTGATTGATAAATTATAGGGTTGAAATAGTTGATAACAGTAGACATTACCGCTAATGGATTTTATTATCGCTACAATTTTCGATAAAGAAGTATACATAATGACATTAGCAGCAATTGATTACCGCGCTGAAAATAGCGCTGAAGCGTTTGTAAAATCGCTTCGTGAAACTGGTTTTGGTGTATTAACTAATCACCCGATTAATCCAGAATTAGTGCAAACCATTTACACTGAATGGCAAGCATTCTTTGAAACGGAAGAAAAACACGGATTTTTGTTCAAACCTGAAACGCAAGATGGCTTCTTTCCTGCGACAGTGTCTGAAACAGCAAAAGGTCACAGTGTTAAAGATATTAAAGAGTATTTCCATGTATACACTTGGGGACGTATCCCTGAGTCATTAAAAGAAAATATTCTCGCGTATTACGAGCAAGCTAATGCACTTGCTGCTGAGCTACTTGACTGGGTTGAAGAATTCTCTCCAGCGGATGTATCAGCAAACTACAGCATGCCACTATCAAAGATGGTTGAAGCAAGCACGCGTACACTATTACGTGTTTTACATTACCCGCCAATGACAGGTAATGAAGAAGTAGGGGCTATCCGTGCTGCTGCTCATGAAGACATTAATATGCTTACAGTACTTCCTGCGGCTAACGAACCTGGCTTACAAGTACTTAAGCAAGATGGTACTTGGTTAGACGTACCAAGTGATTTTGGTAACATCATTATTAATATTGGTGACATGCTGCAAGAAGCGTCTGGTGGTTATTTCCCATCAACAACACACCGTGTTATTAATCCTAAAGGTGCTGATATGACGAAAGCGCGTGTATCATTACCGCTATTCTTGCACCCTAAAGCAGAAGTTGTATTATCAGAGCGTTATACTGCCGATGAGTATTTAATGGAACGATTACGTGAGTTAGGTGTTCTTTAATTCGGTAAGACTTAATGTAGAAACTATAAACCAACTCATTGAGTTGGTTTTTTTATGCGTTTATATCGAGGTTAAGTTTTAGGTACAAAAAAACCAGCACCGGAGTGCTGGTTGTTAAATTATTGCTTTTAATTGTACATATTAAATGTACATATTAAATGTACATATTATGATGGTTAAAGCGGGCATGTAGTATTAATCACATCATTAGAATTATCAATAACGATAGTTCCAGATGCTGCAAACTTCACAACTTGACTTTGCATTTCAGCAGTCGCATAAGCAGCTTGTTCTGTTGTTGCGCCAGCTGCAGACTTTGTACTAATTAATGAACTGTGATGACCGTTTTTAAACCTTACAGCACCCCGAGTAGCTGTTGTAGCTGTTACACAAGGTAAACCTAGATTCGCGATTAAGCGTTCAGTACCTGTTACTGGTATTGCACCAAAATTGGGTAGGGTTTGATCCGATTTATTAGTGGCGTTTATATCATAAGCAGGTTGACCTGCTTCAGTGAGGGTGTAAATGTCACCATCAAATCCATCACCCACAACTTCGATTACATGCAACGCTGGTGTGTTTACCACTAATGTTGAAGCCATGTTAATAGGGTCAATAGGATCAACCAGCGTTTGTATAGCAAATTTAAGACTTGGCTCTAAAGTATCGATAGCAATCTGTAAATATTCAGCATAAGTCGATGAACCAGGTGTCGGTTTTTCAACATTTTTCCCTTCAGCTACGACTGCAACTAAACCATCAAGAACCGCAGGTCTAAACGACGGGCTTTCAGCAAAGGCCCAGGCTAAACCACTTGTTGGAGCAACCAATGACGCTTTGGTTACGTTGAATGTTGTGTTTGAAACACGATTAGCATAAGTGGTAAAAGAAGCGGCTGTAATAGCACCGAGGCTTAAACCATGCACAGTGACTTTGTCTGTATCGAACAATTGACTGCCGCCGATAGGATCGATGAAATTACCAAGCTGAGCGCGTAATGTGAGTAGGTCTACAATGGCTTGACGGAAGTTATCACGCACCGTTAAACCGCTATTGATATTAACAAAGGCTAATGGACTACCCTTAGCATACGATGCCGCAATGATTGGTAATAGACTGTCTTGGAGTAGAACTGCACCAGCAGCGTCTGTTGCACTGATTTCATATACACCATCAGTACCGACGTTTAAACCACGGCTACCGTGTAATGGCATATCAATAGCAATAGTGGCAATACCCGCCTGCGCAAATGCATCAGCCGTTGCTAGCGTTGTCTCTTTTAATGTGCCGAGTCCATGAATAGAAATATTAACTGGATAAGGAGCACTTGCTGATTTAGGTAACGTAATTTGTATATCTATATTTTGTGTAACAGGAGCTTGTAGTGAGCCTGCAGCTGGTAATGGGTTAAATCGAGTAAGATGTTTGAAAGGGTCGATACTGTCGCCAGCTTTTGCACCTGTATCATATTTGATATCACAGTAAGGTAATAACTGTGCTACAGCAGTCGGGTTGGTTTTGATACCAGCTACAATTGCGCCGACAGCCGCTGCATCCATTGAATTTAGTCCAGCGATAGGACAAGCGGCTATTTGCCCGACTAAACCTGCGCCTGATAATGGCATGATGTCGGTGTCATCATAAGGTGTTCCTAAAGCTACCCCCACGGCTGCAATACTGCTCCCCGCAGCCTGCCAATAACTATCTGATGATGTTTTTGAGAGGTAATACGGGAGAGTAGCAGACGCACTATATACATCTCCTGAAGAAGGGATACTGACATTTGCAGTAGGAGTATCATAGCCTTTATCGACAGGCGTGAAAGTAAAAGTGGCATTAGCAGCTGACGTGATCTGGCTCTGTACGGTATCAATAACATCAAATACTGATTGTGTGGTGAATACACCAGCGTGCGTTACTGTACTTGCATCAATACCAAATGCAGGAATAAAACTATCATAGTGATTAACTAATTTTTGTAATCCCACAGCAGATACATCGGCCGGATTCGAGGGATCACCGATAGGATTTTCTGCGTAGTCTTTTTTCAGCAGTTGATAGGTAACACTGCCGTTAACGGATTCGCCTTCACTATCTTTAATTAAATTTGTTGTTAAATACATGTAACTTGCTTTTGCAGCAAACGGTTTTAATGGTACTACAGCTATAGAGTTTCCATTAACAGTGGTTATAAAGTCAGTACCATAAGATAATTCGGTTCCAAATCCGTCAAGTACGCAAACTGTTAATGAGTCTTGGAGTTTACAATTCGCATTATCAGAGGCTGATAGAGGACCACCAAGTGAAACTTTAAGAATTCGCACAGCACCAGGTTGTTCGATGCTTGAAACATCTAACGTACGATCTTCGTATAAATCAACACCAATAACGATAGGATGAGTTGTTGACCAGCCGTCAAGTGCACCAATGGCATACGTACTATCAGCATAAGTCATTGTTGTACCAGCAGCCGAAGCTACTTTGATTGCGGCTAATTCATCTGGTAGTTCTAATGTACCGTCGGTAGTGCCGCTAAATAGTAAATCATTAGGTAAAGACACAATTCCATCTGCTGGACTAAACTGTATACGGCTACTTGTGTACAGTTTATTTTCTTTAACGTCTAATACTTCAGTATCCGAATCACAAGCAGTGAGAGCAAAGCTTGAGATGATCAATGAGGCAAGTATTTTTTTTCGTGGCATCCTGTCCAACCTTGTTTTTATAATCAACATAAAGAGACAACATTATAGAAATAGCAAGGCGGTCGTGTACATACAAAGTGAACACCTTGTTTCGTTTATGTTAACTGATTGGCGTAAAATACCATGAATGCTAGCTTTTATGTGATCTAGCTCATGATAACGCTAGACGAAAGTAGCAGGTATTATCTCATTATTATGTGCTTATGATGATAACATTAGCGAAATCATGCATATTTTATAACTAGTTAAGGGTAGATATAATACTTAGTGCTAAACCGGTTTAATCACAATTTTATCCTAAGGGGTCGGATGAGTGGAGTAATTTGAGCAACCAATGATGGTATTAACTTCTTGTTATAAATATATATACTGTTAAAAGCGCATTTATGCGCTTTTTTTGTTCTCAATTTTATGTTTTTTTGACTAAACTCACTGTATTAATAGCCTTGAAAGGTAGTGGTAAATGCGAAACGCGGTTAATAGTTGTGCACATGAATGGTTCATCTCATTAACCGAATCGGAAGATGAAGCACAACTTGACGTAAGGCTTATTATCTCGTTACAAGCTATTTTAAAAACGCAGAAAATTGCCGTATTTGCCAGAGAAAATGCCCTCGAAGAACAGAACATTAGCTTAATTTCTGATAACTTAACCCAGCAAGATTTTACGCCTGAAACTGTTGATGCACTGTATCTTAAAGTACAAGATAACAAGATCCATTGCGTTGAACAGCAGCAGGCAAGGGTGAGTTATATCCCCATTTGTCACTGTGATACTGTCATTGGCTTTGTCGTCGCTGTCCATATGCAGTGCGAGACGTTAGATACTAAACAATTTATGACTGCCGCCAATGTCCTGCATATTTATGCTAACCAACGTCATGTATTGTTTAAAAATAGGCTTGATCCATTGACTGAACTACTCAACCGACAAACCTTTGAGACTAAGTTGATGGAAGTGATCACTGGTCATGATCATAATGAACGTCGTGATCACACCGAGAAGCAGTGTTCTTGGTATTTGGCTATGCTAGATATAGATAATTTTAAGCAAGTGAATGACCAATTTGGCCATATCATTGGTGATGAAGCGTTAATCTTAATCGCGCGGTTAATTAAAACCAATTTCCGTAATCAAGATTATATTTTCCGCTATGGCGGTGAAGAATTTGCAGTATTGTTTAAATGTGCAGAAGAAGATACCGGAGTATTAATATTAGAACGTTTAAGAAAGACGATTGCGCAGCATATCTTCACGCAAGTAGGCACGATAACCATCAGTATTGGTTTTACAGAACTAGCAAGTAGCAGTATTTTATCTACACTTGTACAGCATGCTGATTTAGCCTTGTATGAGTCAAAACGAACAGGGCGAAATAAGGTGACAAACTTTAGGCAAATTAAACATTTACATAATTCAGGGCAGGTAGTTGAGCATGAACACGAATTGTTTAAATAAAGCTTAAATTAAAAGAAAGCATCGGTTAATTATGTGTATACAGTAATCAACGGATGCTTCTGATTTTCATATTAATTTCATTTAGTTGGCATATATATGCTGGTAATTGTTAATACCTATTTCTGATACCAGCACTTGTGTCGCTTGTGCATGGCTCATCTTAGTCTCTGCTTTTTCAACCAAGATCATTGCCTCTATATCAGTTAATGCAAACCCTGCTAAATTTAAATTAATCAATACTGATTGCAGTGGTGATAATGACGGATTAAAGGCAGCATTTTCAATATAACGACCAGCGATGACAGTACCCGTTGTTGTTTTTAATGCAATACCGGCATGGCAGTGGCTGTAAGGTGCATAGCTGGTATTTGCAGCTTGTAGTGCAGCTTGTACTAGCGATGAAGCGTTTTCTTGCTGCAAGGTTAAATTAACTGGTTTAGCGGCTAATAGCGATTCGTTAATACCGAGATCAATTGGACCGAAAGAATCGGGCAGTAAGGTCGCGAGCGTTTTAACACCTGTTGCTTTTAAGTTGACACTTAACGTTGGTGCACAGTGTAACTCATTCATAAATTGACGGCAGTGACCACAAGGGCTGTCGGTAACCGTAATATCTAAAATAGATGATTCATGATGACTAAAGGCATTATTAATAGCGGCTTGTTCAGCATGAACACTGTTGAATAATGCTTGATGTGTAAATTCGTAATTGGCACCAAAGTAGAGGTTTCCCGATCCTGCTCGTGCTATTGCGCCGACGTTAAAATCAGAAATTGGGGCAACAGAGTAGGCTGCAGCTAACGGTAATAAACTGAGTAGTAATTCAGGTGTTTCTAGTGCGGAATGCAGCTGTAATAGGTCGACATCGTCAGCATTAATAACACCCTTAAAATCAGCACGGCTGATAATAGGTAGCACATGGCTTTGAAGAGATTCAGGTAAGCACGAAAGTGCAGTAAGAAGGTTTGCTTTCATAAAATTGGCCTTGTTAAAAGTGGCACTGAATAGAGAATTAAATTCTATCTGAGTACCACTTTGCAACTAAAACCGACTTATTACAAGGATAAAGCTCTCAATTATAGAACTTTTAGTACTAAACCGTTTAGATAATAACCTTCTGGATAGAAGCTAGCCGTTGGGTGATCACCTGCTTGTGATAAACGCTCTACGATGTAAGCGTCACGGCCTGCATCTAGCGCTGCATCTGCAACGATTTTTTGGAATAAACCATCTTCCATTAGGCCTGAACATGAGAATGTTAACAGTGTGCCACCAGGCTTAAGTACTTGCATAGCTACGAAGTTAATGTCTTTATAACCACGACAAGCACCTTTCATTTGCGCTTTACTTTCTGCAAATTTAGGCGGATCAAGAATGATCGTATCAAACGTACGACCTTCTTCACGGTATTGGCGTAAAATTTTGAATACGTCAGCACGTTCGAAAGAAGCGTTTGATAGATCTAGGTCATTGTGCTCTAAATTACGTTTTGCAATATCTAGCGCAGGTTGTGACAAATCTACGTTAGTAATTGATTTCGCGCCAGCTTGCAGTGCGTAAACACCGAAACCACCTGTGTAGCTGAAGCAGTTAAGTACGTCTTTGCCTTTTGCATATTTTGCAGCAGCTTTACGGTTGTCACGTTGATCAAGATAGAAACCAGTTTTGTGGCCACCTTTAATATCAACTTCAATTTTGATACCGTTTTCTTCGATAATCACAGTTTCAGGTGGCTCTTCGCCTTTAAGAACGCCTTTAACTAGTTCTAGACCTTCTTTTTTACGTACAGCTACATCTGAACGTTCATAAATGCTGCATTCAGGGTAAAGTACGCTTAATGCTGCAACTAGTGTATCACGGTGAAAATCAGCACCTGCTGATAATAGCTGACATACTAAGAAATCGTTATAACGGTCGATCGTGATACCTGGAAGGCTATCTGATTCGGCTGCGATTAAACGGTAACCAGTTAAGCCTTTTTGTTCGATTAACTCATCACGTAGCGATTGTGCTTGCTTGATGCGTTTTTCAAAAAATGCTTGATCGATTGCTACGCTACGGTCGTAATCCCATACGCGTACACGAATTTGAGATTCAGGTGAATAGCTACCAGATGCTAGCCATTCGCCGCCCGCACTCATGATGTCCACAGTTTCACCAACTGCTGGTTCGCCTTTTACTTTCTGTACTGCGCCAGAGAAGATCCACGGGTGTTTACGTTTAAGTGCTTTTTCTTTGCCTTTAGCAAGGATAATTTGAGCTGTCATTTAAATCTCTTTTCGTTTTAATATTTATATATAAACTATACGTTATATAACAGTAAAGGGACTCAGTGTGAGTCCCTTTAAAAGTCAGTTGGAAAATAGCTTAAATAGCCATTCGATAACTGAGCTTAATTACATTACACGCATGCCAGGTTCAGAACCTTCATCCGGATTTAGTACGAAGATATCGCTGCCGCCAGGGCCTGCAGCAAGTACCATACCTTCTGACATACCAAATTTCATCTTACGGGGTGCTAAGTTAGCAACCATAACCGTTAAGCGACCTTGCAGTTGCTCTGGCTCGTAAGCTGACTTGATACCAGCAAATACTTGACGCGTTTCGCCGCCCACATCTAAGGTTAGCTTAAGTAGTTTCTTCGCGCCTTCAACATGCTCAGCTTTAACAATTTTAGCTATACGTAAGTCAACTTTTGCGAAATCATCAAATGCGATCATTTCACCAATTGGCTCTTCTTTAAGGTGCTTGTCAGAAGCAAGATCAACAGGCGTTTCTTCAACGACAACTTCTTCTTTCTCTTCTTCAGCAACCACTAAGTTTTGCTTAGATGCTTCAACCATAGTTTCAACTTTGTCCATTTCAACACGTTGCATTAACGGTTTGAACTTGTTGATTTCGTGGTCTGTTAATACTGTTTTGTAGCTATCCCAGTTGAATTCATCATTTAAGAATGTTTCAACTTCAGCAACCATTTCTGGTAATACAGGTTTCAAATAAACCGATAAGATACGGAATAAGTTGATGCCCATAGTACAAACAAGATGCGCTTCTGCTTCACAGCCTTCTTGTTTGACTAGTTGCCACGGTGCTTTGTCTGCAATGTAAGCATTGGCTTTATCAGCCAGTGCCATGATTTCTTTAATTGCTTTACTGAAATCACGCGTTTCGTAGTACTGGGCAATAGTATCGCCAGCAGCAACGAATTCAGCCAATAATTCAGGCTCTGAAATTTCGCTTGCTAGTTTTGCATCAAAACGTTTGTAGATGAAACCAGCAGTACGACTTGCAAGGTTAACTACTTTACCAACAACGTCAGAGTTTACGCGTTGGGCAAAATCTTCTAGATTTAAATCTAAATCAACAATCTTGTTGCTTAGTTTTGCTGCGTAGTAATAACGTAGGTATTCTGGGTTTAAGTTGTCTAAGTAAGTACGCGCCATGATAAATGTACCGCGTGACTTAGACATTTTCTTACCGTTTACAGTAACAAAACCGTGTGCAAATACGCCTGTTGGTTTACGGAAACCCGTACCTTCAAGCATTGCAGGCCAGAATAGGCTGTGGAAGTTAACGATGTCTTTACCAATGAAGTGATAAAGTTCAGTCGTTGAATCTTTTTTGAAGTACTCATCAAAATCAAGGTCATCACGACGATCACAAAGGTTTTTGAAGCTACCCATGTAGCCGATTGGTGCGTCTAACCAAACGTAGAAGAACTTACCCGGTGCATCAGGGATCTCGAAACCAAAGTAAGGTGCATCACGGCTGATGTCCCACTGTTGCAAACCAGCTTCAAACCATTCTGCTAGTTTGTTGGCGATCTCTTCTTGCAATGTACCAGAACGTGTCCATGCTTTTAACATGTCACCGAATGCTGGTAGGTCGAAGAAGTAATGCTCTGAATCTTTAAGAATTGGTTCAGCACCTGATACAACTGATTTTGGCGAGATTAAATCTGTTGGTGAATAAGTTGCGCCACAGTTGTCGCAGTTATCACCGTTTTGATCTTCACTCTTACATTCTGGGCAGATACCTTTGACAAAGCGATCTGGTAAGAACATTTGTTTTTCAGGATCAAACAGCTGTGAAATTACACGTGTTTTGATATGACCATTGTCGCGTAGACGCGTATAGATCATGCTTGCAAGTTCACGGTTTTCATCACTGTGCGTTGAATGATAGTTATCAAAACCAACATTGAAATCAGCAAAATCCGCCATATGCTCAATTTTAGTTTGCGCGATCATTGCTTCCGGCGTGATGCCACGCTCTTGCGCTTTAAGCATGATTGGCGTGCCGTGTGCGTCATCCGCACATACATAAGTACATGTGTGGCCACGTTGCTTTTGGAAACGAACCCAGATGTCAGTCTGGATATACTCAAGCATATGACCTAAGTGAATAGGACCATTGGCATAGGGTAATGCGCTTGTTACTAAGATTTTGCGTTCTGATGTCATGAAATCTGATTCATCTTGTGGTTAAAAATAAAGTTATCCGATGTTACCTGATACAGCTTATAAAGCATAGATGTTAGGCTAAAAACCCTGCTATTTTTAGCGTATTTATTTGTGATTCTTTGCTTTATCATTGATATAGTAGATTAATAAAGTCGAAATGCTTAAAAGCTAAACACTTAAAACTAAAAATGAAGAGGCGGTTATGGATATAACAAAGATCACTCAGCTTATTGGTATTTTTCAGCCAAAAGGTTGGTTGAAAAATATAGCAGACAGTAATGTACTCGAAACAGTGAATAACAAGGATGGTTGTGTTGAGGTTCAGTTACGCTTACCTTTTCCTTCTTTAGATTTTGAAGACGAAGTCAAGAGCAAGTTAGCGCCAAAAGTGATGCTAATGAAAGGGGTGGATGCAGTTAATTGGAACATCAAGCTTGATATTGCAACATTGGCGCGTTGTAATGACGCGGCTGCGATACCTGGCGTTAAGAATGTAATTGCTGTTGCATCGGGTAAAGGTGGCGTAGGTAAGTCAACTACAACCGTTAATACTGCATTGGCATTAGCTAAAATGGGTGCCAAAGTTGGCATTATGGATGCGGATATTTACGGGCCATCAATCCCGCTTATGCTCGGTGTGAGCGAATCTCGCCCAGAAGCATACGATGGTAATACCATGAAAGCGATTAACGCCCATGGCTTAGCGGTTAATAGCATAGGTTTTATTGCACTAAATGATCAAGCGATGATTTGGCGTGGACCAATGGCGAGTAAAGCATTAATGCAGTTACTTGGCGAAACCCATTGGGGCGAACTCGATTATCTGTTTATCGACATGCCACCAGGCACGGGCGATATCCAATTGACGTTGAGCCAAAACATTCCGGTAACAGGTGCGTTAATCGTATCAACTCCACAAGATGTGGCGCTTGCCGATGCAGCAAAAGGCATCAGCATGTTTAGACAAGTAAAAGTACCGGTATTGGGTGTTGTCGAGAATATGAGTACCCATATCTGCAATAATTGTGGTCACGAAGAAGCTATTTTTGGTACCGGTGGGGTAGTGAAAATGGCGGCTCGTTTTGATACTGAATGCGTTGCTCAGTTACCACTTCATATTGACTTACGTGCAGATGTTGACGCGGGTAAACCAACGGTAGTAGCACAACCTGATTCTGTGTTTTCAGCTGTGTATGCGCAACTTGCAAGCGACATCGTCAGTAAGATGTTTTTTCAAACGCACACAATATCAACAGAGATACCAATTAAGCTAACCTAATGTTGCTATTTCTATAACGTAATAGTGGTGTTTCCTAACTTATTATAGGTATTTTCTAACTTATTATAGGTATTTTTAGGTTTACTCTAGAATGACGGCCTATAAATTTCTATAATAACGGCGTCTTAAGCCCTAACGGATCATTTAATTAATGAATAATACATCTAACTCTTGTGTGATCATCGCAATCGCAGGTGCTTCTGCATCTGGTAAAAGCTTATTTTCTTCAACAATCTATAGCGAACTTGTTGCAGAATTTGGTGAATCTCAAATTGCAGTAATTACTGAAGATTGCTATTACCGTGATCAAAGTCACCTCGAGATGGAAGACCGAGTTAAAACAAATTATGACCATCCACAAGCGATGGACCATAAATTATTGTGCAGTCATTTACAGGGTTTGAGTGACGGCCAGGCAGTTGAAATACCAACTTACAGCTATACAGAACATACGCGTATGGCTACAACGACTAAATTGACGCCGAAGAAAGTGATCATTTTAGAAGGTATTTTATTACTGACAGATCCAACTATTCGTAACATTATTCACGCAAGTATATTTATGGATACCCCGTTAGACATTTGTTTTGTTCGTCGTTTACAACGTGATGTTGCAGAACGTGGCAGAACAATGGAATCGGTTATTGAACAATACAATGATACGGTACGTCCAATGTTCCTACAGTTCATTGAACCATCAAAACAATATGCAGATCTTATTGTGCCACGTGGTGGTAAGAACCGTTTTGCGATTGATACATTAAAAGCAAAAATTTGTCAGTTATTAAACGATTAATGTATTAGTTTATACCCAAGCTAGTCTCTGATATAGCATCTTGAAGTAACTTGAGTATATAAGTATCAAAGCTAAAGCATTATAACGAACACAGCATCTATTAAAGAGAGACAAAATGCGCCTGTGCGATACAGATATTGAAAGATATTTAGATGATGGTCGAATTACTATCGAACCAAAGCCTGATCAAAGTAAAATTAGCGGCGTAAGTGTTGATGTTACCTTAGGCCATGAATTCCGAGTATTCCAAGCACATAATGCGCCTTATATTGATTTGAGTGGCCCTAAAGAAGAAGTGGCTATCCAACTTGATAAAGTTATGAGTGATGAAATTGTTATACCTGACGGTGAAGCATTTATTTTACACCCAGGTGAGTTCGCTTTATCTGTGACGTTTGAAAAAGTAACCTTACCAGCAGATATCGTTGGTTGGTTAGATGGACGTTCGTCATTAGCACGTCTTGGTCTTATGGTGCATGTAACTGCGCATCGTATTGACCCTGGCTGGTCTGGTCGTATCGTACTTGAATTTTATAACAGTGGTAAATTACCGTTGGCACTACGTCCTAAAATGACGATTGCGGCGTTAAACTTTGAAACACTGACTGCACCTGCTGCACGTCCTTACAATCAACGTAAAGACGCCAAGTATAAAAACCAGCATGGTGCTGACTCAAGTCGTATTAACCAAGATGATAACGAAAATCAAAATTCTTAGTCGTCTCTAGGCATTGTTCTTTAATGAATGCTTGATATCGTGCTAATCCAAATACAAAAATGCCCATCACTGTGATAGTGATGGGCATTTTTTTATCTTACGTTTTCTATTTACCTACCTATTCATTTCTTTCTTATGCTTAGCAGATCTACAGTACTGCTTAGAAGATAAGGTGTGCTACACCTGTGATGATAGGTAATGTGATGATGGTACGTAGTACAAAAATAATAAATAAATCGACGATGTTTACTGGGATTTTACTGCCCAATAATAATGCGCCCACTTCAGACATATAGATAAGTTGGGATACTGATACACCGGCAATAATGAATCGCGTCATATCGCTTTCCATTGATGTAGCAAGGATACTCGGTACAAACATATCGGCAAAACCAACGACTAACGATTCAGATGCAAGCGCAGCTTCTGGTACGTTCATGAAATCAAGGTAATACATAAACGGTTTACCAAGCACGGCAAATACCGATGTGTATTCAGCGATAAGTAGACCAATAGTACCGATTGCCATTACTACCGGTAAGATGCCAAATACCATATGCGTCGCATTTTTTAGGCCTTCGATAAATACAGTGCGGTATGACGTTACTTTTGATGCACGGTCAACGGCTTGGTTAATACCCCATGAAAAAACGGAGTGCTCTGCAGGGATTGACTCTAAATCGTGATTTTTTGGCGTACCATCAATATAGATATCTTTTTTCCAACATAGAGGCGGAAGCTTAGGCACGATGATTGCTGCAGCTATGCCTGATAATGTAATCGCCATGTAGTAAGGTAAGAAGTATTGCTCTAAATTAACCTGAGCAATAACAACCAGACTAAAGGTGATTGATACAGCTGAGAACGTTGTGCCAATAACGGCTGCTTCACGTTGGGTATAAAACTTTTCTTGGTATTGCTTATCCGTTAATAAGATACCCACACTGCCGTCGCCTAACCAAGAGGCAATACAGTCAACCGCAGAGCGTCCTGGAAGGTTGAAGATAGGACGCATGATTTTAGTACATAACGCGCCACACAATTCCAACAAACCAAAGTTAAGTAGTAGTGGTAGTAGCAAGCCTGCGAAGATAAATACCGCGAATAGCGTTGGTAATAAATCGTTTAGTACGAGGCCACCAGTGTTTTCATTCCAAATATATTCTGGACCGACTTGAAAAACCGTTGCGATAGTAAAGACGCAGCTGATAAGTCTGACGATTAGCCAAAGTGGCGTCGGCATGAATAACTCTTTTAGAAATACACGTTCAGTTATAAATGCCGGCTTGATTAGGACTGCCAATGTGGATGCCACAGCCATGAACGTAATGATAGTTGTGATGATATTGAGTAAGTAACCGTCCAACAGCGCAAGTAAGGCTTTGGCTAATATTGCCACTGGGATCGTCATTTGGCCTTCATAACTCATCGGCGTCATGAATAAAAACAAGCCGATTAACGAAGGTAATAGAAATCGCAGTAGCGATTTATTACCTGAGCTGGTTTGATTTGCATTTTGTGGTGACTCTGCACAAACGTTATTATCTTTCATTAAATTATTCCCTTTTTTATAGTGTGAGAAATAGCATCAAGTGAATGCTGATCTTCATCACTAAATATTCCATATTCAATCTTAGCTAAGGTCATAAGCTACCGAATCATCATTAATCCGATGTATTAAATTCTGATATCTTATTTTAGGGCAATTGAAAACGCTGCCATGACCTCGATTGCTGGGGATAGTAACTGTGAATATACATGTGAGAAACATATTATTAACACCATGTGTCGAGTGTCATAAAAATAGAATAATTTATAGAATTTTAAGTGTGAAGGGTCACAAAAATAGACTTTTAATGCGGGTATTTATGTTGAGTGGCGTGTTTTTTATAGTTTTATATATCGATAAATGCTAGATATGCAGTAATTGTGATTAAGCTTCCGCCTTTCGGTTATATTAGTGAATAATCATTAAGTTGTTGAATTTAGATTTCGCCGACTTTTTAAGCTGATTATTGATTTCATGCAGAATATAAGCATTTAGCCGCTATGATTTGATGACAAGGTGGTTACCTATTTTATATAAAAATAATTTCATTTTAATAGCTCCTTTCTAAGGTTCGCAGATTATATATTGGAGTCGCTTAGCGACAGGATAGGTGTTTTCTGGCTTATCTTCTGCCTTTATCCTAATTACATGATATTCTTAAGGTAGATGGTCTAAATTTAATACTCTACGTGGTGTCCTTGGTGTTTAAGGTCATTGTTATGAGGAATCGTTATAAGGTGGTTTTAGGATGAAAAAAGTACTCCTTGGTATAGGTGGACTCATTGCAATTATTATTGTTGTGGGAATTGTGGCAGTTAAATTTTTGGTCAATGAAGAATTGATTAAAGATAATTTGATTGAACAAGCGAAGCAATTTACGCAACAAGATGTCTCAATTGAAGGTGACTTAAATATAACCTTCTATCCGCAAATTGGCTTTGAGCTCGGTAAAGTAACGTTATTCAATAAGCATGAGTATGCAGACTCAAAACAAATTGAAGTCAGCAGTATCCAAGCTGCTGTTGAGCTGATGTCACTATTTACTAAGACTATTGTGGTTACCAATGTGGAAGTTGATGGTTTTACCGTTAATATAGAAACACTGGCAGACGGCCGCAATAACATGGACGAATTGTTAGCGACTTTAGCGCCTGCAGAAAAGCCATTATCAAATGAAGATATTCAAGCGATTAAAGTAACGCCAGAAGGCGAGACCGCGAAGAGTGAATATAAGTTTGTAGTTAAAGGTGTGAATATCACTAACGCACAATTATCGTTAAACAACCGTCAAGATGGTACTTATCATAAATTGTCTGATAGTAGCTTAACGGTAGGTGAGTTTGCTTTTGACAAGCCAGTTGATGTTAAGTTAGCAGCGAACTATCGTACTAATGAGTTAACGGCTAAATTAAATACCAGCCTAACACTGACGGTTGATGAGCAGTTTAATGAAATTAAATTAACCCAGCTTGTTAATAAACTCGCATTAACAGGTAAGTCATTACCGCGACCAGAAATGAATATCTCACTGCAAGCTGACGTGAAATACGATAATGCTGATAAGACAATTAAAGTAGCAGGACTTAAATTAGACGTTGATGAACTTAATATCACCGGTGATTTATCTGCCGATGTGTCTGCGAAACCAAGCTTAGAATACAACCTAGCAATGAATACCCTTGTGGTTGATGACTGGCTACCTAAGACGGCTGCGACAAATGAGAACAGTGCAGTGAAAGGGTCAAATAAAGGCACGGCTAGTGCTAAAAAGGGCGCAGCCAAATCTGCACCTGAAGTTGAACCTGACCTGAGTGCGCTATCAAGTGTGAATCAAAAGGGTACGTTAACCATTACTAAAATTAAGCAAGGCGAATATGTCTTGGATAATATTAAGCTACAAAGTGAGTTAAAAGACGGTGTATTACAGTTAACCAAGTTATCTTCAGATCTATATGAAGGCAAGTTAATGGTTAAAGCGTTGTTAGACAGTAACAAAAAACCTGCGACGTTTAATTTGAACAGCACGCTAGAAAAAGTACAGTCAGAGCAATTAGTCACCATCGCCGCGGGTAAGAAAATGTTAACTGGGTTAGTTGATGTTGACGTGCGTGTAAGCGGTAAAGGCCTGACCATGACGAAACTTAAATCTGCAACCAAAGGTACAATTAATACCAGCTTCACCGACGGCGCGGTGTTAGGGGTTAACGTAGCGCAAGAAGTGCGTAAAGCCATTGCCATGTTTAGCAAAAAGCCAGCGGACAATACTAATGAAGCTGAACAAACAGACTTTAGCGCCATGGTAGCAAACTTTAAACTGGGTGCTGGTAAGTTAACATCAACTAAGATTGACTTGGCTTCACCTGCGATCAAGGTCGATGGTAAAGGTTATGCAGACTTGATGCGTGAGAAGCTTGATTTTACTTTCAATGCCTCTGTGGCTGAGAATATTGGTGGTCAATCGAGTTCAACAATGAAAGCGGTACGTGATTTACGTCTGCCAATTGATGTAACAGGTAGTTTCGCTGCGCCGAGCGTTAAGTTTGATTTTGGAGATATTACTGAACAAGTACTCGAGCTTGAAAAAGATAAGCTGATGGATAAGTATCTTGGTTCAGATGAGAAAAAAGATGAACTTAAGGGCAAGCTATTTAAAGAGTTTAAGAGACTCTTCTAGTGTTAAATTAGTCTCTTAAAAGAAAAAGCCTGTTAGTGTTCTTATTAGAATCTAACAGGCTTTTTTATTGGCGTATTTAAACAGCCTTATTTCAATAGCATTATTTTAACTGGCTACTTTAATTAGCGATTACGCCCCAATGATCTTCTGACCATAAAGGTACAATTGCTGCAGCAGTTTCATCTTGCGTTCGTCATGACTGTTTTCAATTGCCAGTGCATCTAATCGTGCAAAATAGCGCGGAGCACTATCTTCTAGCACGGTACGGCAATGATTCAGCCACTTTTGTTGCTCAGGCATTGACAGTAAATGCGGGAAGTTACGGGCGCGATAGCGGAAGAACAATTCATTGAAACGTTCATCACTTATTTTAAGTTTCAGTCCAGCCAGTTGCTCTGGCGCTGTTTCACGTAGTATTTCAAAATTGGCTTTATCGCCAGCACTGAAGAAGCTGTTATAAATCATAGCATCAACATTGCTCGACTTTGGATATTCTCGTTCTACTTGGTAAACACCAACCACATTTTCACGCAGCGTTTTACTTTCTTTTAAGCGTTTTAGGTTTGCTAAACAAGCGTTACGATCTATGCCTAAGCGTTCTGCATTTTCAGGTAACAAGGTTTTAGCAGGCGCTAGCACTGGGCACTTATTGATATGAATAAGTTTCAGTGGGATAGGGGCTAGATCACCGAGTTCTTTTCTTGGTGTATATAAGCGTTCACGCAGTTCATCAGCACTTAGCTCTAACAACGGCGTGATGTCTTGGCCTAAGTCAGCCACGATCACCGCATTGTTGTTGGTCGGATGCCAAGCTAATGGCACAACCCAGCTAGTAAAGCCGCGGTCAGCACCAAACATGCCACTCACGTGTACTAATGGTGTCATGTTGATGATATCAATTAGCGATTCAACTTTACGTTTGTTACGCAGGTTAAATAGGAAATCAAATAATTTAGGCTGTTTGTCTTTGACTAATTTAGCCATGGCAATGGTTGCATACACATCAGAGGTTGCATCATGCGCGTTTGCATGTTCAATACCGTTGGCTTTGGTTAATAATTCAAGACGCATGCTTGGTAGGCCATCATCATTTTCTGGCCATACGATACCTTCTGGGCGCAGGGCATAGCAAGCGCGCATTAAGTCGATTATATCCCAACGCGAGTTACCGTCTTTCCATGTGTGTGCGTATGGGTCGTAGAAGTTACGGTAGAAGATATTACGCGTTACTTCATCATCAAAACGGATGTTGTTATATCCAATGATACAGGTGTTTTTTTGGCTAAACTGGGCTTCAATACGTTTACTGAATTCAGCTTCATTGACGCCTTCGGCTTGGGTTTTCTGCGGCGTAATACCGGTTATCATGGCAGCTTCAGGCGAAGGCAGGTAATCATCTGATTGACGGCAATAAAACATATCTGGTTCGCCGATGACATTAAAGTCCATGTCGGTGCGAATACCTGCGAACTGAGAAGGGCGATCCAGTGACGGACTTAAGCCGAATGTTTCATAATCGTGCCAGTAAAAAGTCGGCTGGTCACTCATCTTTTCTGTTGTCGTTTTATGTAAGCTATTTGTCATTTTAAGTCTTGTTTTTGATGGTTTTATCTAATTAGATGCTGGTGATAATTCATTGTGCATCATGTTTTAATTTACTTTGCATCCGAGCGGCTTATTAGTATTACAGATACTAAGCTAAACAGCATTAAAGCGCCCTGTTCTGGAAAGATTATCATCTCATGCAGTTTTTATTTTTTCGGCTTAGAATACAGCTGTGAATGTCTGTCAGACGATATCTTGAGGTTAAGCTAAGCGAGGCTAGAGCGCAAGTGATTAAGTTTCGCAGATCTGTTTTTGGCGGCGATGACCTTAGATATCTTGGTGAAACTTATTCTGAGCATTCCTTGTTTAATAATTTGGCGCCAAGGGCTAATAAGGATTTAGTTTAGCGTCATAATATCGCCATCATTCTGCCTATGCCTAATCCCATTATATTTTCACTTGATTCATTTTAAGTAAGTTTTTTTCAAAATAAATACGGTGTTACATAATTGTGTTTCCAACCCCTTACTACTATCGTTGATAATATGCTGGCGAAGTATTAATCGCCATTGTTGACGGTGTTGGTTAAATGTAAATTAACCACGTAATTTATTAGGAATTAATATGCCCGTACGTAAAAGAATAGTTTTAGGATTAGGCTTACTCGTATTGTCCTCAAGCGTCTTAGCAACAACTGATACTTCTAAACCCAACATTCTCGCTATTTGGGGGGATGATATAGGCCCCTTTAATATAAGTGCTTATAACCGCGGTATGATGGGTTATAAAACACCGAATATTGACCGAATTGCCAATGAAGGGATTTTGTTTACTGATTCCTATGGCGATCAAAGCTGTACCGCAGGTCGAGCAGGCTTTATTACCGGGCAACACCCTATGCGAACGGGATTAACTAAAGTAGGTTTACCTGGTGCAGCAGAAGGGTTAAGTGAAAAAGATCCGACCATCGCAGAGCTACTTAAACCCTTAGGTTATGTAACGGGGCAATTTGGCAAAAATCATTTGGGTGACCAAGATGAGCATTTACCAACCAACCACGGTTTTGATGAATTTTTTGGTAATTTATATCATCTAAATGCCGAAGATGAACCCGAGCATCCCGATTATCCAAAAGATCCAGCATTTAAAAAACGTTTTGGCCCGCGTGGCGCAATTCATTCTTTTGCTGATGGCAAGATAACAGATACCGGCCCTGTAACTAAAAAACGAATGGAAACCGTTGATGAAGAGTTTTTAGGTGCAGCGCTTAAGTTTATCGATAAAGCGCACGCGGCTAAAAAACCCTTCTTTGTTTGGTTTAACTCTACTCGTATGCACGTGTGGACTCGTCTAAAACCGGAATCAGAAGGTGTGACTGGCCAAGGTTTATATGCAGACGGCATGGTTGAACATGACAGTCATGTTGGTCAATTGCTTGATAAGATTGATGACTTAGGCATCGCTGACAATACCATTATTATGTATACCACAGATAATGGTGCTGAATTAGCGTTATGGCCAGATGGTGGTTATACGCAGTTTAGAGGTGAGAAAAACACCAATTGGGAAGGCGGTTACCGTGTTCCTATGATGGTTAAATGGCCAGGTAAAATTAAGCCTAACCAAGTATCTAATGAAATGATTTCATTGCAAGATTGGATGCCGACTATATTAGCCGCAGCGGGTCAAAAGGATGTTACTGCTGAGTTGAAAAAAGGTAAAACGGTTAATGGTAAAAAATATAAAGTTCATTTAGATGGTTATAATTTTTTACCTCACTTTTTAGACACGTCAATAAAAGGGCCGCGTAAAGAATTTATCTACGCTTCAGATACAGGGGATATTGTTGCTATACGTGATGGTGATTATAAAATGATATTTCGTGAGCAACGCGCGCATGGTATTGAAGTATGGCAAGACCCTTGGACTACATTACGAGCCCCTAAAATATTTAACTTAAGAATGGACCCTTATGAACGTATGGATCATGACGGTGCTGGATATGCGCAATGGTGGGCTGAACACATGTTTTTAATGGCTCCATCAATGGTTAAAGTGGGACAATTTAAAGCTACTTTTAAAGACTTCCCGCAACGACAAAAGCCAGGTAGTTTTGTTCCTTAGAACTTAAAATTCAGTAATTCATAATAGTGGCTATTAATAGCGTATTAATGGCCACTAACTTCATGTTGTATATAGATTAATTTTTTACTACTTTATTAAAGGATTATAAAGCAGATGAATAAACTCCAGACTATTGCCACTCTATCTTGTATTTTTTCATTGCTTAGCTTGTTACATTCACCCCTGTCGCTTGCGGCAAAAAACATTAATATTCAAAAGCCTAAGTTGATATTACAAATAACCGTAGATCAATTACGTGGTGATTTACCCTTTAGATATCAAGATCGTTTTGTTGACAATGGTTTTAACTACTTTATTAACCAAGGCACAGTCTATCGTGACGCGCATCATGCACATGCTAATACCGAAACGATTGTGGGGCATGCGACATTAGCAACCGGTGCTTATCCGTCTGAACATGGTCTAGTGGGTAATATTTGGTATGACCGCAGTATTAATAACACTGTATATAATATTGAAGACGCTGATTATTATTTGTTATCTAAAGACGCCGATGTAGATAAATCTACTGAAATAGACCCAACACAAAAGGCGGCTAATGTTGACGGTAGATCACCAAACACCATTAGTGTTTCAACATTTAGCGATGAGCTTTTAATTGCGACTGCCGGTCAGGCAAAAGTTTTTGGTGTATCAATTAAAGACCGTGGTGCTGTTTCTATGGCTGGCCATGGTGGCAAAGCATTATGGTTTTCTAAAGCAACACAAGAATTTGTTAGTAGTAATTATTATTATGATCAATATCCACAGTGGGTTAATGATTGGAACGCCAAGCAACTTCCGTCTAGCTATAAAAACACTAAATGGAATTTGTTAAATAATAGAGAAACATACAGCTTAAAAGATAAAGATGATAATGAATGGGAAATGGATCTTGCTGGTTATAGTAAAACATTTCCACATCCTTTGGGTGAGTCTAAATATTTTAGTACTTTGTTAACGCTCAATCCGTTAGGCGATGAATTAACAGTTGATTTTGCCAAGTCGTTAATCATTAATGAAAACATTGGTAAAGACGAAATAACCGATTATCTATCGATAAGTTTGTCTTCTACTGATTATATCGGTCATTTCTTTGGAGTATCAAGTTTAGAAATGGAAGATAATTTATTACGTTTGGACAGGACATTAGCTGATTTATTTAACTTCATTGATAAAGAAATAGGGTTGGAAAATACTGTTATTGTACTAGCATCTGATCATGGAAGCCCAGAAGCGCCAGGCTATTTAGCTGAGCAAAATTTACAAGGGAAATATGTAACTAAGAAACAGTGGGATGAGTCTGTACCTGTGGCAAAGGTTAAAAAATCTTTAGGGATTAAAGAACCTCTAATCAAAGGATATTACCATCCATATATCTATTTAGATTTAGACGTTATTGCTAAACATAAACTTGAGTTAGCAGACGTCCAAAATAAAATAGCGGATGCATTAACTTCTGTAGAGGACGTTTATGCAACGATTGCGAGTAATAAAATTGTCAGTGGTCAATTGGCTGATACACGCATTAATAGATTAGTTAGCAACAACTATTACCCCGGTCGTTCAGGTGATATATATATCGTTTTTAAACCACAAGAATTTATAAATGACATGGATGGTTTGAAAGTCGCTTCTACCCATGGGTCTCCATGGACTTATGATACTTTTGTTCCCGTTATGCTTGCTGGCAAGAATATCCCCGCACAACATATTTATCGTCCGGTTGAAACCGTTGATTTATCAACCACGCTATCAGCTATTTTAAATATAAAATCGCCATCAGCATCACAAGGGAAAATACTAAAGGAAATATTTAACTAAATGAAAATTAAACTATTATTGTTTCTTTTATGTTTTAACTCATCGGTATATTCAGCAGCGTCTTTTCAGGAGGAAGAGCAAACACTCACTGCAACACAACAGCAAGAACTAAAAAAGATTGAGCAGTTAATGGCTGAACTTTTTGCTGACCACGAAGCGGTTAAAAATGAATTAGTTGAAAATGATAGCACAGCAACCACTCAACAGAATCTCACAAATAATGACCTAACAAACAAGAAAGAAGCCATAGAGCACAATAAAGTTTATTCATTACCTGAAGAGATGAAGAAGCAATTATTAGACGATATGATTTGGGTAGAAGGCGGAGACTTTAATATGGGATCAAACCAACCCGAAGCTTCCCCCCGAGAAACGCCCGAGCACACCGTAGTGCTTGATGAATTTTACATCGGTAAAACTGAAGTTACCCAAGCGTTATTTGAGCAGTTAATGGGCTGGAATTATAGCTATAACCCTTGTCCAGCATGTGCGATGAACAATCTTAGTTGGTTCAATATGCAGCTGTTTATTGCAAAGCTGAATCATGCCACGGGAAAAACATTTCGTTTTCCCACTGAAGCTGAATGGGAATACGCCGCTAAAGGTGGCCAACAATCAAAAAATTATACCTTCAGTGGCTCAAATAATATTGACGACGTCGCCTGGTATGCAGGTAATGCTAATAAAAAAAGTCATCATGTTGGCCAAAAAATGCCTAATGAACTTGGCCTATATGACATGACTGGTAATGTATGGGAGTTTTGCCAAGACGATATGAGCCGTAAAGCTTATAGCAAAGAAACGAGAACTAATCCTTTAATTGGGAATATGACACAAATGAACCGACCAGCAATGAAAGTACTTCGTGGTGGTGGTTATGAATTTTCGGCTAACGAGTCACAAGTTTACCGTCGTGATGGTGCTACAAATAACGTCCGCATGCCTGATATCGGCTTTCGTTTAGCGATGAGTAAAAAATAAAATGAGTGACTTTTCTGCTTTATGTTGCAAATTACTTTTAGGCTTTTGTGTATTTTATAGTACCAATATTAAGGCTGCTGATTTTGTTGGTACTAAGCAATGTATAAGTTGCCATCAAAATCAATTCTCGGCATGGCAAGGCTCAGACCATGAAATGTCGATGAATCATGCAACGGATGAATATGTACTTGGAAATTTTGAAGATGCTTCGTTCGTATTCAGGGGCAAGGAAAATCGATTTTTTAAAAAAGGCGAACAATTTTGGGTAAATATTGCTGGTCCAGACGGTAAATTTAATGATTATCAAATAAAATATACCTTTGCTTATCATCCCCTACAGCAGTACATGGTGGAGTTTGATGATGGGCGTGTACAACTGATTCCATTTGCATGGGACTCTCGAAAACAAGAAGAGGGTGGGCAGCGTTGGTTTGACCTTTATCCCGATCAGACTGAAACACACCAAGAGTTTTATTGGACTAATACTGGGCAAAATTGGAATTACATGTGCTCTGATTGTCATTCGACTAATGTGGCAAAGAATTTTAATGCCAAAAGTAACACATATAAGACCACGTTTAGTGACATAAATGTTGGTTGTGAATCTTGCCATGGCCCAGGCAGTAACCATATAACCTGGACAAAACAAAAATCGATAAAAAAAGCGCATGCTGGTTTTGAACGCGAATTATCTAAGGCTGTTTCTCATTGGCGTTTAGAAGCAAATAAAGCAACGCTTACGGCTGAAAGCATTAATCCAAGTCAACAAACGTTAGTCTGTGCCCAGTGTCATAGCCGCCGAGTACAAATTAGTGAGAAAGACCACGTAAAAGGTAATAATTTTGGTGAGCGTTATTTATTATCACGGATCAACAATCCGCTTTATTACCCTGATGGGCAAATATACGATGAAACGTTTGTCTATGGTTCATTTTTACAAAGCAAAATGGAAAGAAATGGTGTGGTTTGTAGTAATTGCCATGATCCACATTCAACAAAATTAATTATGCCTAAAGAACAGCTGTGTTTACAGTGCCACCAGAGTGATACTTATGCGCAGAAAACGCACCACCAACATCTAGATAATTCTGCCGGCGCTCAATGTGTAAACTGCCATATGCCCGAAACGACTTACATGCAAGTTGATGAGCGTGCTGATCATGGTTGGCATATCCCTCGTCCAGATATTGCTAAGCAGTTGGGTACTCCTGATACATGTTTGAGCTGCCATGAAGATAAAAATAGTGAGTGGAGTAGTAAGAAGGTTGAGCAATGGTTTCCTCAATCAAGTACTCGCGCTGAAAGACATTTTTCCCGAGTGTTCTCAGCCGCGGATCAAGGGTATGCAAATGTCGCTTCGGCGTTATCACATATTGCCCAAAATGAAGCTAACAGCAATATAATACGAGCGTCAGCACTCGATCGTTTAGCGCCTTTTCCTGATAATAATACTATTATTGCTGTAGCGCGTGGTGCAAAACACAGCGATAGCAATATTCGTTTAGGCGCGATCAGCGGTTCAGCAGCCCTTAACGGTGCAGAGCGTTGGCGTGTAATTGCGCCTTTATTGAAAGATGAAGTATTAGCGGTCAGAGCACAAGCTGCACTTGCTATTGTGCCGTTGTGGTTTGAGCTATCTGAAGATAATAAAAATTATTTAACACCCGCTTTAAATGAGTATATGCAGATCCAAGATTTTAATGCCGACAGAGGCTATGCCCATAATAATCAAGGTAATGTTTTTGTTTATCAAGCTAACTATCAAGCGGCAGAAAAGGCTTACAAAACCGGAATGAAAATAGAACCTTACTTTGCTAATTCTTATACCAATTTAGCGGAGTTATATCGTCGTCAACAGCAGAATAATCAAAGTATTGAAGTACTCAAAGCCGGACAAAAGGCGAGTCCTGAAAATGCCAGTATAGATTATCAATTAGGCTTGGCCTACATCCGCGCTAAACAAACATCGTTAGCCGTGGATAATTTAAAACAAGCAGCCATCAAGGCACCAAACAACGCTCAGTATCATTATGTCTATGCGTTAAGTATTGAATCCATTAACAGCAACGAAGCACAACAATCATTAAATAAGGCTTATCAAGTTGGAGGCAACCCACAGCATTTATATGCCTTATGCGAATTACAAATTCGGCTTAATAGTTTTCAAGCAAATCAATGTATTAATGAACTTAGCCAAGTCGTGCCAGAAAATGTGGTCCAGCAATTAAAGTCAACATTGCAACAACGACAAAGCGTTATTCAAAATTAGCATCGGGATAAATCATGAGTGAAAGTTATCAAGCTGTTTTAACTCTTAAAAAACAAATCGAGCAATCCGTTATTGGACAAACGCATGTTGTTGAAGCATTGCTGCTTGCATTACTTACCAATGGTAACGTGCTGTTAGAAGGTTTACCTGGTACGGCAAAGACCCGTTCTATCAAAAGTTTAGCTAACACATTATCGGCTAGTTTAGGACGCGTGCAATTTACCCCGGATTTATTACCTTCAGATGTTACAGGTACTGAGATCTACCAAGAAGTTGACGGGAAACCGATATTAACGTTTCAAAAAGGCCCTGTTTTTAACAATTTATTACTCGCGGATGAAATAAACCGTTCACCAGCCAAAGTTCAAGCTGCGTTACTTGAAGCGATGGAAGAAAGACAAATTACTGTTGCCGGTAAAACCCATAAATTACCGAAGTTATTTATGGTATTAGCAACACAAAACCCGATTGAACAAGAAGGGACCTATCCGCTGCCCGAAGCGCAAATGGACAGATTTATCATGAAAATAAATCTGGAGTATCCAGATGATGAAGCTGAAGCCCAAATTATTAAGTTAGTACGTGGCGAAGAAACGGGGGCAGAGCAAAATAGTGAACAAATCGATGCTGAACACATATTTGCAGCAAGAGAAGAAGTGCATCACATTCATACCAGTGATGCTATGGTTGACTATATCGTTGCTATTGTAATGGCAACGCGTAAACCCGAGCGATACCCAGAGTCCCCGTTAAAGCAATGGATAAGTGTTGGTTCGAGCCCTCGAGCAAGCATTTCATTAGATAAAGCGGCGCGGGCACAAGCTTGGCTTAATAATAAAGATTTTGTTGATCCTGAAGATATTAGAAGTATTGTCCATTCCGTTTTACGCCATCGATTAATTTTAAGTTATGACGCTATGGCTGATGGCATTACTGCCGACCAAGTGATTGATGAAATCCTTCGTCAAGTAGCCGTGGCGTAACGTAAGTATGTTTTCGTCAAAAGCGCTTTTAAATCATAATATTTATGCAGATATTAATGAATTACGTCGTTTACAATATTTAGCTAAAGGTTTTTCTTTTTTACCTCAGCAACCAGTAAATAGCCTGCTGTCGGGGAAAAATAGCTCTAAGCTGCGAGGTCGAGGTTTAAACTTTGAAGAATTACGCCATTATCGTCCTGGCGATGATATTCGTGCAATGGACTGGAAGACGACTCGCCGTACAGGTAAACCGCATATAAAAGTCTACACAGAAGAGCGAGAGCGGAATATTTATTTGCTGGTGGACCAACGCTCAACCATGTTTTTTGGTAGCACGAATAAAATGAAGTCAGTGATTGCTGCAGAGCTTGCCGCATTAATAGCCTGGAAAGTGGTTGATAGTGGAGATCGTATCGGCGCTATTGTTTATGGTGATGAGAAGATACAACTTGTCCCCGCGAAGCGCGGTCGCCAGCATGTGGTCCAGGTATTAACCGAGATTGTTAGGCAAAATCGAAATTTAAAAATCGGTAAAACGCCAATCCATCCTACTGAATCGCTTAATAAAGTGCTTACAAAAGCTAATCATCTCTGTCGTAATAATGCGTTGGTTATTTTTATCGGTGATGGCAATGGTTGGAATGAGCAAAGTAGTCAATTAGTTAAAAATATCAGTCAGCATAATGAAATTATTGCTTGTCATGTTTTCGACCCACTTGAGCAAGCATTACCTAAAATGTCACAAATGGTGATCAGTGACGGAGAGTTGCAAATTCAATTCTCATCGCAAGACAAAAATATTCATTCGAAATACCAATCCTCGGTAGCACAACAAATCAGTCGATATGAACATATGGCAAGACAATATCGTATTCCCTTGCTCCCTATTACTACGGTTTTACCAGTTGTTCAGCAATTACGAAAGGCACTAGGTCAGGTGGCTAAATGATAAGGTTTCCTGAGCCTTGGGGCAATTATTTACTTAAAAATTTAGCTGAAACAACAGCACCTAATGCTATCAATTGGTGGCCACAAACAATTGCATGGCAAGTTTTGTTTGTAGCCATGCTCGTTTATATAGGGTTTAACGTTTATCGCGCCATCAAAAAATATCAGAACAATGCTTATCGAAGAGAAGCTTTAGCATGGCTGAAAAAGCTACCTCCTTACCGAATCAACGAGCCAGATACTATTTACCGACAGTTACCGAGTTTATTACGAAAAGTGGCTTTATCTGGGTATAAACGTGATGAAGTATGTCTATTATCGAACAAATCATGGTTGCAATGGTTAGACCAACAATGTGAAAAAACAAGCTTTACTAAAATACCGAGTTTTACTCTCAACCAATTAGCTTATGTGCCAGCTTATGATATAGATGCTAAAACGATGGATAACTTAGTGACTGAAATAACCCTTTGGATAAAATATCACCGGGGGCTGCATGATTGAGTTTGCATACCCTTGGGCATTTACTTTATTGGCTCTACCATTTTTGGTGTATTGGTTTTCACCGATTTATAAAGAAAAAAAAGCATCTATTCAAGTGCCTTACTTTTCTCGTTTGGTTGATGTTACCGGAGAAGCTCCCCAAAGCGGTGCCGTAGTGATTAATCGGCATAATATGCAACGATTGTTAGTGGCATTTGCTTGGTGTTGTTTGGTGGTTTCTATGGCAAAGCCAGAAATTGTTGGTGAGCCTATTATGCAAAAGAAATCAGCACGAGATTTAATGATTACCGTTGATTTATCTGGGTCAATGTCAGTTGAGGACTTTACTACTCCTGATGGTACTGTGGTTAATCGATTAGTGGCTGTTAAACAGGTATTAAGTGACTTTGTTCAAGGAAGAGTAGGAGATCGTTTAGGGCTGATTTTGTTTGGTGATGCACCTTATTTGCAAGCCCCTTTTACCGATGATTTAACCACTTGGTTGGCTTTATTGAATGAAGCTGAAATCGGTATGGCAGGTCAAAGTACCGCTTTTGGCGATGCGATTGGTCTATCTATTAATGTTTTTG
Organism: Moritella sp. Urea-trap-13; assembly: GCF_002836355.1. Lineage (NCBI taxonomy): Bacteria > Pseudomonadati > Pseudomonadota > Gammaproteobacteria > Alteromonadales > Moritellaceae > Moritella > Moritella sp. Urea-trap-13. The sequence goes on from NZ_PJCA01000031.1 coordinate 287,644, forward strand.
AAAATGCACAATCTAAGAATCGAGTACTGATTGTCTTAACTGATGGCAATGATACCGCTTCAAAAGTACCTCCTATTGATGCCGCAAAAGTCGCGGCGGCTTATGATATAAAAATTTACACCATTGCTGTTGGTGACCCTCTCGCGGTAGGTGAGGAACTAGTTGATTTAAAAGTACTAAACGAAATAGCCAGCGTCACTGGAGGGCAAAGTTTTACCGCACTTAATCGCCAAGAATTACAGCAAGTTTATCAAGAGATCGATAACTTAGAGCCTGAGTTGTTTGAGTCACGCTCTTTTCGCCCTAGAACCAGTGCACATCATTATCCTATTGTATTGTTTGTCTTATGTTATGTCGGGGCATTATTAATTGTGGCGCTTCGTGTTCGTCGTCGTGCTAAGCAGGAGGGGTAATGAATTTAGTATCTAATGATCTATATACTTTTTTTGCTTCATTACAACATTTTCATTTACTTCGCCCTTATTGGTTACTGCTTATCGTACCTATGGTGTTCATACTGCAGACGTTAGCTTCTCATGATGACTCTTTAGCACATTGGCGAAAGAATATGTCTGATGAAATATTAGAACAGTTAACGGTAAAAGGGACTAGCAGTCGGTTCATTTCACCCAAACGAGTATCGTGGTTAACTACTTTTTTGTTGGTTATTGTTCTGGCTGGACCGAGTTGGCAGCAGCAATCATCACCCTTCAGCCAAGACGATTCTGCATTGGTCATTGCACTCGACGTGTCGAAAACTATGCAACAAAATGACCTTCAACCGTCACGACTGATTAGAGCTAAACAAAAAATAATTGATTTATTAGCCGTGCGAGGAGATGCCAATACGGCACTGATTGCCTATTCGGGCACGGCGCATATTGTTATGCCAATTACTAATGATAGTGAAATGATCCGTCACTTTCTAGATGTACTAGAGCCACAGTTAATGCCTACTGCTGGTAAATTGCCACAGAATATATTACCTCTGGCTGAATCTCTTTTAGCGCCGACATTAGTGCCTGGGACGGTACTTTTGGTTGGAGATGGCGCCACGTCTGATACCGTCGAAAAGTTTAAGCAGTTCTTTCAATCAGCCTCTCATCAATTAGTTGTTTGGGCTATAGGCGATGTTGAGCGTGTGGTTAATCAGGAGGCTGATTCAACGATTATTCCACTACAATTATCGCAATTGAATTTAATGGCCAGTGAAAGCGATGGCCGTTTAGTTACTATTAGCCATGATAAAGATGATGTTTATTTAGTGAATAGTTTTATCAATAACAATTTAACGATTGTTGAAGATGCAAGTCGACCATGGCATGACGCCGGTTACCCTATTGTCTTTTTAGTCGCGGCATTATTTTTACTCTGGTTTAGAAAAGGCTGGACGTTGCAATGGTAGCGTACTTATCTTCTAAAAAGCTTGCGCTTTTTCTATCAAAGGGCTTTAGTTGGACGATTAAAAACCGTGTTAAATGTTTTATTATTTTAGTATTGGCTGTCACGGTATTCACTTATTTAAAACCGCAAAAATTTGCAGATTTATGGCTAACACGAGATCAACAAGGACAAATTTTATTCAACCTTGGTTATTATGCAAAAGCGTCGGTGACGTTTGATGATACCCGCTGGCAAGCTTATAGCATGTATGGCGCTGAGCAGTTTGAACAATCAGCTACTTTATATAATCAATATACCAAGCCCGATGATGTTTTAGCTCGCGCTAATGCACTCGCCCATGACCGTCGCTACGTTAAAGCACGTAACATATATCAAAGCATTTTGGAGAAAGATGGCAATAATAAAGCGGCATTGAATAATATAAAAATTGTTCAAGCAATTATAGATGATGTTAATCGATTATCTGAAAGTCAAAAGGCAGAAAATGGTGATTCATCAAAAGAACTTGGTGATGAACCGCAAACCGGTGATGGTGCAGATAAAAAAGAGGCTAGAAAGCAAGAGGCTGAACAGTTAAGTGCAGAGCAGTTGTTACTTGATCCTAAGTTAAATGAAATGTGGTTGCGACAAGTACAAAAAGATCCCGCACGTTTTCTAGCCCAAAAATTCTATATGCAAAATGAGCGAAAAGAGAAACCACTGCCGGTGAACAATATTAGGCAAACTAACAGTCAAAAGGACAGTGGCAATGATTAAATTTAATCAGTTACTAAGCTGTTTTATGTTGATTTTATTGTCAATCTTTTCAATGCCTAGTTTTGCTAAATCGGTTGAAGAGCTAATCGCAAACAATGAGCTATCTATTACTATAAAAATTGTAGATTCAGACAATATTGTCGCCAAACAAGCCGTTACCTTGGTGATTGATGTTGCAACTAACCGTTGGTTTGCTAAGGGAACAAGGATCCACGATGTTGAGCTTGCCGAGTCTGTTATTTTACCGCTCAATGAATTGGCAATAAATGGCACTCAACGTATCAATGGCACAACATGGGCTGTGCAAACCCGCGAAATAGTTATTTATCCAATGCAAGTAGGCATTTATGAAGTTGGACCAATACTGGTAGATGTTTCCATTAATACTGAGAGTGACGGTATTGTGAGCGGCACAATTCAAACTAAGGCTATTGAGTTTGAAACATCAAAACCTGCGGCGCTTAAAGACATTGAGCAATATATAGTGACACCAGCGTTATCCATTGCCATTGATGGTGTTTTTGATATCAATAATGAGTATCAAATAGGTGACGCAATAACTGAAACCGTTACCCTTACGGTTAAAGATGTTCCCGCAATGATGATCGCGCCGTTAGCACAAACACAGTTAGCGGGGATAAGTATTTATCAAAAACCAGTAAAGATATCGGATAAAAATATCCGCGGGACGAGCACCGGAATAAGAGAGGAATCAGTTACTTACATTTTTGAGCAAGCAGGGGGTTATCAATTACCCCAGCAAACTCTTTACTGGTGGGATCCAGAAGCAGGGCAATTAGAAAGTGAAACCATACCTGCACGTAAATGGACGGTTGTAGGTAACGCTGTTTCAATACAGCATTTACCTGGAAACACATCATTTTGGCCATTTAATGTCAATGTTATGGTTAACTTGTTAATGGTTCTATTTTTATGCTTTATTATCTGGCAAAGCTATAAACACAAACAATGGTTAGTTAATTTTTACGAAAAAGTCAGCAATAAAAAATCGAGAGATTGTAAAAAAAGCTTCTTAGAGGCCATTGATAATCAACAATGGCAAATTGCTTGTCAGCAGCTTTACCTTTTTATTTATGCAAATAAGGTGTCTGGTCAAGCTGGTACAGCGTTATACCAACAAAAAAACGTTATTTGCTTAAAGGACTACTTTTTTGATGATGTAGAAAATACGGTATTACTGAATAAGCTATTACAAGCGGCATATCAAAACAGCGATGAAAAATTAAATATGCACGAAGCCAAAAAATTAATAAAGAAAAAACAAAAGACCAGTAAAGTTTCAGCATTACTTATAAACCCAAATAAAATACAACTAAATCAGATGGATGATGATGTTTAAACCTGTTTTACGGCCGTATTAACCCATAGCTGTTATTTCACGCAATTTATAAAAATTGAATACAAGTGTCCTATAGTGGACAGTTTAATTTTTAATTGGTCTTTATATTAGTCGGTAATGTCATTCAATAAAACTATATATAAACAGTGCGTGATTTTATATCAAATAATATGTGGTCATATTTTATATAGTTTAGTCGTAACCGAGTTAGGAAATATAATGAGAAAAGAACAAGTAGAGCACACAGTACAATTATTACGTGAAGGCCATGCCTTAACAGCAGTCGCAAAATTAGCAGGTATTAATGTAATGTATGTCAGCGTAATCCGAAAATTAATGGTCATGGAATTATTAAAAGTGGATGCTTCATAGCATGCTGACATAAATGAGTCGTGATAACGCGTGATTAAGCGTGATTAAGCGTGATCTAATAATCTAAAGTTCCAATTCTCTACCGTGTTGGTGGCTAATCGAGTCTTAGCTGTTTCGCCCCAGTACGGTGACAACGCAGGCATTTCAATCAAGGTTGTTAGGTTTTCGTTGTCCAATGGCGCATTGAAGAACAATTCACAGACTTGTTTCACCGTTGTCGCAGGGGTTAAACGTTTAATGTGGATTAGTGCATCACCTTGATTCACCATACCCGGTTTGATTACACGATATAGCCAGCCGCAACGACTGAGATCTTGCATCTGTACTGAAATGTCCGCGACATCCCAACGGGTATTAAGATTAAAACAAGGCAGGCGAGGTTGGCTTACTTCGATAATGGCCTCACCCCATTGGTATTGATCGCCAATACAGACATTTTCTTCCGTCATGCCTAACGCACTTATATTTTCGCCCATACCTGGTGCTTCAAATCGAGGTTGCTCGTCTGTTCTATCTGTAAATACTTGCTGCCAAAATGTGTAATGCTCGGCAGGGTATTGGTGTAAAGCACGCTCAAGGCCACCGTGGTATTTTTCATCGGCACTCTCGTCATCTTTAAGCCCATGCTCAGAAAGGTAGATACTGTTGCTCACTGACTGCTTATCAATAGCTGTCACGAAACCATAACTTTGCTTAACTTGACCTATATATATTTCAACAGCGTAGTGTTGCGGAGTAAGTGGTGATAGACAATCAGACATATAGGTATTTCCTTGATAGATACGCATTTAGTTTGCAGGATTTTACATCAGCAATATTAAATCGCAATCAAGATTCTCTATTTAATAATCAATATTCTCTACTTAAGAGTCACCATTCTTCATTCACAATTTACGTTGAAAAACAGGGCTGAAATAGCGTTGCTCATTTATTCGTGTCAGTAAGGCAAAAAAATAGTGTTATTTTTTTGATCACTTGCAACACTAAAAATTTAATTTAGTCTAGTCTAAATGAAGTTGAAAGTGCATATTTATGAGTTAACACATTCTTTTTATGTTTTTTTCGTAAATATGCTTTTAATTTCGGCGGCAAAGGTATAGAATCCGCCTCCTAATTTTTACAGAAAGCTACTAAAATGTAGCCGGTTATCTGCAAGGTAGACAATGAGTCATTACACAGTATTAGGTTTATCAACATGGTTCGAACTAGTCGAACGCATCGGCTCAGAAGCAGAAGCCAAGACATATTTTTCAGAAACGAAATTGGTTGAGTATAACAACAGAACTTGCCTAGAATTAGTTGAAGCAGGTATGTTAATGCATTTGAAAAATTGGTTAGCAGTACAATACCAAGAATTCAAATCTACGGGTGAACGCTTACGTCGTGAGCAAGTCTCACAGTCTACAAACTCTATCTCAAGTAAACTTTACTCGATAGAAGTGATTAGAACTCGTCCGCAAGCAGATGTGCAACAACAAGCACATCAACAAAGACAACATGTTGCATCGTCACAATTTGCGACGAATCAGGTTCGTCCTGTACATGCAACTGCAGCACAGCCTGTTAAACCTGCTGTACCTGTAGCGCCAGTTGTTGCTGCGCCAGTTGTACCAAGAAAACCACGCGTAATTACGTCAAAAGCGCCAGCGCCAGAAAAGAAACCTGCTGCTGCGTCAATGGCTAATTTCTTTATGCGTCAGGTTCGTGCGACTAAATCTGAATTGGAAGATCGTAAGCATCATAATTAAGTAACGCTTGACGCGTACCTAAATATGTTAATGACCCAGTAGCAAGTGTGTCCCACGACGGTGGTGATAATACTTGGTACTGGGTCATTTTTTTATCTGTAATTTAGTATTTATTTGTAAGTGGTATCACTATATGCGCATTCATAATGTTCATCGATTAGCAATACAGCGTTTAGCTGACAGTACCAAACCTTTCAATGCCCGTGGCGGTCGATTAATTCGTTGTGATTACTGCATGTTGGGCAAGCAATTTTGTATTTGTGAGCATCGACCACTGGTTAAATCAACCGCTGGTTTTATGTTGGTGATGTTTGATTATGAAATGATTAAACCAAGTAATACTGGCCGTCTTATCGCCGATGTTATTGAAGACACGTTTGCTTATCAGTGGTCACGTACAGCGCCTAGTCAAGAGATGATCGACATCATCAATACCGATTGCTGGCAGCCATTCATTATCTTCCCGGAAGAGTACGTGATTGAGCGTGAACGTGTGCAAACTGGTGCATTAACGCTTGAGCAGGGTAAACGACCGTTATATATCTTATTGGATGGTAGCTGGCGCGAAGCGAAGAAGATGTTTAAGAAGAGCCCTTGGTTGCAAGATATTCCGGTGATCTCATTCGATCCTGATATGGTTTCACAGTATCAGATCCGCAAGGCTGCAAAAGATAACCAACTGGCGACAGCAGAAGTTGCGTCACTGGTACTCGGATATCACGGCGAAGCATTGAATGCGGACATTCTTTCTTGCTGGTTTGATGTTTTTCGTGAACGTTATCTGGCAGGCACCAAGCAAATTGATGTCGGTGTTGACGCTGCGCTTAAACGCTTGCAGACGTTAACAGTTTAGTTGTTAGTAAAAACCTTATGGTTGTATGCATGGGCCCTGTCCCGAAATCTGTGTGCAACCCATTTCTCAACAATCCGCTTTTCTGTCTCTCGATATATCTTACTATTGCTATTTTTTAACATTGCTGTTCTTTTCTTATTTATATTAATGGCATATATTGCTATCTCGCTTTTATGAAACAATGTTGATGGATAGAATATGCAGAAAAAAAACGCGCGAACAGCACCGATTCGCTGGGGTATTATTGGCTGTGGCTCGGTAACCGAACTGAAAAGTGGCCCTGCCTATCAAAAGACAGCTGGTTTTGAACTCTCCGCTGTGATGCGCCGTGATCTTGGACTCGCTGCAGACTATGCACTACGCCACCAGGTAAAGGCGTATTCTTGCGATGCGGCAGATATTATTAACAACGATAATATTGATGCCGTGTATATCGCCACACCACCTGACAGCCATAAATTTTATGCCTTACAAGTTGCCGCGGCAGGCAAACCCTGCTGCATTGAAAAACCGCTCGCGCCGAGTTACGCAGACAGTCTGGCAATTGTTAATGCCTTTCAGGGTAAAGACATTCCGCTGTTCGTGGCTTATTACCGCCGTTCATTACCGCGTTTTAACAAAGTGAAAGCATTACTTGAATCAGGTGCGATTGGCCAAATAAGAACGATTAATGCGTTTTTAAATAAACCCGCCAATGCATTAGACTTATCGGGTGAGTTTAACTGGCGAACAGATAAAACCGTTGCTGCTGGTGGCTATTTTGATGATCTTGCTAGCCATGGTCTCGATTTGTTTGCTTATTTGCTGGGTGATTTCGATATCGTTAAAGGGCTCGGTACGAATCAACAAGGGCTGTATTCATCACTTGATGCGGTAACGGCGTGCTGGCAGCATAAAAGTGGCGTGACGGGCATTGGAAGCTGGAATTTTGGTGGCTGTACAAGAGAAGACCGTGTTGTTATTACCGGCAGTAAAGGCGAAATCAGTTTTTCTGTGTTTGACGAGGCTGCCGTTGTTTTGCAAACGTTAAGTGAACGCCAAGAATTTATCATCGATAATCCCGAAAATATTCAATTACATCATGTCGAGAATATGCGTGAACACCTGGTGAATGATGTAGTGCATCCATCAAGTGGCAAAACGGCGTTACATACCAGCTGGGTAATGGCACAGATCTTACATGGAGAATAATGATTTTTAGCGCATACTAGCGACGTCTAAATAGGCATCGTTAAGGATGTTAATTAATACCTGCTTATTTAGTAAAATATGTCATTTAACAGGGGGTAATCAATGCGAGAAACTTAAAAAATCATTAAGGTTGAATTGGTATTTTAAAAGCGCAATTTGTGAGGTCAGTACTGCGACAAATAGCGAAGTGATTTCTTATGTATATTCTATGAACAACTGTAAATAACTGTATGTAAAAGGGTTTATTTACTCCAGCTTGTTATATATATGTTATACCGTGAGAAATTAAATAATTTCATTTCTATTTTAATTTCTAAGGTTTATCACAAAACTACCCCTTTATTTCCATTATTATGTCATCTAGCTCATATTTCTTCAAAACGACATATTACCCGTATTTTATATATGTAATAGTCTAAAAATGAGACAGAGTGTCCAGATAATAAAATATAGTTCATATGGATAATAAGGTATTGCAATGGAATCGCCCCTCAAAGAAGTCATGTTTGAATACGTGCCGACCACCCAAGAAGTGGAAACCCTATTACAGCAAACTCCGCATGCAAAAATTAATATTGCCAATACGAAGCAGCCCTGTGATATTAGTCAGATCAGTCACCTCACAGATTATGGCCATTGTATTAATGGCATTCATATCGAGATTGATATCTGTGACGCATCAGAAATAGAGCCGTTATGGTCATTTCTTGAATTGGATTTTTTAAGAATTAGTTTTGCCAGTGATGAAGTACTTGAAGATGATTTTAACGGCTTTCTGACTTGGTTAGAAAACGCGGATAAACTCGAAGCGTTAGCCTTAGAAACACAGCCACGACACCAAGATGATGGATTACACCTACTGTCGATTTATTTTGCCGCGTCAAAACAATTTCCAGTTTCTTTGTTTGTTAAAAACAACGTGGACACAACGGCAATGCCATCATTGCCAGCGCTACAGGTATTAAGTCATGCGAATGCAGCAATGACTATCAACTCTTTTTAAGCCACGGATATTGAGTGTAATGACTCGTTTTCTCGTTGATTAATGATTAATGATTAGGGAGTTAGTTGATGCTTGCTAATACCCGCTGCATCAATGCATCGAGTTGTTGCAGCTCATCTGCCGATAATACACTTAAGGTGTTTCTTTCTTTTTGGTGCAACTCAGGCATAACGGTCTCAATTAACTGCTTACCTTTACTGGTGAGCAGCACCAATTTGCTGCGCTTATCTTCTGGATTATCAATTCTTGCAATTAACTCAGCCTGGCTTAAACGATTCAATACTTTAGTGAGGCCACCCGAGCTAAATATCATCGATTGATACAATGCCGTTGGTGATAGACAGTAGGGAATAGAGCTACGTCTTAATGTTGCCAACACCCCAAACTCTGCACGTTGTAACTCATGACTGCCTACTAATGTCTCCATCTGCTGACTGCATAGGTTGCTGACTTGCAGTAAGCGTAATAACGCCGGTGATACAGTTTCAGCACATTCGGGCCAGTTATCTTCCATCGCTTTTACAATCTCGTTTATGTCATTTGCCATGTTTTATATCTCCATGTGGACCGGTAACAGATACCTGCCTGTGTCAGATAATTAACAACATATCTTGCCAGGAAGGTAAAGTCTAGTTATTATCTTTCCAGAAAGATAAATTAAAGGTGCAGATATGACACAAAACAACACACCCTCAATCGTCATGAATGAGGTAACTAGCGGTAGCAAGACTAATACAACCCATAAAGAACACACTGAAAGCACAGATACTGCAGGAAAAATGAGTAAGACGTTAATATTAACGCTGGCTGCTGTATTTGCATTAACCCCTTTTACGATTGACAGTTACTTACCTGCGATGCCGACAATGGCAAAAGCAATGGGTGTTGATATCTCTTTGATGTCAGTTACGGTCAGTTTATATATTTTTGGTTTGGCGATAGGGCAGTTAATTGGCGGTCCTTTGTCTGACAAAAAAGGCCGTGGTTTTGCCATGATCACTGGTTTAGCTATATTCGCGATTGCCAGTTTATTGTTAACGACGGCAGCACAGATAGAAGTGTTGTGGTTATGGCGAGTAGTGCAAGCGATTGGTGGTGGTATGGCTGTTGTTGGCGTACCTGCAACAATTCGCGATACCTGCAGTGGTAAAGAAGCCGCGAAGTTGTTCTCATTGATCGCGCTTATTATGATGATCGCGCCTTCTATTGCCCCGACAGTGGGGACTATTATCATGACGGTAGCGGATTGGCGTTGGATCTTTTATGGATTAGCAATCATTGCTGTGCTGGTGGCTATTTTGGTTATGTGCTTCATGCCCAAGGCAACTAATAAAGTTGAAGTTACACTGCAGCCAGGTGAAATTAAGCAAAAGATTGGTTTATTGTCGGTGTTTAGTGAAAAACGTGCGTTAGGGTTTATGGTCGCCCAAGCCTTTGCTTATTCGGTCATGATGATCTTTTTAACCAATGCCTCGATGATGTACATGGAAGTATTTGGTCAAACACCACAGCAATTTTCGGTGTTATTCTTTGCCAATATTTGTGGTTTGGTTGTTGTTAACCGTGGCAATTCGTTTTTATTAGCAAAATTTGAACCTGAGGCGTTATTAAAAGCCTTTTTGAGCTTACAAGTACTTGGTGGAATCATATTAGTAACGGCCTCTGTTATGGTTCCTGACGCGTTATATGTGACTGTCGCTGGCTTTGTTATTGCTATCTCAGCTAACGGCGCGGTTATATCCAATGCTAGTGCCTGTTTTATGAAGCGCTTTGGTCGTAATGCGGGCTCTGCTTCTGCAGTATTAGGGGCAGCGCAATATACCGTGGGCGGTACTGTGAGTGCGTTATCCGCATTTATTAGTATGGGGTCGGTACAACCTGTGGTGATCATTATGTTAATTTCATCAATCACGGCATTGACTGGGGCTACAATTGCGGCTCGTTATTCGCGTAGCTCGCAAGCACAGTAGTTTCAGACTTATAAATTAACTGTCGTTAATGCGGATAGTGAGTAATAGGCTGATAAAGGATGACCAGCCTATTATGAATAATGAACCACGGTTAATGATAAATAATCGCGGTACTTATACTTGAAGTTATGTATTCTTGAACTTATTTATTAAGTAAATGCGCACATAATTTAACAAAATCAGATGAAGTCACAATACCAATCACGTTATTTTCATTATCAATAACCGGTAGGCAACCAAGCTTATTATCAATGAAGTATTCAACAACAACTTTCAATGGTTCATCTTCAGTTAGCTTTTGAAAATCTGTCTCCATCAAGTCTTCGATTAACTGACCACGTTCTTTTCTCGCAAGTGAATCGGTACCGTATTTGTTGATCATTGAAATGACTGCGCCGATCATCTTTTTATGGGTTAGCACACCAACCAAGGAACCATCAGTTTCGGAGATAACAGGTAAGTGACGTACGCCACGAGTTTGCATTAGTTCATGTGCGTCTTTTAAACTTGCTTTATGACTGATACAAATAACATTGTTCGCCATTATGTCTCTTACTTTCATACACTATCCCCGTGTTATTTTATTATTAATTCAATTCACACTAATATAACAAGTATACTTAATCAAGTCCAAAACTACATTGCTTTGTTTAAAATAATCAATATGTTAATAGAACTTTTTATTTATTTTTTAAACAAAGTTTTAATGCGTCCTGCCGATAAACTAACCACTAATCATAAAACCTTACAAAAATTATGCTTTTATAAAATAAAACGTATTTATATATTGTTTGTAAACAATATATAAATATACTGATTCGACAATGATGTGCTTTATTTTAAATTTTATTGAATAACTATTGTTGTTTTTATTATGCTTTATTGATTTAGAACAAAAATACAACCCCCTGTCATTTTGGTGTTATTGTTGATATTTGTGTGATAATTTAGTCACTTATATATTATAAATGGAGTTTTAGTCATGAAGGGATCGATCCTGGAGTTTAATATTGGAAGTAAAAAAGGGATTATTTCCAATGAGGATGGATGTCGTTATACCTTTACTATGGATCAGTGGCGCGATAAGAGCAGCCCTCGGGTTGGTAGTAAAGTGAAGTGCACGTTAGAGTCTGGTCAACTGGCTAAGATCAGGATGACAACTCTAGGTAAATCCAAGAAAATATGGGCGGTATTATTATCTTTTTTCTTTGGTGCTGTTGGCGCGCATAAGTTCTATTTAGGCTATAACAAACAGGGCCTGTGTATGCTGTTATTGTTTGTATTTGGTTATGTGTTACTGGGTTTACCTTCGATGGTTATCGCGGTAATTGCTATGGTTGAATTCCTTATTTATGTGTGTAAATCAGATGTCGAATTTGAACGTGATTATGTGCTAGAAAACCGTCCTTGGTTCTAGCATCAAGTTGTTTAAGCCATCACCTTTTCAATTGTCTTACCCGAAAAAGTGCCTAAAATAACATTCTTACGTTTGTCTGAGCGTTGCTTGCGCATTTGCGACGCTATAAATTCAGCTACTGCATTGGCTTCTATTGGTTGTTCTTGAACCACAATTATCGGCAATGGGGCGGTTACTGTTTTTAACCCTGTTACTCTTACAATATTTGCCGCTGGTTGCACTTTCACTGGTCTGCGTATGCGCAGTTCAGGCTCTGCTGTCGTGGCTATTTTTTGATGTAACTGCGTTAATGCCAATTGATTATCTGGCGTTGCTCTGTCTATCTCTGCGTTTATTTCCCCTAACAATTTTATCTTATCAGGTTGGTGTAATGAATCTTTACGCTGCCAACTGAAACGTACCGATTTAACGCCTTCATTTTCTAAGCAATGTATCTTGCGGTACAAGTGTACTGTCATGACCCCAGGGCAATTATCATGAATAGCACTGAACCGTGTTTGACGCGTATCATTCTCGCTAACAACCGCCTGTTCGATGTTCGCTTTGATGGTATTAATCGCGCTAATTTGCGTCACAATCTTCGCGCTATTCTTGTGCTCTGGGTGTAAATGAATAATCCCCACGTAGCGACGCGCTGATTTTTGCGAGAAAGGGTGTTTAATGTGGATATCTTTAAACGCTTCGGCAGTCAACTTCATGGCCAACATATCGGTGGCTAACTCGGGAATGATTTGGTTAATAACCGCTTGTTCTTGGCCTTTTAATACCGCAGGGATCCGGCTGACTAATGCTTGCACTGGTTTTGTTGTTGCTAATAGTTTTTCTAGTTGCTGCAAGTTTGCGGTAAGTTGATCAAATAAGCTTTTAATATCAGTCATGTCTAATCCTAGTGTCAGTTATCTCTGTTATTGATAACTAGCATAGTAATGAGTAGACCATCATGCAATAGGCAAGTTAACTGGTTGATCGCTATGTGATCAACTGCGATCATTCGTTGATCAATGTCGGTGTTTGAAGGGAGTTGTAGCCGAGTATTTAAAATTTAGACAAAGGTAATTAAAAATAGATACACTTAGTTTGTTTTTTGTTCGATTGAGTTGATTTATTTAATGATAAAATCAATCGTGACTTACACTTCATTGTCCATAATCGAGCCAATTAATGATGAGTCAGTTTAATCGTAGGAAAGAGCTACATCGTTGATAATTATTATTAAGCTGGTTCGATAACGTGAAAATTTAATATGAACACAGTGCCTAAATCAGGCGGTTCATTACACTGAGTTTCTCTAGATAGCGATTGTTCTAAGGTAGGGCATGACCTATTTAACTTACTTAACGGGTTATAGATAGGCTAAAATAGCGGGTTGTTATCTGCGCTTTAGATAGACAACTTAGAATATTATGAATTTAGGGTTCACTGGAACATAGGATTTTGTTTTAATGAAAAAGTCGATTTATACCGAAAAACGTTATAGACAGTCGGGACTTGACGATGCTGCAAGCGTGAGTGACAAAGTAAAATCACGGTTTACAAAATGGCTTGTTAGCCAGAGATATTTGGTCCATCAGAAAGATGTCGATCATTTATTAAGTCGAGAATCTGATTTTTGTGATTCAGTTATTTTGGATGAGACTGAACGAGTTGGCGAACAACAAAGGCTTCTGTTGGAATGCGAGCAAGCCCGTGTTAAAGAAAAAAGAATTGATGCACAGACTCGGCAGGAACGCTATAAAAAGGTTTCTGAAGTTGTTATGAAGACTGCTGAGGCCGTATTATCTAAAACGTTAAATGACTCAGATCCTAAAAAACTCATTATTGGCACGCCATATTTTGAAGAGTTTGCTTCTTTTGCATATGGTGCGAGTCTTGATTTCAACAAACTTGGCAGCCTGTGTACTTTAAGTAACTCGTTATCTAACAGTATTTTGGATTTGGTTAATAACGATAAGTTTTGTGAAAAAAAAGGCCGAAAAGTTAAGAATATTCGTGATCCTAAAACAGCGATTGGTTTTATTGGCATTGAAAGTTGCCGAATGATTTTCCCTGTGATGATGTCAAAACAGTTATTAAAATGGTCAGATAAAAATACCAAAATCATGGTGCCTAAAATCTGGCAATGTGCTGTCAGTACTGCAAATGTGACCAGAATGAGATTGGCCGATGTAGGGTATAAAGAACCGGATATCGGTATTTTACTCGGCATGATGAGATCGATAGGTCTGTTTATTATTGCAAACAACTTTACATCGAGTTTTGACGAGGCTTTAACGCTTGTCATGATGGATTATAAAGAGAAAAAGATGAGAGATGAGTATTTTTCTTGTGCGGATGTAACCCCTAAACTTGAGTATATGCCGTTAATCATTGAGAAGTTTGAGGGCATAGTAACCAAAAAAATAATAGAAACATTTAATTGGGATATGAATACCATCCATATTAAAAATGCCCTTCTTGAAGATATTGATAACGTTGCTATTTTAGATCGAAGTATCTTAGGCGCGGCACTTGCGCAGGGTAAGGCTTTTACCGTCTTTGATATGATGGATAAATCGAATGTATTTGATAAACAACATTTACCTTATTGGTTAGCACACTATCAAATCGAGATGAGTACCTTTAAAAATTTACGCAGTAGAAACCCCGGTCAATTGGACTTTTAACGAAGAAAACGTTTTCTGCTCATAAATAACGGTGCTCACAAATATCATAAATAACGGTGTTTCAATGTGTCATTATTAACAGCAATAAGGCAAAACATGATGCAGCTATCATTTAATTAAAATACAAAGAGTAGGGTGGAGGGATCCTAACTTCTTGCTTTCTTAGGCGAAGTTATTTAATGACTATTCCAATCATATTAGAGAGATATTATGAAGCAAGTAAATGTTTTCCACCCATTTCAGTTTTCAACTTTCAAACGCGATCTTAGCCTGATGCTAAGTGATTTAAAATGGAAAGCGTTTGAATCTCATGACTTTTTAGGCGATGGTGAAGATTGGGCGTTGTTGATAGAAAATATGCTTTCAGAAAAGAACCCAAGCTTATTAGAAAAACTAACTTTTGGTGATGAAACACTGATGTTTACCATTCATAGTGAAGATAGAGATGCATTGCATACCATTGCTGAAATGGTCAGTGAATTTTATGATGATGAAGCTTTATTAGATGCTTGTATCACCCGTTATGCTCAGTACGAATTTGAACCAGAATTAACAAGTAAATCGAGCTGATATCCAAGACGTACCTGATTTAAGCGTTAATTTCAATTTAGCAATACTTCCAGTAATGCGAACCTTTCCGTTTGAAGCCTTAAGAGCTAAGTCATCATGTCTAGTTACGCTCTTTCCTAGCAATGTCATGTTGGGCATTATTTCATAGAGCAACGAAGCTTATTTATTAGAAAATATGCAATAATTTTGATATTTACCTTTGTCCAAAATTAGACAAAGGTAATTAAAAATAGACAAACCTAGTTTTGTCTATTTTTGAGCTAAAGCTACGACTCACTCACAATATCAACACATCAGTTTGCCTGTCGCTGTTAGCTGCAGTGTTAAAACTGACAGGGCTTAGTTTTCTGGTGGAATTAGCACAAACTTACCTACATGCATTTTCTTGAGAAACTCTTCTTGCGCTTCCACAATTGAAGATAGTGGGAAGGTCTTTGCTAAAACTGGCTGAATTTCTTGCTGTTCGATGTATTTTACAATGTTGTTGAAAACAGGCTCTGCCCAAGCGGTGGTTCCTATTAACGTTATGTCTTTTAAGTACATATCACGCATATCTAAATCTACAATAGGGCCTGCAATTGCACCAGAGGAAACAAGTCTCCCACCACGCTTCAACAGCTTTAGCATTGTAGGAAAGCCAGCTCCAGCCACGTTATCAATGATAACATCTACAGATTGTTCACCTAATTCTGCTAATAGATCATCGGATCTTCCAAATAATAAATCAGCCCCCAGTTGCGAAACTTTACTATGTTTACTCTCTCCAGCAATCGCTATAACTTTTGCCTTTCTGCGCTTCGCAAGTTGAACACTAGCAGATCCTACACCTCCAGATGCACCCGTTATCAACACCGTTTCACCAGCCTTAAGGTCGGCTCTATGAAGCATATTCTCTGACGTGCCGTAAGCACATGGGATAGTTCCAAGTTCTGCATCCGACCAGTCAGATGTTATTGGGAACACTTCGCTCGCTTGGATTTTTATATATTGGGCAAATGCGCCATCAAAATCAGACCCCATCCAGATGTTGTCTAAGGTGTCAAAACCGTTTGTGCTAATACATGGACGAATAAGCACACGTTTACCAATAAGCTTACTGTCAATATCTTTGCCAACACTGACGACTCGTCCACAACAATCGGTTCCTTGAATAAGAGGAAAAGGAGTATGTTTGTTCCAACCACCGTCGGAATTTTGTGTCGTTGATGCAGCTTCCAGATCCGATGTGGTATTGGTGGATTCGGTAACGGCTGAAGAATACCAGCCCAGTCTAGTGTTGATCTCAGTGTTGTTTACGCCAGCGGCTAGGACTTTGATCAGCACTTCACCTTGATTTACTTCTGGGATTGGTACGTCTTTGCAGACCAGTTTGTCATAACCACCGTTACCCGTTGTGACGATAGCTTTCATTGAATTTTGAGGCATGTTCATTAATTCCTTTTATTGATACTTTTTACTTTTATCTATGTTACTTGATAGAGGATGGAAACGATATGCATTTGCTAATGTGAAGAATGGGAGGTACTTGTAAATAAAAATTTTTTACGCCAACCCTATTGTGAGTGATCCTTCAGCCTGGGTATGTTTCAAAGGCATTTCGCCCTCATATCTAGATTGTATGTAGATGATTTTATCTTAAGATCAAAAAAGTCTCGAATAAGAAGGCCGAATTCACTAAATCACTACATACTTAGACAGTTATGGGGAATCGTTAGGAGGATTAGGCGAATCAAAAAAATTAGCCCATTGGTTTAAATAGTAGGGATAAAAATGAGGATAGCATTGATAATACAACGCAGTTTGCAGGCCTTACTTATTACGTCGACGGCTTTACTGGTCTCTTGTACTAGTTTCGGCCCAAGTACCATCGAACGGGATCGTATGGACTATGGGCTTTCCCTCAATACTTCCATTAAGCAACAACTGCTCGGTAACATAGTGCGCCTGCGATATATGGAGGCACCTATCTTTGTTGATGTTGCTTCTGTGATTAATCAGTACTCCTTATCTGGAAGCATCGACGCGGGGCTTGGTTTTAATAGCGGCAATAATACCGGTAGTCTCGGTGCTGGTGGGCGTTGGGAAGATCGCCCCACGATCACCTACAGTCCTATCTCCGGCAGAAAGTTTTCTGAAAGTTTGTTAACGCCCATTGCACCGGAATCATTGTTCGCGTTGGTGCAATCTGGCTGGTCAACTGAACTTATGTTTCGCCTGACTGTTGCCCAAATTAACGGAGTGGCAGATGCAAACCCTCCTTTGCAGGCCGATCCCCGTTTCCGTGAAATGTTGTCTGTTTGGAGCCGATTACGTGAAGCGCGGATTATAGCGCTGCGACGCAGTAGTAACCTGAATGAGAAGGCGAGAATTGTGTTGTACGTTAATGATGTCGAGCTTGATGAACAGACGCGTGAAGATCTGTCTTTCTTGCGGGAGACTCTGGGTTTGCGCAAGGGTGCTAAGGAGTTCACGTTGTCGTACGGGTTAATAAGTAATGATCCCGATGCGCTTGTCGTATTGACGTTATCTATATTGGACATGATGGTCGATTTGGCGCGTCTGGTCGATGTCCCTCAGCAACACATAGATGAGGGAAGAACCTTTCCCACTTTTGTTGATACCGGACTCGGTGGACATTTGTTAAAAGTGTATTCATCTCTCGAAGAGCCGGAAATGCCCTACGTGGCAATTCGCGAGCGTGGTTATTGGTTTTATATAGACGACAGGGACTTGATGAGTAAACGGACCTTCGGTGTTTTACAGATATTACTCAGCCTGACAGATTCCGGTGACGCCGCAATAGGCCCTGTGTTATCTATCGGTGGTTAGCTGAGGTTTTGTTGTAGTGGTATAGAGTGATTTAGACCTTGCGCAATAAAGACACAACTAAAGGTGTATGAATATGAGATATGAAAGAGCAGCGTGCAGCAGGTTACTAATCTCAGGCGCTTTACTTTTTGCTACAAATCCAGTTTATGCAAGTGAATGGAGTGGTAGTGCATCGTTATACTTTTGGCTGCCGTCGATAGATGCGAGTGGCAATCTTAACGTACCACCTAATGATGGCTCTGGAGAGGATCCTTTACCTGTTGACCCTAATCAGGTGCTTGATTCCTTAGACCTTGCTTTGATGGGGTCCTTTGAGGTGAGATATGATAAATATCTATTTCTTACCGATATTGCTTACCTTGATATGAGCAATACAAAAAGCGTAAACATCTTAAACACCTCAAGAGAAATGGAACTTGGTTTTGAGGGATGGCAGTCTTCCTATTATGGTGGCTACGCTGTAGTTGGTTCTGATGAGCTTACTGTGGATATTATTGCAGGGTTAAGATATTTCAGTATGGAATTTGAAGTAGAAGTCGACCGAAATAATATTGTTAAACAGAGAAAAAGAACATTTTATGAGGGACTTTTGGACGGTGTTATTGGGCTTAAGGGTCAATACAATATTACGAATCAGTGGTTTATCCCTTATCACGCCGATGTTGGTACAGGCAATTCTGATTTGACCTACCAGTTAATTGGCGGGGTAGGTTATGGAGGCGGTTGGGGCGATGTTGAACTGACTTACCGCCATCTAGCTTGGCACCTTAAAGATAACAGTATTTTAAACACCTTTAGTTTAAGCGGATTTTCGATAGCTTATGGCTACAATTTCTAAAAATTCAGCTGTTAAAAAGTGACTTGATATAGGGGCCGCGGCTTAACGATGAATGAATACTAGATGGCGAGTCTCATTCTCAAGCCAAATATTAATACACTACTTTCATTGGTATTCAATGCCGGGTTAGCAATGTATTGCACATCAGTAGTGACTTCCAAATAATCTAAAGGTTTCATAATGTAAAATACTTCCGTGGTGTATTGATCATCACTGCCTTTAACTTCTCCCCAGTTTATTGCTAAGCCTAAGTTGTTAGACTCACCACCTAGACCATAGTACCCAAAGCCAGTACTAATGGATTTTTCCATTAAGGTGCAAGCATCTTGTGAATAACCAGCACGAACAAAAGGCAGCCACTGACCATCCATTAACCGAGACGCTGAAAAATTACTGCCGTAACCTTTGTTTGACCCTTGTTTTTCACTTTCATCTGCATGCCATAATGTGACGTGAATATTATCAACGTACACTTGTCCTTGAGACTTTGTCCAACCGAGTTCTACACTTTTAAAATATTTACTGTCATTGAAAAATGAGTCAATACCATCTGCTATTTTGGTCGGATCTGAATTCATATCGGCAAAACTACCAATAAGATAATACTCATCAGATAACATCATGCCGCCAGCAACCCCTAACGCTGCGTCTCCAGGCAGAGCAATCGTCGTTGTCCCTGTACTAAAAGCAAAATTCATAAACCCTGTCCATGGGCTTGCCATCGCAAACACATCAACAAAATCTGTTAGGTCTAGAAATCCCGCAACCACAGTCGCTTTACCGTCCATCAGTTGTTGCTTCCAATAAAGGTTGGTTATACGGGTGCCTTCATCACTAAAAGGCGGTGTAATTAAGCCTAGACCACCAGTATCAAATTCAAAATTCTTTACGGAAGTGTCGGTATAAGAATGCCTGTGTTCAACTTTCCAAACCAAGCCGCCAGTATTGTTAGTACCAATACCGACAGGGTTCCAACTACCGTAAATACGCAACATACCACTTGCGGCATTGTCTTCTGAGCCGGGCGACACATCATTAGAGCTAAGATAAACAGCGGAGTAATCAGCACCTAGGTTGAGGTTGTTTTTTTCTAATGGTGTTTTAAAGTGAGACTTTGATTTTTTATTATCCTCGGCTATTTGGTTGTCTACCGCATCTGGGCTGCCAAAGTTAACGCCCTTTTTATCACTTGCATAGACGAGTGATGAAGAGAAAAAACTCATCATTGCTAGGGCCAAAAAGGACGATTGTGTGAACATGCTTTCTCCTTTAGATAAAACACATTGTTTGAATTTTTTTCATGTTGGAAACTAACGTGTATATTTTGCAAGTTAGTAACTGAATGTCTCTACTAAGGAAATAGGTTTATAGCGTATTTTTGTATACAACCCCGCCTTTCATTATGATACGCATTGTTTTAATACCTTGGCGTGTCGGTGCATCAAACCATTTTTCATTACCGCCGATAACGGTTATATCTTCAAGAGGATTACCATCTACAAGTAGTAAATCAGCATAAGCACCCGCTTTTACCACGCCTAAAGGACCTTTGAAATAGGGATTGAGTGTACTCCCTGAAAGGGCAACCATTTCACCTGCTACTGATGTTAATGATTTGAGGGCAAAGTGATTACCAAAGAATTTAGCACTTAAGTAAATTTCATGATCAGTCTGTTTAACACAAGAATCGCCGAAACCGACACAATCGGCATTGAATGCCAACTTTGGCTGGTACTTATTCACATTTTTAATGTAATCTTTAAATGACTTTGTTGCTGACGCTGCTTTTCTAGAGGATGCTGGACTAGATTTAATTGCTTCTATCTCACCTAAGTAGGGGGAAAATGCGTGCATATTTGTTGTCATATACGCCCCTTTTTCTTTCATCAGCTTAGCAATGTCGCCATCAAACATAAAACCGTGTTCAATGGTTTTTACGCCGTTTTCAAGGCAGCGTATAATCGATTTTTTGCTATAAGCATGGGACATCACATAAGAACCATATGCATCCGCGACTTCAACTGCAGCACGGATCTCTTCTGCTGAGTAGGCATCTAATTGCCAAGGGTCAAATTGCGAAGCCACACCACCACTAGACATAATTTTAATTTGTGTTGCACCTTGCATGAAGTTTTGACGTGCCGCTGCTTTTATCGCATCAACACCATCAGCAGTCACTGTCATGCCATGGCGAGCACCTGAGGAGCTTGGACCATAAAATGTTTCGTTCGGGGTGGTGAAATTTCTGAAATCAGCATGCGAACCTGTTGGGCCGATAAAAGCGCCCGCGGGGTATATACGTGGTCCATCAACAACACCAGTATCAATGCTTTTTTTGAGACCAGCCCCCATACCACCTGCATCTCTCCAACTTGTAAAACCACTCATTAACGCAATTTTAGCTTTGGCAGCTGAACGGACAGCTAACTCTTCCCAGTTTCTGTTGTTTTCGATATCGGCTAATGAAGTCCCGTTCATTTGTAAATGCCCATGTCCTTCAATAAGTCCTGGCATCAAGGTTCGACCACCACCATCGATAACCTCAACATCGGCGTCCACTTTCAAGCCTGCACCAATGGATTTAATTAATTCGCCCTCAACTAATACATCTTGAGTTTTACTGAGGTTTTTTGAGAGACCATCCCAAATTTTTACGTTTTTAATTAATGTTTGCTCGGCGGCGATACTTACGGATGCGAGTGATAAGCTAATAGCTGCAGTCATGACTACTTTGCTAATGGCTTTACTAATGAGCGTATGTGTCAATTTCATTTTTGTCCCTTAAGTATTAAAAATATGCAGTCTGATCGCATTTTGATTATTTTAATTGCATAAGTTAACTAAATATTAAGGGTAGTAAAAAATGAAAATAACGCGAATATCTTAGATTTTGGCTAAGAGCTAAGCTCTTAGCCTTTAACCCTTAAGTTATAGCCTGTAGGGAACATTTTGAATAAAATCAATGAAGCAATCTGCCATCGAATAGTGGCTAATAACCCCGTCACCTTCCATCATTGTTAAGGCTTCGTAACCTTCTTTACCTTTCATGGTATACGCAGAAGAGCTGCCGTAATAACTCATTTCATGGTCGATATTGATCCAGCCACCTTGTGCTGTATTAATCATAAGTTCAGCAATGCGCTTACCCAGAGGCCGTTCGGCGTAATAGTTAAAATCCAGGTTGTATGTATAAGGGTAACTACCCGAACCAGTACCAAGAACGCCGTTATTGATAGCGTTGTTGATCGCACCCTCGAGCGCCTGTGCTATATATTTGCCTTTGATGCGATAAGCTCCGATGGGAACGGCAAAGGGTAGTAGCTTACCAGCGATATCACAAATCGATATGTTACCTTGGAATAAAGACGTTCTTACACCACCGGCATTATGAATGGCAAAGTCTATTTGATGACCGTCTTTATTCATCATATGCGCAAACGATTCAGCGACTAGCGGGGCTATCTCACTGCCGCCTTGCAGATCGGGAACGCGGATATGACGCATATCTTTTGTTAAGTTAGCAATAACTGTACTTTGCAGCTCACGCACTCTCGGGATGTACTTATCCTGTAGCAAACTTTGTAGTTGCGGATCTTTTTTACATATCACTACGTTTTCATGTTGCGTGAGGTAGAGGCTAGCCTGTGCATGGATTTCATCGTCATTGGCTGTTAACAAGCTTGCATCCGTGCAGAGTCGGCGACCAATCAACAGTTCATTCTTGCCCTTAAAAGTACTAACAGAACCATCGGCAGCGAAATCAATTTCACAGTGACCAAGCGCCTGTGAGTGGAATCCTGCTTGCACAATATAAGTATCATTTACTTGATGCCCGTATTCAGCTTCTTTTTTCAGTCCTAAGTCGCTGAAATCTCCCAGCAGGTTGTGGCTATGACCACCTACAATCAAGCTGATGCCATCAACTTTCTCTGCAAGCTCACAATCCCCAGTAAAACCAAGGTGACTTAATAATATGATCTTATTAATCCCTGATTCTCGGATAGCACGAACGGTATTTCTGGCCGTTTCAATGGCATTAACAAATGGTGTGTCTGGATCGACATTGGCTATATCGGCCATCTTATCCAGTGATACCCCGAATATTGCCACGGACTCGCCATCGACAACACGCGTCATCCAGCGTGCAATCTGCTGCTCTGGTTGATAAGAGAGTAAGTTAGGGCGACCCTTTAAGTAATGCGACTTGGTTGTTAATTCGTTAGTCAGATCCCAGTTGCCAGCGAGCAGTGGAAACTCAATACGATCTAAAAATTCAGCCACTGGCTCATTACCCATATCGAGTTCATGGTTACCAATGGTCATGACATCAATGCCTAATGCGTTGAGCATATCGGAGTTGGCTTTACCTTTGAATAGCGAGAAATAGAGGGTGCCTTGAAAGCAATCGCCAGCATGGACAAATATAAAATCACGATCATGTTGCAGTGCGGTCGCTTTAAGCTGTTTAGCGCGCGTGGCGATACGAGAAAAGCCGCCATTGCTGACATAAGGCGATATCATTCTGCCGTCAATATTAAGCTGTAATTGCAGTGACTGAGGCTCAAAGTAGGAGTGCGTATCATTTATATGTGCGAGTGTTATTTTAACGGGCTTATTATTCTTTATCATAATGTTTCAATTTTTATCTATAGCTTAATCGATACCTTAATTGATAGTAACGCATTAATGATGACATTATCATGAATATATTTAGCTTAATAAAATGGGGGATTGGAGTGACAGAGCTGATATGTTCATTTTTCAGCGGATAAAAACAGGAAAATGTTTGTTTCTCTTCAGTTACTTACTTGGCTTAGTAGACGTTGAAGCATTAGCGCTGGTCGGACAGCTAATACAACCCCATCAATTCGACTCTCTGTTGAGTGGGTAGAAAAAAATTTGCCCCAAAGTGGCTTAGAGTCATTATTCACCCACAATATACTCATGTCGATTCGACATATATTTTGTTATGGATCATTTAAATCGTCAACGTAATTTCAAGTGATGATATGTTCACAATCTGATTGTAATTAAGGGTAAATTTTGTACTGTTAGTTTGAAGTTTATTTATAATTCAATCGAATTTAAGCTATATATAATTTCATAAGCTTTGCCGATAAATCTTCAACAATTATCTTACTACTATGTAACTCAATTCCCAGTTTTAAACTTACGCAAGCAGATATGGTGTTACTTGAATCAGCTGGAAAAACTGCAATCGAGTGGTTAGGAGTTACAGTGTCATCCGCAGATAAAGAACTCGTGGTACAAAAGGTACTGACGTATTCCATCGTAAGTGCCCAAAATGTCAAGCTGGGAATACAGGCATAGAATAGCCGGCCAATGCTTAGCTTCGGGCGGACAGCTAAAAGCGTTGCTTCACGGACACTTAGTCAATTATCAAAGCGCTAATCTAAATTTAAATATTTTCAGGACGAATTATGACAACATTAGATGCGATAAAGAAAGTCACCTTAGTTGGTGCACTTGTTAATATTATACTCGCTTTTATCAAAATTATTGGAGGCATACTAACTAGTAGCTCCGCACTCATTGCGGACGGAGTACACAGCTTTTCAGACCTGATTTCAGATGCCGCAATATTAATTGGCGCTCATTATTGGACTGCACCAGCAGATGATAAGCACCCATATGGGCATCATCGGTTTGAAAGTGTAACTAATCTTGTAATTGGAATTGTGCTTATTATTACCGCTGTTGGTATTACAGTCGACTCTATCTCACGTATTGGTGCTAATGATCCAACGAACCCACATTTTTTAGCTTTGTTGGTTGCGTTAATATCAATATTAGCGAAAGAAATTCTTTATCGTTGGACTCTAAAACGTTCGTTAGAGCTAGGCTCTTCAGCACTACGAGCTAATGCATGGCATCACCGCTCTGATGCGCTTAGCTCGATACCCGTTGTAATTTCTGTCATCGCGGCGCCGTTTTTACCACCTTATTTTTATCTTGACCAAGTAGCTGCGATATTAGTAAGTGTAATGATACTCAAGGGGGCATTTGATATCGTTTTGCCTTTATTTATTGAGTTTTGTGAGCAGAGTGCAGGGAGTGACATCGTGAATTCAATTCAGCAATTAGCGAGCAATGACAATGACGTTAAAGAGGTACATGCTATTCGGTCTCGATGTTCGGGAAGCGCTGTCATTGCAGATTTCCATTTGCTCGTAGAGCCTCATTTAACAGTAAAAGAGGGGCATGAAATAGCTAAAGGCTTTAGAAGTAAAATATTACATTTAATGCCAAATTTAACCGATATTACAATTCATATAGAACCATATAATGATGAACATCATTCTCTTTAGTCGAATTGTAAGCTTTAATATTAACTTAGTTTTTCTAAGCTAATTTACACAGGCCTAGTACCGAGTCAGTGGATCACTGCTGGCTCACTCTTGTCCAATTCTGGCTTAGTGCAAAAAGCTAAGCCGAATTTTCTCCAAACAGAGTTAGATATCGCTTACAACATCCCTCATCGACTTCCCATGCAATTGCGCATATGAAGAATAGCACTACTTTGCATATAACAATTGTCCCCACTCAATTATAAACGTAAATGTTCTTTCCATTTTTATTGGATGCTTAGGCGCATTTTACCCTAGGGTCAGCATTCGAATGTTAAACCTTCCTGAGACATCATCTGTTGAATAGAGTTGCGCTGGAGCATAGCTTGCTGGTGGCGACATAAGTTTGGCCAGTCCTGCGCACGACTGTCATATCGACGGCTCCAATAGGCCACCATAAACAGGTGAAAGTCGGCGCCGCTTATGTTGTCGCCTAGAAGCCACGGGCCTTTGTTACCTAGTTCATCATCAATGATGCTCCAGCAGCGATTCAGGTCTTGGGTTGCCTTATCCACCACCTGGCTCAAATCAGTATCGCCGCCGACACTGACATCGCTAGTAATATAGTGCTCTGGATGAGCCCAGCGGTTAGCTGCTTCTTGCAGCGTGTTCGACATCCAGGTGAGGAATTGGTAATAGTGACCTCGTTGCGGTGAATGCAGTGCGGGCGCCAAACCACTATCTGGGTGCTGATCAAGTATATACATCAGGATCGCTGCTGATTCATAAATGACCTCGCCTCGGTGCTGTAATGTCGGCACCTTACCGTTCGGGTTGATCGCCAGATACTCAGGAGTACGTTGCATTTGTTTAGCTAAGTCGATCTCGACTAATTCATAGGCCACACCCAATTCTTCCAATACGGCGTGAGTGGCCATGTTAGCCCCTCCGCGATCCCAATATAATGTGTAAATAATATCTCTCCTTTTGTTCAGCGCAATGAACCTACTATATCACCATCGGTATTTAATGCTGTTTTTCATGCCTAATAACCTATCGAATAACATAAAGTTCATAAAACAAACACATTAATTCAACACTTACCATTTTTTGATTATTTAAAAATATATTGATTCACTAGCCATAAGTAGGTGTTTGTGGCGGAATCAATTATAAAAATACATAAAACATGCTGATTCAGAGGTCGAAAAAAACATTCTTCATCTTCGTAAGCTTTTGTTTTTAAAAGGTGATCGAAACACGCTTTATTACAAAAAATAGAACGTATTATCCACTCATAATCTTTATATATCCTTTAAACATAATCCAATTAGCAGAGTGTATTCATGACAGTATTAGCAACCGATTTCGCATTAGAAACCCGTCTAGAAACTGATTTACTCGGAGTAAAACAAATACCTGCACACGCTTACTACGGTATTCACACATTAAGAGCAATGGAAAATTTTAAAATCAGTAAGGAGAAGATTGGCGACTGTCCTGAGTTTGTACGCGGCATGGTAAAAACTAAAAAAGCAGCAGCATTAGCCAACGGCATTCTCGGTACAATTCCAGAAGAAGTCAGTGAAGCAATTGTTAACGCGTGTAATACATTGCTAGCAAGCGACGAATTTTACAATCAGTTCCCCGTTGATGCATTCCAAGGTGGCGCGGGTACATCGGTAAATATGAATACCAATGAAGTCATCGCCAATATCGCGTTAGAGCAGATGGGCCATGCCAAAGGTGCTTATAATCACATCAACCCAAATGACCATGTGAATAAAAGTCAAAGTACCAATGATGCTTATCCTACAGGCTTCCGCGTTGCCTTGTTTGAACGCAGTAATGCTGTATTAGTGGCGCTAACGTCATTAAGCGAAACCTTTTTAGACAAAGCTGAAGAATTTAACGATGTATTGAAAATGGGTCGCACTCAGTTACAAGACGCAGTACCGATGACATTAGGTCAAGAGTTCCACGCCTTTGGTATTACGTTAAAAGAAGAAATCAGAAGTATTAACCGTTGCCAAGAATTACTGCTTGAAATTAATCTCGGCGCGACTGCAATCGGTACCGGCTTAAACTCGCCAATTGGTTATTCAGAACTCGCGATTGAAAAACTAGCTGAAATTACCGGTCATGCATTTGTGCCTGCTGAAGATTTAGTTGAAGCAACGTCTGACTGTGGCGCATATGTCATGTTGTCGAGTGGCTTAAAACGCTTAGCGGTAAAACTATCTAAAATTTGTAACGACTTACGCCTGCTTTCTTCTGGTCCTCGTACTGGTTTAAATGAAATTAATCTACCTGAAATGCAAGCCGGTTCATCAATTATGCCAGCAAAAGTAAACCCTGTTATTCCAGAAGTGGTTAACCAAGTTGCATTTAAAGTATGTGGTAACGATTTAACCATCACCATGGCTGCTGAAGCAGGTCAATTACAATTGAATGTAATGGAACCTGTCATTGGTCAATGCCTATTTGAATCATTATCGTTATTAGAAAATGCCTGTTTCACGCTACAAGACAAATGCGTTAAAGGCATTACCGCTAATCGCAAGGTATGCCAAGACTTCGTGTTAAATTCAATTGGTATTATCACTTATCTAAATCCATTTATTGGTCATCATGAAGGTGATGTTATCGGTAGAATCTGTGCCGAAACAGGTAAGAATGTACGTGAAGTGGTGTTGGAACGTGGGTTACTGTCTGAAGCAGAGTTAGATGAAATCTTCTCTATCGAAAACCTAATGAAACCAAAATACACTGGGCAACGTTTTGCGAAAACGGTTTAATCAGCGTTGGACTGAGTCAATCAAGTTGAAAATATATTGACCGTTCGCGATTTTAACCATGATAGGAGTACCGTTCAATCGGACGTTTTACTAGGCGAAATAAGTAGAATAGGCCAAATACGTAAGCGATTGAACGGGAAACCTTGGTGTAAGAACACGGACAAAACGGTTAACTGAGTAGAAATCTGTTTTCGACAAATACAGATTTAGTTATCGCATATTTTTTAATCTTAATCGGAGTTTTCTATGATTGTTGTACAACTTTTTGTCGTACTGCTGTTCATCTATTTAGGTGCGCGTATTGGTGGTATTGGTATCGGGTTTGCGGGCGGTGCGGGCGTACTTGTCTTAACCATGATTTTAGGTCTCGATGCGGGATCTATCCCTATCGATGTTATTTTAATCATCATGTCAGTGATCACGGCAATTGCAGCAATGCAAGTGGCTGGTGGTATGGATTGGCTGGTTGATTTAGCTGAAAAATTTCTACGTAAAAATCCAAAACGCATTACCTTCTATGCACCTATCGTGACTTATTTCATGACAGTGTTAGCGGGTACGGGTCACACGGCGTTCTCGACGTTACCTGTGATTGCAGAAGTAGCAAAAGAACAAGGTATTCGTCCATCGCGTCCATTGTCTATTGCTGTTGTGGCGTCTCAAATTGCTATTACTGCGTCGCCAATATCAGCTGCAGTCGTATTCTTCTCAGGTATTCTTGAGCCACTCGGTGTGGATTATTTAACGCTGTTAGCGGTATGTATTCCATCTACATTCTTAGCGTGTATGGTCGGTGCATTTGTTGCAAACTTTTTAGGCTGTGAACTAAAAGACGATCCTGTGTATCAAGACCGCCTCGCAAAAGGGCTGATTAAGATGAATGGTGAAGGTAAACGTGAAATTTTACCGACAGCCAAAACATCCGTTTATATTTTCTGCGCCGCTATTGTTGCTGTTGTCGCTTATGCAACGATGATTAGTGGTAGTGTGGGTCTTATTGAAAATCCAACAATTGGTCGTAACGAAGCCATTATGGCGTTAATGCTGACTGCTGCAGCGTGCATTGTGACTTTTACTAAGATTGATGCGTCGCAAATTGCTAACGCAGCTACATTCAAATCAGGCATGAGTGCTTGTGTGTGTGTGCTTGGTGTTGCCTGGCTTGGTGATACGTTTGTGTCTGCTCATATCGGTGACATCAAAGAGTTTTCAGCCAGTATCCTTGAACAATATCCTTGGATGTTAGCGGTGGTGTTATTCTTTGCTTCAATGTTGCTTTACTCTCAAGGCGCAACAACCACAGCACTGATGCCAGCGGCACTTGCGATTGGTGTTGCACCTATTACGGCGGTGGCTTCTTTTGCTGCTGTAAGTGCGCTGTTTGTACTACCAACTTACCCGACATTGCTTGCCGCGGTAGAAATGGATGATACAGGCTCAACACGTATTGGTAATTTAGTCTTTAACCACCCATTCTTTATTCCTGGTGTAGCGACTATCTCAACGTCTGTTGCACTTGGTTTTGTGTTTGGCGGGCTTATTATTTAATTGGCACTAGCCTAAGCTAAAAGAGAGTTAGCGAAAGCTAAAAAAATTAGACTAAACGCAAAAGACGCCATTTAATGTAAATGGCGTCTTTTGCGTTTTTGGTAAACTGAAGACAATAAAAAACCACCCAGCAACTATGTAAGTAGAGCTGGGTGGTTTGTCTATTTATATATAAAGCTTTATGTAGAGAGCTTTATACAGATATCTGCTGCAGATAACTGTTTAAACGCGCAGTCTATTAGTGTTTATAAAGCAGTTCTAGATACTGTTTAGTACTTTCTTGCCAACTGAAACGCGCTGACTTTGCGTTGTCTGCAATCTTAGCCCATGTCTTAGGCTTATTCGCATGTAGCTTAATGGCATCATTAAAGGCAGCGATTAAGTTATCACTTTGTGCTTGTAGTGATGAACCATTAAAGCTAAAGCCATTTTCTAAATGCTGAACCGTATCTTTCAAACCACCAACCGCATGCACAAGGCAAGGTTGACCATCACGCATTGCTAACATTTGACTGATGCCACAAGGTTCAAACGAGCTTGGCATTAAGAACAGATCGCCGTGTAGATACATCTGATCTGATAATGCTTGGCCATAGCCGTTCAAGAATAAAAAATTGTCATGACTTGCCATTAACTGCATGAATTCAAATTCAATTTGAGTATCACCAGAGCCTAGAATAATCATCCTGCCATTCACACGCGCAAGATCATCAAGCAATACCGACAATACCGTTTTACCTTGGTAAGGCTGGCGTAATAATAGTGCTTTTTGATCGGTTAAACGACCAATACTCGTCACTAAGAAATCAGAGAAGGGTGCTTGGCTGTTCCAATTATTAATCTGCTCGTTAGCAAGGTAATGTACTGTCTTCAATTGTGCTGACTGTGCTAACCAACGTTTAACTTGTTGCTGTGCAGGCGCGAGGAAAGTACTGAGTGCTGGTTTTTTAGCGCGTTTCTTAGTTACCGTGTCAGCGTATTCACAACCATTTAAAATACCAACTAAGCGACCTTGCTGTTTTGCGGCTGCTAAGTCTTGCTCTAGACCTTCACCACCAAAGAAGCCATTCGCAGCATCGCTGGCGTGTAATACTTCTTCTGCATAGGTTGGTGATACCACATGCACTTTATTACACAAGTTGATACCAGCACGCATTGGGTTATAGCAATGGGTATAACGTGGGTCGCAAATAACACTTGGATCAAAATTAAGGCTAGGGAACCAATGGTGTAAGCTTGATTCATCGTCCGTAATTGGGCGGATACCTTGCAAGGCAATGTTATGCACTGTGTAGACAGAATGAATGTTTGCCAGTTCTGCATATTGCGGCGCATATTTGCTTAACACTGCGACAGTTGCACTGTGCCAGTCGTGTAAATGTAATACATCAGGACGAGTGAATTTAGACTCGATAAGCAGTTGGCATACCGCAAGGTTGAACAAGGCGTACTTGCTTGCGTCAGTGGCAAAAGGGCGATTGCCTTCGTCATGACTGTAAACACTGCCGCCTTGAGAAAATAGTGGGTGTTGCAATACAAATTGACGGACTTTAGCCGCACTTGTAGGCAAGAAAAGTTCGAATAGGGTGACTGTTTCTGTTTGACCTGCAAACTCAACATTAACGCTAGCGAGTTGACGTGACTCAAACTTTGCCGCGTAATGGCCATAATCAGGGATCACAACATCGACACTTACATCATGTTGAGGTAAGGCTTTTGGTAAATCTCGAACGACGTCAGCAACGCCACCAACTTTAGCACCAGGTATCGAATCATTTTCGGCTGCTATCATTAAAACGTGCATGAATAAATTGTCCTTAAAGCAGAATAGTAAAGTTGTGTTATTAGATGTACTTGTAGAATTAGATGTATTCTTGAAACTAAAGTTATAAAACAAAAATAGCAATAAGTCACTTAGTTAAGTGGCTTATTGCTTATCAAGTATTGAGCATCGTTATTTTTTAAACGAGTGCTACAGCTTGTTCAGCGGTTTTTTCTAATGCCGCTTTGGCTTGTTTTGCTGCCATGTGTTTCAGCATATCTGAAGTAACTAGCGTGATCCCTTTTGGTGAAACACGGAAGCCATTAGCGATATCTTGTTCTGTATCATGACCAACGATTAAGCCTGCTGGTAATTCGCAGTTACTGTCAACGATAGTACGACGTAATTGACAGTTTTCACCGATATTAGCACCCGGTAGTATCACCGACTCTTCAACTGTCGAGAACGAGTGCACATGTACGTTAGAGAATAATAGTGATTTACGGATCGTTGATCCAGAAATAATACAGCCACCTGAAACCGTTGAGTCAACAGCCATACCACGACGTACATCGTTATCAAAAATAAACTTAGCAGGCGGTAGTTGTTCTTGGTACGTCCAAATCGGCCAGCTTGAATCATACAGGTCAAGCTGTGGTTCTGGTGTAACCAGTTCCATATTCGCTTCCCAGAATGAATCCAGTGTACCTACATCGCGCCAGTACGGTTGTTTGTCGCTATCAGGGTCGCTGAATGGGAATGCAAACACTTGATGATCATCAATGATTGATGGAATGATGTCATTACCAAAATCACGATCTGAAGTTTCACGAGTGGCATCTTTTTCTAACTGTTCGAATAGGAATTCTGTATTAAATACATAGTTACCCATTGATGCTAAACATTGACCCGGTTTACCCGGAATCTCATTTGGCTGTGCTGGTTTTTCATCAAAACGTTTAACACGGTTATCAGTATCAACTGTCATTACACCAAATTGGCCAGCGGCTTCTTCCGTTGGTACTTCAATGCAGCACACCGTCATGTCTGCGCCATTTTCCAAATGCTTGGCTAGCAGATCACCGTAATCCATACGATATACATGGTCACCAGACAAGATCATTACGTATTTTGGCTTTTCAGCGCGGATAATATCCATGTTTTGGAATACGGCATCTGCAGTACCTGAATACCAGTCGTTACCGTAACGCTGTGATGCCGGTAAGATCTCTACCGATTCAGACAATTCTTTTTTGAAATGTCCCCAACCACGGTTTACGTGACGGATTAATGAATGTGATTTGTACTGTGTTGCAATACCAACACGACGGATCCCAGAGTTAATGCAATTAGATAATGGGAAGTCGATAATGCGGAATTTACCGCCGAAAAATACTGCTGGTTTTGCGCGCCAATCAGTTAACTCATGTAAACGACTACCTCGGCCACCTGCAAGGATAAGGGCGTAAGTATCTTTTGTTAAGTTACTGATATAGCGATGTGCACCTTGTGACATATTACTTCTCCATAAGCTTTGTGTCGGAATTCGGTTTATATAAAGTGCTTTAAATCATCGATGAAATAAAACACTATTATAAATAGTGTGCAGGGCATTAACTCTTGTTTCAGCCCTGATTTAAAATGAATTTTTACACTGAGGTCAGTTAAACACTCAGTGGTGTTAGATTCCAAATGTCGTTGTTGTATTCATTAATGGTACGGTCACTTGAGAACGTGCCACTTGCTGCAGTATTCAAAATACTTAATCGTGTCCACGCTTGTTTATCTTGATAGACAAGGGCGGCAGCTTGTTGTGCTTTACAGTAACCAGCGAAATCATGTGCCACTAACCACTGGTCGTGTTCATTTAAAATAGAATCAATAAGCGGCTGGAATAAGCCATTTTCAAACAAGTTGAAGTGACCGCTATTAAGTAATTCCATCACGTTATTTAAGTTACAGTCGTTGGCAATGAGTTGTGCTGGGTTATAGTGTTCACGGATACCGGCTACTTGTTCGCTACGCGCACCAAACAAGAAGAAGTTATCTGCACCAACCGCATCACGAATTTCGATGTTGGCACCATCTAACGTACCGATAGTTGCAGCACCATTCATCATGAATTTCATATTACCTGTACCAGACGCTTCTTTACCTGCAGTCGAGATCTGTTCTGACAAGTCGGTTGCCGCACAAATCGTTTCCATCGCGGTAACGTTGTAGTTTGGTAAGAAGGCAACGCGTAACCAAGGTTGTGCTAGCGGATCTGCATTGATCGTTGCAGCCACGTTATTGATTAATTTAATCGTTAACTTAGCAATGAAGTAACCCGGCGCCGCTTTACCACCAATCAATACGCAGCGTGGTGTCATGCCTTCAGTATCACCGCGACGAATGCGGTCATAAAGATGGATAACATGCATAATGTTAAGTAGCTGACGTTTGTATTCGTGCATACGTTTAACTTGTACGTCAAACATCATGTTGGTATCGAATTCAACACCACAAGCTTCTTTGACTAAATCAGCAAGTTGTTGTTTGTTGTGTTGTTTAACGTCTTGCCATTGAGCATGAAACTTTTCGTTGTCATAGTAACGACGTAGCTTACTGATCTCGCTTAAATCACGTGTCCAACCATTACCGATCTTGTCGCTAATCAGCTGGCTTAATTTGGGATTACAATGTGCTAACCAACGACGTGGGGTAACACCATTGGTTTTGTTGTTAAATTTGCTTGGCGTCAACTGATAGAAGTCGTTAAACAAACCTTCACTCAATAACTGGGTATGCAATGCGGCAACACCGTTTACCGAGAAGCTACCCACAATGGCAAGATAAGCCATGCGTACTTGTGGATCATCGCCTTCTTCAATAATTGATAATGCACGTTGCTTATCAACATCACCAGGCCATTGGCAAGCTACTTCTGTTAAGAAGCGGGCATTGATTTCAAAAATGATTTCAAGCACACGCGGCAGTAGGTGTGAGAATAAGCGCACAGACCATTTTTCTAATGCTTCAGGCAATAACGTATGGTTGGTATAAGCCATAGTCGATGTGGTGATCTGCCATGCAGCATCCCAATCTAAATCATGATCATCGAGTAATAAACGCATTAACTCAGCAACTGCCACACTTGGGTGAGTATCGTTAAGTTGGAATACGTGGTACTTAGCAAAGTCAGTGAAGTCGCTACCGTGTACTTTTACCCACTCCGCAATAATGTCTTGTAAGCTGGCAGAAGTCAGGAAGTATTGCTGACGTAAACGTAGCTCTTTACCATTTTCACTGGCATCGTTTGGATACAGTACCATGGTGATTTGTTCAGCTAAGTTTTTACGGGCAACGGCTTCGGTATAACTACCAGCGTTGAATTCTCCGAGATCAAATTCATCTGTTGCCGCTGATTTCCAGAGACGTAATGTATTAACGATACCGTTTTGATAACCGGGAACTGGCACATCATATGGTACGGCAAGCACATCTTCAGTACCAACCCATTGGTGCTGAGTACGGCCTTCTTTGTCTTGATAAGTCTCTACATGGCCAAAGAACTTCACTCTGCGGTTATGTTCTGGAGCGGCAACTTCCCAAGGATGACCGTCACGTAGCCAGTTATCTGGATGTTCTATTTGATGACCATTTTCAATGCTTTGGTTAAACATACCGTATTCATAACGGATGCCATAACCGGTTACTGGCAATGCTAAGCTTGCGCAACTATCAAGGAAACAGGCAGCTAGACGACCTAGACCACCGTTACCTAAACCAGCATCGTGTTCTGACTCGGCAATGGTTTCTAATTCGCTACTGTAGTGATTAAGGCCTTTGCGTACGCTGTCTTCTAAATCAAGATTTAATACTGCATTACCCAGTGCGCGACCCATCAAAAATTCTAACGACAGGTAAGCGGCGCGGCGGGTAGGTTGTGCTTGCTGTTGTTTCTTGGTCGCGCGTGATTTTTCCATCAAGCGGTCACGGATTGTTAATGCAAGCGCATGATATAAATACTGCGGCGACTCACCAACTTCATCACGCCCTAAGGTGTAATGGAAATGACGCTGTAAATCTTCAGGCAAGGTGCTGGCATTAACCACTGGCCCATTATTTGTCTCTAACGTGCAAACCTTGTTTGCTTTAGACTTTTGTTTCTTTAATGACATATAACTTCCTTTATTATGACATTTGGGCGAATTAGTTATTTTTTCGTTATCTATTTATTCAGCACGATTCGTTTTTGGCGCTAGATATACCGTTGATAGTGGTGGTAGTGGGATACAAATACTTTGGGTAAAGCCTTGCCACTCAACATATTCCGCGATGTAACTTGTCTGTGTTGCAAAACCACTGCCGCCAAACTGAGTATCATCGGTATTGACGAGTACTTCATACTCACCAAGACTCGGTACACCAATGCGATAGTGTGACTGACATGCGGGTGTCATGTTCGATATCACAACCACATGTTGGTCTTTGCTTTTGTTATAACGTAAGAAACTAAACACTGACTGTTCGGCGTTACTGGCGTCGATCCAATCAAATCCTTGATGATCAGTGTCTAACTCAAATAAGGCAGTTTGATGACAATAACTGTTATTGAGTGATTTAATCAGCGCTTGCACACCTTGGTGCTCTGGTTGCTCAAGTAAATGCCAGTCTAGCGATTGGTCATGATTCCATTCTGCTCGTTGACCAAATTCACACCCCATAAACAATAATTTCTTACCTGGGTGTGCCCACATGAAGCCGTAATAAGCACGTAAATTGGCAAACTTCTGCCAATCATCGCCAGGCATCTTGTTAAGCAATGAACCTTTACCGTGCACAACTTCGTCATGACTTAGCGGTAAGATAAAGTTTTCACTAAATGCATAAGCCAGTGAGAACGTCATTTCATGGTGGTGATGTTGACGATAAAGTGGGTCACAACTCATGTATTCTAAGCTGTCATTCATCCAACCCATGTTCCACTTGTAACCAAAACCAAGCCCACCTTGGTCGACAAAGTTAGTCACACCAGGCCAGGCTGTTGATTCTTCAGCGACCATCATGATACCAGGGTGATTTTTATAACAACGCTGGTTCACTTGTTTCAATAATTCAATTGCGCCGAGGTTTTCGCGACCACCGTGTTCATTCGGGATCCATTCACCTTCTTTGCGGCTGTAGTCGAGATACAACATAGAGGCAACCGCATCAACACGCAGGCCATCAATGGCAAAGTTATCAAACCAAGCAAGGGCATTGGAAATTAAGAAGCTCTGCACTTCAGCACGATCGTAATTAAAGATGTGAGTATTCCAATCGGGATGGAAACCTTGACGTTTATCCGCATGTTCAAACAGATGTGAGCCATCAAACTGAGCTAAACCGTGGGCATCGGCAGGGAAGTGTCCTGGTACCCAATCGATTAATAAACCAAGGTTGGCAGCGTGACAGGCATCAACAAAGAATTGGAAGTCAGCTAAGCTACCGAAACGACTGGTTGGCGCAAACAATCCTACGGGTTGGTAGCCCCAAGAACCATCAAACGGAAACTCACTAATTGGCATTAACTGGATATGAGTAAAACCAAGTTCTTTAACATAAGGTACTAGCTGTTCTGATAACGCTTTGTAACTTAAAAATTGATTGTTTTCGTCACGCTTCCACGAACCCGCATGGATTTCATAGATACTGATTGGCGCATTTATGGCGTTACGTTCAGCACGTTGCGCCCATGCTTTAGCGGGAGATTGCTGCCATGTCGCAGACGTTGCTTTAGTTGGTACGCACGAGGCCGTTTGCGGACGTAATTGCATTGACGAAGCAAAAGGGTCGGCTTTTTCTAAGCGTTCACCACATTCGGTGATAATACTAAATTTGTAATTGTTATCCTGATCCGAGTCAGCGATATCGGCAATGAATATTTCCCAAATGCCAGCACCAAGGTGCTTACGCATCGGGTGACGTGTGGTATTCCAATGGTTAAAGTTACCAATTAAGCTTACTGAAGTGGCGTTTGGTGCCCAAACAGTAAAGCGGACGCCTTCAACATTATCGGTGATAGTCCAATGCGCGCCTAAATGACGTTGTGCTTGTTCTAACGTACCTTCGTTAAACAAGTAAACCGCATCGGCATCAAGTGTCGATGAGAATTTATAAGGGTCTTGCTCAACAACCGTTGAAAAAGGATAAGCGATGGTTAGTTTATAATCGCCATTGTATTGTTTTGCTGACAGGCTAAGGATAAAGAGATCACTATTACCAACACGTTGGTAACGACGTTGCTGGCTTTTATCTTGATAATAAACGTGCTGTGCACCGGGAATGAATACTTTAAGCTCGTATTCATCTTTACTTACTTGGTGTGGACCTAAAAAAGCAAACGGGTCATAGAGTTTACCTTGATTAAGGGCATCTATTTCATGGTTAAAGCGCTCTTCAATGCGAGTCGCTATTGCTGGTGTTGTCGAAATGTCACTCATGATCCATCCTGGATTAAACGTATTGTTAGCTTTTATGCTGTACGTAATGTAGATACAACGCTGTTATCAGTACCGAAAGTATTCGGTAAATATAAGTCTGCTTTATGATCGTTATGCCATTCATTACTATTAATTAAGTAACGGAAGTGAAATTGCTTATTTTCTGGTAAACGAACCTTGGCGCGAAATACTTTTTCTTTCTTAATGTACTTCATTGGCAATGCTTGCCAGTCATTAAAGTCGCAAAACAGTTCAACCGTATCACTACTTAATAGTGCGTTATTTGTGTCACAGGCGAATTCAAACGTTACATCGGCTTCGGTTTTGGTTTTAAAAAAACGTTTTTTTAACATTTTATCTTCCTTGTTATACGTCGTAGCTTTAATAACTTAAGCCAAGTTTCGTTTACGTACCCAAATCAAAATAATCAACCTAATTGGGTATTCCTATAGAGGTATTATCATCGGTTTCTGAGCTTGTTTAAAGTTTTTAAACGGCGTTTTGTGATCTGCGTCACAATGATCGCCTTTCATTCGTAACTGAGTGTCATTTCTTATATACGGACAGTCATTTTTATTTATTTTAATTAAAAATTAACTAATTAGTAATACTTTATACCTGGACGGATGAGTAAAATACTTGTAGCTAAAATCATGTGAGATGGGAATTTTAAAGAATAGTTGGTATGTTTTTTAACCATGACACGGATATTATTAACATGGAGTGTCATTAACTTAATTATTATATAAAAATACGCATGGAACTTTGTAGATTGGGCATTTATTCTCAGAACGTAATATGCCGAGTGTTATTTAAAGGTTATTCTATAACAAATTGTTAATATGTATTTTTAGTTATGGGTTGGCAAGGCATGCGTTCGGTTTCATTTCGTTGGTATATTTCAGGTATCTTTCTTTCTATTGCATCCTTGCTGAGTGCGGTACTGATCTATGTGAGTGTGAAGCATTCTCAAACCGTTTCTGTTTCTTTATCCCAAGACATCGTAAAAAATTATTCCAATGAGCTTAAAGTTGAATTGGAAGAATTATCAACCCCACTTATTACCATGCTTAATACTTTGGCAAATTCTGGTTTTACTGCTAAAGAATTTAATGAACAGCCGACACAATGGCTAGAAACGATGAATATGCTGTTAACTAAAAATCAGCATATTGCCTCGTTTTATGTGGGTAATAACGATGGTAACTCTTACCTTGTTAGGTCGATACATAACGAAACTGAACTGTTGCGTTACTCTGCACCCGATACTACCGTGCTCATACTCGAAATTAATCGTAATAGTGGCCAACAACAAGCTCTTTATTTCGATCACAAAATGCGTCGTATTGGTTCGAAACGCTCGCACAGTAACTATTATGATCCGCGTACGCGAGATTGGTTTAAAAACGCCAAAAATGACATGGATATTCACATGGCAGAACCTTATGCATTTTACTTTTCGCGTAAAGTAGGTATTACATTTTCGAGAATGTTAAAGAATAAACAAGGTGTTATAGCGGTTGATTTTACCTTGGATTCACTCACTAATATGATTCAGAAGTTAGAGTATTCAGCTAATTCCAAAGTGTTATTACTGACGGCATCAAAACGTATTATTTCCAGTAACCAAGCTATAGCATTAATTAATGGCGAGAAATTGTTTACTGCTGAAGAACTTGAGATTGCGGAGTTCTTACCTGATTTCAACAATATAAAAGTAGATCAAACCTTATTTAGTACCATATTTTGGCAAGACCAAGATTGGGAGTTGGTGGTCACGCCATTAGCCATCAGCACTGAAGATGTTTTGTATCTAGTGAACTTTGTTGCTTATAAAGACTTATTATATGGTTCAGCAATACTACGCAATGAGCTGATCGTTATTTCTTTAATCACCGTGTTCATTTCTTTTCTGATTATTTTAACTATGACAGAAAAGATCGCTAAACCACTCACTTATATGACTAAATCGCTTGAAAATATTCAACATTTTAATTTTAAGCGTAAAAATTATAAAAAATCAAATATTAACGATATAAATGATCTTAATGTGGCCATGAGCTCGATGGAAAATGTACTGGTAGATTTCTTTCAAAACCTCAGTGATATTGCCCGTTCGACAGAGTCTGAACAGTTATCGACGTCTATCGTAACGCAAGCAAAAGAAATACTGGCCTGTGATGCATGCCAATTATTTGTTAATTCACCCATGGATCGCCATTCATTTAGAATTACGGCAAATTCAGAAGCGGGTGAGTGTTTTGATTTACAATCGCTTTATGACTGCAACAAAACGATTTTTTCAGAGTCTATTTACGAGTTAGAACAAAAAGATAGTAAAGTTTTATTTGTGGGGTCGCACTGCACGGCAGGTTTTATCATTCCATTATTAAATCGTGCGAATGTACATATAGGTGCATTAGTTGTCGGTGTTGAAGGTTTTATAAAATCCTATACTCGTAATCGAATCCATTTTGTTCGTGAGTTTTTAGCCTTTAATGAAATTGTACTCGAACAACTTGAACAAGAGCATGAGCAACGCGCGTTATTTCATGCATTTGTGGAAATGATGGCGACGTCTGTTGATATCAAGTCTCCTTACACGGGAACGCATTGCCAGCGAGTGCCAAAAATCACCAAAATGATTGCTAAAGCCGCTGAGCAAGACACCAAAATATTTAAACAATTTTCACTAACAGAAGATGGCTGGGAGGAGTTGCTGATAGCGGCATGGCTGCATGACTGCGGTAAAGTGACAACACCTGATTATGTGATGGACAAAGCAACTAAACTTGAAACTATTTATGACCGTATCCATGAAGTGAGAATGCGTTATGAGGTGCTAAAACGTGACACTGATATAATCTATTGGAAAGCTGTTGCCCAAGGGCAAGATAAAATTATCGCCAAAGCAGTCTGCGATGAACAAAAGCGAGCATTAGAAAGTGAGTTTGAATTTATAGCCCAATGTAATACTGGCCATGAAGAACTGCAGCCTGAAGCGATTGCGCGATTAGAGCAAATAGCAGACCGTACTTGGCTGCGCACATTACCAGATAATATCGGCTTGTCACAAGAAGCACTCGATAAAGCAGATACAAAGATACAAGTACTACCGATCACAGAAAAAATATTGGCAGACAAGCAAACGCATTTATATCCTTGGTTGGAAAGTAAAAGATTAGAATCGCAGAGCAAACGTGAATTCAAATTAAGAAAACCTGAGCATCAATACAATCGCGGTGAATTACATAATTTACGTGTTACCAGCGGTACATTAACAGCAGAAGAACGCTATAACGTCAATGACCACGTGATTCAAACGTATTTAATGCTTGATCAACTACCATACCCCGAACATTTAAAAAATGTACCACTTATTGCCGGTTCGCATCACGAGAAAATCAACGGCAGTGGTTATCCACTGAAATTAAAAGGTGAACAAATCCCCCTTGGTGGTCGTATGATTGCGATTGCTGATACGTTTGAAGCGCTTACGACAGCAGAGCGACCATACAAGACGCTAAATGAATCGCTGATGATTATGGCAAGCATGGTTGCAGATGGTGATTTAGATGCGAACTTATTTGAGTTGTTTATTACTCAGGGTATTTATCAACAATATGCCGATGAATACTTACTTAAATCACAGTTTGATACGGTTGATATATGCGCAATTAAAATGCTGTTGCAGTCTAGCTAAGCGTAGACGTAGTCATTTATACATAACACTTGATGCATTTTCAAATGAAATATTATCGTTTTATAAAGAGCAATATAGAAAGCATATTTCTTTGGTTTTAAGCCGTTATTTAATATCTTTCATGGTAATGAAACATTATTATAGCGGCACTTTAGTAGATGGAAGAGTAGTAGTTTGATAATTAAGTCGATGTCATTTAGGCGATATATAGCAAGTATATTTATCTCGATAATTTCTTTGCTGAGTGGCGCGTTAATCTATGTGAGTGTGCAGCACTCACAACAAATATCAACAACCTTATCGAAAGATATCGTGACTAACTACGCGCAAGAACTCTCGGTAAAAATTGAAAAAGTGACGTCCCCACTCAGTACGCTATTAAACACCTTGGCGATGGGGCGGTTTACCGCTCGCGATGTGGGAACTCCCGATCCCGCTTGGCTTGAGGCGATGACGGCGATACTGGAAAAAAATCAGTACCTCGATTCAATGTATTTTGGTAAAGATGATGGCAGTGCTTTTCTGTTTCAACCTCTTTATGATCTAAAGGTCAAACAAAGCTTATCAGCGCCTGTCGATGCACGCCTAATGGTGCGTTATTATACTCTCGGTGCGCAGCGTATTCAGTTCTATGACGCTGATATGAAATTGATGAAAGAACAGTACATAAGCAGTGATTACGATCCTCGTGAGCGACTTTGGTATAACGAAGTTAAAAATAACGACCAAATCTACATGACTGGGCCGTACAATTTCTCTAACCCGGCACAAGATGGCATTACTTTTTCGCGTAAAACCCGCTCTGGCGATGCGATTATTGGGGTAGATCTTACCTTAGATAAATTGACAAAATTAGTGCAGTACTTTGAATTCTCAACCAACTCTAATATATTTTTACTCAATACTGACGCGCAAATCATTGGTAGTAATCAGCTCTTCTCGCTGATGATGGGTAAGGAGTTATTTACTGCTGAAGATCTTGAGTTTGATCTGCTAGTTAAGGAATTTGAAGCGGAAAATAAATCAAATCTGTCAGCGAAAACCGTGGTTTGGCAAGGCAACACCTGGGAATTAATGATTTCGCCGTTGACGCTTGCAGATAGTAGCATGTTGAGGGTGGTCAACTTTGTGTCCCATGATGATTTGTTTGAAGCCTCATCAAGTCTGCGTAATGATCTTATTATCATCTCGCTGATCTCCGTCATTATCTCATTTCTGATTGTATTGTGTATCGCTCGCCGTATTGCTAGTCCGCTGACTTATTTAACGGACTCTATCGAAAATATTCAACGTTTCCGCTTTCAACGTAAACGCTATCAAGCTTCACATATTCAAGAAATTGATAAGCTTAATGAAGCGATGGGCTTGATGGAAAATGTATTATTAGATTTCTTTAATAACCTACGCAGTGTAGCGCGCACGTCACGACCTGAAGAGCTATCGGAATCGATTGTAACGCAGGTAAAAGAGATTTTGTCGGCGGATGATTGTCAGCTGTTTACTAATACACCCGATAGCCGTGGTGAGTTTACACTGTCAGCGAAGTCGGGCACCACCGCAGATTTTAATTTACAGTGTTTATATGACCACAATCCAAAGGCTTTTAAACAGTCTATCTATGAGCTAACAGCGGATGAAGCGAATCACATATTTACGGATATGTCGTGTCATTCAGGTTTTATTATCCCGTTATTCAATCGTAATAATGATAATACCGGGGCGTTATTAATAGGCTTTACCCTTGATATCACTGATGATACGCGTAATCGTTTACGCTTTGTGCGTGAATTCATCGGCTTTAATGAGATCGTATTAGAGCATTTAGAAAAAGTAGACGAGCAACGTGAATTATTCCATTCATTCGTTGAAATGACCGCGACAGCTGTTGATATTAAATCACCTTATACCGGTGGACACTGTCAGCGAGTACCTAAAATAACCAAGATGTTAGCCAAAGCGGCTGCAGCAGATACCGATAAGTTTGCTGATTTTTCATTAACGACAAAAGGTTGGGAAGAATTGTTGGTCGCGGCATGGTTACATGACTGCGGTAAAGTAACGACACCTGATTACGTGATGGATAAGGCCACTAAGTTAGAAACCATTTACGACCGTATTCATGAAATTCGTATGCGTTATGAAGTATTAAAACGTGATGCTGACGTTGTCTATTGGCA
Source organism: Moritella sp. Urea-trap-13 (assembly GCF_002836355.1). Taxonomy (NCBI): domain Bacteria; kingdom Pseudomonadati; phylum Pseudomonadota; class Gammaproteobacteria; order Alteromonadales; family Moritellaceae; genus Moritella; species Moritella sp. Urea-trap-13. The sequence continues at coordinate 331,381 of NZ_PJCA01000031.1, forward strand.
ATCGATTGCCGAGGGGATTAGTGAAGCGCAAGCGCAACAAATTTGCGATGATTTAAAACAAGAGCTTGATGATGAGTTTGCCTTTATTGCTAGTTGTAATCCGGGCAGTGAATTTTTAGATCCAGAGAAGCAACGACGTTTGGCTGAAATTGGTGAGCGCACTTGGTTACGTACACTGCCTGATGATATTGGTGTGTCGCAACAAGAATTAGCGAAAAAGCGTGATGCCAATAAGACATTGCCAGTGATTGAGAAAATCCTGGCCGACAAGCCCGAGCATTTGTTTGTTTGGGAAGAGAAAAAACAGTTACAAGCAAACAGTAAACGTGACTTTAAAATGGTCCAGCCTGAACACCGTTACAATCGCGGTGAGCTGCATAATTTAATGATTAGAAGTGGTACGTTAACGCCTGAAGAACGTTACAACATTAATGATCATATCGTGCAAACCTATCTCATGCTTGATCAGCTACCATACCCAGAACACCTTAAGAATGTCCCGCTTATTGCTGGTAGTCATCATGAAAAAATGAATGGTCAAGGTTATCCGCTGCAGTTAAAAGGTGAAGAGATCCCTATTGGTGGCCGTATGATTGCGGTTGCGGATGTGTTTGAAGCATTAACAGCCAATGATCGCCCTTATAAAGCGGCAAAAACCTTAAGTCATTCATTGAAGATCATGTCATTCATGGTTAAAGATGAACACCTTGATGGCGACGTGTTTGATTTGTTTTTAACTCAAGGTGTTTATCAAGAGTATGCTGACGAATACTTAACAGCTGAACAACTCGATTTTGTTGATGTTCCAGCGCTTAGGTCTATCTATCTAAAAACGCTAGCTGCAGTTAGTTAGTTATTCAGTCAATCACCTTGCCTATCACTCAGTTATAAATGTAATTAAATAACAAAAATAGCGTAAATACCTACTTATGAGTAGTTTTATTGCGGGTTTTGTTGTTTTTAAATTACACTAATGGCATTATGTAGGCGGCTATTCGCTTGATAATGCCATTTCTCGTTATAAAATTACGTCTCACTTCACACTTTTGATCTTGTTCACATTTATCGTCATTCAGAATTGATCTAGGTCATGTTCATCCCTTAAGTAATACCTCAAAATACCTACATAATAAATATATAGGAATACTTATGAGCAAAGTCAGACTGGTTATTATCGGTAATGGTATGGTTGGCCACCGTTACATCGAAGATCTAGTAGAAAAAGCAGAAATTGAAAATTTTGATGTAACCGTGTTTTGTGAAGAACCTCGCGTTGCCTATGATCGTGTCCACCTCTCTTCTTATTTCTCTCACCACACTGCAGATGAATTATCGTTAGTAAAAGAAGGTTTTTACGACAAGCATAATATCAATGTATTGATTGGTGAACGTGCGATCAACATTAACCGTTCGCAGAAAATCATTTATTCAAACTCAGGTCGTGAAATTAAATACGACAAGTTGGTTATGGCGACAGGCTCAAAACCTTGGGTGCCGCCAATTAAAGGTAACGAAAGCAAAGACTGTTTTGTTTACCGTACTATCGAAGATTTAAAAACCATTGAAGCGACAGCCAAACGCAGTAAAAGCGGTGTTGTTATCGGCGGTGGTTTATTAGGACTTGAAGCTGCTGGTGCATTGAAAGCACTAGGTGTAGAAACACATGTAATTGAGTTCTCGCCAGTATTGATGGCAGAGCAGCTAGACCGTGAGGGCGGTGAGCAACTCCGTAAAAAAATTGAAAAACTGGGCGTGCAAGTGCATACCAGTAAAAATACTCTCGAAATTGTTGCCGAAGGTGAAACTGCACGTAACACTATGATGTTTGCCGATGGCACCTCGCTTGAAGTTGATTTCATTGTCTTCTCAACGGGTATTCGTCCGCAAGACAAACTTGCACATCAATCAGGCTTAGCAACGGGTCGTCGTGGTGGTATCACTATTAGTGACCATTGTGTTACTAGCGACAGTGATGTTTACGCAATTGGTGAATGTGCATCTTGGAATGAACAATTCTTTGGTTTAGTTGCTCCGGGTTACAAAATGGCACAAGTTGCTGTTGACCATCTATTAGGTAACGACAACGCATTCGAAGGCGCTGATATGAGTGCTAAGCTGAAATTGCTTGGTGTGAAAGTAGGTAGTATCGGTGATGCCAATGGTCGTACTCCTGGTTGTAAGAGCTTTGTTTATCTTGATGAAACAGAAGAAGTATACAAACGTATTATTGTTTCAGAAGACGGTAAAAAGTTATTAGGTGCGGTATTAATCGGTGACACATCGGATTACGGTAGCTTGTTACAACTTAAGCTAAACGACATGGACTTACCAGAACATCCAGACTGCTTGATTCTACCCGCACATGCGGGCGGTGATAAGCCTGCAATGGGCGTTGATTCATTACCTGATTCAGCTGTGCTGTGTTCTTGTTTTGATGTAACCAAAGGTAAGATCGCTGCAGCGGTTGCTGATGGTCACACCACAATGGGCGAAATTAAAGCAGTAACGAAAGCGGGTACGGGTTGTGGTGGTTGTGTACCGCTTATCACTCAAGTACTGAATTCAGAACTGGCTAAATCTGGCATCGAAGTGAAAAACCACTTATGTAGTCATTTTGAATATTCTCGCCAAGAGCTATTCCACCTTATTCGTATCGAAGGCATCAAGACCTTTGAAGAGCTATTAACTAAATACGGTAAAGGTTACGGCTGTGAATTCTGTAAGCCAATTGTAGGTTCAATCTTAGCGTCTTGCTGGGGTGACCATGTATTAAGCCGCGACAATGTTGGCCTGCAAGATACCCATGATAACTTCCTTGGTAACATGCAAAAAGACGGTACTTATTCAGTTATCCCTCGTATGGCGGGTGGTGAAGTAACACCTCAAGCATTAGCGGTACTTGCTGAAGTCGCTGCAGAGTATAACCTTTATACCAAGATCACCGGTGCACAGCGTATTGGTTTATTTGGTGCACACAAAGGTGATTTACCCACAATTTGGAAAAAACTGATTGCTGCTGGTTATGAAACTGGTCAAGCGTATGCAAAAGCATTACGTATGGCGAAGACATGTGTTGGTAGTACCTGGTGTCGTTTTGGTGTGCAAGACAGTGTTGCTTTAGGTGTGTTACTTGAAAACCGCTATAAAGGTATTCGTACGCCACACAAAATGAAGTTTGGTGTATCAGGTTGTACACGTGAATGTGCAGAAGCACAGGGTAAAGATTTAGGTATTATCGCAACAGACGCAGGCTGGAATATGTATGTGTGTGGTAACGGTGGTATGACCCCGCGTCACGCTGATTTATTGGCATCAGACTTAGACGAAGCTACGTTGCTTAAATATGTAGACCGTTTCATGATGTTTTATGTACGTACCGCAGACAAGTTACAACGTACTTCGGTATGGATGGATAACTTAGAAGGTGGTGTTGATTACCTACGTGAAGTGGTTGTTAACGATAAACTGGGCATCAATGAACAGCTAGAAACAGACATCAACAAACTGATCACTGAATTCAAATGTGAATGGTCTGAAGTGGTAGAAAGTGAAGAACAGCAAACACGTTTCGCTCACTTTATTAACTCTAAAGAGCAAGACAGCAATGTTCGCTTTGTTGCTGCACGTGATCAACATCGTCCGGCTACAATCGAAGAGAAAGCCGATACTTATACAATCACTGTGGAGGAACACGCATGAGTAAATGGATTAACGTTTGTCAGCTAAACGACATCACCCCAAAAACTGGCGTTTGTGCACTGGTTAATGGTAAGCAAGTTGCGATATTCCGTCCACGTGACAATGAAGAATTATTTGCTATCGACAATATGGACCCGTTTGCAAAATCAAACGTGCTGTCACGCGGTATCATCTGTGAACATGACGAGCAACTTTGGGTCGCAAGCCCATTGAAGAAACAGCGCTTCAATTTAACCACTGGTCAGTGTTTAGAGAATGATCTGGTATCACTCGCTACGTATAAAGTGCGAGTGAACAAAGACGCTGTCGAGATTAGTGCTTAAACATTACGCATGACATCTCACATAGCATCATGACAGATTAAATAATGCCTCACTTGTTGTGAGTGGGGCATTCAAATATGGAAAAAGTTAGTGAGTTGCTAGCCCAATAACGAATAATTAATTACACCATGACGTAAGCAAGTGTGTAGTCATTATTGGTATATCAATTTCGAATTTAACAATTATAAAAAAGGGTATTCCTTATGTACGCAGATACAATCAAAAAATGTTCAGCTAATGCTGCGCGAATCGTAAAACTAGACAAGACTGATCCAATTAGTTTCCTTATCAGCGGTGCAATGGCTGGTGCGTATGTAGGTCTTGGCATTATTTTAATCTTCACTTTGGGTAATATGGTTGATCCATCAATTCGTCCATTAGTGATGGGCGCGACATTTGGTATCGCATTAACATTAGTGATTATCGCTGGTTCAGAACTGTTTACTGGTCACACTATGTTTTTAGCTCTGGGCGCGAAAACAGGTGCTATTACTTGGGGTGATAACTTACGTATTCTGCCAAAAACATGGTTATATAACCTGATTGGTTCAATCGCAGTGGCAGCATTATTCTATTATGCTGGTGGCGGTAAATTATTAGGTAATTCAGAAAGCTTGGTACATAAAGTTGCGTTAGCAAAAACTACGGCACCAGCAATGGTACTACTGTTTAAAGGTATCTTATGTAACTGGTTAGTATGTCTAGCAATCTGGATGTGTCAACGTGTTGAAGGTACTGGTAAATTCATCGCTATCTGGTGGTGTCTATTAGCGTTCATCGCGTCTGGTTACGAGCATTCAATTGCTAACATGACTATTTTTGCAATGTCTTACTTCGGTGATAGCCAAGAAGCGTTCAATCTTGTTGGTGTTGGTCACAACCTGTTATGGGTTTCACTGGGTAATATCATTTCTGGTACTGCATTCATGGGCCTAGGCTACTGGTACTCAACGCCAAAAGCAGAACGTCCTGTAGTAACTCAAGAACTTGATAAAGTAACAGTAGTGACAGGTAACACAGCTAAAGTATAATCTGTCTGTTAATTTTTCTATGCAATAGAGCAGTCTAGAGCCAATAGATAAGTTTAGATTTACTTTGATAAGCGCCTCCTTGGTATTCGTAATGAATGTAGGGGGCGTTTTTTTTGGTTTTTTTATATGCAGCATGTTTGGTCTAATCCTTTAAATCATAGCTTTATCGACTTTATCTGTAATCTTGTAATACTTCTGGTACACTGCGCGACTATATTTTCTGTTGTTGTGTTTAGTAAGGTCATTATGGGTTTTTCTGCTTTAAATCTTAATCAAAATTTAGTTAATACTGTTACCAAGTTAGGTTATGAAACACCTACGCCAATTCAAGCGCAGGCTATTCCAGCTATTCTGGAAGGGCGTGACATTATGGGTGGTGCACAAACTGGTACCGGTAAAACGGCAGCGTTTGCATTACCGATCATTCAGCAGTTAATGGCCCAGCAATTAACTGCTAGCTCAAGCGATGACACAACAGCTAAAAAACAAATCCGAGCATTAGTATTAACGCCAACGCGTGAACTTTCACAGCAAGTTCACAAAAGCTTTGTTGCGTATAGCGAAGGTAGCGAACTAACGGCTGAACTTGTTTACGGTGGTGTTAGCATTAACCCACAAGTAAAAGCATTGGCTCAAGGTGCTGACATTTTAGTAGCAACACCTGGTCGTTTACTTGATCTATTAGATCGTGAAACGCTAACACTTGAGTTTGTTGAAAAGATTGTATTCGATGAAGCTGACCGTATGTTAGATATGGGCTTTATGGAAGAGATCCGCCGCATCTTAAAACATCTACCGAAAAAACGTCAGACGATGTTGTTCTCGGCAACATTTGATGATGCGATCTTTAAACTAAGCAAAGGCTTGTTAAACGATCCATTATTAGTTGAAGTTGATACGCGTAACGCAGCAGCTGAGCAAGTAGAACAAATATTTTATGCTGTCGATACTGATCGTAAGCGTGAACTAACGTCTTACTTGATTGGTTCACGTAACTGGCGTCAAGTACTTATCTTTACGCGTACTAAGCAGGCTGCAGATAGCCTAGCAAAAGAAATGTGTAAAGATGGTATTAAGACAATCGCTGTACACGGTGATAAATCACAGGGCGCACGTGAACGTGGTCTGGAAGATTTTAAAGCGGGTAACGTACGCGCATTAGTGGCGACAGACGTTGCTGCACGTGGTCTTGATATCGAACAGCTTAAGCATGTAATCAACTTTGAATTACCGTTTAAAGCAGAAGACTACATTCACCGTATTGGTCGTACTGGCCGTGCTGGTTTATCTGGTACTGCTACGTCGTTAGTAAGCATCGGTGAAAACTGGTTATTAGAAGAAATTGAAACATTGCTTGATACCCGTTTAGTGGCGCAATGGTTACCGGGTTATGAACCTGATCTAAGCAAACCTGTTGATGACGGTCGCGGTAAGGGTGGCGGTAAATCAGATAAAGGCAACAGCCGAACTACTGATAAACGTCGCGCGACGAATCGCTCTTACGGTAAGAAAACTAATAACCGTGCGAAGAAAGAGTCAAAACCAAGCCGTTAATTTGGCTAGCAGCTTTACGTAGTAAGTTTAAATCGTAATAAATAGATTTAGATGGTAATAGCTGCGTTAGATAGACAAGTTGATATGAATGGCCAAGGTTGAGAAACCTTGGCCATTCTTTTTTTTATAACATGATGAATTTGTTACTCGCGTTTATTAAAATAGCCCAAAGCTTGCGTCGTGGATAAAATGCGATTAATTTAACTATATTATTTAAGATTAATTAACGATAGTACTCAAGGTTATTTACGTTAGGGACATCCATGGACTCAGTAACTCAAATTGTATTAGGTGGTGCTATTGGAGCTGCTATAGCCCATAAACAACTTGGCCGTAGTGCTGTCATTATCGGTGGTGTCTTGGGTACAATTCCAGATTTAGATGTGTTTATGCCAGCCGCAGATGCCGTAGCAAGCTTTACGGAACACCGCAGTTTCTCTCATTCTTTGTTTGTATTATTTCCCTTCGCGTTTATTTGCTTTGCTGCACTAAAATTGAAATTCAAAACAGATGTCATTTCCAATCAACGGCTATTTTGGCTGTGTTGTTTAACTCACTCTGCGTTGGGAAACTAACAGGAATCATGGAGTATTCTGCGGATGCTTTTACTAGTTATGGCACACAGTTGTTTTGGCCGTTAGCTGGCAATCCTATTTCTATCGCTTCTATCTTTGTTATTGATCCCTTGTATACACTGCCTTTGTTAGTGGGTTGTGTTTACTTGTGGCGCAGTAAAAATAGCGACGAGAGTAAGCAAAAGGCAAGACGCGTAAACCATATTGGTTTAGCGCTCAGTAGTGGTTATTTATTACTGAGTGTATTAATTCAAACTCAGATGCTGAGTAAAGTTGAACTGGCTTTAAAAAGTAATGGTATACCTGCCGACAAAGTATTCCTTTCGCCGCTTTATCCAAGCCTGAATTGGTGGATTGCTATCGTAGTCGATGACGGTATTTATTATGATGTGACCTTGAATGTGCTAATGAATACTGTCGATATATCGGAAAAACAAAACCTCGGTTATGGCGTGATAGACGTCACTACACCTGCGTTAACCTCGCTTGATTGGTTTACCAATGGCTTTATTCGCTTAGAAGAAGTTGAAGGGCAATTAGTGGCGACAGACTTGAGAATCAAAACCGGTCATGTTGGTTATGCTTTCAAGTTCGCATTAGCAGAGAAGGAAACGGATGGCTGGAAAGTCATTTCACCATTAAGACTGTAAGACCCATTCATCTTCTATTCAGATTGTTTGGTTTAACCTACATCTATAGTAAACTTTGTCTAAGGTACTTTTATACTAAAAGTATGTTCTATTATGATAGTAATCATTGTTCTCCTTCCTTTAACCTTGAAGTAGGTATATGCGAGACTCAAACCAAAAATTTTCCAAGTTAATCAATAAAGCGTCCCGCAAAGCCACATCCTTGAAAGAAGATGGGCTGGCGAGCATTGCTAAGCTGCAGAACCGTTACTTTTGTATTGGTATTACCGGGTTGAGTAAAAGTGGTAAATCGACCTTTATCACTAGCTTGATTAATCAACTTATTCATCATGAGAATGCCAATTTAGCGGGTTTTTCACCGGTATTGAGCGAACGCCTGCTGGGTGTGAAAATGCACCCGTTAGCAGATACTAATATTCCGGTATTTCCATATGAAAAAAACTACCAGAGCCTAACGCAAGCACAAGCCAAGTGGCCAGCATCAACCACTGATAGCAGCGGCTGTTTACTTGAATTAAGATTGTCCCGTGCTGGACGACGCTTAAACCCGTTAAAAGCCGAGCAGTTTTCTTTATTCCTTGAGATCCGCGATTATCCAGGTGAATGGTTACTCGATTTACCGCTACGTGAAATGAGCTTTGCCCGTTGGAGTGAGCAATGCCAAGCGCAATATCAAGCATCACCGCGACGTGAGTTGATGGGCGATTTGTATGACGAATTAAGTCAATTAGACCTAATGTCTGCGGTTGATGAAACAGTATTAACATCACTGAATGCTAAATTTGTGCAGTTTCTGCATGACTGTAAATATAAACACAGCAGTTTGAGTCTGATCCAACCTGGGCGTTTCTTATTGCCTGGCTCGGTAGAGAATAATGAACTGTTAAATTTTGTGCCGTTACTGGGTTGCCAGAAATACAGCCAAGAAGAACTCAACGGCGCTGCTGAGAACAGCTATTACAAACATTGTCAGCGTAATTATCAAGGTTATGTGAAGCAGTTAGTTGATCCTTTTTATAAGAATTTTTTTAGTCGTATCGACCGCCAATTAGTGCTGGTGGATGTGGTGAATACCTTAAATTCAGGCCCTGAATATTTAGATGATATGCGTCAAGCATTAACCAGTATTACCGAGAGTTTTTCGTATGGTAATCAAAATCGCTTGGTGCAATTATTTAAACCTAAGATTGATAAAGTGGTATTTGCTGCAACCAAGATAGATCAGGTATTAAGTGAAGATCATGATGCTGTTAGACAACTGCTCGGCGTAATTGTGAAACAGGCTTATAAGAGTGCGCAGCATGAAGGCGTGCAACCGATTTGTGAAGCGACAGCAGCAGTGCGATCTTCTAAAGAGATAAAACATCAAGGCGATCGTGGTATTGCAGGTTGTGGGGTGAATGGCAAGCCGATTGGTTACATTCATCCTACTATTCCGACCCGTATTCCTGAAGGCGAACAATGGCAGCCATTTTTAGATTGGCAGATTCCCTTATTAAATCCGCCGCAAGGACTGTCGTTTAGCAACCAAGACGTATTACCACACATTCGAATTGATAGTATTTTAAATGAATTAATAGGGGACAAATGCCTATGACTAAGCAAGGTAAAACCATCGATATGCAAGCTGATGACGTGGTAGTAACGCCAACGCGTGAAGCCAAAGTATTTATGCCCGATCTCGATAATGATTTAAGCCAAGTACCAGCTTCAATCACTGCAGACGATGGTGTTGATGAAACATACAGTGGACTGACTCTGGAAGCATTGCCAATCAAAGGCTTAAAATCGTTTGTTATTGGTGTGGCGAGTATCTTTGGGGTCATGTCACTGTGGCAAATATATACCATCTTCCAAAGTGCGTTAGCCTTACATTGGATTGTCGCGACAGGCTTTGCAGGTTTGATTGTAATCGTTGCAGTGTTGGCATTACGCAGTGTATTCAGCTTCTTATTTGATAAAGCCAACATGGCGGCACTAGCAGGCATACAAGATAAAGCTGAGCAGTTAAAAGCGACCAATGATGTTGGCCAAGCCAAAGGACTTATTGCTAAGTTAACGCAGTTCTATCAAGGTAAACCACAAGCGCCGTTACTGGCTAAATGTATCAAATCCATGCCTGATTACAGTAATGATAAAGAAGCTATGGTGCATCTTGAAAACGTGTTTTTAGCACCATTAGATAAAGAAGCGTTACGTCGGGTGTCGAAATACAGTGTGCAAACAGGTGTTGTGGTCGCAGCAAGTCCGTGGGCGGCTGTTGATATGCTACTGGCTTTATGGCGCAGCATGAAAATGATTGATGAGGTAGGGCAGGTATACGGTATGCGCCCTTCGTTGGCGAACCGTTACAAGTTATTAAAAAGTGTACTGCGTTATTTAGCATTAATCGGTGTGAGTGAGTTAGCTCTGGATGAAATGTTACAAGAGTTTGGTACTACGAGCTTAGCGGGTATCACTGGCGCTCGTTTAAGCCAAGGTATTGGTGCGGGTGTGTATACTGCGCGTATTGGCTTAGCAGCTGTGACAGCATGTCGACCGATTAGTTTTTCAGCTGAGAATAAACCGAAATTGAAAGATTTTATCAAACGAATCTTACAACGCATGAATGGTTAAGTCGTCACTAACCAAGACTGGCGGTACTTGTAACGGTTAATTTCCTTATTTTCGTTTGAAATAGTCTATCATTGAAGCTTATAGGGTTATTTATATTATTGTTTTTCCTATCTTTAATGATAGGTTTAATGACAGGTTTAATGATAGGCTTATCACTTATTACAAGAAGTCTTACAAGAAGTAAGCACGTTTCTGAGCGATTAAAGGAGTTAATTATGTTGGAATACGTTGCGCTGGTCATACTGGTGTTTGTTGCTATTGTGCTGTTTTATGGTGTCATTGTTATACATGATATTCCTTACGAAATTGCAGTTCACCGAAATCACCCACACCAAGATGCAATTCATGTTGCTGGCTGGGTAAGTCTCTTTACCTTACATGTACTTTGGCCATTCCTGTGGATTTGGGCAACCTTATACCGCACAGACCGTGGTTGGGGCTTCTCTGATGGCCATTCAAGTAAAGAACACATCGAAAAGTTAGAACTTGAACTAACCGAAGTCAAACAACGTCTTAATGCGTTAGAAGGAGGGAGTGAATAATGGATTTATTACTCATATTAACGTATACCGCTTTTTGTATCGCCATATTCAAAATATTTAAGATCCCGCTAAATAAATGGAGTGTACCCACTGCGGTACTCGGTGGTATCATTTTGATTGGTGGTCTGGTTTTCACCATGAATTATAACCATCCATTTTCTGAAATTAGCCGTGAATACTATGTGACAACCCCTATTGTGCCTGCCGTTAATGGGACTGTCATTGAAGTGCCGGTTAAAGCGAATCAATTATTGATGAAAGGTGACGTGCTTTTCAAGTTAGACCCAAAACCATTCGAAGACAAGCTTGATTCAATTGAAGCAAATCTAGTGGTGGCGACGTCAGACTTTAAACGTGCTAAAGAGCTGTATACTAAAGGTATTGGTAAACAACGAGATGTTGATCTTACCCGTGGTCAAGTTGATGATTTAACTGCTAAACGCGAACTGGCGTTATTCGATCTTGATAGTACGATTGTCCGTGCGCCGACCGATGGTTATGTTGTGCAACAAGCATTACGTCCTGGTATGCGAGCGGTGAGTCTGCCTTTACGTCCAGTGATGGTATTCAAGCATACAGATGATAAGACTCTTGTTGGTTGGTATCGCCAAAACAGCATGCTACGTCTTGAAAAAGGCTCTAAAGCGGAAGTGATCTTTGATGGTCTACCAGGTAAAGTATTCAGTGCGAAAGTGATTGGTGCTATTCCTGCTATCCCTGAAGGACAAATACAAGCATCGGGTACGTTAATCTCTGTGCAAACGGCACGTGTTCCTGGTCGGATTCCGGTATTATTTGAAATTGATGATCCACGTTTTGAGCAATACAGCGATGTGATGATGGGTGGTGCGTATGGTCAAACGGCTATCTATTCAACCCATTTTGAACATGTGGCTATTATGCGTAAAATATTGTTACGTATGGCGTCTTGGATGAACTACTTCTTCCCATTCCATTAACGCTGTGTAATAGATGCTTAGTTAGGAATATAGTACTAGCTAATACGATGATTTAAAGGGGGGCTGTAGCTTAGGTTACAGCCCCTTTTTTTATATTAAAAGCTGTATTGGTATTAAGGCTATATCTTTATGGGTATAATGAAAGGTGTTTCACGATCAGTGCGTCTATCGTTAGGACTATTACTAGGAAATCACTAGGAATTCAAATATGACCAACCCAAATGAAAATAACTGTAATCAATGCCATGAGCCGCTTGCTTGGAAAGCTGGGCTGTATCATTGCGTTAGCTGCAATCAAGATTATAAGAAGATTAGTTTTTGCCCTGATTGTAATGCAGAGCTAGAAAAGTTACAGGCCTGTGGTGCGACCAATTACTTTTGTAATACCTGCAACTCACTTAAATCGAAAAGCCGTGTAACGCATCAGTTCAAGCTTGCTTAAGTGATGCGTAATGCTAATGCCGTTGTATTGTTTAGTGTGTACAGCGTCGTGGCTGGGTAATCGTTACCATTTCATATTGCTAACTTGCAACATGGACCTGAGTTATTTATCATCACGTTAACTGAGCTAATAGTACTGAATAATAGTGCTGAATGAAGAGTAAAATCCATGACACAGAAAGCATCAACAGAAGTGCAAGCTGAATCTACACGCATTGCTAACGGTATTAAAAAACCAGGTCAAAGCCGCGAACAGACTAAATTGATCGCAGCAGGTATCGAGAAGGGCATCGCTGAGTACAAGAAACAGCATAAAGCCAAATCTCGCCAGCTTGATAAACAGAAAAAACAAAAAATAAGAACGAATGCAGCGGCTGCAGAACAAGACAATAACGTAGAGATTGAAAGTGATCAAAAGCAAGTAAGGTCAAGCCGACTACCTTGGGCATTGTTAGCGCTAAGCTGGGCTGGCTTTGCAGGTTATCTTGTACAAAATGGCGTGCTTGTCATAGGTTAAATATTACTTAACGGCTTCGTAGTATTCACTCGTCGACCAATAGCTTAGGGTGATTGCCCTAAGCTATTCCTGCCCCTTTTCTCGTTAGATTTTTTACTCATTCATAATTTGTTCATGACAGTTCGCCATACATTTTCTCATGTAAAGAATGGGAGTGATTAGTCATATCAAAATTGCTCACGCAAACCCTATTGTGAACCAGTCTTAAACTAGGTAAATATAATGTAAAGTAATTTCGCACCCATAGCGACTTGTAACCAACATTTAAAAGCATTAGAAATAAGCATTTCAATCGAGTCGTGCTTTGTCTTGTTAAATGCTTTTAGAAGTGTCCGATAGAATTAAACCACATCACCTTTATGTTCAATAAGCTGTATATGGACTATTTTACCTTAAGAGCAAGAAAGCCTCCTGCAAGGCAGCTAAATTCACTGAGTCATGACAGTAATTTTTTTGGGGGGAATATGTCCGCGTCCACAAGCGGTTATTCCTGATTACTCAATAATGTCAAAATTTGTTAACCGAATGGTAAATTCTCACACTTCCACTACGCTTAGGAGACAAAAAAACCAAACCAGACCAGACCGGACCAAAGTCAGGGGCGGAAAGTCACGGATCCTCGCTTCGTCCGAGTTGTCATGAATGACGCTTCGGATGCTCCAAGATCGCCGTGCTGCAACTTCTTTAGTAATTAAGTGGGGACAGTCATGCTTTCATTGATTAAAAATGCTTACCGAAGAGTTCTCAGGAAAAAAACTATTTTATTCGCCAGTGTAGCTTTATCGCTGTGTTTTTCCATTGAGGCAACAGCCGAACAGGTCTTCGTGGTCGATAGCTCAAACCTGTACGAGATCGATGAGAACACCGGGGTGGTAATCAACACTGTTGGCTCCACTGGCGTTTTCTTAACAGGGATAGCTTTTGATCCTACCACGGGCATCCTTTGGGGTGTAGAGGCCAATGGCGCTCCTGGTATACCGAGAATATTCACGATCGACCATTTAACAGCTGCTACTACAGTAGTGGGGGCAACTGGCGTTAATGGAATTTCGGATATCTCGTTCCGGGCCGACGGGCGTCTCTATGCTCGCGCAACGAGCAGCTCCCAACTTTATTTAATCGACAAATTGACCGGGGCCGCCTCGTTCGCCGGATTCTCCTCAGGGACTACCCAAGGAGGTGGCATCGCCTTCGATCTTATCAACGATCGGCTTTTTCTGGTTAGCGTCGAGCCGAACGCCCATGAGTTGGACCCTGATACCGGCGCCCGCCTGAGTACCCTCAATTGGGGGAGCTGTAGCTCAAGTTCACGCATCAACGGGATGGATATCGGTAATTTAGGCAACTTCTACGCAACAGACCGTAACGATGGTGTGGTCTCGTACGATGGCACGGGAACTTGCACGCTGCTTGGTTCTACGGGTTTGACGCAGGTCGATGGCATCGCGGTGAATCCGGACCCCGACCTCGACGCTGACGGCATACTCAATGTCGATGACAACTGTCCGCGTACTGCTAATCCCCTTCAGGAGGACAGTGATGGTGACGGTGTGGGTGATGTCTGCGACAACTGCCCGAGCATCGCCAATCCCTTGCAAGGCGAGACTGCAGCTTGTATCGCACTGGCCGAACCAGAGGGCGTCTGCATGGTGGCGCAAGTTCAGTTGATCAGCCCACTGCCGCAACAAGGCGATGTCAGCGTTGAGCAGCTCACGATCGAAACCGTCACCTTCGTTCAGCCAGAAGGTGTCGATGCGATTTCAGCTGGACTCAGACTCTTCCGGAGAGCTGACGCGCCTAGAGGCGTTAAAAATGCCGGTACAGATATGGTCTCATGGGCGGCGGGCACGTGCGCGGCACCGACCACTGGGTTCTTTTCTTCGCACGAGAGCATGCTTCAAAACGTATTCCGGAATAGCCCACCGAATCCTGTGTTTGGCGTGCAATATAACCTCCCAGGCAGCGCCACCTGTCTGAGCAATGATACGACCGGTGATAAATACGACGTCCTCTGGAATAGCTGGACTTGTGGTAACAGTGGCAATTGCACGGACCCGAATGCTGGCGGTGCCGGATTCTCCTACACGCGCACCGATACTGGCGGAGGGACGGTCATCTACACCCAACAGGAGTTCAATTTCGTCCTTCGTGAAACCGACATCATCAGTCCGAACCTGCACATCCGCCGAGAATTCGTCCAGGGTGTGCGGAATGTCGAGTCGGATTCTATTGGATGGGCCGTGGGCGCGTGTGCGGCACCTACGAGCAGTTTCATTACCGATTTCAACAGCTTCCTTCAAACCCACTTCCGGTTCCCACGACCCCCTGGCGTGGAGGGAAATCTGCCCGGCAGCGACACCTGTTTGCGGAACTTTACGACCGGTTTAGATCACGATGTGCACTGGGACAGCTGGTCGGCGCGTGGTGCGGGAGGATACGCCTACACCCGGGTTAGCCCGACGCAAACGCCAGTGGTGACGGAAGTCTACGCAAACTCGGAACTTCCAGGAGAACTTGATGTTTCGGCGCTGGCCGACGATGAGTACGAGTTTTGTGTCACGGCCACCGAATCTATTGATACGGGCGGCGCAGCGGTGGTCAGTTACACGCACACGGTAGCGCCGGAGACGGACGTGATCAGTGCTAACCTCGTGCTTGATCGACCTACGTCTGATGCGGTCTTCAACATAGGGTCTGATGTGACGCAATGGGCAGAAGGAACCTGCGCGGTACCGACGAGCACATTTTACTCCTCACATCGTGATTTGATCCGTAATGAATTCCGAAACGTTGGCGGTGTGTTTGGCGTGGAGAACAATCTGCCGGGAAGTGATACCTGCCTGCGCGACCTTACGACAGGCGTAGACTACGACGTCTTCTGGCACAGCTGGGGGTGCGGTAATGGCCAATCATTCACCAACTCTTGCACCAATTCCAGTGCGCCGGAGTTCTCTTACACTCGCACCGAGGTTGGGGGCCTAGGCGCACCAGTCACCTTCACTAAACCAGTGCTGTTCGACGTAATCTCACCAGAGCTGAAGATCAGCCGTACGTTCAGAGGTCCGGTCTTCAATCTTGGCGAGGATCGGGTGGAATGGGCGGGCGGAATCTGTGCAACAGCCAATTTATTCAGAAACGACCTCCGTGATCTTCGAATCGATGGCCAACTGCCGGATCTGAGACTACTGCCGGGGAATGACACGTGTCTGCATAACATCGACACCAACCAGTACTTCGATGTGCACTGGGACAGCTGGCAACAGGGATCGTCCAACGTTGGGTTCGCCTACACGCGCAACGGGCCCGTGCTGGGACCGGTCGAGCAGAGTTGCATTACCTTCACCAAGGCGGGTGAGAACCGGATCGTGATCAACGGAGTGTGCGATGACGAGCCTCCGATTACATCCAATGTCGTTGCCACACCTAATCCGGTTGAGATAAACACCGTGATTACGCTCACTGCGAATGTGGATGACACCGCTACAGGTGGGTCCGACATTACCTCGGCGGATTACACCATAGACGGTGGCGCTAGTGTTGGAATGGCAGCGGACGGTACGTTCGACGAGGTCATAGAAGATGTGACAGCCCCGATTCCGGCATTTTCTGAAGCTGGTGTACATAATCTGTGTGTCTTGGGGACGGACGCGGCGGGCAACGTAGGCGAAGAGATCTGCACCTTCCTCGCAGTATACGATCCGGATGGCGGATTTGTTACTGGTGGCGGCTGGATCTATTCACCAGCTGGCGCTTATACCGCGGATCCGGGACTGACGGGCAAAGCCAACTTCGGCTTCGTCTCGAAGTATAAGAAAGGCCAGCAGACACCGAGCGGCAATACCGAGTTCCAATTCAAGGCAGGTGATTTGAATTTCAACTCGGATAGCTACGATTGGCTGATCATCGGAGGCCATCAAGCAAAATACAAGGGGGTTGGAACGATCAATGGCAGCGGCAACTATGGATTCATGCTATCTGCTATCGATGAAAAACTGACGCCGTCAACAGATGTAGATATGTTCCGCATCAAGATATGGGACAAGGACAACGGTGACGAGGTTGTCTACGACAATAATCGGGGAGGTGCTGACGATGCAGAACCCACCACAGCAGTCGGTGGTGGTTCGATTGTAATTCACAAGAAGAAGTGAAACCTGATTCGAAACGTAGTTTCTGAACGGTAGGAGCGAAAAACCCCACTTCGGTAGGGTTTTTCTTTTATCGTGAAGATCCGTTTTCGGTTGCGATTTGAATTAGTTGACGCAACACCTACGCTTAATCTAGCTGCAGGAGCTTCAGACTAGAGCCACCACTCTTAGCTTGCCTATAAATGTGCAGATTGTAGTGGCGTGCCGAATTTGATGATTCAATAGGGTGAGGGGATCAGTTCGATTCCTTTACTCCCCTTACAAAATCTAATCGGTATTACCATCGGTTAGTTCAATAGATCTAAGCCAGTTTTGTCCAATAGTGAGTTACTGGCACTGTAAATATCGTGTAATAAGTTAGTAAATTGATTGAATTAACACTCAAAAATAGCTTAAAGTGTAACATTGATATTATGTTTAAAAAACAACCAATTACCACGTGTTACATGTAACAAGGTCTAGTTAATTTATGGGATATGAGATTTGTGGTTCTAAATAACTAGAATCCACTCTAGTCACTGATATTCAGGATATTAACAACGGGTGTGATACCGGGGGCTAACTTACTGAGTTACATCAGCGTGTTGACTGGCCAATATCATTCATTTCACAGCTGTTGCCAGCGTTAGCGTCACACCATGTCAGCCATCAATCTGCATGTTACACGGGATATCTGCAGACATAACGTGGCGATTCATTGCCTGAAGAGGTAATGAAAATGAGTTTATTAATAATAATAATAATAATAATAATAATAATAATAAAACCAAAGCCAAGTTACGCATGAAAGTAATCTTTTAATGAAAGTTCATGTAATTTAAGCATTACACTTAAGGGAATCTCAAGTTTTTTATTCGTGATTTCAGCACGAAATAACATTATGTTTATGATCGACCAAATGTTATTTAATCTATCACTTGGTTCTTGACTTGGGCCCTAGTTTTTTGGGCGGTTGGTGGCAACTCCATGGTTTATGTTCAGCATTGTCTTTCACGTTCTGATCAATAAACTTGTAATAGTCTTCTTTTATATGTGTCCACCAATCATCATGAATTTCAGCCCCATGTTGTGTGATGATGGCTTCAATGCCATCTAAATTTATATTCGTTGCATCATAGGCAAGATGCAGTGTGCTTTTCTCTTGATTAAAATTAACGGCATCAACTCCGAAGGTTTGGTTAATAACCTCTAACAAGGCTGTTTTATTTTGCTCATTTAATTTACTTAGCTTTATGTTTCGAACAACTAAATTTTGCTCTTTTACGCCAACTTTGTGGTTTAAATTATTCATGTTCTCGTCCTCTTTTCATGTTAACCCTTATTTTATTGATGCGGGTTAACAGCTAATGAGCGGCGCAGGAGGTTGTTTACTTTTGACTGTCCTGGCTTGTTTAATTAGTTTTTGCTGTTATTTTCTAACGCCTGATTATTAAACTTTGGTAACCAGGCGGGGGTTTTGTGCATATAGTCGCGGTACTCATCCCCAAATTCTGCCAATGCAATGGTTTCTTCCCGCTTGGCTAACTTGATGTAAACAACAACCAAAATTGGAAACATCAGTAAAGTCGGAATAGTCGGCCATTGTAAAAGAAAACCAAACATGATCATGATAAACGCAATGTATTGCGGATGACGACAGCGAGCGTACCAGCCGGTAGAGGCTAAACAGTGTGCTTTTTGAGCTTGGTGAAGTACATTCCAGGCCGAAGACAATAACACTAAGCCTAATATAATGAATATGTTGCTGGCTAGGTGCAGCGGGTCCCAGTGGGCATTACCTTCAAAGCCAAATAAGGTATGTAATAAATGGCCATTTTCATGTGCAAGAAAATTAACCTCAGGGTATTGCTCGGCTAACCAGCCTGATAAGAGGTAGATAGAAAGTGGAAAACCATACATTTCGGTAAACAATGCGACGATAAATGCGGAAAATGCCCCTAAGCTGCGCCAATCGGTCTTGGTCTTGGGTCGTACAAAACTGAAAGCGAAAAATATAAATATCGCGGAGTTCATAATAACGAGCGGCCAAAGTCCATATGCAATATCATGTTGCATCATTTTTCCCCTTTTCTTCTTTTCCTTGTCGGGCTGTTTTGAGACCTTCAATGTAACCTTCACGATAAGCATCATTTTTTTTCGTTAATGCTTGGAATGTTTCGGGATCTTCATTCTTACGTTCGGGTTCATCAACTTCGTTATGTTTGCCATGTCCATGCTTTCCGTGCATAAATACATGCATCAGGGGGCATAAAAGAATTATTAAAAAAGGGAGAAAAGAAAATACGTGCTCTCTATGTTCCATAAACAGGAAATAGCTCACCGCAGCGATTAACAACAGCGCACACCAACCTGTAGGAGTCGACCAGAATTTTTTTTTGTGCTTACTCATCATCGCTCCCTCTTAGGGTAAATTCAGCTTCATCTACAGCGTGCTTGGTGTGTATCCAGTACAACGCCTCAATTGGCGTTATACTCACCAGACCTTCGCCTTCTGCATTGACATGGGCAACACGAATGATGAGCTTGGCTATAAATTTCGCAAGCTTTTGGTTTGTATATATATCCATCTGAATATGAGATGAAAGTTGGTTTCGGTTGTAATTGTCGACATAAGCGCCGCGACCCTGGGCTTTATGGATAGTGAACCCGGTGATGCCGTGCTGCTGCAGTGCATTTTCTACCTCTTGCAGACGTAGTTCATCGAATATGGCAGTTACTTTTTTGATAGACATAATTCAGCTCACTCTATTTTTAGCTGGCCACGATACATCTGCATCTGGCAATGAAAAGGATACTCCCCGGCTGGCATGGGCGGCAGTGCGATAGTTACAGGCTGATTAAGCGGTAAATTTTCACTTATCTCCATATCTGGAAATAACAGGGTTGCCGCGCAGGGCGATTCATCTTTGCGTAAGAATGTTAATGTTGCGGCCTGATCTGAGCTTAACCGAATATGAGAAGGTTGATATGTACCGTTCTCTACTATGATGACCAATGCATCTTCGCCTAATGCTGCCTGCTTAGGTTTGTATAACCAAAACCACCAAACAATGGCTGCAATGAGTAAGAACCCTGCAATATTGACTAACATCATAATTATTTCCTTATGTTTTGGTGTTGTTCTGTTAATGTTCTGTCGGTTTAAACAAACGTAAGCGGTTGGCATTTGTTACTACGGTTAATGACGAAAAGGCCATCGCAGCGCCCGCGATAACAGGATTGAGTAACAAGCCGAAGAACGGATACAGGATCCCTGCAGCAAAGGGCACGCCTGCAACGTTGTAAATGAAGGCGCCAAACAGGTTTTGTTTTATGTTACGGAGCGTCGCCTTGCTTACTGCAATCGCATCGGCGAGTCCGTGTAACGACCCCCGCATCAAGGTAATATCGGCACTTTCAATGGCGACATCAGTGCCGGTGCCAATGGCAAAACCGACATCGGCGAGTGCGAGCGCTGGCGCATCATTAATGCCATCTCCGGTCATGCCCACGATTTCATTTTCCATCTGCAGCTCTGCAATTTTTTTGGCTTTGTCTTCGGGCAGGACTTCGGCAAAGAACTCTGTAATGCCAACTTTTTTAGCAACAGCTGCGGCAGTTTCACTGTTGTCACCGGTTAACATGATGACTCGTATGTTATTACGCTGCAGGCGTTTGATTGCTTCGATGGAATCTACTTTGATCGGGTCTGCGACTGCAATGATGGCGGCTAATGTGTTATTGACTGCAAAATACATCGGGGTTTTGGCTTCTTTTGCCAGTGTCTGCGCTTTTATAAGGTATGCAGATATGTCGATATTCCGCTCCTGCATCAGTTTCTGGTTACCGAATAATAACTCTTGACCCTCACAGCTGGCTTCGACACCGAGCCCGGCAATCGCGTTAAAACCGTCAATTTTTTTTAGTTCGATGTCTTTCTCAAGTGCAGATTCAACAATGGCCTGGGCCAGCGGGTGTTCAGATCCTGCTTCTAGGCTGGCGGCCAATTGCAACACCGTCTGTTCGTTGTCAGCATTGGCCAAACAGATGTCGGTCACTGTGGGCGCGCCTTTGGTGATTGTTCCTGTCTTATCTAAAACCATCGCGGTGATCTTTGATGCTGTTTGCAGCGCTTCGCCATTTCGGATCAAAACACCTGCTTCCGCGGCTTTACCAACACCAACCATGACCGACATCGGGGTGGCCAAACCAAGTGCGCAGGGGCAGGCAATAATCAATACAGTGGTAGCGGACACGATGGCGAATGCAACCGTAGGGTCGGGGCCAAAGTTAAGCCAGACTAACGCACTCACGATGGCTATTATCATGACAGTCGGCACAAAGTAAGCAGAAATTACATCCGCTAAACGGCCAATCGGCGGTTTAGAGTTTTGCGCCCGTTTTACCATATTAATGATCTGTGCCAGCGCGGTATCCTTACCTACCCGGGTGGCTTTAAAAATAATGGAACCGCTCTTGTTTATTGTGCCTGCCACAACCTCATCGTGCTCGGATTTTTCCACTGGCATGGGTTCACCTGTCAGCATTGATTCATCAATCGCGGTGTGTCCCTCGACGACAGTACCATCAACCGGTATTTTCTCGCCGGGGCGGACTCTTACAAGGTCATTTAATAAGACCTGGGCGATCTCGATATCAATTTCTTTGTTGTCTCTTATCACTTTAGCGGTTTTGGCCTGCAAGCCAATAAGCCGCTTGATAGCTTCGGAGGTTTTTCCGCGTGCTTTGACCTCTAACGCCAGGCCAAGGTTGATTAAACCGATGATCATCGCGGTGGCTTCAAAATAAACATGCCGCGCCATTAAGGGAATGGCATCGGGAGCAAACACCACAACCATGGAATATAACCAGGCGGTTCCTGTCCCTAAAGCGATGAGCGTATCCATGTTGGCAGAATGATTTTTAAAACTGTGCCAAGCACCCACATAGAAATGTTTACCGGAAAAATACATGACGCCTAACGTCAATAGGCCGACAACCAACCAGGCTATTCGTTCGCCGGTAGTGGTGACTGTCATTTCACCACCGACCAGGCTGTAAATCATCAACGGCACACCCAGCAATAAGGCAACGGTCATATCCCGTATCAGGCGTTGATAATAGGCCCACTCTGCTTTTTCTTTTTCATCCAGCGCATCCTCTGCAGAACTTTCTTCCAGTACTTTGGCGTGGTAACCAGCGCTTTCAACCGTTTTTATCAATTGTCGGTTAAAATCTAGTAAGTCATTAGCGGTGTTGGCGGTTACCATTACCGTTCTGTCAGCAAAGTTCATCTCTGCGGTAGTAACCCCGGTAACTTGAGTTAGCGCGGTTTCAATTTTGCTAACGCAGCTGGCACAGCTGGCGCCTTCAATAATTAACTGAATCGTTTTTGAGTCATTATGCTTCATTACTCATTTCCTTATTGATTGCTGTTTCGTTGACGTTATCAATGTAGGTTTGGCTTAATCTTGGTGCTATTGAGAAGTTGCGCTTTAATCATAGCTTCTATACCTGTCACCGAGGTGTCATGATTATGACAAATATGACAGTTTCAAATGAGAGTTGTGATTTGAAAGTCCATATCATCCAAAATAGATTGTGATACATCACGCCGACATTTTGGCGCTATAGCGCTGTCTATCTGTGAAATTCAGGCGCAGAAGGGCGGTCCAAGGAGTAAAGTAGCAGGGTGTGTTTGAGAGTGCTTAACAGCACTAACCGTATCACAAAAGGAGAACGGTTAGTTAACAACAGTATGTTGCAAAGGACCGATTACTTAACTTACTTAGCGTGAGGCATTTGTGCTTGATGTTGCATCATCTGGTCCATCATCTGTCCCATCATGCCCATCTGGTTTTGTAACATATCCATACGCATTTCCATTTGGGTACTATTTACTGTGTTTTTGCCACCATGCATCATCGTACGCATGCCTTTCTGCATTTCATCCATATGCTTTTGCATCAATTTGTTACGTTGACTTTGGTCGTTCGTTTCCTTGATTTTTGCCATGGTATGATTCATCGCTTGCACATTTTTTTGCATAGCAGCCATCTGATCTTGCCCCATCATGCTTGAATTCATTTTATTGCCCTCTTTATTGGACTGGTGACCGTGATCATTAGCCCAAGCGATAGGGAAAAGGCTGGTCAGAGAGCCAATAAACAGAGTGGCTAATAGAAGATTATTTTTCATTTTTGACACCTTAATATATTAAGTTGCTTGATGGATTGGTCGCCGTATTACCGATTGTTACTACGGATTGCGTTTGCAGGCCTGAGAGTCGTGTGAGCCTAGCTAGATAGTAGGACAGGATATAAATTCCCGCCAATGACTGATAGCGCTATTAAGATGTTTTATGAGATTACAGAATTGTAATATTCAAGATAGTTCTTTGTCAGTTTGGCCTGCTAAATTGCTATTTAGATAATATTTTATTGCAGCGTTAAACTATTCTTATAGAATTCAAATAATGAAAGGACTAAATTGATGAATAAAACACTATTAAGCATTGTTATCGGTAGTGCATTCACCACTGTTGGTTATGTTAGTGCAGCCCCGGACCATAAAGACATGGGACATGGTAATGACAGTAATACTCTACAGGAACAACATAAATCTATGGCTGGAATGGACCATGGGGAAATGCAGGAACAGCATAGTTCCATGGCTGAGATGGATCATGGGAAAATGCAGGGAACCGGCGTTTCTGCACATGGTTCAGAGGGAAACCTTGCTGGTGAACCTGGCAAAGATCGTGATGTTTCTCGAATTATCACTGTTATTGCAGATGATACAATGCGCTTTTTTCATGAACCACTAAATGTAAAAAAAGGTGAAACAATTAAGTTTGTTGTTACCAATAACGGCACAACGACACACGAATTCACTATAGCAACGAAAGATGACCAGAAAAAACATGGTAAGATGATGATGAATAACGCAGCTATGCACCATGGACCTGGAGGCAATTCAATTACCATTCAGCCAAACGAATCCATGACGCTCACATGGAAATTTGGGCATGCAGAGCAAATTGAAGCGGCCTGTAATATCCCAGGGCATTACCAAGCTGGGATGTATAGTTCGATTGATGTTTCTAGTTAGCAGGTCGTGTATCGTTAAGTCTTTATATGAGCACTATAACGATATATCTCTTGTTTTAGATAAACGAATAAAAAATTGTGTATTACCTTGTGTTGACTCGACCCAAATTTGACCGCCAAGTGCATTGACTAACGCCTTTGATAGGGTTAAACCGATCCCGATATTAACGGTTGAATTATCATTGCGGGTGAAATTACGTTCGAATAAGTGTTTACAGTCATCTGCAGGAATCGTTTTTCCGGCATTGGATACGGAGAGTTGGATATTTTCATTTTCCTCGCTAATGTCGATCATTATCTTACTATTGTCATTCGCATGGCGGACTGCATTTGATAGTAAGTTACCTATAACTCGGCGTAATAGCGCACTATCGGTGTCTAATTCAGCATGACCGTGGATCACGATATCGACATTTTTTTCATCTGCAAGTAATTGAAAATATTCTGCAAGCTTACAGGATAGTTCGTATACATTGACCATTTCACTATTGATAGTGAGCTGCTCGCTTTCTGCTTTTGCCATAAGTAGGACATCTGTTACCGTCTTAGATAGGAACTCTAATTCTTCAATGTTGCACTCAAGAGTGTCTTGGTATTCAAGAGCACTTCTTTCACCTTGCAGCATACACTGATTCCTCACCGTCATTGATGCCAGTGGCGTTCTTAATTCATGGGCGAGATTTGCTGCATAAAAAGATAATTGATCGAAAGAGCTTTTTAACCGCTTGAGCATCAGATTGAAGACCTGAATCGATGGTTGCATCTCTTGGGGATATTCAGCCGGATCAAGCCTAGTTGAAAGGGTGTTCACGTCTATTTTGCTGGTTTCAACACTGAATTTACGGATCGGAGACAAACTATACCAAGCAATAAAAGCCCCTATGAGGCTAAGTACAAAGCACATCAGACCCATGCTTAAGATCATATTTTTAGTCGAACGACCTAAGAATTCGGCATGATTACTGACATCTCTTATCACGATTAAACGAAACGACTCACCGTCGGTCTTTGTTATTATGCTCGCGATACCTTTATAATGAACTATGCCATTCTGCCAAGTCACCAACTGGCCTAGAACACCATTACGTAGTTTAGCTGGAATAACAATGCCCTGAGATGATGATGGGATTAATAGACCGGTTTTGTCGACGCCCAAAACCGATGTGTCTGGATGATCGTCAAGGATAGTACTTAAAACGAGTTCTTTACTGCTAGCACTATCATTTATAGCCGTAATGACCATGTCACTTTTATTGAAAATGTACTGCTTATCCATATCATTGAAGTGTTGGTTACTGAACCACCAAAAAGATGCAATCGCAGAGCCTATGATAAGAAAGTAGCTGAGCGTAAAATGGACGGTTAATGTGGTGGCAATAGAACGTTTCACGACCTGAGTTCCAATACATACCCCATGCCCCTCACCGTATGAATCAGTGGCGATGAAAAACCATTATCGATTTTGTTGCGCAAGCGTTTGATCGCAACTTCAATGATATTTGTGTCGCTATCAAAATTGATGTCCCACACTTGACTGGCAATTTGAGATTTAGAAAGTACTTGCCCCTGCCGTGAAAGCAAAAATTCAAGTAAAGCGTATTCTTTCGCGGTGAGATCTATGGTATCACCGCTTCTTTTTACTTTTCTTTTTAATAAATTAAATTCTAAGTCTCCGGCCGTAAGGATTGAACCGTCTGTTGAGCCTTTGTCGCGTAACTGATTACGGATCCGCGCTAATAACTCACAGAAAGAAAAAGGTTTACTCATGTAATCATCTGCGCCAAGCTCTAGTCCTTGGACCCTATCGGCAACATCGTCACGCGCCGTCAGCATGATTACGGGTAAATACTTCGTTCTTAGGCGTAAACGTTTTAATACGTCCCAGCCGTTCATTCCCGGCAGCATTACATCTAATAAAACCAGATCATAATCGACTTCTTCTGTTTGATGTAAACCACCAATACCATTATCAACTAGATCGACGCTGAAACCACTCTCGTCTAGCCCTTGTTTTAGATATTTACCTAGTTTAACTTCATCTTCGACAATAAGAATTTTCATCAGCCTTCCATGCGAACTGTAACTGTGTTGTTAGATTGGTATTTCATTGTTTTCTGTAAGACTACATTGACACCGTAGACTCTTGTTGAGCTAATTATCACAAACTGGTTAAGAGTATAATACATTCATTACTGAAAACTGACAGGAGGATTACCATTTTGTCATTTTAACCTTGAAAGGTTGTTAATCACCTTGAGAACTAAGAATATTTAAAGCTGACAGAGTTGTAATATTGACGACATCCCTGTGACAGTTTAGGACGCTAGTATTCAAGGCGTACCGTTTAACAACATCAAAGTGAATAATATGAAAAAGGCAGTAATCGATAATCAACGAATACAACGGTCACTACGCCTATTTATATTATATGCCCACAACATTGCGGGTTTTTTGTATTCTAAGTTACAGTACTGATGGTCTTATTCCGTAAAAAATAGCCAAAGGAGCGAGGTCAGTCGTCGCCATTACTAGATTGTCAGGCAAAGCGGGTATCGGCACTTAGAACCACATATTAAGAGGTCCGGTTATGTCGACACAATCATTTTTGTTCGTATTTTTACTTATTTTTAGCGCTGCGACACCGGCTGCAGTAGTTGATGATATTAGCGTGGCCAGATTTTCAGCGAAAAATCTAGACGGATGGGAAGTTAAAATTTTCAAAGACAAAACGAGTTATGCATTAGTACCGCAGGACGGCACTTTCGTACTTAAAGCGGATAGCCGTGGTAGCGCTTCGGGCTTAGGAAAGGAAATTAAAGTTAATATTAAAAAATATCCCTATTTGACATGGAGTTGGAAAATCTCTAATAGGCTAGGTCCTATGAATGAAAGGAAAAAGTCAGGTGATGACTATGCGGCCAGAATATATATCATTGTTTCGGGAGGGCTCTTTTTTTGGAATACCAAAGCACTAAACTACGTGTGGTCAAGCAACTTGCGCAAAGGTACGTCTTGGCCGAATGCTTTTGCTGGCAGTAATGCGCAAATGTACGCGGTCCGTTCTTTCGATGACCAGCTCGATACTTGGTATGAAGAAAAAAGAAATGTTTATGAAGATTTGAAACAAATGTTTGGTACAGAAATAAAATATATTGATGCTGTTGCATTGATGACAGATACAGATAACGGCTCAGGAAATGCGGTTGCTTATTATGGCGATATCTCGTTCACTCAAAAATGACCCTTATAAGTTTAATTGAAATATTTATCTGTCTATATCAATGGTTATGTTTTTCGATGATCATGGGCACTGCCTATCATCAAATGTTGATACTCTAATTATCTACCAATAGTTGGTTATTACTATGCTCAAGGTTGCTCTTTCAAACGTTTTTAGCCGTAAAATTTTCGCCACATTATTTATTTCTATGAGTTTGATGCTGAGTTATTCAAGTTTTTCTTATGCGTATGGTGGTGATTTTTTCAAGCAACAAAGTCCTGTGGTACACAGTGACGCTAGTCTGAATGTGAACAAGCTCGATATTAATACTTTAGATGGTGATTACAGATATAAAAATGTTGATATGGCTAGGTTCATTTTTTTAATAGATGCAAAAAATAGAAAGGATCAGTTGCTAACGAGCTTAGATCGTTGGCCTGAACATCAAGACAAGTTGATCAATAATTTAACTAATGGTCAAGGTTTAGAACGATTATCTTCACTGTTCAGTATTTTTGTATTAATGCTTGTTTCTGGGATTGTTGTTGAGCGTGTTGCCAGTGTAAAAATGAACACTTTTTCAGAACAGGTAGCTGAAGAGAAGGGAAGTAGCTTTAGGGATAATCTTGATTATTTATTGATGCGTGGTATTTTCAAGTATGTGGGTATTTGTATTTTTGCGGTCACTGCTGGGCTTATCTCTCTCTATCATTACGGTGACACGGACCCTTTCCGTTTATTAAGCCTCCACGCACTCGCGCTCATTGTAAAAATACGTGCATTAATGATTTTACTGCGATTGATTTTAGCGCCTTATGCTAAAGGTAATCGGTTGTTTAAAATTAATTGTGAATCTGCCAGCCGTCTGTATTGGTCGACCCTTATTTTCATGGCTACCTACCTTGTTATTACTACATTTTGGCATTTTCTCGTATTGCTTTCGCTCGATACTATTTTATTTGCGTTAATTATCCCTTCGACTGGTATGATCTTAAATGTTTTATCGATTGCCTTTATTTGGTTTAATCGTTCAACCATTGAAGCCATGTTTATCGATGCAAAAGAAACGAGCTCAGCATTCACGCGTTTTTTACGTCAAACTTGGGCGATGATTTTCACCATTTGGTTATTTATCGCTTGGGTCTTTTGGGCAACATTCGAGTTCTTGGGCTATTATGAGCAAGCTAACCACGTTACCCCAATCTGGTGGCTGACCTTTACTGTTCCAATGTTAGACCGATTAATCTTTGTTATTCTAAGCCAATTAAAACGTACCACTTGGTTACAAAGTCATTCTTATGAAATGCGTTGTGATAAATTTATCCGCCGAGTGATGATTGCATTAAGAATTCTGTTTGTGGCTGTTATTTTTTATCACATTGATGCCGGCTTTGATCATCATGCGTGGGAAAAATTCAGGAATAGTCTTGGCGGCTTTATCCAAATGTTTGTTGATATTATTGTTGTCATTATTTTGGGTTATGCGATTTGGGAAGTTATTCAATCTGCTATAGAACGTCACCTTCCTTATGATATGGTTTACCCAAGTAATGATAATGGTACATCAACGCTGGATGGCGAAGGGGGGGGGACTGGAGCTTCTCGTTCTGAAACATTATTACCTTTAGTGCGTTCATTTTTATTGATGCTTTTGTTCTCTTGTGTGCTGCTACTTATACTGAATATTATTGGTGTTGAAATTGCGCCACTGCTTGCTGGTGCTGGTATCGTTGGTATTGCGGTCGGTTTTGGTGCGCAAAAGTTAGTACAGGATGTTATTTCGGGAATATTCTTTTTACTTGATGATGCATTTCGTAGTGGTGAGTATATTGAAGCGGCAAGTTTACGCGGAACAGTTGAGCGTATTTCTATTCGTTCTATTACATTACGTCATCACCTTGGTGCCGTGCAGACTATTCCTTTCAGTGAAATTGCCACAGTGCGAAACTTATCACGTGACTGGATAACGAAGAAGCTTGAGTTCCGTTTGGATTATCGGACTGATGTTGAAAAGGTACGTAAGCTAATTAAGAAAGTCGGTCAAAAAATGCTATTACACCCTGAATACGGACAACATTTTATATTGCCGTTAAAATCACAAGGGGTGATCCGGGTTGAAGAATCTGCACTAATATTCCGCATGAAGTTTACTTGTATACCTGGCGAACAGTGGGTTATTCGTCGTGAAGCATTCAGACTCGTACAAGAATCATTAAAAACCAATGGAATCGAGTTTGCTCATCGTTCTGTACATGTATTGACACAGAATAGTGATAAAAATAAAGAACCCCTTAAAGATATCATCGAACAAAAAGATGAATTAGTTGAAACGTTGGGAGCTGTTGCTGCATTAAGTGTATCTTCAGAGATCAAAAAGAATGACAAAATAGATTCAGATTATGACTGACAAAATGTTGTTAAAAAAAGTTCGGCATATCTAATCGGTTAAAGTCTTGTAACATGGCCGTTATCGATAGTTATATAGTTGCAGGACATTTTCCAGAACAAAACCTTATCTGAATAACTATAAATAGAATAAGTATTCTAACAAGGTTTTGTCCATCAATGGCTTAGGGTGGTCGCTCTAAGTCAAAACTGCCAGTGCTGCTACTCAGTCATTGTGAATAACAAAAAACCGTGTGAACAGGCTGCAACTTATCAACTATCTCGGTTTGCCATACATTTTTTGATTTGACAAAAGTTAGTTATATTCCAAACAACAAAGGCGTTTTTAAATATGATTCAACTCAGACCTATGACTTCTAGTGAATATCCTGCATGTTGTGACTATTTCATTGATGACTTTTTCATTTTCTCAAATAGCCGTAATAATGGTTATGGAAAATTGGCAATCATTGCACTTGAGTCACAATTAAAATCGATTGGTATTGAGCAAATTCAATTGCTTTAATCATTGTAACCAGATAGTCAGCAAGCCAGTCGCTGCGACCAGTAGTAATGGTAACATTACCCAGCGAACCATCCCTTTACCACCGGAAAATACTGCCAGACAAGCCTTGAATAGGGTATTGGAAACACTCGCTAGCACAATGCCCAACACCGCTGTATTAGGCGGGATATCCCCACCCGCCATTCTGGATAGAGTAAGATTGATGGCATCGACATCGGCGATACCCGATGCCACGGCTAGTAACAGCACACCGGATTCGCCCAGCCATTCAACCATCACCCGTACAAGCAATGCTACTGCCGCTAACATGAGTCCAAACAATAGAGCCGGTTTCAGTTCCAGTGGATTTTTCGGCCGCACCTCATCGGTAACTACCGGCCTAGTATCGTTGTGAAAGATCAGCGCCGTACAGCCGAAGATAACCCCGAGCATCAAGGCTAAAGGCAAGAAAAGATCAGCCACTAGTGCCGGATTGATAAGTCCCGCCACCAGTAATATCCGCGGAAACATCACTCCACAGGCCACTAGTATTCCCACCGAACAGAGCAGTTGCAGTGACGGTTGATCGCGTGAGAGCCGCGATAGTTGCAGAGTCAGTGCTGTCGATGAGATCATTCCCCCGGCTAAACCTGTCATCAGAATGCCGCGTTGGGCACCCAGCATGCGGATCATAAAATAACCAGCAAAAGATATCGCTGAGATCAGCACTACCATCCACCAGATCTCATAGGGATTAAGAGCCTGCCAGGGACCATAGCCTTTATTCGGTAATGCTGGCAGCAGCACCAGCGAAATGATAAGCAGGTTTAGTCCTGCATTTAATTCGTGTTGTGACAATTTAAGCAATAATCGGTGCAGGAAAAGCTTAGAACGCAGCAGCAGTGTGGTGACCACTCCGCAAGCGGCAGCTACGACCACTTGATCAAGAGCAGCCAAGGCTCCGAGTAAAAAGGTCACTAGCATGGCAACATGGCTGGTGGCACCAATATCCAAACTGTGACGATGATTGATCAAATAAGTAGCGATAACCAGCGCGGCAACGGCGGCAAAGATAATACCAAGGATGAATCCGCCAAGATGCGTAGCCAGCAGGCCTGAGACACCGCCAAGAAGTCCAGTCAGACCAAAGGTTCGCAGTCCGGCAACGCGTTTTCCGTCGGCAAGCTTACGGTTACTCCACCCACGCTCCAACCCCACCAATAGTCCGATGGCCAGAGCAGAACCCAGTAATAGTAATTGAGAAAGGCTGCTTTCCATCGCTCCAGTCCGAAGTTGTTTTGTCATAAGGTATAGCATCTTATTACCAATCGCACTTCAAACAGGAGGTCGGAGTTGCTACGGGCCATGCTAAATATTCTGCAATTTACTAATTCGTGTAAATGTATCTATTTGTTTTCTGTCGGCGTAACCGAGCTTGATCGATCTGAAAGCAAGGTAGTCACATATGTAGCCCACTGCTAAACTATTTTTTATGCCCAAGTTTTTAAGCCCAAGCAATCTTGAAACGGAACCGTTTATGAAAGTGATTATGTTTAGTTCCCGCAGTTATGATATCCAATATTTTGAACCATTAATTTCCGAACCGATCAGTATTAATTTTTTTGATGCTCAGCTAAATCAACAAACAGCTATGTTGGCTAGAGGATATGATGCCGTTTGTGCATTTGTTAATGATGATTTAAGTGCCCCTGTGTTACATCAACTTAAAGAAATGGGGATAAAGTGCATTGCAATGCGTTGTGCAGGCTTTAATAACATTGATTTAGATTGTGCTAAGGCACTTGGCATAACCATAGTACGTGTTCCAGCCTATTCTCCAGAGGCTGTTGCTGAGCATGCGATTGCTTTATTAATGACGCTCAACCGTCGTATTCATAAAGCTTATCAACGCACTCGTGACGCTAACTTCTCGTTACAAGGCCTAGTTGGGTTTAATTTACACGGTAAAACAGTTGGTATTATTGGTACTGGTAAAATAGGTGTCGCTACCATGGCTATTTTTAGAGGTTTTGGCTGTAACATTTTAGCCTTTGACCCTTATCCTTCTGAGCATGCTATTGCGTTAGGCGCTGAATATGTTGACTTAGATACTCTGTTTGCTAGCAGTGATGTGATCAGCTTACATTGCCCATTAACAACTGAAAATAAGCACCTATTAAATGAAAAAACGTTCGCATTAATGAAAGATGGTGTGACGATTATTAATACCAGTCGTGGTGGTTTGTTAAATGCGGATGATGCTATTGAAGCGTTAAAATCAGGCCGAATTGGTGGGTTAGGTTTAGACGTTTATGAAGAGGAAGAACACTTATTCTTTAATGATCATTCCAGCGAAATTATTACCGATGATACTTTCCGACGATTATCTGCTTGTCACAATGTAATCTTTACTGGTCATCAAGCTTTTTTGACCAAAGAAGCATTAATCAGTATTGCCCAAACGACCCTCAATAATTTAACCGACATTAGTGCAGGGAATATCTGTGCTAATCAGGTAATCACGTAATCTAGAATGAGAGCCTAACGAGTCATTGTTAGGCTCTACGCTTGCCAATCAGCGAATACTACTCTTATGGCACAAGGTAATACGGTTGTAGTTTTAATCACGATACTTAAGGTGTTTCTTGCTAAATGCTTGGCAGTAAACTCATTCGCCAAAATGAGGTGGATAACTATACTTAGGATGCTGTTTAACACCCGACAATAAATTTGCACCGCTGTAGGGATCATCTTCATTATGACCGAGATCATCATCAAAAAAAAACAGGGTGAACATTCGTTGCCGAATCTGCTTGATTATCCACAATGTTATGCGAAATTTCATTGGCAGGAGGCGGAACTGGCATCACCCAAAGGCATAAATATCGCCTATGAAGCGGTCGATTGTCACCTCAATACCCCTACTGAAACTAAGCTGGCCTTGCGTTGGCTGGGTAAAAAAAATCAATGTCTGGATTTTACTTATCGTGATTTGGCTGAACAAAGTAGTCGGTTTGCCAGTGCTCTTGAAATGCTGGGAATGCCACGCGGTGCTCGTATCTTCAGTCTTGCGGGTCGCTTACCGCAGCTATATATCGCTGCACTTGGGACACTAAAAGCTGGATGTGTTTTTACCCCGTTATTTTCCGCTTTTGGGCCCGAACCGATTCGTTCCCGAATGGCGATAGGCGAGGCCAATGTCCTTGTTACCACACAGCATTTATATCAGAAAAAAATAGCGCCATGGTGGCAAGATAAGCAGTTATCGCTACCGAACTTCAAGATCGTACTGTTGATTGACGGTAGCGGTGAATTAGATCCTGGTTGTTATGCGTTGGCAGAGTTAATGGCAAACGCTGATCCACAGTTTAGCTGTGTCGAAACCAAGCCCGAAGATCTGGCATTATTACATTTTACCAGTGGTACCACTGGTAAACCCAAAGGAGTGATGCATGTTCATCAGGCGGTTGTTGTACATAAAATATCAGCCCGTTATGCGCTGGATCTACATCCTTCAGATATCTACTGGTGCACTGCAGATCCTGGCTGGGTAACGGGCACTTCTTACGGCATTATCGCGCCGTTATGTTTAGGCGTCACCATGATTGTCGATGAAGCGGAATTTGATCCGGAGCGCTGGTATCGTATTTTACAGGAGCAAAAGGTTACGGTCTGGTATACCGCTCCCACGGCTATTCGTATGCTGATGAAAGTAGGTAGTGAGATCCGCGATCAGTATGATTTATCTGCTCTCAATTTTATTGCCAGTGTCGGTGAACCACTTAATCCGGAGGCTGTTATCTGGGGGGAAACCGTGTTGGGACTACCTTTCCACGATAATTGGTGGCAGACAGAAACGGGCGGGATCATGATAGCCAATTATGCCAGTCAGCCGATAAAACCGGGTTCAATGGGCCAGCCATTACCTGGCATAACCGCCGCTATCGTTAGCAAAAACGCACAGGGGCTGGTTATAGAGATATCTGAAATTGGTCAGATTGGTGAACTGGCATTAAAACAGGGCTGGCCTTCGATGTTTCACGGTTACTTACATCAGGCGGATAAGTATCAGGGATGTTTTAACAATGGCTGGTATTTAACTGGTGACTTGGCGATGCGTGATGAGCATGGCTATTACTGGTTTGTGGGACGGGCTGATGACCTGATTAAATCTTCCGGGCATTTAATTGGCCCGTTCGAAGTTGAAAGTGCGTTGATGGAACACGCTGCGGTTGCTGAAGTCGGTGTCATTGGTATTCCTGACCCCATCGCCGGAGAAATAGTTAAAGCCTTTGTCGCTTTAAAACCGGGAGTCGTCGCTACCGAACAATTACGAAAAGAGTTAAAGGGTTTTGCCCGCAAGAATTTGGGGGCCGCGGTGGCTCCGAAAGTAATCGCATTTCGCCAGAACCTGCCTAAAACCCGCAGCGGAAAAATAATGCGCCGTTTATTAAAAGCACGGGAACTAGGTTTGCCTGAAGGCGATATCTCAACGTTGGAGAGTGATGAACAATGAAGCATAAATTACATCTCGATCGCAATCATCTTGTAAACCAGTTAGTACAGATGTTACGTATTCGCCGGTTTGAGGAAAAATGTGCTGAGCTTTATGCGCAGGAGAAAATACGCGGATTTTTACACCTTTATATCGGTGAAGAAGCTATCGCAGTTGGTGTTATGGCTGCGCTGAATGCAGAGGATAACATTGTCGCTACCTATCGCGAACACGGTCATGCCCTAGCGCGAGGACTGTCAATGAATAGTGTGTTAGCTGAAATGTACGGTCGTACCAATGGTTGCAGTCGGGGCCGAGGTGGCTCTATGCATCTTTTTGATAAACAGCAGCACTTCTATGGCGGTAATGCGATTGTTGGCGGTGGACTTCCGCTGGCTGCAGGGTTAGCGCTGGCCAATAAACAGCAACAGCGTAATACTGTTACAGTTTGTTTTTTTGGTGAGGGAGCGGTTGCTGAAGGCGAGTTTCATGAAGCTATGAATCTGGCGGTATTATGGCATTTACCAGTATTGTTTATCTGTGAAAACAACCGTTACGCTATGGGAACCCCGCTGGCACTGTCGGAATCCGAAACGAATATTGCCAAAAAGGCCAACAGCTACGGCATGACCTCTGCTCAGGTTGACGGCATGAATGTGGTGGATGTGGAAGTGGCTGCACAGGCTGCCGTTACAAGCATTCGCGATAACGGAGAACCTTATTTTCTTGAATGCCAGACTTATCGATTCCGCGGTCATTCTAGTTTTGACGGCCAGCTTTATCGTGATAAAGCAGAAGTTAAACAATGGGAAGAAAAAGGCCCGGTTAAGCGATTGCAACAGTGGTTAAGGCAATACAATCATTTCACGGACGCAGAGCTTGCTGCCATTGAGTCTGAGATCAAGCTGGAGATAGATGTCGCCATCGACTTTGCTAACAAAGGTGCATGGGAACCGATCGCCGATCTGTGTAAAGACGTATACAGCCCAAAAATAATGGATGCGGTACCAGCGCTTCAGCAAGCAAAGGAAGATCAGTGATGACTACTCAGAAGCAGAGTTACAGAGAAGCGCTACGCAGTGGTATCGAACAGGCGCTGATGGAGGATGAACGGGTATTTTTGATGGGGGAAGATGTCGGCCGTTATGGCGGCTGTTACGCAGTCAGCAAAGGCTTAATTGACAGTTATGGTCCGGAACGCATTATTGATACGCCGTTGTGTGAATCGGGTTTTGTTGGTGTAGGCATTGGTGCTGCACTGGGCGGAATGCGGCCTATTATCGAAGTGATGACCGTTAATTTTAGCCTGTTGGCGATGGATCAGATTGTCAATAGCGCCGCTACCTTGCGGCACATGTCCGGAGGACAGTTTAATGTACCTCTGGTGATCCGAATGGCTTGCGGTGCTGGGCGCCAGTTAGCAGCGCAGCACTCTCACAGCTGGGAGAATTTGTATGCTCATATTCCTGGATTAAAGGTACTCAGCCCCGCGACGCAGACCGATGCGCGATATATGTTAGGGCAGGCGTTGAGAGATCCGGATCCGGTGATTATCTTTGAGCATGTCATGCTGCTCAACGAGGCAGGTAACGTGTTAGATAAACCTGAAGCTGATATGGAACAGGCGTTGGTACGCAGAGAGGGAACTGATGTTAGCCTGATCACTTATGGCGGCTCGCTGCATAAGGCATTATCGGCAGCAGAACAATTGGCGGTATTGGGTATTAGCGCCGAAGTACTTGATCTGCGGTGTTTACGGCCATTAGACATAGGTACGATAACGGCGAGTGTTGCAAAAACCCATCGGGTAATTATTATCGATGAGGGCTGGTATACCGGCAGTTTGGCTGGTGAAGTGAGTGCCGTTATTATGGAACAAAGCTTCTGGAGTTTGGATGCGCCAGTACAGCGTATTTGTACCGCTGAAGTTCCAATTCCTTATCCGAGTCATCTTGAGCTGGCAGCGCTACCGCAGGTCGAGACAATTGTGACAAGGGCGCAGGCACTAATGGCAGGTCATTTATGACTCAACCAATACTGACTGATATCACGATGCCATCGTTGGGTGCTGATATGACTGAGGGAATGCTGGTGAAATGGCTGGTTAAAGTGGGAGACATTGTCCACAACGGCGATATTATTGCAGAGCTAGAAACCCATAAGGGGATCATTGATATGGAAGTTTACCAGTCCGGCACTATCGCCGAAATACTGGTGCAACCGGTTACCGCAGCCCCAGTGGGGACCGTTTTAGCAAGGTTACAGTGTGAAGCCATGAGCGATGCTGCCGATCTCCCTTTACCTGACGTTGTGCCGTCAATAACTGCATCGTCCATACCAGAACCATTGCTAGCAGAACCATTGACAGCAGAAATAGCACCTACAGAAATATCATCAACAGTACCATCGCCGATAATTCCTGCTGTCGTTGAAACGGTAGATGCTTATTCTAATGTTAATGGGTCACCTATTGTGCGAAAAATGGCGGCAGCACAACAGTTGGATCTAACCAATATTATCGGCAGTGGCCCCCACGGTGCGATCCTGTTAAAGGATCTGCCCCAGCAATCCGCCACTGGCTTACCTAATATGCGCAGGGCGATAGCTGTTGCTATGGAAAAGTCCAAAAAAAAGATACCGCATTTTTACCTGAGCCTAAATATAGATATGACCAAAGCGCAGAGCTGGCTACAGCAAGTCAATAGTGATAAAGCGCCGGAACAGCGGCTGTTATTGATTGCCTTATTATTGAAAGCTGTCGCGATGGCTTTGCGCAAGTTCCCGTCGTTAAATGGGTTCTATACCGATCAGCAGTTACAGTTGGCTGATGATATTCATATCGGTAACGTTATCAGCTTACGGCAGGGGGGCTTAATTGTGCCCGCAATCCATCAGGTTGATACGCTGTCGGTGACCGCTATCATGCAGGCAGTCAGTGACATTAGTGCACGTAGCCGTAGCGGCCATCTACGTAGTTCAGAACTTACCGATGCGACCTTTACCGTGACCAATATGGGAGACCGCGGTGCAGACTGTGTGTATGGGATTATATATCCGCCGCAGGTGGCTATTCTTGGTTTTGGTAAACTGCGTAAAACAGCGCTGGTACAAGAGGGTAACCTTGTTGCTGGCGATGAGATAACCGTATGTTTAAGCGCCGACCACCGGGCTATCGATGGGATGTTGGCTAGCAAGTTTCTCAATGCGCTTTCCTCACAATTACAACAACCGGAATGTTTATGAACAATGATGCTATCCAAAAACTGGTTATCTCCGCTATTCAGCAGGTGGCACCAGAAATCGATAAAAATGACCTTGAACCAGACGCTGATATCAGGGAAGCGTGTGATTTAGATTCGATAGACTTTTTAAATTTTATCATTGCGTTAAAAGATGCCACTGGAGTCAGTATTGCAGAGGTCGATTACCCCAGAGTCAATACACTCACTAGCATGTGCGAATATCTGGCTGAGAAGCTGCCATAATCAGATCTACCACCTTGGTGATCTTACAAGGAATCGAACTATGCGGTCCCCAAAAATAAAGCATGAAACAGGTAATGACATCTACTGGTTTGATGAACTCGGCATTGCAGATGTTGCTCAGGTTGGTGGTAAAAATGCCAGTCTGGGAGAAATGATCAGCCAGATGGCTTTGGAGGGTATTGTCGTGCCTTTTGGTTTTGCAACCAGTGCCAATATGTTTCGTGAATTTCTTCAGAAAAATGCACTTGACCAGGCTATTGGACAGCATATACAGGCGCTGGCTGATGGCGCAGAAAATCTGCAGACAGCCGGGGCTGCTATCAGAAAACTGATCTCGGAGGGGCAATTTAGCCCATCGCAACAACAGCAGATCGGCTCTGCATATCGACAACTGTGTCATCAGATCGGCTGTGATAATGTTAGCGTAGCAGTAAGAAGTTCAGCTACAGCGGAAGATTTGCCTGAAGCCAGTTTTGCTGGTCAGCAAGAAAGTTATCTGAATATTACCGGTGAAGTAGATCTGCTGGAAGCCTGCAGGCAGTGCTTTGCGTCACTGTATACGGACAGGGCGATCAGCTATCGCCAAGAACAGGGCTTTACACATCAGCAAGTTGCGCTCTCTGTCGGGGTGCAACAGATGATTAATGCCGAATCAGCCGGGGTGATGTTCAGCCTTGATACTGAAACTGGATTTCCTGATGTGGTTGTTATTAACGCCGCTTGGGGACTGGGTGAAACCATAGTGAAAGGCAGTGTTACCCCAGATCGGTTTATGGTTTATAAACCTCTGCTCACTAATAAAGCATTGTTGCCGATAATTGAAAAAAAGCAGGGCAGTAAACTGGAAAAAATGGTGTATTCCTCTTCCATTTCGGAGTCAACCTTGACTGTTGCGACTGATGACACGGAACGAACTACATTTGTGCTCACTGATGATGAAGTGATGGCGCTGGCAAAATGGGCGGTGGCAATTGAGCGCCATTACTGCAGGCCAATGGATATGGAATGGGCCAAAGACAGCGTTACGAAAAAGATTTATATGGTACAAGCTCGACCAGAAACGGTGGAGTCACAAAAAAGTAGCGGCGTGCTGGTAAACTACCAGTTAAAAGAACAATCGAAGGTTCTGGTTGAAGGGACTAGCGTCGGCAGTGCCATCGCGACGGGGCCTGTCTTTAACATTGCCAGTCCGGCTGATATTGACCAGTTTCCTGATGGTGCAATTTTGGTTACACAAAAAACCGATCCTGACTGGGTGCCGTTAATGAGCAGGGCATCTGGTATTATAACGGATGTTGGTGGGCCGACGAGCCATGCTGCCATTGTCAGCCGGGAGTTAAAAGTTGCCACCATTGTCGGCTGTGAAAACGCAACTAGCGTGCTGAAAAATAACCAACAGGTCACTCTGAGCTGCGCCGAGGGCGCGCTAGGTAAAGTTTATGAGGGTAAATTAGCTTATGAGACCACTGCTATTAATTTAGCTGATATCCCCAGAACTCAGACTGAGATCATGATTAATGCCGCTCTGCCGGACAGTATTTTTCACTGGTGGTCATTGCCGGTGGCTGGGATTGGTTTAACGCGAATCGAGTTTATTATTTCCAGTCAGATCCGTGTACACCCCATGGCATTGGTGCATCCTGAGAAAGTTACCGATCCGGTTGTGCGGAATAAAATTCAAAAATTGACTCGTGGTTATTCACATCAACCGGATTACTTTGTTACTCATTTGGCTTTGGGCGTAGCTAAAATAGCGGCCTCACAATATCCGAAACCAGTGATAGTGCGGATGTCAGATTTTAAATCAAACGAATACCGCGGTCTGTTGGGAGGGGTATTTTTTGAAATAGAAGAAGAAAATCCAATGCTGGGATTACGTGGTGCATCGCGTTATTACCATCCACTTTATAAGGAAGCATTTATACTGGAATGTCAGGCTATTATTCGCGCACGCGAGCAGATAGGATTTGATAACATCATCGTGATGATCCCCTTTTGTCGAACACCTGACGAGGCGGATAAAGTGCTGGCCGTGATGGCCGAAGCCGGTTTAATACGGGGCGAAAATGGATTGCAGGTTTATGTGATGTGTGAAATCCCCTCGAATGTTATTTTGGCAGAGGAGTTTGCTCGGCGTTTTGACGGTTTTTCTATCGGCAGTAATGATTTGACCCAATTGGTGCTGGGTATAGACCGAGATTCAAACGAACTCAAACCCCTGTTCGATGCCCGAAATGCGGCAGTGAAAAGTATGATAGCTCAGGTGATTAAGGTCGCGCATGAATGTGGATGTAAGGTCGGTATCTGTGGGCAGGCGCCGTCTGACCACCCCGAATTCGCCGAGTTTTTGGTGGAATGTGGTATAGACTCTATTTCACTCAACCCTGATTCCGTACCGACTGCAAGTATTCATATCGCTGCTGCTGAGGGATTGAAAGCAGAGGAATTAAAAGTAGGGCTATCTAAAGCTGAGCTATCTCAAACTGACTCATCTAAAGTTGAACAGTCTAAAGCAAAAGATGAGACTGATACCAGCTAATTTAGCTCGTCAATTTTTAATCCATTGATTGTTGTCGCAGCTGCTGCAGATCTTGCCAACTGAATGTCGGCCCTTGTTTACAGGCATATTTGTTATGAATATAACAGTGCCCACAAAGTCCAAGGGCACAGTGCATGCGCCGCTCGACCGATAGAAAGATGGCATCGGCACTAAACCCAGCTCCGAGAAGATAATTCGCCACGCTGTGCATCATCTGTTCTGGCCCACAGAGTAGCGCTATGGTTGGGGCCTGAACAAATGACGTTACCGCGCTGGGCAGAAAATCCATTGGGGTGCCTTTATATTCATTTATACTATGCTTATCATTTGGCGATAGATCTTCCAGCACATTAACAACGTTAATGGCCTCTTTTTGCCAAAGTAGGCGCTCTGGTTTTAGCATCTGCGTGGTTCTATTTCTGGCGCCATATACCAAGGTGACAGGTTGTTTTTTCGATCCAGAATTCACTGTGTTGATCAGGCTGACCAAAGGCGCTAGACCACAGCCGCCTGCAACAATTAGCAGGTTTTTATCGCGGATTTTTGCAAGTGGCCAGCCCACACCAAAAGGACCGCGGGCACCCAATATGTCACCTGCCTGCATGTTAAAAAGCGCTGATGTTAGCACTCCCATCCGCCGGATCAGAGCGCGAAATTCACCATTAGCATTAGGTGGCTCAGTAAAACTAAACGGGGCTTCGCCAGCACCAGGTACATTGAGCATAAAGAACTGGCCCGGCAGAGTCTGTTGCCAGTTGTGAGTATTATCGGTGTTAATAAAGCGGAAACGATAGTGGCGGGTATGCTCGCTATCCTCTACATGGTCTACTAACTGGATGGTATCGGGTATATGGCTAGGCATTTTTTTCAATCCTTTTCATTATAGAATGAACGCCAATTACACCTGGGCAGGTCTGCTCACAGCGACCGCAACCGACACAACCATAACGACCAAATTCCGACACAAAGGCATCACTGAATTTGTGATTCCAAAAGCGCTGAACTCTTGCTCCGGCATTAACCGATGGGTTGTTAAAACTGGCTTCGCGTTGAAAACCTTCGTACAGACAAGAATCCCAGAAGCGTTGTTGGGTAACCTTGCCTGCCGTTTCTATATCGCGAGTGCTGTAGCAGGAACAGGTCGGGCACAACGAAGTACACCCCGAGCATGCGAGGCATTGAATTGCTACAGTGTCCCAGAAAGTCGCTGTAATGGTATTGCTGTTTAATTGTTTAATACCAGCGGTAATATGAACATCGCTGGGAAATTCAGACTCGCACTGCTGCAGACTGGCTTCGCGTTGGGCCATATAGTGTCCGTATGCAAGCTCGAGTCCCAGTTCTAGCCCAAGGAGTGCCTCTTTACCTTTATCTGTGGTAGCCAGCAGAAACCAGTTATCATCAGGCAAGGGATGTAAAATAAGATCGGCGGTATTGATTCTGACGCCTGGGCCTGCATCAACGGTTGGGCAAAAACCATTTTCACAGGGGTGAATACAATCTACACCGACTAATAAACATTGGTTACGCCTTGCTTGATAATAGGGATCATCTTTAAAAAACTGGTCCTGATAACTGATCGCAGTCAGATCACAGCTCTGCACGCCAAATAAAACAAAAGGTGCCGGTGTTGGTAGGGTTTCTCTGAAACATTGGCCGTCAAATATCAACAA
This sequence comes from Moritella sp. Urea-trap-13, assembly GCF_002836355.1. NCBI lineage: Bacteria > Pseudomonadati > Pseudomonadota > Gammaproteobacteria > Alteromonadales > Moritellaceae > Moritella > Moritella sp. Urea-trap-13. Next base: position 373,826 of record NZ_PJCA01000031.1, read on the forward strand.
ATTCTCACGCTCGGCAAAGAAAAATGCCTTGGGCGAGCTTAATGGTTTGTCCGTCAGTAGTGGTGCCGTTGCTCCGTTGTCGATCTGTTGCCAGTAGCACTGTTGATTACTGTCTTTAATCACCTGGTTGAATTGGTAATGCTCGGCTAGGTGATGCTGTAATATGCAGAGATTATCGATTAAATAACCTTTAATTTCAGGTGTCATTTTGGGGTTCCTCTGGTCGTACTGGCCGTCACCGTATCGATGGGAATGACTGCAACGGCACAAGCCTTTAGCTCGGGCATTTTGGTGACCGGATCTTGCGCGGTATTGGTCAGTTGGTTAGAGGGAGCTTCTTTAAAGTGATAAGGCATACTGACCAGTCCGACGGGTACGTCATCGGTGAGCATGGCGCGGGTTTCGACATAACCCCGTCGTGAACGGATAGCTACCGGACTCTGATGGCGAATATTAAGTTGCTCTGCATCTACGGGGTTTATAAATAGGATCCCTGGTGGTGTTTCCCGTTCGAGTAAAGGGGACTTTCTGCTCATTGAACCGCAACCATAATGAAAACTGAGTCGGTTCGTGGTGAGCTGAAGCGGAAATTCTTCATCTGGTTCTTCATCAATTCCCACATGGTTGACGGGTAACAGTTTTGCTTTACCGATGGGAAAACTATAGCAATGTAAAATGCTGGTCCCGTTTGGATTGTCCTTAGTACAGGGCCACTGTAGACCCTGGTTGTCAGTGATTTTTTGGTAGGTCATCGCCTGATAAGCCGGTGTGAGCGAGGCCATTTCATTGAACACCGCTTCACTGTCTGGCCAGTTTAACAGCTGGCTGCCCATCTGTTGTGCTAGTGCTTGTAACCATTGCCAGTCACCTTTGGCATCTCCTAGAGACGGTAAAGCCTGAGATACGCGTTGTACTCGCCTTTCACAATTGGTAAAAGTGCCGTCTTTTTCGGCAAAAGAAGCGGCAGGTAAAATAAAGTCAGCCAGTTTGGCGGTTTCGGTCATGGTTAACTCAGCCACAACCAACAGATCTAAATTATGCAGTGAGGCTTTGACGTGATTTTGATCGGGATCGGTAACGACGGGATCTTCCCCAAACAGCAACAATCCACGAAATTCTGTCGCTAGGGCAGCTTTGGTCATACCAAGCGACGTTAATCCGAGGTTGGTCGCGATGTCAGTGCCCCAAGCTTGAGAAAATTTTGCCTGATTTTCGCTATCTGCCACTGCCTGATAACCCGGATATACGTTGGGTAAGCAGCCCATATCGCAGGCCCCCTGCACATTGTTCTGACCGCGCAGTGGATTGACACCGGTGCCCAGTTTACCAATATGACCGCAGATCAGCGCCAGATTAGCCAGCGATATCACATTATTAGTGCCACTCATGTACTGGGTAATGCCCATACCATAAAAGATCATCGCACGCTTTGCCTGGCTGTAAGATCTTGCTGCTGACCGAATTAACCCGGCATCCACTCCTGTTATAGCTGCCACCGATTCCGGTGTGATGTCTTTGACGTGATGGGCTAATAGTTCAAAACCGACACAGCGTTGTGTGACAAAATCTTCGTCAAACCAGCGTTCTTTAATTATGACGTTCAACATGGCGTTAATCAGCGCGATATTACTGCCTAATTTAAGTTGCAGATGGGTGGGCGTCAGTTTTGCCAAGCGGGTGACTCGCGGATCAACAACAATAAGTTCGCAACCTTGCTGGCAGGCCTCGATGATGTGGCCGCCTAAAATACTGTGATTTTCAGTGGGATCAGCACCAAAAATTAAGATGAGATCAGTATCAAAAATATCTTTAGCGCTGTTAGTCATTGCGCCTGACCCCAGAGATTGTGAGAGACCTGCCACAGTCGGACTGTGACAGATTCGGGCGCAGTGGTCGACGTTATTGGTTTTCAATACCGCTCTGGCAAATTTTTGCGCGGCATAATTATCTTCGTTACTCGCTCTGGCACTGCTGATAATACCGACAGAATTGGCGCCCGATTCTTCAATGAACAATTTGAGTTCACTGGCAATGTCTGTCAGTGCTTCAGACCAACTGACGGGCATAAACTGCTCTTTACCTGATTTATTTGTTATCCGCTTCAGGGGTTGGGTGATGCGATCACCGGGCGCTATTGCGTAAGCTGTACTCCAGCCTTTTTCACATAACTTACCATGGCTAACCGGATGATTTTGCTGTGGCTCTACGCCGATGAGTTGTCCCTGCATATTTATTTTTAGGCAGATGCCGCAACCGACACCACAAAACGGACAAATTGTATTAATGAGATCCGCGGTTGTGTGAGCTGTCTCGGCCCCTAAGTTCATAGCGGTAATTGTAGTATCGGTCATAGCAGAACCTATTCGTATTAAACTGAGTGAATATTCGGTTAAATTCATTATGCTAAGACTGAAAGTATAGCAGCTGGATATCGGGTGATAATCTGGCATTTATTGTTTTTCGTAAAATTAAAAACTGGACTATGCTTAATTTTCGATGCGAAACATAATCGTTACCAAATATCAGGGAGTTACAATGTCGGGACTATTTGGATTAGATGCATTTTCACCAAAAGAAATTGCTGAGCGTGTAAATAATGTCGGGGTGGCGAAGGTGCATTTGCCAGTGCTGTCTGTTTTGATGTTAGGCATACTTGCTGGTGCCTTTATCGGGTTGGGAGGACTTTATTTTGTGTTGATAAAATCGGATGCATCGATGAGTTTCGCTACCGGTCAGTTAGTTGGCGGAGTGGCGTTCTCGTTAGGATTAATTCTGGTTATTGTAGCGGGTGCTGAATTGTTTACCGGTAATAATTTACTGGCAATGGCTTGGGCGGAAGGCAAAATAACCACCTCACAACTGCTGAAAAATTGGGGGCTGGTGTGTTTGGCCAACTTCATTGGTGCGGCAGGTTTGGCCCTGTTAGTTTTTCTATCTGGTCATACCGACATGAACAATGGGGCTATTGCCGAGCAGTATATAAAAATAGCACAGTTGAAATGCAGCATGCCATTTTGGACCGCTTTTTATAAAGGCATCCTGTGTAATATACTGGTGTGTATGGCTGTATGGATGGCATTTGCAGGCCGCACCGTAATAGATAAAGCAGTGGCCATTATTTTTCCTATTTCAGCCTTTGTCGCCGCGGGTTTTGAACATAGTATTGCTAATATGTATATCATCCCGTTGGCGATGTTGGAAAAAGCGTTTGGTAACACAGCCGTCAGTGCCGATGCAGTTACTTGGTTCGGATTTTTAAGTAATTTAGTGCCGGTTATCTTAGGTAATCTGGTTGGCGGCAGTTTGCTGGTGGGTTTGGTCTATCACATCATTTATCGACGAAATATTGGTAAATCATGACTCAGTCTTATCCCCCCAATCTGACTGGAGAGCAGGCGGAGAAAAATCTTACCAAGTTTGGGCCTAACATATTACCTGAATCCAAACCGCCGAATATTGGCATTGTATTTTTACGCCAGTTTAAAAGCCCCTTTATTTATGTATTGCTAGTTGCGGCTGTGCTGTCATTTTTTCTGGGGCAAAAAATCAATGCGTTCTTTATTCTTGTCGTTTTATTTATTAATGCAGTTATCGGTACGTTTCAGGAGTATTCAGCGGAAAGGGCGGCTAGCGCCCTAAAAAAAATGGTGCCTTCTTATGCCACAGTAATTCGAAACAATAAACCGATTAAAATTCATAGCCAAGATGTTGTACTTGATGATCTTGTGCAGCTGGTGCCTGGTGACAAGGTGCCCGCAGATATCCTCTTATGTACTAATAATGGTCTGCAGATTGACGAATCAATGCTTACCGGTGAATCTGTTGCCGCGTATAAATCGGTTAAGCAACCCCTGGGTAGGGGTATTGAAAACGGTTTAGCAAAGGCCGATTCAATTACTGGTCAGAATCAGTGTTGTTTTGCTGGTACTGTCGTCATGCGCGGGCGGGGTAGCGGGCACGTAACCGCTACTGGTATAAATACTGAAATTGGTAAGATAACCACTGATGTGGAAGGCCAGCAGACCAAGCCACCACTGTTGCAGCGTATTGAAGCGTTTACCTTGCGTATAACCTATGGCATTTTAATTTTGATCACATTTATTTTCATTATTACTTTGCTGCGGGGAGATGAACTCGGCAGTGTCTTTTTGCTGGCGGTTGCACTAGCTGTATCTGCGATCCCCGAAGGGTTACCCGCCGCTATCACTGTTGCGCTTGCCATCGGAATGCTGAGAATGGCAAAACGGCAGGTTATTATCCGTAACCTTCTGGCTGTGGAGGCGCTGGGCTCTTGTACTTACATTGCCTCAGACAAAACCGGCACGTTAACGGTTAATGAAATGACTATTCAGCATATTTGGTTAGCTGACGGCTGCCAGTATCAAGTCAGCGGTGAAGGCGTTGATGTGCAGGGGGAGATCCGTGCGATCAATGGACAGGATAATAACCGACCCGTTGAATTGCTGACGCTGGCTGGATTGCTGGCGAATGAAGCCTATCTTGAAAAAACTGAATCTGGTTGGAGTGGTCAGGGTGACATGGTTGATGTCGCCTTTTTGGTACTGGCAGCAAAATACGGCATTGATTACAAAGAGGCTCAGGCACTTTACCCTGAGCTTGCCCAGATCCCTTATGAATCCGAGCGGGCTTACTGCGCCAGCATCAACAGGTACCAAGGTAAGAGCTGTATATTTGTCAAAGGCAGTGTCGAAACACTACTGGAGATGTGTGGCAATGATGATACTAAACCTGCTATAGCGCAGCAAGCTAATACACTGGCGAGTAAAGGTTATCGTGTACTTGGGCTCGCTTATGGTTATATAGACGAAGATGTTAATGGGATCACTGTTAAGCCCGAAGATGCGCTGCATGATCTGAACTTTGCTGGCATGGTCGGCATGATAGATCCTTTGCGCCCTGATGTTAAAAATGCGGTAGAAAAGTGTAAAGCGGCCAGAATTAATGTGGCGATGATCACCGGTGACCACCCTATAACTGCATTAGCTCTGGCTGTGCAGGCTGGCATTGCAGATAAAAGCATGTCGGCGATCACTGGACTGCAATTAAACGCCGCCTATGAGTTGGGACCAGATAAATTCAGTGAATGTGTCCACAGTACTAACGTATTTGCACGTGTATCCCCCCATCAAAAAAAACAAATTATTGAGCAGATTATGAATGACGGCGACTTTGTTGCCGTGACAGGAGATGGCGTTAATGATGCACCGGCGTTAAAACACGCCCATGTGGGGATCGCGATGGGGTTGCGTGGTACAGATGTGGCGCGGGAAAGTGCTGACATTATTCTTACCGATGATCATTTTACATCAATTGTGCAGGGTATCCTGCAGGGACGCATTGTTTACAATAATATCCGCAAAGTGATTTATCTATTAATTTCTACCGGGGCGGCAGAAATATTACTGGTGATGTTCTCACTGCTTTTTGGTACACCGCTACCACTGCTGCCACTGCAGCTGTTATGGCTTAATTTGGTGACTAATGGTATTCAGGACAAGGCTCTGGCATTTGAACCGGAGGAAGGCAGTGAGCTGGATCAGCCTGCACGTTCGCCCAATGAGGCTATTTTTAATCACCGGATGATAGAACGGGTCGTTGTCACCGCGATTGTGATGGGTAGTCTGGCTTTTGTGCTTTTTAAATGGCAGATAGATCAGGGGGTATCTGAGTTTGATGCCCGTAATGTGACACTTTTGCTGATGGTGTTATTTGAAAACGTACATGTGTTAAATAGTCGCTCTGAAAGATTGTCGATCTTTAAGCAATATTTCTTTGGTAATAAACTTTTACTGTTTGGTATGCTTGCCGCACAAGGCGTGCATATTGCTGCTATGTATACACCGGGACTTCAGACGTTACTGCAAATTAAACCGGTATCATTTGCGCAATGGTCAAGCCTGTTGGGGATCGCGCTGCTGCTTATTGGTGTAGATGAACTGCATAAGTGGATTGATAGCAGACGTAATAAGCCCGGTTTATCTGAGAATGAAAAAAACTAGCGGCTTTACAAATCTTCTAATCTGTTTGCACTTTGCACCATTGCCATTATTTTGTGCTGTTCCAAGTCGGCTAGTTGGGTTAACAATTCCTTAGTGGAAGGTAATTCCGCTCTGCTCTTTAAGTTGTTATAAAGATCAATTACCTGCTGATGAAGCTTGATGATTTCAGGGATAATATCAGTCGATTTTAATTGTGAAAATGGCACCTCACATTGCTGTAGGCGTTCAATTGGGGTCTTATCAAGATAATCATAACACCATGTATTGAGAACGCTTTCGCTTGTGTCTTTTTCAAATCCAGCTAATACATTAACAAGCTTTTGTTCATGTTCCTCAAGGTACTTAAGTAACAGCTTTGCCCGCTCACTCTCATTCTCATCAACGCTATTCTGTAAACAGTTTGCCATCTGCAGATGAAATTCACGTGTCCAATGCAGGACATCTCTTAACGTTTCAATTTGCATACTCATCATCCTCGTATTTACGGGTTTTGGTAATAGGGATATTTCGATTTAAAATTTGGATAAACCTGATAATGAGGTTGCAAAAATACCACCAGATTAACTAATTCAGTTACTGTCATCACATCATTATAGTTTTTCATTGTTGATATACCATCAACCTGAACTAATGATTTTAGGTAGCCCTTTGCAATTTTATGTGATGGGTTAATAACAGAAGTAACAAGTTCAGAGTAGGTTTTAACCTCAGATCTTTTGCCGCCGAGTTGAACCGATAACGCAGGGTTATCTGTTACTCCTGTCGGTTCAATACCTTCCAACTGATGACATGACAAACATTGATACTTTATAAATACAGATTTGCCATTGTTTACATCCCCTTCGGGCAGGCTAAATCCTCTTGGTGATTCAACGCCATTGTCACAGCCCGTTATTAGTGCCGCAACGGCGGTCAACATACATAACTGTAAATATTTCATATATATACTCCCATTCGAATTCAGATTATGCGTAGATTGATCCTACTTAGCACTCTCTACAGTAGCTAAAGTATAGCTTTCCTTTTTACTTTTACTAATGACATGTGTTCGGGAATATCATGGAGTGTAAACAAAACCTTATAGCACCTAAAGTATCGATATCAATATCTTCAACGCTAGCTTTTAGTTTAATTAATTAACCCGAGCTAAGGTTAATTAACTACACTTTGACTACATATATTCGTATAGCATGTAATTTAAGAGTGGGTGATAATCTTTATGACCAATGTTGTGATTAAGCAGATCCCGAATGCCCTAACAACGTTACGTTTGCTTTTGTCTGTGCCTATCTGTTTGTTGATCTTAAATGAAAATTATTCAGCAGTATTGTGGATAGCTTTAATTGCGGGGGTCAGTGATGCTGTTGATGGGTGGTTAGCGCGTAAACTTGATATAGAAAGTCGTTATGGGTCAATCGTCGATCCGCTTTCTGACAAGGCTATGTTGATGAGTAGTTATTTAGCTTTTGCCATAGTGGGATTACTGCCTTGGTGGGTTGCTGTGGTTATTGTGGCGAGAGATGCGGTTATTGTCAGCGGTGCGCTTGCCTATTACGGACTATTCGGAAGATATGAAGTGGCACCAAGCATCTGGGGTAAAACGAGTACTACAGTGCAGATTGTTTTTGCGTTGATGTTATTAACGCAGCAGGTATATCCGGTGCTTCCGGCACTCAGTTTTGAGATTGGGTTATGGTCAGTCATTCTGATGGTCATTATTAGTGGTTGTCATTATGTTTATATTTGGGGTGCGAAGGCATTGTCCCAACAAAATCATATGGATTGAACCGCACCTTAAATAAGTCAATAAGTCAATAAGGCAATAGGCGTCAATCTAAATTTAGACACACTCTTTTTCATGAGCGTTTTGCATTTAATTCGATTACCTTGATAATAAATAACTCGTGTCAATGTTGCAATTTAGCGAAATAAACGAGTGAGGAATTACTAAATAGGTTATTCGTTGATCTGCATCAATAGCGTTAATAGGGATGTGCGTTTATATTTAATGTGAACAAGTTGTAAAAATACTCAACACATGATTAAGGTGGTAAAGATGGAATTATTACGCAATCCTAAATGTTACACGGACGTATGTATCGATGGTACTTGGTATCACTATGATCATTGTGGTTCGAAGGTTTATTCTTTAAGTGGTGGTGCAGGACCTGAACTCGACTTAGCACGTGAGCCTGCAACAGAAAATGAGCTAATTAATCTCATTCAAACCGCCATTAATTAATATACTAATGATAGTTAATTACTAGATATAGCTACTCCTCTTTTAGTAGATACAATGTCATCACTCAGCGACATTGATATTTTTATACTGGTAGAGTGATTTTGACCTTTAGATGCACTGGGCGTTTAAAGGTCATTTTTTGTTCTTTACTTCTCTTTACAATTTCCCTATTTGCGTTTTCTTTATTTTGTCATATTATGTCACTCTATTTTATTGGAGAACAAAAATATATGAAACGCATTTTGCTATTTCTTGCAACCAACCTAGCAGTAATGGTGGTTTTTAGTATTGTTTTAAACATTATCTATGCAACTACTGGTATTCAATCAGGCAGTCTGTCTGGGTTGTTGGTGATGGCGGTATTGTTTGGTTTCGGTGGTTCATTAATCTCATTAATGCTGTCGAAGAAAATGGCACTCCGTTCAATTGGCGGCGAGATCATCACCCAACCTCGTAATGCTAATGAACATTGGTTATTAGAAACTGTTACTCGACAAGCAAAACAAGCGGGTATTGGTATGCCTGATGTTGCTATTTATGATGCTGCCGAGATGAATGCCTTTGCGACTGGTGCTAAACGTGATGCAGCCTTAATTGCGGTATCAACGGGTTTATTAGCTCAAATGACACGTGATGAAGCTGAAGCGGTTGTTGCCCACGAAATCAACCACGTTGCTAATGGTGACATGATCACTATGGCCTTGATGCAAGGTGTGGTGAATACCTTTGTTATCTTCTTATCTCGTATTATTGCGAATGCAGTCAGTGGTTTCACATCAAATGATGAAGAAGGCGAGGGTGAAGGCGGCGGTAGCTTTATGACTTACTTCATTGTCTCAATGGCGTTAGAAATGCTATTCGGTTTCTTAGCAAGCTTCTTAACCATGTGGTTCAGTCGTCAACGTGAGTTTAAAGCAGACTCTGGCGCAGCAGAATTGGTTGGTAAAGAGAAGATGATTGCAGCACTTGAGCGTCTTAAGACAAGCCAAGAAACACAGCTTGAAGGTTCGATGATGGCGTTTGGTATTACTGGTAAGAAAACCATGATGGAGCTATTAATGAGCCATCCACCACTGCAAAACCGTATTAACGCATTACGTAACCTTTAAACTACGAATGTTTTAGACAAATCATGGTCTAAAGAACAAAGCCTCATAGGTACTGTAATTTTTATTCATCATAAGATTGTATCTCTGGGGCTTTTTACTTTCTATAATACCAGTTTATTTAGCTATTACTTTATGGTTAATTAAATGAATTGGTAATCTAAAAACGTGATGGACAAGTGAATAATTATCTTCAAAAAAGTGTATTTTATATGTTATGAATTAGTGGCTTATGAGGTGAAAGCTAATGACGAATATAACGGTAGACAAAGATCTAGTAGATAAAGAAGCTATACCAGAAAATAAAGAGATTATAGATGCATCACTTATAAAAAAAGAGCGTAAAAATAAACAGTCAGTGCATGAGGATAGCCAATCTTTGATGGCGAGGTTAGTTAAGCTATTAATTGCCTTTGGTATTCCGTTATTTTTACTATCAATTCCCACCTCTCAATTACCCTTTGACGACCTGAGTATTATCCAGCATAGATTGCTCGCCATTTTTGTGCTCGCTGCACTGCTGTGGATCCTTGAACCTGTGCCTGTGTTTGCGACGTCCATTTTGATCATTACTCTTGAACTCGTCATGCTGTCCGATCAAGGGCTTTACAGCTTTCGGTTGTTTAATGATGGGGTCGATCCCGCGACGAGTATTGAAGGCTTGATGCATTACAACGATATTTTCGCGGCCTTTTCGTCACCGATAATAGTGTTGTTCCTCGGGGGATTTTCCTTAGCCATTGGCGCGAACAAGTATGCCCTTGATACTAATCTGGCCAATGTATTATTAAAGCCGTTTGGTACTAAACCGGCTTCTATCATGCTGGGCTTAATGATGATCACTGCGTTGTTTTCTATGTTTATGTCTAACACGGCAACGACTGTGATGATGTTGTCTTTGTTAGGGCCCATTCTAATGTCTGTACCGAAAGAAGAAAAGGGTATTAAAGCCTTGGTCTTGAGTGTGCCGATTGCCGCTAACCTAGGTGGTATTGCGACGCCGATTGGTACGCCACCTAATGCGATTGCCCTGCAGTATCTTGATAGCCTGTACAGTGTTACCTTTCTTGATTGGATGATGCTTGGTTTACCTTTTGTCGTTGTGTTATTAGCCTTTGCTTGGTGGCTGTTACAAAAGTTGTTCCCGTTTAGTGGTGACAGTTTGCATTTACAACTTGGTGGTGACTTTCAACGTAGTTGGCAAGCGATAGTGGTTTATATTACCTTCGCGCTAACAATCATACTGTGGATGACGACGGGTCTACACGGCATGAATACTTATGTGGTGGCGATAATCCCGCTGGCGGTATTTACGCTAACGGGCATCATAGGTAAAGAAGAATTGAAACTGATTAACTGGGATGTGTTGTGGCTGGTTGCTGGTGGTATTGCCATTGGTATTGCGCTAGATAAAACAGGACTAGCGGCAGTCATGGCCAATGCGATTGATTATTCAGTGTTGCCAGCCTTGTTAGTGATGTTAGTGATGTCTTTTGTGTGTTGGCTGATGGCTAACTTTATCTCCAACACGGCAACAGCTAATTTGTTAATGCCGATTGCGGCCGCTGTGGCAATGTCAATGGATGACTTGTCATTGCTGGTGATGTTAGTGGTGGTGGCGTGTTCTGCTTCACTCGGGATGATATTACCCGTATCAACACCGCCTAATTCGTTGGCGTATGCGACGGGGTTGGTTGCCAGCAAGGATATGGCAAAAGTTGGACTTATCATGGGCCTTGCTGGTTTAACTCTGGTTTATGGGGTTATTCTAGTCGTGTTTTAACTGTTTTTAATTGTTTTCGATTGCGGCTTCCTTAGTTAAAACCGGTTGCGTGGTATTAATAATATTTCGGGTATTATCGAGTTCATATACCCAATCACATCGGTTGGGCAGCGTCGCTAAACATTGCTCGGTAATACGTTGGAAATAAGCAGTGAAATTACGTACTTCAGCACTGCTCATAAAGGTTTCTTTTTGGGTGTTATCTTCACTCTTTAAGTGTTCTTGACGTTTATTTTCTTGTTCTAGTCGCCATGCTTGTACACTGTCAAAGCTCGGTGCTTTGAGCATCAACAAATGATCAACACGTTGATATAACCCTTGATAATTTTGTTTCAGTTGTTGGTTTACATAGCTGCGCCAAATACCGTATTTATCTTTTGTGGCTTCTAATTTGTTGATTGGATAAATCAGATCTTTCATCAGTTGCGGTTGCACACCCAAACACCAACCTTCTAAGACAATCACATCAATAGGGCGATCGACAATTGGCCATTGTGATTTTGGGTAAGGGTTGTCTGCAAACTTATTAAATCGTGGTAGCAGTACTGGGTCGCTTGCCGTCGCGCCTGCGCATAGTTTTTCTAATGTCGCATTAGCAAGATCGATATCGTGCGTGCCAGGAACACCGCGGGTACGTAATAAAGGGTGAATTTGGTTGGCAAGTTCGTTGCGTTGTTTTTTGCTGTAGTAAAAGTCATCAAGAGACAACACCGCCACGTTCAAATCAAATTCGCTACTGAGTCGAGTACCTAAATAATCGGCTAGGGTTGATTTACCTGATCCCTGACAACCGTTGATACCAACGATAAAGGTGTTATTTGCTTGTTTTTGGTGCGCGACGATACTTAGCAGCGCACTAGAAAAGTACTCTGAAGCATGCGTTAAATAATCCTCATCCAACTGGTGACGTTGAATGAACTGGTCTAGCATTGGCATTGTCTTCATAGAGCACCACTTTTCTTTGAATTAATTTTTGAATTAATGTGTTGAATTTAAAATTATTAATAATTGCTACAACATTTAAACAGTTTTTAATCAACATTTAAACATCTAATTACTAGCAATCAACTAACATACCCGTTTGAAAGGTTATTTTATATTACGTGTTAATTGCCCAGGATCTAATAATTTAGTTAGTTCTTGTCGGGTTAACACTGTATTTTCTTCTGCGACGTCGATAATTGGTCGCTGCTCTTTATAAGCCTGTTTGGCGATTTCCGCTGCTTTAAGGTAACCAATGATGGGGTTCAGTGCAGTGACCAATATCGGATTTTTATAGAGTGCTTGTGTTAACTGTTGCTCGTGTACCTCAAAACCTGCAATTGCTTTGTCGGCGAGTAACCGTGAACTGGATGTAAGTAGGTTAATACTGTTAATTAGATTAGTGGCAATCATTGGCAGCATGACATTCAACTCAAAGTTACCAGATTGCCCACCTATGGTGATCGCGGCATCGTTGCCTATGACTTGCGCAGCTACCATCGCCGTTGATTCCGGTATGATAGGATTTACTTTACCTGGCATGATTGACGAACCCGGTTGCAGTGCCGGTAAACTGATTTCACCTAATCCCGCTAATGGACCTGAATTCATCCAACGCAGATCATTGCTTATTTTCATTAACGAGACCGCGGTTGTCTTTAACTGACCGGATAGCGCCACTGCTGTATCTTGTGTGGCCATTAAAAATGAAAAGTTATCAGCTTGGCTAAAATTGATGCCCGTTAACGCAGATAGCTTTTGATTAAAGTGACTGGCGAAATTGGGGTGGGCATTGATCCCCGTACCCACCGCAGTACCGCCTTGTGCAAGTCGCTGTAATTTAGCTTGTAGCATTTTAATATTATCAATGTTGTAACCGATTTGAGCAGCCCAGCTGAATAAGGATTGGCTCATTCTCACGGGCATGGCATCCATTAAATGGGTACGGCCAGTTTTAACTAAATGATTTAGGCTCAGCGCTTTGTCTACGATGGTTTGATGTAAGTGATGCAGTGCAGGCAATAACTGTTTGTCGACTAAGATTGCGGCACTGACGTGGATAGCACTGGGGATCACGTCATTGCTACTTTGACCATAATTTACATGGTCGTTGGCATCAATTTTGGTTTGACTATAGATACTAGCCAGATGGGCAATCACTTCGTTGGCATTCATGTTTGAACTGGTACCGGAACCTGTCTGGTAAATATCAACTGGGAAGTGTTGCATGATATTTTTATCGGCTAGCAATTGATTTACCGCAGTGCAGATCGCATTAGCGATATCTTCGGGTAACAATCCCAGCGTTAGGTTGGCTTCTGCAGCGGCAGATTTGATCAGTAACAGTGATTTAATGAAATCAACGGGTAAAGTTTGACCGCTGACAGGAAAGTTATCTATCGCCCGTTGGGTTTGAGCGCCATACAGGGCATTGGTGGGTACATTCACTTCACCCATGCTATCGCGTTCAATTCGAGTATTAACCATGATCGTCACCTGCTACTTTGAGTCATAAAATCAAGATATATCATTAAATAGTATAGCGAATAGTGGCTAACATGAAGTAGGTCGATTAAGTCTGTGGAATAAGGTAAGCTGAAGTCAGTTAAATATGTAAAGTCAATTATGTTAAGCTAAACATGTGGTTAATTTGCATAATCTAAAATTGAGTAGGATAAAATAATGTCATCTTTGGAATCGAATCGTTTGCTACAATATAAAACTCTAAACGACGGTACCCGTATTTGTGCTGCTAAACAGCTCAGTAACTTGGGTATTTCGGGTTTGATGACACTTGAAGCAATTGAATTCCTGACCCTTGAGCTTAATGCTATTTTAGTGAGCTGTGAGCAATTACAGGCTAGCTATGCAAAGCGTAAAGCCAGTTTACCATCAGAATTACATGTTTGCTTACAGAGCTCTGCAATAAGTACTGCGCAGTTTGCCGCATTGGTGCAACTTATTCAGAGGGCACCGCAAGCATTGTGGTCGTTAAGGGATGATAGTTTTAATTGTTATGAAATGGATTTTCGTTTAGCTGCATTACAACAGCATTTAACCATTTTAAAGCCGTTAAAGAAGAAACTTGCGCCGTTTGTGAATACTAATGCGCTTAATTCGACGGCCACACTGCGTTCAATTCAACATTGTTTGGGTAATGCGGGGATGTTTCGTTGGTTCTCAGCTAAATGGCGTAATGCCAAGCAACAAGCATTAACGCTGGCAACCAATGATCAGCTAAAGCTTGATGACATCCAGATGTTATTCCCGGCTATGATTAAATACGTGACGGCCCAAGAATGCTTTGATGAGTTGTTTGTACAAGCGCCGATCTTGTCTGCTTGTCATCAGGGATTAAATACTGATGTTGCGCCATTACTAGCCGTGCGTGAATGGTATAAAGATGTTGAGTTTGCCATGACCGAACACTTTGTCGGTGAAGACGGGATCTTACAGGGTTTGTCTGTTATTGATAAACAAGTCGCGGATAAGTTGGTCAGTGACTATGACGCCAGCTTAGTGTTGATGATTAACAACATAGATAAGAAGATGAATAAGTTGAGACTAAGCTTTCCAGCTTATCAAGCGTTGCAGCAGGGTGATGTTGATTACGTGACTGCAGTTACTGAGCTAAAGTCTATTTTGTTGGATGCGTTAACTGTGTTGAAGGACAATGAGGTAGATAGTAATACTTACTTATCTGAGCTGCTAAAGATGCCGGATTTAAACGCTGAGTAATACGTGCTGTAAACAATAATGAAACCTTGCTAGGCCATATTGGAGTATCGATTGGCTTAGTAAGCTTGCTGTTAGCTGCAAAGCATGGACATTAGTTTGTTGTGGTTAGCTAATATAATAACCACTGAATTTTAGGCATAAAAAAACCTCGCTCATTGAGCAAGGTTTCATTATTTGGTGCGTCCTACAAGATTCGAACTTGTGACATCTAGCATGTCGAGCTAGCGCTCTACCAACTGAGCTAAGGACGCGGAATGTGGTGCTCGCTACAAGATTTGAACTTGTGACATCTAGCATGTCGAGCTAGCGCTCTACCAACTGAGCTAAGCGAGCAGAATTTGGTATGTCGTTAAGACGAATCAAATACTATCCCGCATCCTTATTATCATCAAGTCTTTTTTAAACAATATCAGTACATTGCTTTAAAACTAAGCAGTTGGGTCGATATTTAAATCTTCTGCAGGACCAAAAAATTCAAAATGTACATTTTCAGCAGGAATACCTAATTTCGGTGCGAAGCTATTCATTGCTTGCATGAAGGGTTTTGGACCTAAGAAATAGAATTCTACGTCACGGTCATTACCGATTTTCTCTTCAAGCATTGCTAGGTTGATGAAACCAGTTGCATCTGGCTGACATTCTGGCGTTGCATCACTGTAAACGAAGTAAGGTTTGATGTTAGCGTTATTCGCTGCAAGGTTTGTTACATGGTCACGGAATGCGTGAACCTTGGTGTTCATTGCTGCATGAATAAAGTGAATAGGGCGGTTTGTAGCTTTTAAGCTATTAAGCATGCTGATTGCAGGTGTAATACCAACGCCACCAGTTACCAACACCACAGGTTTGTTGTTGTCTTTTAACACGAAGTCACCAGCAGGTGCTAGTACACGTAATGTGTCACCCGCTTGAACACGGTTGTGTAGGTAGTTAGATACAGCACCACCTTCTTCACGTTTTACACTGATACGTAAGAATTCTGAATTTGGTGAATCAGATAAGCTGTATTGACGACGTGTTTCTTCACCATCAATGCTTAATACTAAACCAATAAATTGACCTGGTGTGAATGATGTCACAGGTTTGTTGTCGGTCGGCGTTAGGTAGAACGATGTGATGTTGTCGCTTTCAGCTACTTTTGTTGTTACAGCGAATTCACGCTCACCACGCCAGCCGCCTTCTTTTTCTGCATTGGCAGCGTAAGTCGCTTCTTCTGCTGCGATTAGCAGATCAGCTAACTGCCAGTATGCTTGTCCCCAGGCATCAATTACAGCGTCTGTCGCTGCGTCACCCAGTATGGCTTTGATTGATTTTAATAAACACTCGCCAACAATCGCGTATTGTTCTGGCTGGATATTAAGCGAAACGTGCTTGTTCACAATACGGTTTACAGCTGCTTCTAATACAGCTAGGTTTTCAATGTTACCTGCATATGCAACAAGTGCATTCGCTAGTGCTTTTGGTTGCGCGTTACCAGCTTGGTTACTTTGATTGAAGAAGTTTTTTACTTCTGGGTATTCTCTGAACATCAAAGGATAAAAATGCGCTGTAATATCATTGGCATGAACAGAAACAGCAGGGACAGTCGCTTTGATAATATCTATAGTTTGTTGCGTTAACATAATAGCTACCTTGTATAGGTTAGTGAGATTAATTGATCTATATCAATATTTATATTCTCTACTGCAGTAGCCGTGCCAAGTTTTCAAGCTGTTGATTTTAAGTGCTTTATGTTTTTACTGTTAGTTATGTTGTGTTTGTGACAACGGTTGGCGTTGTCATAAACACAACTTGAGTCATTATGACAACAACTAAGTAGACATAACAAGCAATAGTTGGATGTTTACAATCTACTCAATTTGTTTGTTTATATTGGCGTGCATGCGCTATAAAATAGTTTATGATCCTGATTGTTAAGTCAATAAAGTCAAAACCCACTTTATGATCAAGGAAGATGTGGGGTCGAATCACCCAGAAGGGTACAACTTAGACATTCAAGGAAAAACATGAAACTGATAATTAGAGATGTTCAAAAAGCAGATGCGCAAGGCATCATGGATATATTGAACCCTATCATCGAAGGTGGCCTTTATACTATTTTAGACTCAACATTTTCTCTCGAAGAGGAAGAGCAATTTATTCAAGACTTCCCTGACAGAGGTGTGTTTAATGTTGCAGTAAATTCAGCAGAATCAACCATTGTTGGCTTTCAAAATGTAGAACCGTTTGCGACGTATACCCACGCTTTTGACCATGTGGGAATTATCGGCACATATGTTGATGGTAGCTATAGAAGGCAAGGCATTGCATCTAGTTTGTTTAATTCAACGTTTGAACTTGCAAGGTCTAAAGGTTATGAGAAGTTGTTTGCTTATGTTCGTGATGACAATAAAAATGCACTCGAAACTTATCTAAAGCACGGGTTCGAAATCATTGGTATAGCCAAGAAACACGCTAAGATCTGCGGTAAATACGTAGATGAAGTGTTAATCGAAAAGTGGCTATAAATTTATTTTCCCTGTTTTCTAATTGGCGTATTACGTTTAGTATATAAATTGATTCGTAATAATCAGTTAGGCATCAAGGAGGAATAATATGCACCTAGCACAATTGAACATAGCTAAAGCAAAATACGCATTAGAAGCGCCTGAGATTAAAGAGTTCGTTGATAATCTGGAATCGGTGAATAATACCGCAGAAAAAAGTGACGGTTTTATTTGGCGTTTAAAAGACGAAAACGGTGACGCGACGAGTATTCAAGCCTTTCTCGATCCGAATGTCATTGTGAACATGTCAGTTTGGGATTCTCCCGATGCACTTAAAAACTTCATGTTTAGAACACATCACCGAGACTTTCTACGTCGTAAAAAGGAATGGTTCGATATCATCCCAGAAGACAGCTATGTTCTGTGGTGGGTTCCTGTTGGTCATACTCCGAGTATTGAAGAAGCGGTTAGCAAGTTAGAATTTTTGCGTAATAATGGCGACACACCATCTGCATTTACCTTTAAAAGTAACTTCAGTAGCGAAGAGTTTATAGCGGATAGTTTATAGAGGTAGTGCTTAAGTCGTTTGTAAATATAAGTATAGATATAGTTACTTACTGTCATCACTAAGAATGACACTGTAGACTGTGGCTCTAAAATGGAATGACAATACCATTGTTACTATGGCTACGATTTAGGAGACCTCAGTGTCGTTATTTTTTATATCTCAAGTATTAGTCGCCATCGCGATTTGCTTCGAT
This sequence comes from Moritella sp. Urea-trap-13, assembly GCF_002836355.1. NCBI lineage: Bacteria > Pseudomonadati > Pseudomonadota > Gammaproteobacteria > Alteromonadales > Moritellaceae > Moritella > Moritella sp. Urea-trap-13. The sequence goes on from NZ_PJCA01000031.1 coordinate 391,941, forward strand.
TTGATGTCTTTTCAGTTTAAAGAGAGACAAAAGATTGTCGCTTGTTTATTCTGTGCGGGTGTGCTTATTTCGAGTCATTTTATTCTGCTTGAACAATGGACTGCGGCGAGCTTGATGGTTATCGCCACGATCCGTTATTTAGTCAGTATTTTTTCGACTTCACCAAAACTAAAGTACCTGTTTGGTTCTGCATCGTTAATCGCGACGGTACTAACTTATTCTGGGCTGATTAGTATTTTGAGTTTCTTGGCTTCAAGCATTCAAACCGTGGCAGCGTTCAATAAAGATGACAAGCGTTTAAGAGAATTGATGGTCGTGGGGACAAGTTTCTGGCTAGTACACAATTACTTAATAGGTTCACCGACAGCGGTGATCATGGAAGCCTTATTTATTTGTAGTAATTTGGTGGGTTATTATCGTTACTATTACAAGAAAGAAGTGGCGATATAAACAAACGTATTGGTGCTAAAACCCTGTAATTCATAAATTGATTTACAGGGTTGATTCTCAAGCCTATTAAGCCTTACAAATAGCAGCAACGGCTTTCAATCGGCGTGCAGGCTCTGCCACAAATGGATTGGTTTCATCCCACGCATAACCCGCTAAAATCGAACAGATCATTTGTTTGATCTTCGGATTCGGATCATCATGTAATACCACGTCTTGAAACTCACCGGTATACCAACCTTCAACATAACAACGGAATGCGTTAACACCTGTCATCAGCGTATCGGCATATTCAGTTTGCCAATCAACTGTTTCATTATTGAACTGTTTCACTAACAAGTCTGAGGCCAGTTCTGCAGATTTCATCGCAATCGTGACGCCAGATGAAAATACCGGATCTAAAAACTCACCCGCATTACCCAGCAAAGCAAAGTGTCGATCAAATAGCTTGGTCACGTTGGCAGAATAGCCCATGATCGTCCCACAAGGGTTAGGAAAGCTCGCTTGTGAAAGTAAGGTTTTAAGATTGCTTTCTTCAGTCGCGAGCTGTTTTAACGCTGCAAGATGGTCATCAGGGTAGTTAGCAAAGAACGCTGGTTCACCAACAACACCAAATGAACAAGTACCGTTACTAAATGGAATTAACCAATACCAAACTTTGTTATTTTTAGGATGTACCGAAACTAGGATCTTGTTGCGGTCATAATGCGCCGCAGTAATGTTATCTTCAATATGAGTAAAAATGGCGCGTCTTGGTGGCAGTGTCGAAGGCTCTTCCAATCCTAATAGACGTGGAATAACACGACCAAAACCACTGGCATCAAGGATGAAATCTGCTTCTATTTCATAGCTGTTTTTATTTTCATCCAAGACTGTTAATAACGGTTTGTCTCTTTCTATATCAATGCTTTTAACTTCGTGCTGATAATGGATCGTGACGCCTTGTTGTTCTGCACAGTCGGCAAGCAGCTTATCGAACTGACCACGTTGAACTTGGAATGTCGTACCTTCACCAGCCGTGTATTTATCAGTGAAATCAAACTCAGTATATTGACCATTGGCGTGAAAAGCGGCGCCATTTTTAAACTGAAAACCAGCCGCGTTCACAGCGTCAAACATATCAGCTTTTTTAAGCGATTCCATGCACGCGGGTAACAAGCTTTCGCCAATGGAAAAGCGTGGGAATATTGATTTTTCGATAATAGTGGCATTAATGCCTTGCTTGTTTAGCAGTGCTGCAGCAAGTGAACCTGAAGGGCCTGCGCCGATAATAACGACGTGAGCTGGATGTGTTAATGACACAAAGAATTCCTTTATTATGTCGAGTTTAGACCCGGCAGATTTATATAGTAATATATTTAATCGGCTGATTTTATCACATGTTTAATCGTGGTTTAAAAATTATCGGTAAATCAAAAAAATTAATTGATATCAGTCAATATTAATAGGTGATCTTATTATTGAAAGGTGATGATTTAACCTATTGGTTTGTATGAATATAGGTAGTCGACGGATTGCTCGTTGTCACAATGACTACTCAGTGTTATAACTGTTAGTCATTGAATGACCGTTTTAAGGATCTGTTACCATGGATAACACCCGCTTTATCGAAAGCATGGATACTATTATTTACGATCTATCTCGAGAGCTGCCAAAGTACCAACGCTACAACCGTTTGTTACAGGCATGGCGCGATACGTTTGCATGTGACGCATGTGTATTGTTAAAGCTAGAGGGGGATAACCTGGTGCCTAAGTCTGCGAACGGCTTACAAATCGAGGCTATGGGTCGACATTTTCCGGTAGCAGAACATCCGCGCTTAGAACAAATACTGGCGCACTATGATGATGACAGTAACAATGAAGTGCAAAAAAAAGTACACCGCTTTGATGCCGACTGCGAATTACCCGATCCTTATGATGGTTTGATTCAAACGCCAGATGGCCAGCTTAATGTGCATGATTGCATGGGCGCGGTATTAGTGATTGATAATGAACCCTGGGGTATCGTCACTATGGATGCGCTTAATCCGCAACGCTTTGACTCACTCGATCCCGCAATGTTAAATTCAATGATTGGCTTAACCGAAGTGGTGATAAAAACCGCCAACTTAATCTTTGCATTAGACCAAAAAGTACAGCGACAAGAGCAGGTAACCGCTAGCTTAATTAACGAGAAGTTCAGTGAAGAAATGATCGGCACAAGTTCAGCGATGAACATGCTGAATTTAGAAATAGACTTAGTGGCAGACTCAGACTTGGCTGCCTTGGTATACGGTGAATCAGGCTCAGGTAAAGAGCTGGTAGCGCGTAAAATTCACATGGCTTCAAAACGTGCAAAGGAAGCCTTGATCACAGTAAACTGTGCGGCCTTGCCAGAAACCATGGTTGAAAGTGAGTTATTTGGACATGTAGCGGGGGCCTTTACTGGCGCCACTAAAAATCGCTTGGGTAAATTTGAATTGGCGGATGCTGGCACCTTATTTCTCGATGAAATCGGTGAACTACCTTTGTCTATTCAAGCCAAGTTATTACGGGTTATTCAGTTTGGTGAGCTACAACGTTTAGGCAGTGATAAACCGCATAAAGTCGATGTACGCTTAATTACCGCCACCAACCGCGATTTAGCTAAAGAAGTCGAAGCGGGGCGTTTTAGAGATGACTTGTACCACAGATTAACAGTGTATCCATTAAAAGTGCCGAGTTTACGTGAACGCGGTAATGACATTTTGTTATTAGCGGGTAACTTTCTTGCTAAAATCCAACGTAAAGTTGGGATCAACAATTTAACCCTATCAAAAGATGCAGAGCGAGTATTACTGGCATATGAATGGCCGGGGAACGTGCGAGAACTTGAGCATCTATTAAGCCGAGCTTCATTAAGAGCTGCAGCACGTAACCGCAAAGATGATCGTGTGGTGGTATTGGAAAGTAGTGATTTAGATATTCAAACCTCAAGTGATGTCAGTACATTATCACCACTACTATCACCACAAGTATCAACAGACTGTACGGACTCTGCCGCTGTTAATCGCAATGCTAGCCAAAACGACATCGTCATTAATACCCTTAATCGTGATAATAGCCTAAAGCAAATAACCGATGATTTTCAAACTCAGTTTATCAGTAAAATGCTAGCTGAAAACAATAGTAATTCTGCCGCAACAGCACGTGCGATAGGGGTTGATAGAAGTAACTTACATCGGTTAATGAAGCGACTTAACATTCAGTAATCGTCAGTAATCGTCAGTAATCGTCAGTAATCGAGGATCTTAACTTAGTTGATGAGGAGGTTAATTAAGAACGTATAAAAAAGGCGGTAGTGATGTGAATCACTACCGCCTTTTTACCAGTCATATCAGTTAAGTCTATATTTGATAAACTATAGCTGCTAGGTAAACATCAACGACTATTAGATAGTCGCTGCTAGCTCTGGTGTATAATCTAAGGTTGTTTTCTTATACACACTCGCAAGTTTAATAGATAACAATATTGCCGCCATGGTTAAACCTGAGATAAAGCCAATCCAGAAACCAGCTGGACCCATCGCAGGTACAATTAAGTCTGTTAATGCTAGCGTATAACCAATAGTCATACCCACAGCCCAATAAGAGAATAGGGTGATGGCAAAAATAATCTTGGTTTCTTTATAACCACGTAATGCACCCGCCGCAATCACTTGTATCGCATCTGAGATTTGATACACAGCCGCAATCAGCATTAAGCCAGTGGCAATGTTAATTGTGGTAATGTCATCGGTATAGATTTCTGCGATTTCATTACGCAGTAAAATCGTAAAGATCGCTGTGATAACAGAAAAACCAACACCCATCCACATTGCTGTGATACTGGCAAACTTGGCCTGCAGTGGCTTTTTCTCACCTACGTATTGGCCAACTACAATGGTCGCTGCAATGCCCAAACTGAGCGGTAGCATGAAGACCATTGATGAGAAATTCAATGCAACTTGATGGGCCGCTACCGTGATCGCGCCAAGTGGTGCTAACAGAATAGAGACAACCGCAAACAAGGTTACTTCACAAAACATAGATGCAGCAATTGGGAAACCAACACCTATTATGTGCGACATTTCTTTTTTATTGATAGCATAAACTTGCTCAAATAATTTGATGTCTTTAAAGTCTTTATGGAAATAGCTATAGGCAATCATCGAGATACACATAGCCACAAACACTAATGCAGACGCGACAGCACAACCAACACCACCGAGTGCTGGCATACCAAAGTGACCATTAATAAAGATGTAGTTTGCTGGTACATTGACCATGATGCCGATTAAGCCGATTACCATTGTTGGTTTAGTAATACCTAAACCTTCATGGTAACTACGGAATACTTGATAACCACAAGCAAACGGCAGTGCTAATGAAATTACACGTAAATAATCTGTTGTTAGTTCGGCTAATCTATCTTCAACGTGCATAAAGTCAAGGATCATTGGGCTGTAATAAAGCAGTGCCATCATTGGCAGGAAGACGATTAATACAAACCAGATCCCTTGTTGAACAACTTGCGCAATTTCACTTTGTCTTTTTGCGCCATAAAGCTGCGCTACGATCGGTGTGATCGCCATTAAAATGCCAACTAAAAACATTAGCACTGGGAACCAAATACTGTTGGCAATTGCGACAGCCGCCATGTCTGTAGCACTTACTGCACCAGCCATTACGGTATCAACAAAGCCCATGACAGTGAACGCAAGTTGAGCGATCAAAATTGGAACCATTAATTTAAATAAGTTAGAAACCTCAGATCGATATTTCTGCACTGGTACTCCGGATATTTTAGGGTTGTTATGTTGTGTATTCTAAGAATTGATGTTGCTGAAAACGAAAGAAATGATTATGAATGTAGTGATATTCGAGTTCGTGAGGACGTACCTGATCCAGCTAGAAGCATAATAATCCTTTATAGCTAGTATTTACAGATGTATTTTGAATTATTTTATTCAATATTAATATTGGCTTATTAACTAGATGAATTATCGAAACTAACACGATATAGTTAGGCATATTGGTTCAAGTAGTAATAAAGGTCATTTATGTTTACTGGCATTGTACAAAGAAAAGCAAAAATCATTAGTATCGACAAAAAAGCGCAGTTACATACTCTGGAAGTAACGCTAGATAAAATACATCAAGACGGTTTAGTTATTGGTGCAAGTATCGCCAACAACGGAACGTGCCTAACGGTTGTAAAGATCAATGACAACAGCGTGTGCTTTGATGTAATTGAAGAAACCCTGAAAGTGACGAACCTTGTTGACCTTGAAGTGGGCGATGAAGTTAATCTAGAACGTGCGGCTAAGTTTGGTGATGAGATCGGCGGGCATTTATTATCAGGCCATGTTCATACGCAAGCTAAAATTGTAACGATTAACCGTACAGAAACTAACTGTGACATCTGCTTTGAAATCGCCGCTGAATGGCAAAAATACGTTTTACCAAAAGGCTTTATTTCGATTGATGGTATCAGTTTGACCTTAGGCGATGTTGCCGATGGACAATTCTGGGTACATCTAATACCAGAAACACTGGGTGTGACAAATTTAGGTGGTCGCAAAGTTGGTCAATATGTAAATATCGAAATTGACAGTCAGACCCAAGCGATTGTTGATACGGTCGAACGTATGATGTTGAATAAGTAACAGGCGTTTTTATTGATGAAAAAATAATATAATTAGAGCGATAGTCAGGCTAAAATGTTTATTCAAACATGCCGTATCGCTCCAGATTAACCTCTACTTAACACTATCTTTGGTAGCATCGCATTTAAAATCTTCTATTTAAAAGATCTGCTCATCATCTGCATCAATAAATAATTCATACTTCTCATTAACCTGATCATGTAATAGCTTAAAATGAATACTGTTACAGCAGGAACTACATTCATCATAATAATCTTGTGAGCCATTGCTGGCATCAACATCCGTGGTGATAAATTGACCACAATGAGGACACACAACTGTCCTATGAGAAAACTGTTTCATGATAACCTCCACAGGCTATATATCGCATCCTCTAAGCTTATTTTAGCTGAAGATTATATTTTTGCCTGTTTGGAGGTCATGGAGTGTTAACTGATCGTGGTTATAGCATCCAAATTAGTAGATAGGGATAGAGTACTGGGGCTATTATTGAGGTCAATACCGCGCTAATCAATAAGGCCGTAGTACTGAAGGCACCGTGTGTGCGGCTTAACTCCATTGCTTTTGATGTACCAATAACATGCGAACCTGCGCCGATTGCCAGGCCTTGTGCTTCTGGTGTACGAATACGTAGGTGTTTTAACAGAAATGGTGCGCAGACGTTACCAAATATACCGACCATAATTACCATAATGGCCGAGATCGCAGGGATACCACCTATAGTGTGGCTGATTGCCATGGCGATAGGCGTGGTTACTGCCTTCGGTGCAAGTGAGGCTATGATCTCTGGGGATGCTGAAAAGCTTATCGCGACAAACGTCGTTACGACCAAACCTACAATCACGCCAACACTGCAAGCCACTAATACCGGAACAATTTTAGCTTTTACATGCACAAACTGTTGGTATAACGGAAAGGCAAGGGCAATCACCGCTGGTTCGAGTAAACGAGTCAGGATGTTTGTGCCTTGTTCGTATTCCTCAAGTTCAAATCCAAATACCAACATGATGCAAATTAATGCTGCAATCGACAATAAAATAGGATTGAGTATCGCCAGTGCTGTTTTTTTATAAAACCATTGTGCAAGAAAGTAGACTGCAAGCGTTAATGGAATAGCTAAATATAAGATCATTTATCGTCACCTTGCTGCTTGGTTAACGTTGCTTTTTGTTTACCTGCACTGGCCCTGTTCAAATAACAATAGGTGTGGCCAACGGCAAAGAAGATGGCGACAGTACCAATCAGTCCCGCCATAATAAGCGCGACGAGATTTTGTTGTACTAACTCAAAATAACCCATGAGCGCAACACCTGCGGGCACAAATAAGATACCTATGTGACGATTAAGTTGCTCACAGGCTTTTTCGACGTATTTTTGTTTCAACATGCCACTACTGAGTGCGACGAAGAGTAATAACAGCCCGATGATACTTGAGGGAAATTCAACGGGTAATAACATGCTGATGACACGCCCTAAAACCACGAAACAAAAAATGGTGAAAATATTGTACAGCCATATTTTCATTAATTACCTACCTACTAATTATGCAATTGCTTAGCAATTACTGCGCGATCGAAAGCGTCCTATATAAAATGTTAAAAATATATAGGGCAGATGATACAATAAACGTTACTTGAAGTTTATTAGGTTATAAAAATGCAGTATCCGGTTAATGAAATTTTTGAAACAGTCCAAGGTGAAGGCCATTTTACTGGTTATCCCGTCATCTTTATTCGCCTACAAGGATGCGATGTTGGTTGCTCTTGGTGTGATACCAAACAAACTTGGAAAGTCGATCCTGAGATGGAGGTATCACAACAGATTGTGAACAAAGCTTGCGATGATAAACCTCATTGGGCGAACTTTACTGCACAAGAATTCATTACCATGATACTAAAAAATGGTTTTGTTGCAAAACATATTGTGATCTCGGGCGGTGAACCTTGCCAATATGATCTTGTTGAATTGACAAGTGAATTAGAGCAAGCAGGGTATTTCTGTCAAATTGAGACCTCAGGTACATCAAAAGTACGTGCCACAGATTCGACTTGGGTAACTGTATCACCAAAAATTCAAATGAAAGGGCAACTACCCGTTTTAGCCAGTGCATTGCGCCGTGCTAATGAAATAAAGCATGTGATCGCAATGGAAAAACACATTGATGAACTAGATGCGCTAATCGCTGATATTGATACTGCTAATAAGATCATGTGCTTACAGCCTATTTCGCAACAGCAACGTGCAACAGAGCTAGCGATTAAACTGTGTATTGAGCGTAACTGGAAGTTATCAGTACAGATGCATAAATATATCTTTATCGACTAAGCTGATTCGATTATATCCGCCTACCTTTTCTTACTTTTATAGTTGAGACATAACTGAGGTATGGCGAGATAACCTGACAATAGCAGACGAGCGAGATGAATGAGGAGCAGGTATGGATAGTGTAAATAAATCAGCAGCGCAATTAATTGAACAGTTTAAACAACGTGAAGAAACCTTATTACATAGTGATTTTTCTAAATATCCAGAGCAGTTAGATAACTTCTTACACTCTGAGCTATTTGAAATCTCGCCAATTGGCAGTTATACCTCACGCAACGAAATTGTAACTTGGTTATTAGCTAAGTCACCGACACAGCGCTGGCAGTTGTCGGAATTTAAAGTTGTAGAATTAGCTGCTGATACCATCTTGGTTTGTTATCAAGCGAATTCGATTAATGCTGGCATAGTAAAAGCAGCGGGTAGTTTACGTAGTTCAATTTGGCGTTATCATAATCAGCAATGGCGACTTCAATTTCATCAAGCAACAAAAAACTAACATTCAAATTCATTTCTCACTTCTTATTTATCCTACCTATCTAGTACTACAACTCTGTTAACCTCCTCTTTAGGGGGATTACTTATCCAATATTAAGTTTCTTGCATTAGTCTAAATATATGACATGGCTCGCATAAAATATCGTTATGGCTTCAATAGACAATCATTTGGCACGTTCGGCCTATATCTGACACTGTGTGACGAAAGTATTATGTGAATATAATACCTACGACCTAATTGTTAATGGAATGAAAACAAATTAAAGGGTATAGAATGGATACTATAATGAAAAACACAACTCAGAAGAAATTTTTTAAAACAACGCCAATTGCTTTAGCACTTATCGTTTCAGGCTATACCGCAGCACCGCAAGCGATCGAGTTTAATTGGGGGGATGTTGAAGGTTCATTCAACTCTCAAATTACAGCTGGTTCAAGCTGGCGGGTAGAAGAAGCGGCTGCTAAGAATGTTGGCATCGGTAACGGTGGTTTACCGGGTAGTACTCCAACTGGTGATGATGGTAATTTAAATTATGATAAAGGTGATGCATTTACTCAAACGATTAAGGGACTGCACGATCTGGGCTTAACGTATGAGACTGAAGAAGGGTCGACTTTTGGTGTTTTCGTCCGTGGTAAATATTGGTACGATTACGCACTTGATCAGAATGATGTGAACCATGGTAGTGCGACGAATGGTTATGTTGCCAATGAACCAATTAATGATGATAATTTTAATGACTTAACAAAATCCCAAGGTGTCGCATTACTTGATGCGTATATCTTCACTGGTTTTTACCTTGGCGAGACTGCGGTTGACTTACGTCTTGGTAAACAAGTGGTTAACTGGGGTGAAAGTTCATTCATCCAAGGTGGTATTAACGCAGTAAATCCAGTTGATGCTGCCGCTTTCCGTCGTCCTGGTGCTGAAGTAAAAGAAGGTTTATTACCAGTAAACATGATTTTCGCTAACATAGGTTTGACTGATAATTTAAGTGTAGAAGCATTCTATCAATTAGAATTTGAACCAACAGTGATTGATAGTTGTGGGACTTACTTCTCTACCGCCGATTATTTAGCCGAGGGTTGTGATAAATTAGTTATTCAACCAGGGGCTCCTTTTCCAAGTTTAGTTGATAGTGAACTGCATACGGGTGGTTTTTACGCTGAACGAGGCACCGATGAAGATGCGTCGGATGATGGGCAATTTGGTGTAGCATTTAAATATTATGCTGAAAGTCTGAATGCGACTGAATTCGGTTTATATTACATGAATTACCACTCTCGTCTTCCTTATGCTAGCCCTGAAACGGGTCAATTTAATGGTAGTGGTGCAATACCTAACACACCATTTGTACCTGCTACAAATCCACTTTCAGCCGCTTATAATCCGAAATATCATACTGCATACCCTGAAGATATTCAGTTGTTTGGTCTAAGTTTTAATACCACAGTTTCTGAATGGGCTGTGTCTGGTGAAGTCAGTCATCGTCTGGATATGCCGTTACAAATTAATGGCGCAGATTTACTGGCTGCAGCATTAAGTGCAGATCCTGATTCACCATTAACACCAGAATATTCACAAGCAGGTGCAGGGGAGACTGTTGATGGTTTCCATCGTTTTGATTATACCCAGTCACAACTGACATTAATTAAGTTCTTTGATAAAGCCCTTGGTACCGATCGTATTACCACGGTTGCTGAACTTGGTTATGGCCACGTTTGGGATTTACCAGAAGGTGATGATGATATTAAATATGGTCGTGCTACAGTTTACGGGACTAGTTTTGATGGCGTTGGTAATGATACTGACGGTTTCACTACGACAGACAGTGCCGGTTATCGTTTAGCTGTTAAAGCTGATTACCGTAATGTATTTGCTGGTGTAGATTTAGCACCGTCAGTAGCGTGGTCACATGATGTCTATGGTTACAGCCCTGAACCACAAGGTACGTTCCAAGAAGGTCGTACTGGTGTCAATCTAGCGTTGAAAGCTGATTACTTAAAAATGTATTCTATGTCAGTAAGCTATACACAATTCGGTGGTGATTTTAATCCACTGTCTGATCGTGATTATGTATCTGCTGCCGTTGGTATTTCATTCTAATGATTAGAAAGAAAATTAAGCTGTAGATGATTAATACGGATATAACGAATAGAAGTTTAGAAAAGGATTTTAATTATGAAAGTGTTCAATAAAGCATATAGCGTAGCTGCCATTTCCGTGGCAATGGCATTCTCGGCATCAACTCTTGCGAAAGTAAGTGAAGCGGATGCGGCCAAATTAGGTAAAGAATTAACGCCACTCGGTGCGGAGGCTGCAGGTAATGCTGACGGCTCTATTCCAGCATGGACGGGTGGTATTACTAATGCCATTCTCGGTACTGACATTGGTAAAAATGATCGTGTTACTAACCCATATGCAGCAGATAAACCACAGTTTGTGATCACTGCCGCGAATGTTGAACAGTACAAAGACAACTTAACACCTGGCCAACTGGCTATGTTTAAGAAATACCCTGACACTTACACTATGCCTGTTTATGAAACGCGTCGTAGCTTCGCCCAGTCAGATGATATCTATGAGACGGTTAAAGGTAATGCGTTAAATACGACGTTATCGGCTGGTGGTAATGGCTTAGATAATTTCAATATTTCTATTCCGTTTCCAATTCCAGAGAATGGCTTAGAAGTTATCTGGAACCATATTACCCGTTACCGTGGTGGCCATGCAGAACGTGTAATCACGACTATCCCAGTACAACGTAATGGCGCGTACACTGCTGTGAAAGTAGAAGATAAATTCTACATCCCAGAAGCCCTAAAGGGTGGCCGTGATGCCAAGAAAGATGACAATATCTTGTTCTATTACATGCAACGTATTATTGCACCAGCACGTTTAACCGGTACAATTGCATTGGTACATGAAACTGTAGATCAGGTAAAAGAACCGCGTAAAGCGTGGATCTATAACTCGGGTCAACGTCGTGTTCGTCGTGCGCCTAACGTATCGTATGATGGCGAAGGTATTGGCGTAGAAGGTTCTCGTACGTCAGATAACTATGATATGTACAATGGTGCGCCTGACCGTTATGAATGGACGCTTGTCGGTAAAAAAGAGCTCTATATTCCATATAACTCATACAACCTTTCTTCTACCGATCTTGAATACAAAGATATTGTAACGCCGGGTCATATTAACCAAGAGTACACGCGTTACGAGAAACACCGTGTATGGGAAGTGCAAGCAAAAGTGAAAGACGGTCAACGTCATGTTTATGCACAACGTAACTTCTTTATTGATGAAGATAGCTGGCAAGCAGGTGTTATTGATCACTATGACGCGCGTGGAAACCTGTGGCGTGTTGCTGAAGCGCATTCCGTACAATACTATAATGCCGACGTGAACTGGTTTGCTGCAGAAACATTATATGATGTTATTGCTGGTCGTTACCTCGTCACGGGTCTAAATAATGAAGAGAATAAAGGCATTCAGTTTGATGTAAAAGCGAAGCGTAAAGACTTTTCTACTTCAGCATTAAAACGTATGGGTCGTTAATCTATTTATTTGATTATTTGAACTCAGATAATCACTAGAGTGAAATGACAACGAGAGATTTAGTACTTAATATAAGTATTAAAGCTCTCGTTTTTCGTTTATTGGTTAAAGAGCAGTATGTGTAGTGGTAGACGCCTAAACTGTCTTTTTGCATACATCAAGTGCTGCGTTAAATTTTGTGGTCATATTTTGGAACACAATAATCGTAGTCAATTCAACAATTTCATCATCGTTATAATAACAACGTAAGTGGTCGATATGCCTGTCGGTGACATGCAAAGAGGTATTGGTGACCGCATCGGTATAGGCCAGCACTGCACATTCTTGTGGTTTGAAATCACTGCAATTCTGCCAATCTAATAGTTTATCTTTATTTAATCTTTCTTTGAGACTTCGCAATACCTTAGAATCATGTTCAATGGTAAATTCACATTGATTAAGCTGCGCAACACGTACACTCATTAGGGCATGAATATAAGGTGGAATAGGGGAACTTTTTCTATTAATGGTTTTGTATAATAAAAATATAGCGGCAAATAATTTAGGTCTACGCCCCAGTAGTTGTGCAGGTTTTAAGGTTTTGTTTTGCTTCCTTTCTAGCAGCCATAGGAACGGACGTATAAACCATGAGTATTGGCTTGATTGTAATTTAGGTATACGCATATCTAACCTCGATGCCTTGCTGTGTTCAGTTCGAATGACGAAGCAGTGCAACACTAATTATGGTTTAAATTAAGCAATAGCGTAAATTTGTGGTAAATTATTCATTGCTAAGTAAAAGCAGCGTTTAATAAAATTTTAATAAGAGTTAGAAGGGCCACACTAAATGACGACGTATTATACCGCGGCAGATCTTGCAGAAGAATTCTCGATCACGCGACGCGCTATCCGTTTTTATGAGACCAAAGGGTTGTTACAATCTGAACGTCGAGGACGGTTTATGTATTATGATTATCGTCAACGCGCTCGTTTAATTATTATTTTACGCAGTAAGCGTTTAGGCATTAGTCTAGAGTCTGCGAAGCATTATTTAGCCCTGTATGATGATAAACCTGATAGTCCGCCTCGTATGCTATACATGCTACATCAGAGTCGAACACGACTAGATGAACTGCGTGAACAGCAACTTGCCCTGCAAGAAAGTATCACTGAACTTGAAACGCTAGAAAAGATTGCGATGAAAGACTTAACCGCCTGCGATATCGACATTGAATCAAGCTATCAAAACTACCTTGACGAATTAACCGAGCACGACAAACTTGAGTTTATTGAGCTTCAGTCATAGCAATAATATAGCAATCGTCTTTTGAGTTTATGATTGGTGACTGTAATGCATGATAAAATCAGTGATTGCATTTATATCGTTCAAATCTAAATAAGTTAATCCTTTATCGAATAATTCCTTTTGATCAATCGCTGCATCCGTGGCGATTGCGATAATGTGCTGATCATCGACAGCCAATAATGGTTTACCTAAGCTCGGGCGATGCAGTTCTATTTTAGTAAATGGCTCATGACGAAACCCTTCGACTAACACCAAATCCAATTCATCTGTGTTCAGCCACTTTAACTGAGTGATCAGTTTAGGTTCATCGGCTTCAGCTTGTTCGGCAAATAGAATGGTTCTATGGGGTGAGGCTAACACCATTTGGCATGCACCTGCTTTTCGTAATTTATAACTGTCCTTGTTAGGGTTATCCATTTCGATATCATGATGACTGTGCTTGACCATACCGATACGTAAACCATGTGCGGTTAATTTTGGTAGTAGTTGCGTAATTAAGGTTGTTTTACCTGTACCACTAAACGCCGCAAAGCCAAGTAGTGGGATAGGGAAGTGCTCTAAAGAAGTCATATGAATACTCGATAACGGTATGAATAATGTTGTTTACATTAAGTATACGTTGAAATAAAAATAACAGTCATTATGTTGTATGAATAAAAAAAGAGGCCGCATAAGCGACCTCTTTACATGAATATCTAAGTTTAATTACTTAAGACATGATCTTTAATCATTAAATTAGATTGCTGGCTTTACTTCACCAGCGGATTTAGCACATTCAATAGCATGTTGCTTATCACTTTCTTCCAACTCTTCGTCTTCAACGAATGTCGGTAATGGTTTATGTTCAGTCGCAAGGAATGAATAAATTACCGGTAAGATGAATAGTGTAAACAATGTACCGATAGCAAGACCAGATACGATCACAATACCAATACTAAAGCGCTGTTCTGCACCTGCACCAGTGGCATACATTAACGGAATAAGACCCGCAATCATTGCTGCCGTTGTCATTAGAATTGGACGTAAACGTACTTTAGCCGCTTCAATTACAGCATCTGTTCGGTTCTTTCCGTGATGTAGCTGTTCTTCTTTTGCTACTTCACAGATCAAGATACCGTGCTTAGTAATCAAACCGACGAGGGTAATCAAACCAACCTGAGAATAGATATTCATGGTTGATAGACCCCAAGCCAGAGATACTAACGCCCCAGATACAGCAAGTGGTACAGATACCATGATAACTAAAGGATCACGCGCTGATTCAAATTGAATCGCAAGTACAAGGTAAATGATAGCCAATGCAAGCGCAAAGGTCATATACAAAGCACTACCTTCAGTTACGAACTGACGTGATTCACCCATAAAGTCATAACGGTAACCTTTTGGAAGCATCGTTGAAGCTGTATTTTCGAACCATGAAATTGCATCGCCCATCGCTACACCAGGGCTAGGTACAGCACCAATTGTTGCTGAGTTAAGTTGGTTAAAGTGAGGAAGTGAACGCGGTTCTGCAACTACATCAATGGTAATTAAGCTGCCTAGTGGTACTGCGCGGCCATCAGCTGCACGTACGTAGTAGCTATTCATTGACTCCGGATTCAAACGGTATTTACGTTCAACTTGAGGAATAACCTCGTAAGAACGACCATTTAAATCAATACGGTTAACGTAACCGTCAGACATCATCGTACTTAAGGTTATACCAATGTCTTGCATGGTAATACCGTAAGCGCCGGCTTTGTCTTTATCAATATTAATCTTCATTGTTGCTGAGTCGTAGTTAAGATCTAAATCAGAATAAACGAAGAGTGGGTTAGCTTGTAATTTCGTCAATACGTCTGTTGCTACTTGGAATAGACTTTCAAAACTATTCGGTGTAGTAATAACAAATTGAACGGGTAGGCCTGAACCTGCACCTGGTAATTCAGGCATTTGGAAAGCAATAACCGACATGCCCGGTACATCTTTAACTAAACCTGTTACACGTTTAACAACCTCAGCTTGGCTTGCTTCACGCTGGCTCCAAGGAACTAGCGATGCAATACCTAATGCTTGGTTTGAGCTAGGTACACCAGAGAAGATCTGAGCATAAGCAATTTCAGGTTGTTCGTTTAGCTTTGCGTTAACTTCACTCATCGAGTTTTCAATGTAATCTAAGTTAGCATTTGATGGTGCAGTACCCATCATCATCATTACACCTTTGTCTTCCGACGGTGCAAGTTCGCTTGGAATAAATTTAAATAACATTGGCATTGCTGCGAATACGATAAGAGCAAATGCAATCATTACTGGACGTTTGTGCATTACTGCACTAATCATCTTCTCATAACGATTAGTCATACGCTCAAGGAAAGCATGTACAGTTTTTTCAAATCTGTTTGGTTTTGCGTTTGCTAACAATATTTTAGAACACATCATTGGTGACAATGTCAGTGCTAAAATACCAGAGATGAATACCGCACCCGCTAAGGTAAGCGCGAACTCTTTAAATAATGCCCCTGTAATACCACCCATTAACGCAATCGGCGCATATACTGCACCCAGTGTTAATGTCATTGCGATAACTGGTACGGCTATTTCACGTGTACCGATTACGGCGGCTCGGAAAGGTGATTCGCCGAGTTTAATATGGCGATCAATATTTTCTAATACTACAATCGCGTCATCTACAACCAGACCAATCGCCAGTACCATCGCCAGCAGTGTCATTAAGTTCCAAGAGAAACCAAACATCTGCATAACCATCGCAACACCAATAAGTGACAATGGAATCGTTACAATAGGAATGATTACTGCACGGAGTGAACCAAGAAATAAGGTAATAACCACGATAACGATAAGTGCTGCTTCGATAATGGTTTTAATTACTTCTTTGATTGATTCATTGATCGCAACCGTTGAGTCATACATCACGTTCATGTTGATGTTTGTTGGCAAGTTACGTTCTAGTTCAGGTAGTAATTCTAATACGTCAGCAGCGATATTAATTGGGTTTGCTGTTGGTGCTGCATTAACCGCGGCAACAACGGCTTCTTTACCGTTTGCTGATGCTCGATAAACGTCATGACTCTTCTCTAAAGTAACTTTTGCAATGTCACTTAAGCGAATAACTTCACCTTTATCTGTTGAAACAACAAGACGTTCAAGATCTTCAACACTGCTTACTTGGGTATCGGCATTACCATTGTAAAGCACGAATTCACCAACGGCTTGACCTGTTGCAGACTGGTAGTTATTACTATTCAGTACACCCATAATTTCGGTTGCGGTAAGGTCATAAGCTGCCATTTTTAATGGATCTAACCAAACACGTAGTGCGTATTTAATACCACCGTACATGTCTACTTTAGAAACACCATTAATGGTGAACAGCTGAGGGTTGATTACACGATCAAGATAATCGGTTACCTGACTAGAAGATAGTTCATCACTGCTAAAGGCAATATACATTACCGCAGTCGTAGAACCCGTAGACATCGTCACCGTTGGATCTTCAGCTTCTTTTGGCAGTTGTGAACGAACAGAGTTCGTTTTGGCCAAAATATCAGAGAGTGCTGCGTTCGGATCGGTATTTAACTTCATCGTAATGGTAATTGTTGAACTACCTAATACACTAGATGACGTCATAAAGTCGATATTATCGGCTTGGGCTACCGCTTGCTCTAAGGGCTGAGTAATAAAGCCTTGGATCAAGTCGGCGCTGGCACCGTAGTAGCCAGTTGTTACGGTAACAACCGTATTGGTCATGTCAGGGTATTCTCGAACCTGCATTTTGAAAATTGCTTGAACACCAAGCAATGCGATCAAAAAGCTGATAGATACCGCTAGAACAGGACGCTTGATAAATATATCAGTAAAGCGCATGTATCCTCCGATTAAAGCATTGGTGTTTCAGCAGGTACTTTCAATGTATCGTTTTCAATAATACGCACTTTAGCGTTATTACTTAAACGTACTTGACCTGATGTGACGATTTTGTCACCGGCTTTAACGCCTTTCAATACATGAGCGATTGCATCAATACGTTCGCCAACTTTGACAACCGATTGTGTTACACGTAAGTCGCCGTTGTCGTCTTCACGAACGATGTATACATTGTCACCGTAAAGTGTAAATGTGATCGCTGTTTGTGGAACCGTAATTTGCTTTTCGACTGTTGGTAAGATGACATTTGCACGTGCAAACATACCTGAACGAAGTTGTGAATCGTTGTTTGGAATATCGGCTTGGATTTGAATTAAACCACTTTGATAGTTTACAGCAGGCTCGATAGCACTAATTTTACCACTGAATGCTGTTTCAGGATAAGAATCAACAAAAATCTCAACCACTTGACCTAAATAAACTTTTGAAATTTGAGTTTGTGGCACAGTGAATCGAAGACGCATAACACTGCTATCTTCTAAACGTACAATTGATGTACCTACAGATAAAAATTCACCTAAAAATACATTACGTAAACCAACTTCGCCATCGAACGGTGCCGTAATTTGGCGACGCTCAATAACTGCTTTTTGGCTTTCGATATCAGCAAGTAGTGAAGAGTAAGCCGCTTCAGATTCATCCAACGCTTCTTTTGACACCGCATTTTTCTTATAAAGTGCTTCGTAGCGTAAGAATTTAGATTTAGAAGCGTTTAGTTTTGCTTGCGAACTTTTTAGGTTTGCTTTTTCTACGCGAGAGTCAAGATTAACCAGTAATTGACCTTTGGTTACTTTGGTACCTGAATCAAATGAGATGCGATCGATTTTACCCGCGATTTCGTTAGAAATTTCTACACCTTGGTTAGGTTCGATAAAACCAATAGCTTGAATAGTTGGGATCCAGTCTGAAGTCTTGATATCAACAACGGTAACTGGAAATTCCGGTTCAGGTCTATTGGCCATAAATTCAGCAATTTTTTGCTGTTTAAAAATATTAAAACCAATCACACTGCCAAACAAGGCGAGTGCGATTAGTAACATGGCTAAGGTCCACTTTTTCATGACTAGATTAACTCCGGGGTGTTATACATATATTATAAATTCTGATATGAAACTGAGCCTGTCTTCGCTGTATCGGTTAAAGATGACTTTCGCTGAAAGCTCGTTCAGAGGTGTGTTTGTTATACCTATTTTAGATATTAACCAGCCTCAATCAAGCATTTTGTCTATTAAAATAATTTATTTACGTATATTTACCAAATAGGTAGTTTTACTTGTTTTTTTATTGACAATGGCGTCGAAATCGTGACAGCCAACTGCTTTAATTTTAGTCTTTTAAGGCTGTTTTTAGCACTTTATTTTTTAGGGCTAACATTCTAATGCTGATTGGCTTTTCTATAATTACCTTTGTAATCAAATATACGATGTTCAATTTTCCAGAAATACTTTTCTTTTTTGGCTATCACGAAATCTGGTGCTACAAACCCTTGTATTTGAACTGCAATTTGTTCTGCAGTTGTGGCTGTGGTAGGTGCGCCAGTCACGGTTCTTGAAAATATGCTGAAGAAACGTTGGCGTTGCTTATTGTTACTGAAGTAAAAGCTTTCTTTAACGACATCACCGTCTTCATCATGGTAATTGAGTTTGACTTTATCACCGTCTGCTTGTGCTGAAATCCCTGAACAACGCAGCACTTTACGATCTTTCAATTGCAGTGCTTTTTTCAATTGATTGTCTGGATCGATTAAATCTACATGGCATTGCTGACAGGCACGCGCTGCAATATCATTTTCAGCATTACACTGTGGGCATTGCTTATATTTGAAACGGTAATTGCATTGTTCTTCACTGCCATTACTGAGTTCGATTAATCCTTGGCAACGGCGACCATAATGCTCAATGATGTCACCATCGGCATCAGTTATTCCCCAAAACAGATTGGCGAAATCACAACTCGGGCAGGGGACTTGTACTAGGTCGCTGTTGCTGTTTGGTTTGGTTGAACCGATCTCAGGTTGGTATAAATCAAATCCGTTACCCGCGTAATCAATAATCAAACAATCAGTTTTACCTTCAGCAAGACGTAAACCACGGCCCGCGATTTGTTGATATAAACTGACCGAGTCTGTACGGCGTAAAATAGCAATCACATCGACATGTGGGGCATCAAACCCGGTGGTCAATACCGATACATTCACCAAGTATTTGACTTCTTTGGCTTTGAATTGGCGGATCAGTTCATCGCGTTCTTTAATGGTGGTTTTACCTGTGACTATCGCGGCTTGCTCATCAGGTAATTGCTTAAATATTTCTTGTGCATGTTTAATGCTAGCGGCAAAGATCATAATGCCTTCACGATTAGCTGCAAGTTCGATTAATTGCTTACAGATCGCATGGGTTACACGGGGGCTCTTAGCTAAAAATTGATCCAGTTGTACTTCATTATATTCCAGTGGCAAGTCATCGAATTGGTAACGGGCAACAGGTGCATCGATTACGGTTGGTGTCGTTAAGAACCCTTTTTGCACTAAATAGCGCAGTGGTAATTCAAAAATACAGCTTTCAAAGGGGGTTTCGTCTTCTGTTCTGACATAACCTTGATAATGCTTTTTATAAATCCAGCCTTTGTCTAAACGGTAAGGTGTGGCAGTAAGGCCAAGTACTTTTAGTTTTGGGTTGGTTTTTTTTAAATGGCTGATGACTTTTTGATATTGGCTGTCTTCACTCAAGCTGACGCGGTGACATTCATCAATAATCAGCAAGGAGAAGAAACCATCAAACTTATCCAGATTGCGGCTTAATGATTGCACGCTGGCAAAGGTGGTTTTAAGACCATGCTGTTTTTTTCCTAATCCGGCGGCAAAGATACCTGCTTCAAAACCATCATGCTCAAATTTACTGTGATTTTGCTCCACAAGTTCTTTTACATGCGCAAGGATCAGCACCGGGTGTTTTGCTAGGCGGGCCAATTCCGCCAGTACATGACTTTTACCTGCGCCTGTAGGCAGTGTAATAACAGCAGGTTGATCCGATTTTCTAAAGTGAGCTAAAGCGGCATCGACAGCAGCTTGTTGGTAATCGCGAAGAGGCATATCTAATTTGTCATTATTAAGTTAGTACAGTAAGTGCATACAGTATAGCGCAAAGGTAAATATGTTTGTTCTAAAATTCATGATGTTAATGGCTTGTTCTGAAATTGGCAAAGTATTGTGCTATTTTTGAGGTGGGTCTAACGTATTGTTAATGCTAAAGCGTATAGTGAGACTTAAATAAGTATTTAGGAGTAATTCATGATCCCTCAAGCTTTCATTTATGACGCAATTCGCACGCCGCGCGGTTTGGGAAAATCCAGTGGTGCTTTGCATGAAGTCAAACCGGTTAATCTTTTAGCTGATTTACTTAATCATTTACAGGCACGAAACGGTTTTGATACGGATGCGGTTGATGACATCGTATTAGGTTGTGTCACGCCGATAGGTGAGCAAGGTGCTGACATAGCTAAAACAGCGGCACTTGTTGCTGGTTGGAAAGATAATGTAGCGGGGGTGAGTTTAAATCGATTTTGTGCTTCAGGACTCGAATCAGTCAATATGGCGGCGATGAAAATCCGCTCTGGCTGGGAACATTTGGTGATAGCTGGCGGTATCGAATCTATGTCTCGGGTTAAAATGGGCGCTGATGGTGGCGCTTGGTCGATGGATCCTGAGACCAGTTTAGCGACTGATTACATGCCGCAAGGTATAGGTGCTGATTTAATCGCTACACTTGATGGTTATAGCCGTGAAGATGTTGACGCATTTGCAGCACGCTCACACCAACGTGCCACTGCTGCTTGGCAACGTGGTGCATTCGCTAACTCAGTGCTCCCTGTGCACGATCGCAACGGTATGTTATTACTTGATAAAGACCAGCTTGTTAGACCTGATTGTTCTGTTACTTCTCTCGGTAAACTAAAACCTGCGTTTGCGTATCTTGGTCAGACTGTGTTTGATAGTGTTGCTAAACGGCGTTATCCGCAAGTCGGACAAATTCAACATGTCCATACCCCTGGTAATGCTTCTGGTATTGTTGATGGTGCAGCATTAGTGCTGGTGGGTAGCGCTGAGGCTGGCGTTCAATGGGGTTTAAAACCTAGGGCGCGAGTCGTCGCGACTGCGGTGGTTGGCGCAGATCCTACCATCATGTTAACTGGGCCAGTGCCTGCAACCCAAAAAGCATTAGCATTAGCAGGACTAACTATTAACGATATTGATTTGTTTGAGGTAAATGAAGCGTTTGCGGCTGTTGTCATGCGTTTTATGAGTGAACTGAATATCTCGCCTGATATTGTTAATGTCAACGGCGGCTCTATTGCTATGGGCCATCCGTTGGGGGCAACTGGTGCGATTATTTTAGGGACGTTATTAGATGAATTAGAAGCACGTAATTTGAAACGTGGCCTTGTAACCTTGTGTGTCGGTGGAGGCATGGGGATAGCAACAATTATTGAACGTGTAGAGGGATAACTATGCCATTAATTAGTAGTACGTCATCAATTCGTGTAAAGCAAGATGATGCAGGGATCGTGCATTTAATTTTCGATAAACCTGACTCAAAGGTGAACTTACTTGATCGCAGTTTTATTGATGACTATGTGACGACAGTTAAAAGACTTAAACAAATGACGTTTACTGGTGTTGTCCTGCGTTCTGCGAAAAGCAGTTTTTTTGCGGGTGGTGATATAACGCAACTAAGTCACAGCGTAGAGCAAGACATCGAAGCAAGCTTCCAGTTATTGTCGTCGTTGAAAGAGGCAATGCGCTGGCTAGAAACGTGTGGGAAACCGGTTGTTGCTTGTATTAATGGTGCTGCTCTTGGCAGTGGCTGGGAATTAGCATTAGCCTGCCATTATCGCGTAGCGCTGGTGAAAAATGCGCAATTAGGTTTGCTGGCAGTAACGCTAGGTCTACCTGAAGTTACATTAGGTTTAATACCGGGTGTTGGTGGTGTTGTCAGAATGACACGACTATTAGGTTTTAAAGCGGCAATACCATATCTCCTTAAAGGTAAGCAATTTGACAGTGAAGAGGGCTTCAAAATAGGCCTGATTGATAAAATAGCAACATCAAATGTGCAAATGATGGCGCAGGCTACAAGCTGGATCTTATCGCAGCAACTAGCTGTTTCCCAAACTTTTGATGTAAAAGATTATCAACTCCCCGGTGGTAATGTTAATTCTCCTGCTATTGCTAGTATGCTTGTGCAAGCGCCGGCAATGCTAAAGCAAAAAACACAAGGTAATCTACCCGCACCTGAAGCTATCTTATCAGTCATGATTGAATCGGCTGAAGTGGATGTTGAAACCGCGTTAAGATTAGAAACGCGTTATTTTCTCCATGTGATCCGCGGTCAAGTGGCTAAAAATATGATCAATACGTTTTGGCATCAATATAATGAAGTCAAAGCGGGTGCATCTCGGCCGCTCGATCTGGCGGTGACGCAATTCAGTAAAGTCGGCATATTAGGGGCGGGCATGATGGGGGCTGGTATTGCTTATGCATTAGCAAGTCATGGCATCACTGTGATACTAAAAGATATCAGTATCGAAAAGGCTGTTTTTGCTAAGTCATATACAGCTTCGATCTTAGCTAATTGTAAACTTCCAGACGAAGAAAAAGGCGCAATTTTAAAACGTATCATCCCCTCAAAAGAGCCCGCCGATTTAATTGGCTGCGATATGGTTATTGAGGCGGTTTTCGAAGATCGTAAGGTAAAGTCTCAAGCTATCACTGAGATATTAGCCACAGTGGGTGATGGATTGATTATGGCATCAAACACATCGACATTACCAATTTCTAGTTTAGCAACGGCATCAACAAAACCCGAAAATTTTATTGGTTTACACTTCTTTTCTCCGGTGGATAAAATGCCGCTAGTAGAGATCATAAAAGGTGATAAAACGTCATCGGCGACATTGGCTGCCGCTTATGATTTAGTATTACAAATAGGAAAAGTACCTATCGTTGTTAATGATTGTCGCGGTTTTTTTACCTCGCGAGTATTTTTTACATATGTTTCTGAAGGTATGCGCATGTTAAGTGAGGGTATTCCTGCTGAAGTTATTGAGAATGCCGCAATTCAAGCTGGATTACCTGTGGGTCCCTTAGCTATCATCGATGAAGTGAGTTTGTCACTTATTGATAATGTACGGAATCAAGCCAGATTAGATTTTAAAGCAGAAGGCAAAGAGCGACTTGATAATCCTGCGGATACTGTTTTAGATAAGCTTTTAGCATTAAAACGGCTTGGCAAGTTAGCGGGTGCAGGTTTTTATGATTACAGCAGGCAAGGGCAGAAACAGCTATGGCCAGGTTTAGTTGCTGAATTTCCAACTCAAGATAACTGGGATATAGAAACAGTGAAAGACCGTTTGTTGTTTGTGCAATCTTTAGAAGCACTCCGAGCTTATGAAGAAGGCGTTGTAACAAGTACTCGTGATGCCAATATTGGTTCTATTTTCGGGTTAGGTTTTCCAGCTTGGACTGGCGGCGTTTTACAGTTTGTTGAGCATTATGGCGCGGATAACTTCAAGTGTCGAGCACAGCAACTGTGCGAGCAGTTCGGTCCACAATTCTCATCGGTAGCTGTGTTGTCGAAGTGGTAGTGACAGGCATTACCTAATTATCGGCCTGTATTTTGTGCTTGTTCATGTTTGATTCATATTAAGTGTATTAGTATGGTGGTTATCAATGACAGAGACTCAATAGGACTCCAGATGAAAAATACCATTATAAACGTGATCACACTCTTTATTGGATTTATCAGTTTCGTATTTTTAACCAGCTTCGGTTTGGTATTAACTACAATGTTATTAATCGTTGGTTTTGTTGCTAAACCATTTCTAGTTAAAAATCTGAAACAAAAGTTAAGCCAAGTACAGGTGCAAAAATCGACGAATTCAGCTACAGGTACTGTATATGAAGGTAAATGTGAGCGAGTTAGTGAGTAAACATGAGAATACTGCGTATAAATTAGGCGATGGTGTTTTAAAACAAATTAACTTAATGTTATTATCCTAGATTCATGTAACGGTTAATCAGGGGATAACAATTAGTGAAAGTGCCTCAAAGAATACAACCTCTTGTTGATGACGGGCTTGTTGACGAAGTATTACGTCAGTTAATGAGTGGTAAAGAAGCAACAGTGTATGTTGTGCGTTGTGGCGAAGAGATCCGTTGCGCAAAAGTTTATAAAGACGCAGATCAACGTAGTTTTAAACAAGCGGTACAATATCGTGAAGGTCGAAAGGTTCGTAATAGTCGACGTGCACGTGCAATGGAAAAAGGCTCTAGCTTTGGGCGAAATGAGCAAGAAAAAGTATGGCAGAATGCGGAAGTAGACGCGTTGTATCGCTTAGATAATGCGGGTGTTCGTGTACCAGAGCCTTATGGCTGTTTTGACGGCGTTTTGCTTATGGAGCTAGTGACTGATGTAAACGGTTTTGCTGCACCGCGTTTGGGTGATGTTTCATTAACACCAGAACAAGCTGTGATAGACCATGATAAAGTGATCCATTATGTTAGATTAATGCTTTGCGACGGCCTTATTCATGGTGATTTATCAGAATTTAATGTCCTTGTTGATGAGCATGGGCCTGTCATTATTGATTTACCGCAAGCGGTTGATGCATCAGCAAATAATAATGCCAAGTGGATGCTCGAACGTGACGTTGAGAATATGACTCAATATTATGGGCAATATGCACCTGAGCTACTTGAAACAAAATATGCTAAAGAAATGTGGGCGCTGTACGAATTAGGTGAACTAACCATTGATGTTAAGTTGACCGGTGAGTTTATTGAAGATACTGAATCTGCAGATGTAGAAGGTATTTTAGAAGAGATTAATGCTGCAAGAGAGGAAGAACTTGACCGTTTAGCGCGGATTCAACTTGCTGATGAAATAGAATAGTCATAGTTAGCTAAAAAACAACGAATTAAATAAATAATGAACCCCTTAGCGATATTAATTTCTAAGGGGTTTTTTATAATATTGAAATAAGGATCTGATTATTATCCATGTTTATTAGTAACCTATAAATTTAAGGTCTAACGTGATGTAACTATATCTTGCTCCATGCTGGTTGAGTTTTCTTCTGAAACTAATCTGTTTGGTCGTAAACCAATACAATGCTTAGGTAATTCTTGCCCACGTTCTAAATATAATGCACAGGCATATAAATTTTTACGTAACTCGGTATCGTTCTCTAGATTTTCCTGTCCCCAATAATGTAATTCAAAAATAAGAAACCAAAATGTCTGTTCTTTTTCATTTGATACTTTTTCGTCAACGACATCCAGAGATTGCCAATCCTGTAAAACATCCCATACCAAGTTACTTAACACATTGTAACTGATTTTATGCATGAGAAATTGATTCACATTGTCAGTTAATAGGGTTGATTTCTCATTAATAAATGCGACTGCTTGCATTGGTTTATCTCCACTTGTTTAAAACTAATTTTAAGTCTAGCCTCAAACATTCGTTTGGAGAGGTTTAGACTCGATTAATAATGCCTAAAAAGTAATAGTTCGATCTCGGTCACATAATTTTCGCTAAGTGATTAAAATGTTCCTTTAAGAAACTCAATAACACACGATGTTTTTTCGAACCTGCGCTTCCTGGCGGAAAAACACCGTATAGGTCAATGTTTGTTAATTCATAATCAGACAGCAGTCGCTCGAGTTTGTGTGAGGCAAGCTTCGGCGCAGCGTCGTAAAGAGGAATTCGTGCAATACCATGACCGCCCTCAACAAATGCTGTACGTGCTGCTGCATTGTTGGTAGTGATGTTACCCTTTGGCTTAACACTATAAGCACGAGTCCCTTTGGTAAGCGTTAAGGTACTCGAGCTTAATTTATATAATACCCAATTATGTTCGACCAGTTCGGTAGGGGAAACTGGTCTACCGTATTTGTTTAAGTAATCAGGCGATGCACATAAACAGGTTTTCATTGAGATCAGTTTTCGTGCTTGTAAGCCGGAGTCAACTAATGGTGCCCCCCTGATCGCAAGATCAATCCCTTCTTGCATTATGTTGACGATATCATCCGTAAGCATGATGTCCAATTCAATCTTCGGAAATTGAACCTTGAACATGTTTAAGGCCGGAACAATGATCTGTAATCCAACATTGACCGGACAAGTTATCTTTAATAACCCTTCAGGTTCGTGTTTAAAGTTTTCTATTTGCTGATTTGCGGCTTCAGCCTGGAGGGCAATTTCTTGACAGTGTTGATAATACTGCTGGCCTGCTTCGGTGAGGGTAAAGCTGCGTGTGGTTCGGTTAAGTAACTTTAGCCCTAATTGGGTTTCTAGCTTTTTAAGATGGTAACTGACAACTGCACGAGAAAGGCTTAAATGCTTTGCAGCAGCTGAAAGCGTACCTTGTTCGACAATCTGAGCGTAAACAACCATACTTTTTAATTGTTCAAAAGAAACATTCATAGATAGAAGCCATATAGATGCAGATAACGAACACCCATTGTATCAAAAAACTGAACAGTGTAGTCAGTTTACTCTGCATTGTCAGGCTTTGTGTTGAGGTATAGACTGTTTCCATTCGCTGTTATCAAGTAACGGCACTTGTTTTAATTACACAACTATCTAGTAACTAGATTCAAGCTCGCTTAAAGTCAAAGGAATTATCATGATTAAGAATATTTTAGTGGTATTAACATCACATGCAGATTTGGGTAATACAGGCAAAAAAACGGGTTTTTGGGTTGAAGAACTAGCCGCACCTTATTATGTATTCCTTGATGCAGGCATGAAGGTTACGCTTGCTTCTCCTGCTGGTGGTCAGCCACCAATTGATCCTGCAAGTGCCGATGAAAGCATGCAAACAGATGCTACGCGTCGTTTTGATGCGGATAAAGTTGCACAGCAAGCGCTTGCTACAACGGTTAAACTTGTTGACGTAAAAGAGCAAGACTTTGATGCGGTATTTTACCCAGGCGGTCACGGTCCACTTTGGGATTTAACGAATAATGAAACATCAATTGATTTAATTTCTGCGTTCCTTACTAATAACAAACCTGTATCAGCGGTTTGTCATGCAACAGCGGCACTACTAAACGTGAAGACCGCTGAAGGTGAGTATGTAATTAAGGGTAAAGCTGTAACAGGATTTTCAAATACCGAAGAAGATGCGGTACAATTAACTGATATCGTACCGTTTTTATTAGAAGATGAGCTTGTAAAACGTGGCGGTGACTATCAGAAAGTTGCTGATTGGACACCGTTTGCAGTACAAGATGGTTTAATCATCACAGGTCAAAATCCAGCGTCTTCAGCTTTAGTGGCTGAAAAACTAATCGCACACGCTTAATATTAGGAAATAAATATGTTGAATTTCACGTTTCAAAACCCAACTCGGATCCACTTCGGTGATGATCAGATTAAAGCGATAAGCAAAGAAATTCCATTAGATGCTAAAGTACTAGTGACTTATGGTGGTGGCTCGATTAAATCAAACGGCGTTTATGATCAGGTAGTGGCGGCATTATCTGAGCATAATTGGGTTGAATTTTCAGGTATCGAACCTAACCCAACATATGACCAACTAATTAAAGCTGTCGATGTTATTAATGAGCATAATGTAGATTACATTCTTGCTGTCGGTGGTGGTTCTGTTGTTGATGGTAGCAAGTTTATTGCTGCAGCGGCTGTATTTGAAGGTGATGATGCTTGGGATATCCTGAGTAAACACGCGCCGATTACTAAAGCATTGCCGTTGGGTGCTGTTTTAACCTTGCCTGCAACTGGCTCTGAGTCAAATGGCGGCGCTGTTATTACGCGTGATGGCAGTAAGTTGTCATTTGGTAGTCCACTAGTGCGTCCTAGTTTTGCGATCCTTGACCCTGCTGTTAGCTTGAGTTTATCTGATCGTCAAATCAGTAACGGTGTTGTTGATGCGTTTGTTCATACAATGGAACAATACATGACTTATAGCATTAACGCTAAAGTACAAGACCGTTTTTCTGAAGGTCTATTATTGACGCTTATTGAAGAAGGACCAAAAGCATTAAAGCCGGAAACTAAAGATGATCTAGAAATCCGCGGTAACATTATGTGGTCTGCAACAATGGCGCTAAATGGTCTTATCGGTGCAGGTGTACCACATGATTGGGCTACGCACATGATTGGTCACGAACTGACTGCTGCACATGGTGTTGATCACGCGCGTAGTTTATCTATTGTGTTACCTGCAGTAATGAAAGTAATGCGCGAAGACAAACGCAGTAAATTACTGCAATATGCAGAGCGTGTTTGGAACATTGCAGTTACTGATGAAGATCAAAAAATCGATCTAGCGATAGCTAAAACAGAAGCATTCTTTAAAGCAATGCAAGTTCCTACAACGCTTACTGATGCGGGTATTACATCTGCAGATATTGACAATTTAATGGCTAAGTTAGAGAAGCACGGCATGGTATCACTGGGTGAACGTAAAAATATCACCTTGGAAGTAAGCCGTCAGATTTTAGAGACTGCACTGTAAATACTGAGTGTAACGACTTTATTTAAAGCGATAACTAGCAGTAAATAGCAGGTTGACAGTAAAGGCTGGAATGATTATTCATTTCAGCTTTTTTTTTTATTATAAAATGATTATTAGTTAAATATTAACTCTTGCTTAACACTTTTTTAATTCAAAGATGTTATAACTTAATGATATTGTAATTATTAAATATCTATCGTGTTGTTATCTATGCTTAAGGAAGAGTCATGGCTGATTTAGAATTGATGTTGGGTGTAATCATGTTGTCTGGTTTTTTATTTGCTGCGATCGCTAGGTTCAATCTACATCGCTATTTACAGCAAAAAAAGGTGTCTACGAATATTGATAAACAGCTGTACTTGGAAACATTAAAGTGCAGCTCTCCAGAAACGATCTTAGATGATGGACTTCATCAATTAGTCAAATATTTTATTGCGGGCATGATTATTTTTGCAGTTGGTAGTGCTACATTAGTTGATAACGGCGCTTTAAAAGATTTGGTATCTTTATTTTTTGATTAGAACAACGCATTAGTGAATTAAGCGTTAACGCTCGTAACCTGAATCACTTGGTATTTGCTCTGATGCTTGTTGCGGATCTTCATTTTTTTTGTGTAGTTCGGCAATAAGTTCGAGATCTAACTTTGCAAAGAATATATCTTCTTCGGCTTGACCTTTACGACGTACGGTTTCGTTAAATACAGACATGGCATTCACCTCTAATAACCTGCTATTAATAATTTTAGTTTATTTTAAGCAGAAGTGTTATTAGAGGGGAATTATTGAGGTCATTACTATTAAGATCATCATTTTAAAGGTAATAATTATTAAGCTGTTATGTCGTGGTCGATTGTACTTCTTTTAGTGTTACTAGGACATTTGATAAAGAACTGGTTACCGTATGACCTAATGTTAATATTTCTGCACTTGGTTGGACTAAATCAGGTATTTGAAATGTTTGCATATTGGCACTGACAGCTGCAAGCACACCGTTATTGGAATCCTCAAAAGCTAAGCAATACTCAGGTTCAATATTTAAACGGTCAGCGGCAAGTAAGTAAATTTCAGGATCTGGTTTACCATTTTTCACTTCACATCCGGTAGTCAGGTTATCAAAGAAGTGATCGAGACCTGCAAATTTCAACTTTATTTTAGCCACATCATTCTGTGTTGACGTTGCTACAGCCGTAGGTATGTTGTTATCTTTTAGCCAGGTTAATAGTTCAACAACCCCCTCTTTTATCGGAATAGCCTGATGCTTAACCACTGCGTTGTAGCGGACTTTCCATGCATCATGAAGAGTAGGGTAGTCAAGGTCGCTGCCGTAACCCGCGCGAAGCACTTTCTCGATACCTTGGGCATTACGGCCGATAATATCTAAGTAAACATCTTCTAAAAAAGGAATTGATAATGAGGCACATGCTTCTTCGAATACACCTTTGCATACACGTTCAGTGTCGAGAAGTAGTCCATCCATATCAAAAATAGCTGCTTGATAATTCACTTATTGTTTACCTTCTATCCGCTTTAACTTATCTAATCGGTGAGTATAACAAATCCCATCGGTATATTTAATTTAAGATCTACTTTGATTTTCAGCGCCAAAAATAAAAGGCTAGGGATTCAATCCTAGCCTTTTAAATTATGACGTTATTACTATTTACGTTTACTTAACCTAAGCGGTAAAGTTCACGTTTAAACTAAGCATACATAGGTACCAGTACCATAGTGCCTGCGATAACGGTTATCAAGCCAGCGAGAACGGGTACTGACGTACGTTTAACTACTTCGAATGGACTGATTTTGGCCATACCACTGGTAGCAACAATAACGCCAGCAACTGGTGATATTGTACGGCCAAGGTTCGATGCTTGTAACATTGGGATGATCAAGAATGCAGGATTTAGACCCATTTTACCTGCAAGGGCAGGGGCTAATTCAACAAATGCGTAAAATGGTGCATTACCTGAACCGGTCGCAATGGCTGCCGCAACCGTTAGAGCGGTCAACATGAGCATTAATGCAAAACCACCTGCACCTGCTGCTTCAGCAAGACCGATTAAATTATCAATGGCGCCAAGAGACATTAGACCTTGCGCAAATACTCCCGCTGCAACTAACAGCATCACGACGCCTTTAAATGCATCGCCCATACCTTCGTAGCATGATTCTAAATCTTCTAATGTAGCTCTGCCGTTTAAGCGTTTAGTTATAAAATCGACGATCGCACTAATAAAGATAGAGAACACCACAATGGTATAAATATCGAGCGTTAGTCCTTCAATGGTTGAGCCATTAAATATAAATACACCGAAAATAGGTAAAAATGGCAGGAATGCGTAATAATTTGGTGCTGTTACTACAATTTCTGATATATCCGTTTTTTCCATTGGCGTATTTTCTTTCTTATCTAAATAACGATTCCAGAAAAATGCAGCGGCAGCCATTACAATAATGGCGCAGATTGATACAGGTAGTACTGTCTGAACAGCAAATACATCTAGCGATAACCCTGATTTTTCGGCTGCGATAACAACATCACCAGATGTTGGAGATAGAATGATAGCAGCAGGTGACGCACAAACTGCCACAGCAGCAGGTCGAGAGATGCCCATCGCAGTCATCATCGGGAATAAAGTCGCCATCAGCAATACGCCTAGTCCAGTCGCAGAGCTTACCGCTAGTGACATTAAACAAGCGACGATATAGGCTGCAACGAGTAGGATGTAAGGAGATTTTATAAATGAGAGTGGTTTAGAAAATTGTTTAACAACGACATTATTAGCATCAATTTTTGTCATATAAGCAGCAAAACCACATAACAACATAATTTGCATGCCTAAACCGCCGCCACGATATTTCAGCATATATTTAACAAATTCTAAGGAATCTGTCAGGATATTCCCTGTACTTGCGACACTTGATGGAAGAATTTGCTTACCAAGTAATCCAGTGATAATTAGCAGTGTAATACCGGCGGTGAGCAATACACCTGCGGCTTTATATTCCTTGACGATGAAGTAACCAACAGCAACCGTGACGATTAAACCAATGAATAACTCTAACATTGAGACCTCTATATTGTATTAAATGCATTTAACATTATTTTAACGTTTAAAGTAATGTTTTATTACAGAGGAATGTACCCATAAAGAGATGTTTATGCGATAGCTAACCCCACTAATGATGATCTAAATCAGGATTTAATAAACTCTCCCCTGATAGTTTGAGGCAGATCAACTCGTTAGTTTTACACATCACAACAGTTCGGTTAAAATTGCTGCATTAATCAAATAAGCTATATGGAACAAACATGACTAAAGCTAAAATCGGTATTGTGACAGTAAGTGATAGAGCCAGTGCTGGCATTTATGAAGATCTTTCTGGTAAAGCCATTATCGATGTATTAAACGAGTACCTGACTTCTGAGTGGGAACCTGTTTATGAAGTTATTCCAGACGAGCAAGATGTGATTGAAGCAACTTTGATCAAAATGGCAGATGAACAAAATTGTAGTTTGATCGTAACAACTGGTGGGACTGGTCCTGCTAAGCGTGACGTAACACCAGAAGCAACAGAAGCTGTGTGTGATCGTATGATGCCTGGTTTTGGTGAGTTAATGCGTACAGAGTCATTAAAATTTGTACCAACGGCTATTCTATCTCGCCAAACTGCGGGTTTACGTGCGGATTCATTAATTGTGAATTTACCGGGTAAACCTAAATCTATCCGTGAATGTTTAGATGCGGTATTCCCTGCTATTCCTTACTGCATTGATTTAATGGATGGTCCTTTCCTTGAATGCGATGAGTCGGTGATTAAACCGTTCAGACCAAAAGCGAAGTAATTGAGCATATATTTAATATAATGTGCATAAATTAGAAAGCCATGTATTTTCATTGTTTAGGATGAAAATACATGGCTTATGATTAGTCGCTCATATACGCCAGTTAACATTGGTTCGCTCCCAAATCCTTGGGGCGCCCATATTTCTACCTCGAATGTCTCCATGTGACATGTCCTTAACTAAGACCTTGTATTCATTATTACTGAGCTTGATAAAATTTCGATGATCTCCAGACTCTATATAAACTGAATTTTCAGTGAGTAAACTGTCATCAACAATCATACTCATGTTATATGCTGCCCCCATTGCAGGAACTGCGCCTTTAGCACAGTCCGGAAATAATTCCTGTAATTTCTGTTCGTTAGCTAAGTAATAATACTTACCCATAATATCATTCACGTCAGTCAACGAGACTCGGCTATTCGCGGGTAATGATGCCATAAGGTAATCACCCGTTACACTTTCAAGAACAACTGCTTTAGCGACATTTCCTGCCGGTAGGTGAGCGGTTCGAGACGAATCTAGTGATGTGAATGCTCGGCGATGTTTAATCGTGTCATAGTGAATATTTTCGTGTTCGAAATATTCTTTTAGTGTGATTGCAATAGCCATAATGTGACTCCTAAATGTAACCTATAGATTGCGCATTACTTTATGAATAACATTCTCTACATCAACTTCAATATATTGTGCTGCGTCTTGAGCATAGACTTCAATATTTTTGTATAGTTCGCCAATCATGGTGATACCGCTGCATTGAATTGTAAGGACTATATTTGCGGTGATGATGTCTATCACAGCTTGCTCATCAGAGTTTGAATCAAGTGAATCTATCTCTTGTCGCCATTCTGATTTACCTTTTATTTTTGCTAATGTACTTTCTGAACTTGTTAGTAACGCGCTGCTAATCCTCATGATTTAAAGCTCCTTTGGCTGTGAATAGGGGGACTTAACATGTCTTAATGCCTCAATTTACCTTGTCTTGGGTGTTCATGGTGATAGCCGCTACCAGCTTTGTTGAAGCCACAGCTGATGATTGTTGGTTGAATTAGGTCAACTAAATCTGCGCTTTTCATTCTAATGGTTTCGCTGTGGTCTCCGGCATTAAAACTCACTTCTTCTTGTTCTAATAATGCATCAGACATAAAAACGGGCATGTTAAATAGATGACCAAACGGCGGCATTGCACCAGTTTCACAATCAGGGAAGATATTTCGGAACTGATGTTCATAGGCTAAATTGACATGACGAGCGCCAATTGAAAACGCGATATTATCAAAATCAATGGTATAGGGTGCAGGCATCACCACCATTACAAGCCGAGTGTCTGCAGTGATAATGACGGTTTTTGCAAAACACATGCCACTGGTTTTACTTAATTCAGCAATGTGTTGCGCAGTATAACCGGGTGGGTGATGGTCACTTTGGTAGTTTATATAAGCCTGATCTAAATAGTGGGTGATTTTTCGCATGAGCATAATCCATCTCCCGTATTGATTACAGTAACCCATTTATTCAATAGGGGTACCTAGGAGCTTTAATTATAGTTGCTAATGACTATATTGATGCATTAAACCAAAGGTTCATAGAAAGAAAAATAGAACGACTTTTTTGAATAAAAAAAAGGGTAAAATGCATACACATTTTACCCTTTAACCGTTTCATACTTCGGT
This sequence comes from Moritella sp. Urea-trap-13, assembly GCF_002836355.1. NCBI lineage: Bacteria > Pseudomonadati > Pseudomonadota > Gammaproteobacteria > Alteromonadales > Moritellaceae > Moritella > Moritella sp. Urea-trap-13. The sequence goes on from NZ_PJCA01000031.1 coordinate 426,703, forward strand.
GTTACATTAATTTCTTAATGCTTAGCGTTTGTTACTGCGCTTAGCCTGTTGGCCTTGACCGCTATTATTTGCAGACTTGTTCGCACCGCCTGGACTACTTGCTGATGGTTTTTTAAAACCACCACCTTTAGTACTACCATTGGCATTTTTATTCGCACCCGTGTTGTTAGTAGAACTTCCACCTACAGTAGGTTTCTTACGGTTTGGTTTATTACCCGCTTTATTACCGTTTTCGTTAATACCGACACCTTCTTGTGGTGCAAGACCGGTATGTTTTGTTAACGCTTTAGTAAATTGCTTAGTGCCTGGTTCTGCACGTTGTAGCTTAACCCCTTTATTACTGGTGTTTGGCTTATTCTTACTATTAGCACCACCTTTACCAAGATGCGGTTTCGCATTACTTAGTTGTGCTTGTTTTTCTGCCAAGCTTTCTGGCGGCACAAGGTGACGTGGACTACGCCCAATCAAATTACGATTACCCGTTTTAAGCAGGTATTCGCGAATGATTGGCCAGTTAGCTGGATCATGATAGCGTAATAGTGCTTTATGCAGGCGACGTTGACGCGCACCTTTTGGTACGACTACTTTTTCATCTGTCTCACGTACTTTATGCAATGAGTTTAGCTCTGTATGATACACGGCTGTTGCATTAGCAAGTGGTGATGGATAAAAATTCTGTACTTGGTCAAGCTTAAATTTATTTTGTTTTAGCCACAATGCTAACGTCAACATGTCTGCATCATTGGTACCCGGATGCGCAGAGATAAAGTAAGGGATAAGATATTGTTTCTTGCCTGCTTCAGCAGAGAAACGATCAAACATCTCTTTAAACTTATCGTAGGTGCTCATGCCTGGCTTCATCATGATATCTAGTGGCGATTTTTCAGTATGCTCTGGCGCAATCTTCAAATAACCACCGACGTGATGTTCTACTAGCTCTTTCACATAACGCGGATCTTCAATCGCTAAATCATAACGTACGCCTGATGCAATTAAGATCTTCTTAATGCCTGGTACTTTACGTGCACGGCGATATAGGTCAATTGTTGGCGTATGGTCGGTATCCATGTGTGCACAAATTGACGGGAAAATACAAGACAGGCGGCGACAAGTCGCTTCTGCTTTAGCACTCATACAGCCTAATTTGTACATGTTAGCCGTAGGGCCACCAAGATCGGAAATGACACCGGTAAATCCAGGTACTTTATCGCGAATCGCTTCCATTTCTTTAACGATAGAATCTTGAGAGCGGCTTTGAATAACGCGACCTTCATGTTCGGTAATTGAGCAGAAAGAACAACCACCAAAACAACCACGCATAATGTTAATCGATGTTTTGATCATGTCATAAGCTGGGATTTTTTGGTCGCCATAACTTGGGTGTGGAACACGTGCATATTCTAAATCGAATACGCCATCCATTTCACCTTCAGCAAGTGGTGTTGCTGGTGGGTTTAACCATACTTCCCGTGCGCCGTGTTTTTGAATCAGTGCACGTGATGAAATAGGGTTGGTTTCTTGATGAAATACACGTGAAGTATGCGCGTATAACATTTTATCTTTCTTCACCGTTTCCATGTCTGGTAGGCGAATATAAGTTTCATGCCATGGCATTTGCTTAGGCGCTTGCATCACGATTGGTTTTGCTACATCAGCATCCGAGTTATCGATGACGTCGTCATTATCTTGTTTTGCACAAGTTTCGTCAATTTCAGTATATGGACTGATAATTGGTTCAATTTTGCCCGGAGTGTCTAATGTACGTGAATCAATACCTTTCCAAGTCGGCAGTGGTTCTTTTAGCATCACGCCTGTACCACGTACATCTTGAATATCTTTAATTGATTCGCCGTTAGCAAGACGGTGTGCAACTTGGATTAACGGACGTTCGGCATTACCATAAATAAGCATGTCAGCTTTTGAATCGGGTAGTACTGAGCCACGTACTTTGTCTGACCAGTAATCATAATGAGCAATACGACGTAGACTGGCTTCAATACCACCAATTACAACAGGTACTTCTTTAAATGCTTGCTTGCAACGTTGGGTATACACTAACACGGCGCGATCAGGACGTTTACCGCCAATATCACCCGGTGTATAAGCATCATCGTGACGTAATTTAAGGTCTGATGTATAACGGTTGATCATCGAGTCCATGTTACCTGACGTAACACCAAAAAATAGGTTTGGACGACCCAACTCTTTAAACGGTTCTACACTTTCCCAATCTGGTTGAGAAATGATACCAACGCGGAAACCTTGTGCTTCTAAGGTTCTGCCAATAATAGCCATACCAAAACTTGGATGATCGACATACGCGTCACCTGTAACAACAATAACGTCGCAGCTATCCCAACCGAGTTTGTCCATCTCTGCGCGTGTCATTGGCAAAAATGGTGCGGGTTCTGTCACCCGATTCTGAAATTTTGGATATGAAAAAAGATCTTTGGCAGTTTGCATAAAGTACTCTTGGGTATTAATTTTAGTGCGCAAAGTTAATTGCGAAGGCTATTTTCACGACTGGGATAAATACAAAAATGAGAACGCCAGTCGTTACTGAGGGCGGATTATAGCCACTTACAAGCTGTTTTGCGATTAAAAGTGGCAATAAATATTTAGCTTGTTTGTAACAAGTTGAAAAATTGGTCTAAATTATTCGCTTCGTAATCTGCTTTATAGTCCAGGTTCGTCACCACTTGTTCTGAACCAGATAGCCAGACCGTAGTCATACCAAGGGCTTTAGCTGGTTTTAGATTACGCAATTGATCATCAAAGAAGACTGTTTTATGGCTATTAATCGCGTGAGTATCACAAAGTTGTTGGTAGCTAGCGTTGTGTGGTTTTAACTCATAATTCGCATCTTCTAATGAAAAAATAGCATCAAAACTATCTATTAAAGCTAATTTAGTCAAAATCTTTGTGGCGTAATGTTTTGGTGAATTGGTATAAATTATTTTACGACCGGATAATTGGTCTATCTGACTGATTATATTTGGCTGTATTTTTAATGCCGCCATATCAACATCGTGACAATAATGAATAAAATCATCGCGGCTAATATCGTGGTGCTTCACTAAGCCTTTAACTGTGCCGCCATATTGCTTGTAATATTGGTTAGATAATAACGTTGCTTCTGGTAATGGGAGAGAAAGGGCGTTAGCAATAAAATGGTGCATCCGCGATTCAACTTGCTTTAGTATGCCTAACGAAGGATTGTAAAGGGTATCATCTAAATCGAATAGGTAGGTTTCAGCTTGATTAATTTTTTGCATAGGACTCTTCTCTATTTATCATGCTGCATAGTAGTGTAAAAGCACAATCATGCATAGTCCTCTTAGTTAGTAGATATTGCACCTTGTTTTTTTGTTCAAATACCAGCTAGTTTTTGTGGTTAGAACTCCAACCAGATGAAAAATGGCAAAAAATAGGTGCTTAATTTTCCAGAAACTTTTATCCTGTCTACTGTGTCTCAACATTGTGAAGATAATATGATTATTAAACCAAAAACTCGTGGTTTCATCTGTACCACTACTCATCCTACTGGTTGTGATTTTAATGTTAAAGAACAGATACAGTATAATAAAGAACAAGGCGCAATTGAAAATGCACCGAAACGTGTTCTTGTAGTTGGCTCATCAAGTGGTTACGGACTTTCGTCGCGTATTACTGCTGCATTCGGTGGTGGCGCTTCAACGATTGGTGTATTTTTCGAAAAGCCGGCAACAGAAAGAAAGCCGGGTACAGCTGGTTGGTATAACAGTGCTGCATTTGAAAAATATGCTGCAGAAGAAGGTCTATATGCAAAGAGCATTAATGGCGATGCTTTTTCTGATCAAGCAAAGCAAACTGCAATCAACCTAATTAAAGAAGATTTAGGTCAAATTGATCTAGTTGTTTACTCGTTGGCATCGCCAGTACGTAAATTACCAAGCACAGGTGAAGTTGTTCGTTCTTGCTTAAAACCAATTGGTGAAACATATACGGCTAAAGCTGTTGATACCAATAAAAACACTTTATTTGAAGCAAGTGTTGAAGCGGCTACAGAGCAAGAGACTCAAGATACTATCACTGTTATGGGTGGTGAAGACTGGGAATTATGGATGTCTGCACTAGCTGATGCTGGTGTATTAGCGGACGGTTGTAAAACAGTTGCCTATAGTTATATCGGTACTGAAATTACATGGCCTATCTATTGGGATGGTTCATTAGGTAAAGCGAAGCAAGATCTTGATCGTGCTGCTCACGCTATTGATGCAGATCTTAAAGCGACAGGCGGCAGCGCTAACGTTGCTGTACTTAAAAGTGTTGTAACACAAGCAAGTGCTGCAATTCCAGTGATGCCACTATATATCGCCATTGCATTCCGCGTGATGAAAGAACATGGTTTACATGAGGGTTGCTTAGAGCAAATTTCACGTTTATTCCGTGGTTCACTTTATCCGCAAGGTGTAAGCAGCGCTATCGTTGACGAAAAAAATCGTCTACGCTTAGATGACTGGGAACTGCGTGATGACATTCAAGCTACATGCGTGAAGTTATGGAAAGAAGTGACTGATGATAACCTGTTTGAAACAACAGATTATCAGTACTACAAAGATGAGTTCTTAGCTTTATTCGGCTTTGGTATTGAAGGCGTTGATTATGATGCTGATGTTAATCCAATTGTTGATTTTGAGCCAATTACGCTAGTTTAACTTAGCGATTAATTGTCGTTATAGATTGTAGCGATTAATTGAACTTTACTTGTATAAACCGTGCCTGTTATTAGATTTTTGATCTAATTCAATAGGTGCGGTTTTTTTATATTTGCTTCATTGTTTAACTTCCCGTATATCTATAGCCTTATCTTCTGCATTCAACCAATATGAGGAGTGGGCATGGCCTCTCTTAACAATAAAAAACTAGAAAACATCTTAACTGAGTTTATGCAACCCCATCGCGTACGTGACTTCACTGTTAACGGTATGCAAGTTCAGGGTAAAGACACTGTGACAAAAGTGATCACGGGTGTCACAGCTTCTCAAGCATTAATCGATGCTGCTGTAGCACAACAAGCCGATGCAATTTTAGTCCATCATGGTTATTTCTGGAAAAATGAATCACCAGCAATTACCGGTATTAAATACAATCGCATTAAGACCTTGATTAAAAATGATATCAACTTATATGCTTACCATTTGCCGTTAGACATTCATCCGGAATTAGGTAATAACGTCGAGTTAGCTAAATTACTGGGCATTACCGTACGCCGCGGTCTAGAACCATGGGATAAAGCCAGTGTTGCTTTGGTGGGCAAGTTTGAAGACGAGATCTCAACTGCAGAACTTACGCAACGTATTGAAACTCAACTCAAGCGTGCGCCTCTCGTCGTTGATGCTGGTAAGCCGATTAAATCTGTAGCTTGGTGTACTGGTGGCGGTCAAAGCTATATAGAACTAGCGATAGAGCAGGGTATTGATGCTTTTATTAGTGGCGAAGCGTCTGAACAAACAATCCATTTAGCTCGTGAGGCCGGTATGAGTTTTTTTGCTGCTGGTCATCATGCAACAGAGCGCTATGGTGTTAAAGCATTAGGAGAATGGTTAGCACAAGAGAAGGGCCTAGACGTTACCTTTATTGATATTGATAATCCAGTTTAACAACACTCAACATTAGTTTGATGATGCTCAGCAGTAGTTTGATGACAGTTTGAAATGAATGCTTACTTATAAAGTCATTACTGATTATTTCTATTAATAGTGATGGCAATGGGATAGAGCTTTATGAGTAAGCCAGTGTTGTCATTATTAAACTAGCTATTCATGGTGTTATCGTCTTTAGTCATGTGAATACTGAGTTTCAAGTCGGTTAATATATTGCAAAAATGACGTTGTGTAGGTTGTTCGCACAATGCTCTGAAGTCACAAGCTAACGCTTGGGCGGGACATAGTTTCTGGCGATAATATTTGGCATATGACGCCGATAAGTGTGCATGAGCTGAATGCACAGCGTAAGGATCAATTGTTTTTATCTTGTTCTCATAGCGTTTGATTATTTGTTCCATGGCTTTTAATTGCTTTATTTGATTACTCATCAGCATCTTTTTGCATACGCTAGCGGTTAATGGTTTTTTAATACAGCCAATACCAGTGTGTAATGCAAATTTTAGCCACAGATCCCAATCTGATACTAATTTTATATTATGATCAAAGCCATCGAGTGCCAAATATAAATCTCGTCTCACAAGCACGGTAGATGTACCAATTACATTCTCCGAGAAAATAGCGGCAGCACCTTTAGGGATAACAAATGCATCTTGGTTATGCTGAAGTGTCTGTTGTTTGAAATAATCACTACTGGTAAAACGGTCATGAGTTACTTCACTTTTATCATTCATTAGCTCACAATTAGTAAAGCTAATTCCCACTTGTGGATTTTTTTCCATAAACATTATTTGTTGTTGTAACTTATGTTGATACCAAAATGTGTCAGCATCTAGAAATGCAATATATGTACCGCTAGCAATTCGGGCTGCATGATTACGAGCAGTCGAGCTGCCTTCAGAGTCTAATTTTAAGGCTATTATATTATTGTGTTTACGACAAAGTTGGCATATCCATTCCCAGCTTTTATCCGTTGAACCATCATCAACAATCACGATTTCAATCTTGTTAATACCTTGCTGCCAAACACTCTCAATTGCGCGAGGTAGGGTGGAAAGGCAGTTTTTACTTGGAATTATGACGCTCACGATTGGTTTCATCTTCGCCCCAACTTATCTATAAATGACAAATCCTTTGCATTAATAATGAGCTTAGTAGATTTAACTAATATCGGCAGAGATGTTACAAAATTTAATGATTTTTAATCCTTATCATTTTTTAATCTTATTTAACCCATTGTTTTTATATAGTCTATTCTTGCTAGATGATTAACCAATGGCAGGGAATGTAATTATATGGATATGCTTGGTTCATTAAAGTTGTGGTTAAAGCATGACGACAGTAAGCTCGCTAAAACCTGTCATCGTTATATTCGAGGAGTTATGCACTTTTCGATCCCTGTTATCCCTGTTCTACATCCTTTTATGTTAAGAGTTCACCTCTTCATATCCCTGTTCTTCGCTAATGTCCTAAGAATTACCTATTGGACGCCATTATTTAAAAGTCGACTACTGACGAAATCCAGTCAATTGTATTTGTATTCGGGTATGCCCTTGGTACTTGGTCATTTAACCATTGAGTTAGGTGATAACTGCCGTGTGTCAGGTATATCAACCTTAAGTGGTCGAAGTATGAATGGTAACCCATCGCGCTTAGTAATTGGCAATAATGTGGATATTAGCTGGCAGAATAATATCGCCGTTGGAGGCAATATTATTATTGAAGATAACGTAAGGTTATCTGGACGTGTTTTTCTAGCTGGTTACCCTGGTCATCCGATTGATCCTCAAGAACGTGCTGCTGGGTTAGCAGATCATGAATCACAAGTCGGTGACATTATACTCAAACGCGATGTGTGGCTGGCCACGGGCGTGAGTGTTATGGCTGGTGTGACTATCGGTGAAGGCACAATCGTTGCCGCTGGTAGTATCGTAACTAATGATTTACCTGCGGGTGTACTTGCTGGCGGTATTCCAGCTAAGGTAATAAAATCATTATGATAAATTGGCAATGGATTGTATTTGGTGAAGATTGGGGGCGTCACCCAAGTAGCACACAACACTTGATGAAGTGTATGGCAACGCAACATCAAGTCTACTGGGTTAACTCAATTGGACTTAGACGCCCAAGGTTGCATGATGGTAAACGTATTCTTGAGAAGTTGAAACAGCTAAATAATGCCAAAGGTAATGATTTTAATCAGCACGATACTCAGTTGCTGACGGACGCCCAACCTTTGGGTATTCTTGCTCCAGTCGCAATTCCTTGGCCTGGCAGTCATATTGCATATGTGATTAATCGCTTGTTACTGACCTATCAAACGCGCGCATTACTTGCTAAGCATAAGCATAAGACTAAAGACGAAGAGATCGGAACCAAAGCACCAAGAATATTATGGTTATCATTGCCGACGGGTCGCTGCGTTATTAGTTCATTAGAAGAAGATTTGGTAGTCTATTATGCCGGAGATGATTTTAGTGCATTAAATGGTGTTGATCATAAGCAAGTGAGTGTTGAAGAAATGGCTCTCGTTAAACATGCTGACGTTATCTTTGCGGCAAGTGAAATAATTGCGAGTCAATTCCCACAAGAGAAAACCTATTTACTCCCCCATGGTGTCGATTTAAAGCACTTCTCCAGCAATTTTGAACGTCCTAGTAATTACCCTGATGCAGATTTGGTCGTTGGTTATTATGGCAGTATCACCAGTTGGCTCGATTTTGAGTTAATCACGTTTCTTGCGCAATCTAGACCTGATGTAACGTTTTTATTTATCGGTAAAATTGAGATTGCGGATTGTGTAATTTTTGAATATAACAACATTATTCATTTGTCTGATATGCCCCACGAGCAGTTGATTCAATACGCAGCTAACTGGCAAGTATCACTTATTCCATTTGTTGATAATGAGCAAATACGTGCATGTAATCCATTAAAATTGAGAGAGTACCTCGCCATCGGACATCCTATTTTAAGTACCCGTTATCCTGCCGTTACAGCGTTTACAAATTGCATCTATGTTGCTGATGATAAATATCAGATGTTAGCCCAATTAAATCTAACGCTGGTATTGCCAAGTCAGGCGTTAGAGCAACTAAAGAGTCGCTCTCGAAAAATGGTTAAAACTGCAACTTGGCAAGCTCGTTGTGAGCTTGTTACCACGCTACTGGCCGCACGATTAGCCGAAAAATTGACAATTAAAAGCAACATGTAGCATCAATAATAAGTGCGTAGGGAGAATGTTATGAACGGACTTAAGCATTATAAACGTATCCGAGTACAACTGTTGTTAATGCCGTTTTTGTTGTTGTACGGGTGTGCAACTGCTCCCGCTGATATGTCGCTACAAATGGCTGGGATGACAGCAATTACACCAATCGACTCGGCGGATAAACCAGTCGTGGAACCTAGAAAATTAAACTTTGCATTTGAATACAAGCAAGTGGCACTGACCAAAGGTCAACGTAACCGTTTGCTTTATCTGTATGACTGGCGGCATGGCGCGATCATTAGCTATGGTAAAGCCAAAGCAGATAATGATTACACCGCATTATCTATTGGTCATCAACGTGTGCAATCCATAGTGCAAGCGTTGACTAAAAACCAACAAGTGATTCAGGTTAACTTTGATCCATTGTTAGACCTTGACTCAGTGTTGATTGAAGAGAAGTTACCTGAAAATAGAGCGTTAACGACAAAAAAAGCAATCGATGTACTTGAAAGTGCTAGGTTGTAAATATGGGTACCATTATTTGGGGCAATATTTATAGGTTTATCGAAATAATATGGCGCCGACGTTATTACCTCGGGATCTCTGTTCTATTGGGTATTTCTATTGCGTTAATTGTTAGCATTGTGACACCGAAACGATATGCCTCACATACCTCTATTTTGGTTCAGGAAAGTTCACTGCTTAATCCATTTTTAGAAGATTTATCAGTGTCTTTTAATCTTGAAGACCGCATGGTCGCGTTACGAGTATTGGTGCATAGCCGGCATATTCTATTTACCGTCGCAGAACAAAATGCACTCATAGATAAAAACAGTGATTATCGCGCAAGGGATTTGATTGTTGAAAAACTGTCAGCTGCGATTACATTAACCTTATCTGGTACGGACTTGGTTATTATAACGTTGAATTGGGATGATCCAAGTCAAATGAAGTCAGTTCTAAATTCTGTTAGTCAATTGTTCATTGATAGTTTAATGGCACCAAGTCGGGCTTCAATCATTTCATCTGAGCAGTTTCTCCTTGCTCAACTAGCGTTAAGACGTGATAAATTAGTGCTCTCAGAAGAAAAAATGGCCGCCTTCCGTCGTCAACATATTGGTGTTTTACCTGAGTTATTTATTCAGAACAACCAGACATTATTTTCTATTTATAGTGATATTAGAAACAAAGATATTGAACTTTCAGGCGCCTACGGCCAGTTAAATAGTTTGAAAAAAAAATTAGCGCAAACTAATCCCGTTATCGGTATTGTCGAAGAGCAAATAGTATCAATAGAAGCAAAGCTGTCATTATTAAAAGCCAGTTATACCCGCAGCCACTCTAAAGTGCAATCCGCAGAATTACAGCTAAATAATCTAAAAAACGAACAAAGTAGATTACTGAGTAAGAATGTTGAATTAACTGAGGCACAGTTAAACCAATTATGGAATCTGGCTTCTGTTGCTGATAATGGTGATGGTGAGGGCAAAACCCCATCGCTACTATTGTCCCAGTTAGAAAATCTGCAAGCAGCACAATCACACGTTATTCAATTGGAAAATGAAATTGCAATGTTACAGCAGCAATCTAAGCGTTTAACCTCGAACGTTGCCATGGAGGCTGATGTTGCTAAAGAACTTAGTGCGCTAGAGCGTGATTTGAGCGTGAATACTAAGTTGTATCACGATCTGCTAAACCGCCATGAAATGGCTAAAGTGACGGGTGAGTTAGGTCGACATGAAGAACCTGAAAAAATCAAAGTTATCGATAGGCCTTTCACACCTGGTTATCCCACCAATCCATCTTTATTGGTATATATCCTTGTTGGCCTGTTTGCTGGTATTGGCTGTGGTATCGGTTTGACGGTGGCGGCTGAATTATTAGACGATACCCTGTGGCACATCAGTAAAGTCAGTGTGTTTGGAGATATGAATATTCTGGCTCGATTACCTTCCATTGATTATGAAAAGGACAGCTAAAATGAAGATCATGGTTGAAATAATTCAGCATCTAAAACCGGGTGGTATCGAGAAATTAGTACTTGATATTATGCGCTTGCAAGTAGTCGATATCGAAGTGTACATCGTTGCTTTAGAAGGCGAGAAATCAGTTTGTTTGACACAATGGCCAGTGCTAAAATCTTATCAAGAACGGTTGATTTTTTTGGATAAACAACCGGGGTTTAAACTTTCTACGATTAAGCAGTTACGTAAAGTTTTAACGACATTGGATACAGAAATTATACATACACATCATATCGGGCCGTTACTTTATGGGGTCATGGCAACGTTAAGATTAACAAATATACAGCACATTCATACAGAGCATGATGCATGGCATTTGCTCGATAATAAACAATTACAGATGACAAAGCTAATGCTGCGCTTGAATCATATTACTTTAGTCGCTGATGCCGATACTGTTGGAATGCAATTGTCCCGAGTACTTGGTCAAGGTGTTGACCCTGTTACCATCTTAAATGGTATCGATACTGAAAAATTTTCACCGAGCTTAAGTCATCAGCGATACAAGTACAATACAAGGGTATTTAAGATAGGTTGCGCGGCAAGATTAGTCATGGAAAAATCATTAGATATTTTGATTAAAGCGATTGCAGATATTCCTAACGTGGAGTTGTCTATCGCTGGCGATGGTCCTGAAAAGCAAAATTTGGCTAATTTAGTGCAGGAATTAGACCTATCAACTAAAGTTAAATTTATTGGCTATACGGATGATATGGTTGGATTTTATCATAAGTTAGATTTATTTGTATTAACCTCGTCTAATGAAGGGCTACCTCTGTCAATTTTAGAAGCGCAATCTTGCAACGTACCAGTCCTCTGTAGTGATGTTGGTGCAGTACATGAAGGTGTATGTAAGCAAACTGGGCATTTAATCAAACTAAATACCGTTAATGAATTTCACGTTGCGATTCAAGCGCAGATGAAACGTAGTAGTGCGTATTATCCGCGTGATTTTATTACTAAAAACTTTGATATAAAAATGATGATTAAAGCTTATAACCAACTAATTAAGGAGTAGCTATGGATTGGCTTCTGTTTGGCTCTGTCGTATCGGTTAACTTGTTCATTTATCATCACTGGGTGTATCCTAAATTTTTGCAGTATTATGCTAAAAACACACAGACAGATAACAAGGTTGATACATTTGAATCTCGTAATTATGTCTCTAATGATGTTGATTGTGATCTGCCTAAAATCACCATAGTCATGCCTGTTTACAACGAAGCTAAACATTTAGGCGATAAACTCAGCAACTTACTCATGCTCGATTATCCCGCAGATAAGCTTAAAGTGGTGCTTGGTTTTGATGGTTGTACCGATAATTCAGTTGACCTTGCAAGACAATATGTAGACCAATTCCAATTAAACAACATAACGCTTGAACTAGATGTTGCTGAAGATAATCACGGTAAGGTTCATGTGATTAACAAATTACTGATGCGGCATAAGTCTGCATCGGACATTTTAGTCTTAAGTGATGTGAGTGCCTTAATTTCGATTGATGCCATGCAAATCTTTGCCCATCGCATGGCCGAAGAAGGGGTCGGCGTTGTCACTGGTGATTATCAGCTCTATGAGCATGGTTCTAAAGGTGAAGCACATTACTGGAACTATCAACGTAATATTCGTAAAGCAGAAAGTATAACGGGTTCTATTATTGGCCCTCCAGGTGCTTTATATGCGATCAAAGCATCCTTATTTGAAGAAATACCGGTTGATACTATTAATGACGATTTTGTTTTTCCAATGTTGCTAGTGAGCCGTGGTTATCGGGCTGTTATGGATGAACGGATTTCGATTGTCGAGATGGAAGCGACAAATACCACCAATGACTTTTCTCGCAGAACGCGTATTGGTGCTGGTAATGTCCAGCAAGTGCTGAGGTTACGCGGTTTGTTTTCATCGAAAAACGGCTTGACTGGTTTTAATTTTTTCAGTGGTAAATTTTTGCGTACATTAATGCCATTCAATTTATTAGCTTTATTTGTATGCACTTTCTTTTTAACTAATAGTCATTCTATGGTTGTTGCCAACACAGCTTGGTTTTTGTGGCTAGGGCAATGTTGTTTGTATGGTGGTTCAGCCCTAGGCTTATTGTTTGATGCCGCGCCTGTTAAACAGCCTTGGGCATCACTGTATTATATTGCGGTAGGGTATATGGCTAGCTTTTATGGTGGTATCCGCTACATTTTCGGTTTAGACCGTGGCACCTGGATTAAAATTAGTTCAGATCAACAAGCAACATCTAATTTTCAGAAAAAAAGTGTTGTCATTCCGAAGCGTTTCAGCGATGTCCTTATTTCGATTGTAGCACTCATTATTATTACCCCATTTGTTCCTCTGATTGCACTGGCCATTAAATTAAACTCTAAAGGACCCGTGTTTTATCGTCAGCTACGAGTGGGTGAAATTAAAAACGAATATGTTGAAGTGTTTATGCTAATTAAGTTTAGAACCATGGGTGTTGAATCTGAATCTAAATCGGGACCTGTGTGGGCACAAAAACAAGATACCAGAGTGACATCGGTAGGACGTTTCTTACGTAAAACCAGAATTGATGAATTACCGCAATTGATCAATGTATTACTAGGCGATATGGCGATTGTAGGACCAAGACCTGAACGACCAGTATTTTGTGGCAAATTAGAAGAGAAAATACCTTATTATTTAGAGCGTACGCATGGTGTTAGACCGGGTATCACCGGGTTAGCGCAAATATCGCAGGGTGCAGATACGTGCCTAGAAGATGTTCAGAATAAACTGTACTGGGATCATTCATATGCTTTAAGCCTAACGAGCTTTTCTCGCTGGCTCAAAGCAGATGTGATGATCATATTAAGAACTTTTTTAACGATGGTGACGTTTAAAGGTAATTAATGGGGTATTTACTGCGCTGTTTCTATCGTTTCTTCTAACATTGGCGGCTCATATTTGCGTATTTGAATGAGCATGCCAAACATCGGGTGATCAAGATAATGAATTTCACCACTGCGAATAACACGAAGTTGCTGCATCGGATAACTATTTAAGACAGGTATCGTTTTATCTTGAGGTTCGACAATATTAGTTTCTTCAACCGTAAGCGGATTGCCATTTTCATCTGTTAGTGCATTGTCACCTTCAGTTTTGGCTGCCGCGATATTTTCAATTTCAAAGTCTTCACTTGCTGGGTCGACGTTAACGTTAGCATTATTGAGCGTTAGTTCGGTATGTCCAGTTGCTTTCGGTTCTAAATGAATCCCTAATAATTCTAATAGGTCAATATTTTCAACATTCGGTGCTAGGTCTGATGGTTGTGACTCACTTGCAATTATGTCCTCAGCAGTAATGCTTCTAGTGCCTTCTTTACGCACAAACAGATCTGTTTTTGCATAAAGATAATGCTCCAAATAAATGGTCAGCTCACCATCAATCTTCCACACTGGTGTTGCTGGTACTGGAGGCGTTACAGCTACTGAACCTGCTAGCGTATTACCAGCTTGAGTATTGGTTTTTTGTACACTCACGCCATCATCTATGGTTGTTGTGTTATCCAAATCAATGATATTTGATTCACCGACAGTACTGCTAACCGAGACCGCTAACTCTGGCGATGTATCGGCTGCGATGATTGGAGATACAGCAGGTGTTAGTGTACGAACAATCGCATCACCATTTTGCTTATACTGTTGTTGATAATTCTGACCTGCAAATAAGCGTATCGGTATTGCTGCGTTACGATCTTGTGGTTGCATGCGCCATGCTGAGTGTAAGACAACATTATAATTGGCGTGATTATTCAGTGCATTAAATTGTTCTGTTAGTTGCAATTCACTTGCTGGTACAATTTGTAGCGTTGGATCTTTGGCATCCTCTTTTAAATTAGCACCATCAATAACAACATTTGTTGCTTTGATAATGTCTACATTGGTATTAGTATCTTGTACCAAAGATTCATCTCGATCACTACCAAACACAGGTAAGGTTTGACTATCGTCGATAAGTGTTGGCTGCTGACCACCAGTAATGACATTACTTTCGTTCGCTAACCCTCGCTCATTGTTGTCATTACTGCCATGCGAGGTGATTAAATTATCATCATTGATAAATAACGCCATCGGATCCTTATTCTGTTTTGAATAAGTTGGATACGAAGATTGATCCCAATGTTCTATCACTTTAGCTGGATCGATATTCCGTTCGAATAGAATAACTTCAACTTCAAACCAACGTTCTTCATCTGCAGCATTAACTGCAAATGAACTACCAAGGGATAAACCTACTAATAAACTGATTAACGACTTTTTCAACGTTTAACTCCTGCAATCTTATTTTTTGCAAATTCTACTAACATGGCTTCAACTAGTGTAATGCGATCTTTTGCATCCGGTGATTTGATTGCAAACTTCAATTTTGATGGTCCATCCATGCTATAAACACGAGGTTGTTGCTGGATAAGACGGATAAGATAACCTACATCAACCTGATTATCATCACCAAAGCTAATATAGCCACCAGCGGGGCCTATTTCAAGTCGTTTAATACCTAAAGGCGCTGCTTTCAGCTTTAACTCGGTTTGACGGATCAAATTTTTAGCGTTATCAGGCAATAAACCAAAACGATCAATCAGCTCTACTTGCACCTCACGTAGCTGATCTTCACTTTGACAACTGGCGATGCGTTTATACAATGATAAGCGAATATTAACGTCATGAATGTAATCATCAGGTATGAGTGCTGGTACACGCAACTCAATTTCTGTTTGGTTTTTCAGTGCTTCTTCAAGTGATACTGACTTACCGTTTTTAATGCTTTTCACTGCTTGGTCGAGCATGTCCATGTACAGCGAGAACCCAATCGAGCTAATTTGACCACTTTGTTCATCACCTAACAACTCACCGGCACCACGGATCTCAAGATCGTGTGTGGCTAATGTGAAACCAGCACCTAAATCTTCTAACGAGGCTATCGCTTCAAGACGCTTTTTAGCATCACTGGTGATACGTTTTGGATGCGGCGTTAATAGATAAGCATAAGCTTGGTGATGCGAACGACCGACACGACCACGCAATTGGTGTAACTGTGCTAAACCCAGGTTATCTGCGCGATCCATGATGATGGTATTGGCACTTGGAATGTCGATACCGGTTTCAATAATGGTGGTGCAGACTAATACATTAAAGCGCTGATGATAAAAGTCAGCCATGACCGATTCTAATTCACGCTCTGCCATTTGACCGTGCGCAGCAACAATACGTGCTTCCGGTATCTGTAACGCCAGTGCTTCCACCGTTTTATCGATTGAATCTACATTGTTATGTAAGAAGTAAACTTGGCCGCCACGCATGATTTCACGCATGATCGCTTCTTTTACAACGTTGTCATCATATTGGCGTACGAATGTTTTAACAGCTAAACGCTTAGCGGGTGGTGTGGCGATGATAGATAAATCACGCATGCCATTCATCGCCATGTTTAGCGTTCTTGGGATTGGTGTTGCTGTTAGCGTTAATATATCAATGTCAGCACGCAGCGCTTTTACTTTTTCTTTTTGACGGACACCAAATCGATGCTCTTCATCAATGATCAGTAATCCTAGGTCAGAAAACTCAATTTTATTACTGAGTAATTTATGTGTGCCAATCAGCAAATCAACCTTACCGTTTTTAACATCTTCTAGAATAAGTTTCTGTTCTTTAGCTGTTTTAAAACGTGAAATAACTTCAATACGCACTGGCCAGTTAGCAAAACGGTCTTTGAAATTCTCAAAATGCTGTTGTGCAAGTAAGGTTGTTGGCACAAGTACGGCAACTTGTTTGTCATTCATTATCGACATGAATGCAGCACGCATTGCAACTTCTGTTTTACCAAAGCCTACGTCACCACAAACCAGACGGTCCATGGTTTTGTCTTGGCGCATATCATCCATGACATCTTGAATTGCGGTTTTTTGATCGTCCGTTTCTTCAAACGGAAAGCCATCAGCAAAGGCCGCGTACGATTCTTTATCGCATTTATATTGGAAACCACTTTTAGCGGCGCGCTGTGCGTAGATATCCAATAATTCTGCAGCAACGTCACGAACACGCTCCATTGCTTTACTTTTGGATTTCTCCCAGCTATCACTACCGAGTTTATGTAACGGCGCTGATGCTTCACCGGCACCGCTATAACGACTGATAAGATGTAAGGCTGACACTGGCACGTAAAGTTTTGCTGTATTGGCGTATTCTAGGGTTAAGAATTCAGTTTCCATACCGGCATTGGTAATGATCTGTAGTCCCAGATAACGGCCTACACCATGCTCGATATGCACAACAGGTTGGCCTATGCTTAGCTCCGTCAGGTTTCTGACTAATGCATCATTGTTCGCTTGCACTTTCTTGTCGGTGCGACGACGCTGGATGATTTTGTGGCCAAGTAATTCATTTTCACAAATGATAGCGACATTGAGTTCATCAATAATAAAGCTGTTTTCACACTGACTAACCCAAATACCAATCACAGGTTTGGCTTTCAAGAACTTGGCGATACTGGTGATCGCTTTTGGCTTTAACTTGGTTTTTTCAAGTAACTCCAATAATGTTTCACGACGACCTTCAGATTCAACGCTAAAGATGACTTTACCGTCAAACCCTTCTATAAATTCAAGCAGTGGGGCAAGTGGGGCTTTCTTCTGATGATTAACTGATATCTCTGGTAATTTACTAAAACCCAGGTTGGTATTACCAGATTTTTCACTCAGTAGTGTATTACTTAAGCTGACTTTACTGTAATGGCCAAGTGCTCGGAATAATTCTGCAACGGGTAAGTAAAGTGTACTTGGCGCGAGTAATGGACGTTGAATATCATGGCGACGGTCTTCGTAGCGTGTTTCAACATCTTGGAAGAATACTTCTGATGCTTGATGTAATTCACCAACTTGAGCGATGGTTAGCTGCTTAGGTAAATAATCAAATAAGGTAGCCGTTTCAGTTAAGAATAATGGATGATAATACTCAATACCTGTTGGTAAGAAACCTTTACTGACTTGCTGATAAACCGACTCCGCTTCACGCGATGGTGTAAACAATGCTCTAAACTGCTGGCGGAATAGCTCAATGGCTTTAGCATCAGTTGGGAATTCATGAGCGGGAAGTAAGTTAATCGCTTCAAGGGTTTCTTCCGAGCGCTGGGTCTCGGTATTAAAACCACGGATCTCTTCCACTTCATCATCAAAGAAGTCGATGCGAAACGGCGAGGTACTGCCCATCGGGTAAAGGTCAAGAATAGAGCCACGGGCGGAAAATTCACCGTGTTCTAATACTTGGTCAACGGCATTATAACCGCTGTTTTCTAAGCGCTGGCGCATCGCATGCATATCAATCTTATCACCAGTTTTGACAATTAAGCTGTGCTGGTCTAAAAAACTAACCGGAGCGATACGCTGCATCAAGGTATTTACCGATACAATAATCAGCCCACTGGTGGTTTGCTGAAAGCGGTGTAGGGCATGAATACGTTGCGAGATAATATCTTGATGTGGCGAGAAATTATCATACGGCAGTGTTTCCCAATCAGGAAACGTAATTAGCGGTTTGTCATCGGCTAAAAAGTGACGTACTTCTTGTTCGAGTTTCAATGCACTTGGAGTGTCTGCAACAACCACAAGAATAGGGGAGCTGGTTTGGGTGCACAGCTCTGCAAGCGTGAATGCCAGGCTGCTGCCAACAAGGTTACCATAGGCGATCTTGTCGCCTTGTTTTTTTGGTAACGGTAAAGAAAGAATAGCTTTTGATTTCATAGGTTAAGTGATCTAATCGTAATTGTTGAGGATTTTGTTATTGATCATCTTGCAGATCGAGTTGCTGGCGTTGCTCGGCGCGTTGCTTAAGCTGTAACTGCTGAATACGTAATGTAGCACGTATCAATATTTCGCGGTCAATATCACGGATGCGTGTATACGACGCTGTGTACTCAATCAGAGTATCATCAGTTTCTAGTACTTCTCGCGAAGAGATGATGCCATAGCAGTAAACAGCAGACGCATCATTGGGTAAGAATATCTTAATGCGTACCGCTTGTTCTAATGCTAAATCGCCATGGGCTAAAAATTTAACTTCGCCAGCACCAAACACTGTGGTGTTAAAGCGTGATTCAGGGTGATCTTGTTGCGCTAATACATAACCCATGATCAAGTTGATTTTATTATTTTGCATCTGTAGAAAATCAGCAAGTGCATCAGCTTGTTCACCAATATTGCGGATGGATCGCAGCGCATTGCTATCGATTTCGGCAACGTCATTGGCCATTTTAAAGGGCGTAGGCATTTCGTTTTCCAACGCTAATCGAGATGTTGGGACTTTATCAATCGAAACCGGTTCAATATTGACAGATAAACTGTGTTTAATAGAAAAATATTGTTGCGTCATTTGCTGTCATCCTTTTCTAGATTGCTAACCAGTCATTGTGGCATATTAATTTATATTTATCTTGATTAGTTTATTGCTATGCGCTTTTAAGGCGCTGTTTTAAACCAGAATAACTAATCGGTCACAAGTTTATCTGAAGGTATGATTTTACTTGCTCATTAGTAGTCATGTCTCTAGAATGAATAGCAGTTTTTAGCAAGGTCTTCTTAATTATATTTATGTATTACCCTCTGAGTTTATTCATCGGGTTGCGCTATACTCGCTCGAAGCGCAACAACCGATTCGTATCATTTATTACCTTATTTTCGACCGCTGGTATCACCATAGGTGTGTTAGCCTTGATCACTGTGTTATCGGTAATGAATGGTTTTGAGCAAGATTTAAAAGTTCGTATTCTTGGCGCTGTTCCACACGTCATCGTGACGCCTAAAGTAGGCGCGGGCAATGTCGATGACAGTTTAGCTGCATTGGTAAACGATCCTTTAGTCGCGGCAGTCACGCCTTTTTTACAAGCTGATGCCATGGTGCAAAGCAAAAGCCAAATCCAAGGCGCGCAGCTACAGGGAATCGACCCTACCTCTTATCCACAATGGGACGTTATTCGCCAGAATATGCTTATTGGTGATATCTCATTGTTACAACCTGGTAAGTACAACATCATTATTGGCCGCAGCATGGCCAAATCATTGGATGCTAAACTCGGCGATAAAATAAGACTTATCTCTACTAAAGGTAGTGTTTTTACCCCGATGGGACGTGTACCGAGTCAACGTAAATTTACCGTGGTTGGGATTTATTCTGTCGGTTCTGATGTCGAAGCCACTCAGGTATTAGTGAATATTACCGATGCCGGTAGGTTGGTGCGTTTGTCACCGACGAGTCCGATGCAGCATCGTGTGTTTGTCCACGACCCTTTTTCAGTGAATGAATTAGCCAGCCGAGATTTCTTCAGTAACTTTGATTCGTTGGATTGGCAAACTGCCCGGGGCGAATTATTCCAAGCGGTAAAAATGGAAAAGAACATGATCGGCTTATTATTGTTCTTAATCATCACCGTCGCTGTGTTTAATATATTGTCATCGTTAGTCATGTTAGTGACAGAGAAAGAAACGGACGTTGCTATCATGAAAACTTTGGGTATGAATAGACCCACCATAGTACAAATCTTTATTATCCAAGGTGCTTGGACAGGTGTATTGGGTGCAATGGCTGGTGGTCTTGCGGGCATTGCTTTAGCCGCGAACCTCAATGAGTTTATGTCGCTTATTGGCCTCAACTTGTTAGCGCAAGCATCTGGCGGTGCACGACTATTACCTGTTTTATTTGATTGGTCGCAGATCGCATCAATTATTTTCGGTGCGATTGCATTAAGTCTACTCGCAACACTTTATCCTGCATTTAGAGCGGCAAACATAAAACCTGCCGAGGCATTACGTTATGAATAATTCTTTATTAGTTTGCAATAATCTCGAAAAAATTTACCAAGAAGGTAATCTTGATACTCATGTATTAAAGCAAGTGTCATTGACGGTTGAAAAAGGCGAACTGATTGCGATTGTTGGCCGTTCAGGTTCAGGCAAGAGTACCTTGTTGCATTTGATGGGGGCATTGGATACGCCAACGTCTGGTTCTGTATATCTTAACGGTGTCGATATTCACAACATGTCAGAGAAACAACAAGCGTCGATGCGCAACCAGAATATGGGCTTTGTGTATCAATTTCATCACCTGCTTAATGAATTTACAGCGTTAGAAAATGTCTGTATGCCGTTATTAATTGGCGGTATGAAGGTGACGTTAGCGAAGCAAAAAGCCTTGGCTATGTTAGAACGCGTCGGCTTATCGCATCGTGTTGAACATAAACCCAGTGAGCTTTCTGGTGGTGAACGTCAACGTGTTGCGATTGCACGTGCGTTAATTAACGAGCCGAATATTGTCTTAGCAGATGAACCGACAGGAAACTTAGATCAAAGCAGTGCTGATACTATTTTCAATTTAATTAAAGAGTTAAATGAAACTTGTGATACTGCTTTTATCATTGTTACTCATGACGAACAGCTTGCAAACCGATTAGGTCGTACTTTGCACATGGCTGATGGTGTCTTGACTCATGATAATGCATCGGTGCAGGTAAGTGCTGTGATGGAGGACGTGTAATGTTTCGTCCGTTAGCAGCTTATATCGGATTGAGATATACCTCGTCAAAGCGCCGTAATGGTTTTATTGCGTTTATCTCTGCGTCATCAACAGTTGGTATTGCACTCGGTGTGATGGTATTGATCATTGGTTTATCAGCAATGAACGGTTTTGAATATGAGCTCAAAAATCGTATCTTAGCGGTTGTGCCAAATGGTGAGCTGGAAGGGGTAAATAAACCCTTTAATGATTGGCAAAGCACCCAGGATAAACTGCTCGCGCATCCCGAAGTTGTCGGTGCCGCGCCTTTTATTAAGCTCAATGGCTTATTACAAAAAGGTAATGAATTAAAAGCGGTACAACTTCGTGCTGTTGACCGTGAGGCTGAAAAACAAGTATCTGAAGTATATCGTTATGTTGCCCAAGGGAGCTGGGATAGCCTGGATGATCCGATTAATAACAGACAAGTTGTTATTGGTCGTGGTATTGCGAAAGCGTTGAGTCTAGAGCTTGGTGATTCTGTCACGGTATTATTATCGCAGCAATCGGGCCAATCCTTTAAAGCGCCACGTCGTTTTAACTTTACGGTCTCCGGCATTATCCATCTTAGCGGTCAATTAGATAACAATCTCGCTTATGTCCCGTTGAGCGCCGCTCAAGATATTCAAGACAAAGCGTTTAAAGCTGATGGCATGAGTATTAAGGTTACTGACATCTTTGCGGCTAACCGCATTGTGCGTGAAGCGGGGAATCAGTTAAATCATTACCTCTACATTCGTAGTTGGATGACTAGTCAAGGATTCTTATATCAAGATATTCAGATGGTTAAAAGCTTGATGTACGTGATTTTGATATTAGTGATTGCCGTAGCGTGTTTTAACATTGTGACTACGCTGGTTATGGCTGTAAATGATAAGCGTGCTGATATTGCGATTCTGAAAACAATGGGCGCTTCAAATGCGTTACTGCGACTGATCTTCATTGTTCACGGTGGTATTAACGGTATTCTTGGTGTGGTATCAGGTACTATCTTGGGTATTTTAATCTCCGAGAATTTAACGGTGATTATCAAGTTTATCGAAGGTTTGATCGGTCATGAATTCTTGTCTGGTGATATTTATTTCATTGACTTCTTACCATCACAGTTGGCATTGAATGATGTGTTGGTGGTTGGTGGTGTTGCTATGCTAATGAGTGTGGTAGCGACAATTTATCCAGCTAATAAAGCCTGTTCAGTGCAACCTGCACGTGAGCTAGGTAATAAATAATACACGATCCTCCTTATATTCTGTCGGTAAAAAAAGGCCACATCACTGATTAAGTGATGTGGCCTTCTCATTTTTAATACTTATTTTGTGCGTGATGCTGAACGCTTCTTCCAAGCGCTAATTATTTTCCAACGCCACAGCCAGCGAATACTAAAATAACCAACAATAGAAAAGAATGTACCAGATACAAAGCAGCCGAGTAAGAATGCCGGGCCATATAAGGATATCGCCTGTATTAACCATTCCATCGTCAATTCAAAAGTGAACGGGTGAACGGGAACTTGTAATATCCATGCACCTAAAACATAAGTGGCATAAAACATGGGGGGCATGGTCACAGGGTTCGATAACCACACTAATGCGACAGACAAAGGTAAGTTAACGCGAAATAAAATAGCAAAACCGGCGGCTAACAACATTTGGAAGGGCACGGGTACAAAAGCCATAAAAAGACCGACCGCAAAAGCACCTGCTGCAGAGCGGCGATTTAAGTGCCAAAGATTAGCGTTGTGTAATAGGTCACCGAATATCTTAAGGTGTTTATGTTGTTTGATTGATTCAGGATCGGGGAGATATTTTTTAATTAAATTCTTAGGCATAATTCTAATCAAATGTCAGGGGTAATGAATGACCTTAAAGGCCGTAATTCTTTCAATTACCATATTAATAGGTATGTTCTTTGTAGATATAGAACGCATTCAATTTATCACAATAATGACAGTCGCTGCATTCATCCTTGTTTACGCTAAAGTACCACCTATATTGGTACTTATTTTTGTCGTATTAAGTGGGTCTATTTTGTATAAAAACAACGTGATAAATGAAGCTAATACGTTATTTTACAATTCTAGGTCCCAACACCAACAACCATCAATTAAAGTAGCACAAGACCATATCATAACAGCCGAAATAATAACATTAGTAAATACAAAAAATCGACTTTCGTTTGATGTAAAGGTGGTTAAAATCAATAATACTTTACCTTCCTTTCTTGAACCTAAACTTGAACTAAAGTGGTTTAATCCAGACTATGATTATTCGGGGGAAGTTGGTATTGGTCAAGTTTGGCGGTTTAAAGTACGATTAAGTAACACTAAGCGGTCGTCGTTATTATCTCGCCATATACGCTATGCCGGTATAATAACAAAAGGCGAGATAATAGAACCTCAGTTTAGTTTACGCGGCGACTTGTATCAAGTATTCAAGTCTGTATTGCCCGCTAATCCCAACCCTATGTTGTATGCATTAACTTTTGGTGACCGAAGTTATATCAGTACAGCACTCTGGACGCAGTTTAAACTTTTAGGTATTGGTCATCTTGTTGCGATCTCAGGTTTGCATATTGGTCTTATATTTGGGTTTTGTTATCTCTGTATACAGCGATTGTTAAGATTATTTAAAACCCCCTATAATCTCGCTATTTGTTTGTCGATCAGTCTGGTAGCTGCAATATTTTATGCATGGATTGCGGGTTTTTCTTTACCCGCGTTACGGGCGATTATTTTGTTGAGCCTTCATTGTTTATATCGTATCCAGTATTTCAAGGTTACCTTGTTGCAACTGTTTTCAAGTATGTTGTTGGTTACTTTAGTACTTGACCCCTTAACTGTCTTTGCAATTAGTTTTTGGTTAAGTTTTTCAGCGATGGCGGCGGTATTTGTTGTTGTTTGGCTTAACCACAAACAATCTCAGCAGACTCTCAATCATATTATTATTGTAAGTGGCCAAGGGGAGGTTGTGGACTTACTTTATCGGGTTAAGCTTGCTGTGCAAATTTCGATGAATAAAGTAGCTTATCTTTGTCATAGTCAGATACTTCTCACATTACTGATGTTGCCGATTCAAGTCACCGTCTTCTCCGGATTTAGTTTACTGTCTGTGTTGGTTAATTTGATTTTCATTCCTATTTTTAGTGTATTCGTATTACCGGTATTATTAATGGCGGTGGTCTTACTTGTTATTGCACCAAGCGTTAGTAGGATACTGATTGGCGTTGTTAATTATCTTTTAAATAACATTCAAGGTATATGGATAAGGTTAACCGCGAATGATGTAGTGTGGGTCGCGTTTGGCGGTGTGTCTAATGGGGTATTGCTCAATAGTTTATTGCTTTTGTTTATCCTATTAATTTGTAGTGTTATTTTTAAACCAATGCGAGTAACATTTCATTCATTATCCTTGTTATTGTTACCTATCATTGGTTATAACTATTTAAATTAAATTTGGAGTGTTTATGAACCTGACTGTTAAAGCCGGACTGCTATCTGCGTTGTTATTTCCGGGGGCGGGGCAATGGCTGCTAAAGAAACACTTAAGAGCGGCAATATTTGCGGTTGCTGCTGGGATCCCGTTATATTACATAATGGATATAACCATGACCCAAACACAATTAATGGTTGATAAGGTATTGAGATCGCGAAGTAATTTAGACATAGAAAATATCGCTGCATTGGTTAATCAGCAGATGGTAAATATAGATACGCAAGGTGTACAGTTTGCCACTTTTGCGTTACTTTGTGTTTGGGTTATCAATATTTTAGATGCTATTAAGCTTGCCAGAAAACATGCGGATTAAAGAAAGCCTTATGTTTGTTAACTCGCATCATAAACGTGCTACATTCGTTGTTTACTCGTCAGTATAAATGGCCGAAAGTGCTCGTTCTAAGGTTTCAAAATGAAACACAAAACCACTATCAAGTAATCGAGTTGGTAATACCCGCTGACCGTATATAATAATATCGGCACGTTCACCGAGTAATAGCCTTAATAGTAACTTCGGGGTAGTGATACGTGCTTTGTTATTAAAGCTTGCGGCTAATTTATCCGAAAACTCACGATTAGTGACTGGGTTTGGCGATGTAAGGTTGAAGGTTCCTGAGCAGGTCTTATGCTGTATTAAATAATGGATGGCGGCAACCATATCATCGATATGTATCCAAGACATATATTGGTCACCTTTGCCTATGGGACCACCTAGTCCTAATCTAAAGGGTAATTCCATTTTTTGTAAGGCACCGTTATTTTTACCGAGCACGATGCCAGTTCGCAATATGGCAGTGCGTGTGTTAGGGCAGGCTGTCCGAGCGATCTCTTCCCAGTGTTCACACAAATGACTTGAGTATTCAGGATAATGACGACCGTGAGTCTCATCAATTGTCTCACTACCTTGACGCCCGTAAACCCCAATCGCAGATCCACTGATAAATACTTCCGGTGTGATTGTTTTTGTTGCTATAAAGTCGGCTAATTGCTGCGTTATTTCCCAACGACTGGACTCTAATATGTGTTTGTGTTTATCACTCCACATTTTATCCATAATAGGTGACCCCGCTAAATTGATAACGGCATCAATATGGATGGCACTTGGCAGTTCCTCTAATTGGGAGATGAATTTAATATTACTTGTGGAGATATGTGAAAAGGTTTTCTTTGCATTACTGACATTACGGGTTAATACCGTAAAGTTATAATCTTCATGGTGTGTATTAATGAATGCTTGGCCGATGAAACCGGTGCCACCCGTTATCAATATATGCATGAGTTTTAAATTTTAAGTTATGTTACTGCTTAGTATAGATCAACTTGGTATTTATAATAGTAATAATATCGTCACTATAAGTAATAAAAAGCAAGTTAGATAATGACCTTAACTTGCTTTTTATTATCAGATTTATACATTGATAACGCGAATGTTCACGTGTTGTAAATTAATAATTTGCGTTACAAAATACCAGTACACGTTTCTTTGCACGATCAACGACGTTGCATTGAGGTAAACTGGTGATCAGCAGTTCAGTCTCGTTTGATTTTCGTATAACAAAATAGGTGTCTTTTGTTATGTCTTGTACTGCAACTTCTAGTTTTATTTTACGTTCAACAGCCACGCCACGTGAGTAAAATTGTGCTGAGAATGGACGTTTGTCGATATAGACTAACTCTTTATTCTGAGCTTGTGCTGACCATGTTTGCATCAACCCTTTCTCAGATTGTTTACTCGCCATTTCCGTGCGTAGTAAAATGGCGACAATTAAAATTAATATCGGTGTTATTAAGCCTATTTTATAGACCTTGGTTGATAGGGGATTGTTACGTTGATATACCACCATCAATAATGCGAACGCCGGTAGGCAAGGCATGACATAACTTGATAAAATGTTACCGCTAAATGTGAACAGTAATAATGGTGCTAATAACCAAGCCCATAAGAAGCTGGTGTAGTTTAGCTCTACCGTGTCTTCGTCTTGTTGTGTTCTAGTTTCACCTTTTGTTCTTTTTGTCGTTTGTATGCTTTTAACCCATTGATAAATAAATAACGGTGTCCATGGTAGTGCTGAAGCAATCGCAAATAGCCAGATTGTCCCTTTTATCTCTTTGTGTGCGGTGCCGTATAAATCACCTTGCCAGCCACTGACTAAGAAACGTTTAATATGCTCGCCAACAATAAAATAATTAAGGAAACCCGGTGAAGAGTCCTCCGCGATAATGTACCAAGGCAGGCTCGTCGCAAGGAACAGCGGAATGCCAGTTTTCCACGGTAAACTACGGAACATGCTCATCCAGGTTTTGTTAAACAAGGCCCAAATAAACAAGCTCATACCAATGAGTACTAATGATAAAGGACCTTTCGCTAACATACCTATTGTTAAACCGATGAAAAACAAATGTCCCCATAATGCCGATTTGTTTTTATAGTTGAGCCAAAATGCAGCCATACTTAAGGTAATGCCGAGTGTCAGTGCCGTGTCTGTCATTACTGCGCCTGTGACAACGATAAATGTTGCAGTCGTTGCCAGAATACCTGCCGCTAGCCATGCCTCTTGTTTACGCTCTGACCGTGAATGTGATGGGGTGATGCTGTAAGCAAGCAGTGCGACGATGAATAACACCAAACCACCAGCGAGTAGGTGCGGTATTCTAACTGCGAATTCATTTAAACCAAAGAGTGTAATACCTGTGGCGCTCATCCAAGTGAATAGTGGTGGTTTGCCCCAAAATGGTACGTTGTAATCAAACATCGGCGTGATCCAGTTGCCTGTTTCTGCCATGATCCTAGCCATTTCACCATAACGTGCTTCGGTAGTATCCATAAGAGGAAAAAAACCAAGGGTAAATAATCTTATTGCTATCGCGGCGATAACAAGTGTTATCGCTATTTTGGTTAAAGATACATTGTTTACTGCTTTAGACATGTTAAGACTAGCCTTGTTTAAAATTAGTATTGTGTGCTTGGTGTGCTTGGTGTGTATGTCGGGGGTTATTGGTATGCCTGCTTAGGTTGAAAGCTATATTGGGTTCTGCGGTTTGTTCATTCATTACAATAAAGTTGGGACGTTGTTTTGATTCAATAAATAAGCGACCGACATACTCACCCATCAGACCAATCGACAACAATTGTATGCCGCCAAGTAATAATACGACGGTCATTAATGAAGGGTAACCAGCAACTGGGTCGCCCCAGAATAGTGTCTTACTCACCAGCACTATTGCCATCATTACCGAAATAATGGATGTGACCACCCCTGCTGCAGTTGCGATACGTAAGGGTCTGATACTGAAAGATGTAATACCTTCAAAAGCGAGGTGGATAAGTTTGGTGTAATTCCACTTCGTTGTGCCAGCTTGACGTGCGTCACGGTCAAATTGCAGCGTGCAAGTATTGAAGCCAGGCCAAGAGAGTAAGCCTTTCATAAAACGATTACGTTCTGGTAAGTTATTAATAACGTCGACAACTTTACGATCAAGTAAGCGGAAGTCACCAACATTACACGGCATTTCAATATCAGCGAGACGGTTGATCAATTTATAAAATAGGTGCGCTGTTGTCCGTTTTAACCAGTTTTCACCATGGCGTTCTTTGCGCTGCATGTTAACGACATCATAGCCATTTTCCCATTCGCTGATCATCTGTGGAATTAACTCGGGTGGATCTTGTAAGTCGGCATCCAATAGTATTACCGCACGACCTACTGTATTTGCCATGCCCGCCGTCATCGCCGCTTCTTTACCAAAGTTACGACTGAGCTTTATGCAACGCACGGTATGATTGTTAGCGGTAAAACCAATGACTTGTGACCATGAATCATCATTACTACCGTCATCGACATAAATGATCTCGCACGGTTGCTGTAGAGTATTCAGGACAGCTATAACACGTTGGTGACAGTCTGTTAGTACTTCATCTTCATTAAAAAATGGGATCACGATAGACAATAAAGGCGGCAATGTGCTTTTATTTGCCTCTCTGTGTTCGGTAATGGATGTGATACTGGCTGGCATAGTAAATTCCGAGATGGATAACAATGCATGCAGTCTAGATCAAGCTGTGTGGAATTAATGTTTTCGACATGTTTTTGACATTTTTACATTATTTCGACATCAAATTTGTCATAATGACATGGTATTTAATTATTGGATTGAACGGTTAATGAAAATATTATTAGTGGAAGATCATCAAGATATAGCAGGCATCATCTTTGATTTTTTTGAGATAAAAGGTTACACCTTAGATTATGCGCAAGATGGTGTGCATGGTTATGAACTTGCTAGTAATAATTATTATGATTTAATTATTTTAGATATTCAAATGCCGCGTATGGATGGTTTGACCGTTTGTCAAAAGTTAAGAGAGCAGGGCAACGATACCCCCATTTTAATGCTCACAGCGCGTGATACCCGTGAAGATACGTTGGCTGGATTCGATTGTGGTGCCGATGATTACCTTATCAAACCCTTTGATCTCGATATTCTAGCTGCCCGTGTGCAAGCATTACACCGCCGTCGTAGTGGAAAAAATTCAGCCAAAAAATTAACCTTTAATGAATTATCATTAGACTTGAAAACCCATATTGCCACTCGTAATGGTTGTAATTTTGAGTTAAACCCAACTCAGTTTACGATTTTGAAATTGCTGATGATGCGCAGCCCTGAGATCGTGACGAAAAATGAAATTATAAATGCTATTTGGGGTGAAGATGAACCCGAAGGTGACATTTTACGCAGTCACATTTATCAGTTACGTAACCAGGTTGATAAGCCTTTTCAATCTCATTACATTAAAACCTTGTCGAAAATTGGTTATCAACTTATTTCTGTTAAATAGTTAGGCTTAGAGATTATTATGGCGAAAGTGCGTTCGGCTAAACAACTCACATTTATCTATTTTTCGATTGTGGCGTTCGCGATCATCATGATCCATGCAACAGTACTTGATTCAACACTCGAAAGTATTGAGCAATTAAGTATTCAGAATAGATTAATACTGCAAAAAGAATCGATTATTGAAAAATCAAAATCATCTGGACACGCTCGTTCGTTTAAGATTGATGAATTTACAAGAGGTTATATTGACCGTGTCACTTTACCTGAGCTGGTGGATGAGAATTTATACCTTCCTATTGATGAAGCCGTTGAAATTCGACAAAATAATTCTTTAGGTACAGAATTTTTCTTGATGAAACTTGCTACATTGGATCAAGACAATCCGTTCATTTACATTGTCCATAGTGACCCTGCTTTTGAAATGGGCGAAGAGGAGATAATGTGGACACAATCATGGCAGTCGTTGACTTCATTGTTTCTTCTCATTGTCGCTTTATTAGTTGTTATGCGTATTGCAGACCGACTAACCGCACCGATATCAGTATTAGCTCAACAGATTGCGCGTCGCTCACCGGATGATACCAGTGATATCGAACTACCTGCGGGCATTGCGACTAAAGAATTATTACAGCTTGTTGATAGTTATAATCAGAATCAACAACAGAAAAATGCGTTAATTGAGCGAGAGCGCGCCTTTAATCGTATGGCGAGTCATGAGTTACGCACGCCATTAATGGTGATGAAAGGGGCGACTAATTTATTGAGTTATAGTAATGAACCTGAATTTATCAAAAAACAACAAGTACGCTTGCAAAGTGCAGCAAATGAGATGAATGATTTTATTGATGCATTACTGTCTTTAACTAAATCGGAACAAGACTTAGCGCTATCAAAACGAGAGCTGACTAAAGATGAAATCATGGTGAGTGTGGATGCACACAGTGCTTTACTTAGCTCAAAACCTGTCGCTGTTAACGTGATCATAAAGCAAGCGCCCCTAGTGACTATCCCTGAAGTAGCGTTAAAATTGTTACTGGGTAATTTATTAAAAAATGCTTTTGTGTATACTGAATCCGGTGAAGTGAAAGTCGTTGTTGATTGCAACTCAATTACTGTTATTGATACTGGCATTGGTCTTTATAATAAACAACGTAATGATGAAGGGCATGGTTTAGGTCTGTTAATTACCAGAGATATTTGTCGTAAATATAACTGGCAATTTGAGCTTAAAAATAATGAGGCTGGTGGCTGTAGTGCGATTATATCGCTGTAGATTGATTGACTACCGATTTACCTGTTTAGCAAATACCCACCGGTCAGCTAAAAAATAGTTAATTAGCATGCCGAATATAATACCTGGGATGATTGCTAAGATTGCCGCAGTTCCAGTGAGAGATAAAGCTGACACTAAAAACCAATAGCAAAGTAGGTTAGGGATCGCACCGAAGCATGATGAGCATAGAAATTTACTCCACTCTTGAAGTAATCCTGAATCACTGTCTAATTGTTGCTCTTTAAAGGTAAAAGTACGGTTCAGTAGCCAATTGCTATTTACGGCAAAGAAAAACGCCAGTAACCGTGCAGCGAATAAAGGCATTAATGTCGAGAATAATATCATAGTGCTTAAATCGACGATAAAGCCAATGCCACCGACACAAGCAAATTTAATATATTTGTTATTCATGTTTAGTCTTAGCTAACAGGTTTGAAATTGTAAACCTAACATCTGAGATGTAGAAAAAACGTGAATAACAAAATCAGTTGCGCTAGTGCATGAGCTGGATACCTAAAGCGAAACTTAGTTTTATGTTTTACATTATGTAATAACTTACAATAAGAAATCTTCATAAATCGGGTTAAATACGGTCGCACTATTTATTAATGCATTCGCGGTGAGCGCAGGTACGCCATAAACTTCGGCTCTGACTTGATGACGTGCTTTTATCGTATCAAGCAAGATAGCAAAGTCACCATCACCAGAGAGTAGGATGACAGTATCGACAGACTCTGCGACTTGTAACACATCGATCGTTATCCCAACATCCCAATCACCTTTTGCGCTGCCATCGCTGCGTTGGATAAAGGGTTTTAGTTTTACATCAAAACCAATATGTTTGAGTGCATCTTGGAACTTTCGTTGCTGATCATCATTTCTGTCAATCGCATAAGCATACGCAGTGACTACGTCGCCTTGCAATAATAAATGCTGCCAGAGCTTGCGGTAATTAAACTGACGCCCGTAAGTTTGGCGAGTGGTGTAGTAAATATTCTGTACGTCAACGAACACAGCGATTTTTTGCACTATATATTCCTATTTTTCCGCGGTAGATTTATCAATTACCATGATAATGGATTATGTTTTGTTTGCGTATTTAGCGAGGTACTGATCCAACGCATTACCAAATGCCTGTTTATCTTTTACGCCTAGTGCCGCTGGCCCACCTGTCATTTCCCCACTTGCTCGCATGGTATCCATAAAATCACGCATATTAAGACGCTGACGGATATTACTTAGTGTGTACTTTTCGCCACGCGAAGTAATAACGTGCGCGCCTTTTTCGATCACTTCAGCAGCTAAGGGGATATCTGAAGTAATGACGAGGTCATCTTTCGACATTTTTAATACGATGTGATCATCTGCAACATCAAAACCTGAAGGGACTTGGGTCATTGATATATAAGGCGAGGCTGGTACACGTATGTAATGATTCGCGACAAGCACTAATGGTACTTTTACACGTACTGCAGCACGAAAAAGAATTTCCTTCATTGGGGTCGGACAAGCATCTGCATCAACCCAAATTGTAATATTGTTTTTCATATAACCTTCATACTTATTTAAAGGGGGTATTTTAACGTATAAAAAGATAAAAATGTTGGTGAGTTGTTATTTATTAGCCATACTTAATTTAAGTTCACAGGGAGACTATTATGTATAAAAAGTATATTTTTAAGAGATTGAAAATTATACGAAAATGCTCTTGTAACAACAAGTTAAAATTCATGTTGTTGATCGCCATGATAACACCTATTAGTCATCCTGTTTCCGCGCTACCACTTCATCAAGTTTCGATACTTGGAAGAACGACTAATGTGACAAGTAATATCAGTACAGCCGACAATGAACACTATGCATATGTAAATCATAATAATACACAACCAGATAATCTTTTACCAAAAAATTATCTGGTTAGTGATGTTACAGTTTCCAAGCAAACGCTACAGTTTTCAAGTCGTGCTAGTTATCTAAACTGGCTATCTGTGCAATATATCTGGGAGGATATAGTATTTCCTGGGTTATTACGCATCGGTGATCGAGATCCTATAGTGCATGAAATTCATTCTCGGTTAATATTACTGGGTGATAGCGACGAGCAATTACATTTATCAAATATTTACACTGCAGAAATAGCAACAGCAGTACGGCATTTTCAGCGACGACATGGATTAACTGCCGATGCTGTCATCGGTCCAGATACGCTAAAATGGCTAAATCTTAATCCCCTACGTAGAGCTGAATTGTTAAGTCAAAATATGGAAGAAAAAATCCATTTTATGGCTAATTTGGGCGACAGATACCTACTTGTTAATATTCCTGCATATGAACTACTGCTTAGCGATCACGGTGAGATAGCCTTGCGATCCCGAGTCATTGTGGGTAAACCTAAAAAACCAACGCCGATTTTAACCAGTGAAATTAAAAGCATCGTTATTAACCCAAGTTGGCGGGTGCCAAGGAGTATCTTAGAAGACGATTTATTACCGAAAGTTCAAAAGAATGGCGATTTTTTTACCCAGAGTAATTTTAAGGTATTTGACTACCAAAACCAAAAAATTGAAAAATCTGCTGAAGAATGGCAGCAACTCGCCAATGGTCAATTCCCATATCGTCTTGAACAAATGCCGGGTACGAATAATGCACTCGGACGATACAAACTCTATTTTCCTAATGATTTTAGTGTTTATTTACATGATACAACCAATACGAACTTATTCAATAATACCAATAGAGCATTATCTTCTGGTTGTATTCGTATTGAAAAAGTAGATGAATTGGCAGATTGGATCGCAAATAGTTTAGTCGATAATAAAAAATTATGGTCGCATCTTAAATTTACACGAAAAACAACTAAGTGGTTTCCGTTAAATGATGTTTTACCAGTACATTTGGTATATTGGACTGCCTGGATTGATGACCGTGGATTAAGCCAATACCGTGACGACATATATGCTTTGCAGCAATAAAACTTGATCAAATAGGTGATTGCATATACATTCCTCTGCTTCTGTATAAAAAGTGATCAATGGTGGTATAGTGTCAACAGTATGTCCAACACGTAGAAAGGTGTTAGTAGGTCTTGGTGGATTAGCTGCATGTTCAGTTATACCCGTTCACGCCAGTCAAAGTGTAATAGGTTTGAGAGAACTTGGTTTTTACAATATCCATACTCGAGAACGTGAGCACGGTAATTATTGGGTGGATGGTTTATATCAGGACGATACACTCCAAAATTTTAGTCATGTACTTCGAGATCACAGACAAAATTTAGCAGCGCCGATGGATAACCGCTTATATGAGTTATTGTATCAGCTAAATAGAACGTTAAATGTGTCTGAAGAATTTCATGTTATATCTGGCTATCGCTCGCCTAAAACGAATCAGATGTTAGCGAGTAAAAGCCATGCTGTAGCGACGAAAAGCTATCACATGCGCGGAATGGCGATTGATATTTCGATGCCTGATGTGCAACTATCTCATCTACGCGATGCGGCTATTTCATTAAAACTAGGTGGGGTTGGTTATTATCCTAAGTCAGGCTTTGTCCATGTTGATACTGGGCCTGTGAGGCTTTGGTAGAACTAGGTTGTCTAAAACGAATTTCTTTAGGCAACCCACTCATTTTACTGTTACCACTGCTTTCGCTTTATCCTTCGTTCCTCCAGTACAATTAGCCGAGAAAGGACTGCCTCTGCCAATTAGTATATTGTGTTCTAGGGTAACCTTATTCAGCTTCGGGTTTAAGAACGTAGTAAAGAGACATATGGCGACAAACTTTTTTGCTTCATCTACAATAATGTTATCTTTGATGACGGTATCTCCATGTCCAACAGCAATCGCAATCGGGCGATAGCCTGAGCGATTATGGATATTGGTGAGCACGTTACCTTCGATTATGTAGCCTCCAAACTCTGCAAATGATGACTCGGTTGCAATTGTGATCGCGGCATTGAATTTTAGGTTAATATCGTTGATGGTGTTATTCAGTATTTTAACGTCATAGGCATTGGCTTTGACATCAATGGCTTCGTTGCCTGTATGGTGGATGATGTTATTCATGATTGTCACATCTCTCACCGTATGTTGTATCCGTAATCTAGATCTATCTTTAGTGTATGACCCATCACCAATGTATAAACCTTCTCCGTATTGAGGGTTCAGCATGCCAGTATTAAACACAATGTTGTCTTTAATTAGGTAGTGACTACCACCGTAATGACGAGGCTTAATTGAAATAGCTTGATTACCAGTATTAAATACACGGTTTGATGTAATTGATATGTTCGAGGAATCTTGTATCAATATGGCACTTAAACCACCAGTAATAATCAATCCTTCAATAATTATACCGTTTGAATTTTTTATTGTTAAACCTGTTCCTTGGTAGTACCTACTTTTTATTGTGGTACCGAGGTATTGTAAAGGTCGTATTATGAGCGGCTTACTTCCGCTGTTAAAGTCTTCAATCAAAATTACTGGCTGATAACTATCAGCAAGACAGACCACGTCACCTTCAATATAGCGTTCTAAAGCAAGACTCAACTTGGTAAACGTTGGAGTTGAATGAGATGGTTTGTGCTTACTGGTTGAAATTATTTTTGTGCAGTCTTGGGTTGTATTTGTTACTTCAGCATTTGCTGTATTTGTAAATGTAGCCATATGTAAAACTAAAATAACTAAAATAACTTTGTTTTTATATCTATTTATAGGGTTATACATCATACAGAACCTTGTAACGGGGTAATGCAAGTGTGTTAATGATAGTGCATTAGACTCACATTAACATTTAGTGCGATGCCAAATTCTTATCTAGCGTCTAATATCATATTTATGCTTACTTAATATTATATCAATATCTAAATTAGATATGTTTGTCTTTTAGTGGTTTATCACCTCCCAGTTGGATTCTTTATGAATGTTGTTATCTGGCTTGAAAAGTATGGTTTATTACTTATGTTATTGTTTTGTCTTGGTGTTTACTCTCCTGACTTTAGTAATAAGATTAGTATGATGGATCGTGAATTAGATGTGATTACCGATAACCTTGCCCAGAGCAATGCATTCAAACAAGTCTTTTGGGTATTTGTATTCATGTTCTTTTCGTTTAGATTCTTTATCAATACAGAAATAAATAAATTAAAACCAATAATAATAAATAAAATATTAATTTTAGTTGCCATTTGTTTTATTGCTTTACTCAGTGCTGCTTGGTCAAATTATCCAATAATCTCAATGAAACGGGCTATGTTTCAGATTCTGTTTTGTACTTCGGTAGCGCTAGGACTTTGCTTTTCTTATTATCATAAAAGTATCGAACTCAATCTAAAGGGGGCTGTGATTATATGTATAATTATGGTATCGCTAGCCATTATTCAGGGCGCGGGATTTAATGAAAATATGCAATTGGCTGGTTATTTAAAATCAAAAAATACCATGGGTATCAACTTAGCGGTACTGATTATTATAAGTCATATGTGGGTAAAATCCTTTGATATAAACAGTAAATTTTTAAATGTAATGTTAATCTTTCTGTTTTTCTTACTCATTTTAACCCAAAGTAAAACAAGTATTGTACTTTGTATTATATATTTTTTAATGATCCACCTTAGTTTGTTTAAAATTAAAGTGATAACGTCTTTTTTTACTGTCGTTTTTTTTAGTATATTTGTTTTTATACCTGGGGTTAGTTATCACTTAAATGATTATCAGCATATTGCATTATATGTTGATGACGATTTCTTTACTGGACGAGGTGTTATATGGGATGCATTATATTATGATCTTACATTTTTTGATGAAATAACATATGGTTATGGTTATGGTAGTTATTTTGGCGTGGGTATAATACCGTTCGTATTAGATGATCAATATAGTTTTTTACAGTATATATCATCGGCACATAATGGTTATTTAGAATTGTTGTTACAATTTGGCGTTGTTGGAACATGTTTTATATTTATGTTTTTCATTTTATCGATGTTGAAATCTAACAATCTATACTTCCATGCGGCACTCATTATACCTATCTTTCATAATGTAACTGAATCAACGATATTTAGAGATGCAAATATGGCATGGTTTTTAATGCTTGTGATTATTGTTTCATCCGGTATCTATCTCGTTAGCAACGAAGTGAAAAGTAAACGCTACAGTGTGATTTAAATATCGGCTCGTGATTGGTATATATACTTATGAGTAAAATAAATAAAGAACTGAATAAAGGGATTCTTAATAGTCTAATCGGAAAGTATTCGCTTTACCTACTTCAAATAACATCATTATCCATTTTAGCACGGTTATTCACACCAGAAGATTTTGGTACCTTAGCAGCGTTACAAGTGCTTATTCTTTTTTTTCAGTTGTTAGCCACATCAGGACTCGCACCTGCCATTATTCACCAAGAAATAATCACTATAGATCAGCGTAATGGTATCTTTACTGCGACACTGATTATTGGTATATCTCTATCTGTTTTATTCATTTATCTTACGCCGTTACTGGCGAACTGGCTTAATTTAACTCACGTTAGCTTGTTAACATATGTATTAGCTTTGAATGTGCTTTTTTCAGCAATTGCAATGTTACCATTGGCTTCGTTACAAAAAGACACCCAATTTATTATTATTGGTAAAGCCGAGATATTTGCAGAAATCATTGCATTAATAGTCTGTATTCTACTCTATTTTTTCGGTTTTGGGGTTGTAGCACTAGCAGTTAAACTGTTAATCACACCGGTAGGCCGGTTTGTATTTTATTATCGATTTTCAGTACTGACTGAATTAGGCCAGGCAAAATTCGGTACTAAGATATCGAGCATCGTACCATTATTTGCGGTAGCTAAATTTCAGCTTGGTTTTAATATACTTAATTTTTTCTCTAGAAATTTAGATACTTTATTAGTGGCTAAATATTTTGGGGTGACGACTGTAGGTTTTTATGAAAAAACGTATCAACTTATGCGTTATCCACTGCAATTGTTTACTTTTGCCATCAATCCAGCCCTGCAGCCTGTATTAACGCGTTATAAAAGTCAGCCTGATATGATTTTCACTGCTTATTATCAATTGGCTTATAAATTAGGGGTGTTAGGAATACTGACTGCTACCATCATGTTTTGGTATGCTGGTGATATTATTTTTATATTATTTGGTTCTCAGTGGTTGGCAGCGAGTGAGTTGCTTAAAATATTAGCACTGTCTATTCCGGTCCAAATGGTCTTAAGTTCAACAGGCGGGTTGTATCAAGCTATGGGTGCGACCAAGCAGATGTTTTACTGCGGTGTTTTTTCATCGATTGTAAATGTTTCCGCTATCATGTTTGGTGTTTATACGGGGGAAATGACAGTGTTGTGTACCAGTCTGGTTGTCGCCTTTATCATTAACTATTTCCAATGTTTTTATGTTTTACATCATAGTGTATTTAAAATAAAAAAAATAAAACATTTTATTGTATTGTCTTTTTTAGTTTTGCTTTGTTTAGTTAACCTTTTGTTTACATCAAGTAACGACATGCCGCACGAGTCGTTTAACTATTTAACTAGTTTTTATAATATAGCCAATATAGTTCTGCCTCTTATGCTTATTGCGGCTTCTGCATTTATATTTCACATGAAGCGTAAAGTTAAAAGCTAATTCGTTACGTATTGTTCTCACTATCCACAATATGCATTGGTTTTCCTTACCTTAACTACCAATAAAATAACGACTTCTTTTTCCTAAAACCTTAATTACGCACATTGACAACAATGAACTAATTACGATGACTAAAATAAACTTTACTAATGTTGCGGTCGTATCGCCAAACCCGACATTTAATAATGTTTCGTCAATTGATACGCGTGTTAACAGAATTAAAACATAACCATGAATGAAGTAAATTGAGAATGAGATTTTAGCTAAAAAAGATAAAGGTTTTATATTAAAGTTTTCCAATGCGTTGATTGATGTGATGAAAAAAAGTAATAATAATACTTTTTGAATATACATTATATCAATGCCAGAAAAAACGAATAAATCTTTATGGCTACTACCAACAGTGCCTATTATATTCCCCTGTATATAAGCAAGTAATATGGCTAAAAGTAGAAACAATATGTTATAGCTTTTTATTTTATTTATTAAATCTTTATTTACAACGCAATACACGCCTAACAAATAAAATGCAATATAGTAGATAAAAGAATGGAATGGATTCAATCCCGCAATTGGGCGGTGAGCTAGCATTGCCAGGATAGACAGTGCGCATAAAATGGACTGTTGGGTTCTATTGGTTAACGAAGAGAAACGTACTATAAACGGAGCACTAACGAACAGCAACACTGCACAGGGGACATACCAGTAGGCGGTGATATGCCGTCCTGTTAATATATTTAACAAACTACCTTCCATAACTGTAACATCTCCGAATAATGGATGAAAGTTACCCTTGGCAGCTATATTGATGATTGCAGGTATTGAACAAATAATATAGGGCAGAATTACATATTTAAATTTCCGAGTTAAATATAATGGATAGTTAAATTCATTTTTTTGCAAATGTTGGAATAAATAACCACTAATGAATACAAATAATGCTGTAGAGCCTGATACCAAATTAGTAAATACAGGGTTGTCAATTTCGACACTACCGACATGAACATGAGCAGCAACAATTATTAGTATAGCTATGCCACGAAAATAGTGAAAAGAAGTAATAAACATACGTACTCTTTTTATTAACCAACATTGTAATATCATAGTTTACTATTTGAATATTTTAAATGTATGTAGCTATGCCGATGTGTTTACAGCCATATAAAAAATCGCTGCTATAGTTAATGGAATATTTGATAAGTAATAATAAGGTATACATCTATCGTGTTTAAATAAAACTAATTAACGGATTATCAATGACATATTCAACGGACGAGTTGGTTGTAATGTGGCTCAGTAGATCATTGATTTAAAAATGAGTCTACTTTAAATTTGTTAAGGAATCGTGTTTTGAAACCTGTTAATACATTTAAGGTCAGTTTCGCAAATTATTCATTTATTTATCGGCTTTTAGATTTAAGTTGTGTCACGTTTTCTTTAGTGATTGTAATTAATAGCTATAATCTTGAAATGACGCAGGAATATATCATCGTGGTGCTAACAGCTTCGGTGGTGTTTCTATATATCGCTGAAGCTCTACATT
This sequence comes from Moritella sp. Urea-trap-13, assembly GCF_002836355.1. Taxonomy (NCBI): domain Bacteria; kingdom Pseudomonadati; phylum Pseudomonadota; class Gammaproteobacteria; order Alteromonadales; family Moritellaceae; genus Moritella; species Moritella sp. Urea-trap-13. Next base: position 466,928 of record NZ_PJCA01000031.1, read on the forward strand.
TATATCAAGCTTGGCGGATTGGTCGATTTATGATGGTGCTGATGACTGTTGTTGCAGTATTCACATCTTCATTTTTGATACTGATGGGTATTAGCCTATGGCTAAAAACGGCTTTTATTTTTCCTAGTCATATTTTAAATATTTGGTTTTTTCTGGCATTTATGGGCTGTTCAATTTGGCGAATAGCCTCACATCAATGGTCTGTTGTCCGCAGTAAGCTGGGTATAAATCTCCGAAAAATGGCTATATTAGGCGCGACTTCAACAGGCGCCAACTTATATCATGAAATCCACCATAGTGACGAATTTGGTTATGATTTTGTTGGTTTTTTTGACGATAGGCAGACCGACCGCTTACCTGAAGGATTAACGGTTATCAGTGATATATCAAAATGTATCAATCAAGCCAAAAATGGTGATATTGATGTCTTGTTTATTACATTACCGATTTCAGCAGAAAAGCGCATTGCTGAGATTATCAACTTATTATCGGACACAACAGTCGATGTATATGTTGTTCCAGCGTTTATGCTTTCAGATGTCATGCAAGGGCGGGTCACTCATATTGGTAAGATCGACGCACTTAGTATTTTTGAGTCGCCTTATTTAGGTTCCAAAATTTTGTTAAAACGATTCGAGGATATTACGGTTAGTCTCATCGCGATAATACTACTTTCCCCTGTGTTCATGTCAATTGCTATTACGCTCAAGCTTACATCACCAGGACCGGTGTTATTCAAACAAAGTCGATATGGATTACGTGGTGAAAAAATATCTGTATATAAGTTTCGTAGCATGACAGTCATGGAGTCTGTTGGGAAAGTGACTCAGGTGACGAGAGATGATAAACGTGTCACACCTTTTGGCGGTTTCCTACGCCGTAGTTCTCTTGACGAATTACCGCAGTTTTTTAATGTGTTGATGGGGGACATGTCTGTTGTGGGTCCGCGTCCCCATGCTGTATCACATAATGAAGAGTATCGTAAACTTATTCAGTTTTATATGTTACGCCATCATGTAAAACCTGGGATCACCGGCTGGGCGCAGGTAAGTGGTTGGCGAGGGGAAACGGATACATTAGATAAAATGCAAAAACGTATTGAATTTGATCTTTATTATATTTTGCAGTGGTCAATCTGGTTTGATTTGAAAATTTTAATGTTAACTGTACTGACCTGTCTAAAAAGTGAGAATACTTATTAGCAATTCGTAGGGGTAAGTCATGATGCAAGCTGAAATGAGTAAACAAATGGAGCGCCTAAATGAAAGTATTTAAAGTCAATATTTATTGTTTTAGTTTTGCTTTATTGAGTGAAGGTGCATTTGCTTACATACCAGATACACACATTACTGATGGCGGTTTATTTGTTAAACCATCCTTGGAAATCGGCGTTGTTCACGATGATAATATTCATAATGAACAAACCGATGGTACTGGTAGCATTATCATGACCGTCATTCCTTCAGTCAATTTTAAAATGGATAATGGCGTCAATTATTATAGTCTCGACATGAATGCAGAAAAGGGGATTTACGAAGCCACAGGTAATGACAATTACACGGATGGAGAATTAGGGCTGAAAGCACATATAGAGCCAAATGATACCCATCGTGTTGATCTTAGTCTAAAACGTGAATGGTTAACTGAATCACGCGGTACTGGCAAATCTGAAGGGAATTTCGAACTTACAGAAGAGCCAATTACATACGGCAAAAACACGCTTGTGGGAGCCTATGGGTATGGTGCGCTTCAGACTAAAGGTCGACTTGTTTTTGACCTTAAATATTACGAAAAAGAATATCGTAATTTTGAAGATATAACGAGACGAAGTAATTATGATTCATTGTTACTTGGTTCTACATTTTATTATGCAACCAGAGCACATACAGATACCTTCATAGAAGTTAACGCAGAAAAAATTGGTTATGATTACAATGCGCCCGGCGAGCTTCGTCGAGATTCTGATGTATATACAGCACTTTTGGGTATGCAGTGGGAAGCATCGTCGATAGTGCGTGGTTTCATTAAAATCGGTGGACAAGCAAAAGAGTTTGATGATGCTGGCCGTGACGATTTTACTGGTTTTAGCTGGAATGTTGGGGGTGTGTGGCGCCCACTTACTTATTCTAAATTGACATTTTCTACTTCTCAGGCAACTGACGATCCTGATGTTGATGGTGATTACGTCCTCGAAACGAAATATAACGTTGACTGGAAGCATGATTGGGCGTCGTATTATTATACTTCTGTTGGTATATATAAATACAAAGATGATTACAGCGGTATTTCACGGGAAGACGATATTTACGGGTTGACGGTCAAATTTAACTATGACATTTCTCAGAATATTGCGGTTGCTGTTTTTGGTGAATTGGATAGAAACCAATCGACCGATACAGTGTTTGAATATGACAAAAATGTTGTTGGTGTAAGTTTCAAATTTACGCTCTAGGTGGCAAGCATGATTAAAAAAATCGTTATTGGTATGCTGTTAGTTGTAATCCAATTTTCAGTTTTAGCTAGTAGTTCTTATATTTTAGGACCTGGCGATAAGGTTGAAATTAAAGTGTTCGGTCAAGAGGATCTTACCGTTGAAACTTTATTAAGTAACAGTGGCCAAATTAATTATCCTTTTTTTGGTGAAATTACAGTAACAGGGCTGACGGTTAAACAAGTTGAGAAATTGATTTATAAAGGCTTAAAAGGCAATTATTTGGTTAACCCTAATGTCTATGTCCACGTTGTCGAATACAGACCTTTTTATATTCATGGAGAAGTGAATCGGCCTGGAGGTTATCCCTATCAGCCAGGCTTGACTGTAAACCAAGCTATTGCTTTAGCGGGCGGATTAACTGAAAGAGCATCGAAAGATAAGATATATCTATTTAAAGACAAAAACAAAAAAAAACAAATAAATGCAAGCTTAACGTATAAAGTTAATGCTGGTGATACCATTTTGATTAAGCAAAGGTTTTTCTAATGGATAAACTTGAACAGAGTCTCAATAAATCGTCTGTAAATAATGACATTGTGTTACCTTCACCGCACTGGCACGTTATCCAACGATATAAATGGCGGATCCTTGTTATAGCTGTACTAGTGTCTATATGCACAGCATTATATCTATCAAATGAGTCACCGTTATACCGTGCTTCAGCAACTTTATTGATCGAAGCTGACCAAGTCCAAGCCGTCGCCTTTGATTCAGTACAAGGACTTGATTCTAATAGAAAAGAGTACTATTTAACGCAGTTTGAAATTCTTAAATCATACTCAATCGCTGAAACGGTATACGATCGCTTAAATCTACAACAGCAACCATCATTCCAAAAAAGTGAAAGCTGGAAAGATATGATGCTCAGCTACCTTTTAGAACTCACGCCATTATTTAGTTACTTTGTTATGGATGACAACGTTGATAGTGAATTTTCAGAAAATATAGGTGTAGGTTATATCAATGGTGTTCCTCAAGTAGGAAGTGAGGTCAGCCGCGAAGAGTTGGAAAGCCAAAAAGAGAAGAGAGCCCGTTTAAGACAGTTTTCAAAAAGCTTAGTTGTGACACCGATAAGAAAAACACAGCTTGTTAAGTTGTCGTTTGACAATGAAGATCCTGCTTTGGCTGCAATGATCGCGAATGCTGTTGGTGAGGCTTTTATAGCCCAAGATCTTGAGGTTAAATCGTCAATCAATAAAAATGCTGCGCACTGGTTAAGAGCAAGACTTGAAGATTTACGTACTAGCCTAGACGCATCAGAGTCCCGATTACAAATATACCGTAAAGAACAAAATATTATTGATTTACAAGATCGTGGAGGCAGAGGATTAACGGGATTGGTCAGTAATGAACTTGAACAGACATCACGCCAATTACTTGAAGCCAAAAATGAGGTGAACCAATTACGCAGTATTGTCCGAGCTGTTGAGGAATACGGCATTAAGGACATGAGTAAATTAGAATCAATACCTGAGATAACCTCTCATCCAGTGATTCAAAATATCAAAACTTTAAAAGTGAAAGCTAAATTAAAAGTATCTGAATTATCACAAGTCTATGGTCGTAAACACCCAGATCTTATTGCGGCTAAATCGGAACTCTATACTGTCGACAAACATCTAACCACTCAGATATCTAAACTCGTAACAGGTATAAATAGAGATCTAAAAACCAAACAAAGTAATGTCGCTGCATTAGAAAGAGAATATAGTAAAATTCAAGGTCAATTTCAGGACGTCATTGGCAAGGATAATGAATACCAAAAATTAGTACGCGACGTAGAAAGTAACCGAAAACTTTTCAATACGTTTTTAGAGCGTTCTAAAGAAACTGCATTAACCAGTGACTTTAATGCCGCAGTCGCTCGTTTTACCGACAGAGCACATACACCAAATAAACCTATTACTTTAAGTACTAAAATACTCGTGATAATTGCATTTGTATTATCTATTATTTTACATATCACTTATTTATTGGTTAAAGAATACTTCACCGATAACTTTAACTCGGTTGGTGATATAGAGACCAAACTTGGATTGCCGGTATTAGGTGTATTACCTAAGATAGCAAGAAAACGTAACCAAGATTTGGGTTTGCATTATTTCTTTGACGAAGAAGGACGTCAATTTTCAGAGTCAATTAGAACATTGCGAACAAGTTTTTTATTAGCCCAAGGTCAGCGGGTCAACCAGGTTATTGGCGTTATTTCATCGCAACCTAATGAAGGTAAGTCGACAACGGCGACAAATATGGCTTTCTCGTTGGCTCAAATTGAAAAAACAATCCTTATCGATGCTGATATGCGAAAACCTAGTCTAGCAAAGAACTTTCATATAGCAAAAGACAAACCTGGACTAGCGCAATTGATCACCGGAGAAGCGAATATATCAGATTGTATTACAGTAGATAAGGTATCTGGTGCGCATATTATGGCCTGTGGTCCAACGCCAAAAAATGCGCAAGAGTTGTTATCGTCGAAACGTTTCAAGCAGTTATTAGAAACTTTAAGACAGTCGTATGATCGCATTATTATTGATACACCACCAATTCAGGCAGTGAGTGATTCATTGATTATATCCTTGCATACAGATGCCATTATTTATGTCATTAAAAGTGAAATGACACGGGTGCGTCTAGTCCAAAATGGTGTCCGCCGTCTGGCTAAAGTGGATGCCAATCTTGTCGGTATTGTGATGAACCACGTTAATACTGATGGTGTTACTGACTCTGATTATTACTATGGGTATTACAGTGATGATGAATACGCTGAGAAACCTGCTAAATAATAGCCAGGGGTAAAAACGGGTATTTATTGCGAGATAACTACTTGCTGTTTATTGCGTTTTTTGGTTAAATCAACTCAGTGGTTAATAGCTTAAAGGATTAAAATGTTTACGTCTCGTGTATATACCCGTTCTACATTAATACTAACTTGTAGCCTAGTGCTTACTGCATGTACTGGCGCTCGTCCGCATAATTTAGGGGTTGTTAATTCAATGTTAGCGCCTTGTCCTGAAACACCTAATTGCGTATCAAGTGACAGCTTAGATGAAAGTCATTATGTACCAGCATTCAAATTAGAAGCGAGTTCTGCACAGGTATGGTCTGAAATAAAGCTGTATTTAGACTCGCAAAGTAATATGGAAATAGCCAGAGAGCTAGACGATTACTTGTATGTTGAAAGTACCAGTACGTTTATGCGGTTTGTTGATGATTTCGAACTTCATCTTCGTGAACAAAACGGTATTATTGCAGTTAGATCAGCATCTCGATATGGAAAATCTGATTTTGGCGTGAATAAAGAGCGTGTGGACGCTTTATATTTATACCTGAGTGAGAAGGGTTTAGTGAGTGAAGCGATTCGTTGATTTAAGTTAATATCAATAATGGTCCATATAAAATAAAAACGGGTAATGCATTTTGTGTATTACCCGTTTTTATTTTAGCTATAAACTTGACGTTATTGAGCCCTAATAACGGCTCTTAATAACAAGTTAGTACTTAATCTAAGGCTAGAAATAATTAAGCAACGTACGATAATAATCATTGGTTTCTATTAAGGTATTATGATCCCCTTGGGCTACGATAGTGCCTTCATCCATGACAATGATCTTATCCATTTTCTGTAACATTAATGGTTTATGCGTAATGAGTACTAAGCTCTGCTGAGATTGCTCAAGCTGTGCAAATAAACTGTTAATAACGGTTTTTTCGCTGCGACGATCTAAGCCTTTGGTTGGCTCATCTAATACCAACACCTTAGCTTTTCTTAACAAGACTTGCGCTAAGCATAAACGTTGTTTTTGACCACCAGATAACCCCGAACCTGTCTCACCTAACCAAGTATTCAACCCATTTTCTAATTCATCAATGAAATCAATAAGACCAGCTGCTGTACAAACCTCTCGCATGTCTAACTCTGTCGCATTTGGATTAGCTAAGCGCAGGTTATCAGCAATCGTGGCATGAAATAGATGGCTGTTTTGACTCATCAAGGCAATGTGTTGACGTAACGATTCAATATTTAAGTCATTTAAATCGATGTTATTAATCGTGATCCCAGGTTTTAAGTTACCGCTGATAGTTGACCCTAAACCCTGATTAGATTGAGGAATTGGCCAGAATCCCATTAACAAATTAACTAAGGTTGATTTACCTGCGCCACTGGCACCGATAATAGCCACTTTCTGTCCTGCCTCAATCGTAAGGTCAATATCGTTTAACACACTGCTATGGGCATCAGGATAAGTGAAATTTAAATGATTAAACTCAATTGTACCTGTTGTTACTAACGTGTCGCCGCCAACATCTGGAATTGGTTTGTCAATAATTTCAAATAAACGCGCGGCACTGTCATGCACTTTAGGTAAAATCTGACAGGCAAGGGGCATATTAATTACAGTTTCAAAACAGACTAAAATAAGCAACGCTGCACTGGCAACGAACTCTGGTTTTAAATCACCTGTTTGTGCCAAGGGTACTAGTAAATATAAGCTGGCAAAGACTGTCGCGTTAATGGCTAAGAATGTTAACGCAGTGGCTAACGCATGTAAGCGGTGTAAGTGTAGTTCTGCTTGATGGTAGTTTTTTGATACGTGATTAATTGACAGTTGATATTGATTGGCAATTTGATAAACCAATAATTCACGCATCGATGCAACGCCGTCGACTAATTCAATTTTTAATTCACTCGAGAGCTTAGCTTGTTGTCTTGCGCGTTTTTTACTTAACAATAATATTAATATTGGTAAAACAAAACCGACAATCAGTAACGCACCAACAATCACAAGGGCAAGGTCTGGTGAAATGAAACTCACGCCCCAACCAACGAGTGGAATAGTAAAGAGAGCGACTAAAGTGGGGAGTAGCACTCGCAAATAAAAGTTATCTAGCTCATCGATGTCTTGTTGCAAACGCGCAAGAATATCCGCTGACTTAAAGTTGACGCGGTAGTAGGGCAGTAAGGGCTCTAAACGGGTATAAAAATAGTAACGCAATGCGGCAAGGGTGTTAAACGTTGCTCGGTGAGTAAGTAGACGTTCGGCATATCGCCCAGCTGTTCTTACGATGGCAAGGAAACGAATAATGGCAGCAGGCGTGAAGTAGTTTACGGTCACCCCTGAAAGCCCCCCAATGGCCATGATGGTAATGAACCAACCTGATACTGCAAGTAAACCAATATTAGCCATCACGGTAATAATAGATAACAAGGTACCGAGCAACATCAAGGGCAGTTGTGGTTTAAGCAGTTTCATCAATCTAACTAAGGGATTCATAAACTAGTCTCCATATCGATATTAATGGTGTCGGCATAACTTCCATTTAATGCGAGTAATTCGCTATGCGTACCTTGTTCGATAATGCTCCCTTGTTCTAGTACAATGATCTGTTTAGCATCGATCACAGTATGTAAACGATGGGCAATGACAATAACCAAATGCTGCTGAGCATATTCGGCGATAGAATCACTGATCACTTGTTCGGTATCTTTATCTAAATGGCTACTTGGTTCATCCAGAATCAATACATCTGGCTGATGGTAAAATGCTCGCGCTAACGCTAACCGTTGAGATTGACCGCCAGATATACCCACGCCACCTTCACCAACATGGGTGTTGAGTCCGTCTTTTAGTTGTGACACAAAATCAGCTAGGCCAACACTGATTAATACTTGTTGTATCTTTTCGGCATCATAATCTTCAGTTAAAGCAATATTAAAACCAAGACTGCCATAGAAAACATGACCTTGTTGAGCTATCCAACCACAGTTATTTAACCAAGCATCACGCACTGTGGGGCTATGCTCAATACCGTTGATTGTCATTGTGCCACTATCAGGTGTATTAAAGCCTAAAATGGTATCAATCAAGGTAGATTTACCTGCACCACTTTCACCAATAACGGCATACAGACCTTGGTTTGATAGGGTAAGGTTAATATTGCTAAGGGTATTGTTTCGGCCGGAATAGGTAAAATTAACATCAGTTAAGCTGATGTCGAAAGGTGCTTTGAATTGTGTTTCAGTTTGACTTGCTTTAACCGGAGTGTTCAGAATTTCAAGCATGTCTTGAGCCGCTGTGACGCCTGCCATTTTGGCGTGATACTGAGTGCCTAATTGTCTGAAAGGTAAGTAGAACTCTGGTGCTAGCAATAGAACCCATAGCGCTAATAAATAATCAACACCACCATAATAAAGTCTAAAGCCAAGGATAACAGCAACGAGTGCAATAGCGATCGAGGCTAGAAATTCCAGCATGAATGAAGAGAGGAAAGCGACCTTTAAGATCCCCATGGTCTGATTACCATAGTCTTCACTAATCGTTTTGACCGCCGCCATTTCTTGGCGCGATGCATTAAATATCTTAAGTTGGGTAAGGCCTTGAATAATATCAAGGAAATGGCTACTCATGCGTAGTAGTTTAGTCCAATGCTGTTGATTCAAATCATGTGCTTTGTGGCCTATAATGATCATAAACATGGGTACCATAGGCGCTGTTAGCATTAATACTAAACCTGAACGCCAATCCATAGGGAAGACTGCAAATAACACTGCACTTGGGATCACAGAGCAATAAGCCACAATTGGTAAGTAACCAGAGAAGTAATCCTCTAATGAATCGACACCCTGATGAAGAAGCTGGGCAATTTTAGCGCTGCCAATTGTTTGGGTTTTAGCTGGGCCCATCGCAAATAAGTGTTGTAATAATTGTTGTCTAATTGACACTTTAATCAACATTGCGGCATGACGGCTGTAGCGTTCACTTATATAACCGAATACCGTACGAAAAATGACGATGGCACCTAAGCCAAATAACAGCGGGGTTATTTCTGCGAGTGCTTTGTTTGAGAATATGACTTCATTGATGATGCCGGCTAGAATAGCCATTTGTACTATCATTAATATGCCATTGAGGGAGCCTAATGCAATTGCCTTACTTAATTTGCCTTGGGCATTGCTACGCTGGCTTTTGAGCCAAGTTAAGCGTTCTTTCTGAGTGTATTCTGTATTTACTGATTCTGTCATTGGTAAGCCTGAAATTGAAGGAATATTGAAAGAATATTGAAAGAATAAAACCTGGAATTGGAGGTTATAAAACAGACGCCCATCCTTGGGCGCAAAGCTTAATCCTAACTTTCTATAATTTAAATTATCGAAAGTTACTTGTTATTATTATTCATCATCTTGATCTTTTGCCACGTTATCCGTGTGCTGTTCCATTTCGTACCACATTACATTAATGATACCGAGAGAAACTGCCAGCAAAACACCTAGAATCCAACTGAAATACCACATAATTTACTCCTTAATATGCCGAGTGGGTGTTTTCTTCAATTTCAGAACGCGTAACCGTTCTCCACATTTTGCTATAACACCAAATCGTATAACAAAGAATAATCGGTAAGAATATCGCTACCACGATCAGCATCAAGTTAAGCGTGCCTTCACTTGATACAGAATCCCAAAGCGTTAAGCTGTGATTAGGTGTGCTGCTTGATGGCATGATGAATGGGAACATAGATACACCCATAGTCAAAATAACACCCGCAATTGATAGTGCACTTGCTGTAAACGCTAAACCGCCTGGCTTAAAGCGTGCAAGTAGACCTGCAACTATCGCCATTACAATACCGGTTACAGGTAATAACCAAAGTATAGGCATACTGTTAAAGTTATTTAACCAAGCGCCAGTTACCATTGTCACGATTTTAGTCGTTGGCTGAGCATAACCTTTGGTATCGATTGCACTTTGAATAATATAACCATCAATTGAAGTTGCAATCATCACACCGGCAAGAGCAAAACTAACAACAAGCACAGCTGCAAAAATTTGTGCTGCTTTTGCAGAGCGTGCCGCAACATGTTCATCGGTACGCATGCTTAGCCAGGTGCCGCCATGCATCAGTATCATTGAAACACTAACCACACCACTCAATAGTGCGAATGGATTAAATAGCGCGAAAAATGAACCTGTGGTGTAAACACGCATTAACTCGTCAAAGTTAAACGGAATCCCTTGTAATAAATTACCAAACGCAATACCAAACACTAACGGTGGCACTATGCTGCCAACAAATAATGCTTTATCCCAGTTGTAACGCCATTTTGGTGAATCGATTTTACTGCGGTAATCAAAACCAAGTGGTCGCAAGAATAAGCAGAACAGTGTTAGCATCATTGCAAAGTAGAAACCACTAAACGCAGTACCGTAAACCATTGGCCAAGCGGCAAATAATGATGCACCAGCAGTAATTAACCATACTTGGTTACCATCCCAGTGCGCCGCAATTGTGTTAATCACCACACGACGCTCGGTATCATCTTTTGCGACGAAGGGCAGTAAGCTACCAACGCCCATATCCATGCCATCGGTAACTGCAAAACCGATAAGCAATATTCCGATGACTAACCACCAGATAAGTTTTAAGCTTTCATAATCAAACATAATCTAAGCCCTTAGTATTTGTCTTGACGTAATTGTGGAGATGCATGCTCAGCTTCTTGCTCAAAATGGTAACGACCAGTATGTAATGAGCTTGGACCGATTTTCGCAAATTTAATCATTAACCACATTTCGATAACAAACATAATTGCGTAAACAAGGATGAAAGCAATCATAGTAAAGGCTACCGAACTTGCTTCATGATTTGACGTCGCCATAAAGGTAGGCAAAATCTCACTAATAGCCCAAGGCTGACGACCAACTTCAGCAACAAACCAGCCAGTTTCAATTGCAATCCAAGGTAGCGGTAGCGCAAATAAGATCGCTTTAAGTAACCAGCGTTTATCCTGAATTTGACGACGAGCGTTAAAGTAGAAGGCTAAAACAAATAGGCCTAACATGACGATACCACTACCAACCATGATGCGGAATGCCCAGAAGATAGGTGCAACAGGTGGAATTGAATCATCAACCGCCATCTGGATCTGCTCTTCAGTGGCATTAATAACATCATTGGTATAACGTTTTAATAATAAACCGTAACCTAAGTCATCTTTAACTTCGTTAAAGCTCGCGATGTTTTCAGGTGTTTCTTCACCACCGCGCAGTTTCTGCAGGTAATCGTAGGCAATCATACCTTCACGAATACGTACTTCATGTTCTTTTTTCAAATCACTGATACCAGTAACTTGACCATCTAAAGAACGTGTCGCAATAAGACCCAGCGCATAAGGAATTTTAACTGCGTAATCGGTTTCCATTGTTTCTTCGTTTGGAAAGCCAACTAAAGTAAACGCAGCTGGTGCGGGTTCGGTATGAAACTCAGCTTCAATTGCAGCAAGTTTAACGCGCTGTACTTCACCAACTTCATAACCTGATTCATCACCCAGCAGTAATACACAAAAGATAGCGGCAAGACCGAAACCTGAGGCTACAGAAAAAGAACGTTTAGCAAATGCAACATCACGACCTTTTAATAAGTAATAGCTACTGATACTCATTACAAACATCGCACCAGCTACATAGCCAGCAGCAACCGTATGAATGAATTTAACTTGTGCTACAGGATTGAAAACTAGTTCAGAAAAGCTAACCATTTCCATACGCATAGTGGCGTAGTTAAATTCACTACCGATAGGGTTTTGCATCCAACCGTTAGCAACTAAGATCCACATTGCAGACAGGTTAGTACCTAAAGCCATTAAGAATGTAGCCGCTAAATGCTGGCGTTTACTTAGCCTATCCCAACCGAGTAAGAACATACCGACGAAGGTTGATTCGAGGAAGAATGCCATCAAACCTTCAATAGCCAGTGGGGCACCGAAAACATCACCGACATAATGCGAGTAATAAGACCAGTTGGTACCGAACTCAAACTCCATGGTTAAACCGGTTGCAACACCGATAGCGAAGTTAATCGCAAAGAGTTTACCCCAGAATTTGGTCATATCACGGTAGATCACACGTCCTGTCATCACGTATACCGCTTCCATGATAAACAAGATCCAAGTCATACCAATTGTTAAAGGTACAAATAGGAAGTGGAATAGAGCTGTGATGGCGAACTGCCAACGGGATAGCTCTACTAAAGTTTCATTAATCATTGTTAGAATACTCCTCGAGATTAATTTGCATCAGAATTTTTCTTATTTGGAAATAATTGATCTTTAACAGACAACATTTTTGAAACGCCAGCGCCTAGCTTCATTAATTTACTCAGCTGTTCTGGATTAAGACGTTGTAACTCCGCAGCCCATTCGGTTACCATTTCAAGCAGATCATGGATCTCTTGCATTTTACTTTGTGCGTACTCGTCACCTGCATCTGTAGGTTTCTCTAATAGAGAGGTACGCAGTAAAGACAGCGTTGGATCAATTTCGCGCTTGCGTCGCTCTTTGAATACAGTATTCGCCATATCCCAGATGCTACCGATTGCGCTGTAGTATTCTTTACGATCACCAGGAATGTGGCTCATTTGGATCAATTGCCATGATTGCAGTTCTTTAATGCCCATACTTACATTACCGCGCGAGATATTTAAACCATTCGCAAGGTCATTTGCACAAACGGGTGCTTCTGTTATTACAAGAAGCGCATACATCTGACCAACGGTACGATTGAAGCCCCATCGACTGCCCATTTCACCGAAGTGATAAACAAACGATTGGTTTTGTGTTGATATATTCACATTCCACCTAACGAACTTTCAGAAATTTCTGAAAGTTTAAATCACTGGCTGTAATTGATCAAGGTCAAATTGAGATGAATTACCTCGCAGAGTGTAAAGATTCGTTGATATATATCAAAACGCTATATAACTTGTTTGATTAGTCAAAGACTTGTTATAAAAACAGTTTAATGACACCCTATAGCGGTGTTATGTGGCGATTGTGATTGAAGTTAACTTAATATTTCAATAAAGTATTTTAAATTAAGTTAATTTACATAAGGTTAAAATCTATTAACTTGGTTAAAAACCAAGCAAGTCTATGTGTATCGGTCGTCAGTTTATCAATTACGCGGAAAGGATTAATAATGCCAGTTGAGAAAGAAACTGCGACATCAAATATTGATGCAGACAGCAAAAACAATAGAACGCAAAGCCAAGATAGTTCTGAAAATGAATTTTTTAGCGCATGTGCCAATAAAATTCTAGATTTAACGGGTTGGTATTGTGAACCCATTCCTGCCAAATATAACAAAGCTGTTATTGCTTATGCGCCCCATACATCTAATTGGGACTTTCCGCTATTAATTGGCGCGCGATTCGCTAATAAAGTAAATGTGCAATGGGCGGGTAAATCAGAAATGTTTCGTTGGCCTTTTAAAAATGCATTGAAATTTTTGGGTGGAGTGCCGATTGAACGCTCTAAGTCTACGAATATGGTGCAGTCTGTGGTTAATATCTTTAATAACCGAGAACGCTTTCTTTATGCAATGTCACCAGAAGGTACGCGCAAGTATCAAGACTTTTGGCGTTCAGGTTTTTACTATATTGCATTAGAAGCCAACGTGCCGATTATTTTGTATCAATTAGATTATAAGAATAAGCGCGTGACTATTGGTGATGTGATTAATGTGACTGGGGATATTGAAAAAGATTTAGCGGCAATCGATATGGTGTTTAAAGATGTCGAGCCGAAGTTTAAAGAGAAATATTGCTTGGCTAAGTTCAAAAAATAAGTGAAATAACGCTATTTGGTTAGCTTTTTACGGGGGTAGTAAAAACACTGTTTATATATACAGTTAAAACTCAGGCCCCATATAATCCTGAGTTTTAACTGGTTTAATACCTATTTAGTACATGTTTAGCACTTACTTAAAGGAGCTAAACAGTTATTTGTGGCGATTTTCAAGGCACTGTACAACTTCAGTTAGTGGCACGTCTTCTTTTTGTAATAGAACAAGTAGGTGATAAAGCAGATCTGAGCTTTCATTGACTAATTCGTCTCGATCTTTCGCTACTGCAGCTAGTGCTACTTCAACACCTTCTTCACCAACTTTTTGTGCACAACGCTTGGTACCGCGAGCAAATAAACTCGCAGTGTAGCTTACTTCTGGATCCGCCGTTTTACGTTCTTCTAATACTTTATCTAATTGAGCGATAAAAGTAAGCGCTGGTTTGTTTTCAGTGACGAAGCAACTTTCTGTACCAAGGTGGCAAGTCGGGCCACATGGCTTAGCTGTGATAAGTAATGCATCGTTATCACAATCTTTAGTGATTTCTTGAACTAACAAGTAGTTCTCTGAAGATTCACCTTTGGTCCATAAACGTTGTTTAGTACGACTAAAAAAAGTCACCTTACCTAATTCACGCGTTGTGGTTAAGGCTTCTTCATTCATATATCCGAGCATCAGTACTTCACCTGATACTGAATCTTGAATGATTGCTGGCATTAAACCATCTACTTTTTCCCAATCAAGTTGGCTAATTTGTTCGTTTGTTATCATTTTCTGATCTCCACATCTTGATCTCGTAGATATTCTTTTAGTTCACCAATATTGATGACTTGTTTATGAAATACACTCGCGGCTAATGCGCCATCAACGTCTGCATCTTTAAATACAGTATTGAAGTGACTCATTTCACCAGCACCGCCAGAAGCGATTAATGGTATTTTACAAATTTTACGGGCTTTGGATAATTGTACTGTGTCATAACCACCACGCACACCATCTTGATTCATCACATTGAGGACGATTTCACCTGCGCCACGTTTTTGAACTTCTTTAATCCATTCAAACGTTGTCCACTTGGTTACTTGTGTACGTGTTTCGTCACCGGTGAATTGATACACTTTGTATTCTTCGGTATCTTCATCGAAATAACTGTCGATACCAATCACAATACATTGCACACCAAATTTAGCCGCAAGGCGATTAATCAAGCTTGGATCTGCCAGTGCAGGGGAGTTGATTGATACTTTGTCTGCGCCAAATTCTAAAATACGAGCGGCATCTTCTTCACTTTTAATACCACCAGCAACACAGAACGGAATATCAATGACTTCTGCAACGCGACTTACCCAACTTTTATCAACGACACGATCATCTGCACTAGCTGTAATATCATAAAATACTAATTCATCAGCGCCTTCTTCAGCGTAACGTTTTGCTAATGGTACTATGTCACCAATCAATTCATGATTGCGAAATTTAACCCCTTTGACGACCTTACCATCTTTAACATCTAAACAAGGTATTATGCGTTTTGCTAACATATTACATCTCCAAGAAATTCTTGATTAATTGCGCACCCGCTTTACTTGAACGCTCAGGGTGGAATTGTACGCCGTAGAAATTGTCTCTATTCACAGCGGCTGTAAATGGCGCGCCGTGGGTACATGTCGCAATCGTGTCATCGCCAACAGCGAGAGCATAACTGTGTACAAAATAGAAATAACTGCCACTTGGAATATCCTTGAATAATGGATGATCTTGTTGTGGTTCGATCTGGTTCCAACCCATATGAGGTAAACGAACACCTTCACTTGGCATTGGCTCAATACTGCCACTTATTAATCCAAGTGTGGCAACGTTACCTTCTGCCGAAAATTCAGCAAGTAACTGCATACCAAGACAAATACCGAGTACTGGCTGAGTTAGGCTTTTTACTAATTCAATTAGTTCACGGTCAGCTAAGTTTTTCATTGCTTCTTTTGCAGTACCAACGCCAGGTAAGAATAATTTAGACGCATTACGCAATACAGCTGGTTCTCGGCTTACTGTCACCGGATAACCTAAACGTTCAATCGCAAACCGGACTGATGAAAGATTGGCACAACCAGTATCGATAATGACAACATTTGTGTTTGCTTTTTCTTTAGCGTTGACTTGGTTCATTAAAGCACTCCTTTTGAGCTTGGAAGCTCGTCACCTTCAACTTTAATACATTGGCGAAGGGTACGACCAAAGCTTTTAAATAAGCTCTCAACTAAGTGATGCGTATTTTTACCTTCGGCTTTAAGGTGTAACGTTGCCGCCATACCGTCACTGAGTGAACGGAAGAAATGCGGTACCATTTCGGTTGCGAATTCACCAATGTGATCACGCGGGAATTCGGCATTAAACTGTAGGTGAGCACGACCAGATAAATCTAGTGAGCATGAGGCTTCACATTCATCCATTGGCAATACAAAACCAAAACGACCGATGCCGCGTTTATCGCCCAGTGCTTGATTGATTGCATTACCTAACGCCAGCGCTGTGTCTTCCACTGTGTGGTGATCGTCAATGTGTAAATCGCCAGCAACGCTAAGTTTTAATCTGAAACCAGCATGAGTCGCGATTTGGTCAAGCATGTGGTCAAAGAAACCCATGCCTGTATCAATTTGGCTACCACCTTGGCTATCTAAATCAATATCTACTTTAATGTCTGTTTCTTTTGTCGTACGAGTCACACTAGCAACACGGTTGCCTTTAGCTAAGATCTTGTCTTCAATCATTGGCCAGTTTAGAGCGCTACGGCTATAAAGGATGCCTTCAATACCCATGTTTTCAGCAAGCTGAATATCGGTGATGCGATCACCAATTACATACGAGTTAGCAAAATCGATACGACCTGATTGTAGATATTCTTTAACCATACCTAAATGCGGTTTACGGCAACTACAATTGTCTTCGGTAAAGTGCGGGCAAAGTAACACCGACTCGAAGTTAACGCCTTGTGAAGCAAATAACTCCATCATAGCGTTTTGTGGAATGTCAAAGTCACTTTGTGGATAACTATCACTGCCGAGTCCATCTTGATTAGAAACGATGACCAAGGTGAAACCTGCATTTTGTAACTTAAGTAATGCTGGGATCACTAATGGTTCAAATTTCAGTTTCTCTAAAGTGTCGACTTGTTTATCGCTAATCGGTTCATCGATTAATGTACCATCGCGATCAATAAATAAGAATTTTTCCTTGCTCACATCGGGCTCCTGCTTGTTTATTATTCTTTTAATGCTCTTATATTAAGAGAGTACGGACTTTAAAGCGACTAAAGTGCTGTGCATTTCAGTGGCGCTGCCTAAGGTGATTCTAATACAGTTTTCTAATCTTGCTTTGGAACTAAAATCTCTTAATACAATACCTTGTTTGCCTAATAAGCTAAACACTTTTTGGCTATCAATAAACTGTGCTAAAACATAATTCCCAGTTGCAGGGAATACTTTTTCGATACCCTGTAATTGATTCAGTTCGTCGATAAACGCATTGCGCATACCGTTAAGTTGTTCAACACGGGCCGTCATCACCTGTATCCCTGATTCTGTTAACGCTTGGCTAGCTATTTGAGCTACCGGCTCAGGAACAGGATAAGGTGCGATTACTTTTGACAGTAAACCAATTACGGTTTCACTGGCTAATGCAAAACCACAGCGTATTGATGCCAGTGCAAATGCTTTTGATAGTGTTCTTAAGATCACTAAGTTATCGAAATCTTGCAGTAACGACACTTGTGATGCGTCGGGACAAAATTCAATGTAAGCTTCATCACAAACGATAATAGCTTTGTCTTTTGCTGCGCTTAACAATTCTGTTAAGCGGGCTGTATTTAGCAGGTTGCCAGTCGGATTATTTGGTGCACACAGAAATACAATGTTAACCGCGTCTAATTGTGCTGTTATCGCATCATAGTCAGGGTCGAAGTTAGCATTAAGATCTTGCTTAATGATATTAACGCCGCAGGTTTCAGCGCTTACCTCATACATACCGTAAGTGGGCGGGTTGATTAGAATGCTATCTACTCCCGGTTCACAGAATGTCCGAATAAGCAGTTCAATCGCTTCGTCAGCACCGCGGGTGGTTATCACTTGCGCTGGTTTTACACCAGCATAAGCGGCATAACCTTTGATCACAGACGTCGGTTGGAACTCCGGATAACGATTTAAGCGGCTGCAATCTAGAGAGTAGTGACCTGAATCAGGTGCTTCATTGGCATTTAACCAAATATCACCTGTCCCACCAATCCTACGCGCAGACTGGTAAGGTGTTAACTCTTGCACGCTCTTTCTTGCTAATAGTGTTAGCTTGCTGCTCATTGCATTTCTCCCAAACGATCGATTCTGATTGTGACTGCACGTTTGTGTGCGTCAAGTCCTTCTGCATCAGCCAGACAAGTGACCGTCTTCGCCAAGCTTTTGAGACCATCTTGGGTTAACTCCTGAACCGTGAAGCGTTTGGTGAAATCTGCAAGCCCTAAACTTGAATATGTTTTAGTGTAACCATAGGTTGGTAGCACATGATTGGTACCACTTGCATAGTCACCCACAGACTCTGGAGACCAAGCACCCAAGAAGATCGAACCAGCATGCTTAAGCTTCGGTAATAAACTACGCGCGTTTTCTGTTTGTACAATTAAATGTTCGGGTGCATACAAGTTACTTATGGCAATAGATGTATCAGTATCATTAGTCACAATAATCAAGCTTGATGCAATTGACTGTACGGCAATCTCTTGGCGAGAAAGGCAAGCCAATTGCAGCTTAACTTGCGCAGACACTTCAGTTGCTAACGTGCTTGATGACACCACTAAGATTGATTGTGAATCAGGCCCATGTTCCGCTTGAGATAATAAATCAGCCGCGATAAAACCAGCATCAGCATCGCCATCAGCAATAACCAGTACTTCTGACGGTCCAGCTGGCATATCAATCGCAGCGCCATTAATATCCGTACTCACTTGGCGTTTTGCTTCAGTAACAAAGGCATTACCTGGACCGAATATCTTATCAACCTTGGCAATTGATTCAGAACCATAAGCGAGGGCTGCGATTGCTTGTGCACCACCAAGGGTATAAATCTCAGTGACTCCACATAACTGGGCTGCAAACAAAATTTCATCTGCAATCGGTGGCGGCGTCGTTAATACAATACGTTCACAATTGGCAATGTTAGCGGGTGTTGCAAGCATAAGCACTGTTGATGGTAGTGGGGCGGTACCGCCTGGGATATATAAACCAACAGCATCAATTGCAACCGTGTGCATTTCACACATAACACCAGGCATTGTTTCTACACGAATCGTATCTTGTACTTGCGCTTCATGAAAAAGGTGAATGTGTTGTTGTGCTTGTTTGATAGCTTGTTTGGTTTCATTATCTACGCGCTGACTTGCTGCGGCTATTTCTGCTGCTGTCACACGTAAACAATCCGTTTCAACTTTATCAAATTTTGCAGTGAGTGCTTTTAAAGCGTTATCACCTTCATTCCTAACTTGCGCAATAATATCAGTAACAATGTCACCGACCTTTGCTGAGTTTGATATCGCAGGACGCATTAATAATGCTGATTGCTGTACCTGACTAAGTTGATCCCATACGACTGTTTTCATGCTTGATCCTCCCTTAACATTGCTTTTGCATGTTTGCTACTAACCTAGCATTTTTTCAATAGGTAATACTAAAATTGAACTTGCGCCTAACTGTTTTAGTTGTTCCATGGTTTCCCAGAACAGAGTCTCGGTACTGACTAAATGTACCGCAACTATATCGTCAGTTGATGCCAACGGTAATACTGTCGGGTGTTCTGCACCTGGAAGAAGAGCTATGACTGCATCTAGTTGAGATTTAGGTGCGTGTAACATGATGTATTTGCTTTCTTTTGCTTGCATTACACCTTGAGCACGAACCATTAGACGGTCAACCAATGCTTGTTTGTCTGCTGATAATGCTGATTTCGCTTGAATTAACACAGCTTTAGAGTGGAAGATATCTTGTACTTCTTTAAGGCCATTGGCTTCAAGTGTGGCACCGGTAGATACCAAATCACAGATTGCGTCAGCAATGCCTGCACGCGGCGCTACTTCAACGGAACCATTAAGCATCACTGATTTAAAGCTTACACCATGCTCATCTAAATAACGTTTCAGTAGTTCAGGGTATGACGTTGCAATACGTAAGCCTTCAAGTGATTGAGGTCCTTGATAGTCAAACTCTTCCGTCGCCGCGATAGATAAACGGCAACCACCAAATGTCATACGCTTAAGCAGTTTATATTCTGCAGGCTCTCCAAGACGTTGACGCTCTAGTTCTTTTTCTTCTAGTTCGTTTTCGCCAATGAAGCCAAGGTCAGCAACGCCATCCATAACTAAACCTGGAATGTCATCGTCACGTACACGAAGTAGGTCAACTGGCATGTTTTCACAGTGTGCGATCAGACGTTGTTCGCGCATGTTAATTTTAAGCCCCATAGCTTTTAGTAGATTTTGAGATTCAGTGCTAAGACGGCCTGATTTTTGAATCGCGATTCTTAGTCTTGGTTGGTCATTTTTTGTGTCTAACATAGTCATCCTTAAACCTTGTCAAAATAATTGTCTGTAAACGAAAAAACCCCCGAAAGTTAAATCTTCCGAGGGTTTTTCTAAATGAGTTCCGGAAGTTTGCATGCATACACCTCCAGTTAACAGCCTGAAAGCTAATCAAATATGATGATGGTGATGCACGTTTACTTTCAGGTTGTTATTCATATATTTTATCCAGTTAGTATGTTGTTACTAATAAGTGTGGTTGAGTTCACAATAGCAATCTAGGATAAAATTGCAATGATTTTTTAACTATTAGTTATAACTATTATTTATAAAATGTTTATATTAAACACAACAGTAATCAAACATAGAGTGATTATTCATTTGAATAAGCAAGATCGATATCTTTGTTCATGTGTAATTTAAGGTTTTCAAGATTGATATTTGCTTTCACAAAATAACTTGGAGAAAGCTCGATTGCGCGTTCAAGAAAGTACTCAGCTTCACGATAACGACCTTCCAATATTAAGAAGTAACCGATGTCATTATAAGCATGCTCAGTTGGCATCACTTGTTTTAATGTTTGCAGTGCTTTGCTATACATTCCTTTACGTACATAAACTAGGCCTAAATCTACCCAGGCTCTTGAAAATTGCATATCAAGATCGATAGCTTTTTTAAAATTTATTTCCGCTTCAACAAAATTACCCACTAGGTAATGGGAGTATCCGATGTTCGTGAATAAAAGCGGGTCCTGTGGTGTGATTGGTTTTATTAAGTTAAACAATGCCATTGCTCTATCGTGATCACCCTTAAGATCATGAATAACAGCTAGTCCCATGTAAGCTTTTACTGGGGATTGTTTATCAAGCGCGAAATAAGTATTTTTGGTGTTGGCTTGGCTGGCAAGGCGCAGTTGATCAGTGGCTATCGCTTTAGTTAATAAAACCAAAGCATCTTGTTTATTCCTTTGGGCTAAATAGATAATACCAAGTTGAGTTTGAGCGAATACATGCGATGGTTCTACTTTAAGTACTTGTCTAAATGCTTTTCTGCCTAGTTCGGTATTTCCCTGTTTTACTTCGAGTAAACCAATTTTATAAAATACTGCAGTATTGGTCATTGCTATTGTTGGTTTTTCTTCATCACTCGGCTGAATTTCTAATGCTTTGGCATAGAGTACAATGGCTTTATCAAATTGGCTATTTTGTTCAGCAGAGACAGCCTGCGTAAGCGTGGTTTCTCTTGTGTCAGGCGGTATGTCTGAAAAGTCGAGTTGATTATTACTGCTGGTGGTTGTACAACCAGATAACATCGTCAAGCCAATAATTGCACATAACCAATTATTAATTCCATATGATTTTTTTATCAAAATGCTTCTCCCCAAACGGCCATGACTTTTAAAACTGCAGGTCCGATAGCGACAATAAAGAACGAAGGCCAAATACAGCACATCATAGGAAAAATCATTTTAACGCCTAACTTTGCTGCATTTTCCTCTGCTGCCTGTAACCTTTTCTCACGGTATTCATCAGAATAAATACGAATTGTTGCCGCTACACCGGTACCTAGTCTTAAACTTTGTACTATAACCGAATTTAGTCCTCTAATATCTTCTAGACCTGTTCTGTCGCTAAATTCTTTTAGCGCTTGCTGTAGAGTAAGCCCATATCTAACTTTACTACAGACTAGGTTCAGCTCAAATGATAGTGTCGGGTGGGCTAGCTGTAATTCTTTTGCAACACGCTGAAATGATTCCAGTAATCCTAGTCCTGATTCACAACATACGATAAGTAAGTCTAGTGCATCGGGAAAGAAACGTTTTAAATCAGTCATTCTACGCTCGGCAATTTTCTTTAATATTATACCGGGTAGAAGGTAAGCGGTTCCCAGTACAAAGGCGATTATATAGACAACTGTCGTTGTTGAATAAGTTGAAATGTTATTGATTAAGGCAACAACTATCCCGCCACTAATTAATAATAATAATAGTTTAATTGAGTTGAATATTTTGAGTGCATCTTGAGAGTGGAAGCCTGCATGAATAAGTAATTTTTTAGTCGATGAATCACCTTGATAATTCTTATTGATGAAGGGGATATGTTTTAATTTATCAATAGTATGCTCTAGTGATGACTCATATTCTTTGGCTAAATCATCATGCGCTGTTGATTCCTTAGAGAGCTTGCTTAATTGTTTTTTAACTGGTGAGTATAAACCCGAAATCAATGATGACAGTGCAATAGCTAGTGTGATACCTGCTACGCCAGCTACCAGATAAATAGCCCATTTCATCATGTCGGGGTCGGTAAACGTGGTTTCAAAAAGCTGTATAATTTGATTCATGATTATACCTCAATCTTAATTAATTTGCTTATCCACCATATTCCAACCAACATGCCAATTCCGCCCCATTTAAGTAAGTTTAAACCCTCGGGGGTATTAATTAGGATACTGGTGTAATCAGGGGATGACATATAAAGTACTGCAAATAAAACGAAAGGTGTTAAAACTAGCACCCAGCCTGAAAGGCGACCTTCAGCTGATAATGTTTTTACACGACGTTTGAAGGTAAATCTTTGCCTAATTATTCTCGATAAGTTATCTATATTTTCTGCGAGGTTACCACCAGTCTCTTTATGGATCGACACTGAACTGCAAAAGGCCATTGCTGAAGTGCTAGGCACGCGTTTCACAAAACTTAGCAAGGCTGTATGTACATCATTACCGAAATTAATGCGGTTAAACATTAGTTTAAACTCATCAGATAATTCACCTTCAAGTTCTTCATAAACAAGCTTCAATGAATCACTAAAGGCATAACCCGCTTGTAAACCGCGCTTTAATACATCTAATGCTTCAGGGAATTGTTGCTCAATCCTTTCCATGCGTTTATTTATATTTCGGTTTAATATTAAGTGCATGATAGTAAAAACAGTGATAACAGAAAATACCGTAAATACAATGTCTAGAGTCACAAACCAAGCTGTTATGGCCAACACAAAAGATAATAAAATGGTCATTATTAGGTATTGATGGCCGAGCATTTTAGAACCCGATAGTTCCATCTTGTAGGTGTAACTGTAAACTAAAGGTAATGATTCTACCCACTGTAAAAAAGCGGGTAGTGTTTCAACTTTTTTATTAATTAAAATATCAGCTTGGGCTTCTTCATCACCGCCAGCTAATGAGGCGAGATGTTTACGTATATGTTTGGAGTTTGCTCGTTGTGGACTATAGACTGAGATAAAAAAACCTTGGAACAACAGTACAACAGCTACAAATACCAAGAGCAAAAACATGACTTGAGAACTCATAAATTCACCACTTAAAATCCGTTAGACAGCATATCCACAGTGAATAGGCTGTGAGGAATATTAATACCTTTATCTTTGAGTTTACGAGCAAAGGTCGGTACAACTCCTGTGGCAGCATATCTTCCCTTAATACTGCCATCGTCGTTTTTCCCTTCGCGTCTAAAAGTAAATATTTCTGACATTGTGATCATGTCACCTTCCATACCTGTTACTTCTTGGATGCTAGTAATACGTCGTTTACCATCTTCTTGGCGCTGTAATTGCACTACAACATCAATGGCTGAGGATATTTGAGTTCTAATGTTATGCACAGGCATATCAAACCCGGCCATGCAAACCATGTTTTCTAATCGGCCTAAACCATCACGTGGAGTGTTAGCGTGGAGTGTCGTCATGGAACCTTCATGACCCGTGTTCATTGCAGCCAACATGTCTATGGCTTCACTGCCACGTACTTCGCCGATCACAATCCTATCTGGGCGCATTCTTAAGCAGTTTTTGACTAACTCACGTTGACCTACTTCACCTTTGCCTTCAATATTCGCCGGTCTTGTTTCTAATCTAACCGTATGTGGTTGCTGTAGCTGTAATTCGGCTGAATCTTCAATGGTGATGATTCTTTCATCATTAGGTATATAGCCTGATAAAATATTTAACAGTGTGGTTTTACCACTACCTGTACCACCAGAAATTAATATGTTTAGCTTACCTAATACGGCTGCCTGAATTAGATCTGCCATTGGTTGTGTCATCGAACCGTAGTCGATAAGTTGTTGTGCTTGAAGTTTATCGACTGTAAAACGACGAATTGATAATGCCGGACCATCGAGAGCAAGTGGGGGAATGATAGCGTTAATACGACTACCGTCTTTGAGTCTGGCATCGACCATAGGTGATGACTCATCGATTCTGCGGCCTACACCCGATACGATGCGGTCTATGATGTTAAGTAAATGTTTATCGTCATAAAATTGAACCGATACTTGTTCTAATTTACCTGCACGCTCGACAAATATTCGGTCATAACTGTTGACTAGGATATCCGCAATTGTTGGATCTTCGAGTAGGGTTTCGAGTGGACCTAATCCTAAAATTTCGTCAGTGATTAATTTAATTAAAATTTGCCTAACCTCGAGGCTAATTGGTCTCGTCTGTTTATTCAGAAACTGATAGCAAGAATTAGCAATTTTTTCTTTGGCAACCTCTTCGGGTAAGGTTTCTAAAACGGAGAGATCAAGTTGAGTTAGCAATAGACCAAATATTTCTTGTTTGGTCTCCATATCGCTCGCAGTTAACATGCTGAAAGGGTCATTATTTTTGCTGTTGACAAATTCCATTATAGTCTCCGAAAAATTTTAGATAATAAGGTCGTTTTGACTGGAACCTCAATTGGGAATAACTCCCCGATAATATGTGATACTTCTTCCTGTATTACTTTATGGTCAGCTACTTTTAATAACGGTGAACCTGAATCAATGCCTGCATTGGCAAGTTGATAATTGTTACTAACGACATATAGCTTATCGATGTTTAATACTTTCTTAATATCATCGAGAGATATATTGCTGTTCTTAGTTGAATACCGATTAACGATAATATGCAATTTATCTGTATCTATCCCTAGGTGTTGGGTTAATTGTTGAATCAGTACTTTTGCTTCACGCAGATTGAGAATATTTTGTTGTACTACAATCAGAACTTTAGATGATAAATTCAATAATGGGATTGTGAAACGCTCAATACCTCGTGATAAGTCAACTAATACCAGGTCATGATTTAATTTAACCTTCCAGACAAGTTGGTCTAAATACCCTAAAGTTTGGCTATTTGTGTTTAATTGCGTGTAGGGTTTGCTGGCCAATAGACTTAGATTATCTCTTTTTTGCATCATTGATTTTATGGCTGTATTATCTAATTTATCTAATTCATTTAAGGCATCGGTTAAATAATAATTGGCATCAAAATTAAACGTGTCAGCAAGCGAACCATAATTTAGGTCCGCATCTATGATAGCTATCTCTTCGTTTGATATATTAGCGCTAATCTCACCTAGGCAACTGGTAATAAAACTGGCACCAGAACCAGGCTTGCCATTAATGACCGTGTATAGAGGCGCTATTTTACTTGTTTGAATTAATTCATTGGCAGAGTTTAGTAGTGAGTTAAACAATTCTTGCTCTACATCTTGCTGTGAAATAATGTCTTTTACTTTAAAGTGGACCGCAGTACGAATAACATCGTTACTTATGTTATCGGCGACTAAAATAAAATTAATGTCGTGTTTTGCAATTTCTTTTATATTATCTTTGGCTTTAAGGTCGTTACTATCTAGTACAAAGATAACTAAATTATGGTTGTTTACATTGCTATCTAATACTGTACAGTAATCAACTTTTAGATTTGTCACAGTCGCAAGATAAGTAGATAAATGCTGACGCATTGTTGGGTTTTGACAAATGACTAAACAATTTAGTGGGAAAGGCAACGCTAGTTTATCTCGATCTATCGGGGCGGAGTTACTTTCACTAAATCCAATTATATTATTTGAATTTTGGTTATTCATTTATGATTCCTTACCAATAAATAGTTAATTGTCGTTACTATAATTATGATGGTGTACATAACGTTGTCGTATGGGGGGTCACACCTAAACTTTCACTTGGTAGTGTTGTTGAGAATGAAGGTGAATTTAATGTGAGAAACAGTCCTGGAATTAATAGTTGGTGTTGATAATTTATAATATCTACTTTGACAAAATTAATAAAATTAGCGTCAACAGAACTTAGGACTTGAGTTCCGTCATCCATTAGGTAATGAATTTGTAGATTAGAGGACGATAGATTAGGAATTATTGCGTTATCATTAAATAGCGCTGTAGAAATCATGTCATCAAAAGCGACAATATTACTAGTATCTAAATAACACACTGTTGCTAATCTAGCCCCACGTCGTGTCACTTCAGTTAACACATTCCAAACAAAGAATAATCGGCCAATCTCTAAAACTGCAAATAAAAGTAAGAAAAATAAGCTTCCTATAATCGCAAACTCAACAGCGTATAAGCCTTGCTGTTTACTGTGGTTGCTTTTTATCATTAGAACGCCCTCATTGTATATGTTGATACGAGCGGAAAACTAATATCTATATCGTCACCTAGGCCAAAAGTGGTGAACATGTCCGAAAATAAAGGCTGCCATGGATAAGAAACATTTATGGTGACAAACGCACCTGATAAGCTTAAATCTATGGTACTAGCCGTTAAGTTAGGTAGTAGGGGGGTTACTGAGTTTGGACTACCATATTTTATATAGCTGATGACTTTAGTTTCGATACCAGGTTTTATTTCGTATACACCAGTACCGAGTTTGGCATTGCCTGCCAGATAACGTGATGCGTTACGGACAGTCTTGTTAAGGGCATTATATTGATAAAGCAACCTACCAAATTCAGCAGTAGCGAAAATCAACAGTAATAGAAAAGGCAGAATCATAGTAAATTCAATCGCTGCAAATCCTTGCTCATTCTTTCCTTTTGTACATTTATTGTTGCTTCTGGACTGATGCATAGTCCCTCCTAAGAATCTGAGCTTCCTGGTACATGGAATAATACAATTTTATACGGACCGTCGTTGTCTACTGGAGTTATTGAAGGAGTTCCACTGTCAGTACAGTTACCTCCGCTATTAATAAATTCACCGACAACATAGGATGTTGGCCCTGAACTACCCACTTTTTGAGTCATAAAGAAACATCCAATATCAAGAAAATCAAGATTATTGGCGCCATTAGTTGTACCAGTACACTCTGCGATAACGACTTGTAATATACGTCGTCCATAACTGGACCTCTGCAATCCGGCATCAGTTTCCGTAATGATATCCCCACTTGATATAGGGTTAACTGCATCACATGAACTGTTGGTTCCACTAGAAAACTGTGCGCTGTCTAAATCATAGTCGTTGTAAGTGTATGATTTAGAAGCTGCACTGGCTTCAAGGTCTAAACCGTCTACACCAAGGTCTATCGTATCTCCTTCGCATATGTTGCTGTCTCGTAGGTGAACCGTTGAATTGACAGGACCATGCCATTCACCCATTCGGGTATTTAGTCCTTGGGCTACAGGGCCTACTGTATTCCCTGGTTCTGTTGGTACTGATTGGTTACTTATGCCGGGCGTAAAGCAAGTTGTGCCTATGCTTGATTCACCAGCCATTGCGGCTCGGATATCTGCGGCCCCGGAATTAGAGCCAAGTCTAAGTAATTGGAAATTACCCGGGCCAATAGGTGAGTCTGCATTTGAACCAATTTTCATCAAATTTAGGCTATATTCTTTCAAACCATATTCATTAGCCCCGTCAACATTGGCGTTTGCAGTGTCAGCACAAACAACCATGGGAACTAAATCTTGATAACAATTGCTAATATCCGAGCTCGGACCTGATAATGCTGACGCGGACACCTGCTTATTGAAATTGAAAACATCAGCGAGAAAATTATCAAGTCCCAAATTTGTTAAAGATACTTTTACATATTTGGCGCTTTCATCATTATCGATAATAAAAGGATCTGGCTGTTGTGAAAATTCAACATTTAACTGAGCAGTCATTTGATCAAGCGTATTATCGACGCTAGATAGATCAATTGCAGCTTGTAATTCATGGTGATCGTTATGCAATATGTTCATCTGAATTATTGCAACGACAGCTGCTCTGGCTTGTTCATGAGTTGCGCCTTGATCTAATTCGGTCGCAGCATTTAATGCTGCAGAGTCGACTAAATTTTGTAACTTCCCCTTGTTTAGTAATAAATGGCCACCGTCCAGAGCGAGCGAAGCCATAGAAATGAGTGCAAATAAGCCCAGAGTGAACATAATGAGTACGTTACCGTTCTGTTTACGTTTTAAGGTTGTTATTTTTTTATTGCACATAATGTTGCCTTTCTATTTATTACTGGTAGATGGCTGTGAAATATCACGAGCTGATTTAGCTTCGTAAGCACTCTTATGGTATGACGTGATCACTTTTTCGCCGTATTTACCTTCAATCGCGTTGGTTATACCGTCATTTTTCACAGGGGCATCTGGGTCAAGGATTTGTATATCTTTCATATACTGTGTTGATGCAGACAATTCGTAATTTGGTTCTTGTACACAGCCGAATAAGAATAGGCTACAGAGCAGCATTAAGCTTAAATTTTTCATCATAATTCCTCTTAATTCTTTCTTACGCTATAAGTATATTTGGATACAAAGTTAATTGAGAGTATGACCATATTGTTGTTCTGTACCCCCAGAGCTTGGGACAATGCTTGATGGTGTGCCGGAATTGTCATTTGGGTTCTTTGTGGCTGAATCTTTATCTTGCTGGGTCATTTTCCCGAGTAAATAAAATTCCATATCAGATACGGGTACGAATCCGTCAGTAGGTAAGATCATACCTTCCTTATTAAAGGGTCTAACTAAGCGTGGTGTAACCATAATAACGAGTTCGGTTTGACCACTAATATACTCTTGGCTTGTAAATAGCTGCCCTAGAATCGGAATATCACCTAATCCTGGGAATTTAGTGACAGATTCACGAAGGTTATCACTTAGTAACCCACCTATAACTATGGTTTGGCCGTCGCCAAGCTCTACTGTGGTTGCAGTTGATCTTTTGACTAAAGAGGGAGTGATTGTCGTTGAGCCAGTTTCAATTGCTGAGATCGCTACACTATTAGCGTTACTTATTTCACTTACTAGCACTTTAAGGTTTAGGTTTATTTTACCAGAATCAAGTACTGTTGGTACAAAGCTAACACCAACACCGAAGTCGCGGTATTCAATTGTAACACCATCATCAGTTGAAACTGGCACGGGATACTCACCACCAGATAAGAACTCGGCAGACTGACCACTAAGTGCTGTTAGGTTCGGTTCTGCAAGCACTTTAGCTAAACCTTTAGTCTTTGCTACATCTAAAGCAACACTAAATAACATGTCACCAGTGAGATAACGTGCAAAAATATTAGTATCGATACCGCCTAAAATATTTGCAGGTACATTACCTGTCCCTGTCCCTATGCCACCAAACCCATCGGAACCGAATCCACCTATAACGGTATTTCCGTCCAAATTACGGCCAATTTCAGTGCTAACTTCAGCGACAGTCACTTCTAACATTACTTGTTGGCCACCACCGACTGACATCATGTTTACAACAGTGCTATTACTATCATCAACATTAGCTGCAGTTGCGTAGCCTTGGGCTATTTCTACTGCCGTACTCATTTTCATTAATGATGTAGCCTGTCCGCTAACGACTAATTGACCTTGTGACGTTTCTACACCTATATCTTCATTTGGCAAGTATTTGTGTAGGCGCTTTCTAAGACTATTTAAATCATGGGTAACTTCTAAGTTTTGTACGTCAACCAAGTTATCGTCTTTATCCCATACCATCATGTTCGTTGTACCGAGTTTTTTACCGACAATATATAGCTCACTACTACGCAAAATTAAGATATCCGCTATAGCTGGGTTACCTACAGATACACGGTGTATTGGTTGGTCCATTTGTAAATTCTTAGATTTGAAAATTGGGATCCTAACGCTGTCATCATCCAGTGCTGTTGGCCCGCCGGCAGAGACTGCACTGGCTAAGAATAAATTGGTTATGAAAATTAAAATAGCTAACGTCCATACATTATTCTTTGGCCAAGACTCAGGTTTATCAAAATGGGAGTTAATATTCATATTTATCACCTATTTATAGTCGAACAACTAAATTTTAAGTTGGACTGATTCTTGAACTGTACCGCGGATTATCTCGACTTTATGTTTACTGGCTCTCTGTTTAATGGGGCGTGGTTGAAATACTGGAGGAGCGATTTCAATGATGTCATCGTTATTGCTTTTTATTTGTTCATTACTAGCAAAATCGATGGCATTACTGTCTGTTGGGTTACGTAGTGCGAGTTGTAATCGACCTTTGTTACGAGCGGTCATCAATATTTCGGCTTGGTCTAGATTAACTTCAACTGTGATTGCGCGTACTATTTGCGGTTTATTTTCACCGGTTGTAGATGCTGCACGTTGATCAATTGCTAATATTTTAATATTTCTTAGAATTACTTCTGTATTTGCAGTACCTGAATTTCCGGTACTAGTATTTAAAATATCAACTCTGTTACCTGGTAATAAGAAACCCGCGACACCTACGACATCATCTACACGGATCGACACTGCCCGCATATTCTCCGAAATAAGACTTGCTAGCGTGCTACCTTCACCTTTAACCAGTAACCTTTCTAATCTGATAATATCATCAATATAAATAGTGTCTTTTGCGATCATTCCATAGATCTCATCAGGATTAGCAATTGTATTATCGGGTGACATAGATTCAGGTAAAACTTTCAACTCTACATGCTTAGGCGTAATAACCGTCCCTATGGGGATCACCATGGTTGAAAAGGCAATATATACTTGGTTCTCTGGTGCAGATTGTTTATTGGTATCTAACCAACTTTGCGCGATTAAAATTGCGCCAATCCCAAACATAATGGAGATTGCGACTGAGATTACGGGCTTTTTATTCATTTTAGCTACCTCTAATATTATTAGCTTTGACTAACAAAGTAGTGCTTCCAAGCAATGTCTATTAAGTTTTTTTCGACTTCATTTGGGAGCTCATTAAATTTAACTTGATCGCTGATGATACTGAGTAAATCACGCGGATAGCAGGGTAGAAATGGCTTGTTAGTCGTATAATGATATGTATTTAAAAGGTAATCGAATGTGACATCTGCACAAGTTAAATTAAAACTTTCGCATACATTACCCCAAAGTTTCTTGTAGCTATCGACTTCTAATGGTTGAAATTCAATTTTGTAACCTAAGCGACGTAGGAAGGCTTCATCGACTAGTTCTGCAGGGTTGAGATTGGTTGAGAACAATAAAATAAGTTCGAAAGGTATTTCGAAATGTACACCGTTTGGCAAAAATAAAAAGTCTCGACGTTCTTCGAGTGGGATGATCCAGCGATTAAATAAAGCTAACGGACTCATTTTTTGACGACCTAGATCATCCAATAATAAGATGCCGTTATTAGCTTTTAACTGAAGAGGTGCTTTATAGGTGCGACTACTTGGGTCAAAATTGACCTCTAACATATCTTCGGTAAGCTCACCGCCTGTCACGATTAACGGGCGTTGACATAACCGCCAGCGGGGGTCATGGCCTCTGTCTAGACTGAATAATGCGTCTGCTGGTGACTTGCTATCTTGTTCAGTGCTGAGTATGTGTACTTGCGGATCATATACTTGAATTATATTACCGCTTATTTCGATCGCCGAAGGGATTAATACATCATCGCCAAATAATAAATTTAAGTTACGGCAGAGGTAACTTTTACCTACACCAGGCATACCATAAATTAATATCGGCTTATTGGAGTTTAACGCAGGGCCGATGGCAGATGTTAATGCTTCTGAAAACATGAGTTCTGCAAATCTAGCTTGCATACGTTGTTTCGTAATTTGGGTATTTCTACTGGTTTGCTTAAGCACAATATCAACGTACTGGGTCAATGGAACGGGTGAAACACTAATATAGCCACTGGATTTTAAAGCTTTCTCAGCTTCTATCTCACCAATGTTTGATAAGGCATAGCGCATTTGTCCACTCGCTAAGCTTTGTCTATTTTCTATTAAAGCCGACTCTTTTGCGACGTCGATAAGTACTTGTACTATGCCTCCAGACAAGGCTAAAGCGTCTGCTAGTTCACGTATAGTGGCTACGTGCATAGAATGGATATGTTTAATTAATAATTCGGTTAAAAGTTGAGAGGGCAAGCCTGTTTCGCTAATTGTTGTGGGGCGCTTAGCTAAGTGCTCATGAGTACCATAATTTTGTTGTTCAGGTACTATTTCAGGAAAGAGGGGGGAGTCATAAGCGTTTAATTCCGGTGCGTTTTCTTGCAGCCCGTTGATTGATTGGTCCGTCATAATCATACCCGTTATTTTATATGGGAATTAAAGAAAATTATATGAGGCTAAAGCTGGTACCTATTTCATTGAGCATTACTTCTACCGTCCACATTAAATCGTAAATGTCGTAGTTAATATAAGTTGCTAACATCCAGCCGAGCATTAATGCAGGCGCATAAGGCACATTAACTCCACCTGCGTCACCTGTTTCGGGTTTAAAATATACACCTAAATATAAACAATCGATGTAACGAGAAATCATGGTTTTTAGACCGACCCAACCTACGGTTTTAGTTGCGATTAATATACTTGTGAAAGCACCAAAAATAATACCGTATGCAATTGACCAGGTTAATACTAAAGGACCAGAAAGGGCGCCGATGCCAATCATTAATTTTACATCACCAGCACCAAGCATTTTAAATTTGTAAACGGGAATAAGTAGTATTAATGCTAAGCTTGCCCCGAATATCGACTCCATGAAGCCAGACCAAGAATCAAAGTAGCTATTAATCAGAATACCGAATAATAGGGCCAATAAACAAAGTTTGTTTGGTATGCGTTGGTAGCGAAGATCAAAATAGAGAGCTACACAAAGAATTAATAGTGCGGTTATAATCGGCATTACTAACGCATAGTTTGGCATCATAAAGTCCTTTTTAAGTGATAAACTTAAATGCAACTGTGTAGCACGACAACTTACTGTGCTATATAAATGTACTTAAGGTGTACACGCTGTCGTACTACCACTCGCGGCACCACAAAGTGTATTGATTTGTGCTGTTGCATTGGTACCTAAAGTATTGAATGCTGTGACCATTCCGCCAACAACCAAACCACCGGCAATAGCATACTCAACCGCAGTTAGACCACTTTCGTCTTCGATAAAATCTTGGATAAACATTGATAATTTATTCATTTTTAGTACTCCAATAAATTGCTTTAAATTCACAAATATAGATTAATACATTGATTTTATTAGTTTAACTTCTTAATGCTCCCTTGCTTTAGAAGCATATACATAAAGCTAGAGCACTATTACCTTATCGGCTATGTTTTCTTGTATTAATTATTAAAATAATAGTTGACAGCTATTATTTATCCTTTTTATACAGGTCGTTACGAAAATTAATTTTCCCTAAGTTATCAATCCATGCTGTTTGATAAGTGATAAATACGGGCAGTGAATTGGGTAATCTCACATGTTTAGTTTGAGGTTTATTATTATTACTGCTACTGATGAGTAAACTGGCGAGTAGGTCATTAGGTTTCTGTAGGCGAATACAGCCGTGACTCAAAGCTCTATTATGTCTATTAAACAGATGCTTAGTTGGCGTATCATGTAAGAAAATAGCGTTGTTATTTTTAATGTTAAACCGCACCTTGCCCAAAGCATTATTATTCCCTGATTTCTGCACCAAACGATATTGTTTCAACATCCCCTGTAGGTTAGCAGGAATCTCTTTGTATACGGTATTAACGCCATAGCCTGTAGCTAGATGGAAATTAAGGCTTTTTAACGCTGTGTTATTCTTGTTATGTAAAGGCAGCAAATCGTTATTGATTATATTGCGCGTAGGCGTCCATGTCGGATTGAGGGTAACTGAATTGACCTCTGTGATCATGACTGGCGTTTGATTACTCGGCTTACCGACAATGACTTTCATTTCCATAACTGGCTCACCTTTATCTATGAGCGTTAAATCAAACGCAGGTATATTGACCATGATGTATTTGGTTGGCGGAGTACGCGGTAAAGAAAGCCAACGCCATAAATTAACTTGAAGCTTGTTGATACGGGTATCTATGCTTTGGTTTAAGACGTTAATTGTATGGCCGTTAAGTTTACCTGTTAGTTTAAAACCATTACGACGCTGAAAATGCTTTATACCGTCAATGATGCTTTGGTCAAATATGTTTAATCTATGTTTCGACGTGGGGAGAGTGTTCAAATCATCTAAGGTCATTAACTTATGCCTGAGTATCTTAACTTCCGCGTGACCTTGACCTAACTGCGGGTTAAATGTGTCTGTAAGCGGTGGCCAGTCTATATCCTTCATTCTCTTGTATTTGTTAATCGCCTGCCTTAATCGAATGACAGCGTTAAATTGTGGCATTGCTGAGTCAATATAGGCAGAAAGGGTATCGTTATTAAGCGCAGCTTTAAAATCAGCTGGTTTATTTGCTGCAGACTTTAATTGATTTCCCTGTGATTGCGAAGCTATATGATAAAGCGCAAGGGTAAGTGCTTTATCCGTTACGTCTAAACTCCTTATTTCATCATTAGTGAGTATAGGGTGATCTCTAATGCCTAGATCAGCTAATAAACTCAATAGCGTAAGACCGGATAGATTTAGCCGATTATTATTAAAAAACAGCCGTTGATCTTTATTGGTACTTTTAAGCTCGTCGTATAGGTGCTGTTGATCTTGAGAGGAGGGATATATAGGCACAGTCTTGATTGATACATCATTGTTTGAATCGTTTGCATAGGTGTATGTATGGGAAGTGATAAGAATTAAGGTAATGGATATTATGTTGAACATTAATTTAGTAATTGAATTTTTCTCATTACGCATCAGTCTATCCTTAGATTACTTTTAAAGTAGCACTAAATATTAGTTAATCTTTTAAGTCTAGATGTGAATTGACTATACGAGAGAGAAGTACGAGAGGAAGGTTGGGGTTAACATGTTGTAGATTATAGAAGGTGAACTTTCTGGCTATTAAGTTAGAGTTAATCTGGTAAGTGAGAGTCCATCTGGGGAAGATAGGGAACTCTCTACTTACGGTACTGGAACTTTATTTGAAACGGGTTAATATTTGGCGATTTATGACTAGCGCTCTAATAAAGACAGTTTATTTTCTACATCAGCCCAGTCGTCTGCATCTGCAGGTGGCTCACATTTTTCCGTGATCACAGGCCATAGTTCAGCAAGCTCTTCATTAATTGCGATAAATATTTTTTGATCTTCAGGCACTTCATCCTCTTGGAAGATCGCATTAACAGGGCACTCTGGTTCACAAAGCCCACAATCAATACATTCTTCAGGATTAATAACTAAAAAGTTAGGTCCTTCATGAAACGCGTCGACAGGGCATACTGGAACACAATCACCATGTTTACATTTAATACAATTTTCGGTTACGACAAAAGCCATGATGCTTGTTCCTCACATTTCAAAGTGCTGGCATTATACGTAAGCAGGTCCTAAAAGCAATTAACATCCAATTAAGATGGCAAAAGCGGCTTGAAAAACAAGCGAGTTTTAAATAATAAAATGCATATTTCGTCATAATAACGTAAAATACCCGCCCTAAGATTTTAGTTTACAAGCTAGTGCTCTAACAGCGCTGAGCATTTTGATATTTGGATAATTTTCTATGTTACGTTTAACCGATGTAAAACTACCACTTGATCATGACGATCAAGCAATCAATGCATATATTTTAGAGAGATTGTCACTTAAACCTGAGCAATTAGCTGAATATACTGTTTTTCGCCGTGGTTATGATGCACGTAAACGTGATGTAATTATCTTGATGTATACATTAGATGTCACACTGGCTGGTGGCGTTGATGAACAAGCTATTCTAGCTAAATTTGATAAAGATCAACATGTTCGTTTGACTCCTGATATGTCATACAAATTTGTAGCTGAGAAGACTGAAGAAATTGAGCAACGTCCTGTTGTTATTGGCTTTGGTCCATGCGGTTTATTTACAGCATTAATTCTTGCACAAATGGGACTAAAACCAATTGTACTAGAACGTGGTAAAGAAGTGCGTGAAAGAACTAAGGATACATTCGGATTTTGGCGTAAGCGTATATTAAATCCAGAATCAAATGTTCAATTTGGTGAAGGTGGCGCAGGTACATTCTCTGACGGTAAGCTTTATAGCCAAGTTAAAGATCCTAAATTTCATGCTCGTAAAATCTTAACAGAATTTGTTAAAGCTGGCGCGCCTGCAGAAATTATGTATTTAAGTAAGCCACATATTGGTACGTTTAAACTCGTTACTATGATTGAGACTATGCGTAAAGAAATCATCGAACTTGGTGGTGAAATTCGTTTTAGTGCCCGTGTAGATGATATTATAATTGAAAATGATCAAGTAACTGGTGTTGAACTGGCTGGTGGCGAAATTATCGAAACGAATCATGTTTCATTAGCAATTGGTCATAGTGCACGTGATACATTTGAAATGTTACAAAAACGCGGTGTTTACCTAGAAGCGAAGCCTTTCTCTATTGGTTTCCGTATTGAGCACAAACAAGCTGCGATTGATGATGCACGTTTTGGTAAGAATGCCGGTAATCCTCTTTTAGGCGCCGCTGATTATAAGCTGGTTCATCATTGTAAAAGTGGTCGTTCAGTTTATAGCTTCTGTATGTGTCCAGGCGGAACGGTTGTTGCTGCAACATCTGAAGAAGGTTGTCTTGTAACTAACGGCATGAGTCAGTATTCACGTAACGAAATGAATGCTAACAGCGCTATCGTTGTTGGTATTACACCAGAAGATTATCCAGGTAACCCATTAGCTGGTATCGACTTACAACGTAAGTGGGAACAGAATGCGTTCGTTATCGGTGGTAGTAACTATGATGCACCGGGACAAACAGTCGGTGACTTCCTTTCTGGTAAAGGTGAAGGCGAATTTGGTGATGTAGTACCTTCATATAAACCGGGTCTTAAATTTACTGATTTGAGCAAGACGCTTCCTCCTTTTGCAATTGCCGCTATTCGTGAAGCTATTCCTGCTTTTGAAAAGAAAATTAAAGGTTTCTCAGCGAAAGATGCAACATTAACAGGTGTTGAAACACGTACGTCATCACCGGTAAGCATTAAGCGTGGTCGTGACTTCCAGAGTATTAGCACTAAGGGCCTATACCCTGCTGGTGAAGGTGCTGGTTATGCTGGTGGCATTTTATCTGCTGGTATTGACGGTATTAAAGTTGCAGAAGCAATGGCACTTTCTATGCTGGTAAAAGAAGACTAATTACGATTGACGATTGATAGTGAATCATGAATACAAAAAAGGAGAGTCTACTTTTAATCATAAGTAGCTCTCCTTTTTAATTATAACGATTTAATCAGTCTAATTTAATGCACAGTAGCATTAATCGATAAGATTAAAGTCTTTACGTAATATCTCAATGATCTCAGCTTTCGGATTATCAGATAAGACAATCTTCTTACCGGTAATTTTTTCTGCGATATTAAGGTAAGTTTCTGAAATAGACATTAATACAGACGTTGGTAGTGCATTATGTTCAGCAAGTGCTAAACGCTCATCCATTCTGCTTTTATTAAGTAAGATATCTGGTTCAGGGAAGTAGTTAAGTAATAGCTGACGGAAACCTTCTTTAGAATTCTCAACAACATTACCTTCACGGAATGCTGGACCATCCCAAATACGTGATGAATCAGGCGTACCGACTTCATCCATATAGATGAGTTTGTCTAGGCCTTTACTGTCTGTGACATAACCAAATTCGAATTTAGTATCAACAAACATTTGATCAACACCTGCAAGTGCATCACTAATTACATCAAAACCTTCTTTTAACAGTTTTTCGTAATAAGTAATATCGTCAAGTGATTTGAAATTGAATGCTTCGTAGTTGTCAGAGATGTTTTCGCGAGTGATGTTAACATCATCAACAGCAGGTACGCCTGGAATGCCTTCTAAAATACCTTTAGTCGACGGGGTGATAAGTAATTCTGGTAGTTTCTGGTCTTTAGTAAGACCTTCTGGTAGTTCGATACCACAGAAATTACGTTCACCTTGGCTATAAGCACGCCACATAGAACCTGTGATGTATTGGCGACAAATCGCTTCAATCATGACTGGCTTAGCTTTTTGAACGATCCAAATGAATGGGTGAGGTATATCAAGAATATGGCTGTCAGCTAAACCGTTATCACGGAAAGACTTAAACCAATGGTTTGAAATTGCGTTTAACGCAGCACCTTTCCCAGGTACACCACGCATGCCGCCTTCACCGTGCCAAATACAATCAAATGCAGAAATACGATCACTAATAACCATAATTGCAAGTGGTGCATCTGCCGCTACGTCATAACTTTTTTCTTCGATTAGACGACGACTATCGGCTTCAGTTAACCAGTAAACAGAACGTACTTTACCACTGTGTACAGGCTTATCAGTACGGATTGGTAAATCATTGTTTACGGCTAATACTTTATCAGCAAGACTCATTGTTAACTATCCTTATTGAGTTTAATCGTTTATATAAAACTTTATACCCAAACTACATCAAGATGCTATATCAGAGACGAGCAGGGATAACAGAATTAGGCGCAATATGTAGATAATGGTTATTCCATTTTCAAATATTGCAACGCTATGCTGTTTTTCCTGCTAGCCTCCCGTAGGGCAAACCGAATGGTGGTATTTTCGGCGTTATGAAGTCTTGATTTAGAATAACTAAATCTTCGAATCCATGCCTTGAATATCCTCTCCTTTCGGTTTGCTGATTGTGCATCTTGAAGTAGCTTGGGTATGTACCTAAGTAACTTGGAAGAGTTTCTTTCAATTTCCCTGAAGGCTCTTCCAAGTTACTTTGGACTCACTTAGCTAGATTCGAGGTGTTGCTGTCGATTTGAGGGCGATTTTAGCAGAAGTAGGGCGTGATTCCACTATTACTGACTAATTTTGTTAAAAATAACAAGTTATAAGTAATAGTATTTTGTTAACAGGGTTGAAAAACAACCATCAATTTAGCTTTATACAACATCAATTTGATTATTAGCATGAGTGATGGTATTAAATGTCGTCTAATATATTAAATGGGAACTTGTTTGTGATAGAGCAATATTTTTTATCGGGTGGCGCGTTAGCCAAAGTCATCGATGGCTATACGGCTCGTCAACCGCAAATTGATATGGCGAAAGCCATTAATGATGTGATCGCAAGCAAGGGCAACTTAATTGTAGAAGCAGAAACGGGCACAGGTAAAACGTTCGCTTATCTCATTCCAGCTTTGGTTAATGACAAAACTACGATCATCAGTACCGGTAGTAAAAACCTGCAAGAACAGCTATTCAACCGTGATTTGCCTTTTATTATTGATGCATTAAATAGCAAAGCTAAAACAGCATTATTAAAAGGTCGAAATAACTACCTTTGTACAGAGCGTTTAACACGTTTAAGCCGAGAAACACAATATCAAAATCAAACCATATTAAGTGATTACGTTAAAATTAAGGGCTGGTCTAATATTACCATCAGCGGTGACATGAGTTCGGTACCGGGTCTTAAAGACGACGCAGAGATCTTACCGTTAGTCACATCAACTAATGATAACTGTTTGGGGCGAGATTGCCCTGATTATGAAGATTGTTTTTTAGTTAAAGCACGGCGTAAAGCCTTGGATGCTGATATTGTTGTTGTTAATCACCATTTATATTTTGCTGATCTCAATGTCAAAGATTCTGGCTTTGGACGCTTACTGCCTGATGCCGATGTTATTGTCTTTGATGAAGCCCATCAGATCCCCGATATCGCATCAGAGTATTTTGGTAAAAGCCTATCTAGTAAACTGATCCAAGCGTTATGCAAGGATGTGCAATATCTTGGCCGCACCGATCTCAGAGACACGATCCAAGTCACCAAAGCCGCTAATGGTTTAGCCAATGCGACCCAAGATCTACGTTTAAGCTTTTCAATGGAAACGGGCCGAGGCAACTGGCGTCATCTACTTAATCAGCAAGCGGTAATGAAAACTGTCACGCGTTTTCAAGACCAACTAGATTTTATCTATGAAGTGCTTAAATTAGCGCTAGGGCGAACAGAACTTGTCGATCAATGTTTTGACCGTGTGGTTGAGATTAAAGCAATATTTCAACAAATAATGGCGGTAAATAATACCGGTGAGAGCTATTGGTATGAATGTACTAAGCGAAACTTTACATTAAATATCACGCCACTTAATATTGCCGAACGCTTTAGTTCTGAACAACAAAAAAATAATGCCGCGTGGATCTTTACGTCGGCAACATTGGCTGTTGACCATTGTTTTTCACACTATCGCCAACAAATGGGATTGGCTAACGCAAAAGAACTTATTCTAGCCAGCCCGTTTGATTATAAAAACCAAGCTATGTTGTGTGTTCCACGTAACATTCCGGAGCCTAATGACCCTAATATAGCGCGTATTTTGGTTGAGAAGTTAGTCCCGGTCATTGTTGCTAACAAAGGACGCTGTTTCTTCCTGTGTACTAGTCATTATATGATCAGGCAAGTCGCTAGTTTGTTACAGCAACAATTGGCTATGCCCATCTTTGTACAAGGTCAAGACAACAAACAAGTATTGCTCGATCAATTTATTGAACACGGTAATGCTTTATTAATCGGTACTTACTCATTTTGGGAAGGAATTGATGTTCGCGGGCAAACTTTAAGTTGTGTTATTATTGATAAATTACCGTTTGCATCACCAGATGATCCACTGTTACAGGCACGTATTGAAGATTGTCAGCGTAAGGGCGAAGATCCTTTTGCTGAATTACAAATCCCAAAAGCGGTAATTAGTTTGAAGCAAGGTGTCGGGCGTTTAATTCGAGACGTTAAAGACACCGGCTGTGTCATTATTTGTGATACTCGTATTGTATCTCGTGGCTATGGCGCTACGTTTATCAATAGTTTACCGGATATGCCACGCACCAGAGATTTAAATGGCGTTTTATCTTTTATTAAGAAAACTAACAATTAGAAAGTGAATTTTATGAGTAATATTTTAGCACTAGATACATCAACAGAAAATTGTTCTGCCGCACTGAGCATTAACGGTGAGATATTAGTAAGAGAGTTTGAAAGCCCGCGTGAACACACTAAGCGTATTTTACCTATGGTGGATAGCCTGCTGGCTGAAGCTGGCATTAAGTTGAAAGACTTAGATGCGCTTGCATTTGGCCGTGGACCAGGCAGTTTTACTGGCGTACGTATTGGTACTGGTATTGCACAAGGACTCGCTTTTGGTGCCGATTTACCGATGTTACCAATCTCGACATTGGCAGCAATGGCGCAAGGTGCACATCGACTACATAATGCTACTGATGTATTACCCGCAATTGATGCGCGTATGGGCGAAATATACTTTGCGCAATACCAGCTTAATAATGCTGGCGTAATGACATTAGTTGGTAACGAAATGGTTATTACTGCAGATGAGTTAGTCGCTAATTTCAACAAACCCGAACAAGAATTCTATACACTTGGTACTGGTTGGGCTACATATGCAGAGCAACTTGCAGCATTAAACGTTGCAAATTTAACTGCATGTGAAGGTATTCAGTTCCCAACGTCACACGATATGTTAGCGATTGCGGCTGCTGACTTTGCCAATGGTAAAGCCGTTGCCGTCGAAGATGCCATGCCTGTTTACGTTCGAGACACTGTTACTTGGAAGAAACTACCGGGTAGAGAGTAAATTCTAATGAATAACATTAGTATAGAGGTTAACGGTAGTATTATTACTGGTTTGCAGTGGGGTGATAACACGAAACCTGTGTTATTAGCTGTTCATGGCTGGCTAGATAATGCCGCGAGTTTTGTACCTCTTGCTAATGCTTTGCGAAATGATTTAGAAGATGGTTCACTACCTTATCAGTTGATTGCAATTGATCTACCTGGTCATGGTTATTCCGATCATAAAGCAGGTCATTACAATTTTATCGAATGGGTCGATGATTTATATCAAATTATTAAAACCCAGCATTGGGGGCCAGTGAGTATTATTGGTCATTCAATGGGAGCAATGATCAGTTCTATTTTGGCTGCTACTTTTCCTGAGCTCGTACGTCGAATTGTGTTAATTGAAGGTTTGGGTGCTATTTCAGCTGAAGCTGACCAAACTGTGAGCCAATTACGTAAAGGTATTGAAAATAGAGCGCTTTACAATAAAAGTATCAACCAAAACATCAACCAAAGTACGAATCGTAAAGATAATGCTTTAACGTTGGAAAAGGTTGTGAAAGCGCGTTGCTTTGTCTCAGATTTGAATGAAGAACATGCAAAACTTATTTGTAACAGAAACTTAACGATTAATGCTGATGAAGTTAGTTTTTGTTCTGACCCTAAGTTAAAAGCAGGTTCTTTGGTTCGTTTGAGCGAATCGCAAGTGATTGATATTTTATCTTCTATATCAACAGCCTGCTTGATTATTATTGGGGATAAAGGATTTCCTTTAATTGCCCAAACTTTAAATCTAGAACTGTTTTGTAAAGAAAACTTTAAAATTTTAACACTGTCTGGCGGGCATCACGTCCACATGGATAATGCCGTTAAAACCGCAAGGGCTGTCGTTAAATTTGTTAATAATTAAATATAATAGTTTATTCTTTCGCTAAAAATTAGGATTTTATTATCTAATTCTAAATTATGAAGGTTTAAATAAACGACGAATGTAGATATTTCATTTGTTAATTGAGTGTTAATCAATTAAGATCCGTTCACAATAAATAATTTCATCAATAGTAACTAATTATTAAGGGATTAATAATAAAGCTATTGTGTTGTTAAATTAAAAAAGTTAAATAAAAGGAGTGTTAAGGTGGAAAAGGTTTGGTTAAAGAGATACCCGGAAAATGTTCCCGCTGAGATTGACTTTGGTGCATTTCGTTCTTTAAACGATATATTCGATCAGACAGTTCAAAACTATGCAGATAATCCTGCGTATGTAAATATGGGCTGTTCATTAACTTATGGCGAAATCGATGAGAAATCTCGAGCGTTCGCAGCTTATCTTCAAAACGAGCTTAAATTAACTAAAGGCGACCGTGTCGCGTTAATGATGCCTAACTTACTGCAATACCCGATAGCATTATTTGGTGCATTACGTGCAGGTATGGTCATTGTTAATGTAAATCCTTTATACACACCACGTGAGTTGAAGCACCAGCTAAACGATTCAGGTGCAAAAGCGATTGTTATTATTTCCAACTTCGCTAGTGTATTAGAAAAGGTCATTAAAGATTCGCCTATTGAACACGTTATCTTAACGCAGTTGGGTGATCTTTTCTCTCCTGTTAAAGGCGCTATCACAAATTTAGTTGTTAAGTACGTGAAGAAAATGGTACCTAAATTTAATCTGCCAAATGCAGTATCATTTAACCGTGTACTGAACAAAGGCCGTTCATTGCCGTTCACTAAAGTTGAAACTGGTTTCGATGATATTGCTTTTCTTCAGTATACCGGTGGTACAACAGGTGTTTCTAAAGGCGCAGTCTTAACGCACAAGAATATGCTTGCTAACGTATTACAAGCCGAAGGTGCGTACGGTAGTATTATTGATCGTGGCACAGAAACTGTGATCACGGCATTACCGCTATATCATGTATTTGCACTGACTGTGAATGGTTTATTATTCTTCTTGGGCGGTGGTAAGAACATTCTTATTACAAACCCACGTGACCTTCCTGCATTAATCAAAGAAATTAGTGATCATAAACCAACAGCTATAACAGGTGTTAATACACTGTTTAATGCACTGGTTAATGATGACAGTTTTGCTAAAATTGATTTTTCTGCTTTGAAACTATCTGTTGGCGGTGGTATGGCTGTTCAACGTTCAGTCGCTGAGAAGTGGAAGAAGATCACAGGTTGCCATTTACTTGAAGGTTATGGTTTAACGGAGTGTTCACCACTTGTAACAGTAAACCCGTACGATCTGCATGAATATAATGGTTCTATTGGTCTACCTGTATCATCAACGGATGTACGTATTATTGATGACGAAGGTGGCGTATTAACAAAACCT
This sequence comes from Moritella sp. Urea-trap-13, assembly GCF_002836355.1. Classification (NCBI taxonomy): domain Bacteria; kingdom Pseudomonadati; phylum Pseudomonadota; class Gammaproteobacteria; order Alteromonadales; family Moritellaceae; genus Moritella; species Moritella sp. Urea-trap-13. The sequence goes on from NZ_PJCA01000031.1 coordinate 511,661, forward strand.
GGTGCAGTTGGTGAAATGCAAGTACGTGGTCCTCAGGTGATGCAAGGTTATTGGCAGCGTCCACAAGACACCGCAGAAGTGATAACAGATGGTTGGTTAAATACCGGCGATATCGCACGTATGGACGAAGAGGGCTTCTTCTACATCGTCGATCGTAAGAAGGATATGATCCTTGTTTCGGGCTTTAACGTTTTCCCTAATGAAATTGAAGATGTACTGACAATGAATGACAACATTCTTGAAGCTGCAGCAATTGGTGTTCCTCACGAATCATCAGGCGAAACAGTGAAAATCTTTGTTGTTAAGAAAGGTGAAATTTCGAAAGAAGAAATTATTGCGCATTGTCGTGAACACCTTACTGCTTATAAGATCCCACGTATTATCGAGTTCCGTGATGAATTACCAAAGAGTAATGTTGGTAAGATATTACGTCGTGAATTGCGTGATTAAGCATTAATCTAATTTAAAGTCATAAAACACTTATAATTAGACGTATATTTCGTTAAAATTAAGCCACTTTCTAAATTTTAAGAAAGTGGCTTTTTTTTGAGGTTATAAGTGGAATATATTTTAGTTGAAGATCAAATAACATTGCAGCAGATGATAGCGCAATGTGCGGACGTCGAAGTTTTAGCAATCGACACTGAATTCATCAGACAGCGTACTTATTACCCCATTCTTGGATTGTTTCAGCTATATACTGGTACTGAAACTTATTTAGTTGATCCAATTGCCGTTGATGACTTAAGTTCATTATGGCAACTTCTCGACCGTCATCCTGTAGTGCTTCACGCTTGCTCTGAAGACCTCGACGTATTTATGACGGAAGCAAATAAATTTCCAGACTTTTTCCATGATACCCAAATCGCCGCTGCATTCTGTGGTCTCGGATCTTCCCTTGGTTTCGGTGGTTTAGTTTCCGAGTTCCAAAAAATCACATTGGATAAAGGTGAATCGCGTTCAAATTGGCTTGCACGTCCATTAACGCAAATGCAGCTTAACTACGCTGCTGCCGACGTATACCATTTGTTACCTTGCTGGAACGAACTGGAATCAAAGCTGAAAGAACTAGGCTATTATGAGTATTATCTACAAGAGTTAGATAATTTACGCCGCCGTAAGTCGACAAAGAAAAATCCGAGTACTGTTTATAAGCAATTCAAGAACGCATCTTTCTTGTCTCCTCGTCAACTTGGCACATTACAAGCATTAGGTGAATGGCGCGAAAACAATGCTATAAATCGTGATATGGCGGTAAACTTTGTTGTAAAAGAGGCTCACATTCTTGAAGTCGCAAAACAGCAGCCTCAATCATTACGTGATTTAAACAAGCTTGAGTTGTTACCAATAGAAATAAAACGTCATGGTAAACAAATAATCGAAATTGTAAAACAGGTCGAGCAACTGTCTGACGATGAGTTACCACAACCATTGACACGTATTTCTGATTACCCTGGTTATAAAAAAATAGTGCAAAGCATACGTAATAAAATTGCGATTGTGGCTGAAAAATCGAATATTCCTGCTGAATTAATTGGTTCAAAGAAAATCATTAACGAATTATTGAATTGGTGTTGGAAATTAACAGAAGAAGAACGACAAGTAGGGGACAAGCCGATCATGCTATCTAATTGGCGTGCGGAACTGATTGGTAATACTATATTTGAAAGCTTAATGGCTAAATAAATATATAAAAAAAGCGAGTGTGTAATATATTACACACTCGCTTTTTTATGATTTATATTACTCTTCAGGAAGAGTAACATTTAACTCTAATACTGAAAGATTGTTATCTCTTTGATCAAGCTGAACACTTACTTGGTCTGAAGTCACTGCAACATATTTTTTAATAACTTCAAGAATATCTAATTTTAATTGTGGTAAATAATCTGGAGTGTTATTACGTAAACTACGTTCATGAGCAACGATAATCTGTAAACGATCCTTCGCTAGATTTGCTGTCTTTACATCGGGTTTAGATGTACGGAAATAATCAAGTAACGCCATTTTAACCTCCAAATATTCTGCTTAAAAAGCCTTTCTTTTCTACATTAATAAAACGAAACTCGCGTTCTTCACCAAGTATTCTTGCTACGGTATCAGCATAAGCTTGTCCTGCATCGCTTTCTGTATCTAATATGACGGGTTGGCCACAGTTAGATGCTTTAAGCACAGCGCCTGATTCAGGAATAACGCCTGCAAGTGGTACCGCTAGAATCTCGGTGATACTTTCTACACTTAGCATATCACCACGTTCTACACGTTCTGGAACATAACGTGTAATAAGTAGATGTTCTTTAATTGGCTCAAGGCCAAGTTCAGCACGACGTGAGCGGCTTTGTAACATGCCTATAATACGGTCTGAGTCGCGCACAGACGAGACTTCTGGGTTAGTCGTGATAACGGCAATGTCAGCGAAGTATAGTGCCATCATGGCGCCAGCTTCGATACCTGCAGGAGAATCACACACAATGTAGTCGTGATTTTCAGCAAGTTGGTCTAAAACTTTACCTACACCTTCTTTTGTCAGTGCATCTTTATCTCGAGTCTGCGACGCAGGCAGGATATGGAGGTTAGCAACGCGCTTGTCTTTGATTAGTGCTTGAGATAGGTTCGCTTCACCATTGATTACATTAACAAAGTCATAAACCACGCGGCGTTCACAGCCCATGATTAAATCTAAATTACGTAAACCGATATCGAAATCGATAACAACAGTTCTTTTCCCTCTTAGTGCTAGTCCAGTAGCAATCGCAGCGCTGGTAGTTGTTTTACCTACTCCACCTTTACCCGATGTGACGACAATAATTTCAGCCATATTAATTCCTTGAATTTAATCGAACTTTGTAATTTCTAATTTGTTATTGATACAATTAATTTGTGTTTGAGCATTTATAAACTCACCCTGAACTGCGTCACTTAAAATATAAGTGCCATTTATTGACAGCAATTCTGGGTCTAATTTGTTACAAAATATTTGTGCGCTTTCGTCACCTTTGGCGCCTGCAATTGCTCTACCACGTAATGCGCCATATATATGAATAGAGCCATCCGCTATCACCTCAGCCCCAGCACTGATATTACCAAGCACTGTTAATGATGCATCTTGAGCATAAATTTGCTGGCCAGATCGAATCTGTCCTTTATGAACTATGGTCTTTGTTATCGATTTTTCAACTATAACTGTCTGTATTTCAGGTTTTATATCAACAGCTGGCACTAATTTAGTTGCTGTATTTTTAGCCGTATTTGAAATGACTGAAATACCAGATTCGCGAACTGTTAGTTTTTGTTCAGCAGTTTGACATCCTTCGATACCAACAAGGTTCATGCCATTATCGGTAATGACTTGTTGAATCATTTTGAAATCGATGACACCTGTAAGGTTAGCAACATTAACGACAACTGGAGCAGATTTAAAGAATGCTGGCGCTTGGGCTACTTTGTCAGCAATAAAGGAGTGAAGATTAGCCATTGCAGCCTCATTTTCGATATGAATTACCGAAAGTGTAAAGCTTGTCCCTTTAAATTTTATCGACTGTTCTGCCATGGTTTTTTCCTGATTGCTTAGTTTTTATGCCTGTTTTAGCATTTATCGTTATAGCACTTAGATAAATCATTATGCCATGTTATATTTTACTCGTAAAATAGGCAAGTTTATAACTTAAGAGAAATACAATGCTTTGTTCAATATATAAAACAAATAAAAAAGAAGGGATGTATTTATTTATTTCCCGTCGTGACGATTTTAGTAAGGTTCCTGAAACTTTATTAGCAATGTTCGGTCAACCTAAGCTAGTAGTCACAATGAATTTAACCGAAACGCGTACGTTAGCGTTTGCTGATACAAAAAATGTATTAGAAAATTTAACGTCACAAGGCTTTTATTTACAAATGCCACCGCCGCCAGTCGATCACTTGGTTGAATATAAAAAATGGCGTGATAGTACTAAATAGTTATTATGTTTGAACGTCTTTTAAAGGAGATAAAATGAAATTAGCAGGATTGGTATTATTTGCATTGAGCTCTACAGCTGTGTCAGCTAAACCAACATTTGATGAGTATTTATCGACTTTACGCAATGAGACGCAAGCATTAGGTTTGAGTGAGCAAACATTGGATGACGCCTTTGCTTCAATGCAGTATCGAGAAAAGACCATTGTTCACGACAAGGCTCAACCTGAACGTAAAAAAATAACGCTTGATGCTTATATCCCAAGAGCCGTGCCAGCATGGAAGATCACGAAAGCGCGTAAGCTGTATGATGAAAATATAGAATTACTAGAGCGTATTGGTAAAGACTATGGTGTACAACCTCGTTTTATTATCGCGTTGTGGGGTGTTGAAACCAACTTCGGTAATTACACTGGTAATTTTTCTACTTTATCCGCACTCGCGACACTTGCTTATGATGGACGACGAGAAGCGTTCTTTAAGAAAGAGTTGTTTGCGGCATTGAAAATTATCGATGAAGGACACATCTCTATCGATAATATGAAGGGCTCTTGGGCTGGCGCAATGGGCCAAGTTCAATTTATGCCTTCATCTTTTAACGCTTATGCGGTCGATTACAATAACGATGGTAAAAAGGACATTTGGAACAGTCGAGCTGATGCATTAGCTTCTGCTGCCAATTACCTGAAACAAGCCAATTGGGATGATACTTACACTTGGGGCCGACAAGTCACCTTACCAAAAGGCTATGATGCTAGCGTTTCGGGATTAAAATTGACTAAGACGTTACCAGAATGGCAAGCATTAGGTATCAGAACCTTCGAAGGTAAAGCATTACCTAATGTAGAGCTAGATGCGTCACTTATCATGCCCGATGGTGAAAAGGGACGAATTTATTTAGCGTACAACAATTATAAAAGTATCATGCGTTGGAATCGTTCAGATTACTTCGCAACATCAGTTGCCCATTTATCAGATGCCATCAAATTCAGGGATTGAAATGATTGATTCTCTTTACGAACACCAGACAATAAATAACGAACAACTCGGACTGCCAGTTGGCAAAGTAGTGTGTATTGGCCGTAATTATCTCGATCATATTCGTGAACTTGGCAATGACGTTCCAGAACAAGCATTACTGTTTATTAAACCCGCTACCTCATTAGTTGCTCTTGATAAACAGTTGCCTCTACCTGTTGGTTTAGGGGCATGTCACAATGAGTTAGAAGTGGCGTTATTAATTAAGTCTCCAATAACGAAAGGCACACCAATCGTGCTTTCTGAGTTAATTTGGGGTGTTGGTTTAGGGCTTGATTTGACTTTACGTGATCTGCAATCATCACTTAAAGCACAAGGACATCCGTGGGAGAGGGCAAAAGCGTTTGATAAGGCTTGCCCTATTAGCTCTTTTATCCCACTGGGTCAGTTCGAAGATGTTAATAACCTCGATTTCACTTTGGCGGTGAATAACCAGTTAAGACAACAGGGATGCACTGCGAATATGATGCGTTCTATAGAGTCATTACTGGTCGAGATAACAACCTGCTTTACCTTGCTACCCGGTGATATTGTATTAACAGGCACGCCAGCGGGAGTCGGGGTACTTAATTCAGGCGATAAGCTTGCATTAACCCTTACAAACCGTTATAAATTCGGCTGCGAGTTCATTTAGAGATTAATTACATGGTTGAAAAATTTTGGCAGACTAAAACACTCGCTAAAATGACAGAGACAGAGTGGGAATCACTCTGTGATGGATGTGGTAAGTGTTGTTTACATAAAATCATTGAAGATGAATCAGAAGAAATTCATTTTACCAATGTCGCTTGTGAGTTATTGAACACAAAAACATGTCGCTGTAAAAAATATGAAAAGCGATTTAAGTACGTATCTGATTGTTTTAAAGTCACACTCGATGATATTGATGCATTCCATTGGTTACCAGAAACATGTGCTTACAAGCGTCTTTTAGAAGGCAAGGAATTACCTGAATGGCATCCACTACTAACAGGTAGTCAATCAGAGATGCACAAATTGGGTTATTCGATTCGTGGTAAAGCGGTGCCTGAATCTGACGCTGGCGATCTAGAAGATCACATTATTATGTTTAAATTATAATTTTAGAGGGTGTTATGTCTGAATCTGTTCATGGTAGAGAAGTGGTTGCATTATTAGCTGCGCAGCCAGCGGGAATGAATGAGTCTGTGTTGCTGACGTTAGTAGAGCAAACGTTTCCAGTCGGTTTATTCCACACATGCAAAGTAAAAGGCATGGATAAAAACCAAATATTAGCAAACATGATGACGAAAGGTCGTATTGTAGAGCAGGATGGTATCTTAACTGCGCAAACAAGTTGTGGTTGTAAACACAAATAAAATATAAGGGACATGTTTTGTCCCTTATATTTTAGCAAAAACTTAGACCATCATGCAGAATTGTTTCTGTAACTTAAAACAACAGACTTTAAATCTAACGCTTAGACATAACGCATCAAAACATTAGATTATGATCTTATCAGCAGGTGAGTTAATTAAGAGCTTCTAACAGATCACCAATCTTCTCTATCTGTATTATTTTAGCACCACTGCTCTCCATCGACTTATGGTAGTTCGCTTTGGGGATATATATCACTTCAAAACCATGCTTGATCGCTTCGTTGACACGGGGAACACCACCGTTAATTGGTCTTACTTCGCCACTGAGCGAAATCTCACCCATAAAGCAGTGCTTACGAGACATCTCTTTATCATTCAGTGAGCTAATAAGGGATGCTGCAATAGCTAAGTCAGCACTAGTGTCTGTTTCTGGTAATTTTAAACCACCAACCAAGTTAACGTAAATATCATGGAAGAGTTTGATACGTCCGTGTTTACGTAGAACCGCTGTTATCATTTTCAAACGGTTGAAGCTCAGGCCAATACTCACACGTTGCTGATTCTCAGCTTCACATTCAGACACTAAACATTGTACTTCAAGTAGTAAATTACGATTACCATCGCGAATACAAGTGATAGCAGAGCCTGCTACGGTCTCATCGGCACCAGATAGGAACAATTTACTCGGATTATCCACAGACAGCATGCCTTTACTGTGCATTTGGAAGATACCAACTTGGTCCACATCACCAAAACGGTTTTTACTCGCGCGAATGGTGCGTATAATACTGTCGTTAACTTCAATGTGGAGTAGGGTATCAACAATATGTTCTAATGTTTTCGGTCCGGCTAAGTCACTGCCTTTAGTTACATGGCCAATAATAATTAACGTAATGCCATGCTGTTTCGAAAAGCGACTTAACTCCTGCGCACAACCTTTTACTTGGCTAACAGAACCCGCACTACCGTTACAATGTTCACTTTCAAGGGCCTGAATAGAGTCAATAATAAGGAATTTAACTTTTGCTTCGAGCGCACGCTCCATAATATTAGAAACGATATACTCAGACATGAGTAATAAGTTATCTTCAATGAAATCGATTTTCAAACGCTCTATAGCCCGGCTTTTAAATTGCTCGAGGCTTTCTTCTGCTGTGCAGTACATCGACACCATTTGCTTACTTAGGTTTGCTGATAGCTGCGTTAGGATTGTAGTTTTACCAGCACCTGGATCACCCGAAATCAATACAATCGAACCAACAGTAAGGCCATTACCTAAAACACGGTCTAGCTCACCGATCCCGGTATTAATCTTATTAAGTTCAACATGTGATACTTCAGACATCTTTTTGACGGTGTTGCCGAGTGTACCGGCATAACCACCTTGAGAAGCAATACTTCGCTGCTGACTTGGTAGGGTCGCTTCTTTGAATTCAGCGAGCGTGTTCCAAGCTTTACAGGCATTACATTGTCCTTGCCAGCGTGGAAAATTAGCGCCACATTCAGAACAAAGGAAACTTATTTTAGTTTTGGGAGTTTTGGCCATGATTTCGCTACAAAAAAATACTCATGCCATAATGATAGCATGAGTACATGGATGTATATACAGTTATTCTGACCACCTGATTACATCATAAACTTTTCTTTGCAGGTAATACCGCATTCGCTAAGATCATACCAGCAAGGATCGCAATGAAGATCATAAACACAAAACCGCTGTCATTAATGTTGTTTATTATTTCATGACCTGAAATATAAGTGTTTAAATCCATATAGGTTCGGCTACCAGGGACTAACAAGACAATACCTTGAATTAATACAATCGATGCAGGTCTGTTTTTGATGATCGCATAGACATTACTGAACAAGCCAACGGTAAACGAACCAACGAAGGTACCCAATGTAAAGCCTAGATACTGAGCTGCGAACGTACTGACAACATAGGCGATTAAACCAGCTGCGATCCCCCAAATCATATCTGACTTGTGCACATTAAAGGCCACAACCAGACCTGTTGATAGTGCCATTACCGCAATATAGTTTTTCCAGTCTGGGAGTGCATAGCTCATATCTAATATTTGTGGATCGATAGTCCAGATCAAGTTACCTAATGTGATTCCGAGTAACGCACCGAAATACAGTTTGAACAGCAACATCGTGGCATCGACTAGCTTTGATGTGCCCGATACCAAATCTTTATTTACAATCTCACTCAACGCCACTGTGATAGCAAGGCCGGGAATAAAAATAATCACCGATGATAAAATCACAAACGGCACGTTGATGGTTATACCAAGGCTGGCGATAAAACAAGCTAAAATAGCAGAGATAAACGGAGCAAAAAACTCAACAATTGATGCTAAACGTGGTGAATGAGCGGATAATTTGTATAAGATAAAAACCAGAAATGAGAATAAAAACGAACTGATAATATCTAAGCTAGAAGACGATAACAGCATTGCAAATGCACCGCCGGTAACACACCAGCCAAGAGCTTCGGTTTTGTCGCCATAAAAACTCGGTTGTTGCTTTGCTTCAATTAACAACTCAATCGCTTCATCAAGTGTTACTTGTGAATCTACCACTTTTTCGACAATCTCATCGATAACAGCTAACTTTCCAAGGTCATTATCAGACGGCTGAACGCGAACAATATGCGTATGTTGATCATCTGGGTTACTCGAAAATATAAACGTGAAAGCAGTTGGCGTAACAAGAAAACTAGCTTCAATATTCCAGAATTTTGCCAAATTCAATAAATGGTTTTCAATTCGATAACTTGTTGCACCACAACGATGTAATGCAAGTCCAAGCTTAATAATAAAATTTATTTTCAGTTTATGGGTTTGGCTGGGCATAGTCTTATTCTGGAAGAAACAAAAGAGGTCTATTTTAGTTCTATTTGACTTAATTTGTTAGCAAAAATGTGTATTAATTTCAATTTAGTTGAAATTTGTTAAAACAATGTTTATCGCAAAATAATTTAAACAATGAGACGCTTATTAAGGATTTAACACTTTGGAATGTATCTTCTAATTTACCTAGATAATATATGTAACATATGAATTATATTGTATTAGTGGCTTCAAAAAGGGTTATTTATGTCTAAAGTAATTACTGCAGCAAAACAAGTATGGTCTGCAAAAGATCAAATCACACGTAACATCTGGTTAGCTGGTCTAGGTGCCTATGATAAAGGTTATGAATCTGCATCGAACACTGTGACTAAAAGCCAATCTATTTTTGATGAGCTAGTCGAGCGCGGGCGTAAGCTTGAATCTGATACTACTCAGACTATCTTTAACCAAAAAGATAAACTGACGTCAGTAAGCCAAAGTGCAACCGACACGATTCAAGGAAAAGTGCATAGCGCAGTTTCAAATTTAACCAATATTGATGCAAGTACCTTCGACAACATTATTGATAAAATTGAGCAAATCGAATTAGCACTTGCAGCAGCAAAAACTGAGCAAGTGCAAGATACCGCGCCAGAAATTGAAGCTATAAAAGAAGCTATCGACATAGTTGAAGCGGTAGTAACTGAGAAAGTAGCAACTGTGGCAGCTGAAGTGACAGCTGTTGTAGAAAATGTTGCCGAAGCTGTAACAGAAGTTGTGACTCAAGTAACGCCTGTTGTTGCGCAACCTATCGTAAAGGAAGTGGCAAAAGAAGTCGTTGAGCAAGTTGCAGCGGTTAAGCAAACAGCAAAAAAAGTAACTAATCGCCGAGTTAAAAAAAACGTAGCGAAAAAAAAGCAATAATACAAATCGATTAATTTACTCTTAACTTTGATTGATTTTTAAAGTCGTAAATCGATAAACGGTAGTAAATAGATACTACAGCTATTGCTACCGTTATCACTGGCATACTCCATTTCCTCTAGACTATCTTATCAATTTATCATACCAGAAAAATACAATTCTATGTTTGCCTTGAAAGTTTAACAACTTGTTACAGATTACTTGTAATCATTTGAATAGTAAGTTGTAAATTCATATCACATTACACAAATAAATCATCTTAAATGCTTATTTCATCGTGCGAGAAAGACACAAAAATGGTATGGTTAATACAAGTTTTATAACAAAGAGAAGTTAAATGTTTGACACCTATAACAACATAGTCATCCTCACTGGTTCTGGTATTTCAGCTGAATCGGGTATTGAAACATTCCGTGCAAGTGATGGTTTATGGGCTAAGCATCATATCGATGACATAGCAACTTTGGATGGCTACCGTCGCAACCCTGAGTTAGTTTATAGTTTTTATAATCAAAGATTTAATCAATTGTCATTACCAAGTATCCAGCCGAATGATGCACATGTAGCACTCGCAGAACTACAAAAAAACTATACTGGTAGTGTGACGATTGTTACTCAGAATATTGATAATTTACATGAGCGTGGTGGGGCGAATGACATCATTCATATGCATGGTGAATTAGTCAAAGCGCGCTGTGAAAAGACGCAAAAATTATTCCCATATAAGCAACTAACGAAATCATTAAAATGTCCGTGCTGTAAAGAGCAAGGCAACCTCCGTCCTCACGTGGTTTGGTTTAATGAAATGCCGCTATTCATGAATGATATTTACAAAACGCTAAGCGAAGCAGACTTGTTCATTGCTATCGGTACGTCAGGTTCTGTATATCCTGCTGCAGATTTTGTTAACGAAGCCAATAAAGCACGCGCTCATACAATTGAAATCAATCTTGATGCGACTCATATATCGGATAATTTTAAAGAACATCGTGTTGGTAAAGCAACGGCTGAAGTGAGAGAGTTGGTTGAAGAGTTAATGGCTCGAGATAAACAGTTTTTTTGATTTAATGATGTGAGTCTAACTAAATAAGATCAAGTAAGATCAAAAAAGGTGCATACAAGATGCACCTTTTTATTATCTAAAATTCAGCTAATTAGCGACTAACCTTACAGATTTTGTGCTTTTAGTTTTTCGTAGTAACGTTCGTAAATGATATTCGCTTCACCAACATCAGAATGGAACTCACCATTGGCAATTGTTTCTGCATCCGGAAATACAATCTTGTTTTCAGTAAATTCTTTCGGTAACAGTTTCTTAGCTGCTTGATTCGGTGTTGGGTAACCAATTTCAAGCGCCACTTCAGCAGCGACTTCTGGACGTAATAAGAAGTCGATAAGTTTATGTACAGCATCAACGTTCTTGGCATTTTTAGGGATAGCTAAGCTGTCCATCCAGAATACCGCGCCTTCTTTTGGATAAACCATCGTGATGTCGCTGTCTTCTTGTTGCGCCATGTACGTACTGCCATTCCAGATCATGCCGAACTCTACTTCGCCAGCAATATAAGGGTTAGCCGGTGTATCAGAGTTAAATACCAGCACGTTAGGCATTAATTTTTTTAACAATTCGTAAGCTTGTGCTAATTCAGCTTCATCTTGCGTGTTTGCCGAATGACCTTGTATTTTTAACGCCATGTGGAAAATTTCACGAGCGTCATCAGTTAACAATAATTGACCTTCCCATTTCGGATCCCACAAATCTGTCCAGCTTGTTACTGATGCTAATTCGATATCGGCAGTATTAACGCCGATGCCAGTTGCACCCCAGATATACGGGATACTATAGCGATTACCTAGATCATATTCTTTATTCAATAAAGAAGGATCAAGATTTTTATAGTTCGTTAACTTGTTATGATCAATTTCTTGAAGCATGCCTTCTTTCTTCATTTTACTAATGAAGTAAGTTGAAGGTACAACTAAATCATAACCGTTTTTATCATACGTTTTTAATTTCGCATACATAGATTCATTCGATTCATAAGTTGAATAAACAACCTTAATACCAGTCTCTTCTGTAAAGCGAGATAGTAGACCTGGTGGGATATATTCAGACCAGTTATAAAAATTAATTGTTGTCGCATAAGCAGAGCTACTAAAAAGTAGGGCAACTGCAAAGCTTTTTACTGTTGTTTTAAACATTATCATTCTTCTTCTATTTAGTTGTAAACAATCGCAGTACTGTATTACTTAATACAAAGCAACATACAAGACTGCATAATCGATGACAGAAAGTAATTAAACAGACTTGTCATTTTTATTGATTAGGGCCGCTGCAATAACAAACGATATTGATATTAAAATCATCATAGTCGCTAATGCATTAACCTCGGGCGAAACACCCACTTTTACCATTGAATAAATTTTCAGTGGTAGCACTTCAAAACTTGGACCGGTAACAAACGAGCTTACAATTACATCATCCAGCGATAAGGTAAATGATAATAGCCAACTCGCAATAATCGCCGGTTTTGCAATCGGTAAAATAATGCGTTTAAAGATAGTTGCCTCTGTCGCGCCTAAGTCTTTACCTGCTTCTAAAATTGAATTGTCAAAATTGCTTAAACGACTGTACACCGTGATAACAACAAACGGGATACAGAAGGTAATGTGTGAGATAAGCAAAGTAACGAAACCAAGATCTAAGCCTAGTATAATAAATAACGCTAATAACGATATTGCCATCACGATATCTGGTGACATCATCACCACAAAGAGTAGTCCAGATATAAACTTTTTACCTTTAAATTGGTGCTTAAACAACGCGACTGCGCCAAGTGTACCAATAACGACAGCGATTGACGACGCTATAACGGCGATGGTAATTGAGTTAAAAGCAGCCTGTAATAACGTATCGTTATTCCACAGCAATTCATACCACTTGGTGGTAAAGCCATTCCATTTTAAGCCATATTTAGATGCGTTAAATGAATTGCCAATCAAAATGAAAATAGGGGTATATAAATAGATATACACCAGTAATAACAATACTTTTGATATGTGACGTTTAAGCATTATTACCTCTATTCTTAATCGATTTTCCTACCTTATAATAGAAAAATAGTAACCCAGCCATAAACACCGTTAAGGTAATACTTGCTGCCGAACCAAATGGCCAATCACGAATATTCAAAAATTGCGTTTTAATGGTATTACCAATCAGTAAGTTTTTAGCGCCACCGACAAGGTCTGCAATATAAAACATCCCCATAGCAGGTAAAAACACCAATAACATACCCGCGATAATACCTGGCATAGTTAACGGTAATTCAACCTTTAAAAAAGTAGTAAATTTCGATGCACCCAAATCTTTAGCTGCTTCAATTAAACTCTTGTCAATTTTTTCAATACTTGAATATAAAGGCAAAATCATAAAGGGTAACAAGATATATACCAATGCAAAAATAACCGCAAACTCGGTATACATCATCTTCAATGGCTTATCAATAATATGTAAATTGAGTAACAAGCCATTTAACAGACCTTTTTTAGCCAACAAAATTTTGATGCCGTAAGTTCTAATTAATGAATTTGTCCAAAAAGGCACAATAATTAGAAATAACAATATCGGTCTCATTTTTTTAGGTAGTTGACTGATCGTATAAGCGAACGGATAACCGATGATCAAACAAATGAACGTCGCGATACTTGCCATATATACCGAATGCGTTAATACTTTAAAATATAACGGATCAAATAAACGCACATAATTGTCTAACGTAAATGTTAATTCAATTAAGTTAGCGTCGTCACGAGTTAAAAAACTCGTGACTATGATCATTAAGTTAGGTATTAAAACAAAGACACTCAACCAAACGAGCAAGATCCCGATTGAAAAGCGCTTAAACAATGACGAATTAATCATTTGTTAATATAACCTCCCAGCTTTCAACCCAAGATACAGCTACCTTCTGTCCTAGACTATGATCAAAGTCAGGATCATCCTCATCAAAGAACTCACTAATCTGAACTCTTTCACCCGAATCTAAACGGATAACAGAGTCCAACGTCATACCTTTGTAATTACGTTCAACAATATGCCCGGTAATTTGTACCGAGGTTGCCTTGTCATCAATTTCTTTAATTCTTAAATCTTCCGGTCGTAATAAGATGTTAACCGACTGATTATTCTCTAATGTAAGGTCTGTCGAAATCGTGTACTGACAGCCATGAACATTGGCTAAGTACTTATCTTCACCGACATGTGAATCAATTATCGCAGGGAAAATATTAATTTCACCAATGAACTTAGCGACAAATAAATTAGTCGGTGTTTCATAGATTTCGCGCGGTGTACCAATCTGTTCAACATTACCGTTATTCATCACAATAATACGGTCCGACATCGTCAGCGCTTCTTCTTGATCATGTGTCACGAATATGAAAGTAATATTTAACTTACGCTGTAGCATCTTAAGTTCGTTCTGCATCTCTTTACGCAGTTTGTAATCTAATGCACTTAACGACTCATCCAGTAGTAATACTTTTGGCTGATTAACCACAGCTCGTGCAATTGCGACACGCTGTTGCTGGCCACCGGATAATTGTGCCGGTTGGCGATATTTAAAATCGGTTAGCTTTACAATCGCAAGCATTTCGTCAACGCGTCGTTTAATTTCGGGCTCGGCTATTTTCTGCATGCGTAAACCGAAGGCTATATTTTCGAATACAGTCATGTGGGGGAATAGCGCATAACCTTGAAATACGGTATTTGTATTGCGTTTTTCAGCAGGGACCTGAGTGATACATTTATCATCAAGATAAACGTCACCACTGTCTAGCGTTTCTAAACCAGCAAGTACACGTAATACGGTTGTTTTACCACAACCGGAAGGGCCTAAAATGGTGACGAATTCGCCATCGTAAATATCTAACGTTAAGTCATTAATAATAACTTTGTTATCAAATGACTTTTTTGCGTTAGCAAGTCTAATGATTGAGTTCTGATTTTTATTAAGCATCAATAAACCTAAATGGTAAGAGGTTCACCTATTCTATTAAGATGAACAATTTGCATGAATTCTAATGCTATAGCTCACATAAATGAAGCATAAATTTGCACATCTATCAAAAAAATGTACTAAAAACATATTCAGGTCATTTTTGAAACTTAAAAAGTAAATAAATTGGTATATGTACTCAAACTTACGGCTGATTTTAGGTATAATCAGCGCATATAACTTTTTATTTTAGTTAACCGTTTACTTATTAATTAAGGATCAGATCATGTTCAATAACCATTTCATTAAAGTGGTGCTGCTTTCCAGTCTCCTTGTTCCTTCTGTAAGCGCCCAAGAATTAGTCGTTGGTTATGACGGTTTTTATAACAGAATCAAAAATAGTAAAAAAGAACAATACGTTAATACAAAGATAGGTGTTTTTCTTAATAATAGTCAGACAGGTAAACATTGTCAGATTGAAAATGCCTTTATTAATTTTGAAGGTGCCATTACAGATGTAGCTGTTGGTGCTGATTCTGAGCTGCTACTTCCTTACAACAAACAATTACGCGATGACAAAGCAAAATTGCATGTCAATGTGACAGATACCGCCAGTTGTGACCTCGCTTTTCAGATAATGACGGCAGAAAATAACACGGTTGAATACTCATCGTTAACATTGGTTAAGCAAATTGAAGAGTTTGATCTGTTCTTAAATAATATGGCTGGTTATTTTGGCCGTATGAATTTACCAACGACGATGGGCGTACAGTTTATTTTTGATGACACTGTTGATGCTTATACCACCAGTGGCACTTTATTTAAAAGTGGTAAACAAATTTCGATATCACAAGATGAAATTATTCGCGATAAAATTGCCGGGATCAAATTCAGTAAACAGCCGTTACGCATCGTTCCGCTAACTGAAATCAATTAGCGTTAATTGATATTTAATAAGCTAAAACAATATTTTAGTTAAAAAAAAGCACTGCTTTCGCGCAGTGCTTTACTATTTTACAAACTAAAACTAAAACTAACTTCTAGCGTTATTATAATTCGATGATAGTAACCATTTCATTTGGATCGAAATTCTCAACACCAGACTTAGATTGCTCAGTTGGTACCATTTCAATTTCGGTATCGAATGCTGTATCGAACTCAGTTAATTCATCTGCACGTTCAAGAGTCATATTTACAAAATCAAATGCGTTCGTATCTGCAAGGTGACTAGGTACGATACTGCGGATAGCGTTGAAACAATTATTTACACGACCAGGATTAACTTCATCCCACTGTGCTAACATTTTTTTCACTGCTTGGCGTTGTAAATTTTCTTGTGAACCACAAAGGTTACAAGGAATAATCGGGAATGCTTTAAAAGCAGAGTAAGCTTTAATATCGGCTTCACGACAGTACGCGAGTGGGCGAATAACAATGTTGCGCTTATCATCAGAGATAAGTTTCGGCGGCATTGTTTTCATTTTCGCGCCATGAAACATATTCAAGAATAATGTTTCAACGATGTCGTCGGCATGATGACCCAGTGCAAGTTTTGTCGCACGCAGATCAACAGCAGCGTTATAAAGAATACCACGACGTAAACGTGAACAAAGACTACACGTTGTTTTGCCTTCAGGGATCTTTTCTTTAACAATGCTGTAAGTATCTTTTTGTACTATCTTATATTCTATACCTAGGTTATCAAGGTAGCGGGGCAAGATATCTTCAGGGAAACCTGGTTGTTTTTGATCCAAGTTAACCGCGATAATATCAAAAGTGATTGGTGCAGCAGCTTGTAGTTGAATTAGAATGTCGAGCATTGTGAAGCTGTCAGCACCACCAGACAAACAAACCATGACTCTGTCACCATCTTCAATCATATTATAATCAACGATTGCTTTACCTGTTTCATGGCGCAGCTTTTTTTGCAGTTTAGCAAATTGCTTTTTTTCTAAAGCGGTAAGATTTTCAGGATTCATTCGGACACTCAGGATAAATATTGCTGTAAGCAGCGCAGTATACCCAAGCAAACCGGAAAAGCAAGTTCCGGAGCCCGTGTGTACTGCTACGCTTAAGTATCTAGGTTATTATTTTTTAATCATTTTAATGCTAAAAGGTCACAGTTAATTGAATCAATAACCATCTCAGCTGTATTACCGATCAGAAATGCAGAAAAACCATTACGGGTTGGTGCACCAAGTATGACTAATTCAGCATCAACGGCTTGAACAACATCAGCGATCACATCTTCGGGCGCGCCTGATTGTATATGCACGTTTTCTTTTGCGACATTAAATTTTTCTGCGTGTGCATACATAGCCGTTTTGTGATGTGTTTCGATCTCTTGATTATAAGCCACAGCATCAAAGTTAGGTATCTCAATTGAAATATGCTCAGGAGTACTTGGATATGCATTCGCTAAATGTATATTGGCATTCAAAAGGTCTTTTAATTCCAATGCTTCTTGGGTGATCCGTTCATTAATTGAATCATCATCTTCAGAGCTTAAACTTGTGCTTTCAAGTACCTGAATAGCTGCGACAATATTACCACCGACTGGCCACTCATGATCTTTTACTAATAATACCGGACATACGCTTTTACGTAATAAATGCCAATCAGTAGGGGTGAACATGACGGCACTTAATTTGTTGTGATTGTGGGTAGTTTTAACGATTAAATCATGCTTATTAAGCGTAGCTTCTTCTAAAATAGATTCGAACGGGCGCTTGTGCCAAACTAATTTCAGCTTAATTTTAGCATCTGGGTAGTCTTGATCTAATTGCTTAGTAAACGATTTTTGTTCTTCGAAAACGATCGCATCTTGCATAGATTGACGCTCATCACTTGAAAATAGTGACGTTAGCTCATAAGAAAGATCATAGATAACAAGGAGAAGTGAAATAGAAACGTTATCTTGTTGAGAAGCGAGATACAAAGCACGGGATAGTGCGACTTGTGGTGTATTGACTGGATCTGCAACCACTAGAATATTTTTATATTTATTCATAAGGCACCTTGATAACAAATTGAATATAGATTAAGTATATGTTTATTATATTGATTATACATAATCAACAATTGTACTTATCTAACTATATCTCAATTTGTGATAGATGCCATAAATGTACTCTTATTTATAGAGCAAAAGCAGTGGTTCAAGTGCCGTAAATTAGAAAACTGTGAGGTAAGAATACTTAATTCACTCACAGTTACAAATTAAGACTCTTTCTTACCTGCAAGTAAAGCCAGGCTATCACGGTCAATAATACTGATGTATTTACCTTTTACTTCAATCATTTCACTGGTTTGAAAACGACCAAGTAAACGGCTAATCGTTTCAACAGTAAGGCCTAAATAGTTACCAATGTCACCACGTGTCATCGTTAAGCGGAACTCTTTAGGCGAGAAACCACGTTCACAGAAACGCACAGAAAGATTATTTAAGAAAGCAGCAAGACGCTGTTCAGCATTCTTCTTACTTAACAATAAAATCATTTCTTGGTCAGCTGCAATCTCGCCACTCATTAAACGCATAACTTGACGACGTAACATGGGCATCTTACCAATCAAGTCATCCAGTGTGTCATACGGAATTTCACATACCATTGATGTTTCAAGTGCTTGTGAAAAACTTGGGTGAATACCTGTACTTAATCCATCAAAACCGATTAAGTCACCCGCTAAATGGAAACCTGTGATTTGTTCATCGCCTTGCTCAGTAATTGTGTATGATTTAACAGAACCTGAACGGATAGCATAAAGCGATTTAACTTTATCACCGGCTTTAAAAATTTCGTCGTGCTTTTGAAAAGGTTTTTTGCGTTCAATAATTTGGTCGAGAGAATCTAGCTCTGAATCATTCAAAGAATATGGTATGCAAAGTTGGCTAATACTGCAATTCTGACAGTGAATTTCACTCTTTGTTGCAGCAGTTCGTGTTGGTATCTTCTTATCTAAGGCCATAATTCCAATAAACTCTTTTGATATATGTCAATATTGTAGCAAATTTAAATCCCAGAAGCACTCAATTGTACTAAAGCTATATAAATAACATGTGAACCGAATAAAACCAGTAGTAAACCACTAAACCTTTTGAACTTGGTGTTTTGTATTAAGCTATTGAATTTGGTCGATAAACTACCAACCAAAAACATAATAGGGAAAGTACCTAAGCCAAACGCAAACATTGTTAATGCCGCGTTTAATGTAGAGCCAGTAGATAGCGCAAGTGTTAATGCCGAGTAAACTAAACCGCACGGTAACCAACCCCATAGAAAACCGAGAGGAAAGGCATGATAAGATGTCTTTAATGGCAGAAATTGTCGAGCAAGTGGCTGAATATACTGCCAAACTAAGCGTCCCACTTTCTCAAGCTGTAATATTGCAGAGTTAAGCTGTGCTATGTATAAACCAATAAGTATTAGTGTAATACCTGAAACAAAACGCAAAATCAGCAATAAATCATAACCGGCACCAAAATTTAAGCCTATTTGAGCAGTAAAACCGACTATTGCCCCAATTAAAGTATAGCTAGTGATTCGACCTAAATTATAAAAAAGCGGGGCGAGGGTATTCGGTTGTGTTGTTTGTTTGTTGGCGTGTGCGATTGCACCAGAAATACCACCACACATTGCAATACAATGACCAGCACCTAACACACCAATCATAAATGCGGCAACAAGACTAGTTATCATGTTTGTTGCTATCTTTGTTTAATGGTGCTTCGTTATTGCCTTCGTCATCAAACAATATATTACTGCCTTCACGTTCTAAATCTTCGAATTGATCTGACTTCACTGCCCAAAAGAAAATACCCACTGCAATCGCGACAAAAATCATCGCGATTGGGATTAACATAAAAATAACTTCCATTACTTCAACAGCCTTAATGAATTACCAATGACGAGCAGTGAACTAAGCGACATGCCTATCACTGCGATATACGGAGGAACACTACCTGAGATCGCTAACGGTAATATTAATGAATTATAACCAAGCGCCCACATTAAGTTTTGTTTGATTATTTTATAGGTTTTTGTGGCAGTAGCCAGCATATATTTCATGGCGATAAAATCGGTACTTAATAACACGACGTCCGCACTATTTTTGGCTAAATCAGAGCCTTCACCCATAGCAACAGATACAGTAGCGGCGCTCAAGACCGGCGCATCGTTAACGCCATCTCCGACCATCAACATCATCTTGTTGTTGGCTTGCTGTTCATTAATGTAGGCTAACTTACTTTCTGGTGACTGACTGGTTCTTTTATTCGAGATAGCTAAGCCTTCGGTGACTTTATTGGTATTGTTTTCGCTATCACCTGTGAGTAAGGTAACCGCTAACCCAGATTCTGCAATGTAGTCTAATGTCGTTGCAACGTTATCGCGCATCTCATCTTGAATATAAAAACGGGCGATAAGTACATCATTTTTAGTGAGGTAGACGACAATGTCTTTACCATCAGACGCTAAGCTGACTTGTTGTGTGAATTTTGCAGAGCCAATTTTGTAACTATCATCACCAATCAATGCCGAGATGCCTGAGCCGATGTGATTTTCTGTCTTATCAAATTGTATTTTATCTTTTTCTGATTTAAACGCAGTTGCAATCGGATGTGTTGAATGCTGTTCTAATGAAGTCGCAACGTGTAGTAACTCATCCTTTGAAAGCCCACTATCTGACTTAATATTGGTGAGAGTGAATGTACCTTTAGTTAATGTTCCGGTTTTATCAAATGCGATTTCATCAATTTTGGTGAGTGATTCTAGTACATGCTCTTTGCGAATAAGAATGCCACGTTGCGATAAGAAACTCGTCGCACAGGTTAATGCTGTTGGCGTTGCCAGTGATAACGCACAAGGGCAGGTGGCAACAAGTACGGACAAGGTTATCCAAAAGGCTTTCTCTGGTTCGTAGGCTAACCAGAACAAATAAGTACCTGCAGAAATGATCAACAGTGCCAGTACAAAGTAACGTGATATTTGGTCAGCCAAAACAGCAATTTGTGGTTTAGAAGACTGTGCTGTATTTTGTAAGCGAATAATTTCTGAAATTAAATTATGCTTGTGTGTTTTAGTCACACAGACAGTAATAGTTTGTTCTACATTAAGGCTACCAGTATACACTTCACTATCAACTAATTTAACGATAGGTAAAAACTCACCAGTCAGCATAGATTCATCGACACTTGTTTCGCCATTCATAATCATGCCGTCACAAGGGATGACCTCACCACTTTTAACAATAACGTAGTCATTGATTTTAAGTTGTTTAGTCGGAATAAGTTGTTCGGATTTATCCTCGTTAACACGTAGTGCCATGTTAGGGATAAGCTTTGCCATGTTCGCACTGAGCTCTGAAGTTTTCTTCCGTGCTCTTAACTCCAAGTAACGACCAAGCAACAAGAAGAATGTAAACATCGACACAGATTCAAAATAAACTTCACCTGTCCCCGTCATTGTTGCATAAGCTGACGCGGTATAAGCACCGAGTAGGGCTATCGAGACTGGCACGTCCATACCTAGTGTTCGAGTCCGTAAATTACGCAGCGCGTTAGAATAGAAAGGTTGTGCAGAATACAGTAATACCGGCGTAGCAACGATTAAACTTACCCAACGGAAAAATTCGCGGTACATATCTTCCATATCGCCGAACCAAGTTGAATATAAGGCAACAGCAAACATCATTACTTGCATCGTTGCTAATCCAGCTAAACCTAAGCGCCTGAAATATGATTTAAGTTGCTTGTTATACATCAGTTCATGCTGGTCGGCTTGAAAAGGGGATGCACTATAGCCTAGGTTACTAATGCGTTTTAAGATATCACTGAGTTTTATTTGATCATCAACCCATTTAATCGAAATACGGTTACTGGTCGCGTTCACATTAATGAAATGGATACCTTTAGTACTGCGAAAGCTTCTTTCGATTAACCAAGCACATGCAGCGCAAGAAAGACCTTCAACAGTCAAAGTTATTTCTTTTATTTGACCATCTTGATAAACAAACTCATCTTGAATTTCGTTATCATCATAAATTTCTAATCTAAGTAACTCATCTGGTACTAATTGCTTTGCAGTGGGGGATAAATCGGTCCTGTGTTCATAGTAAGAACTTAATCCAGATCCAACAATCATTTCAGCGACAGACTGGCAACCTGGACAACACATGTCACGTTCTTCAGGTGCTATGTACACTTTATATTTATTTTTATCTGCCGTTAAAACGACTTCACCACAGTGATAACAATCAGTACCGTTTAACATTAGTCTTGCTCGCCGTCTAACTTAATTATAGATGTATTTGGATATTGAACATATTCTTGCACACGCCATACATTATCGAAAGGTTCAACACGAACACGCCATTTACCTTTTAGCATATCTTTCGGCATTTCGACACGATAACTACCATCTCCCGACGCTGTCGCGAGGACTGAAATATCGTGCTTTGCTAATGTCACATGAAAGAATGATACTTGTAATGCTTCATTCTCTGTAATGTCACCAGTTGCGCTAGAAATTACCGCATTACCATTTTCAAATTTAAGCTCAAAAGTAATGTTACGTGCTAAAGCTTCATGGTATTTAGTTAAATCTTGGTTAATCTTTTTACCATCTTTATAGTAATCTTCAGATACCATATCCGGTTGATGGTTTTGAAAAATAGTGAACGTTGAAACACCCGCTATTACGGATACAGTAGGGAAGAAGATTACAAACCAGAACCAAGGTTCTTTATACCAATAAGATTTCATTATGAACTCCAAGAAGGGAAAGGTGGAATTTAACAAAGTTATAGCCAAAAAAAAAGCTCCATTCAATAAATGGAGCTTTAAATTACCACTATTACGTTACTTTACATTTAAGCTGTAAACATAACTGCTTAATAGCACTACTTTATCTTCACCAAGGATGTGGCTCCATGCAGGCATTACACCATTACGACCATACTTGATTGTTTCTTCGATAGCTTTTCTTGAACCACCGTATAACCAAGTTTTGTCAGTAAGGTTTGGTGCACCTAGCATAGTCATGCCTTTCGCATCAGCACCGTGACAAGCTGAACAAGTTTGAAGGAATACTTCTTTACCTGCTGCTTCTTCACGTGCATTTACTTTACGGCCAGATAAACCAACAACATACGTTGTTACTTGATCTACTTTCTCATCACCTAGTACAGGTAACCAAGCTGGCATTACACCAGCGCGGCCGTGCATGATAGTCGTTTTGATATCAGCAGTCGTACCGCCGTATAACCAATCACTATCAGTTAGGTTAGGGAAGCCTTTAGCACCACGTGCATCAGAACCATGACACTGTGAACAGTTTTGTAAGAATAGGCGTTGGCCTACTTTTACAGCTTCAGGATCTTTAGCGATGTCAGCAATTTCACGATATTCTGTAAAGTTGCTTTCTTCAGTTTTAACTAGCTTGTTAAAAACAGCAGCATATTTTGCATCTGCTGATTCAACTTCACGCTCATACTCGTTAGTACTAGTCCAGCCAAGTAAACCTTTGTAGCTGCCTAGACCTGGGTAAAGTGCGAAATAGATAAAACCGCCAATACATGTGAAAATAAATAAGTATTTCCACCAAGTTGGCAATGGGTTATTTAACTCTTCTATACCATCAAAAGAGTGACCCATTGATTCACCTTCTTTAACGCCTGTATCATTTTTGTTACAGTACCAAAGTAGGGCTAAGCAAGCAAAAATACTGCCTAGTGTGATCACTGTGATCCAAATACTCCAAAAAGTACTCATAATCATAAACTCCTAAATACGAGCAGATTTATTTTTCTGCTCTCCATGAAGTGAATCACTGTGAGCGGCTTCATCAGCAAATACTAAATTAGCAGCTTCATTAAACGCACTTTTTTGTCGTTTGCTGTAAGCCCAAGCAATAATAGCGATAAAAATGGCCATCAGTACTAGGGTGTAAATCCCTTGAAACATAATTACATCCTTATTTTAATGCATGACCTAATGATTGCAGGTAAGCAACCAAAGCGTCTAGTTCAGTTTTACCTTTAACAGCTTCTTCTGCACCAGCAATATCTGCATCTGTGTAAGGAACGTCAAAGTAGTCTTTAAAGATACTTAGTTTCGCAGCAGATTCTGAACCATCTAATACATTTTCAGCTAACCAAGGGAAAGCAGGCATGTTTGATTCAGGAACAACACTACGTGGGTCAAGTAAATGTGCACGCTGCCAATCATCAGAATAACGACCACCAACACGCGCTAGATCAGGACCAGTACGTTTAGAACCCCACAAGAATGGATGCTCCCAAACAGATTCACCAGCAAGTGAATACGCACCGTAGCGCTCTGTTTCTGCACGGAAAGGACGGATCATTTGACTATGGCAAACAGAGCAGTTCTCACGGATATAGATATCACGACCTTCCATCTCTAGTGCCGTATAAGGGCGTAGAGTATCTAAAGGTTGAGTGGTATCTTTTTGCCAGAACAGTGGCATAATTTCAACCATTGCACCAAAGCTGATAGCAATAACGATGAAGATCGCTAGTAAACCGATGTTCTTTTCAATTAATTCATGTTTCATAACTCTCTCCTAATTATGCAGCTTCAGCGTCAGCTTTGATTGAGTGATCTGTAGCAGAGATTGTCTTAAAGACATTGTATGCCATCAATAGCATACCTAAAACAAAGAACACACCACCAATAAAGCGCACAAAGTAGAATGGATATGAAGCTTGAAGTGACTCAACAAAGCTATACGTTAATGTACCGTCAGCATTTACAGCTCTCCACATCAGCCCTTGCATAACACCAGAAATCCACATAGCGACAATATAAAGTACAGTACCTACAGTTGCTAACCAGAAGTGAACGTTGATTAGCTTAATGCTATACATACGACCTTGGTTAAATAACACAGGGATTAAATGGTAGATAGCACCGATAGATACCATTGCAACCCAACCTAGTGCACCTGAATGTACGTGACCAATTGTCCAGTCAGTGTAATGCGATAATGCGTTTACACTCTTAATTGCCATCATCGGGCCTTCGAACGTAGACATACCGTAGAAAGATAGAGATACAATTAGGAAACGTAGGATAGGGTCATAACGAAGTTTATGCCATGCGCCTGAAAGCGTCATGATACCGTTGATCATACCACCCCATGATGGAGCAAATAAAATTAACGACATAACCATACCAACTGATTGAGTCCAATCAGGTAGTGCCGTGTAATGAAGGTGGTGAGGACCAGCCCAAATGTACAGCGATACTAATGCCCAGAAATGCACAATCGATAAACGGTATGAGTAAACAGGGCGGTTTGCTTGTTTAGGCACGAAATAGTACATCATACCTAGGAAACCAGCTGTTAGAAGGAAGCCAACTGCATTGTGGCCGTACCACCACTGAACCATTGCGTCGATAGCGCCACCGTAAATAGAATAAGACTTCATCATATTTAGTGGGATAGCGGCATTGTTTACAATATGTAATATAGCTACAGTTAAAATGAATGCACCAAAGAACCAGTTCGCTACATAAATATGTGACGTACGGCGTTTAATAATGGTACCAAAGAATACAATTGCATAGATAACCCAAACGACAGCAATTAAGATACTAATTGGCCATTCAAGTTCAGCGTATTCTTTTGATGTGTTATACCCAAGTGGTAATGATATAACCGCTGAAAGAATAACAAGTTGCCAACCCCAAAATACAATCGCAGGTAAAACACCGCCGAATAAGCGCGCTTGACACGTACGTTGAACAACATAAAAAGATGTTGCCATTAGGGCCGAAGTACCAAATGCAAAGATTACTGCATTGGTATGTAGGGGACGAAGACGGCTATAGGTTAACCAAGGTGTATCGAAGTTTAGTGCAGGCCAAATTAGCTGTGCTGCGATTAGCACACCTACTGACATACCAACAATACCCCAGATAACAGCCATCACAGTAAACTGTCGTACAACTTTATAGTTATAGTCAGTTTTTATAGGTGAATGAGAGCTCATATTTTGCTTCCGGTGCTACGAATTATTAAACATCTTACGATGCGTGAATACCCAAAATGAATATGTGTAAATATAGGTAATCTAAATTGACAGTCATACTCAGATGGGGATATTACGCGATTTTTCGTAACATTAACAGCGGAATTTGTTTGTTATATTGTTAAAAACGTTCTAAAAATAGTACGTTAAAGCTAGTTTGATTTAGATCAAGTAAACGGGCGTGAAAAATGGAATTTCGACATGTGAATTGATAATGATCAATCAAAAAATGGCAGTGAATTTTTGAAACCAATTTGTATATGTATAAATTAACATACAAACACATAATGTTGTTCAGGTATGGTTAACCAGATGTTAAGCAAAAAAAGACAGAACACTCTCACTATAAATTGAGTATTCTGTCTTTCAGTTCTATTAACGCTTAAATTTATTCCAATTCATTATTAGTAATGTTTTTAAGCTTTTAGCGCTGCTGACACAATTTCTTGTGCTTCGCTCAAAATTAACGCTAAATGTGCTTCATTTTTGAAACTTTCAGCATAGATTTTGTAAATCGCTTCTGTGCCTGATGGACGCGCAGCAAACCAACCGTTTTCAGTTGTTACTTTTAAACCACCAATTTTGCCATCGTTACCTGGGGCATTTGTTAATTTAGCTGTAATCGTTTCGCCTGCTAACATGTTTGCCTGAACAAGTTCTGGCGATAAGTTAGAAAGGATCGCTTTTTCTTCAAATGAAGCTGGCGCATCGATACGATTATAAACAGGTGAACCGAATTCAGTCGTAAGCTCTGCATACAGTTGCGC
Source organism: Moritella sp. Urea-trap-13 (assembly GCF_002836355.1). Classification (NCBI taxonomy): domain Bacteria; kingdom Pseudomonadati; phylum Pseudomonadota; class Gammaproteobacteria; order Alteromonadales; family Moritellaceae; genus Moritella; species Moritella sp. Urea-trap-13. The sequence continues at coordinate 538,571 of NZ_PJCA01000031.1, forward strand.
TGGATCTTTACCTGTAACTGCGAGGATCTCTGCAGAAAGTAAGGCTAAAATAATGCCGTCTTTATCTGTCGTCCAAACTGTGCCGTCTTTACGTAAGAACGATGCGCCAGCACTTTCTTCACCACCAAAGGCAAATTCAGCTGTGTGTAATCCTTCAACAAACCATTTAAAGCCAACAGGTACTTCACAAAGTGGGCGTTCAATCTTCGCGGCTACGCGATCGATCATCGAGCTTGATACTAGGGTTTTACCTACTTTTGCATTTACCGGCCAGTTTGTGCGGTTGGTAAATAAGTATTGGATTGCAACAGCAAGGTAATGGTTTGGATTCATCAAGCCGCTTTTAGTAACAATACCGTGGCGGTCATAATCGGGATCATTACCAATCGCGATATCAAAATCATCTTTCAAGCTGATCAGACTTGCCATAGCATACGGTGATGAACAATCCATACGGATCTTGCCATCTTTATCTAGACACATAAATGAAAAGCTTGGGTCAACGCGATCATTCACAACAGTAATATCTAAGTTGTATTTCGCTGCAATCACATCCCAATAAGCAAAGCCTGAACCGCCTAAGGTATCAACGCCGATCTTAATGCCTGCATCAGCAATGGCTTTTAGGTTAAGCACGTTTTCTAAATCAGCAACATAAGGTGCTACATAATCAATTTCTTGATAATGCGCAGACTCGATAGCAATCGCAAAGCTAATACGCTTAACAGCCACTAGCCCTTCAGCAATAATATCGTTAGCACGGTTTTCAATGATTTTTGTTACATCGCCATCAGCAGGCCCGCCATGTGGTGGGTTGTATTTAATACCGCCATCTTGTGGTGGATTATGTGATGGTGTGATAACAATACCGTCAGCTTGAATATTGCTGTGACTGTTATGGCTTAAAATAGCATGTGAGATAACAGGCGTAGGGGTAAAACCGTCATCTGCTTGAACACGTACATCAACACCATTGGCAACTAATACTTCAATTACTGAGATATTTGCAGGTTCTGATAATGCATGAGTATCTTTACCGATGAATAAAGGTCCGGTAATACCTCGTTCTAGGCGGTATTCTGCAATCGCTTGGCTAATTGCCAGAATATGGTCTTCATTAAAAGAAGATGCAAAAGCATTACCGCGATGGCCTGAAGTACCAAATGCAACACGCTGCGCAATCTTAGTAACATCAGGTTTATTGATGTAATAATTAGACACGAGTGCGGGGATATTACAAAGATCTGAATTTTGCGCCTTTTGTCCGGCTCTTGGATGAACTGCCATGTGTTATTTTGTCCTTAAATAAATGAAAGCGGTTATAAATTAAATTGTTATCAGTATACCTCTTATAAGTTAATTTTGGCACATCCTTTCATTTGAAAGGTTGTTTTTTTGTCAAAAACTGGTCTTAACAGTTATTTTTGCGCTTTCTATAACCAGTAAATTAACACGATTAATTAAGACTCTAGTCAGAGACTGATAGCTTATGATAAAATAAGGGATTGTAAATTATTTATTTAAAGTAGAGTTAGTCATGGCGAGTACAGCTGCAGCATTGCATATCCTAGTTAAGCACGAAGAAAAAGCATATGAAATCTTAGAAAAACTTGAAAAAGGTGGCAACTTTCAAAAACTTGCTAAATCACATTCTATTTGCCCATCAAAGAAAGATGGTGGCAACTTAGGTGAATTTAGAAAGGGCGCTATGGTTCCCGCTTTTGATAAAGTAGTATTTAACGGTGAAATCCTAGCGAACCTAGGACCAGTTAAAACAAAACACGGTTACCATATTATTAAGGTTTTATTTCGTACTTGATAAACCATTTAATTCTTTTAAATGTCAAATTAAAGAACGGCTCAGTTGAGCCGTATTTAGTCAACGCCTCAATTATCATAATCTAGCTTAAAAATCCTCTTTCATTATATAACCTTTATTACTCATTCTTATCTTTCGCTTTCTTGCCTTACTATATCGTGATAGCTAACCATAATCAGCCTAATTTGATTGCCTCCTCATTTTTATTTGAATTGTGAACTAGGGTCTAGGTAAGCGCTTTCTTTTGGTATTTAGTATATTGTTTTATAATTCCAATAAAATAGATTAATGGAGAAATAATGAAACTTTACCAAACAGTTAAAGACAGTGATTTACTTTTAAGTGAAACGGATCTATATGATCTGCATAAAGATTATGAGCGAAAAGGTGAAACGACCTATACCGATGCTGGTGAGCTGCATAAGATTTATATGGATGAGTCTAAGACATTTCAAGAGTGGGAAGGATTTGGTGGTGCTTTTACAGAGTCCGCAGCAGATGTGTTTAATAGAATGAGTCCTGAGAAGCAGAAAATAATGATGGAGGCTTATTTTCATCCTGAGAAAGGCATTGGATATAACTTCTGCAGAACCCATATCAACAGCTGTGATTTTTCGTTGGAAAATTGGGCATGCTGTGAAACAGAAGATCCGGAACTGAAAGATTTTAATCTTGCTCGAGATAAACAACAGATCATCCCGATGATTGAATGGGCTAAAGAATTAGCAAATGAAGAGATAACTCTTTTTTCTTCACCCTGGAGTCCGCCTGCATGGATGAAAACGAATGGGAAAATGAATCATGGCGGAAAGTTAAAAGGTGAACACCGTCAAATATGGGCTCTTTATTATTGTAAGTATATTAAAGCGATGCATGCAGAAGGGATCACAATCTCTGCATTAACAATACAGAATGAGCCAGCAGCTACGCAAATATGGGATTCATGTGTATCACTTCGGAAGAGGAACGTGATTTTGTCCGTGATTACCTTGGCCCTACTTTGGACAAAGAGGGGCCAAGGGCATATCAAATTAGTATGCTGGGATCATAATCGTGCAGAGGCCTATGATCGCGCTCAGAAAATGTTTGATGATGAAGTTGCATGCAAATATGTCTATGGTATCGGTATTCACTGGTATATGGGGGATAATTACCAAAACCTGAAATTGATCAATGATATCTACCGGGATAAAAAAATATGGTTTACCGAGGGCTGCCAGGAAAATGGACCGCATATTGGTGATTGGAATGTGGGTGAACGTTACGCACACTCAATGATTAATGATTAATGATTAATGATTTAAATTTACTATTTGGCTCACTTTTCTAAGTTTATAAAGAAAGGTGCAAAACGTTTCGCGGTATGTACAACAACAGATGTCATTGAAGCAACCGGATTTATTAATCCTAATGGCGAAAAGATAATCGTTGTATGTAATAACTCAGAAAAAAGTTTAACGTATGCACTACATAATATAGATAAAGGGGGCTATATCGCCATACCTGCAAGGTCTATCCAGACCATGGTAATTTAATCTATCCATAGTGATGTTGTTACGCGGCTGGAGAAGGGATTTTACGAACTTACAGTGGACTTCGTGAAACCCTGCCTAGAGTTAGATCATTCATGTTTACGAAGGATTAAATTCCCAGAGGGGAGGCATCAACTTTGTGAGTTGATTCTGATTATAACCACTAAGGGTCACATTAATAATGGTCGACTATTGCTTAAGTGTGATCAAAGTGCAGTTTTCTAATAAACCATGTTGCACCTGTGAATATCGTGGCATAGTATTTACGGAAAGAAAGCGCTTTCTTTATGTGAATTGGAATATCTATCATCAGTATAGTATTTGCGTATACATTTAAAAGTGACTGTTTTCTGCTGATTTTTTTGAATTTAAAAGGATTATTCAATGCATAGTAAAAAAATTCTAGCGTCGATTGTATGTGGCCTATTAATATCCGCCAACGGTGTTATGGCTGAAGATATTAAACAGGGTGGGACATTAACTGTACCTATTATAAATACAGGTTTTGTTGAGAACTTCAACCCGTATACAACTGCTGGTTTATATGATGGGCTCATGTTTGAGCCATTAATGATGTTTAACAATATGACGGGGAAAGTTGAATACCGTTTAGCAAAATCCGCTGAATATTCAAAAGATCTGAAAACAATCACGATTACACTGCGTGATGGACTGACCTGGTCTGACAGTAAGCCGTTGACAGCAAAAGATGTAGCATTCAGTTATACAATGACTAAAACTGCACCTGCGTTTGACCAAAAAGCAATTTGGACAACTGGTAACTTAATAAGCGTTACAGCTACTGATGAGAAGACAGTTGTTTTTAAATTAAATAAGGCTGATTCGACATTTATTTGGAGCCTACCAAAGTACCATATCGTACCTGAGCATATTTGGGGTAAGGTTGCCGCTAAAGATTTACCAACCTTCATGAATCTAAATCCTGTAGGCAGTGGCCCGCTAACTGATGTTAAATATGTTAAGGCACAACAGATACAACTTTGTCGTAATGACAGTTACTACCTTGAAAATCGTCCCTATATTGATTGTATGATATTCCGTTCATACAATGATAATTCACAAATTCAACCGGCATTAATGAAAGGTGACATTGATTGGGGATCTAACTTTATTGCAGATATTGACAATACTTTCGTAGCAGCAGATCCGAAAAACAATCATTACTGGTATCCGGCAAATGACGCAATTCATCTCTATGTGAATACTAAAGAGAAGCCTTTTGATGATTTGAATGTGCGTAAAGCCTTATCTATGGCGCTGAATCGTGATGAAATTGTTGATATCGCTGCTTATGGTTACCCGATTGCTAACTTTAATGCGGGTGGTATTGGTGAACTTTATGGTAAATTTATCAATAAAGACATATCAGAAAAATACAAAGAGATCACAACTTATAATCCGGTAAAAGCGAATGAGCTGCTTGATCAATCTGGTTATAAAGATAGTGATGGTGATGGGTTCAGAGAGATCGCTAATGGCGAAAACATTGAATTTGACATCAATGTTGTTAACGGTTGGACTGACTGGATACAAGTAGTCCAGATGGTTACTGAGTATTATGAAGAGATTGGTATCAAAGCAAACGTGAAAACAGTTGACTGGTCTGTTTATGACAGTGGCTTGAAAGACAGTAAATACAAGATGTCAATTAACTGGTCAATGGTTGCGACTAATCCGATTGAGGCTTACCAGACCTATTTCTTAAGCTCACAGATTGGTAAAAGCTGGCATGCAGGTCATGGTGTACGTTCACCTGAAATTGAAAACCTGATTAAGAGCTTCGGCCTGACTAACGATGCTAAGAAGCAACAAGATATACTGGACCAACTACAAGAATTTACAGCCGAAAATATGCCGTTTATTCCACTATTTTCAAATGCGACATGGTTCCAGTACAGTACAGCTAAATTTATTGGCTGGCCAAATGAGAAAAATCCGTATGTTCAACCTGTTTTTTATAGTAGTGGAAATCGTAACTTGATTATCAACAACCTTCACCTTAAATAACAGAGAGATAGCAAAAGAGCCACTTTGTGGCTCTTTAATTATTGGAAAAATTATGAGTTTTATACTACGTAGACTTAGTTTTTATTTCACTGCTTTCCTGATAGCAATTTCATTTAACTTTATGCTGCCAAGAATGATGCCGGGCGATCCGATTGAGGCGATGTTTGCTGCAGCGCAGGGTAAAATGGATATCGCGCAGATGGATGCAGTAAGAGAGATGTATGGCTTTATGGATGGTTCTGTTTTTGAGCAGTACATCTCATATATGCTAAGTGTTTTCACACTCGATCTTGGGCCTTCAGTATTAATGTTTCCTATTGATGTGACAACAGTGGTCGGCATGGCGTTGCCATGGACTATGTTTTTAGCATTAGGCTCATTGATTATCGCTTTAATTATTGGGGTTTCGATAGGAACCTATGCATCATATCGCCGAGAAGGTTTCTTCGGACAATTTGTGCCGCCATTTTTAGCTTTTCTCAGTAATTTTCCATACATTGTAACCGCGCTATTGCTGTTTTATTTCTTCGGCTTAAAGCTTGAAGTTTTACCACTCGCATATACCTATGACCCTTCACTCGATCCTGGATTTACATGGGAATTTATCGGTAGTGTGGCAAAACATGCGATTTTACCAATGGGCTCAATGATTTTAGTGGGTATCGCCACTTGGGTGTTTAATATGCGTAATGCGATGATCAATGTGCTTGGTGAAGACTACGTCACAATGGCTGAAGCAAAAGGCTTAAGCAGTTTCCGTGTGATGTACCGATATGCAGGACGAAATGCAATCTTGCCGGTTGCAACAGCCATCGCGATGGCGATTGGTTTCTCTTTTGCAGGTTCAATTATGACAGAGGTAGTGTTTAACTATCAGGGTTTGGGTAACATTCTACTGAAAGCTATTATGGCGCGAGACTATCCTCTTATTCAGGCGATACTACTGATTCTTGTATCAGCGGTGCTGACCGCTAACTTTATTGCCGATCTGCTTTATGTATGGCTCGACCCTCGTATTTCTAAATAAGGTATAGATATGAACAATTCAATATCTCCAGATGTTAATGCATCCGATATTCATCATGACAGTGAGTTTGGCCAGAAATTTAGCGCTGCATGGATGAAAATCAAAGCGTTTTTCCATGGTAATCCGCCCGCTATTATTGGTGGTTTTTTAATGACAGTTATTCTGCTTGGTGCTTTATTCGCGCCAGTATTATCCACGCATAATCCAGATAAGCGTGTCGCTAGACCGCATGAGGCACCAAGTGCTGATCATATTTTGGGCTCAACGCGAAATGGCCGAGATGTATTTAGTCAAGTACTTCAAGGCGCAAGAAAAACGCTAAGCGTTGCTCTTTTTGCTGGAGTTATTGCCACGGTAATAGCTGTTTCTGTTGGGGTTACCTCTGGTTATTTTGGTGGGAGAATTGATGAATGGATGAACTTTGCGACTAATGTATTCCTGGTATTTCCACAACTGCCCTTATTGATTGTACTTGCAGCCTTTTTGGGACAGGTTAGTTCGATAGCGATAGCCGTGCTGCTCGGCGTCACGTCTTGGCCTTGGGGGGCGAGGGTAATACGCTCACAGACGATGGCAATCAGAAGCAAAGAATTTATTATTTCAGCAGAAGTGATGGGCGAGTCTAAAATACGAATTATTCTTGTGGAAATTCTGCCTAATCTAATCTCGATTGTATTTGGTGGTTTTCTTGGCACCGTTATCTACGCAATGGGCGCTGAAGCGGCTCTTGGTTTCCTCGGTTTAGGTGACGCCACTGAAGTAAGCTGGGGTTCAATGTTGTACTGGGCGCAAGTATCTTCTTCTTTATATACTGGCGCTTGGTGGGAGATGCTTGTTCCGGCAATTGCTTTAGCATTAACGGGCGGTGCATTGGCACTTATCAATATGTCGATTGATCAAGTTAGTAATCCGAAACTTAAAACTGGCCCACATCTGAAATTATGGAAAAAGTTGAATAAAGAAGCAAATAAACGTAGAGGTCTAGTATGAAAAAGCCACTGTTAGAAATAAATAACCTTTGTGTTGATTATGTATCCCCAAATGGTATCGCAAGAGCGGTTAATAATGTCAGTTTATCGATTAAACCCGGTGAAACGCTTGGAATAGCAGGGGAATCAGGTTGCGGAAAAAGTACATTAGCATTTGCCATTGCACGTTTGCATAGGGCCCCGGGGTTAATACCTGAAGGGGAAATTCTTTACAACGGCAAAGATGTTTTAAAAATGTCTGATAAAGAATTACGTGGTTTCCGTTGGAACGATGTGTCTGTTGTTTTCCAAAGTGCGATGAATTCATTAAACCCGGTTATTACCATCGGCGAGCAGCTTATTGATGTGATTCTTGCGCATAAAAAAATTACGGTTAAAGCGGCCACAGAGAAGGCGGTTGAATTACTTGCTATTGTTGGGCTTCCTGGCGATCGTCTCAAAAGCTTCCCGCACCAACTTAGTGGTGGTATGAGGCAGCGTGTTGTGATTGCGATTGCATTAGCGCTTGAACCTAAGCTTATTATTATGGATGAGCCTACAACGGCATTAGATGTAGTGGTCGAACGCGAAATCTTAAATGAACTTTATGATTTAAAAGAAAAATTTGGTTTTTCAATTTTATTTATCAGCCATGATTTAAGTTTGATGGGAGAAATTGCAGATCGTATTGGCGTTATGTATGCCGGTAATCTGATTGAAATTGGTGATGCGAAGACAGTATTTACTAACCCATCTCATCCTTATACCAAAGGTTTGATCTCTTCATTCCCGACGATTCATGGGCCGAAGGAGCGCCTCTACGGCATTCCTGGTGATCCGGTGAATTTGTTACGTTTGCCAGAAGGTTGTAATTTTAATCCGCGTTGTGATGATTGCATGGATATTTGTAAAAAAGATGAACCTCAGTTAATTGAATTGAGTGTCGATTACAAAGCCGCTTGTCACAAATTATAAGGAATGGATGATGGATACGTTAAAAAGTCCTGAAGTGGTACTTTCAGTAAAAAATATGATAAAAGATTTTCCTATCGGTCAATCAAATAGTAAAAAGAACTTGATGCGTGCGGTAAATGATGTGTCATTTGATTTGTGTAAAGGCGAAGCGCTGGCTATTGTTGGCGAGTCTGGTTCAGGTAAAAGTACGGGTGCTCGAATTCTAACGCGTATTTATGATAAAACGGGTGGCGATATTATTTTTAAAGGACAACCTTTAGATGAGTACGTTAAGGAACATGGCACGCTTGAATATGCACGCCAAGTGCAGATGATTTTCCAAGACCCGTTTGGATCACTTAATCCAGTGCATTCTATTTTTCATCATATTGCGCGCCCTCTGCTTATTCATAAACGCGGAGATAAAGAAACGGTTAAGACGTTGGTTTATGAGCTTCTTGAGCTGGTTGGTTTGTTTCCTGCCGTTGAAACAGCAGAAAAATATCCATTTGAGTTAAGTGGCGGGCAAAGACAACGTGTTGCTATTGCCCGAGCCTTAGCTGTAGACCCTGAAGTTATTTTAGCCGATGAGCCGATTTCGATGCTGGATGTATCTGTTCGTCTTGGCATTTTAAACTTAATGGCTGATCTTAAAGATAAACACGGCATTTCGTTTATGTACATTACCCATGATATTGCTACGGCAAGATATTTTGCAGAAAAAACTGCAGTTATGTATGTCGGGCATATGGTGGAATGGGGTAATAGTGACAAAGTAACGCAAACACCGCAACATCCTTATACGCAATTATTACTTTCAGCTGTTCCTGAAGCGGGTAAAAGTGGTCGTCGTGATCTGGGTGCTAAAAAAGGTGAAATACCATTATGGAGACCGACAAGTAAAGGTTGCCCATTTGCTGCGCGTTGTCCTCGTATTTTAGATAAATGTACTGGTAGTTTCCCCGCTATTACTAAAATTGCGGAAGATCATTTTATCCGTTGCCACAATATTTAAGCAACAAGTTATTGTTACTACGTGCTTTTGACGCCAGCCTTTGCTGATAATTCAAGTACTTTTATATCACGCGCAAAAAAGAAAGCGCTTACTTACACGGGTTTACCATGAAAAACGAAAATATAAACTCTTCATCAAATGATGTGTTGGGAAAATTTGTGTCTATAGATGGCGATAAATACTATCAGATCAGTAATGCGGATCAGATGAAGCCATTTTTTATCAGTGTTGTATCAGCAAGTGACCATTGGTTATTTATCTCATCTACTGGTAGCTTATCTGCGGGAAGAATTAGACCTGAAAACGCTTTATTCCCTTATAAATCTGTGGATTACATTCACGAAAGTGCAGAGAACACAGGCAGTAAAACCATTGTTAAAGTGCAGACTGAAAACGGTTGCAGACAATGGGAACCATTCAATCTTCAGCACAATAGTCTTTATCAAGTTCAACGCAATCTTTATAAAAATGTAGCTGGCGATCAGATTATTTTTGAAGAAATTAACCTTGATCTGGGACTGACCTTTAAATATCAATGGGCGACTAGCGAGCAATTCGGTTTTGTACGTACATCGACAGTAAAAAACAATGCTCCACAAGCAGTTGAATTCGAAATTGTTGACGGTATTCAAAATATTTTACCGCCAAATGCACCGCTTGCACTTATGCAAACAAGTAGCGCGCTGCTTGACGCTTACAAATGGAATGAATTATTACCTGATTCGTCACTAGCAAGCTACAGCTTATATGCCAGATTAAGTGATCGCGCAGATCCGGCTGAATCATTACGTGCAACAATGGTATTTAGTGTTGTCGACGACTGTCAGTCAATCTTACTTTCAAGCGAACAACTTGGTGCTTTCCGTCAAGGCAAAAAAATCAGCAATGAAACCTTACGCCGCGGTTTACGTGGTGCATATTTTATACATAAAAATTGTCAGCTTGCCGCTGGTCAGGAAGACAGCTGGCAGATTGTTGCTGATATTGACAAGACGCATAGTGATATTGCTGCATTGCAGCAGAATTTAAGCGCTAAAGATGCGATTGCAAATAATATTAGACAATCAATTGAATTGAATCATCAGGAACTTATCATGCTGATGGCGGGTAGTGATGCTTACCAGAAAACAGCTGAAGAAGAGACGACAGTTCATCACTATGCTAACGTATTGTTTAACAACATGCGTGGAGGTGTTGTTGTTGATCAATATTGGGTAGAAAAACAAGATTTTGTAAAAACGCTGACATATGCAAATAAAATTGTGGCAGAAAAAAATGACGCGTTTTTTGTGAAACTGCCTGAGCGTATCGACTACCAGCAGCTCATCACTTTAGCATCAAAAGAAAACGATGCGCAGCTTATGCGTCTTTGTCATGAATACCTGCCGTTAACGTTTGGTCGTCGTCATGGAGATCCAAGTCGTCCGTGGAATCATTTTGAAATCAAACTTAAAGATGAAAACGGTGAACGTCTGCTATCTTACCAAGGAAATTGGCGTGATATCTTCCAGAATTGGGAAGCACTAGGTCTAAGCTATCCGAACTTCATCAAGTCGTTTATTTCTAAGTTTGTTAATGCATCGACTGTCGATGGTTATAATCCATACCGCATTACTAAAGCGGGCATTGACTGGGAAATGTTAGAGGAAAATGATGCTTGGAGCAACATAGGCTACTGGGGTGATCATCAGATCATTTACCTGCAAAAGTTCCTCGAGTTATCTAAAAAATACCAGCCGCAAGAGCTTAAAACGCTATTGAACGCTGAAATTTTTAGCTATGCTAATGTTCCTTATGAAATTGAAGGGGTTGATAAACTATTTTCAGACCCTAAAAACACCGTTATTTTCAACAATGATAAGCAAGCGCTTATTGAATCACGTGTGGCACAGTTAGGAAGTGATGGTCGACTACTGTTAAATGCAGATAATAGCGTCTACATGGTGAACTTGACCGAAAAACTGCTGGTTCCTCTGCTTGCTAAACTCGGCAACTTAGTGGTTGATGGTGGTATCTGGTTAAACACGCAACGGCCTGAGTGGAATGATGCGAATAATGCAATTGTTGGTACCGGCCTTTCCATGGTGACCTTGTACTACATGCGCCGTTATGTTGCTTTCTTAAAAGATTTACTAAAAGGCAATGCGGGTAATGTGCAGCTTTCAGTTGAATTGGCTGAATGGGTTGCTGCGACTGCGAAAATTTTTAATGAAATAAATGCGATTCTTAATCAGGGCGTTATGAGCAGCGAAGCTCGCAATAACGTACTACGTCAACTCACCGCTACAGCTGCTGACTACCGCGCAACTGTTTATAAAAACGGTTTTTCAGGCAAGGTAACTGTGGATACAGCGTCAATTGTAGAGATGCTTGAAGCCAGTCAGGACGTTATTGATAAAAGTATAGCCAGTAATCAACGTAAAGATGGTTTGTACAACGCTTATAACATTATTAATTATACTGCCAATAGCGTAAACGTTGATTTGCTATATCCTATGCTCGAAGGGCAGGTAGCAGCCTTGTCTGCTGGCGTGCTGTCACCGGAGAACGCGGTTTCATTGCTGGATAATCTATATGCTAGCGAAATGTTCCGTGAAGATCAGAATACATTTATGCTTTATCCGGATCGTGATTTAACACGTTTCGAAAATAAAAACGACATTAGTGCTGACCGTGTAAACAGTAATGAGCTGCTAAAAGAGATGGTTGAAAAAGGCGATCGCCGTATTATTGAAATGGATGCACAAGGTGCTTATCACTTTAATGCGAACTTTGAAAATGCGGGAGTCTTAGCCTCTGCACTTGAAGGCGTTGCTTCTAAGGATCATGCGGCAATAGCTGACATACTAGAAATTTATGAAGAAGTGTTTAATCATCAGTCATTTACAGGCCGTTCAGGTACTATGTTTGGTTATGAAGGCTTAGGTTCCATCTATTGGCATATGGTATCAAAGTTATTACTTGCAGTTCAGGAAAACTATTTTTCAGCATTGGAACTAGCGCCAGAATCTCAAGCAACGCAAAAACTAGCTGAATATTACTACAAAGTACGTGCTGGTATCGGCTTTAACAAAACACCTGATGTGTATGGTGCGTTCCCGACTGACCCATATTCGCATACACCTAAGCAAGCTGGAGCACAACAACCTGGTATGACAGGTCAAGTAAAAGAGGAAATATTGACGCGCTTTGGTGAATTAGGCCTGATTGTTAGAGATGGACAAATCAATTTCCAACCATCTCTGCTTAAAGAAACTGAATTTTTAGCTGTGAATGATGAATTTAAGTTCATTAATCTCAATCGTGAATATGAAACAATCTCATTAGCACCAAAAACGCTAGCATTCACTTATTGTCAAGTTGCCTTTGTTTATGAAATTACTGAAGCAGATGTAGGTAATGTAGTGGTGACAATGGTAAATGGTGAAACTGTGCAATCAAATACCTTAGCGCTAGATTCACAGCTAAGCAGTTCAATATTTGCTCGTAGCGGTAGTATTAAACAGGTTAACGTTTCTATCCCAGTTACTATGTTATTGAAAGAACGTTAGGAGTCATTGTGAAAAGTCACCTATTAGAGGTGTCAGGATTTGATGCGGTGGGCTATGCGCCCGTCGTTGACTTCCAGACATGGCGAGTAGCAATGCTCAATTACATTGATGAACTGGAGGCAGATAAAATAGATAACTTTCAGTGTCATAGTGAAACCGATGAGGTATTTGTCTTATTGTCAGGAAAATGTATTTTATTTTGTGCGCAAGTTGATGATAAAGAAAATATTATTGATATTGTCAGTTGGGATATGCAAATTAATCAAACTTATAATATTAAACGAGGTGTATACCATACCCATACACTGAGTGAAGGTGCTAAGGTTTTAATTGTGGAGAATAGTGATACTGATGATAACAATTCGCCAAAAATAATGATCGACAAACGTGTTCGTCAACAATTGGTAGAGATTACCACTGAAAAATGGTCATAATAGTTGATTGAATAAAGAAAAAAGGCAGATAATCTGCCTTTTTTTTCGACTGTAATACGAGGAAGTTAGGGAGCTATGCTTCCCAAAACCATCAGTTTAATATTTTTACTGATTTTCGGATGACTAACGCTGGTGATAATTTATTTTTCAGATCATAGGCTTTATTATTGATTAAAGATAAGATCCCGTTCGCGGCTTCAATACCCATATCCTTGACAGGAAAGTTAATAGTAGTGAGCCCAGGTCTAATATGTTGGCTGTAACTATCATTATCGAAACCGACAATCGAGATATCTTCACCAATGATTACATTTTTTTCATTACATATATCATAGGCTGCTAATGCTATATTGTCGTTTTGGCAGAAGATAGCCGTAATTTCATTCGCACGATCGAGTAAACGTCTGAGCTTTTCGTGGTTGCCTGTATGATCAAAGCGTCCTTCTTCAACCAAGTTAGCATCGTACGGAATACCATACTCAGCAAGTGCATTTCGATATCCCTGCAGGCGATCTCGGCTGTCAATTTTCCCGAGTTGTCCAGTGACACAAGCAATCTTGCGATGGCCTGATTCAAGTAAGTACAAGGTAGCAAGATATCCGCCAAGCTCATTATCAATACGGATACATTGTTTCGATAACTCAGGTATATAACGATTTAGAATAATTGTCGCGGGTGTTTCTTTGGCTATATTGAGTAACTCCTCATCTGATAACATATCAGAATGAATAATTAAACCATCAACTTGTCTAGACTGAAGAAATCGAATCGAGTCTTTTTCTTTTTCTTTTGATTCCTGACCACTGGTTACAATTAAATGCATATTCTTTTGGCGAACGGTATCTTCAGCGTGATGCATCAAAGGCCCGTAGAAAGGTCCATCTAGTGAACCCACCAGCATGCCGATACTATTTGAACGACTAGATGCCAGTGCTTGAGCAAAAGCATTTGGTTTGTAGCCCAATTTTTCTATTGCTTCAAACACCTTTATTTTATTGGCTTCTTTGACCGTCGAATGGTTATTTAACACTCTTGAAACTGTTGCTTGAGAAACTTTGGCGAGTTCCGATACTTCCTTAATGGTGATCAACATACTCTCCAGATCATATTTATGTTTTAATTTTGAACTTTAGGTGCAAGCGCTTTCGTAACATCTATTTACGTTACTTTGGGTTACGTTACGTTATGTTACGTTATCTATATTCTGCCATTATATGAGGTCTCACATACTCAGGCAAGTGACAAAATTAACTAATTACAGTGTTTTAGTTAATAATGGAACACTGTAATTAATTTTAAGCGATAAAATCAGTTAAGTAGACATACTTCACACTCTCAACACTACGCAAAGAAAGCGCTTACATTAGTGATACGGCTCACTTTAACACCTCCATTTTAGTTTTATACTTGTCTCAGAAGTCGGCTGAAGGGGTTTTTACTGTTTGTCATGGTTCATATGAGCCATTTTTTTTAACAGGTAAAGAAAGCGCTTTCTTTCTTCTATATCAATTGACTGAAAATTAATTTTTAATGGAGCTAAAATGAAATTAACAAAAATCGCTTTAACATGCTTAGTCGCAACTGGCATAGCAGCACCACAAATCGCATTTGCGGATGACAGTTTTGAATTCCACGGTTACGCTATATTTGGTGTTAACTATGAGAAAGATAATAATGAAGTAATTGATGCTAAGGATGGAGTTAGCGATGATGACATATATGAAGTAGGTAAATTAGGCAACCAAGCGAGCGGTGGTGAGTTTCTTTTTCTTAAAAAGCTTGAAGGCGAAAACGGCACTAAGTGGGATATTGGTGTTATGTATGAAAACTGGGGCTGGGGAACAGGCTTGAAACAGGCTTGGGCTGGTGCTTCAAATGTGTTTGAATCACAACCAAATGCTTATGTTTGGGCAGGACGACGATTTAATGCACGTTATCTACAGAATCTAAATGACTACAAAGCTATTTGGGCAGATGGTCAAGGCGCTGGCGTTAGCGGTGTAGACCTTGGTTTTGCTAATCTTGATTTAAGTTTTGTTCAAACGGGTCAAGATGGTATTAATAATACTAATAGTGGCTTTTTTGCTGGAACGTCAAAACTAAGTGATATCAAATTATCAGATGATGTTAGTTTGGATCTCATCGCGCATTATGGTTTTACCAATAATTCTGTTGATGATAATGCGAAAGCTGCTGCTGCTGATGCTCAAACTGCTTGGGACAACGGTGCAACTGACAATACTTTTGCTCATCAAGACGCTGTAGCAGCTGGTGCAACACGACCAGGTGATGCGGGTGAAGTAGAGGATGCTTACATACTTGCTGCGGTAGTCAAAGCTTGGAATCAAAAACTACTTGTTCGTTATTCTGATAATGCAACTAGTGACGTTCTAAATCGACAATATGGATATCTACATGGTTCAAGAACTTACGTTAGTTTAGAAGGCGGTCGGGCATTAGGTGATAGCCTGTCAGTTGATTATCTACTTGGTTATACTGCCACTGATTTTGATGATGCTACTACTGCAGATACGAATGCCGCTAATGCAATTGTCCGTCCAATGTATCAATGGAACGATATTCACTCTACTTGGTTAGAAGCGGGTTATTCAGTAGTCGATTTTGACGGTGATCAAGAGGAAAATGAAGCATATAAAGTAACCTTATCGCAAAACATTGCAATTGGCGGCGTAGCTTGGTCTCGTCCACAGCTACGTTTCTATGTGACTGCGGGTGAAGAGACAAATAATGGTGTTACAGAGCATCCAGTAATCGCTGGTGCAGCGTTCGAAGCTTGGTGGTAGGCCGATAACTTAAGTCAGTCACTTATTATTATAGAGTGATACACTCCAAAAGGCTGCGATCATAAGGTTGTCGCCTTTTTTAGAGGATAGAATATTGAAAAAATTATGTGTTGTACTGCTGACAAGTTTATTGGCTGCTTGCTCGTCAAGTGACAATATTGTTACTAACGCCTTTCGAACTTTGGATACCCAATTTTCCGATGTTGCGCATCTCAGCGCGCAATTAAGATCCGATCAAGTAAAACCCGTTTCCCTGAATAACTTATCATTTCAAATTGCATCACTCGATAGTAATAATAAAATCGATATAACAGCAAGTTCGCCTGTTATTAATTTTCCAGAAGGAAACTCTTTTGTTGCAGCTTTATTTCTGCCCGAGTCTATCAATCGCTTTACCTTTGTCTTAGAAAGTAAAGCTGGCCGCACAGTCTTTGTACCGAGTGTGGTTTTTCTAAATGAAAATAACCAGCAAATCGCACGCATCGATAATGCGCAGTTTAACGCTAAGGGTTTCTTCTCTATAGAAAGAACGTTTACTGCCGAGAGTGCACAAGCTATCCGTTATATTTTGGTTTACAGCAAGAATAGTGATCTCGATGGTAGAAGTGAGCTTGTTGATCCTGCTCGTGAATATGAATTAAGCAAGGGACGAGAGCTCTCAGAACAATCCTTCCCTAAGCTTTACACTAAACATTCTCCAATCGGGCATCTTAATATCCAATTTAAAGATGTTTTTTTTAGTGCGCAGGCGATTAATAACCAAGGCACTAAACAGAATAAAGTAACGATGGTTAAATCTGCACCCCTTGTCAAACCCCCGACAATATTAAGTGATACAGAAGTATTTTACTTACAGCAGATTAGCAAAGCGATAAAAGAGGGTAATGGTTTGCGCGCTAAGAGTTTAGTTGAAGAAGCAGAGCGTGCAGGTTCAACAAAAGCAAAATCACATTATATTCAAGAGCTTGATAAACAACTGTAAGAATTGGTTTGTATACATTTTTTAATGCCAAGCAACGCCATGTTCAAGCTTTGGATAGTCGTGGTTCAGAATGCGCTAAACCGTAGGGGGATCGAGATCCAGTTAAAAAATGTTTGTTAAGTTAAGTATAAATGTTGTTTTCTCTCAGAATGGAAATGAAGGACATGCTCAAAAAAAATAAGCAAACCTCGATAATTAAACGTATGTATGCGGGGTTTGCGGTGATGATAATATTGTTTGTCGCGACTGTCACTTTAATGTTGAACGGTACAAGTCGTATTTACAATCAGCTTGAATCTGTGAATGAAGATGCTTTACCACTGCTTGCTCATGCCAATCAAACCAGCGTTAACTTACTGATTGCAGATAAAATTTTCAAAGATTTTCTCACAACTCAAGATCCGCAACGGATGCAGGACTATGAAAATAAATTTGCACTGGCACATCAAGATTTTAGCGAGGCTCTTGGTAAGTTAGCTCACATCTCTGCTGATAACACATCATTAAATAGTCATTTAAGTGCGCTAGAGGCCCTAGAAGATCGTTACTTCTCTGAGTCGAGTAAAGCGATGAGTAATTATAAAATCCAACTTACTATGCGGAAAGAGAGACAAAAGGCGATTCGCCACTTTCAAAAACTGCAAACCGAGTTGCAAATTGGTATGAAAGAATATATCAACGGTCAAGATAATATTGCTGTAAAGCTAATGGCGAAAAGTTATTTTACCCAACTTAAAAAAACCGAAATCATTACTTCTGATGCGTTGGCTAGTAATAAAATAGCAGCCATCAGCAAAGCAATGAAAGACAACAAGCGGAGTGTAACCCGGCTTAATTTTGCTTATGGTGGTCTAACTGCTCAGTTACCGTCACTTAAAGAGGCATTTGATGGTCCTGTTAAACAGTTCATACAGGATGTAGGTAAAAAAAGTGGCGTACTGGATCAGCATTTTAAGTATGTTAACGCGAGTCATGTTTTATATGCAAATATCACAGTACTGGTGGTTGAAGTAGATCAAGCGATGGCGATTCTTGAAACGTTCCGTAGTGAAGCAGAACAAGCGATGGATAACGCGATTGACAACGCTGATCAGATCTATGCGGAGGGTTATACCCAGGCAATCTTGATGGGCGGCGGCGTGACCGTTTTTCTAGTATTTCTTGGCTGGTTATTGGCACAAAATGTGCGCAAGCCTTTAGTTTCTATTCTCAAAGCGCTTGAAGAGTTAACCGCAGGCGATATGACGCAACGGGTTATTGGCAATACATTTATAGAATTCAACCAGCTTAGTAAACATATCAATACGTTAGCATCTAACCTACAAGATATTTTACAAAAGTTAAGTACAACCTCTGGTAATTTAGCGCAAGCAGCAGCACAAAACCAATCTACGATGACTAAATCTAGAGCTAGACTGGATGACCAACGTCAACAAACGGCTTCAGTTGCCACTGCGATGGTCGAGATGGAGCATTCAGTTAAAGATGTTGCTGCAAGTGCACAGAGCTCGATGGATAAAGTCCGTGATGTTGAAGCTGCAGTGCAAACGGGGCGAGATGTAATGAGTGATAATATCTCGACCATTCAACTGTTATCGGAGAATCTTGATGAATCAGTGAAAGTAGTCTCGACAGTTCAGGAGATGAGCAGTGATATAGGGTCTATTTTAGATGTTATTCGCCATATTGCGGACCAAACCAATTTATTAGCATTGAATGCTGCTATCGAGGCTGCACGTGCCGGTGAGCAGGGGCGGGGATTTGCTGTTGTCGCTGATGAGGTAAGGGTGCTGGCTGAACGCACTACACAATCTACAGGTGAAATTGAAGGTATGATTCAAAATTTACAACAGAAATCAGGGCAAGCATCATCGGTAATGCAAACTTGCGTAAACGAAATGAATAAGAGCGTAACGCAAACATCGGATGCTAATAATGCGATGGAGCAAATTCAGGCGAATATTATTGAGATCAGCAAAATGAGTTACCATATAACGCATGCCGCAGAAGAGCAGCGTTCAACAAGCAACTCGATTGCACGTAGTCTGGAAGATATTAGTAATATAGCCGACGATAACAATTTATCGATGGAGAAAATTGCGCAAGTCAGTGACACACTTGATGAATTAGCACATCAACAGAATGAGCTGGTCCATCAATTTAACGTCTAGTTTGATTGTTTAATGTAGGCTTACCTGTGGAGTAATAATGAATAAGCGTTTATTTCTGTAAATAATGTGGTTGACTCATTGTTGAATTCAACCACATTCAAGTTAAATTTTAGTTTACTAACTGCTTACTTAGGCCCATATTCAAAACGAATATTATCAACTTTTAAGGTCATTTCACCTAAAGGTTCTATAACCAGTACATTGCCAATGGCCTTGATGTCAGCCTGGTTGCCCGGCGCAAATCTGTTTCCACCCGCAATTAAATCAGCGATATTAATACGTACTTCGCGCCATGTACCTACCGCTGGTTGAGTAACGGTAATATCGCTCGCATTAGGCCAGCCGCTGTCCATTTTAACTAATAGTTCAGTCTCATCTTCTTTACTTTCTACATTCAGATCAAATACTAGTTGACCTCCCTCCATCCAGTGACTGAGATCAGTTTTCGGCGCTCGTAAATATACATTGCCAACTTTTCCTGTTTTAGTTATTTTCCACACGTTGCCGCGACCAGCTTCTTGAACTTGTTCTTGAGTTACAGCTTTCTCTGGGTTGTAGCCATCAAAGGCTATGCCTGCACTCAGTTCATCTTTGTAAACATCAAAAATAGGGCCTTTACCAAAGTTACCATTACCGATTAGAATTTCCGGTTCAGGAGTCCCTTCAACTAACTTAGCTTTATCAGACACTGCTGAGCAGCCTTTACCTTTCCAACGATCCGCTGAACAACGGTAAACTCGTACATAGTCAACGGCTAATGTTTGCGGGAATACGGACTCATCAATACCACCATTATTGGCATTAGCAGCCCAGTTACCACCAACAGCAATATTCAGCAGCATATGAAACTTCTGATTAAATGGGGCATTTTTACCGCCACTGACAAAAACGCCATCTTCCATATGTTGGCTATACCAGCCGTCTTTTTTTTGAGTCGCAAAATGAACATTATCAACATACCAGCGGATTTCTCCTTCTTCCCATTCAATAGCATAAGTATGGAAATTATCGGCAGGGTTTACATCACCAGGCAGATGCGTAGCTTGACCTGTGAATTTATTGTCCGGCCAAGGTTTACCATAATGCAAGGTGCCAAAAACGCGTGACTCAAGCTCACCCTTGGCAGCCCCTTTTTCTGTAGAAGGTGTTTTCAGGTTAACCGCTTCCATAATATCGATTTCACCGGACGCCGCCCAGCCGCCGTAAACCCAATCTGTTGGCAACATCCAAATCGCAGGCCAAGTACCTTGACCTTGAGGTAGTTTTGCGCGAACTTCAAAACGGCCATATTTCCAGTTACCTTTTCTTATCGAGCGTAATTTCGCTGAGGTGTAAGGTAAGATCTTTGTGCTGCTTATATTACCATCTGCGTTATCAGGTCCGGTAAAGTTGCCTTTTTGGGCGATGATATTCAGTTTACCATCTTTAACAAAAGCATTACTTTTACGATGGGTATAACATTGTTGCTCATTGTTACCTCCACCCCAACAGTTCTCTATCGTTTCCCATTTCTTTTTATCAATTTCGCTGCCATCGAATTCATCACTCCAAAGTAATTTCCATTTTGCACTCGGTGTTATCTCCTCCGCAGTCAGAACCAACGCTTTGGGGGTGGAGGTTTTCTCAAGCGTGTTATCTATCATTAAGGCTGTGCTGTGAGAGGAACAACCTGCCAGCGCCAAGGCCAATGTTACAGCAGTGAGCTTGAATATTGAGAGTGGTGCGTTTTTTATCATTTATTCTTTCCTTCATAGTGATGACATATAAAATGTAAGCGCTTTCTTTTCATGCTATGTGATAAAAATGTTGATAACAAGATGTTTTATATGGAAGTTATATTTTGATCACAAGAAGATATTTATATCCACAACGATTTGAAAATAATTTTTCATTTTTTGTTATAACTGCGTGTAAGAGCCTTCATCTATATCGTTGTAACCGTTAAATTTTTCATCCAATAACATTTTAAGTAACGGTGGAAACAAAGAGCAAATTTCACTAATTCTTCAGTTAACATCAACATATATATGTATTGAAAATCCAATTTTAATACAAAGGCTGCAAATGCAGTAAGTGGTACGCCGACCATCCACGCGGAAAAGAAATCCATACGTAAGCAAAAGTGATTGTCACCGCCTGCACGTAAAATACCGTTGATAATGACTGCGTTGAGCATTCGTAACCAGATAAAGCAGAACAGAACAGTTAATGCAGGAGAGGCTAATGGATACAGTTCCTCACTTGTTAGGTTTAACCAAGACAGAATTGCTTCTTTAGCAAAAAAGAGTAACAACCCAGTACATAAACCAAGTGTAAATACTGCTTTGACAAAGAATTTAGATATTTCATGGGCATTGGTAAATTCATCTCGTCCGAGTGATTGCCCAAGCAGTACTGAACATGCAACTGATATACCGAAAAATAACGAGTAACATAATGATTCAAATGGACCAATCATACTGAATACTGCAAGTTCCGTTGTTCCCATATGCCCGAAAATAACTTGATATCCTAGCACGCCAGCAGCCCATGTTAATGCGCTGAGAGTAGAGGGGATTGCAATGTGTTTGTAAGATGACCACAGCTTATCGGATTCAGTCAATATCTGAGTGGTGAACAACCAATGCTTGCGCGAGTATAAAACACAAAAGGTAAGCACAACTTGCAATAAACGTGAGATTGTTGTTGCTAAAGCTGCACCTGCAACCCCCATGGCAGGAACACCTAATCCACCCTTAATAAGCCAGAAGTTCAGTGTAATATTGACGACAATTGTTATTGATCCAAAATATAAAGGAGTCATGGTATCACCAGACCCTCGCAAAGCAGATTCTGTAATCACGAGTAAATGAGTTAGAATCAATATTGGGACGCTATACCAGAGGTAAGTTGAGCCTAATTCAATAACCGTGGCATCATTTGTTTGCAGCATCATTATGTAGCCAGAAAAAAATGTGATGACTAAGCTAACCAACACTAATATTTTTGCGCCGCTGATCATTGCTAGCAAGGTGACTGTTTTAGCAGACCGTCTATCATTTCGTCCCCAATATTGTGCTACTAATATACCATTAGCAGACGCCATTCCTCCCATTATCATGGCCGCAACAAAAAGCCATTTTGAGGCGATTCCCACAGACGCAGTTGCTTCTTGACCAAGATCGCTTACCATTAACACATCTGCAAGTGCTAATATTGCAAGTAATGCACTTTGAATTGCCACAGGAAATCCAAGCTTAATTACCTTGACTAACATCGAGGCAGATGTAGTGTTTTGGTTCGAAATTAAGGTGTTTTTAAAATTCATATTTGTTCCTTATTTTAGCAGCAGATTATAAGTGTCGAGCACTATAAATAGAATGTGCGAAAATAGAGAAAACCTGTGCAAATCCGTCATTAGTCAGTGGAACCTAAATCAGAATGGCATGACGATGTCTATCTATCGGATATGTGCAAAGAGCGATTTCTTACAACGTCTGATTTCAGTAAGAGGTTTTTATGGCTGGGATGGCCGAACTTGTTGATGGCTATCATGTAGAGCGACATGATCTTGCAGTTCATTTTTTAATTTTCACCTTAGAAGGGAGGCATTTTAACAAGGGCAGATCGTGTTGAATTAATTGTACTTTATTAGTGAAGAACAACTGAATCGGATTTCAAAAAATTTATACAGCATGTCCCCAAGAGTGGGTTGATTCATTTACGTATGGAAAAAGCGGCTAATTTACTTCAATATCGTGAGTGGACTATTTCTATGATTGCTCTACGCTTGGGCTATAAAGACCCTTACAATTTTACTCACCATTTTAGGAAGTGCTTTGGTTGTTCACCAAGTCGTTATAGGGAACACCCTGAACAGCAAGGTATTATCATTCTCTGCGTATTAGCTATATTCAGTTGATGCTAGTGCTTGGAAACAACGTTGCTGATGAATTTTAAGTCCGATGTAACCATAGTGGTGAGCTACCGTGAATGATCGCTCACATATTTTTAGTGCACTTCTCTCTTAATATTCGAACGAATAATAATTTCTAGAATTTAGGGGATTGTTTAGCAGAACATATATAGCCATGCCATTTTGCATCAATACACACGCCATTTTTAGCTTGTATACCAGGTACTATGCAGCTATAGCCCACTTGTTTCAGTTCACAGGCTTTGTTTAATTGTTGCAATGATTGAGATTCTCCTGCCGCATTGATATTCATAGAAAAAACAAATAAGCCAACACCTAACGCTGTCTGTATTTTTTTCATTTCAATTTCTCCCATTTGTAAAATACAAGTTAAATTACAACCTGCGTATCGATCAGTATAGTTCAAAGCTGATGGGGGATAACAAAAACAGAAGAGAATGATCGTCTCTAATTACATGCTTAAAGAAAGCCGACATGCATGCCGGCTTCTATATATTGTTAATTCTTAGAAACCGTATTCAAGACCTACACGTGCGAATGTTTCTTGGCTCTCTGAAGTGACTGCACCCCAACCAAGTTTATCTGTCATACCAACACGAACGTAAGGTACAAAGCCGTTAACCACACCCATTACTTGTAATGATGTTACAGAAGAACCTTCTCTCTTGTTGGAATTATCATCTGAATCAACATCTTCAGTCGCTGCGTAACCTAATTTAATACCCAGCGGTCCATTCCAATATTGAGCGATTAGAGAGTAAGAACCTTGTGAGTCAGTGCTTTTAGTTGCGTTATCTTCAGATTGACCATATTTATATGCACCAGCAATGCTGATACCTGTACTTGCAATAGGTGCTTCAAAACCAACGAGATACGTAAAAGTATCAGCGGTTACTTCAGATTTTTCTACGCTTGCAACATTTTGACCATAAGTAGGTGAAGTTTTATCATTATCAATCGAATATACACCAGCTGCTACAGCAGCTGATTTTTGTCTGTTATTACCATATTCGAAAGTCGCATGGAATGTGATTGCATCAAATGCCTTATACTTCGCAGCACCACCAACCCATTGTGCATTGTCACCACTGCCAGCACGGCCAGTAGCAACGTTGATGTTCAAGTTGCCCATAGCAGGAGCAAAATAGCGAATTGATTCGGTACGATCGTACATGTAAGCAATATCACCGGTTGCTGCTGGATCAAATACACGACCTAGGCCTGGATTTGTAAAAGGCCAATCAACTACTTCATACATTGGTGTTAACTGACGACCGACAGTTACTTTACCGTAATCACCTTCGACACCTACGAACGTATCACGAAAACCTAAACCACCGCCAGACCAGTCATCTGTATCTGTATAGCCAGATTCAACTTGGAATATTACATTGATTCCGTCGGTCATTTGTTTGCTGCCGCGGAAGCCAACACGAGTTTCATTCTCAATATTGTAATCTGTGATGTTTGATTCACCGTTGGCTTTATCACCAGTGTGGCCATAAGCAGAAACAGCGACAACACCATACACTTCGATGTTACCTGTATTTTCTGTGCCTAATACGTATGCATTAGCTGCTGTTGATAATAAAGCAGTTGAAACCGCTGCCGCTACCATTGATAAACTTAATTTGTTCATTTTAAAATCCTTTTTGTAGATGTAAATGCTAATTGGTGTATTTCGTAAATTTATATTGAACTTAAAAACTTGATGAATCGAAGTCTACCCATATTAATTCACTAAACAAATTAAGTTGTTCTCAGTCGTGATAAAAATCACAATATTTTCAATATAAAACAATAAATAACGATAAAGATCGCATTTATCCACAATTTAAAGGATTAATTTACGCTAATAATTTACAGGGTAAATCAAAGTGCAGCTGATACTTAAGATTTACATTAGTGATACAAATAATTCCAATGAATTTTTCATGGATATTTAAAGCGCTGATATTAAATCATTATATTGCATACCTTGACGCTTACTTGTTAACTCATCTAAAAGAAATGAAAAAATTAGTTGCGTAAAGGTTAACAACAATATCGATGATAGAAGGGGATGTGAATTTTAAATCATTTTGTAATACTTATCTTATTTTAATATTTTGTTTAAAATGACATTAATCACGCAAGTTCCTATAAAGAACCTTATATTAGTGATAATTGTCACATTGAATGAATTTCAATATAGTAAAATACGCAGGTTACTTTACAGTGCGTATTAAGTTTTAGATTAATTGATTTCATTCAAAGGAAGGTCGGATATGAAAAGAACAGCAATTGCACTGGGGTTAAGTATTGCATTAGTAGGTTGTAGTAGTACTACATCACCAGTAGCTACAACACAAAGTGTCGTCGACGCCATTTCTACATCTGTTCAAGTAACTTATGTCGTAAATCAAAAACTTGAAGGCGATGCAGCTGCAACATGTAAGACGCTAGGCGCAGAATGGGCGGCTTGCCAAGATGCAACAATTCAACTGACCAACAGTGGTTCAGCGATTGAATCAGCCGATTGGGAAATATATTTCCACAGTATTCGACGTATCCTAGAAGTGAAATCTCCAGAGTTTACCATTGAGCATATCAACGGTGATTTACACAAACTCACACCAACAGCAGAATTTAAAGGCTTTAACGCGAACGCAACTGTAGATGTTAACTTCATTGCTGAATATTGGTCATTATTCGAAACTGACGTAATGCCGCGTTATTATGTAACTGCAGAAAATGCACAGCCGAAAGTGATCAGTAATACTGACACTGAAGACATGTCAGAAATCATTACACCATTAACCGGTGAAAACCTGAAAAGACATGCCGGTGATAACAATATAGTAATGAACGCAAATACGCGCTTTGAGGCCAATGAAGCAACAGCACAATTATCTGCCGCCTCAATAGCGAACAAAATCATCCCAACACCAGTGTGGCAAGATGATAAAGTGCAAGGCTTTGCGGACTTAAGCGCAGGCATCAGCATTAATGCACCAGCAATGAAACAAAGTTCACTGGATGCTGTTACGCAACGATTCGAAAATTTTGGTGTGAATGTAGCAGGTAGTTACCCAGTTAATATCACAATTGCACCACAACAACTAGAAAATGAATTCGCTAAATCAGGTGGTTACACACTTGACGTATCAGCTGATAGCACAGAAGTGTTAGCGTTTGATAATGCTGGTGCACTCTATGCGCTACAATCAATCGCTTCATTAGTCCCGTCTGATTTTGCTGTGAACAAAAACATTCCACAAGTTAGTGTAAAAGATGCACCGAACTTTGATTACCGTGGTATGGAAGTCGATATTGCTCGTAACTTCCACAGTAAAGAATCGCTGTTGCGCTTACTCGACCAAATGAGTGCGTATAAAATGAATAAATTCCACTTACATCTAACCGATGATGAAGGCTGGCGTTTAGCTATCCCTGGATTACCGGAGTTAACTGATATCGGTGGAAAACGTTGCCATGATTTAGAGGAGAACACCTGCTTATTACCTCAACTCGGCTCAGGGCCAACAACGGACAATCGCGGTACCGGTTATTTAACCAAAGCTGACTATATTGAGTTAGTACAATATGCGCAGGCTCGTAACATTGAAGTGATTCCAGAAATTGATATGCCAGCCCATGCCCGTGCAGGTGTTGTCGCAATGGAAGCGCGATATAACAAATACAAAGATTCAGATTTACAAAAAGCAGAAGAATACCGTTTAGCCGATCCAGATGACAAATCTGTTTATACCACAATTCAATTCTACAATGACGGTATCTTAAACCCTTGTATGGATTCGACTTATAACTTCATCGGCAAAGTGATCGCAGAAGTTCAAGCTATGCATCAAGAAGCAGGCCAGCCATTAAAAACATGGCACATGGGTGGTGATGAGGCGAAGAACATTCACCTCGGTAACGGTTACGAACAGACTGGTGGTACAACAGGCTGGAAAGGTGATAAAGACTTAACCAAAGAATCAATGCCTTGGGCTAAATCGCCACAGTGTGTAGCACAAGTCGCTGCGGATGATAGCTTAGAAACACCACACGATCTTGGTCCTATGTTTGTTAAAAAAGTAGCAAACATTATTGCCGCTGCCGGTATTGAAAAAACTCAGTTATGGCAAGATGGACTTAAAGACGTTGACGCTAAAGATCTGCCTTTGACAGCTGTCGCTAATGTATGGGAAACCTTATATTGGGGTGGGGCAAACACGTCTAACCACATGACCGAAAAAGGCTTTGAAGTCGTACAATCGCATCCTGATTACCTGTATTTCGATTTCCCATATGAAGTGAACTCAAAAGAACGCGGTTACTACTGGGCAACACGTTATACCGACAGCAAAAAGGTATTTAAATTCTCACCGAATAATTTGCCTCAGAACGCTGAAACATCAAAAGACCGTGACGGTAATAACTTCAACATAAAAGGCGATACTGAAAACCGTGGTTACAATGGTATTTCTGGTCAACTTTGGAGTGAATCAGTGCGTACCGATTCACAATTTGAATACATGGTTTACCCTCGTATCTTGCCATTAGCAGAGCGAGCATGGCATAAAGCGTCATGGGAACTTGATTACGTGAAAGATCGCGAATTCAAAGGCGGCGACACAACGTTTGTTGATGCCAATAAACAACAGACAGAGTGGAGCCAATTTGCAAACATCGTTGGTCAACGTGAACTTGCAAAAATAGACAAGACCGGCGTTCAATATCGTCTACCAGTACCGGGTGGTAAGATTGAATCTGGTAAGCTACTAACTAACGTCGCTTTCCCTGGACTAGAAGTACAATACAGTACGGATGCTGGTTCAACGTGGACAACATGGACAAAACCAGTTTCTGTCACGTCTGCTGAATTAAGAACAGTGTCACCAGATGGTAAGCGCTTCAGCCGTATCACCGCAGTTAAATAAGTTTTTACAAAGACTTAAAATAAAAGGTGATTGGATATTAATTCAATCACCTTTATTGCTATATTACTTAGCTGTATTAAATTACAAAATCGTATGATTAAAACTTCAGATTTATAACGAGAGACGATTAAGATGAAATTAAAATTTTTAGCGCCACTATTATTACCACTTGCTCTCGCAGCTTGTTCAAATACCTATGAAGATGCGAGTTCAGCACAATTTAAAGACATGGTTTCAGTAAAACAGACTTGGGAAGGTAAGCGTATAACAGGGCCTACAATTACACTAGCGCCAGAAGCTGGGACAACAAAAGCGTTGTTTAAAGCTGACGCTTACCTGTATGGCAGAG
This sequence comes from Moritella sp. Urea-trap-13, assembly GCF_002836355.1. NCBI lineage: Bacteria > Pseudomonadati > Pseudomonadota > Gammaproteobacteria > Alteromonadales > Moritellaceae > Moritella > Moritella sp. Urea-trap-13. The sequence continues at coordinate 567,046 of NZ_PJCA01000031.1, forward strand.
AAAGCAGTAACGAAAAACACCAAATAGATACACGCGTTAATCTATTGGTTAAGCACACAGACTTTGGCTTTGAATATGGTTTTGTGTCAATCAATGGGTTGGAGTCGGTAAAGATAAAACAAGAGCGTGGCACATTTAGAACATGTGACGAATTGTGTATTTTTGACCAAATGTTTTCGTTCTCTATTCCTGATTCAATGAACAGTAACGATGACCTTGTGATCAAATTACAAGAGAAAGCAAACAGTAAACATGGCCCAGTTATCACATTGCCAGGTACTTATATGACGGGTTATGAGCAAGTTCAAAGTCAAATTGAAAACGATGCTAAACAAGCTCAGTAATTAGTACAAGAGCAGTACGCTTGTACTAATTGACGCTTTATAACATTCTGGTGTGTGATTGCTTTGACAACTAACTGCCTTTACGTGCCACGCATATTTGCGCATAGGTTTTAATTACATCGCCATTCTGTAGTTTGCATTTTACTTCTGGTCCTAATACACCAGAACCTTGTCCTTCAGTTGCGCTCACACTGAATGTAGCTGAAGCGATGATAAACGTGATCATTAAAATTAATTTGTTCATACTTATCCTACTATTTTTATAAGTGGATACAGGGATTTATCTATCTGTATTATGTCTTACACCCTAATAGTAGACAGTGATTAACAAACCACAAGTTTCCCAAATTAATTCATTATACAAATTAAGATCTAGCTAACTTCAGCTCTATGTCCCGCATTATCAAACTGTAATTCACAAAGGCGTCGATACAAGGTCGATGACTCAATCAACTGGTTATGTGTACCTTGGGCTATGATTTGACCTTGTTCCATTAACAAAATAAGGTCGGCATTAATGACAGTTGATAATCGATGGGCAATGATAAGCGTGGTTCTATTTAGCATTAACTCTTCCAGCGCAGCTTGCACATGATGTTCACTCTCGGCATCAAGGGCACTGGTTGCTTCATCTAATAACAATACTTCGGGGTCTTTCAAAATCGCACGGGCGAGGGCAATACGTTGCTTTTGACCACCAGATAAACGAACCCCTTGTTCACCTAAGAAACTATTATAACCCTCAGGTAATTGTTGAATAAATTCATGTGCATGAGCAAGCTTAGCGGCTTTAATTACCGCTTCATCAGAGGCCGTTGGATCGCCATAACGGATATTGTGCCAAACGTCTGAGCTGAATAATACCGGATGCTGCGGCACCATGCCCATTCGCTGACGCACTTCATTCAGTGCTAATTCGTTGATATTTTGATTGTTAAATAGCACTGAGCCCACTTGCGGGTCGTAGAATCGTTGCAGTAACTCAAACAAAGTTGTTTTACCTGCGCCAGATGGACCAACCAACGCAATCACTTTACCTTTTGGTATGACTAAATTAAGGCTTTTTAACGCTGCGGTGTTTGGGCGTGATGGATAATAAAAGTCCAAATTTTTGAATTCGATGATATTACGGTGATTATTGATCATATCTTTAGGTTGTTCTGGTGTTTGTATTTTACTGGTTATCTCGAGTAACTCTAATAATCGCGTGGCAGAACCGGCTGCGCGTTGTAGTTCACCATAAACTTCAGAAATAGTGGCAACAGACATGGCGACCATGATGGCATAGAAGACAAATGCACCTAACTCGCCACCAGTCATCTTACCGCTAAGTACATCCATGCCACCAACCCATAACATGATACTGATAGCACCGAAGGTAAGAAAGATGACAATTGCGATTAATAGCGAACGTTGTTTGATTCTATTCTTAGCCACAGCAAATGCTTTTTCAACTTCACCAGCAAAGGCCACTGTCTCTGTTTCTTCGTGAGTATAGCTTTGTACTACTTTGATATTCTGTATTATTTCACCGGCGTAAGTACCGATATCTGCGATAGCATCTTGACTGTTAGCAGCTAATAACCGCACCTTTTTACCGTAAATTAAGATAGGAATAAGGATGAAAGGCACGAAACCGACAACCCAAAGTGTCAGGTTTATATTGGTGATAAGTAGCATGACCAAGCCACCAATCAGCATTAAAGCACTGCGAAGTGCCATTGAAAAAGAGGAACCAATGATGGACTGTAACAATGTGGTATCTGTCGTTAATCGTGACATAATTTCACCACTGCGGTTTTCTTCAAAATAGCTCGGGTGTAATTTTATCACCTGATTAAACACCGCTTTTCTTATATCTGCACTAACACGTTCACCCAGCCAAGACATTAGATAGAAACGACTGAAGGTACCAATGGCAAGTAAAGTGATAAGGATTACCAACGCAAAGATGGCTGTTTTTAATTGAGTTTCCGAGCCAGCGATAAAACCATTATCAATAACGAACTTAACGCCTTGGCCAAGCGACAAGTTCACGGCGGCGGTAACTAATAATGCGAGTAGGGCGTAAAACACCATTAACTTATAGGGTTTGATAAAAGCGAATATCGGTAGCAGACTCATGAACGATTGCTTTTGATTGATCTTATCGGTAAATGATGAACTCATTGTTTGGCCTTTTTTATCAATGCTTCTGTTATCAACTATGGCATTATTAATGCTCCTCCAATTAATTAGTAAGCTCAATTGATTGGTAGACCTTATTTTTACTATTGTTTTTGGCTAAATACAAGGCCTTGTCAGCATCATAAATAGTCATGTCGACACTTGTACGTAGTTTTACAAAGCCAATACTAACGGTGAACTGGCATTGTTTATCTTCAGAACTGACAATCATAGTTTCAATGCCATAACGAAATTCATCTAATTTTTTGTATGCCTGATCTTCATCGTCAGCATGAAAAAGTACCGCGAACTCTTCACCACCATATCGAGATGTAACGGTTTTATGATTAAAGTAATGTTTAAGCATATCGGCGGTTTTAATAATGACGAGATCACCAAACAGATGACCGTTGGTATCATTGATTATTTTAAAATCATCTAAGTCGATCATTGCTAGGTAGGTATCAGCAGTCTTAGATTTAATCTTCGTGCCCATTTGCTGTCTTAGATATGCCTTATTTGTCAATTGTGTCATTGAATCTTCACTGCGTATTTTTTGAGTCAGTAACATATTGATCAGTGCACTTTGCGCGTAGTTACGAAAAATATTCATGAAATGCAGCGTTTTTAAATTACTGTTAGTCAGGTAGATAACACCGACAAGATTGCCTTTATTATAAAGTGGAATACGGACACAACGTTGTGTCGATAAAATATCAGGTATTAATGGATTAACCATTTTTGAGACGTTAACTTTGTCATCAGTAACCTCACTAAATACATCGTTTTCATTGAGCCTAATATTTTGAATTGGTTCTTCAAATTCTTGGCTATAAGGGTTGTGTATAAAGAAAAACATGTTATCAAAGTGAATCAGTTCACTTGCCATTTGTGACAAGACAACATAAATATCTTCTAGCCTGGTTGAACCTGACAGTACTTGTCCTTTGCTGTGTATTCGATTAGAAATAAAGAAGCTAATTAAGATCACCATTAAAATGGCGAACAAGGCAAAAGATACCGCACCGATGTTTAATGCTTTATAAGTCATATAGGTGTTGCTTGAATTTGACAGCAGTACCCAACCAAATTGATTTTCCGCCCCATAAATACTGAATTTATCTTCGCCTTGATAAGTATAGTTAATGGTATTTTTTGACATTGAATTGCTGACGATACTATCGAGTACAGCGGGGGTAACGCTGACTGATCTGGTCGAGATTCGCGATGGGTCAGGGTGCATGACAATGCTTCCTGTTTTAGTATCAACAGCATAAACATAACCGTGCATCAATGTCTTAAGCAGCGATAACTTGTCATAGAGACCGAGGATATCGAGTTCTAGGACAATTCTCACTGATCCACCGTTATTGAGCTTCAATAAACGGACAATTGCCACAGTCCATTTATTTGTCTGTTCACTTTGATAAAGATTTGAGATAAATGACTTGTCATAATCCATTTCATCACTAAACCAAGCGCGAGAACGGTTATCATCAGCGTCAGGGTTATAAACATAATTCGTCGCGTAATACTCACCTTTAGATGTGAACAATCCAATCTCTAAGTATTTGGTTTCATTATCAAGTAAGTGTTGAGCACTTAATAAAAACTCGGTTAGATTATAGTTATACTTATATGTCTCTCCAAGCAGGTACAGCTGATTGTTCACTGCATTAAAATGTTGGTTCAGGTATTCGTTAGCAATATCTAAATTGTTTTCAGCTTGTTGGTAAGTACTTTTTTTAATGTACTTATAATCAGAATAACCAACATATATTAAGCTGATCATAGTCAATGCCAAAAGTGGATAAATCATCGAAATGAAGAGTTTGGGTTGTAGTTTTAAATGCAACATATTCACCTAAGAAGATTTATCCATATCAAACTCTATTGGATTGATACTTTATAAATAAACCATCAATGAGTTATGAATAATAACAAACAATGACCTGCATTTGATTATTTTATATAAAAAACAGTTGTTTAGTCGCATAAATAACACTTTATCATTAATGAATACAAACAATCATATAACAATGCTTGCTATCAATAAGTGGTAAATCAAAGTAGGGAATAGATCACAACTTTTTATACATCTTGTTGTCTTAAAATAATGCACAGCAACAATTCCTTCTATTAATAAGAGTGATACATGTATGTTTAAAGCATTACACAATTTGTTTAAGCAATTATCAGATGACGCATCTTTACCGAATGTTATAGATAAACATGAATTTGAGTTATCTATGGCGGCATTGTTATGTGAAGTTGCTAGCGTAGATAGTGATATTAACGACAAAGAAACCGTAGCTAAAGCACATCAACTGTCATTGTTACTTGATATCGATAATGACAGAGCAAACGAGCTGCTAGTTATCGCGAGTAAGAAAAGTGACGACTCAGTATCTATTTATGAATTTACATCAAAGCTAAGAAATGTTGAATACAAGCAAAGGTATGAGCTCATTGAATCAATGTGGTGTGTGGCTTATGCAGATGGCGTTATTGATCCAAATGAAGAATCATTAATCAGACAAGTCGCAGATCTTATTTACGTCACACAGACAGATTATATAAAAGCCAAGTTAGTCGCGAATCCAGATCAATCATAAGCAGTTATAAAACCAATCTCAACCCGGTGTTTGGTTTTATATGTTTGAAGCTATTTGATTACATCATATTTTGGATAAAATATGATGTAATCATTTAGATGCATATCATATACTTTATGGTAAATAACCAAGTGTTAAATATGAAAGGCTAAATTAGGATAGATCAATCAAATGGTGTTCGTGAAGTTATTGCTAGGTCATGCTTATTTAACATAATATACATTATGCGCAGTGTTGTATAAACCCAGATAGAGATGTCCGGTTTGAGATTATTGGTATTGATAGCAAAATATTGTCCCTGGTACTTCATTCTGATATCAAAAACCTGTGCGCGACGTGAAATCTGAAATGTTTTGCCAGTATAGTTATTGTAGATTTCACACAGCGCGTTTTCTATTTAGCTGTTTGATTAGTAATGTTTTTATCTGACTTCAAGTATTCTAGTTCTTTCAAGCATGCGAATGTTTTTGCATAACCAATGAAGTTTTGTTCATCACCATCGGTAAAATCTTGTGATAGTAATTCTTCATGCAGGAATAAAATTGATTCTTTAATGTCATCGAACTCGATAGAAATTTCTTTGCTCACTGGATAACATTGTTCACCAGAACGGTAAAATAAAGCACTGTCTGATAGATGATCATTTGCGATAATTAATTCATGTTCAGTCATATTATTTCACCGTATGTGTTGGACAATTTTCCTGAGCTGTAACGGCTCGATTCTTACAACGCTTACCTAATTTAGTTTTAGATTCACATCGTGAAACTTCTTCTTGGCCAACGTATTTATAAGTAAATGGCTCTTGTTCACTAAGCCGTTCTTGTTTCTCGTAGATCTCAACTTTAAAGTAATTCCAATGAGAATCTGGCTGACCATGTGACATTATTTGTGCTGAACCATCATCATTTTCTCGAATCCACATGCCCGTCTGATTTTCAATTCTTGGTGCTAGTAATCTAGTATTTACATTTTCTTCAACGTGACCAGCTAAAGAACCGCCAGTAAATCATAACGTTACTTTTAACATTATAAAAGTTTAAAAGTAACGTTGTAATACTTCATTCTGATATCAAAAAACCGTGCGCTACGTGAGATCTGATTTCACGTAGAGTATCGTAAATATGACCTTTATTGAGCTTGTTGTTAATAGCGCTGAAAGTCTTTTATATAGAGCATGCTAATAGGCCGTAAATGAATGATTTAACGAGGATGGATGAAATTTTGACGCAAGCGCCCTATTCTATTTTTTATACTCCTAGGCCGCCATACACTTGAAATCATATTTGGTAGGAGTTAGTACGCTAAATGTCATATCGTGTCGTAATACGATGTGGTTTTAGCCTCTTAGTTTATGGCAAAACTTACTCTACCACTTCATATATCACTACAATCCTGGAAGCATATTAATAATATGCTTCTATAATTATTGTGAATAATCGGATTATTTGTTAAACGGTCAAGCTATCAATGCTCCTCTTATATTCATGGTAGCAACATATAATAAAGGGAAAATAAAAATGAGATCTTTAAATAAGATGTTTTCTATAGTAATTTTTTCAGCCAGTTTAGTTGCAGTGCCACTGGTCAGTGCTTCACCCTCGCAGCAAGTAAACCAAACTCCGTTACAGGAAATCGTTGATTCTCTGGAGTTAACGGAAGATCAAAAAAATGAAATATCTTCATTTATTGATAAGTATCAAGAGTCTCGTCCAGTTATTGATGTGGAAAAAGTGATAGAACTAAAAAAAGAGCAACTACGCTTAATTACTCAGACTAAACTCGATGAACCTAAATTAGAGTCAATAATCGATATGATTCAAGGTAAGCAAAAACAGCTTCTGATGGATGAGATGCGACTAAAAAATAATATTTATAATGTACTAACAGAAGGTCAGAAAACTAAGTTTAAATCTTCGTTGAAGTCATTGATATTTGAAAGTAACTAATAATTGTTAACCCACAAAATAATATCACCACAGTTATTAATTTGTGTAGTTGCAGTAGTTTATTAAAATTGGCCTCCTCATTGGAGGCTTTTTTGATCTCAGGACAAAGCAGGCCTATTAAACATAAAACGATAATGCACACATTTATCACTGCTAGCAAAGGAATGTGACGTCAGAAAAAGCATGGCTAAGCAACAGCATAAACTTTATTTGATTGCTTTCTTAACCAGAAATATAAGAAAAATGTGATTATGGCATCAATCGTCATACCCAAACCAAACATGACTGCAATTCGATCTAACGTAGGTTCAAACCATCCGACTTGATAAGCAATAAATGCTCCGCCATAGAATAGACTGTTAACTAACAGAGATTGATAAAGCATTAAATCCGTACGGCCAATACCATAAAAGTAGCTATCAATAACGTTATTCAATGCAAATATTACATAGAAACCAATCATCAACAAAGCAATCCGCATGATTTCTTCTGAATTACCTACCCCCATAATATTCCGGATAAAGCTCTCCCAAGCAGGAATTGTAACAAGCCATATGACGACTATCCCACCTGTTAGTATTAAATAGTGATTAACTCGCTGCTCTGTCATACCATTATTTGTTGCCGCATCTTGTTTAATCAGTTGCCCTAGAGCAAGAACAGGTAATAACAACCATCCCCAAATAAAATTATTTGTCACCCAAAATGGACCTGACTGTTGTACTTGGTTTATCAACTGAAGCACCATGACAATAAACGCAGTATTACGAACTAATGACTCTAAACCTGACTTTGAACCTATCTTTAGCCATTCCTTTAACCACGACTGATTCAGAAAGGTAACACTATGAACGCTAACGCCGCTCTTCTTAAGATAGCCATAGGAAACGATTCCTAAGACAAGGTTTACGCAGATGTTGGTCATTGCGATACCATTTACACCAAGCTGCAATGAAAACGATAACTGACTAACGAAAACTGTGTCACATATAATAATCAGTACCGTTTGGATAAAAAGCAGCCCACAAAGCGCTTTTTGATTATTCTTTAAAACAAGAACAAGATTAAAAAAGGCAAAGAGACTAGAAACAAATATCGCAATGGACTCTAACCGGATGTAGTTAACCGTTTGTTCGAATATAACGTCCTGCTGTTGCATTGCCTTAACTAATGCGGGAGTAAAAAAAACAACGATCAGTGTCATAACTAAATATGATAAAACGAAAACGCTTAAAGAAGTTGATACCCTTTTTTGGTAGGAGTTATCCTCCGCAATAGATTGCCCAAGAATGTACATAAGTGGCAGTAGTAGTGCTTCTCTCAACACTTCATAACTGACATTCAGCCATGCCACTTGCGATGCGATACTGAACGCCCACGCATCAGGTAAACTACCTAGAAAATGTATTCTCGTTGTGGAATAAACTAAGGGGATCAAGCTAGTCAGTATTAGAACCAACAGCAGTTTATAGTTGATCGTTTTGTTTCGGTTTAAAAACACTCTTCGTCCCTAGGTTATTAGTTTCCAATTATAAATAATGTAACCGCTGGTGATGAGTTTACATCGATACGGTTATTGAATTTTACTATAAATATAAACAGTATAAAATTTACTTTTGATTACAAAGAGCTATAGATATGCGTATCAAACTAACAGCTTATTCTTTGATCGTAAATAATAAAAAAATCATCAGTTTAATGTCCACTTTCAACCACTTATGAGCTATTTCGAGGTAAAACATGACGACCACCTCATTAGTAGTAATTTAGCATGCAATTAACTTTAACTTAAGGTATAAACCATTTTTGATAATACATATTCCTTAAGGTTTTCATGAATAATTGTTTTTAATCAGTATATTAGCAACAAGCATATTACTTTCAGGTTGCGCAGCTAAAACACCATTTAGGCAAGACACTAGAGCATATCCAGAAAGAGAGCGCATAGAAGATGAAAGTCGTTCTGATGAGATAGATAAAGTAAGTTATCTATCTCGAGCTCTTATGGAGGATGACAACCGAGCTGAAATAATAGAGAAAATTACGAAATCCAAAATTTATACTGGTTTCAACGCGGTTACACAAGGATCAATTGCAGGAACAACTACTCATCTTATTGCTGGAGATCTTCATTCACAATCGGGCCACGTGGTTCAAGCTGCCGTCATTGCCACAAGTCTTATCTTTGGTGAATTTTCTGATGGAAGTTCAGAGTATACAGGCAAAGCATGGATCAAAGGCTCTTTCGAAGGTGAACCAATAACCACTAAAGAAGAAGCCAAAATAGCACTGATAAAACAGACTCAGAAACGTATCAATGCCTTAGCCGATACTTTGAAATGGGACGTTAAATGTATCGATGGATGTGAAACAACCCGTTCACTACACCACTTCAAAAAACCGCATCAGACAACCTTAAATCAAACTTATATCTATCAACCCGACGAGTTTGTAGCCTTAGTTAGCTTTAATAACGGATTTGCTCCGGTATCAGTTAACTCACCAGTAAGAGCATTAGTTGATAAAGACATCGCATGGCAGACTAAAGGTACCGACTCCTATCGTATTCATTTCTATGCTGGCGATTTAAGTAAAGAAGAAGATGGCAGTGTTAAACTTTTCAATACGAAGAATGACAAAAAGTGGGTCCATGTTCGTAATGAACTAAGTGAAACACAATTTGGCCGCAGCCTTTACAAGATATTCCATAGTACGCCATATACATTATGGGGAGAACAATCGAGCTTCCCAAGTGTAATTTACTACGATGGAACCGTATATTCATTTGTTAGTAATAGCCGTACTAGACTCGCAAGTTATACAATGGATGTACCTGATATAAAAGGCGAATGATTGAAACGAATATACAAAATTAAAACCGAGCGTTGATCTCTTTAGGCTTAAGAAACTCAAGCGGTTTATCTAAAATATGCTGATAAATGACGTTATAGACTAAAACATTTTTGACATAACGTCGGGTTTCTTTATAGGGAATGGCTTCAATCCAACTATCCATGGTTAAGCCTTTCTCTGCCCTACCTTCTTCACTGCCTTGCCAGCGATCAACTCGATTTGGACCTGCATTATATGCCGCAGTTGCAAGTACCCTATTCCCTTCATAACGCTTAAGTAGGCCATCAAAATAGGCTGTGCCTAACTGTACATTGATATCCCCATCGGTTAATTGTGATCTCTTCTTATAATCTTTCAAGCCGATTTTACGTGCTGTCTCTTTTGCCGTTTGTGGCATCAGCTGCATATAACCCCGAGCCCCGACCGGAGAATTAGCATACTCGTCAAAAGAACTTTCTTGGCGCGTAATAGCGTAAATATAGCTTGAATCGAGTTCATATCTTTCAGCATTAGCATAAAACAACTGAGGGTTAGCTGCAGGGAAACGAATATTCAAAGCACTCCAACTTTTAGAAAGGATGCTTGCAACGACCGAAAGATGAGCCCACCCTTTTTGAAAGGCAAATAAGCCTAACTGCCTTTGCAAATTGATACTTTGATTGCTAATTAAGACTCGCCACTCACGTTTAAGTAAATACATATGTTGATGGAAATACAGTTCATCAATATGTGCCAGCTGTGTTTTCAGGTGATCTAAGTCTTGTTGCTGTTCACTGACGATATTGGGATTAAATTGGTAATCCAAACCTAATTTCTGCGCGGCCAAAAAGCCGTAGTAATTACGCTCCGTCGCGATGTCTTGATAAAGTTTATCGGCCTGACTTTGTTGTTGTTTATTTTCCAATACCCGTGCTTGCCAATACAGCCATTTACTATCCAGTGGTTTGGTCTCGCCTAGTTGCGCTAGCCAATATTCTATATCGGGCCAATTATTTAATCTAATCGCATAACGGATCCTGCGCTCCGTTAGTTTTACATCCCCTAGAGCCGAAAGCGTTTTATCTAACCAAGGAAACAAGGTTATTGCATCACGACTCATAATGCGCGATATAAGATACTTTTTTAAATTGTCTTGTTCTACCGATGTTAAAGAAAGTTCAGGTTCGTAAGCAAGATATGCACTTAATCCTAATTCAATATCCTTTTTAGCAAGACGTTTAATACTTGCAGCTAAAAAGTCATTGCTAGGATGTTTTTTGTTATTGAATAAAGAGTCCTTAAACAAAGTGCTAGTAAATAGAGGGTTATTCAATAAAGTAGCCGGTGTTTTATGCAGTGCATATAGCTGCTCAGCCAGTTGCTCATTTTTCTTGTCCATCAAGGTGATCAAATAGGACATCAGGGCTGTTTTATTATTCACATAAGCTAAATGAAAACGCTGCAAAATTAATGACTGAGATATTTGCTTACTATCAAGGTAATACTCCAAAACACTATCACAAGCATTTGGCAAGGAAGAGCCCGTTAACCAGGTTTTTTGTACATCAGTCCAAATTTCATCAGCTTGGTCACTCGCTAGTCGAGCCTGAAAATGAAAACACTTCAAGTCGACTGAGTTGGGGATCCGCGGATAAAAAGACAGATACTCATCCCAATATTGGTTTTCTGCTAAGTAATATAAATAACTTCGCTGCAGGTCATAACTGGCACGACGATCAAGGTTATCCTTTATAAAAGATTGTACTGCAAACAAACTTTCGCGGCTAAAGTGCGCTTTAAGCTGTTTATATTCAAGGAGGTAAGTTAATGGATACCCAGGGATAAGCTTTGCTTTTTGTAACGCTTCTAACCACATATCCTGTGATTGTAAATCCACAGCTTGCGTATATAGGCCTCTTTGCTGATCCCACGTAAGTGAAGTCGCAACACTTGAGAATGAAAATAAAAACAAGGATATAACAAATATTTTCATCGTGTTTCCGCCTGATACTCTGTGCTTTCACTCAGAGAGGGATAGCTGTTAAAGCATTATACTTAAAACGCAGCTAACTAAAATTACAATGTATTAACTTAACACAGACGTTATTATGGCGCTATTAATTCAGGCCGCGTACCTTATAAGTAAATAGGTTGAATACCAATGTCCTCATTTGCCAACCAAGCTTGTTGCATGCTCTTGCACTGGTTTATAAAGCTATTTCCATTTTGAAATAAGCAACGTCAGCTTTATAAAAACGTTCGCTAGATTTATTCATATCAAATCGTTCATAAAAACCGACTGCAGATTCTCTAGCATCACACCAGAAAAAATCTGTTTTAGTGCTTTTCAGATAATGAATGATATGCGCTAACATTTTAGAACCAATGCCTTGATTTTGATAATTAGCATCCGTCGCAAATTTACGTAAACGCGCTTTGTTTTGATCTAAATAAACAGATGCGACACAAATAATGGTCTCGTCGATAAAAACACCAAAGTGTAAGCCCTTAACATCGCCATCGACATGGCAATACTCTGGTGGTTTACTTGGCCACAATACCTGATGGCGAAGTGGGATTGCTTGTTGCCAAGAAATTATGCGAATATCCATATTAGTTTCAGACTCTATAAGGAATTAGACCATTTATTACATGATAATAAGTTTAACCTAACCGGCTCTCGAGCCATTCGGTATTGTATTCTCTGGCATCGCTAAACATGGCGTGATCTTATCTTCATAACCAATATCAAACAACATGCCTTGTGATAGTTCTCCAGCCATTTTTCGCTCTGGTAGGTTAACAACAAATAATGCTTGTTTACCTTCAAGTTCCTGAGGGTTTTCTCGCTCTTGTTTAATCCCTGAAAGGATAGAACGTGTATGATCGCCAAAATCAACTGTTAGCTTCATCAGTTTATTTGATTTAGCAACTTCCGAAACCTTGGTGATAGTACCAACTCGTATATCTAATTTAGCAAAGTCGTCGAAGGTAATTAATTCCTTTATAGGGGCTGGATTCATATGTAATTCCTTATTGTTTAGGCGTTTAGCCTAACAGTATACGTAATTATTGATAGAGATTATTATAAAACTAAAAAGCCCCGTTAAAACAATGAATTTTAACGGGGCTTTTTGATTTTAATGCAAACGCCCTATTCTATTTTAACTGTCGATTGTCAAAATATTCAGGGTGATGCTCTATTCTATTTTACGCTACTCTGAATCTCTTGACCAGATGTCAGCGTTGATAGGCGCTTTGTTTTTACGCTTTTTCTTACCGCTACCTTCTGGTGGTGCCATAGGAACGTATGCTTCAACAGCTTCATCGACTTCAAAACCAGCTTCTTGTTCACGCTCAAGTTTGATTTTGTTTTTCTTTTCGATGATGCTGAAATGGTGCGCATCCACATGGTCGATAAGTGATAATGCTAAACCAACTTCACCAGCACGGCCACTACGACCAATACGGTGCATGTAGTCTGCTGGACTTCTTGGTAAGTCAAAGTTGATCACGACTGGTAGTTTGTCGATATCGATACCACGAGCGGCAATATCTGTCGCGATTAATACGTGGATCTGGCCAGCTTTAAATCCGTCAAGCGTTCGAATACGTGCGCTCTGTCCTTTATCACCATGGAATACTTGTGAAGTAACACCACGTTTAGCCAGTTTTTCCGCTAAGTGATTACAGCTGTGTTTAGAGTTAACGAAGATAAGCACTTGGCGCCATTCGTTCTTCTTGATTAAATGCGCTAATAAGGCAGTTTTCTCGCCTTGGTTAACGCTAAATGCACGTTGAACTAACGTACTCGCGTCTGCACTTTGCAATTGAATTTCAAGTGGATCGTTAAGCAATTCTTCAGTTAACGCTTTTACTTGTTCAGGGAAAGTAGCTGAGAACAATAAAATCTGTTTTTGTTTTGGCATTAACGCCATCAATGCAGATAGCTCTTCGGTAAAGCCTAGGCTTAACATGCGATCAGCTTCATCTAGCACTAAGGTTTTAACCATGTCTAGTTTAATGGCATTGCTTGAAATCAAATCAAGTAAACGACCTGGTGTTGCAACCAAAATATCTGTGCCGCCACGTAATGCAAGCATCTGGGTATTAACAGAAACACCACCAAACACAGCAACCGTTTTAATTTCGCCGTTTAAATGTGACGCATAAGATTTGATACTGTCAGCAACCTGCATCGCAAGTTCACGAGTTGGAACCAAAACAAGTCCAGCTACATAGTTACCTTTTGATTTAGTACTGTTTTGCTTTTCTGTAAATAAGTCTTGCAGCATAGGCAGTGCAAAAGCAGCTGTCTTACCTGAACCAGTATTAGCCCCTGCAATTAAATCACGTCCAGCTAATACACTTGGGATAGCTTGTGCTTGAATTGGTGTAGGTTGCTGATATTCCAGCTCAGTTAATCGCGTTAATAAAGGCGAAATAAGACCCAGTTCAGTGAAGTTAGTTGGTGCTGTTGCAGTTGTCATTAATATAAAAGACTCAAGAATAAGATAATAGCCCAGTATTTTAGCGCATTTATGCCCTATTCAGTTAGTGAAATCGTTCAAAGCCTGCCGTAATGTCATTCAATCAGTTAATAAACCGAGTTTGAAACGATGTAGTACCCAAGTGTCGCGGTATTTAATCAGGGTCATCCCAATAACCGACCCCATGACCTAATTTATGGCTAATAAACTCAATGAATACTCTTACTTTTTCAGGAAGGTGCTTTCTCTCTGGGTAAACAGCATATATGGCATGTTTTGGCAGCGCGTATTCATCCATGAATGTAATAAGTTTTTTTGATTTCAAGTGTTCTGCAACGATAAAGGTTGGCATTTGGCAAATACCTAATCCATTCAGTAATACCTCTGATATAGCATCACTATTATTCACGATAAAATTGCCTTTAGGTTCTACCTTTAGCTTTTTATTATCTTTGTAAAAAGTCCATTCCGCGCCTGCCTGAAATAGGCTGTAATTGATGCAATTATGATGAGATAAATCATCTGGTTTTGATGGTGTACCGTGTTGATCGAGATATGCTGGCGATGCACAAAGCACACTTTTACAATCAGTAAGTTTTTTGGCAACCAACGACGAATCTTCAAGTTCACCAATTCGAATCCCGACATCATAACCACCATCAACTAAGCTTACGACTCGATCATCCATACTTAAGACAATCTTCACATCAGGGTATGAATCTAAGAATTCTTTTATGTAAGGTACGATATGCAAGCGTGTAAAAGTCATCGGGGCGTTTATTTTTAAAGTTCCTTTAGGTATCCCTTGCAGATTATTCAACGCAGCAAAACCTTCGTTTGCAATAACGACAGCATTCCTCGCATAATCCGAAAATCGTTCGCCAGCTTCAGTTAGAGCGATGCTTCTGGTTGTTCGATTAAATAACCGCACGCCAAGATTATCTTCTAAAACCGATATCCTTTTACTTACCGCTGATTTTGTCATACCCAACGTTTCCGCTGCTAACGAGAAGTTGCCTCTCTCTACTACAGCAACAAACACTGGTATCGCCGAAAAATTCTCTTTCATATTGTCAACCTTTGCTCACCAATGATTATCTAAACTAGATATTATCATTCATTTGCCAATCAATTAAAGTGCTAACAAACAAGGGAGAGTAAAAAATGAAAAAAATAAAGATTAACAGATATTCAATATTGGCTATCGCCGGAGGGGGCTTATTGGCTCTAATGATTAATATCAACAGCCAACTCGCGTTAGAAACATCGGCAATCAACGCGTCATGGGTTGCACATGGTCTAGGGAGTGTTGTGGCATTCGGACTTTATCAAATAGCTAAGGAAGCTGTTGGGTCACCACTGACTAAAATGCAAGGTAAGCCACCTAAGTTATACTACTTAGGTGGTTTACCTGGGGCATTTACCGTCATTTTAGCTTCGGTAACCGTTAATAGCGTTATCGGTTTATCAGGAACGCTGGCATTGGGATTAATCGGACAATTAGTCTGCTCTATATTTTGTGAAACATTGGGACTATTTGGTCTAGAAAAAAGAACATTTACTCTTTTAGAACTACTTCCTATTTCGTTGGTTGTTTTCGGTTCAATACTAATCATTTCACTGAGGTATTAAAGATGACTCTCTTTATTTTACTGGCATTATTGAATGGATTTTGTATCGCGATAAGTCGTATATGGAACGGACAGTTAGCCAGCTATTCTGGTGCATTTAAGGCTTCATATGTAAATCATATTACAGGTTTTATATTCCTTTCAATTGTGATGATTTTATTATTTGAACCTCCGCAACTTTCAGATGGTCAAAACATGTGGGTTTATCTCGGTGGGTTTATTGGTGCTATTTATGTGGCCATTAACAGTCTTGCCATGAGTCATCTAGGCTCAACTAATACAATGGTTTTGGTTATTGGTGGCCAAATGTGCTTCGGATTATTTTTGGATTCATCGACAAACTCACCCAGCGAGTTACTCATCAAAGTACTGAGTGTTATGTCTATTGTCATCGGGGTATATTTAAAGCAAATGATACAACACAAGCGCACAAGTCTTGCGTCGTAACCTAAGTTAAGTGGTTGGTAAATGGTTAGATGACAACTATTGCCAACCAATAAGCCATTTATCACTCAATTTCAATTCACGCCAGTCTATTGGGTACTCGTTTTTACTTATCACCGCTTCTATCACGCATTCAATCACCTTTTTATGTTCATCAAATTTAACTAACGTAACGATAAAATGCTTTTCTTTGTTGTTCACATCAACCTTGGTCCATTTACTGAGCATTAAAGCTTTAGGATTAATACTGTTCATATTTGGATCCTTTTTATAGGTTGTCTTGGTCAGACAACAACTTTGATATCTTTCTAAAAAATATGTCTACGGTATCTTTGTCTTTATAGTCAAAATCGTATGGCCCGTGAAATAACAAGGTGATAGTCAAATCTTTATACGTTAACCAACACGTATAGCCGTCGAAATCATGGGATGCGCGGATACCTGAATACTCATAAGCGCCATCAGACTTGCAGCCTTTAGCGGTGATTAAATTAAATACTTGTAATAGATTTCGCTTTTCTAGTCGGTTCACATCCATAACTACTCCTATTTATAGAAATTTAGCACTGGCTTTATTAATTTTTAGTCACGTATCGATGATTCTATTTACCTATTGCCACTGTTATATACGAACTAAAAAGGCAAAAGGATCAATCTATACAAAAATTTTGATTCGATGGATGAATTAAAATTGAACGAACGCTCAATAAAGATATTGAACGTTCGTTCCAATTCAATTATAGTTATTCTTATCGGCACAGAGTCGTACTAAACCACTTAAATAATTGAGGAATACACCATGACTGCATTTACAATTCATTCTATTGAATCAGCGCCAGAAAAAAGCCGCTCGAACCTAGAAAAATCACTGAAAGCTAACGGCATAGTTCCTAACCTCCATGCTGTTATGGCCGAAGCACCAGGTCTGCTTGAGGGCTACCAAGTACTGCACAAACTATTCATCGAATCATCATTCAATGCAGAAGAGCTAACCGTAGTATGGCAAACAATCAACGTTGAGCACGGCTGTACTTATTGTGTGCCTGCTCATACTGGTATTGCTCATATGATGAAAGTAGCACCAGAGTTAACAGAAGCCTTGCGTAATCAAGAGCCAATGCCGACACAAAAACTGCAAGTGCTGCACGACACAACATTATTAATGGTGCGTAATCGTGGTGTTATTTCTCAAGCAGAAATGCAGCCATTCTTTGCTGCGGGTTACAGCCAACAGCAACTGTTAGAAATTGTGTTAGGTTTGGCACAAAAAGTAATGAGCAACTACACTAACCACCTTGCTCAAACACCGGTAGATCAAGTATTTGAAAAGTTTGCTTGGTAATATCACAGATCAAGAAGCACTGTTGTAGCGCTTAAGGTATCAACTGTTCCGACTGTGTATTTAATCGTACAAGTGTATTAACCGCTACACAGCCAGTTGGAACGTACAAACAAGCATTGTTAGAACTTGCCGCTGAATTATAACCACAAGTAAACTGCAACCAACAAAAAAGCCAATGACGAATCATTGGCTTTTTTTGCTTTAGCGTCTGCTATTTATCATTATTAATGATTGGCGTCAGCTTAGCTTTTTAGCGTAATGAACATCTCATCAATCATCTCAACAAGTGGCGCGGTCCCGTTACTGGCAATGGCATAAGATCTGAAACCCATAATTTGTACTTGCACAAAACGCGCTAGCTGAGCGGGATCTTTCGTTTTGCTCAACTCACCTTGCTGTTGTGCTTCTTCAATTAAGGTAACAAACTGCGCTTCCATAATGCCGAGCATTTTCTTAGCTTCAGCGAGTAACTCTGCATTCTCGGTTGTCAGTTCTGCCACGGTTTTAGCCAACATACACATACCGCTAGGTGCAGATGTCTGACTATCTACCACTATCAAAGTGATAAAGTGTTTTAATGCGTCAAGTGCAGAAGGTGTATTTGCTTTGCATTCAGCAATTTGCGCGATACCCATCTCGGTATATCTGTTTAATACTTCTTTAAATAGCCCTTCTTTACTACCAAATGCCGCATAAATACTACCCGGACGCATATCAATTACGTCTTGTAGGTTTCTCATTGACGTGGCATGAAAGCCTTTTTCCCAATACAAATTGGTTGCTTTTTCAATCACATCTTGTCGATCAAATTTTGCAGTTTTAGCCATAATTAGTTACTCAACAATCAGCTTTGAACACATGTTCAATAATAACGATTTTAGACGTTAAAAGAAAGTGTTTGCCGCTACTTTAATTTGAAGTAACTAATCGAACTCAGTAACTCTTTGCTTAGGTCTGATAATGAAGACGCCGAGGTCATTGATACTTGAGCACGCGTGGTGTTTTCTGCGGTGACTTGATTCACATCGTTAACATTGGTTTGGATCTCATCAAGTGTATTTGTCTGCAGTAGTGACGCCGCCGATGTATCTTTAGCAATGTCTTTAATTTGGCTAACAGACATATTAATCTCATCGATCACATTACCCGCATTGGATACATGCTTAACACTTTCCAGTGATTTGGTATGGCTGTTATTAATGGTTGATACAGCCACCAGCGTACTCCGCTTAAGTGTTTCGAGTGTGACTTGAATTTCTGCTGTCGCGTCTTGTGTCCGTTTGGCTAAGTTTCTAACCTCATCAGCCACAACTGCAAAACCACGACCTTGCTCACCTGCACGCGCCGCTTCAATAGCGGCATTCAATGCCAGCAGATTGGTTTGTTCAGCAATACTCTTGATGACCTCGAGAATACTGGTAATGTTGTCAGCTTCAGTATCCAGCTGTTGAATGGCTGATACCGAGTTTTCAATTTCTCCCGCTAGGCTTTCAATAGACGCAATTGTTTCATTAACAATGACTTTCCCTTTTATAGCAGATTCAATCGCATCATCTGACTTAGTCAGTGCGCCGTCGGCATGTTCAGACACTTGGGTTGAAACGCTATACAGCGCATCGACGGATCCTGAAAGTTTGGTCATTTGTGAGTGTTGAAACTCTGCGTCATCAATTCTTTGCTTATTGTCATTAAGCAAACCGTCTGTCGAGGCATTCAAATTATTAGCCAGTGACGTCACTGATTTAAAAATGCTATTTAGATTATCAGTCATGCTAAATACGGAACGTTTGATTTCACTAATTTCATCTCGGTTATCACCCGCTTCAATCGAACGACTTAGATCCCCTTCGGCTAAGGAATGTGTGACAGACACAATAGACTGTAAATCTTTCTTCAGTCTGCGGAGCATTAATAAAGACATGATAATGACGATAAAGAATATACTGGCTGCGAGGATCATAGATTGGATAACAATTTTATTTTGAGCTGCGATGATTTGTTCTGAGCGTATGCTAGCCAATTCATCATGCATTTTATTTATCGCGTCAATAGTAGCAACAACCGGAGGGAAAGCTTGATGAGCCGCCTTTTCCGCTTTTTTACGCACGACAAAAGTAGCTTTGGTTAGCCAAACATTGGTTAATGTTGATAACGAGGCATTAAGGTGTTTAGCTTGTTCAACAAGTTGGTCTCGACTATAAAATACGCCGTCCGCTTGGCTAAGTGCTAGTACCGAATTCCATTCATTTTCGAGGGTATTGCTCGCAGTCATCAAGCTAGCTACGTAATCATTAATCAGCATTTCAACTTTATCAGTGGCTTCTTCCAGTTCTTCTTGTTCTACCGCTCTGGCTGAAAACTTCATGCCTACATCTTCTGAGAATTGATAGGCTTTAAGAATGTCCTTCCACTTATTGTTGATGTTTGAATAAAATTGCCTAATTTCAGAATCGAGGACAATATTGTCGACAACGGCTCGACTATTGACGATTAGATTGACAGAGATAAACAGCAATGAACAAAGTAAGACCATGACAAGACTAGATATTTTAAATGATAGCGTTACGTTTTTAAGTAAATTCAAGCTAAATCCCTGCTTTAATAAATTCTGTCGAAAAATGACGGTTAGGCAATGGTTAATCAAGTGTTAACAACCTCTCATTTTGTTAACACTTTTCAAACCCTACATCACGTATACGAAGAATAGAAGCCGTTTCACCAAAAAATGCTTGGTTGAATAGGATTTAGCGCTTGTCATACTCCCATTTAAATACATTTTTACCATGATTTGTTAGCTGAGCAACATGTTACGCTAGCTTAAATCACTGAAGTAGAGCATATAAACTATTGCTATTTGCTTGTATTATCTGCACTAGTTACATTACCTGCAAATGCCACGACAACCCTATCAGCACCTAACGTACGAGAAAACGCATAACCTTTTTGTTGCTTAATCTCATGGTGCTCGCCTGCGCCAATAGCCGGGTGTTCCTGTCTAAACTGCCCGAGTATTTGCCAATGCTTGAGTAACTGTTGACGATTAGCATCGAGTGACCAATTCATATCAGAACGCGTACCCTGATGGAAATCATCGCCATAAGGACCAATATTTCTGGCGACTTCATCACCATAGTAAACTTGTATCGCCCCCGGACTGAGCAGTAGTGCACTAGCTGCGTTACGTTGCATTTCAAAAGACTTAAATCGGCCAAAGAAAAGTTCTGTATCATGAGATGACATATAACTAACAGGATTAAAATCAGGCTCTTGTTTGAGTGTATCGGCATAACTTTGGTAAGTATCAGCCATCTGACTAAAACAACTAGCCCCTTGATCCATCTTTTTCTGCATATCAAAATTGATCAGGGCATCAAAACCGTCATCATAATAAGGACTGCGGTAAGCGCTATGTCCCCATACTTCACCCATCATCCAAAACGGTTGACCTGTTTTACCATTCTCTTCACGCCAGTCATCTAAACTTGTTGTCGCCGCTTGTTTTAAACGCGTCCATACATCACCAGACACGTGTTTGACAGTATCAACTCGGTAACCATCAATACCAAAACGCCTTACCCAGTCTGTTTGCCATTCAATCAGATAATCGGCAACGGTATAATTGTCACGGCTAATCACGCGCGTACCGGGATTGTTTAATAGCCATTCAGGCGGTGTGACAGATTTGCTCGATTCAGTTATAAAATCCGGTAAACCAGCCAGAGACAGGGTGCGATCGTTAGTGCCGGGTTTAGGGTAATTAGGTAAGCCAGTACGAACCCAATCACCGCCCCACCAGCGACTCCATTCAACGTTGTTATAATCGATATTGTCATTGAAGCTGTGCCAACTTTGACCAGTGCTCGGCTGCCAATCACTCCATTGTGCAGGCCAATCTGAGGATGGATTAACCACAGGTATATCATCCCCCTGTAGATCCGCTAAGGTTGCATATCCCGAGTGATTGATAACGACATCGAGCAATACTTTAATACCGCGTTTATGTGCTTCTTCAACCAGACGTTTAAGATCATCTTCATTGCCAAAGTTATTATCTATTTTAGTAAAATCACGAGCCCAATAGCCATGATAACTATAAAATGGAAACGATCCCGCGTTACCACCTCCCACAAACCCTTGTACCTGCTCTACAATAGGTGACAGCCAAATAGCATTGGTGCCTAGGCTCTTAATATAATCAAGTTTCTCTATGACGCCTTTTAAATCACCGCCATGAAAGGTACCAATCTCGTCCTTACCGTCTTTACGTCGTCCATAGCTATTATCGTTACTTGTATCGGCATTATTGAACCGGTCAATCATGACAAAATAAATATTTGCATTACGCCAGTTAAATTCAGCCTCTTTGACTGGTTTATGCAACGGTTCCAATAATATTAATCCGCCACTATTGACTGCTGGCGTTAGGATCACTTGCTGCTTGGTAACGGTAACGACTTGTCCGCTTAATTTGTCTTTTAATTGCGTACCGTCTTTATAAGTATCGGCAAGATGAACAGTAACTTCGCCGCCATCATAACTGTCACATTGCACTTGCGGCAAAGGCCGTTTGAATGCTTTCTTAGTGGATTTTTTGGGCTGGCGTTTTATCAACAGTGTTTTATTGTCTGCATCAAATGTAAAGGCGTAATCACCATTAAATCTGATTTTAATCGGTAGCTCAGTCATAGAAGCGCAATTCAAGCTCAGAGGTTGGTTAAACTTTACCTTTTGCTCTGTTTGCGCAATGCAATTTCCTTCAATACCGGTCACTTTTAAGGTGTAGCTTGCTTTGGTTAGGGGCACCACCAGCGGCGACTCACTACTAAGAGGAAAGTCTCGACTATTAGTACTGGTTGAAATAGTGAGATTGGGTGAGGCAAACAAGCTTGGGCTAGCAAGCAAGAGTACAAGGCTTATCTTATTGAATTTCATATGCCGACCTTAGTTATTCCATTAGCTATTCTATTAGCTATTCTATTAGTTAATATCATCATAAAACGGAATCACAGGTCGAACATCCTCCTAGCAAACTACGCCCCAAATTGTTAACTAGATCAAAGTTTTAGTTTCGTCAAAACTTACGCTAACTTAAACTGCTGAACTTGAGCAGATAAGCTATCCGCCATTGCACTTAAATTGAGTGTCGTATCAGTGACGATATCTATCGCGGTTTGATTTTCATTGGCTTTGATACTGATGTATTTAACATTAAGCTCTATTTGCTTACTTTCACTCGCTTGGTCAGCCACCGACGCCTCTAACATTTGCAAACTCTCTAATGATAACTGCGCGCCTACATTTAAATTAGCCAAAGGCTCAACCATTTGTTGCAGCATCAAAACACCCTGCTCAATTTCTGTCTTACCGACACTTATTTTTGCTACCACATTTTCGGTTTCTTGTTCCATTGCATCTATCACGTCATTTATCTCTGTGGTTGCATTTGCAGTACGGCCAGCTAATGCACGCACCTCATCAGCCACAACCGAGAATCCACGACCACTTTCACCCGCACGAGCAGCTTCAATCGCAGCATTTAACGCTAAAAGGTTCGTTTGCTTTGCAATATCACTGACAATAACAACCAACTCTCTGACTGATTCGGCTCGCTCTTGCAAAACCTCTACCGCTTTAACTGAGAGGCTTACTGTATAAGAGATATTCGCAAACTCGCTAGACGCTTTTTCAATCATCGTTTTACCTTCATGGGCAAGATCACGGGCTATAGATGATTGGATTTTGGCTTTCTGTGCGGCGCCCGATGACTGATTACTTTGCTTAGAAAATTGAAGTATAGCGTTGCTTATTTCCCTCACCGAATCTACTTGTTGCAGTGAACCATGACTTACTGAATTAACTGGCTCAGATAATTTGGCTGCCGAAGATTGGATCTGCTCAGAAGACTCTCTAATCGATGAAATTAAGCTAAATAGTCCATTACGCATTTCACCTAACGCATCATTTAATTCACCGATCTCATCTCGACGGTCTTCAATCTTTTGATGTTGTAGATTCCCTTTGGCTATTTCACGGGCAAAACTTACCGCTTGTGCTATTGGTTGAGCAATACTACGACTAACCGTAATAGCTAATACAGCCCCTAATACGAAGGCTGAAATAGAAAGTGATATCACTAAGTTAAAGGCCATTTCATTCGCTTCTTCAGAAATATGCTGCTCATGCTTCATACGCTGTTGTTCGAATTCTTGAAATTTATTAATCGCGTTGAGCAGACCTTCTAAAGCAGGACGAGTCTCCTGATGATAATGAGTAATTGCAAAATCGGGATCTATTTCAATATATTCAACAGTTTCAATGAACGTCTCGAAATAGTGAGCACGCATATCATTAAAGACGCTTAATTGTGCTGGCGGGTTATTACCGTAAGATAGCGTAATATCCGCGATTAATTGATCTAGTTTATTGTTTTCCAGATCCATTTCTTTATACAGCTTAACGCGTTCATTACGATCTGAGGTGGGCAATATTTGTAATAGGATCAATGCAGCACTTTGAGCGTGGGCTTTAATTTGATTAGTTTGGATTACACGGGAAACATCGCGATTGACCATCTGCGCAGACGCTAAAGATTGTGAATTCATACGCGACAAGGCAACACTGCTGATAAGTGCCAGTAATAATAAAATAGCTAAAAAACTAGCGCCTAAACGAACACCGATACGAGTATTAGATAAAATGGACATGACATACTTCTATTTTAGACAATAATTAACTGCCAGCACAATGCAATAGCATAATCGTATAAACGCTCTGTAGTCAGTTACAAGGACTGTTTAGTGACGATTACGCTAAAACTATTAGCTAGGTTGTTGGTATTTTTGTATCAACTGATTTCTGTTGCAGCATTTCACCTTTGACTAGCTTGCTCTTAATAACATGATCCAATGCAAAACGTCCTCCGCTAAAGGTCACGACTTGTAACAATAACGTTCCCCACAATACATGCTGAGCATATGCAGCCGCCGCGATGTCTTCTAAGCTGATAACAGCAACAATATTAACGAAAAATAAGCCTAACGCAGAGAAGCGACTCGCCAGTCCGGCCATTAACAATAAAGGTAAAATTATCTCGGCAGCAGTGCCTAAATAAGCTGCCAGTTCATAAGGTAATAATGGCACGTTATATTCTTCTTCAAACAAAAATAACGTGCTGTCCCAATTTTTTAACTTTGTTAACCCCGATGAGAAGAATGCCCAACCAACATAGACACGAGCAGCCAATAACGTGATAGGTTCTAGCATACTCACCTTTGCAGCTGCACGTCGATAGACTTGATGAGCTGATGACAATAGTGAATTTGAATTGTTCATGAGTGACTCTCTTTGAAATAATGAATTAAATTGTTTTCTATCGCGTTAAGTAGCCAATCTTGAAACGGAAAAGGCTGAAATGAAAAATCAGGAACATGTTCTTCTCCATATTCTTTACCATCGTTGCCATTTATGGCATCAAGTGACTGAGCAAGTGAATACCCGTCTATTAAAGACTGAGTAAAACGCCCTTCACTACTGGTTAACCTGGCTACGTGAGGTTGAAATTCAGGTCGATAGATCATGACTAGATGATCCACCAGCGCTGACGATAAGTATTGATTGGCATTATTCAATGCAGCTTTACGTTGGTTTTCATTTTCATGATGATGAGCATCAAAAATTTCAGCAATTGGAAAAGACGTTTTAATCAATTGCACATTGTGATTAAACGCTATAAATATATGTTCGGGTTCACAGCGCCCTAGTATCTCTAACGAACCTTGATTGAAAGTTTGATCACTGCCGTGTAGCGCACAGTGAACAGACCAATCCAAAGAAGTACAATCAGTAAGATATGGATAATCCTCACATACATAGCTTGCAGTGATAAAATTAGCAAACTCACTTCCCCATTGCGCCCAATCACCTTGCTTTGGAGGTGATGTTTGCAAAAACTGTTTAACCAAAGCTGCGCTTACATCACTATCAAGTAATTCAAACACCGTTGGAAAAGTAATAGAGAGTGCGCGCTGAGCATTAGCGAGTAAGTTACGACGATAAATGTTTATGCCTTGTGCGTTAAATCTATGCTTTTTAGTTGAAAACAGCTCAGTTGAAAGATCGTCATTCCAAATAACATCCAATAGTTGTTGCTGTTCATTACTAGGCGATTTTATTGCAAATATATCATTCATAATTAACTCCCAACACATGCTCTTGTGCATTAGTACCTAATACAGCATTAGCTATATCACGTGCCTTTTTTGCTTCGCCAACTAATACTGACCATGTTGGTAAATCCGAGTCCCATTCAATCAATGTTGGCACAGCACCAAAACGTGTTAATGCTTGACGATAGCCTTGCCAAACGTCATCAGAAACAGGACGTGCGTGATCGTCAATGACCATTTGACCATCAGCTACAGCGCTGCAACCAGCAAGATGTATTTGCGCTACGCTATCTACTGGTAATTCATTTATATAATCCGCGACAGATGTTTGAATATCTCCACCTTCAAAATTTAAGCTATTAACTGCAATGTTATTAATATCTAACAGTATTTTAGCGCCTGTTTGTTTACACAATTGTGTTAAGAACGCAGCCTCTGATAGATCACTTTCATCAAATTGCACATAAGCTGACACATTTTCAATAATCAGTTGACGTCCCAAGTAGGTTTGGACTTTGTCAACCTGTTCACACATACGCTTTAGATTGTCGTGCGTGTGTGCGATGGCTAATAAGTCACCGCTATGTATCAATTGCCCTTGCAAGTGCCCCCACGTAAAGCAAGCATGTTCGGACATTAGAAAAGGGTCAATCGTTTGAGTTAATTGCTTTAAACGTGCTAAATAGCTAGCAGGGATATCAGCAAATGAACCAAGTCCCATCGATGTTGAATGTAAACTAACAGGGTATGTTGCTCTTACCTGTTGAAGCACAGATAATGCAGCGCCCCCTTGGCCGAAAAAATTCTCTGAATGGACTTCCACAAAGTCAATTTCCTTAGGAGAAGTAAGTATGTCGGTAAAGTGTGGATGCCTTAATCCAACACCCACTAATATATCGCTATTGTTTACCAATATATCTTCGCTATGTTTGGGACTCTGTTTAGAACCATGTTCCGAGCTAAGTACCGCACTCTTTACCGACATAATATTCTCCACGCTCTTATTTAGAAGCTAAATATATTTTCTTGGCTTCTTTCTTTGATAATCCACCCAGTGTTGAACAAGTGCCTTTGGTCACCAGTTTCCATTCACCTTTATCATCACTCAGGCTTGATTGCCCCGCACATGAATGTGTACCAGCCAAGTTGGCACAATCGTTTTGACCTGCTTTCGCGACCCCATAACACTTTTCTTTTTTACTTGCCGCTTCAGCCGATGCGATAACGCCAGTAGACATAACAGCCGCCAATGCAGCGCTTACTAATAATTTGTTATTCATGATACTTCCTTAGTCGTATACGATTTCGATTTGTTCTTCCGTTAAGCCTTTAATATCAATCCAATTAACTTGTGCTGTTTCGATATAACCAGGGATATCTGTGTTCCATTTTTTCTGCACAGTCTTGTTGTAGTTCAAATACAATTTATCGCCACGAATATGCCAAGCAGTCGGATCTGTATCTAATTTCTGATTCAATGCGACACCCATAGCGCAAAACCCGCCGTATTGAGGTGCGTATTTACTTGGGTCAGCTTTGAATAAATCACGGTTACTTGCAGATGAAAATTGATAAATAGCGCCATTATAAGCGGCGGTGAAATCGTTAGACCCTTTCGTTGGCATACCTTTTGTAAAGTAAGACACAGTATCGTAACCACTAATTGCGATATCGTTACTGTTGGCGTTAACTTCGATGTTTGCTGCAAAAGTGAGGCTACTTGCTAGCAGTGCTGTAGTCATGAATGTTGATTTTACAAATGTTGAAAGCTTCATAATATTCTCCGTTTATTATTTTTAATAAGTAATCAAATAATTTATCAAAAGCGCAGTGTTATCTATCTACGTCTTTGAAGGCTGTCTTCCTTGGATATAAATATACTGCTTTCAATAAACCTAAAGGGATGACATAGTCCTAATATTGAACCCAATCGTCCAAACCGTTTATATGAGGTCATAATGGATCCGTTATCAGTCATTCTTCAGCGCTTCTCAATGAATACCGACGTATTTTTTACCGGTAATCTATGTGGCATTTCTAATTTCAATCGCGAGCCCAACAAAGGTCATTTGCATTTACTGCAGAGTGGCGAGATCACTATCGTTGATGAACAAGGCGTTTCGCATTTAATTGACGAGCCAACCGTGATGTTTTTTCCTACGCAGCATGCGCACCGTGTGATTGCCAGCAAAGATAATCCCCCGAAATTGGTTTGTGCCAACATCATTTATAATGAAAATACATCGAATCCGATTGCCGATGCATTGCCAAGATTACTGTGCTTCAAACTCAGTGAAAACGCAGCGTTAATGAAAACGGCGCAGTGGTTGTTTGAAGAGGCATTTAATGAAGATAGCGGTCGCCTGCCGATGATTAACTCCCTGACGGACATCTTTATTATTTACGTGCTGCGACATGTTATTGATAACAACATCATGCAGCATGGTCTGCTGGCAGGCTTAGCCCACCCACAAGTATCGAAGGTATTGTTAGCTATACACGACGCGCCAGAAAGGCAATGGGGGTTAGAGGACATGGCTGCGCTCGCGCTTATGTCTCGATCAAAGTTTGCCGATGTATTTAAGCGGACGGTAGGTCAAAGTCCAGGCGACTATATAATTGATTGGCGTATTATTGTTGCCAAAGGGCTATTACAACAAAACAAGCCGGTGGCGATTGTCGCGAATGCCGTGGGTTATGAAAATGGCTCCGCGCTAGCGAGAGTATTTAAGAAGAAACTGGGTATATCACCTAAACAATGGCTCGAACAAACGCTTTAATACAAAAAGGGCTAGTACAATGCTAACCCTTTTTTTGTTTATATCTAAAGTTACAGTTATTACTATCTACAATAAAAGTGCTTAACCTTAAACCAAACTAGTCAACATAGTATCTGAGTATTCAATTAGCTCTTTACCATCGCGAACACGTTCAACATAATCAGGGTTGGCAATAAACGGTCGGCCTATCGCAAGCAGATCAAATTTGTCATCTGCAATTGCTTTACTACCCGCTTCAGCGGTAAAACTACCCACACCCACTAGCGTCTTGTTATATATGCTACGTACATAACTTGAAGCGCGGCCATCTAAATAGTCAAATTCCATTGCGTCATCGAAAACACCAATATGTAGGAAAGCTAAATCACGTTTTTCAAGCTCAGGTACAAGATAATCGAATACAGCACGGTCACGACTGTCACCAGCCATATTAAAGTATGCGCCAGGTGATACACGTAGTGCCGTTCTGTCATTACCAATACGGGCAACGACAGCATCAATCACTTCAAGTGCAAAACGCGACATGTTTTCAGGTGTCTCGCCATATTCATCACTACGACGGTTACTGTCATGATGTAAGAATTGGTCGATTAAATAACCGTTAGCGCCGTGGATCTCAACACCATCAAAACCGGCATCGATAGCGTTAGCAGCAGCTTGAGAATAATCACTTACTAGCTGTGCTATATCTTCAACCGTTACAGCTTTAGGTATCTTATAAGTCAGCTCACGCATTCTAGGTACAGTGCCTTCAACAGCTACAGCTGAAGGCGCCATGACATCTTGGCTACCAGTTGCTTGATAAAAGTGTGGATGTGCTACACGGCCTGTGTGCCAAAGCTGTGCAAAAATTTTGCCGCCGTTTTTATGAACCGCATCCGTAACCGTTTTCCAGCCGTCAATCTGTGCTGGCGAAAAAATACCAGGGGTATTTGGATAACCTTGACCATCAGGTCGAATGATCACTGCTTCAGAAATAATTAAGCCAGCTTCACCTCGACGACCATAATAGTCAGCCATATCTTGTGTCGGGACTAATTCATCATCAGCCATACAACGAGTCAGCGGCGCCATGAGAATGCGATTTTTCAAAGATAAAGTCTTATTAAGTACATAAGTTTGGAATAAGTTAGCTGTCATAGCGGCCTCTGTATATGTGTTACGGATAATAGACAATCATTATTGAATGCACGTTCAAGATAGCCTTTCTTGAATGATCATTCAAGAACTATTTTTGAATAAACGTTCAAAATTGATTATAATAATCATATTGCACAACATGACTCAGATACCAAGAGTCTTAATAAGAGTGAATGACTAGCCATGCGTATTGCAGAATTTGATAGAGAAAAAGTACTGAGATCTGCAATGACCTCCTTCATGGATAAAGGTTACGGCAAGACCAGTATGCAAGATCTGAAACTGGCTACAGGTTTACACCCTGGTTCTATCTATTGCGCTTTCGAAAATAAACGAGGCCTACTTCTCGCCGCTTTAGAGCAATATCGCCTAGATAGAAATGCTGAATTCACCGCTATCTTTACCGGTAAACGACCAGTGCTAACTGAGCTTAAAGCCTATTTGGATAATCTCGTTTTAGAATGTCAGAGCTGCGATACTTCTCGTGCTTGCTTACTGACTAAGGCGCTGAATGAAATTGCGGAACAAGATGAAGAAGTACATAGCATTATCACACAACACCTAGCTAACTGGCAGTTGGCTATTACTCACGTCTTACAACAGGCTATTGATCAAAAAGAAATTGTCAGCGAACGAAATGCGGATTTACGCGCGCACTATCTGATGATGGGTATATATGGTTTACGTACATTCGCGCATACGCACGCAAAAGGAAATACCATCAAACAGCTAGCGGATCAGCTTTATCAAGATGTGTGCCGATAGCTTCTAAATCCAAAAAGTACACAGATTCAATTGGCCCTACAGATGCGAACTTAGCGACAGGGCCTTCTACGAACGCTACATTCTCAGCTACATTATTCATATTCAAGGCTAAAAAATCGCATTTCGCACCTACCCCTTACTAAGTATCTACCACTAAAATAGCTAACTCCTATAGAGTATTATGCTGATAAAAGGTGATAACGTTAACAGATCGTTAATGATAAATATTAATCACATATAATCCGACAAAAGACACTTTATCGACATATTAAACCTAATCTACTCAGTTAAATCAGTTCAATTTACTTAACTATAAAACATTAGAAATATAAACCACTAAATAAACACCTTAGTGGTTGTTGAGTTAATCTTAATATATTGTTAATTTATTTTGCCATGGAGCGGGAAATACAGTGCTGAATAGTGAATTATTCTATTGTGTGTCGCTTATATTAGATAAATCATGGATGGAATTGAATATGATCACAAAGATTAGTCGCTACATTGTCGTAATGTTAAGCATGTTTACCTCTTCGGCTTTTGCCGCCAGTGAACAAGTTGGATTTGATAAAGCTGTGGATCAGTTTTTTAACGAAAACCTCAGCTGGTTCGCAAATACAATTTTCACATCAGTCCCTGTTAATGGGACAAACTTCCCCATCATCGTTGGCTGGTTATTCATCGCCGCTATTATTTTCACATTCTACTTCGGTTTTGTGCAATTCAAACGCTTTGGTTTAGCGGTTAAGATCGTTAAAGGTGACTTCACAGACCCGAACAAAGATGAACCAGGACAGGTTACCCATTTCCAAGCATTAACTACGGCACTGTCTGGTACCGTCGGACTGGGTAATATCGCCGGTGTTGGTGCTGCCCTAGCTATTGGTGGTCCCGGTGCAACTTTCTGGATGATCCTTTGCGGTCTGTTAGGTATGGCGTCTAAGTTTTGTGAATGTACCCTTGGTGTTAAGTATCGTAATCAACTACCCAATGGTGACGTATCAGGTGGTCCAATGTATTACCTGAGCAAAGGCTTAAAAGAACGTGGTTTTACAAATTTAGGTAAATTTCTCGCTGTAGGTTTTGCTATCATGACGATTCTAGGCGCGCTTGGTGGTGGCAACATGTTCCAAGGTAACCAAGCGAATGCGATGATAGTGCAAACTTTAGGTCTACCTGAGGGTTATGGTTGGGTAACGGGTGTTATTCTAGCGTGTATGGTTGCATCTGTTATTATCGGTGGCATGCCATCCATTGCAAAAGTGACTGGTAAGCTTGTTCCTACGATGGCGCTATTATATGTCGGTATGTCAGTTATTGTGCTGATATCTAACGCCTCTATGATTGGTGATGCATTTGGTCAAATCATTGATGGTGCCTTTACCGGTGCCGGTGTTGCAGGTGGTTTTGTTGGTGCATTAATCCAAGGAATGAAGCGTGCGACATTCTCAAATGAGGCCGGTGTAGGTTCTGCTGCGATTGCCCATGCGGCAGTAAAAACCAAAGAACCAATCACTGAAGGTTTGGTTTCTGTACTCGAACCATTTATTGATACTGTTGTTATTTGTACAATGACAGCCTTAGTTATCACAATTTCAGGTATGAATAATGGCGAACTTAGTGGTGTGACACTAACTGCCGCTGCATTTACCGAAACAGCAGATATATTCCAATACGTACTCGCTGTAGCTGTGGTTATGTTTGCTTTTTCTACTATGATTTCATGGTCTTATTATGGACTTAAAGCATGGACTTACCTGTTCGGCGAAGGTAAAACGACAGAGCTTGTATACAAAATTATGTTCTGTTGTTTTGTTGTAGTCGGCGCAAGTGTTAGCTTTGGTGCTGTTATCGACTTCTCTGATGCCGCTATCTTTGCAATGTCTATCTTCAATATTATCGGTTTGTATTTCTTAATGCCGGTGGTGAAAAAAGAGCTACAATCTTTTATTGCTCGCGTTCAATCTGGTGAAATAAAAGATTACAGTAAAGAAGCTGTATTAGTAACTAAGCAGTTAAACGACTAATGTTTACAACTTATCTTTAAAAATATAATTTTAAAGATAAAAAGCCCAGTCAATAATATTGATTGGGCTTTTTTTATTTTCTAAAAACTAATACTTACATGCCAAAAATATCCTTAAAAACTACTAAAACTGAACATGTTTATGCAATCAAATTACGAATTTGATTGTTAAAAATGGGGTTTTGATTGTACAATATGACCTGTAATTTAACGGCATTTATAGAGGTTAATTAGCTTGGAACTTAAAGAATTAAAGGTTTTGTTTGATAATGGCGGTCTTAAAAAGATAACAGTAAGACGAGCCCCTTTAATGAATGGCTATATCCTCATTGCACAAACAACCAATAAAAATGTGCATGTGATGACCTCTCAGCGTGAAGAATCAAACACACCACGGGCATTCAAGACGATTGATTCTGCAGCTGCAAACGCACAAAAGATTGGTTTTAAGAAGATAAGTATCGATTTCACGTAACTACAGTTAATACTGTATATACATACAGCTTTAACTCCTACCCCGTAAAAACGGCACTTTTACGGGGTAAGATTACATATTTAGTGCTAAATAGGCTTTATTCATCGCAATTAATCGTTCTTTTTCAAGGTCTGAAATGAAACTGGCTTCAATAGCATTGAAAGTAAATTGGGCAATTTCAGATTTAGTCATAATATGCGCCTCCCCAACAGCCATAAAGTTGTCAGTCATATAACCACCAAAGTATGCAGGATCATCAGAATTGATCGTGACGCATACACCTTTACGCAAAAGCTCAACAATATTATGTTCGGTCATATGTTTAAACACTTTTAACTTAATGTTAGATAGCGGGCAAACAGTCAGTGGCATTCTTAGTTTAGCTAACTCGCTTACAAAATCATCATCATCTGAACAGCGTACACCATGATCGATTCGGGTTATTTTCAACAGTTCTAAAGCATCGCGAATACTACTCGCAGACCCTTCTTCACCTGCATGAGCGACAGTTAAAAAACCTTCACTCAATGACTTTTCAAATACACGCTCGAACTTACTGGCTGGATTACCATTTTCTGACGAATCTAAACCGACAGCAATAATCTTGTCCTTATGTCCAAGGGCCTGATCTAAAGTAATAAATGCCGACTCTTCATCCAGATGACGTAAAAAACACATGATTAACTGACTGCTAATATCGAGTTCTTTTGCCGCTTTAGTTAATGCTTTATCAATACCATTAACGACGGTATCAAAACTAATGCCACGATCGGTGTGTGTTTGCGGATCGAAGAATACTTCAGTATGCACAACATTATCGTTTTTACAGCGCAGTAAGTAAGCCCAAGTAAGATCAAAAAAGTCTTGTTCGGTGATGAGTACGTTGGCTCCTTGGTAGTAAATATCTAAAAACGACTGGAGGTTATGGAAACTGTATGCGTCTTTCACTTCGGCAAATGAGTTGAATGGGATTTCAATATTATTACGTGCAGCAAGTTCAAACATTAATTCAGGTTCAAGGGTACCTTCGATATGTAAGTGAAGCTCTACTTTTGGCAAAAATTGGATAAATTGTTTCATGATTAAGTTCCTAATAAATGTTATTAAGTACTTCTCTTTAATAAGAAAAAAATGCTACAAAGAGAAAAGTACTGATGTACTAAACTCTTCGTAATCAGGAATTAATGGTTCCTGGTAGAGACCCCCAATCCATATCATTGGGGTTATACGAAGGGAAAACAGAACAGTATTAGGTCTACTTTTAGACACTAAATTTACATACTACGCCTGAATTTGCATAGATATTACAGGGTCTTATTTAATAAGTCTATAGGTTAAACATTGCTGCTTGGCCGTGATTTACACCATCTTCATCAATCACATTCCAGACTGTTGCGCCTTCGATCCAAAATATTCTGCCTGTCGAGGAAATACGTAAACCACGATAATCATCAATAAAACCAAACTTGGTGACTCGTGCGAGTAAATCCTCTCTTTCATTCCGATCTAGTGGTTTAGCCGACAGCCGTGATGGTAATGAAGTAAAGTCAGACCAACTCAATTCAAATGCCTGTAATGCGGATTTATTCCCATAATTAAATATAGGATCTAATTCGTTACCATGCGACACAACAACTAAATTAGTATTAAACAAAGCTTCAGCGATACCGATTTTTAACGGGTTATCTTCAATCAAGTTTTTACCGGTTAACTTATAATAGCTTGAGACCAAAAGCTTCGCATGTTCATCAATAACGTTATTTTCTACACTGGCATCATTCACAATGTTGTTTTCCTTTACGATAAAAATGTCCGTTGAACTCTACTCTAACATAACTATGATTATCTGGCTGTTATGCTAAAACCGTTATTAACTCCACAATGCTCTCTTCTGGCTATTTTTTGTTCGATAATAAGGTTATGAATTAATGATTTAGGTGACGCTACGTGAAATATACTAGCTAGGATTCACAACACCCGCTCAGATTTCACGTAGCGCACGATAAAACAAGTAATTAATACTGTTTGCATATACAGTTGTTAATGTTATAATTACTCTGTTAATCATTAAGATCATTTTACAGACTTGGATGGATAATGCCTAAAGCATTGATAAATATAAGTAATAACTCGATAGTTTCGTCTAGACATCTAAACGAAGAACACATTGAAAACCTGATTAGGTTTAGTGATCGTAAGGAACAGTTAGAAGAAAATACCTTAAAGTCGTTACATTTCCATGTAAGTAAATTTAATGATTATTGCCTTACTCATAACGTGATCCCCTTACCCCTTCAAGACGCGACAGTACTCGAATCTTTTCTAATAAAAGAAAATGAACGTGGATGCAAAGCCCAAACACTACGCATTTATGCTTGGGCGGTTTCAAAAATACACAGTTTAGCCGGTTTAGAGATCCCTTATTTCAAAACGATTATTACCGCTCGATTGAAGATAATATCGAAACAAGAGGTAAAACTTGGTGTAAAGCGTAAACAAGCCGTTGCATTTTCTTATGATCATTTGAAATTTGTAAATGACCAACTCGATACAAATTCGCTGATCTCTATACGCAATGCGTTATTACTGAATTTTTGTTATGACGGTTTATTACGTGAAAGTGAAGCCTGTAATCTATTTATCGACCAAATCCAAAAAGTGAATGGCCTGTATAACATCAACATTACTAACTCTAAAACAGATAAATCATTAGATGGTTCTATTGTACATTTAAGCAAATTCACCTCTAAATTACTGCCTTTGTATTTACAAAAGGTATCAGTACATAGCGGTCAATATTTGTTTAAGCGCGTTACCCCCCGCGGCGGTAAATTAGAAACGTTAAAACCAAGTGAATATAGTCCGAATCCATACGACAAACCGATATCAACCAAAACTGTTGAACTGGTGTTTGCTAATACCTGGCATTCAATAACTGCCTATAATCAGTCTATCAGTTTCGAACAGCATATCGATTTACCCGAACGACCATTTAGTGGTCACTCAGCTCGAGTTGGTGCATCTTGCGATCTTATTAGTGCCGGTTTTGATGACTCATTAGTGATGCGCGCTGGTAGATGGAAAACATTAAGAATGGTCGAGCTCTATACTCGTGGTGTAAATAATAAATTTGCGACAGTAAGAGAATTCAGAGAAAGATTAGAAACCATGACCAATACATAATGATTGGATATAGTAGCTATTGCTGTAGTCATTTCGATAAGGAAAAATAATATAAACAACACGTATAGTTAATTACATATTCTTCGAGACTGGGCATCGCAATACAGCTCGCCTTTACAATTCCCAGCTGCTCAATAACATTGTTGCTAACAACTGCTCTAAAGTTATTAGCAATCTATAAATCAAATATTCAATTACAAATCTAGTCATTAGCCATCTATTAGCAAAACCATTTCGTTTAGCGTGGCATGAAACATACAGCTTACATCATCATGACTAAACTCATTACCATTTAAGTTAACAGTGATTTCAGTATCATCATTATCCGTCTCGACATACAGTGTGTTTTTAATTTTGGGATAGTTTTCCAATAACACATTTTCAGCATGCTTTCGCGTGATCTTATTACTTAGGTGTACGGTAATAATCCCCGTCCCCAGCAATAGATTATTCATGCCATGCTCAAAAACATCTGCAAGCATACCTTCGACAAACTGACTTTTTGAAACATTACATTGGTCGCTTATGGTCTCTAGTTTTTCTAGCAAGTCTTCGTACATTCTTATCGTGCTGTTCTTTCTGGTTGCATCCGGTTTAATCTTCATGTTTTTACCATTGAGTCTATGAGTTAACAAAAACCTATTTATTTTAAAATAGGAATAAATTGAATACATAATAGCATAATTACTTACTCATTAAAAATTCAGAAAATGAATCAAAGAAGACACCGACCAACTTGATCATTATAGTGTCACAGTGGAATTAAAACTTAACTAATAAATTTTATAAATAGTTAAATTTGTCATGTAATAGTTAACCCACTTAATATTCACCATGAAAAACCTATTATATCAAGTACTTTATTTCGTTTAACGGTCATTATACGAAATAAAGAAATACAGGCATCCCCAGATTGATTATATTTAAAGGTGAATTTAATGTATAAATGAATTCAAAAGTTGATCCAAAAAAATTCTAAATTGAGTTTCAACAAGCTTATTAAGGTTAGTAAATAAGTCCCCAAAATTAATTTCATTATGAATTAACAGATAAGTGGCTATCTACGTTAAATTTTAAGCTCTTGGAAACACCCTACTTTTAGGCCCTTATTTTAAATTTTAGCTGTCATTATCCATACTAAAATTTACATTTCACACAGCGCACGTTTATATTTCAAACAAAACAGATATAACACTTTATTATCAATGGGATAACACCTAATTAGTTAATATTGAATGACGCATAAATAAGCCAGAATCATGCTATATTCCTTGGCATTAGGTGTGTATCTGTAAAACAATAAATACTGTACATAAATACAGCCTTTATTCCCCCCTCGTAAAAATATGACTCTACTTTATCAAAATATATAAATACCCTTTAATTACAATTAGTTATAGTTAACCTTGTGATATCCATTATCGATTAAATGTCGGCTATTTCCTCAATTAAACACTAAACAATAGCGTAATGACGACATTGATTATTACTACTTTGTAAAAATAGAGAATAAGACAGTACTTATGACTTTGTATTCCCGATATAAATACGACATTTAGAAACTTATTATTTAACTATTAACTAAGAGCTTTAATGGGAACATGACGGAAATAGCGATAGAATACTTATTACTTAATTAGGTAATTCAAAACATGTTTTTAGGGATAAAATGAGCAACAATCACAGAGCCGATTTTATATTAGTGATCACGACACTTCTTGCTTCTGCAGGTTGGATATTTTCCAGAGAAGCAATTCAAGTTTTACCCAGCTCGGGTTTTATAGGGCTAAGGTTTATCCTTGCTTCGTTAATACTGCTGCCATTTTGTTACCATGGACTTTTATCAATAGATCGTCGTTCTTTAATTGGAGCTTCTAGTGTTGGCTGCTTTCTCGGCTCTGCAATATTACTTTGGATCTATGCTATTTCACAAAGTGACTCATTAGGCGAAGGTGCATTTATCATGAGCCTTTCTATGCTTTTCGCTCCTATCGTTACTTGGCTGTTTTTTAAAAACCGTCCTCCTCGCATATTTTGGTTTTCATTGCCATTCGCAATTATAGGGTTGATATATTTATCTCAAGGTAGCACTTGGTCATTGTCAGGCAGTCAAATTTGGTTCGTACTTGCAGCACTTATGCTGGCGATACATTTCAATTTAAATAGTCATTTTTCCCAAAAGATACCAACATTAGTCCTTACTTGTATTCAGTTATTTGTCACCGGTGTATTGGGTGTATTCATTTCATTATTTACAGAAACTTGGCCTGCAACAATTGGCATGGAAACTTGGGGATGGTTAGCGATGAGTGTATTGATTGCGACAAGTTTACGTTATGCGTTACAAACTGCGGGACAGAAAAATACCACAACCGCGAATGCAGCAATCATTATGATCTTGGAACCTGTATGGACTGTTATTTTAAGTATGCTTTGGTATGACGAAAGTATGGGATTAACAAAATTCGTTGGCTGCAGTTTAATTCTATTGTCGTTATTGATTTATCGTGGCAGTGGTAAAATATATTCATTAATTAGAACTAATAAAAAATAAGCCGGAATTGTCCTATAGTAAAAAGGTTTACACTTACTTACATTCACTTACAAGACTAACAACTCGTTTCATTGTTTTATATTTCATTAGCTTTATAATTATCGCTATAAAATATATTATTAAACAAAGGTTAATCATGAAAACTATAACTCTATTAGGCGCGCTAACTGCAATCGCATTATCTGTAAATGTTCAAGCAAATCAAGACGTTTCTGGTTTCTACATTGGTGCTGGTGTTGGTTCAACTGAAATTAGCACTGATACTAATGGCTATTCATTTAACAGCGATACCGATGGCGGTACAGTAAAATTTTTAGCTGGTTACCAATTTAATCGTATTGTAGCTATTGAAGCTCAATATACAAAATATGGTGATGTGACTCCTTTAGCTTATAATTTTACAAAAGGATATGAGTGGTCTCCAACAACTGTATCTTTAGCTGCTAATCTTGGTTACACATTTGAAAATGGCCTACGCCCTTTTGCTACAATTGGTCTTTCATCATTGGATCTAGATGAGTCTATGAAAGCACTTGATGACAGCAATGCAACAGCACTTCGCTTTGGTGCCGGTTTAGAATATACCCCACCTGCTTTAGCTGGCGTAAGCTTCCGAGCTGGTTATGAAGGTGACGCATTTGAAATCGATAATGGCCTTAGTTACTCAGATACCACTGTTGTTTTAGGGTCTTTATATGTAGCTGCAAGTTACAAATTCTAAAATATTCAGGAATGATAACGGTGTTCTTGCCGTTGTCATTTATTCTAATAAATTAATACACCAGCCTTGTTAAGCTAATTTACAATTAATTGCTCCCATCATTTTATAGCCTCCGCCAACGATCATGACACAGCCATCTATAACGATCATACCAACTCACTATGTTTCTAATAAATAAAAAGGCACCTTTTTCCGCGTTATAAATTAACCCGTATTTAGTTCAACACTGGCAATTACTCCCTAATAGCTATTCATTATCTGCAACAGCGTTTACCGCTAACATAAGTATCATATCTAGATAAAACCCTTTCGGTAGCACATAAATAGAATTTTACACTTTTATTTGTACTTATTTTTAAAATAATTTCCTCCCTTTATCTTCAAATACTTAGAAATTCAAACCAATGACTTACGACTTTAAGGCTACAGTACTGGTGACTAAGTGACCTTGTACTGTACGATTATTACCGCTAGTATGCTTGAAAATTAAACAACGACGAGTTTGGAGTTCATTTGAAAAAATTATTACTTTGCGTTTTTACTGGTACATTTTTAATTGCATGTGGTGGTAGTGGTGGCAGCGATGATAGTCCTCAGACTGGTCCTATAATACCAGAGATACCTGACGTACCCACAGAACCAGCTAATATTCATGATGTTGTACCATACGTCAATTATGAAAGCGCACCGGGTATTATCGATAATATAAATTTTGATAACCAACAAAACGGCGAATATACCTCCGGTATGTTTAATGCTGATTTTAACAATGAATGGGGAAGTGTTACAGGTAAGGCTAATGTCGTTGACAAAAACGGCTCAAATCAGTTAGCGGTAACTCATCCAAAAGATAATTACAAAAAAGGCATTTCCGGTGGTAAGGATTTAAATGAATTTAACGAACTGTACTTCTCATATGAAATAACGTTCGGTAAAGATTACGACTTCTCTATGGGTGGAAAAATGCCTGGCTTAGCAGGCTTAAATTCTAATGTAAGCGCTAAACCTGACGGTTGTGATTCTGTCGGTGAAGACGATGGTTTTAGTTTACGTTCGATGTTCCGTGAAGACGGCCGTGCAATCGGTTACTTCTACCATCAAGATAAAACCAATAAATGTGGTGATGAAATTGATTATCAGCATGAAGGTAAGAACTTTTCGTTCAAACGTGAAAAGACTTATTTAATTGAGCAATACGTAAAAATGAACGATGCGAACCAAGCAAATGGCATTGTAACGATCTACGTAAATGGCTTTAAAGTTCTTGAACGTAAAAACATGACATTTTCTGAAAATGGTATATATGCAATCAATTATCAATATACCCAGCTATGGCATGGTGGTAACAGCAATGATTGGGCTGTAGACCGAAATTCAACGGCTTATTTAGACAACTTTACGCTAAGTACACAACCACTTAGCTATACAAAATAGACTTCAAAATAATCATCTAAAATTGACCTTGTTTATACAAGGTCAATTTTTTTACCTGTGTAAAAGTATTAAGTGAAAAGATAGTAACTAACACTTTTACCGTAACTTATATATTAATGAGAAATTTAGATTTGAAAAAGATATTCCTGTGTATTCTTACTAGCTTAGCTTTAACTGCATGTGGTGGTAGTGGTAGTGGTAGCAATGATGAACCGCAAACGGGACCAGTAGAACCTGAAGTTCCAGTTGTACCTGTAGACCCAGTTGAACCTGTAGACCCAGTTGAACCTGTAGACCCAGTTGAACCCGTAGACCCCGTTGAACCTGTAGACCCAGTTGAACCTGTAGACCCAGTTGAACCCGTAGACCCAGTTGAACCTGTAGACCCAGTTGAACCTGTAGACCCAGCTAATATCCATGATGTAGTACCAAGCATCGATTATAATAGCTCGGCAATTTTTGACTATGTTGATTTTGATCACAGGTCAAATGGTGAATACACCGAAGACATGTTCGACACAGACTTTAATAATGAATGGGAAAGTATCACTGGTAGCGCCAATATTTTAGATAAAGATGGTTCAAAGGTGTTAGCGATAACTCACCCTAAAGACCATTACAAAAAAGGGATTTCAGCAGGCAAAAAATTAAATGAATTTAAAGAGTTATATTTCTCATATCAAATTACATTTGGTAAAGATTATGACTTCTCTATGGGTGGTAAAATGCCTGGCTTAGCCGGATTAAACCCAAACGTAAGTGCTAAACCAGACGGTTGTAAAACGATAGGTGAAGACGAAGGTTTCAGCTTACGTTCGATGTTCCGTGAAGATGGCCGTGCCATTGGTTATTTCTATCACCAAGATAAGACAAAGTCATGTGGTGATGAAATTGATTATCAACATGAAGGTAAAAACTTTTCATTTCAACGAGATAAAACATATTTAATTGAGCAATACGTGAAAATGAACGATGCGAATCAAGCGAATGGTATTGTGACAATTTACGTAAACGGTTTTAAAGTACTTGATAAAAAAGATATGACATTTTCAGAAAACGGAAAATACGCAATCAATTATCAATACTTCCAGCTGTGGCATGGTGGTAACAGCAGCGATTGGGCTGTAGATCGTGATTCAACAGCTTTCTTTGACAATGTAGCGATTAGTACTAAACCATTAAGCTATAAAACTTAATTAGATGAGTATGAAATAATAAAAATAAACGCCACGCTCTAGGAGTGTGGCATTTTTGTAATAGCTGATTTTTAATTGTTAATCTTCAAGACGAAAAACAACATCTACCTGGTCACGCATAATAATTTGAGCATCTTGATAAGTTGATTCAATATTAGCGGTAGAATCCATTGCCATCGAGCGCATTAACATAGGTCGATGGGATGCGTTTCTGTATGTTATCTTCCATACACCTTCTACTTTTTCGTCAAAACCTTTTGCCAGCGATGCTGCTTTTTCTTTAGCGTCTGTTATAGCAGCTTGTCTTGCTTGCTCAATAAATTTGGATTCATCACTTACTTTTAATTGAATATTGGTAATACTATTAATGCCATCACCAAGCGCACTATCTAAATAGTTATTTAATTTATCTAAATCGCGTACGGTAACATTGACGATACGATTTGCTCGATAACCTATAAGCTCAGGTTTGCTGTCTTTCTTATACTGGTACTCTGGACGTAATATAATATTCGCACTTTCAATATCAGTTCGTGCAACACCTTCATCTTCTAAGCGTTTATTAAAAGCCGCAATGACATCGTCAACTGCAGATTTGGCCTCTTTAGCCGATTTACGAATTTCAGATACTTGCACTGAAAATACAGCCATATCAGGCGAAGTTATAATTTCCCCTATCCCTGTTGTTTCTAAATGAGGGAAACTGACGTCTGCAGCCATAAGGCTTGGAGAAATTAAAGCACTAGTAGTTAATACGGTGGCGAGTAAATATCTGTTCATAGGAATAACCTCTAATAATCATTGTTTATCTAGCTGTTATAGTCAGACAGTAACAAATCGAAAATTATCCTAACATTGCTTAATATTTATAAATAACGGGAAATATCAGGGTTTATTAATAGTGTGATTGCTCGCAGGTTTGTTTGATGATTAGAATTTCAGCATCTTGTTTAGATAATGCTTTATCAAAATAATAACCTTGTGCGTAATCACAACCCAGTTGTTGTAAAAGGTCGCGCTGTGCTAGCGTTTCAACACCTTCGGCAAGTACTTTTACCTCCAATACCTCACCCAAACCAATCACTTTACGCGCAAATTCACGGTCCAGTTTTGAATAACATATATCAGCAACTAATGAACGATCAATTTTTAAAGTATCAAGGGATGAACGTAGTGTTCTAACTAAACTTAGTGATGAATAACCGGTGCCAAAATCATCAATTGCGATGTATATACCCAGTGCTTTTACCGCTCTCACATTATCGATTAACGTTATCATGTTACTGATAGAGGCTGTTTCGGTCACTTCAATTTCAAGTAAGTGTTTAGGACAACCTGAATATTCAATGATATCAGCAAGACGTGACACAAAATTATTCATTTCAAGTGTTTTGAAGGATATGTTAATCGCTATCCTTGGCGGGTAAACAGACTCTGCTTGCCATTTAACGATCTGATTACAAACTTGGGTAAATACCCATAAATCCAATTCAAAGTGTAGACCAATTTCCTCCGCAATCCGAATAAACACGTCAGGTGCAATATAGCCTAAGTCTTTGTGTATCCAACGTGATAACGCCTCAAATCCAACCAATTTATTATTACTGAGATCATATTGTGGTTGATAATGAATTTTAATTAAGGATTGCTCAATAGCATTCGGAAATTCATCAATAATGAGCTTATCGGTCATCAATTTAGGTTTCAGTTCAGGCTTAGCAAAAGAGTAATAAGAGTTACTGTGACGTTCAGATTCTCTCATTGCTGTTTCTGCTGCAATCTCCATCGCAAAAAAGCTTTCATATGCACTGTGCTCGCCGCTTATACCGATACTAAAGGACTTATTCACAGTAATACCATTGCTGAGTATTAATGGACTACGAGATAAATCACACAATGCCTGGCAAAACATGGTGATATACGCATTGAAATCGGCGAGCGCTAGATGCTGTCGGTTTTCAAGTAAAATACCGTAGCGAGCATTAGAGAAACGGACGACTAATCCATCATTCTCGACTGCAGATTTTAATTTTCCGCCTAATACAGCAAGGTAATTATCGCCCGCATCAAACCCATATCGAAAGTTGATGGTAGAAAAATTATCTACACTTAAGACAAGTAATCGCATTTTTGCCGTCGCTGAGTTAACTGTATTGAACAAATGTGTCGCTCTAGCGGTCATAGCCCAGCCATTAGGCAGTCCAGAAATTGGATCAATGGCTTTATTTTCGAGGACTTTAAAACAGATCTTAAATTCGTTATGGTCTAGCTTTTTACAATGTAATTCGATCTTTAAATGATAAAAATTACAATCTACAAGCTCACCAGTAGCAAATACCCCCGCTTCACTTGCGCGAGTATTATCAAATAACTGACTTGTATTTATACTGTTTTCGTTATCAT
The DNA here is from genome assembly GCF_002836355.1 of Moritella sp. Urea-trap-13. NCBI lineage: Bacteria > Pseudomonadati > Pseudomonadota > Gammaproteobacteria > Alteromonadales > Moritellaceae > Moritella > Moritella sp. Urea-trap-13. The sequence continues at coordinate 611,701 of NZ_PJCA01000031.1, forward strand.
CGAGATGCAATAAGTCATTGAATTCCATGTCAACAACCTCAGTAGAGGTCTGACCAGTCAATGTTGAAAACACTTTATTACAAGACTTAACTTGTCCATTACGGATAATTAAAATAGGTAAAAATGAATCTTCAATCTGCATTTTGGATTACTCGTCAGTCTGCACCAACTATTGGTTTATGACACTTTACACTATGCACTTTTTTGCAACAATACCGTTTAACCTAACTAGCTCTACTTTAAAGGATTATAATTTACAATGAATAGTAATATAAACAGGTATAAATCAAATTAAACAATGATTTACGACTTGAATATTCTATTTTAATTTATACTAGTATGGTCAATTATATTGCATTATTGTGAATTAATCTAAACTCGCCTAAATAATAACCGCCACAGTAGTTGAATTCTGCGATATAACCACCAGCAAAATGCTGTTTTTTAGCCTAAAATATTAAGTTATATAGTTAAATTATAGGTGCAAATATGAAAAATAAGCGTCAATTTCAACGTGTGTTATTTAACCACGATGCTTCATTAACATGTAATGAGCATCAATGGTCAACAAATGTAATCGATTTATCTTTACGGGGACTTTCTTGTACTAAACCCAAAAATGTCATTTTTGATATTAATCAACTAATGACATTATCAATTAAACTTTCTCCTGAACAAGTGATCATTATGGAAGCCGAACTTATTCATGATGAAGAATGTGTATTGGGTATGCGCTGTACGCGCATTGACATTAATAGTATTTCAGAATTACGCCGGTTAGTGCAGTTAAATTTAGCCGACGAAGCGCTTTTACACCGGGACATAGAACATCTTGCGCAGTCACCACCTAAATTTTAAGCCTAAGGAAAAATTGGTATTATTACGGTGTGACAGATGAACATTGAGGTGGTTGTTTTTCCGATCGACGAGAGCCTAAAATTTTGTACAAAGGCAACTGTAAGTGATTAATAGTGTAGCAAAGTGGCAAATTGATAAATCTCTGACATACTTAACTGCGATACGGGTAAATATTTGAATATTGAAGAACTAACAGAAAAAAGAGGTATTTCAATGAAAAATAAATTACTAATTGCAGGTGTTATTACAACATCAGTACTACTTGGAGGTTGTGCCGGCAACGAAGCTGAAGCACAAAAAACTGATCTACAAAAGAGCGTTGGTAGCCTGACCTCTGAAGTCAGTGAATTATCGGCTCAAGTACAAACTTTAGAATCTGAACATGCTGGTATGGCATCACAGCTACAATCCGCGACGGATGCAGCCCTGCAAGCCCAAGAAGAAGCGCAGCGTGCTAATTCGCGTATAGACAATATAGCCGCATCCTACAGTAAATAAGTACTTATATAACGTAAGATAGATTAACAATCGCTATTGTTAATCTATCTTAAATGAATCTGCTTCAAATCGACTATCTTCTTTAATCCTTCTTTTTATTGTTATTCTACACAGTGTTAAATACTGACATTAATAGGTAAGCCGTAGTGTAGTAACACCGTTTCTTTAACTGTATTGCTATCCACGCGATTATTATCTTTAAGCGAATTAATCACCTTGCTTCCATCAACGTCCCTATTCAATGTTTTTGAAGACAAGGGAGAGTGTACTTCCAATAAATGTTCACCATTTGGTTCTAATGTAAATTTTATCGGTCGGTTAATGATTCTTACAGATTCATTAACCTTAACATTATTATATAACCACTCAATATCATCCGGGTTCATTCGAATACAGCCCGCACTGACACGCATCCCTATACCAAAATCTGAGTTAGTCCCATGAATCAGGTAATTACTTTTTCCGTAAGCTAATTGCAAAGCAAAGTTACCCAAAGGATTATGTTTTCCTGCAGGCACAACCCGCGGTAGGACCATTTTGTGTTTATCTAAATATTCGGCTCGCGTTGTTTGTGTGGGGGTCCAAACGGGATCTTTAAGCTTTAATTTAACAACACTTTTCATCTGCGGGGTTTCACGTCCTTCTCGACCAATACCAACAGGAAACACATGTACTTTGTTAGTATTCTTAGGGAAGTAATATAATCTCAGTTCTGGTAGATTAATGACAATGCCTTTATGTTCAACTTCTGGCAATAGCATCACCGTCGGAAGGTCTAATTTAGTCCCTGGTAATGGTAAAAATGGATCTACGCTTGGATTAGACGCCATTAATGCTATCAGTCCAATATTATATTGCTTTGAAACAGAATGAAAATAATCACCGACTTGTACTTTATGCTGAACACGTTCGCCTATCAGCCGCGAACCAGCGCTTGGTAAAGTATATTGCTGAGCATTAACAGCTTCAACGAATAACAAGGATAGGATCACGAGCGGTTTTGATAAGAACTTAAGTTTAGACTTTATGAGCATACTCACCCCTCCATATATAATGCCTCATAGGGTAAGTATAGGCTTAATGATATTACTTTCCTTATAAAACATATGGTGACGTTCTATTTCAATTCTTACGGCGGTGCAGTAAGAATCCTGCTAATAAAACCACAAATGAATAACTTATTCCCCCGCCACTGCTTTCTGATGGCGGAGTACTTTCTGATGGCGGAGTACTTTCTTCCATCAAGAAGATATCTTGAGTGAATGAAGAGTCAGGCGATTGATAAGTACCAGGCATATCAACTTCTTCAATCTTGGCTTTGATCCAGGCACTGTAATGATTTACCTCAGTGTAAACATCTGGATATTGGTAATCTGCACATTGATCTAAAAGACCAAAACTGACAACGCCAGCCAACCGATAACCGCGATCATTATCACTTCGAGCACTTTTATTTTGCCATATCAGTGGACCGCCGGAATCGCCGTTACAAGAACCGCGATCATATGCGTTAGCACAAATAAACTTCGATTCAACGCCAAATAAACGCCAATTCAATGCACAGGTATCATCATCTACACCATTCACAACCGTTTTTTGTAGAATATTAGTTGTTTGTGTTCGGTCTGCAGATGTTCTCCCCCATCCAGAAACAACAAGGTTATTACTTGTCCCAGCATTAAATTCTATATCTGCATCAATTTGAGAGTCATCATCCATTAGTTTTATCGGAAGAGCCGGTAAAGACACTGGTAAGGATAATTTTAACAATGCAATATCACCGATAACATCGACTCGTCCATAATCGGGATGAGCAATTAACTCAGTCACTACATTACCTGACATATTGCCACTACTCGTTCTATCAATACCGCCAGAGTAAACTGTAACTTGGTTAATGTTAACGGGAGAAAATACTGTTCTACTATCACTTTCATTTAAACAATGCGCAGCTGTAACAACCCAATCATCTGTGATCAGAGTGCCCCCACACGCATATGTAGCACCATTTTTATTAATTTCTAAATATACCTGCCAAGGTAATTCTAACGATTTACTGTCAACACCACCCACAACATAAGGTGTAATAGCATCATTGGCATAAGCACTTAATGAGAGTGATATGATCGCGGAGATTGTAATCACTTTAGTTAATATCAAGATGAACCTCTCAAGTTTGTTATTACAGTGATGGCTAAGCGTCACCTGTCATCATTTCTATAAACATAAGTATAGCGCTAACAACAGCAACCATAACCATAAAATAAATCCAAACGACTACATTTCCTTTAATCCGATTATTTAATGGGAACAAATTGTGCGTAGGACACTTTATTGATCAAAAAAAACAAACTATCGGACATTTTATGTCAACTAATGTAAAAAATAACCAATGCAATTGACGCACAGTACACCGTTGCTATGATACTCATTACGTAAAAATGTATATGACATATGTATTAATTAAAGGGATATAATGAAAAATATTTTGACTGTTCTAATGATGGTATTCGCTTTCTCATTAGCGGCACCTGAAGTTCACGCGAAAAAATTTGGTGGTAGTAAATCTTTTGGTAAGAGCTATAAAACAGCGCCACAAAAACAAACACCTGCAGCTGCGACACCTGCTAAACCAGGTATGAGCAAAAAAGGGATGCTAGGCGGTATGCTTGGTGGTTTGCTTATGGGTGGTTTGATTGCATCTATGTTCGGCGGCGCTTTTGAAGGTTTCCAATTCATGGATATGATTATCATGGCCGGTGTTGCCTTCTTATTATTCCGCTTATTTAAGGGAATGATGCGTGCTAAAGCGGCATCACAGCAAGGTGGACCGCAGCCCGCATCTGGTCCTGCGTTTAGACAAGAAGCACAACCTGAAGCAACATTTAATTCAGCTAAGCAAGGTGGTTTTGCAGGTTCAAGCAATGACGTACCATTCAACTTACCCGCTGATTTTGATTTAACTAACTTCTTAACTGGCGCTCGTAGCCATTACAAGACGTTACAGAAAGCTTGGAATGAAAACGATTTAGAAACAATCCAAGAATATGTGTCTATCGAACTATACAATGAACTCCGTGTTCAACGTAAAGAGCTTGAAGGTGAGCAATATACAGAGGTTATGTTCCTTGACGCTGAGTTAGTACGTGCAGAATCAACAGCATCACTTTCACAGGTAAGTGTTAAGTTTAACGGTCGCTATCGTGATAGTCATGAAGATGTAGAAGCCGACATCAATGAAGTGTGGCATTTAGAACGTGATTTAACCCAAGCGAGCGCACCATGGTTAATTACAGGCATTGAGCAATAATCACGCTTATTAGCTAAATTAATGTTAAAAAGGCGGTTAATTACCGCCTTTTTTGATCTTAAAAATCAATGAATATAGCTATCATTGTTTGGATCTGGCGAATTAAAGTTAACACTGCTATGATCCGCGCATAAACGAAAATCATAGGAATTCAAAAACATGGCATCATTACAAGAACAGCTTTTAAAAGCCGGTTTAGGCGATGAAAAAAAAGCAAAAAAAATTCGTAAAGAAAAGAATAAAACCAATAAAGCGGTGCGTAAAAACCAGCAAAATGTCGACACGACTTTGCAAGATGAGATCAAAGCAAAAAAAAATGCCCAAGCACAATTAGATGCAGAGCGTAATAAAGCGATTCAAGAACAAATTGAGCTAAAATCTGAGCATGGTAAAGTGAAGCAAATGATTCAACAGCTTCATATCACTGATTTCGCCGGTGAACTTTCATTTAACTACGTGCTTGATAATAAAGTTAAAACATTGTCAGTTGATCAACCAAGCTATAATGCATTAACCAAAGGTCAAATCGGTTTATGTGTGCTTGATGGTAAATCTTATGTAATGCCAGGTATTGCAATAGACAAGATTAGAGCTGTTGATGAAGCCTATGTGCTGGTATTAAACGAAAATACTGCCACAGAAGTTGACGAAGACGACCCGTACGCAGATTTCGAAATTCCAGATGACTTAATGTGGTAATCACCAACATGAGTTAATCTCTGTCATCTCTCTTAAAGTAACCTGAGTGTTAATCTTCAAGAGGGATGCCAATTAATTTTAGCCTTACTATTTTTGTTAACCGTATCAAATCTGGTTATTAATCCCCCTCAAAACCAGACTATTTGGTTCATGCAGCGAATAAACCTATCTGTTTATAAGACAATCTCATATAATTTATCTATCTACCTTACAATGAGTGATAGCCTTGCTAACTGAGAAAATTACTGCTGATAAACTTGCTCCTGTCTTTAACCTTGGCCCACGCAGCAAACTTGAAGAGTTTGATACAGTAACGCGTGATCAATTGTTTCCTGAAAATAATGAACTATTTTCACTATTTCATGAGACTTCAGCTGCTAAGTTACTTGTAGCAACAGACTTTGACGGTTTTGACCACATAAAATCATTCTCAGATATGTTGCAAAACATGCCAAATAAACGTGCTAAATCCATTTGTTATGTTGAAGATGTAACAAAAGTTGGACGTGCCCATGCATTTGAAATATGGCGCGATCAAACAGTACTGTTTAAGCAACTCATTGAACAAATTATTGCGACTGGTGAGTTTTCTGATGAACAGCTTAGTTCATGCCTTATTAAGCCATACGCTAACCTTGTCCCGCTATTACTCAACCTTAACGAATTTAATGTTGAGCAAGCCTTCAAAGTATTAGCGGATGAGCAATCCCCTACTGTCAGTCTGGTCGATGCGGTAAACTTAGATGAGACGACCCTGTTTGGTAACTTAGACAAGCTGTATAAAAACAGCAGTTATACCAGTAGTGTGGCTCAGTTAATTCCAGGTCTACTACATCAAGCCCATGGCGGTTACATTGTTATCAAGATAGATGAGTTTATTAATAACTCAGCCTTGTGGTATCAATTAAAGTCAGTACTGAGACAAGGCACGTTGAACTGGCAGTCGAGTAACAAAACGGTTCAAACAGAGCTAAAACCAGATCCAGCACCCATTGACGTTAAAGTTATCTTAGTTGGCGATCGACTAGCGATTAGCCAACTTGCTGAAGGTGACAGAGAAATATCAAGTATTGCGAGTTCATTCATTGATTTTTCTTCTGAGTTTAATATCAGCGAAAAAAATATAGCTAACTATATCGGTTATATTAAATTACTCATTACAGATGCTAATTTACTTCCCCTTTCAAGCTGCGGTCTAAAACGTTTACTACGGTTAAGTAGTCGTTGGTGTGAGCATAATAACTACCTGAGTCTTAACGAAGCTAAATTATTAACCTTGTTAAGCTATTGCCATCAAATTGCATCAACAAACACGTTAGATTGTATTGACAGTGACACTATTAATACCGTGTTAGCACTGCAACATGAAGCACTTAATGGTCATATTCGTCTGAGTAATGAAGGTATTATAGAAAAACAAATTATCTTGGAAACTCACGGTAAAAAAATTGGCCAAATAAATGGATTATCAGTACTTGAAATCCATGGTCATCCAGAGAGCTTTGGTGAGCCAGTGCGCATTACCGCTACGGGTCACTTAAATGGTGATGGTGATATCTCTGATGTCGAACGTAAAGCTGAATTAGCGGGTAACATTCACGCCAAGTCGATGATGATTATTCAGGGTTTCTTCACCCATACGTTTGCAAAACCATTACCTTTACCGATCAGTGCAAATTTGGTATTTGAGCAATCATATGGCGAAATTGATGGTGATAGTGCCGCATTAGCAGGGACATGTGCCTTGCTATCTGTACTCGCGCACCGACCAATAGCGCAAAATCTCGCGGTTACCGGCGCTATCGACCAATTTGGTACAGTGCTTGCCGTCGGTGGTATTAATGAGAAACTTGAAGGTTTCCTACGTATCTGCGAATTAAATGAACAAACAGATATGGGCGTTTTAATTCCAGCAGCGAATATTATCAACTTAAATTTAAGTGATAAAATCATTGCCGCGGTGAACAACGGACAGCTAGCTATCTACCCGATTACCCATATAGACCAAGCTATTGAGCTGTTGATGGACATTAAAGCCGGTAATATTGACGAAGACAAAAGCCTCTACAATGTCATCAATCAACTTGCTGAAGAAAATGACAAATTAGATGATGATGAGAATAGTTTGGTAAACAAACTTAAACAATTATGCTCTAAAATCATGGGTAAACAGGGAAGTAACAACTGATTGGACTTGTTAGGCGTACAGATGTACGCTAAGATGACTTCAAGAAAAAAGGGATATTATTATGATAAATGAATTAGAGGTTGAAGTGGTACCTATGTCAGCAACAGAACGCAATAGCTTCGATAAAGAAGACTTAGTTAAATGTGGTAACGGCGAATTATTTGATTCTGATATCCGTCTTCCAAAAGACAATATGCTGATGATGGATCGCATTCTAAGCATTGACAGCACAAGCGGTGAATTCGGTAAAGGCGAAATCATTGCTGAACTAGATATTACACCTGATTTATGGTTTTTTGACTGTCACTTCGACAGTGATCCTGTTATGCCTGGCTGCTTAGGCTTAGATGCTATGTGGCAATTAGTTGGCTTCTTCCTAGGTTGGAATGGCGCTAAAGGTAAAGGTCGTGCTCTGGGTGTGGGTGAAGTTAAATTCACAGGCCAAGTATTACCAACCAATAAAAAAGTGACTTACAGAATTGTAATGAAGCGTGTTGTACTTCGTCGTTTAGTGATGGGTATTGCAGACGCTGAAATGCTTGTAGATGGTAAAGTAATCTATACGGCTAAAGATCTAAAAGTAGGCTTGTTCCAAGATACTACTGTATTTTAAACTTTGATTAATAAAGTTTATTAATATTGCAAAAGAATAATTAACAAAGCCCTATTTTTAGGGCTTTGTTGTATCTATAAGTAGCTGAAAGTAAATGAAATTAAATAATTTTACTTTTTTCAAGTCCACATACTGACCACACCTAATGTTCATGGCACTAATCTGCAATTCCTTCATATCAGCTTATTTAATGTTTTCCGCCCTTCATAATTAAACATTTTCTTACAAAGCCTTACTTGATAATACTTCTTATTTTCATTTGCATTGTGTAAAATGTTAACCATAATATTTGGCTTTGTGTGTTTAGATATATTCTACGGGGAAAATAATGAAGTGCTGTAAAGACTCAATGATGAAGAAAGTGAATAGAAAATGGTTTGAAAAATTACTTTATAGCAGTATTTATAAATGTAATAACTGTGGACAAAGCATTAAACTAAAAGCTAATTAGCTTTTAGTTTAATCAAAAACCATAGACTAGAGCGTTAGCGCTAGCATATCCAATATACATTATACCACCTTATACTTCCCTGCCGAACTCCCACCTGTCACGCCGACTTCGGCATTAGCTTGTATCTCATCAACAACAGCATTAGCAATCGCTTGAGCCAATACCGAGGCTTGAGCATAATCACCAGCGATAACAATACCGCCCTTAACCATCTCTGCTTCAATCTTACTTTTTAGTGCTGATTTGCTTAACGCCATATTATTTCCCTGCAAAAACGGTAGTGGAGCCATCGACATGCGGCTTACCGGTGAATGGGCAAATGCTTGCACAAGTGATCACGCCACTGCCGCCATTTAATTTAATCGTGTCGGCATCTTGTTTGATATTTTTTGCCTTAATTACCTGATCTTTTTTTATCGTAATAGTTTGCTGACCGTTGATGGTTAGCGTGTCGTTTTGTTCAATCGTATGGATACGGTCTTTCAATACGGTTAGCTGGTCATTTAACCCGATCACAATATCGCGTAACTGCCCGATGATTTGCACATGGTTGCCACTATTCACAAAATGCATATTAGCTAATGAGCCCAGGGTAATATCATCACCGGCCATCACTTCAAAGCTGCCTAATGTTTCAATGAGCTTTTGCCCTGCGATGTTTTCTTTACTGTGCTGCTCAATATTGAGTTCATGGCTACCGAACTCCCCTAAATAACGGTTCGCTTGCTGGTGTTCTTCAAATGCGCGACTTTCTTTCTTCTGGTCTGTGGTATCTGTTTTATTACCGGCGGCATCGATACGATCGAATACTTCAGCCCGTTGCTGCTGTAATTGTTCACCCGGTTTAAAATCAGGTAATGACCAGTCACAGCCTAAAATGGTGCGGATAAAAGGCCGGTCACTGCGACCATAGGCAAATGCAATTTCAACCATAGTACCTGCTGCCGGTGTACTTAATAATCCTTGCTCTGCACCACCAAAATGCACGGGTAGCGGCACCGCTTTATAAACCGGCACCTGAGTATCATATTCACCTTGTTCATTTAGAAGTTGCACATCCGCGGCAAAGCGTGGACGAAAAGCATTATTCTCATCACCCTGCGTGGCATTATCAGTGATAACCATGACCTTACCCAACTGCGGTAAATGCAAACCTGCTGCCAGTTCAGGAAACAGATAATTCATCTGCCGTTTTTTAGCCGGCGTATTTTCACCATTTTGCCAGTACAGTGTCATTTCATGGCCGCTAAATTCAACTTTAATTAACCGGTGGCCATTGGCAATAACACCTGGGCGAATAGCGGGGATAACCGCCAGCTTCATACTATTACCACCCCACTGTTCAACACCTAATGCATCAGGGATGGTGATAGGTCGACTTGGCCAACGACTATCACCGTAACTGCCCAGGTAAATATCACTGTTCGTTTGCTGATACCAACAGAAATCAGCGATAGAAAAGGCATAGCCTATATTCTCAAGTACCTGGTAACCACTGCCCTGGGAAACGAAATGCGGAACCACGGTGTCCGTGTATTCTACATTTTCAGGCAGCACGAAATTAAGGCCAGTATCATGGCTTAACTGGGCAACCACTTTAGATACGCTCGCATGCTGCATACTGATAGGCCAGCGCATGGCTAATAACCCTGATAGCTCCCGCACCATAATGCGGGTATAACCCGTTTGTGCTGCTTGAGCCTTAGTCACGACCCCATAAAAATACTGACGCATATCCCCCTGATAACCGATATCAAACTTAACGAATTGCTTCTTTGCTACCACGCCCTTCACCACAAAGGTCGCTCGACCACCGGCATTAAGTTCTAAAATGATATGCTCTTCACTGACTATGCGAGGCTCATCATCGATGAGTAAACGTTTATCTAATTTCATGCTAACCACGTATCAATCGATTTTAGCGTTTTCACAAAGCCAGTTTCTTCAGGCGCTTGTGATTGACTATCACTGACCGCAGCAGGGTGCGCTTTCGGCGTTACCCTAGCGGTATTATCGGTAGTTTCAGTTTTTGCCTGTGGCTGATTTTCCGCTTCACGTTGCGCTTTCACTTCCGGTACCGACAAATATTCGCGTAATGTGAAGCTCACTCGCCATGCCATCAGGTTTTCTTGTTCATCCGATTGCACTCGACCGGTAAAGCGCACCTGGCGGATCTTCATGGCTTTGGCCAACTCGTTACTGATACGGTAAATCTTACGTTTACCGTATTCAGTTTGCTGCGCCAATAACAACAGACGATTTAATATTTCTGGATTTTTAAACGACACCAGCGCGCTAACCGCCATTTCTTTACCTTTAATGCCTTGTTCGGCGATGTCTGTATTCGCAGTTTGCCCGCTCATATCCGCATCTTTAATGTCCATTGATAAATTGATGCGCGATGATTTTAAGGCAAGTAGCTCACCATCAAGTGCAATCTGGGTCATACGAATAGCTCCGAAATAAAGGTTAACGGTGTTTGACTAAGCAGCAAGGCCGCAAAGGTGTGGGTATGTTCATAACCCGGGGGTATTGATTGCTGTAGCATTGCATTTAATACCTCGGGTGAACCTTCAGCTGAAAACACCCGCACTTGGATGGCGCTTTGCTTTAGACTTTCAATCGCATCATGTAACAGCGTTAAATGCGCGGTGCGTTTCATCGATAGCGCTTGGAGTTTAACAATCGGGGTTTGTCTGTCTGCGGCAATACTTTCGAGTTGCGCAACCTGCGCCCCCTGCCAGTTAAGTACCTGACGCAGCGGTGCTGAGTTTAATGCGCTGGCAGGTCTAAATAGCGGTTTTTTAGCCGCTAATGGTTGAGTAAATTTATCTTGCTCTAATGTAAGCCCTTGCCCCGCTCTGCGCGCGACCATCCCCAGTTCAGGCAGGGCCAATACATCAAATACCGCCTTGGTACTGGCCCCGAACGCGGGTAAATTTTGCTCCGCTATCATTAAACCTAATGCGTAACATGGTCCCGTTGGCCTGTTATCATCACTGCTATCAAGTAATTTATCCGCCAGATGTTGAACTGCATTCGCCGGCGTTAAGTGATAGGCCGCATTGGCAACATTATCAGCCAAAAATAAATAAGGATGCGCACTTAACACATGTCCCTGGCATAACAAATCATCTAACTCGCCACGTAACGCGAGCAAATTTGCAGCTTCCGCGCTTAATGCATGGCGGTTAAAACTCACTTTATCCGCAAGAGGCGTTAAACGATGAGCCGCCTGCTCAATAATACCAGCCATTTTCCCTAATACTTGTTCACTTTTTCCCTGGATGGTTTGCGCGCTCGCCGACCAGTTAAAATGTTGTACTTGCCAAGTCATACTCGCCCCCGAAATAGTGCATTAAATAGCGAAGTACCATCATCCTGTCCGCAGCCACATATAAACCGTTAAGTGCTTACCTCGCACATCTAACGTCGCATTAGCCACGCCAGTATCAGATACCGAGACAGAGCCCGACGGTCTACCTGCAGATGCAGGTTTAGAGTAAACAACGCTATGACCATTAGGCGCAATATTACCTGATATATAACCAGGCGTTGTATTGTTCCAACCACCATATGCGTCAATACCATGTGAATGGTTTGGTAATTGATTACCACTAAATGAGGCGGTATGCCTATGCATAGGAACTGGTACAGCGGGCGTATTCGTACCTGTAATTTTATTGACACCGCCCGCCGTTTTGGTACTAAGCAAGGTCATGTCTGCACCCTGCATTACCCATATACCAGGGTATCCGTAGGTATTAGGGCTAGCAACATTCACTGTGATGAGTAAATGTCCGACAGGAAATAACGCATCAATCACACTCTGATTAACGGAAGCGTTCGCCCTGTTTAGCGCCTCAATGGCTTTATCCATTGAGATTTTTACGGCGGCAGCAACAGCGTATTTACTGCTACTTGCATCATCAGTCGCGCTAGTTGCAGGCCAATTATTTACATGTTGTAAACCGACCTGCGTTTTAGTCACCCCATGTGGATTGGCGTTATTCCCAACATGGCCAGCTAACTCAGTCTTTGTTGCTTTCGTTGCGATGGTGGCATTAATGGCGGCAATTTCACTGTCATTTTCTTGCAGTGCATCCCCTAATTCTTTTATTGTATCCAGAGCCTCAGCTGGCGCGCCGCCAAGTAATTCCGACACGCGATTGTCCGTATGTGTATTGGCATTTTTCTCAGCGTCAACCGCACGAACATGGGCAGCCCTCACCGAGTTAGGTGTAGCGGCCATTGAAGTGGATGTGGATACAACACTATCGGCCAACTGCACAGCCCCTTTTTGGTCTATCGTTGCATCTTTAATATTAAGGGTGCGGTTAGCACCCAGCGTCCCACCGCCTTGTAATGCACCGGCAGTATTGATTGAGCGCGCGTTGAACGCAGCCATGATTTTATTACTTATCCCACGCCAAAACTGAGTCAATTTAATGTGCTTGTCTGCCACGCTGCTGCTATCAATCTCACTGTTTGTGGCCGCGTTGTCTTTGCGCTCTAAGGCTGGCATACCGCCTAAGACTCGGCAATCAATTACATTGCCAGCACTGTCGATATCAGCCAGTTTTGTCACGTAATGCTGTAAGCCAGTGTTATCCACATGATCCGTTAATACTTGTGCAGAGGCTTTAATACTCACCATGGTTTGCCATTGACTGGTTAACCCTCCCTGCCAACTTGCATCAAGATAAATCCCCATATCATTAGCCGCGTTACTGATAACCGTTTCAACAGTCGCCTCGCAGCGCAATCCGCCAACATAACCACTGCCAAGTTTGGTTTTATAGCTGCTGGCCGATTTGAATACTTGGTAACCATCCTCTAAAAATGCCGCATCACCGTAGTGATCCAAATTACTTAATCGCTCAGTGCTATCAATGCCAGTTAAGCGCGCTGTGAAATCAATCTGCCAAGTGGCAGCATCAACGGTCATACCCGTCGCATTTTGCGCGCCGATATAACTCATCATCAAAGAGCGAGTCACTGAGTTACCGTTTTTAACGCCCGCGACCGATTTTATTTTATTGATTGTCGGAATATGACTGATAGCCGCCAGCACATCTTGTTCTTTATTGCGTAAACCAATCCAGTTAAATGAAAAGTCACCGACACCCGTATCCATAATAAGCGAATAGATAACGGCATTCGGACTAACAAATCCAGATTGAGTCACATCACCAGTAAATACAATTTGCGACGCAGGCGGTAGCGTTTCGGCTCTGTCTATCGGTGTGTTCGGATCGAGCCCTGGGACATTAGCCAACACAAATTCATCAAGTACGATTGATTGACCCGCTAATGCGAGCTGCGCTTTTAGCGTTTCAAACGCCAAGGTAATTGTCATTTGAGCCATTATATTTCCTCTAATATTGCCGCCAGACATTGGTGGTCCCAATCCAGTGGCGATACAAGTAAATTTAATTCAACAGGGCTTATCACCTGAAATTCATAACGTCGACAAGTGCGGCCATAATGCTGAAGTAAGGCCGTAAGCAGGTCATAGTTCTCTGATAACTGCGCGTCGGTTAAGCGGATCGTCACAATGTCCCAGTTTCGCCCTTCAGTCCGCTCATCAATTTCAACATGGCCAATGCCTAAACGTTGGAATATGCGAATAAAACCCGCCGTCTCGCCGGAGTCCTTAGCATTAATAAAGGCGAACTTAATACGCTTACGAAACAACGCAACTGGCTCGCCATTAAAACGTGTGATATCTCGGCCCCAAGCAAGCGTAGGTAAAATACTTTCGACGCAGGTTAGTGGATCTAATTGGGCCAATGGCCACAACAACCATAAACGTATTTTTTGCCAGTAATTCCTAACCCCATTCGCGAGAAAATACGGTTCTTTTAACGTTTCAGCTAAGGTGTCACCGTCCATCCACCAGGGCACTTTATGGTCAGGTAACGGCGCGGCATGTTTATCATGTTCAATCATGAATAATCACCACTGACGTTAAACGCGGGATTGCCAGCAAACTGTCTATCTCTTCTACGTTAAATTTAATTGTCGCCAAATCAGGTAATTGTTGATGTATTTCTTTGATGAGTAGACTGAATGAAAAAATAGATAACGGCAGGGTACGAGTGACCGAAGCATAATCAGCAGTTTCCCGAAATGCAGCACGGATCATATCTTCCACATCACTTGCTAACACGCCTTGCCTTGCTTGGCTCAAATTAGGGTTTCCCTTGATGGTCGCCTGTATCGGGTGCTGTGTTTCCGGCATCAGCAAACACAATAAATCATCGCCATGGCCGTGATTGCCCTCTTTCATCACATAATCATTCAACTGCTTGATTAGCTGACTTGGCGTACTGCCCACTTCCATCAAAATATACGCATTGGCCGTTGCGGGTCCACGCGGCGCATCATGTTCAAAATAAATTAAATCAGTACGAATACCCGCTACACTCGCCAGCATGGCGCGATAGATAGAATCAATATGAAAACGTCCCACCGAACTAAACTGATTACGAATACGCAAAGCCAATTCATCATCCATTTCAGTATTAGCACCAAGAGATGTGATCCAATCCACCGGATTACTGACATGCGTGATACCACTGATGCTTTTGGGCAAAATTGAAAAATAGCCCGCAGGTAGATTAAAAGCGTTGCCGGCATTAACTGCATCGCAAAGCACGAGACCGCTAGCTTGCCCTGCAGGGATCAATACATCTGCAATCACCCGTAATTGATAGACAGTATTTTCAATACGGTCTGTTTCTATCAACGTCCCAGCAACGATGATCACCGGATTTTCAGGTTTTTCTTTAAAAAACGTCACACCACCTCGGGTGAACGTGGCGGGTTTACGCTCTAAATCGACTTCCCACGCTTTTAAATCCAAATAAATATTTTTCGCCGTGGCGGTAAACGCATTAGGTAATACGTAGTTAGCCAGTAAGTTATTAATCAACCATAATGACGGTGCGATAACCACTGCATTGATCACCCGCCAAAATGGCGACATGCGGCTATCATTACTGACTTTACTGCCCGCCGCTTCGACTTCTTTTTCTAGCTCAATAGCAAGCGCGGTTTCCGTGGTGGGTATACCTTCAGCCGCAATTAAGCGTTGAAAATCGACGTATGGACGTTCACTCATAACTGTACCCCAAGTGCTAATTCACCAAACTTAACGGTCGTAGCAAGTAGCATAATCACACTGGCACTTTGCGCTAACGCGGATGCTGAACCAGGCTCAATACGCAGGTCGGTTTCAATTAACATTTCGATGCGCGTTAACACATCTGCGCGCAACGTGCGGTTACGCTCAGCCTGCAGCTGACGCACGAGACCACTTTCTAACACAGCATGCTTTACATCTTGAGCAATACTCATAATGTCGTTGGTATAAAACGGCTGCTGGCCAGCATCAAAATCGACACCGCCTTGATTGACTAACAGATCTATATAATATTTATCGGTCATGGTGTGTTCATTTCATCCCATTCATGTAGTTGCGCTTGGGTAAACGGCTGCTCTTGTTTAATGTGAATATCACCCGTATGCGTCGATTTACTGCCATTGCCCTGCATCGCTTTTGCCATCTGAGGCATGTAACCATACGATGGCACTTGCGCGGTCTGCGTGCCTTGTAAATAGCGACTAATTGGTTGGTTAATTCTTTCCCTGCTGGCCTTTTGATTGCCTATATTCAATGATTCAACATCGGGTATTAATGGTTCTTTAATCAATGGTTCAATTTCAATGCCCGGGATCATATTGATTTTGTCTATCAACCAATCGATGCCCTCACCCAATAAATCAAACACCGATAAATCCCCTAAATAATTAGTGAAATCAGCCCAGCCTTGCGCCATTAAACCGAACACCATCATGGCTTGCTGACCGACGAGGATGAATGGCTGTGCTAAAAATAGAATTGCGCTAAATAAGTGAGATACGACAGTCGACACACCTGATGCAATGAGCTGCCAACCACTCATCACGGAATCAGCAATACCTGTAAATAACGCAGGAATAGTGCCCAGAACGCTAAGCGCGGCAGCTGGCCCATCAATCAGTAAGCTGAAGAATGCTTTAATGCTGGTGAACACCACCTGGAACGGCAGCAATAATGCACTGACACCTGCCCCGATTAATTCCCATGCACCGGATGCAATAGACACATAACCAGCGAATAAGCCTGAAAAGAAGTTAGACAGCGTATTAAAACCAGACATGATGCCTTGCATGAACCCAGTATTTAACAAGGCTAAAGTAAACATGTCCCAGGCTAATACCAGATCATTAATCACTGACATAACACTGCCGCCAACGGCTTTGAACATCTGGCCAATTTGGTTAAACATCCAGATTTTGTTTAATGCTGCGGTTAACTCATCCCAATAAACAATGGTCCCGATAACGGCGATACCAAGAGCAAGAATACCCGCTACAATCAATAAAACAGGGTTAGCTGCCATGATCATGTTTAAGCCAAGAAACGCACCTTTCATCCACGTTAAACCCGTACTTGCAACGGCCATAACGCTACTCATTATCACAACGGCGGAGCCCCAACCTACAGTCACCAATGTTGATAAACCGACGATTAAGTTCCACGCCGATATGGCGCCAGCGCCACCGATAATGGCTAATGCTGCATAGCCAAGATACTCAGTAATATGAGGGAACATCTGTGTCCACTCCAGTATTGAACCAATGCCGTCAGCCATACTACCAACAAGACCATTGATCGCAGGTAGCACTAAACCAAATACACCGGCTCGGATGGCATACCAACTTGCATCTAATCGCTCCCATTGGTCAGTCATTGCGCCAGCCATGCTTTCAGCTTTACCCATGCCTTTTACATCACCAAGGGTTTCAATACTCGCAGCAAGGCCATCGGTATCAGCCATGAGTAATTTAATCATACTCACCGCTTCAGCACTGCCGAACGCATTCTTTAATGCATCGCTTTCTGCCACATCCAAGGTATCGCCAAACTCATTTTTTAGCTTTCCTAGAATGTCATGCATTGGCAGCATCGCGCCCTGACTATCGGTGAACTTCATGTTCAACTTATCTTGCGCTTTACCCACACCGTCTAAGAATGATTTATATTTAGTACCGGCCTCGCTGCCCGACATGGTGGATTGCAAGGTACCGAGGATCGCCATCTGCTCATTCATACTAATACCGGCAGACGTTGCATTGGCGCCAACAGAAGTAAACGCATCACTCATGCCTTTACCCGTGGTTTTAAACATTTCCACTGATTGCGCGGTCATGCCTGCCACTTGCTTAGACCAAATGCCAGTACCCATCATGTCGGCCTGATTTTTAAACACGCCGTACATAGTGCCCATGTAATCCGTGATGGTGGCGGTATCTGCTTTCGTTGCAGCAGCAAGGACCGCAGAACTCTTGGTAATATCAGCAAGCTCATCACCGTTAATATTGCCAAAGGCTGACTTGATATCATAAGCCGCTTCAACCACTTCAGTCGCAGATTTACCGTATTCAGCAGAAAAGCCTAATGCGGTTTGCTGTAATTTCTGCAAGTCAGCATCCACAACGCCCAATGATTTAACTTCACCGAGCACACGGTCCATTTCAATCGCCGGCATCAATGCACTTTGCACCGCAAAACCAGCGGCTACGAATCCCGCAGTACCACCCGCCATCTTGTCCCAACCAATACGCCCAGCATCCGCCGTTTGAGTAATAGAGCTCTGAATACCTTGTAATGGCGCAGAGGCTTGATCAATCAAGCCAATCGTCATCATTAAACTATCCATATGAGAACTCATCTAATCATTACTCCCCGTTAAATGCTTTTGCGATGCCATTGGCAACAGCGATGGCGTGTTTTTCAGTTTGGGATTTATCCAGCCAAAGCGCCCTGGCATAACTTTCGGTGTTATCTGGCGCATGAGGTAAATAAAATGCCTTTAAGGTAAAGATTTGCTCTAACTCATTACGCTCAATAGCCTGGGCGTGGCGTATTAGTTTTTTACTTCAATTTCCAAACCGTCTTCAAAATGTTCATTCACTTTGTGCAGTAAACGCATCACCGCACCAGGTAACTGCAACACTTCATCTAACGCCGATTTATCATCTTTGTTGACAACACGACGCAAGTAATTGGTTGCTGGCGCCACTTTGTCGTGCGGCATCATTTCATTAATGTATTTGTTATAAGCTGTGAGTGATGGTTCAAAACGGAGTTCTTTACCCGCGATTACTAATACGATTGCTTTCTTTGTCATGCTGCATTATTTCCTTGAAGTAAGTTGTAAATTCGATCGAACCCAGAGACCATGTTGCGTTCAACACGGTCGCCTAATTCTTTAACGTCATCTTTTGTCGCATAGGTTTCTGCAACGTGTGTTTTGTGCTCTGCTAAATCAGCTGAAACTTTTGATAACCAGGTGATAACGGCGCCACCAATAACCACAACCAACATTGCTACTGCGGCAATCGCAGCTACCCAACTCGCCATTCAAACCTCTCTTTATTTCTTCAAGCCTAATTGCTTGGATTTATCAACACTGCTACGGCTACTACCAAGCCAAAACGCGACGGCGGTACCAAACGCACCTAACACCGCACCCGCTGTCATGATGATCACCTGGTCATAAGCTTTCGGTGGTTCAAAGGCGAACAAAGCGATAAACATCCCCGACACCATCAGCGCAAGAATGAGTGTCATCACACTCGGCATCCAATGGTCTTTATGTTCAGCGCGCGCGTTTTGGGTGTCTGCCAGTTCAACTTTGCGTTCATCTAATGCAATGGCCGATGCTTGTAAGGCTAATTTTTTAAGTGATACCCGTTCTTCACTTTCTAACTGACGGATAGCAACCAGTGCTTCAGGATTTTGTTTAATGGCTTGCTCAATCGCTGCAGGTGTATTTTCGACACCTAAGGCATTAGCAAGTAATCCACCAACCGCGGCACCCGCTGGGCCACCGATTAAGGTGCCAACCAATGGCGCTGCACTACCAATCAAGGATTTAATGTTGTCCCACATGGTTAATCCTTACTTATTGAAAGGCTGATAATCTCACCAGCGAATTCAGCTATTAGGGCATTAAAAGCAGCGGTTGAATTCAGTACTGCCCACTCGTTATGAACAAAACCAAACGCCACACCAGGTGCTAAGCAACCAAGTAAATCTTGCGGTGAATTGGCTTTGTGGATCAGAATATGCGTACGCAAACTCGGACCATTTCGCGTGACGCCCAGTGCTGGCGCTTCAAGTGCATAACAAGCACCGAACTTAGGCGACTGATGCGGCATGGCATTGTAAGTACCCTCTACAATGCAAGATTCAGACGCTTTGTTATTCAGCATTGGGCGTTCAACGAAACAACATACTTTGCTGCCATCTTCACGGTGTAGCGTAGAATAGGTACCTTGTTCAAAGTAACGACGTCTTAATGAAAAATGTTTCATAGCTTTCCTTTGTCGATGAGGTCTTGGCAGACGATACAAAATTGACAGCCTTTAACCGCGTCTTGCCGTGCTTTGGGAATATCAGCACTACATTCATAACATTCATCAGCGCTCTTTAATTGAGTCTGCTTAGGCTGCGCAGCAAAGTGGTTCGACAATGCCATCGCGGTTTGCTTTGCTTCAAGTGCACAGGCACTATCTAATACATCCATCGCTTACCCCACTAAATCGCGGGTATCTTCTTTACTCAAGTAAGGAATACCGTCGATATGGATAAAATCAGGACTAGTTACCAAACCTTTAACTTTGTGTTTGGTTTTATCTGATGACGATGGATCCACATCTAAGATGCTTTCCAGTAATAGTTTTACACCGAACACTTCAATGGTGAGCTCTTCACCACCGGCATTGCCGTAAAATAGACAATCATGCGGCTCAATACCACGCCAACTGCCTGCACTTTTTGCTGCTTGAGCCAATAACTTGAAATTTTGAGTATCAAGTTCATATTCAACATCAGCACTTACCGCACCGTCGGTATGCCCATCAGGTACACCGCGGGTTGTTGATACTGCTGAATCATCAGAAATAGATACTGAGGCTTTTTCCACATGAATAACGGTACCGAAAATATCAACATCGAAATTCATGCCAGCTAAACGTTTACTCATGCTGCGTCTCCTGGGTTACTAAGGTCTAACATCAGATTGGCAACAATCTCTTTCGGGCAATCGTAAGGTTTAGCTTTAATGTAAATTTCCACCTTGTTGCGATTAACCCAATTGATAGTGATGGCATCCGCTGATGGTGGTTGAATATCACCAGGGAACATCTGTTTACCTATGGTGATGGTTTTTGACATTTCACGCAGTGGTCGGGCGTAACGGCTTTGTGCTGATTTAGTACTAAACGGTGTGCTGTTAAATGACCGGTCACCTAAATCCGCAATACATAACAGGCGCACTCGGCGAGCAACTTTGTCGATAACACGGCGATTTTCAACCACCTGGTAATCACCGCCTTCAACATCTAACATGCGCCCATCAGCCCAATAGATACCGTCATAATCTGGATACCAACAAGGTACCGATAAACGGTTTTGTTCTAATGTCTTTAACGTTGCAGTGCTAAGTGCTACCCCATCTTTATCAATCGGCAGTGTCACATCACCAATTAACGCCCCTGTTTTAACGCGGCATGGTGAATCAGCAATAGAGACGCTGCGATTACATAAGCGCCCCATTAATTTACCCAGTGCATCCGGGAATACTTGCGGGATAAGCATGACACCATCAGCGGCAATCGTATCTTGGATAGCCACGGTGGTAGCCTCATACTCAGACCATGATTGAAGTTCACCAATTTCAGGGGTACATAACGCCATGAACTGCCAACGGCCATACTTGGCAATCAAGGTATGGTAAAGCGCTTGCGCTGCTGTCACGGTTGCTTGGTCTGATGTTGGGTCACACAAGATCACGGCTTCAAAGCTTTGGGTTTCTTGGGCTTTGAGTGCTGCTTCATCCCATTTTTCAGCACCTGCCATTACATAAACCGCGGCACTCCAATTCTGGCCAGCGTTAAGCATGGCGGCGTTCACATTGCGTTTCAGTGCTGAATCATCCGCGCCGAGCTGCTGATCAAAATCGGTATCAGTATTAACTGACAATAACTTGCCCGTATTGGTACTGCCCAGACCGATAAACAAGAAATGGCGTTCCACTTCTGTTACTGGGCCCTGCATTTGGTTAAGTGTGTTTACTTGAACTACTGGCCACATTAGCGTTGTTCCTTTTCTAGTTTTGCTGCAATAAAATTGGTTATGTCTTTTGACTTTGCACCTAAGAGCTGGCGTTCTGGTAATTTAACTTCCCAACTCGATTGCGCATCTTTGTTCTTCAGTTCCCTGATAATCAGCCCAGCTTGACCTGTGGTTAAACTTTCAAGGATCCATTTAATACTTGGCTTTTTACGTTTGCCTTTACGTTTTGCGGCGATGGTATAACCAAGCTCTCTTAGTCGTTTAGCCTGCAAGCGCGTTGGCTTATCATCATAGTTAGGCTTGCCATATACCTTTCTTGCTTTGACTGCATTCCACTTTTCAGTCGCACCGTGTTGATGCTTACTGGCGATGGTGCCCGCAAGACCAGGGAAATATAACGTGGCTTCATTTGAGTTAGCTTTAGTCTTTAGCTGCTTACTCATTTTGCGCATCATTTTCTTGCTGCCTGATGCTCTGCCTTGCCAACTGCGACCATTAGGGTCTTTGTTTTCCCGCATGTTCTTTTTGTTTTGCTTAGCTAAGTGCCGGCTTAACTTACCGAGTATCCGAGTACGTTTTTTCGGGTTTAGCGTCATTAGCTTTAATTGCTGCTGAACGCTTAACATTTCAGGCTCTAACATCGATACCCTAATCACTTATCGCTTCCAATAGGTGATGCTGGATTATTCCCCGATATAATATCGCCGTGTTCAGCAATCCATATTTCATATGGCGCCACTTTCCATTTTTTCCCTTCCCACTCAATCAGCCCGCTTGGATCTGCAACCACCATGAAGGGTTCTCGAAATTCCACTTCAATGATCATTTCAACGCAATCTTCACTTTCCGGTTCAATGTCTGCAGTTGGGTCTGGTAAGTTAAACTTGTTGCGATGTTCATCAACGTCCATTAACCAGGCCATGACTGACGCAAGCACAATTTCAGGGGCGCACTTCTTAAAAGGAAAACGCTCAAAGCTCAGTACTGCTTTATAAGACAGCTGACCAATATCACGGCCAGTACCATAGTCTTTCGGCGCTAAAATCAGCTCTACATCTTCCATCCAAGAATCAAAATGTTTATGCAGTGCCTTGGGTACAACACCATTAACACGACTTGTTAGCCCCTTTAGGTAATAACCTGCTGAATATTGGCTCTCAGTGCTCATAACAATTCAACTCCCGTACTGCGTTTGCCTCTGATGGTGCGAATGTGCTGCAAACTTTCAGCAAATAAACAGTCTTTCGTTTCCGATTCAGTTTGAGTTACGTTCTCACCAGCATCACGCATTTGAGTTGTGGCAAATTCAGGTAACAATTCAGCTTTAGCGCGAGCATATACGGCTTTTTCATACAAAATAACGAGCATGTTTTTACCGGCGATACTCGGACTGCCCACCACATCAACCGCGCGATGAATACCGTTGCTCTCATAACCAGACTTAACGCTAATTAGCTCTATGTTGATTTGGGCAATGGCAGATACAACCGATGTTGCGATCGTATCTTTATCCATATCAACCGGTACACTGCGACGTTTTTCAAAATCACCGGCGTTAATGTCCGGCCAAAAACCATCATTTGTAATACAAGTATCTTGCTGCTCTGTATCCGTCTTGCCACTAAACATATTGATACTCACTTTCAATGGGTCGGCTCTAGCCACTGCGATAAGGTACCTATTTCGCTATTGCGAATAAGACCAACGCAGCCGAGCCGGTGGCGCGAGAGTCGTTACAATTTATGAGAGAAACTAAAGGTCCGTTTCTTTACCAATGGTCTTGGCTATTTCTCTGACCATTTTTTTAACGCCTGCTTTGTCGTTTAACGCGGTGGCTTTCACCCCGTAGGAATAGGCATTACCCAGGTTAAATACGCTTTGTTCTAACTTGGCTGCCATAGCGTATAGCTTGCCGCCAATCAATTCGCTTAACCGCCATTGGTACGTATCGAGCAAGTGGATAAACTGAGTGAATAAGTGGATCACTTGGCTACGCTCGACTGCGTCACGCCCTTGGCTTAAGTGTTTAGCGCCTTCGTCATAGAGTTGATCAATCAAAAACGTCGGCCAATCTTGCGTACTAAAGCGACCAGGTAAACGTTGGTTTTGCGTCATTAACAAAGGTAGAAAATCAAAGGCAGTTTTCCAGTGTCCAAGGTCAACAAGCCAAATCACCACCCAAGCCAACACCATGTTCTGATGGTTAGTGCCTTGCGCTTGATAACGGCGTAAATAATCCAGATACTCGTGGTTCTCAATCGCCTGCGCTTTGTATGCTATTTTGTCTTCCATATGAGAAAACTTTTTAAGTTGAGCAAGGTCGGAATCCATGGCCGCTTTGAAAAAATCAAACTCTTCCATAATGCCCTGGGCGCGGCTTGGCTCTACTTCAATAACCTTGCCCTGCTTCACTTTTACTGAGACTGATTGATCAGGACCGCTGGCCATATCAACACCGATAATAGCGGCATGGGTTTTACGTTGATTTCGTTTGACTATGCTCATTTCAAAAAACTCTCTGTTTGGGAATAACGAACTTACCGTGATAAGCCCGTTATTCATTTAATACTGCTTATTCAGTTACTGAGTTAAAACCGACTAAGACCAAACCCAGTGCGCAGGGTTATCAGCATCAAAGTCACCAGCATCAACCGCAGGATCCTTGGCTTTGTCCAGCTTCACGCTGTCCGCTTCAAAGAAAGCGATCTTTTCCATGTCGTTGATGTAGTAACAATCATTACGTGATTGATAATCTTCGACGCGTTTCTTCTTGGCGTTATTTTCAATAGAGGTACGTGTTGAACCCGATTGCACGTAGTGACTCAAGTTATCGAACGAGGTAATTAAAATTCCACGGTCAGGAAAGAACGGGATCTTATACGCCTTCAAACCACCGAATGTTTCAATGATCTGTTCAAGTTCAATCTTGTCTTTTTCACTGGGGGTATGCGCTTGTTTGGCATAGAGCTTGTTCTTTTCTTTCGATAACAGCTCGTCACCAATAATCGCCACTAAACCAATGCGTTTATGCGCAGGGATAGCTTGCAGTAAATCATGCACGGCTTGATCAAGATTTTCATAATCACCGCCCGCGCCGATACGGATTTCACCAGCCTTTTGCTCACCGTCAGCAAAGACATTGGCGGCATTATCACGGCGAACCAATTGCAGCCAGCCGATATTCACATCTTCCATCATTGGATACGTTGCAATATCCGTGAACTTAGCGGCGCTGGTACCGTTCCAACCAATCTTGATGATATCCAGTGCAATGGCTTGACGTACATGGGCGCGAAAACGGCTGTGAAAATCAGGGAACTTCGCCCACATATCCATGCGCTGCCACGTAATGTGGGTATCACATTCAACCGCATAACAACGGTATTCACGGTCGGTTAAACCTAACGGGTCTTTGGTGCTACGGCTTTTAGTCTCATCCGTTTCCACACCAGCGCGACCAGTGACGCCACCACTAATACCGGCTGTAATTGAACTGCCGACTAAATCATCAACCATTTGCGTATCGATACGCTGTAAGAATTCAGCACTTTGATATACCTGGTCATACAGCGTCTGTTCAATCGACGGCTCGACACTAAACTGTTCAGATACGGAGGCAACCCCGTAATTAACAGCCAATGCAGACACCACCGCGGCAAAAATCTGTGTTGTTTTAAGCTTCATTAATTTGGTTCCTGTTACTAAAGAAGGTTGTGGTATTTGGCATTGTCACCAAGGTGTTCTTCTTCACCGTCAGTGGTCGTTGATGCAGGGTCTTTGATTGCATCAGCCACGGTTTTAGTGAGCGCTTCAATTTGCTCAACCAAACCATTAACCTTGCCATCAATCGCCGAGAATTCAGCCGTTGGTTTATCCGTACTTGTGTCGGTTAAGTTGTCGGTATTCGCATCATCAACCGGTGCTGTTGTCGTGTCTTGCTTAGCCAATAAAGCTTGCGTTGCGAGGGTATTGGCTTCCAGTGCTTGGCTAAACTGCAGCAAGGGTCCACCGAGTGCGTCGGTCATTGCGGCGGCAAATTCTTCGCGTTTCATGTCGTCATCATCCTTATTAAAATTAAAGAGTTTTTTAAACAGGCTCTTGGTTGGTTTGGCCGCTTCGTCTAATGCTAATGACACCTTTAATAGGTCAGTATCTGAGGGTGTGCTATTTACATTAAGGTCCGCTTCATGCGTATTATCAGCGTTGTCATTTTGACTAAAGTGAATACGGTCGGTGTAGGTACTCGCCGGATAATCGGTTACGGCCAGCCCCGTTAAATAGGTTTGCCCTGACTTCATAAAATCACGGTCAATTTCAATACTGAAATACACCGCTTGATCGGCTTGGTTTAGTTGAACAAACGACGCATTCGGTGATAACACCGCATACAAGACTTTAATGCCTTCATCATTTTTAGCGGTTGTCAGTTCAATCACATCACCGAGCATGCCGCCGTTAATATCTACGTTTAAAAGGTTCTTCGCTGCCCAACCAGACCAATTAAATTCGTGGTCTAAATTGATGCGTGCACCGTATTTTTTATAGTTGTAAGTCGTGACAATATCGTCGATATCTTTTTCTGATATTTCACGGCCATCTACCGTTAACCCCATGGCAGCAATGGCAAGTGGAATAGTGCGTAATTGAGCCATGTTGTTTCCTGTTTAATGTCGAAGTAAGTCTAAGTGAAACCAATTTTGCCCGTTGAACAGGGCTTAATCCATCACATTAAATCCGCGTTATTCCGATTTTGGCGAAAGCGGAATAACGCGGAAATCTTCTTAAAGAATTACGGGTTTTAGGGTTATAAACTTGATGCTCGTTCTTACCAACAGGCCAGTTATGAAACCGAGGACTCCCCGATATACACCCGAAATCATTAAAACGGCGCGTGACCATTATGTGTTTGGTGGGCTGACGTTTGATGAAATTGCAGAAATGGACGGTATGCCGAGTGCCCGTTCTTTACGACGTTGGGCGGATGATGGCAGCTGGAATGAACTGTGCCCGTCACTGAATGCCGAGACAGCGATTGCAAGACGCATTGTGTTATTGGCAGACCGTGAAGATAAAAGCGAAGCAGATTACAAAGAACTGGATTTTCTGACCAAACAGCAATGCGCGTTAAATCAATCTCGTTTACCCAGTGTCGGCATCACTAAAAAATACGGTAATACGCCTGCAGCTGCCGCGCCCGAAAATGAACAAACCAGTGAGCGAAGCAGTAAAAGTAAGAAACGTCAGAAGAAGATTAAAAATGATGTGTCCAGTATCACCAAAGAAATGCTCGATACACTCAAAGACAACCTGCTCTACCCGCACCAATTACACTGGTTTGAACATCAAGATTACCGCAGCCGGTTCATATTAAAACCGCGTCAGATTGGCGCGACTTTCTACTTTGCCTTTGAAGCCTTTTATGATGCGATAGTGAATGGTCGTAACAAGATCTTCATTTCAGCATCACGGGACCAGGCGGAGATATTCAAAGCCAACATTATTGCCTTGTGTCGTGAACAATTTGGTATTGAGTTAAGCGGCTCACCGCTAACCATGCGTAACAAAGGCAAGACAACCACACTGTATTTCAAATCAACCAATGCCCGCACAGCACAATCGGCATCCGGTGATTTGTATATCGATGAAGTGTTTTGGATCCCGAAGTTTAAAGAGTTACGCGGTCTTGCCCAGGCGATGGCCACCCATAAAGACTTTCGTATTACCTATTTCAGTACGCCATCGGTGACCAGCCATGAAGCTTATGACTTGTGGAATGGTCGCTGGTACCGAAAAACCAAAGCCTGTAATGATCCCGAGTTTGCCATCGATGTTAGCCATAAGGCCTTAAAGAATGGTCGGCTTTGTGATGATGGTATCTGGCGTCAAAAACTCGATGTTTACGATGTGGTGAAACAAGGCTTTGACCGCATTGATATCAGTATGCTGGAGAATGAATACTCCAAAGAAGAGTTTGATAATCTCTTTATGTGCAAGTTTATTGATGATGCCCACAGTGCCTTTAGCCTTAAGCAGTTGATGGCTTGCGTGGGTAATAGCAAAAAATGGACGGACTTCGATCCAACGTGGTCACGCCCTTATGCCATGAAGCCGGTGGTTATTGGTTTTGACCCTGCCCGAACGCGCGACATTGCTTCTGTTGTTGTGTTGAGTTTACCGCTTGGCCCTGATGATAAATTTCGCTTGTTGGAATCACTGAATCTAAGTGGTAACGATTTTGAAACCATGGCCAGTGAAATCAAAGAGCTCACACTTAAATACCATGTTGTGCATATCGGTGTTGACACAACCGGCATGGGCTTAGGTGTGTTTGAGTTAATACAAAAGTTCTTCCCGTTGGCCATGCCAATTCATTACAACCCGCACAACAAAAACAAGATGGTCATTAAAGCCTTAAACGTAATTGGTAAGGGCCGTTTTGAATTTGACGAAGGCTCAGTCATGGTTGCCAGCAGCTTTATTAATATTCGCAAAAAGGTGGTTGGTGATCAAATCAGTTATGCAACCAACCGCACCGCCGCCACTGGCCATGCAGATATAGCCTGGGCAATCATGCACGCCATGATTTACGAACCATTATCTGGTGACTGCTCAAGTACCAGAACATCAATAGGATTAGATGCAGCATAATGAATTCAACCAAAAGTACGACCACTGAACCGGCTAAAAGTAAATCTATCGATACATTTAGTTTTGGCGACCCTGAGCCGTGTTTAGATAACCACATGACTGAATATGTCGGCCTTTACGCTGACATGGACGGGTTATATTCACCGCCCGTGAGTTTACCGGGGCTGGTGAAATTACTGCGCGTGAATGCGCAGCACGGTCCCATTTTATATTTTAAACGCAATATGATCATGAAATGGTTTCAACCCAATACGGCATTAACACAGCGTACCTTTAAAAAGTTTGCATTTGATTATTGCTGGGCAGCGAATGCTTACCTGCAGGTGATTAAAAATGCCTTCGGTAGCGTGATCAAATTACGGCATTTACCTGCATTATCGATGCGCTATACATCCACGCCTGGTGTGTATGCCCAGCGCTTAAGTAATGGTAAAGTGCTGCGCTTTAAAAAAGGCGAAGTGATACACCTGAAAGAATACGATCCGAATCAGGGCATCTATGGTATCCCGCAATATTATGGCGGTATTCAGTCGGCATTATTGAATGAAGATGCCACCCTGTTTCGCCGTAAGTATTACAAGAACGGCGCCCATATGGGGTTTATCTTTTCAATGGCTGATCCCAATTTGTCGACTGATGATGAAGATGATTTAAAAACAGCAATCAAAGATTCTCGCGGTGTGGGTAACTTTCGCAGCCTGTTTATTAATAACCGCAGTGGTAAGGCTGACGCAGAGAAGGCAATTAAGATTATTCCGGTGGGTGATATCTCGACTAAGGATGAATTTGAGCGCATCAAGAAAATGACGTTAAACGATATGTTGAGTATGCACCGCGCCCAAGAAGCATTAAGTGGGCAAACATCGGG
This sequence comes from Moritella sp. Urea-trap-13, assembly GCF_002836355.1. Lineage (NCBI taxonomy): Bacteria > Pseudomonadati > Pseudomonadota > Gammaproteobacteria > Alteromonadales > Moritellaceae > Moritella > Moritella sp. Urea-trap-13. The sequence continues at coordinate 641,026 of NZ_PJCA01000031.1, forward strand.
TGACAGTCCTGGCTTTGGTGATTTGGATAAAATCACTCGCGCTTATTACAACAATGAAGTCGTGCCGATGCAGCAGGATATGATGGAGATTAACGAGTATTTACCCAAGGCACTGCATATAGGGTTTGCAGTGCCTGAGTATTCGGATTTGGGAATGGATAAATAGTATATTACAAGGTCTAATAATTTATAGAATTAATTTCTATAAATTATTATGCAGTCTCTTTGTTGCTTTCATCATTCTCATTTTGATGTGCACCATAAACTGCTATTAATATTCCTGCTGCTTTCACTATTTCTGGGAATATAAAAAATTCTTGAACAACTCTTTCTCCCATTAGATCTACAACATTACCGTCAGTGATGATTCCAAAGTACAAGCCAATTCCAATATAAATAACTGAGAATATCATTGAATACATAATTTTATTTGATTCAGGTGCCAGCATATATACAACTACACCGCCAAAAAAGTAAATTATAAAGGATGATGTCAAGCCTAAAAAGGTATCTGAAGCATACCCGAAAACACCACCAACTATAAGGGCAACAACTAATTCAAGAACCCACATGGTGATAATTGGAATAAGTAGAAATTTGAGCCAAGTTTTCATTTACTTTCCTTATTTTAAAATAAAATAGCATTCTGAATTTGAAGGTTAACGATAGCATAAGTAATTCTTAAAATGCTTGATCACAACAACTAAAAAGCCAAAAAAGACTTTAATATTATTGTTTTAACATGCATTTGACCATCTAAAATGATCGTAATATAGAATAACGTATTAATATTTAATAAATGGTTCTTCATCCAGATTTTTAATCTGCTCAATGATCCCTGCCACTATGTTCAATCGCTTCAACGCTCGGTTGAAATTCTGCTGTGATACGTCATTCAGCATGGCGGAATCATTTTCTGTTAAACCTTTGGTAAGGTGATCGATTAAAGCGCGTTTGATATTCTCACTGCCAATCTTGGTGAATTGTAAAAGTAGATTGACTCGTTGTTCTGACTCTAAACTTTTCGTTAAAAACTTCATAAAATTAACATCACTTAACTGATTTGGGTAAATGGTGATTTATCGCTTCGATAAAACCGTATAGCTTGTCATCTGCTGTCAAAACGTGTCTCAACTTTGACATAGGCAATCTTTTATAGATCCTCAAGATCCTTTAGCAATAAGGCATGAGCTATATAAGCGTGTCCATGGTCGTGTCAAAATCGTCAAAAAATCGCGAAAACGCGGTAGGCGAAGAGGAGTGAATTTATCGTGAGCACGCCCGCATGATTAAATGTTTCCCCCACCCGTCAGCAATAGCTATGTATTATAACTAACACGTCATACAACTGTATAAAAAGACAGTTAAACATCGTATAATTTACAGGTCAGTATTTGAATTGAGTGGATGTTTATGCGAGTACTTTGCCCGGAGTGCGGTGTTAAAAGCCGTATCCAGAAAACGAATAGAATTTCGAATAGCTATACAGATTTATATTGCAGTTGTAATAGCCCGGAGTGTGGCCATTCATTTGTAATGAATCTTAGCTTTAGCCATACGCTGAGCCCATCAGCGAAAAGCTCAAGTCAATTAGCTTTTGAGTTGTTGAGAACCTTAGCGCCTGAACAGCGCCAAGAATTACAGCTACAACTTTCAATTTTGTAGATAACAAAAAACTCGTAAAGAGTATGCGTAGAATGGCACACTTAGTTCAGTCACCTAACTTATTATAAGGAAATTTATGCCAGATTTAGCTAATGACTTTTCATTAAAGGTATACAACGCCATTCAAGAGTCGAACCGTATCGGCTATAGCCCAACTGTAATCACTACAATACTGAGGTCTTATGATGCAGTCTCTGTAGCCAAAAAACTCATAAAATCAGGTACTATACAGAGTGGATTTAAAAAGCTATCAGGTCTTGGCCGTATTGATTTATCTTTTGAATCAATAATGCTTGAATCAGATTTTTGCTCGTTATTCACTAAAGAAGAGCTAAGGGCTGCTGAATGGCGCTTATCATCATTAAAGTAATACAGAAATTCATGTAATACTTGATCACTACTTTAGAAACAAGATCTTACTACCCACCAAAATCACTCTACCCAGCAGCCCAACCTTACCAAAACCCTCTTTCTACAAACCCAATAACTGCTAAGTTAAAAAAGAGTAGGTATTGATAAGTGCCTATTTTGATAAATACAGTAAGCATTGGAGTCTTCAAATAGTTAGTTGGTAATAAACATTGAATCAACGAGTTATGGGGAGTAACCTTTCAATATCGCTGACTTACCGTATCATAAAAAGAGAAAAAGATGTTTTTTTCCAATGAACAAAATAAAACTATAATTGTGCAATTTATACAAAGAGTTGAACATATTGAAATTAATGACGAGATAGCTTCAAATAGATTAAAATCTACTCTTGTAATACTGAATCATATGGTAACGCTACCAATGATTTGGGATGAAAAATGCAAATTTAATATTAAACATATCGGAGATCAATTAATTGGAAGATTAAGGACATTTACCAAAAATGAGTCAAATTTAATTAATGATATATATATAATATTATACAGATTCCTACGTGAATTAGATCTTTCATCATATTTACACGTCGATCTTGAACACGCACAAAGATATATGGAATCAGAGTTAATATATGACTCCGATGACGCTTCTCATTCATTTAATTCTCAGATGATTTACGCATCTTACATGATGCCTATAAATATATTTAAAGAATGCCTCAATAATCCGAAGTTAAGTTACTTTGAAAATTTCGAATCAACAGCTGATCGTGCAAATAAACTAAAAGAAACCTGGGATGTTGAAATAAATGCCAAAAAGGTTGAGGTTACCGCCTTAAAAGATAAACTAGATGAATACAAAACAGCTTTTAATTTTGTCGGGTTAAATGATGGTTTTAAAAGTTTATCAACACAAAAAGAATCAGAAGCAAAATATAGTTTCTGGGCTCTTTTTGTAATGGCTTTATTAATCATCGCCCCACTTTGCCTCGAAGTCTTATTAAATTGGCTGGCTTTGAATGAGAACAAGAGCATAGGTATTGACCGTATGTTTATACTTGTGCCTTTACTATCTATTGAGGTGATTTTGATCTATTTTTTTAGGGTCTTATTGAATAATCATCGTTCAGTGAAGGCACAACTTATGCAGCTAGAGCTACGTCAAACACTCTGCCAGTTTATACAAAGCTATACAGAGTATTCCGCTCAAATGAAAAAAAATGATAGTGTGTCTCTAGAAAAATTCGAAAATATTATTTTCAGTGGCATTATTTCGAACTCAGAGAAATTACCAAGTGCTTTTGACGGTATGGACCAAATTGCTAAGCTAATGAAAAATGTAAAACGGACATAATGAATTAAAAAACGGATCGGATTTCTAATAGTTATACCGATTTATATTGCAGCTGTAGTGGCCCGCTATGTGACCACTCTTTTGTGATGAATCTTAGTTTTAGTCATACGCTGAGCCCATCGGCGAAAAGCTCAACTCAATTAGCAATCGATTTGGTGAGAGCATTGCAGCTAGAACAACGCCAAGAATTACAGCAGCAACTTTCTATTTTATAAATACCAGCATAACTATCAGGAAATCCATTAGTAAAAATGAGGAACTGTTTAGTCGCTTGCTCCGCTAAGTTTTTTAGGTAATGCTAACGGCTTTAAATCAGCTGGTGCCTTTTCTTCCACAAAGCATCCAGCTGGACATGGCTCAGTGACCCACACCCAAGTTTTTGAGAAAAAGCAGAAAGGATTTAGATAGATAAGCCCTACAATGAACAATCCTATGATGGGTAATCGTAAACTTAAAGGTATCTTATCTTTAATCCCAAGGTTTAGTTCTTCACACATCCACTTGTTATTATGCTCACTAAACACCTTGTAATGAGCAAACCACGAAGAAAGAAATACTGGCGCTGGTTGTGATATTGCAAGATGTTGATCTTGTAGTTGGCTCAAATCAGCTCTAGTTTTAATGACGGACTCTTCGTCCGCTTCATTAACGTTTGAATGAAGCAATTCAAGCTTTTTACTTATGCCTGTGAGCTTTACACCTACTTCACAATAGGCTTCTTTCTGGAGCTCTCGCGGCTTTAGCATTATACCTATAATACCGACTATCAGTAGGAATACTGACAGAGCAGTACTGTTAAATGCCTTAAAGCCTAAACCAAAAACACCAATAGACAATGAAAGCAGACTAATAATGCTAGGCAGTTTTTCACAAATATCAAAAGATGAAAAATTCAACTTTGCGCCATAAATTACGTTATAGAACTCCCTTGCGATCTGCTTTTTAATTGTTTGTTCTGACATAATCATAGCTCTCCTATGATTGGTACATCCATTCGATCTCGAGCCACAACAACACCATTTTGTATAGCGTAACACTCGACATAATGATCCCCAGAGAAATCGGCTGACTCTTCAAGGGTTTTTGAACCTTTATCATCCATAATTTGACCTCGAATCACTTTTCTTCGTTCAGCCTCCTCACCTCGGTTAAGTACTTTCCACTTAAGTTCGTAAGGGCCAAATATGTCAGAGTCTGCAATCGAGAACTTCAACTTTCTATTTGTTAGAATAGGTAAACCTTGGTCATGGAGCTTTGATAAAAATTCAAACATAGCGTCTTTTTTAACCTCACAATCAAGTGTTATATTGTTTGTAAGTTTCACTGGATGCTTGGTTTGAATAAACTCTTCGGTAGTTTTAGCCACACCTTCATTATCAATAACCGGAAATTTCTTACCAAATACAGCCTTGTACTTTAGATTGCACTTACTCTCTTTACCTACAACACGTGCCTGCATAGCGGATTCACAATTCTCTCTTGCCTCTTTAGCTTTTAGTTGAAATTTGGCATAGACATTCACCTGAGAAAAGCTACCAAATGCACGGTAATAAGCTTTATCCGGCTCATTCTCAAGGAATGAAAAGAAGTCTCTTACCAAAATGTCGTAACTACCAAAACTCTTATTGTCAAAGTCTGTATTATTATCAAGGAAGCGATAACATAGGGTATCAATCAGGAAACCACTCATGTTTATGCCAGCGCGTGCTCGCCACGCTCGTACCATTTTTGCCAAACGTCTTAAGTTATTATTACGCTGTTCATTTTTATCTTTAAATGAGCGAAGTTCAGCACTGGGGTTACAAATCGGCCAACTACCATCACCGTAAGTGTCTGGGAACAAGTATCGACCATCGAAAGTCTTAAATGTTGGCACAACTTCAATAACGTAATTCTTGAAAGTAACAACGACAACATTTCGATCTACCTTAACTTTAGACGTTCCATAAACAAGCTGGATCTGCTCTTTGCAGTGTTTTAAAGCTAGATAAGGATTATCTTTATAGGTAACCAAGAAGCTATCAGGCAAAATATAAAGCATATCCAAGTCACTGATACCACTAATACCAGTATATCGACCATATGAACCGACCTGTAAACTATTTGCAGTTCTATTTTCGCTTCCATTGCGAAAAAACATATTAAGTCTTCGCGTTATACTTCCATAACGCTTACTAATTTGACCTGCATTCTTGATCTGAAGGTTGTTTAAAAAGGATTGAAAGTCTGCTTGAATAGTCATACATCACCACTAGTTAATTGCCTAAAGTTAAGGTGGGGGATAATTATTATTTTTCAATGTCACCAGCAGTTTAAATGCGATTTAATTAGTGAAACTAGTAGGCTTAGAGTTTTAGTCTACCCTTTAGTTTGTTCTATATAACCAACCCCTCACTGCCGTAATTACAATCCTTTACGCGTTATAGGTTAACCCCAATCCCACGATTCCCAAGTTTCCCAACCAAGCGTGTAATTGGATGTATCTTTAATTTCAATTTCAGGACTGTTCCAACCATCCCAAATATTTTGTACTTCGGGTGTAACATCGACCACTTCGGGCGGATGATACTTATCAGAACCCTCGACGTAATATCCTTGCCTCAATTTCACAACGAGGTCTTTACCAACTTTGATTTGAGCACCTTCCCTCATAACGTTGGTAAGGTGATCATCTAAATGAATACCCCGCCTTTTCAACAGCGCTTTAATTCCAGCGTTTAACCTGTCGTTCTTGGAGGGCGTACAGTTATTGACAGAACTCCGAGAAGACCCTTCGGGCAAGTTCAAAACCTCAGCACCTTCGGTGCTACTTGTGCTCGCTTCACTATCGAGCAATGCTTGTGACTTCGGTTGTATCTTCCATTTACGTGTACGCGTGTTAACAGCATCACCACCGACGACTTGAAAACCTTGGAGCTTAGAAACGAATTCACCATATTCATTGCCCATTTCTGCAGTGTTATAATCATTACGGATCAGTAAATCTTTACGAGATACAAACGGTCCACCTTGCGCCATCACATAAGCGGCGAAGTCGCCTTTATCTGCCGCTTTCATTGCATCGGATGCTGCAGCTGCGTTGCTTTTCAATTCAGGCTTGTACTTATCAGTGATCACTTCCCATCGCTGTAATGACCCCATAGCTTCATAATTTAAACGTGGGCCGTGGAAATTTAACTGAGGACCCATAAATGTTGGGTCTTGGTCAGGGAATTGTTCGTTGAATAAATTGTGCAGTTGCTTACTACTTAACGTAGTTACAAAGCTTTTGAAGGCATTTTTATCATTATTAGCATAACGACGTAATTCACGATAAGTCGTAACCGGTGCACCACCAATAGGTTGAAATTGACGAATACGCCAGCGACTTGCCCAGGCGGTAACGTGTGCAGCCATTTCTCTTTGGTCGCGGCCTGTTTCATCATCAAGTTCGCCTTTCATGCCATAACCATCAATGTTTTTACTTATGTATTTAGCAATGTAACCCGTTGCAGTACCCTTACTTGGATCCATCATTTTCACATCACAACGTGGGCGATAATCTAACGGGCCAACAATGGTTTTTCGGTAAACTTTTGGGAATAGCTCCGTTACTTCTTCATTAATTGCATAACTAATGAAAATTTCACGGATACGATCAACATGCTCAGGTTGCATGAACATGAGTAAATGCCAATGTGGTGTGCCATCATGATGCGGTTCAGCAACACGCATACCAAAAACAGGTAATTCTTCACGTTTTAGCTGCGCACGTATTCTTGCCCATATTTGGCATAAATAACGCTGCGCCTCTTTCGGACTGTTTCCCAGCCATTGGTCAACAAAACCCCCTTGCTTGCGGGTGTTATGATATTTTGATGGTGCAGTCAGCGTTAGAAATAACCCATCACAGCCCATTGCGGTTGCAATACTTTGATATCCAGCCATACGAACCATTAACTCACAACGTCTAATTGCAGGGTTAGCGGTCGATTTGTAGAACATGTCATATAGGGCAATTTCTTCACCAGAATCTTCATCAAAGATAGACATACCTTTGATAAAATCTCTGTTGCGTTGTTTTTGGTTTTTCCATTCGTGCATGCAGTCGCGCGAGCAATACGGGCTTGCCGCTTTTTGCACTTGACCAACAGCAATAGCAAGATGTTCTCGCATAGCCATACGTTTTTTATTTAACTTATTTTCCCAGGCACGCTGGCAAACTAAACGTAAAATGCCACATTCAGCTTCAGACTGATGCAATCCATCGTTTCTGTTATACGGCGGTGTGTAACCAAACTCCCTGCATTCGACTTGCATGTTTTCAAACACAGCGATAATTACGTCTGCATAATCTTTATGGTTGGCTTTTTCGATTTCAATTAAAGGTTCTAATTTACTTACAAAAAAATCAGCAAATTGCTGACTTAGTTTTTTTATTTCACTCTTGTCCATTTCAGCTAATAGTTTTTCGCGTGACAAGTCATTGTTATGAACATAGGCATTTCTGAATTTGAATTGTCGTCTGTATTGATCAAGCACTTTTTGTAGGCGTGGGTTTATCTTCTCACCGACTGTTTTTAGAAGGTACAAATTGGCAGCAGAACGACCTTTTTGCTTAAAGGTTTTATTATATCGCTCGGCAAAGTACCTGCTAAGGTAATGAGGCATGTCACCAAAGAACTGCTTACGCCATTCATGATCATCAATTTCAGGATTAACCTGAAACATCGCATTTTCAATAAGCGACATTTCAGGTTGTTGGAATTCTTTGCCTTGCGTTGGAGTACGGGAAGGCTTACGACTGCTGTCCTCCCCCCTTTCTATCATTCCAATAATAGTTTTAGGACCTGAAGATAAGTGCTTTATGGTAGCGGTCATACTTGCGCATAGTCCTGTGTATTCAAAACCACGTAACCGCCCTGACCTGTTAAACAACGGATCACACCTCGGAAAATCTGACGGCAGTTAAGTTGATGACATGCATTACGAACAGCATCAGCTTTAGTATTAAATTCACCGATTTCGACCGTTCTATATTCAGCCGTATGAGGATGTGTACGCATGCCACCATTGGGGCCAATTTCGATTGCTAAATACATCATGCGACCATCCAAATTGTTGTATTGTGGATCTCGAGTGTTTTTTCCCACCACAATTCAATGCAGCTAACTAATTTGGTTAAGGCCAAGCCTTGCGCCATAAAATACACAGAGCGAATAGCACCTAGTGCAAGTTGTTCTTCAGTTGAATTAATGTCAGAACAAGTCACTACGCTTTGCCAAAATGCAAATACAGTAATCAATACCTCTTCGGGCTTCAGCGTAGCGTAAAGGTTGAAATGAAAACTCGGCATAGCAAGGGCGTCATTACGACCAGCATCAACACACTCAAACAAATCGATGATCCAATCTGTTTTTTCTTCGTTGATGCCAAGCGAATGCAGCGCTGAACGCACATCTTCAACAGGGGCTAAAATACGTTTCATGCTGCTACCTCGTTTTTAATTAAATTGCTTAGTTCGTTATACGCAGAAGTGACTTGTTTAAATGCGGTTAGTCCATCTAGGTAAATCGTTTGATCCATTAATTTGTGTTCAGACCAGGTATTCGGGTTTTGCACTCCGCTAAAGTAAGCTTTATCAATTGCGATAACTTCGAGCGCATCAGCATGGCCAATATAACGAACAGACACACTCACCTTTTCAGGCTTAGCAATGGCAATAAATATCAACTCGTTAATCACATCATTGATTGTTGGATTTAGTTTAATCACTGTATTCCCTTACTTGTTAAATTCGGTTAATGAAAATTGCGATAACGCTGTAAAAACAGGAGCAAATTGTTTGATAGCTAGATGAATTGAAGCTCGTTGAATTTTATTATATTTTTCAAACTGGTCTTCTTTATCCCGTTCCTGAAGACCAGCAGCAAAACAGATAATACGCTTTGGTTCTTCGCCTAATTTGTTATAGATAACGGCAACGCGGTTACGGTTAAACATGGTTCGGACTTGGGTGATGGCTTCAGCAGCTGTCATTTTTACTTTTTGTTCAGGTATAAATTGGACTTGTCCCATGGTTATCTCCTTTACATGCCTGGTATCGGCATTCCATTAATGACTGCATCAGCACACATAGACACGAACGGCCCTGCACCACCGCAGCGGTTTTCAACGTCTGACATAAGAAAGACCAATTCACGGACTGCTGATTGTGCCTTTTTAATAATTGCGTCTTTCTTATGGCGTGTAAGACGGCGGTCTGATTCTGCTTCTAAGATATGGCGACTAATATCACCGGTATGAATTGCTACGCTCATTGCGCTTACGGTTAGTGGCTTGGACTCACCTTGCTTTGGTAGGCGAACGGCGGTTAAACCGACTTCGAGTATCGCACTGTTGATAATGTCGTGATTGTCCGTTGCTTTGGTAATCTTGATTAACTCACTAACGGTTAATTGGTGTGGTTGGTTTGGGTTTAACTTGTTGCGTAGCATCTGGCCACGCATACCACATGTCTTTGCAATTGACTCTACGTTTTCAATATCTGCAAAGCGGATACAGGCCGCGTCAATTACGGTTTGTTTGCTATCATTAATTTCATACATTGAACAAATCTCCCTATTTGCGATGATCAAACTACGCTGACAAAGCAGCGAAGGTTAATATGAATACTACAAAGACAACTTCAGATACGATGATTACTGGGCATATGAATTCGTGTTTGATTTCACACTGACTACACCGTCTTGTGCATTTACCTTTGCTGCTTAATTTTATTCGTTTAAGCATGTTGAATACCTTTAAGCTAACCATGGCTTATCTGAGTTTGATTCCAAACACATAACAGTTAGCTTCGCGATATTGACATGACGAGTAGCACGAGGCTTATGCTGCGTAAACGGTAAGGCTCCGCTGTCCATTTGACTGGTAACAGCACAGACCGTTTGGCCAGTTCTTTCTGCGAACAACTCGACCGCCATGGTAGGTACATCGTTCATTTGAATCACAATTGTTGTCGACATAATTACTTCCTTATGGGATTATTTAGGGTTATACACACTTAGTACGCCTTATCGCTACTTGCTGGTAGCAACAACTCACTTATGAGTAGTTAATGCGATGATAGATCCAAATATGAGTAGCTGTCAACATGAATTATGGAAAGCAAATAAAAACATTAAGAACAAACTTGGGGATCACTCAGAAAAGCTTCTCTGAAATAACAGGTATAGCATTGAGTACATTGACAAAAATAGAAAGTAACCACTCTAATGCTGGGCTACCTGTTATTGACAAAATAATTAGTCTCCCTCAATTTGAAATGTATACACTTTGGTTAATGAAGAATGTTGACGCACCTGAAAATGGACAGTTCACACCAGATGAAAACTCCAATATGGAAACACTCAGCTCAACATCCATAAATAGAAAGCCCACATTGGAGTCCTTGAACGACCAACATATCCAGCTCCCTTTCTACGAAATATCAGCATCTGCGGGTGTTGGTTTATTGGCTGAAGTTGAAGAGCGTCCAAAATCAATTAGCTTTGAACCAAACTGGTTACGTAGTGAAGTTGGTGTATGTCCGAGCAATGTATTTTTGATGTTAGTAGACGGCGACAGCATGCAACCAACATTAAAGAACGGCTCTATGATCATGGTTAATCGTGATGTGGATAATTTATCTGATGGGGTTTATGTCATGCGTCATGACAATAACTTATTAGTGAAGCGACTTCAGATGTTACCAGGCGGCATTATTCGCGTTAAGTCTGATAATACGATGTATGACCCTTGGGAGATCACAAAATCTCAATTGGATGGTGAAGAACTAGCGCTTATTGGGCGTGTTGTTTGGACTGGGCAAAAGATGTGATTTATAAAACAGAATAATTCGATTATTTGAATTAGTCTGTTTTACCTTTGGACACAAAAGCGTTAAAGGCATAATAATAGTTTAGGTAAATATGCGAGATAGAATGATAAGATGCAAGACCAGCTAGCGTCATTAACGTAGCTAAAAAATAATCATGTAACTACTTGAAGTAAATTATATTTTACCTCCCAATTGAAGATTATCATTATTTGGGTGAGGGAATATAGGATTAGCATTGTTATCAAAACAGCCACTCTGTCGTGTCCCACGAATAGAATCTATAAACATATTTTTAATATTAGGGTATCCCTGAAATACTTTCATCCAAATACTAAAATAACCACTAGTCAGCATCCCCTTTACAATAAGGTTATGTATAGCTTGATTCTGAGGCGCGCTTTTTAAATCCTCTAGTGAATTTAAAGCCAAAGCATATACATTTAAACGTTGCGTTCGTCTATCTTTAGCGACTTCAGTCAAATCTGCATAAATAGAATCGTTTAATCCCACTAAATCAATTGTATTCTGCGCGATATCTTTTTGAGCTTGATTCAGTGATGGTCTCGGATTCACAGTACCAGTATGGCTGTACTCGAACGCATAAAATGTATTATCTCTATCAGGAAAATATAGTTCATTAAATTGGATTCTTTTTGAACCTTTTTTAGAGTTACAATTTACACATGCTAGTAAAAAATTACTCCAAGTATTTTTCAACAGTGGTTTCGCATAAAGCCCTTTCTTAGGTTCGATGTGCTCAACTGCAAGGTTCGTATGCATTACTCGTTCACAATAACTGCAATACTGAGCAAGAGGGATTTGCTGGTACTCTCCGATTCCGATTCTATCGAGTAAATAATCGAATGATTCTCGATAATTTGCAAAGCCAGCAACTAAAGGTGTATCCCCCTTGGATACAGGTCTCATAACTCTTCCCCTGTTTTTAAAGCATACTTTCGTTCCAAGAATGCTTGATAGGCGGGGTTATTCGCATATGGTGCAATTAAGCTAGCTAATTGCTCATTGAAGCGTTCATGAAACTCTTCTGGTGATAAGTCCTCATCATCCAAAGTATTTAAAAAGTCATGAGCGATACTTTTCATATCGTTATACAACTGCGATACTTCTGGGCTAGATACTCCCATATTACGAGCAATTTCTTCAATTCCTTTATTGTTATAGTCTAGTAATGGCTCACCATCCATCATTATTAACTCACTACTACTGCGTAAAGATTGGATTAAAAACGTAGAATGAGTAGTACATATAAATTGCATTTTAGGGAATATTTTTCTAAGATCTTCAATAACCCTTCTTTGCCATTTAGGATGTAGGTGAAGATCAAGCTCATCAATTAGAATGACCCCCTTTGTTTCTGAACAAATATTTTCTTTCAAGTGAGGGTTTAAAATGGCAGCTCTTCGAGCTATGTCACAAAATAACCCTAATATTGTTCTTTGTCCGTCACTTAGATGTTCGAAAGGGGTAGAACTACCATCCTCAAAACGTACCATAACTCTCGATTCTTCGAAGTCAAAACCAAATCCTACACAATTTTCCATTGCGGCTTTAGCTGCGAACTCGATTGCAGATTTCATTGGACTCTTAATTTTCTTCTGCAACTCGGCCAATTCTAACTTTAATAACCATTCACCAATTGCTTTGTCATCCGCTCCTGTATGAAAGCAATCTAGATAAGGATCAAATCGTGAAAATTGCTTTTGAGCAGAGCTCTCTACATCAATATTTCCCTTTGAAATCCATAACCTATCACACTCATAAAATGCAATAACTGGTAAATCAAATTGCTTGTCATTCTCAATGAAATGCAGTACATCACGACCAAGAGTGGATAAATTAAGATTATATTCAGTTGGCGAGTATGAGCCATCATATCGACTCTCATATCGAATGCCACCACCTAAATAGGTGGTTGAGTTCCCTTCTTCTCGATAACGAACCCAATTTACCTTTCCGTTAATTAAATTACCAAATCGATTGATAATAGGGAATATCCCTCTCGCGCGAATTGACGTTTTTTTAGTCAAATCGAATCGTCCATCTTTCTCGATTTCGCGAATCTCATTATCCTCGATTGGTCGGAGATTGTTTTCGCTTTTTATATAAGCATGTGCCCAGCCAGCTAAGGAGATGGCTAAAGCTTTCAGAAGAGAGCTTTTACCGCTACCATTAACACCCGCTATTAGATTGAACTCAGGGTTAAACTCGTATGTTTGTTCGGAAAACAGCTTAAAGTTTTCTAATTCAATACTAGTAATCATTGCACACTATTAGAGTAATAAAATTGCTACGACTATACCATAACTTTAACCTTAAAAGAACTCCACCATAACTGATTATTCTAGGTTGGAAATCATGCGATTTGACTCGTTTTTCAAGGCTGAATATGTTCCTAAATAGAGCGTATATGAGCTTAAATGTAATGGGTTAGCCTACTGTGAATAACACCTAAACCAGGTGCGCCGTAGACGTCACCTGAATTTACTTGTTAGACGTTTTTTCTCGTGACTAAAATTCTTAAAATTAGTGAAGACCACTTGATAGAATCATACACAAGCGCTGTAATGACAGGTTTTGAACCATGTACGTCCCCCATAGAGGACCGTAATTTCTGCATGATAAATGCAGCTTGATTTAGAGAACCACTGAAATTATGACTAAACGGCTTTATATCTGATTCTGGCCAATTAATTGCTTGTAGTTCGTTATCTAGACAGTCTTTTGCACCAATCGCTTTTAAAGATTGATTTATTCGCTCTTGGAATGACGCGTTGTGAGGGTTGCCTAAGTTGAATTCACTATAGATTGATAAAGTGACTGAGTCTATAGCCCCGCATGACGCAGACAAAGAACCACTTAAGTCACCATCACGAAGTCTCGTTGCAGATTTTAGTAAGTCCTCATGGGCTTGCTCTGGGATATCTTTTAGCTCTGAAATATCAAAGACATCAACAGGTAATAAACGATTACTCTGGAACTTCCATCCAACCCTTGAGAGAACTCTTTCTAATTCAGATTCTAGATCTGATTTTCGAATAAGCATTTCTTCACAACATATGGAAGCAACCTGACTCACGCGCTCTTCAGAAAATCTACCAACTTGTAAATCAATGGCACTCAATAGTTGCGACTTAGATGCTCCGCCTTGGGATTTTTGTTCAAGGTGAGCTAGTTTAGACATATCAATATCAGCATATCCAACTATTTCTTTAATATTACCAAACGAAAAGTTATTAACTAGCGAAGACCTTATAGGCCCCCAGGGAATCTTTTTCATACTCGAATGTTTCCTGTACTTATAACGCCTCATTAAAGAGACTAAAAATTGTGGACTAAAATAGGCTGGAGCAAAAGAATTAGCTATTTTTAATCCTTTGAAATGATTTATTGAACTGTAATTCCAGCGATTTTAAGGCCTCTATCAAGGTTTTCATACATACCAGATTTTTCCATTATTTTACCAAGACTATATTGTTCTTTTGTAATTACTAAATTTTTCACTGATTTAGGCATTGGTATTAAATACCTATATCCATCACAAAATATCATAGTGAAATCATAGATCCTTAGATTTAGGTAATAGATAGCATAATTGTGCATCATCCCTTTTTTGTTAGGGAAGTCCTTCATCCACCCCTCAGTAAAATCTCGACCTGTACCTCGTTCAGTGAACTCAACAATCCTTAACTTAAAATTAGGAACATAAATAAATTCCGATAAATGATCATCATATTCCCAATCACTTTTAATAGAGTCAAATACAGTTCGTAAAATATATTTTCTACTATCATAATGATTACTATCGTCAAATGTATACAAACAATTCATGATCGTTCTATAGGAAACCTCATTAATTGAACTCATTTTTGAAATTGAAACATGATCTCTTTCGGTACTTTTAGGTATTATGTTTAATGATTGAAGTTCAGAGGATTTCTTTTTTATTACCTTATCTTCAGTACCAAATATCACATAAGACTTAATTTTTGACTCTTTTGAATATTCTATCCACTTGGTTCGAACATCTTCCAAAACCTTGGAACCAAATCGAAGTTGCCACGATGTTTTACTTAAAGGGAACCATCCCAACAAAGATCCCCAAAGCGCTGGAGCTAATAAAATATGCCCGCGGATTTTCTGTTGCCACCGTTTATTTCTATTATAAAGTTCCGGAATCGAGTTTATAATTAAAACAGACCCAAGGCTATGAGATATAAAGTAAACTCTTTCATATCTCTCAATTAAAGTTTCACAAAAAGTTACCAAATTATCAGTTAAGGCTGAAACTTTAGGGCCTCCAGGTTTAAAAGCGCTACTATTGTATGAATAAGCAATCAAGTCCGTATGACGAGAAAAAGCAGTTCCCATTATTAGATTAGGTAAATGACCCCATGTAGCTTCTGCGTCTCCACCCAAACCATGAACAAAAATAATACAGGCATTAGTTTCTGCTTCTTTCCATTTATAACAAATGGCAGAATCTAAAATTATTTTTTCTCTTTCAAAAAGCTCGTACAAAACATCCCCTTAAAAATATAATATTGTGATAGTAGAACGTCTCGGTTTTCAAGATTCACCACAATCAAAGATAGCCATCAATCAACTGAACATAAGATTACATCCCAAATAACTTCCTTACCTGTTTCAGGAAAATCGAGCAGCACTGTAAATTAGATTTTTAGTCTTGTTAGTTATATAAGACCAGTTATGTGACTGAGTATATGGATATTAATTTTCAGCTACAAGATAAACCCACCTACTTGTGGCTAGTGCGTATTGGCAAACAGCTAAAATACAAATGGTATTTTATAAAACGATACCATTACAACACTTTAATTAAACATAAATATTGCCCGCCCAGGTCGCGTATAAACGACTCAAATAACCATTAACTTTTACTTCTCCATACTTGAGAATATACACTTTTTAGACAGAGTATCAGCCGACGATAAACAAACATTGAACATTCACTTTTTCAACTTTATGATACATCCGTTCACTGTATAAAAAACCAGTTAAATTGGGAGCTACTATGTCTATAAAATCCATTACCAACGGCTATGAAGTTGATTGCCGTCCACAAGGTCGAAACGGTAAGCGCTACAGAAAGAAGTTTACGACCAAAGGTGAAGCGCAAAAATACGAGCGTTGGCTGTTATCAACTCAAAATCAAAAGGATTGGGTTGAGAAAACCGCTGATAAACGCCCTCTCATCGACTTAATCCATCTTTGGTACCATTATCATGGTCAACAGTTAAAGACTGGTCCTAGAGAGCTTAAACACTTAATCACGATTAACGCTGATTTAGGCAACCTTAAAGCTGACCAGCTAACACGACAACGTTTCATGCAATATCGAGCAGATAAAATGGCAGGAGGTATGAAGCCCGCATCAATCAACCGTAATCAAACACGGTTGAGTAGTGTTTTCACGGCATTGATTAAAGCCGAAGAATTCCATAATGAACATCCCTTCAAAGGCATGGGGCCATTAAAGGTACGAGCACCAGAAATGGGGCTCTTAACTAAAGCTGAGATAAAGCAATTATTGGCGAGTTTGAGTGGTGACGAATTGCATATTGCTAAGTTATGTTTATCCACCGGTGCGCGTTGGAGTGAATCAGCAGAATTGAAAAGTAGTGATATTGTGCACGGACGAGTGATATTTGGTGATACTAAGAATGGTAGAAACAGAACAGTTCCAATCACTGATGAACTTTTAAATGAGATTTCGCATGGAAAAAGTGGCCGACTATTTAATGGGTCATATACCCTATTCCTTGCCATACTTAAACAACAACAATTTGATATACCTAAAGGTCAAGCTTCGCATGTTTTACGACACTCGTTTGCGAGTCACTTTATGATGAACGGTGGCAATATATTAACGTTACAGAAGATTTTGGGTCACTCCACAATAATGCAAACAATGACCTATTCACACCTTGCACCGGACTATTTAAATGAGGCGATGAAGTACAATCCAGTGTCCACATTGTGACCAAATTAGTACTATTCAGTGCCATTTACTGCTACTCATTAAACGCACAGAACCCCGTAAACAGGGGCGAGGCCTGTTGTGACGGGGTTCTATTAGCCCCATTATTTGGGGCTTTTTTACAACATTAAGTTACTGAAATTAAACAATTTAAAATTAGGAGTGGCCACTTATAGACCACACCTAATAAAAAAATACAGCTAATCACACTTTAGTATACAAGTCCTATTTTTAGGGCTTTGTTGTATTCGTCAATAACTATTTGATGAAGAGTCCTGTTCCTCGGCTCTCTTGTGCTTCACGCCACCCACCTAACCATTGTCCTCGCGAATCTGCGCTTTGAAATGGACAAACTTCATTCGAGCGACCTGCTGTGCCAGCCTGATAGCCTTTCGAATATGCTCTTTCCAAACGATCTCGTTTCTGTCTCTTCATTCTAGATTCCTCAAAAAATGTATAACTTAAAGCTGAGACTTTCCAAGCCTCAGTTAAGTAATAGTTTAAGATATTCGACAAATCAAATAAAAAAGGCACAGTAATTAAATTACTGTGCCTTTAAGAGACAAAATTGCTGTTTAACGCTTAATGATTAACGTTTGAAACGGCGGAATAAAAGCATCATAGTTGGTAGTAATACAAACCAACCCATGCCTCCCCCACTTCGTTCGTAGTCTTCATTCGCTTTAATTGGGCATTGCGATGAATTATCAAAAGCATCCAATTCGGCTTTAGTGACAGTCATTGATAATACAACTGGAGTTGAACCAACTCTGTTCTTATAGTTTTCAACGTTTTTATAATCAAAACCATTAGCGACGATAGTGTACGAGTCACTATTATTATTGTCAGTAATGCTGATTGCGTTAGTAAAACGATACTTAACTTCACTATCCTCGATATCGTTACAATATAAATCATCTAAATAAGCAGATTTTTTATTCTTATAATCATAGATGAATGCACTTTGGAAACGTGCTGAGCCTTCTGCTGTTGGGCTTGTTTGTCCTCTAGCATCACGCCAACCAATAACTAAACCATCATTATTAATTTTACTAACTTGTGAGTTAGCACCTTTAATAGGATTAGCTTGAAATGGGTAACGCGTCTCACCAGTTTTTACATCATAAGTATAAAACTCAGTTGCATAACTTCTGTTTTGTGGTTGGTTATACGTACGGTTGCCGACAACGATAAAGGCTTGCTCTGGCGTGTCGACATTTGTAACTAACTTTGTGAACACTCCAGCGTTATAGGTATTATCAGTAATATCAATTGCAACGGTATCACGAATAATATCGTTATAATCACTACCAGTATCAGTCTTAGGCTTCAATATTTCAGACATACTATAAGACAGTGTTGGTGTTGCTACATCACCAGTAACTTTAGGCACAAATATAGTCGCACGAGCACGACCACCACTATCACCACTGAAAATATTTTGAGTTGAAAATCCTACAGCAAAACCAGATGTGTTTATCGCATAAGCATTAGCAATGTAAGTAGCATCACTTTCACTGCCAGATAAACCATTGATCCACTTAGTCGTAAATATTTTAGCTGTGACAGTATCATCAGCGGTCCAATAAGAAGCTTGTAAATTAAAGCCAGGGCAATAATACAAATCGTCATAGTCAAAACGATCATCATCAGGTCCTGCATTAAAACATGCATTAAAACGACCAGAAGACCCATTAGCATTAGGCCAGTCGACACTTGATTGACCAACAATTAACTTTTTATTAAATTCAACGCCAGCTAAAGATACATCTGTAGATTCAACTAAGACTTGAGTTGCATCATGCGCAGAGCTAAAACCACCGTTATCTTTGAATAAAGGGGTTAATGAATCATCGCCATAAAAACCACGTCGAACAAACTGAGCGTTAGTAGTTCCATAACCAACTGGAACATCAGCATCCATGGCGGTTATTTTACGTGATTGAGTTAACTCTACAGGGTCAGCTGCAGCGGCATTAATAATAGACGTTGTACTATCCGATACATAACTGCCGCCATACGTATTTAGAATATTACGACGCCAAATATAAAGGCCATCACTACCATCTGTCTTTGAGCCATCCCAAAACATTTCACAAACATCAGAGTCATATACACAATATTCGTTATATGTCCAAGGTGCACCTATATCATAGGTAAATGACTGTGCATAAGTATTCGTATAAGTCGCTACGTTTGTAGTAGCGACTGCTGCACTAGATGTATCCATAGCTGATACAAATGGTCCAAACCTACTGCTGTCTTCTAGAACTGCAATAGGCGGATCACTAATGTCAACCGCCATTGCATTCGAGCAGAATAAGAGACTAATAATCCCTGCTAATTTAGTCTTTTTTAAAAGCATTATGTTTAAATTTCCTTAGCCTTTCATTTCTTCAAGCTCTTCCCAACGAGCGAAAGCGATCTCAAGTTCTTGCTCTTTACTCGCAAGTTTTTCAAGCATTGCTTTCGATTCATCAGCTGGCTTATTGAAGAATTCAGGTTGATTGATTTCAGCTTGCATTGTTTCAACTAATGCTTCTAGTTGCTCCATTTTTGCAGGCAGTTTTTCGAGTTCAACTTGTATGTTATACGGCAGTTTTTTTGTCTTAACTGCTTTAGCTGGTTTCTCTTTTTTTACTGATTTTTCAACGACAGCAGCTTTTGGTGTTGCTGACATAGATATTGTATTTGCTTGTTGATTCTTAGCATCATGGTAACCACCAACAAAGTTAGTGATGTTACCTTCGCCATCAAACATCCAGCAACTTTCTACTGTGTTATCGATAAAGTTACGATCATGGCTTACTAATAATAATGTACCCTGATAATTGGCAAGTAATTCTTCTAAAAGTTCCAATGTTTCGATATCTAAATCATTGGTTGGTTCATCCATAATCAAAAGATTAGATGGTTTTAGGAATAATTTAGCTAATAATAGACGATTACGTTCACCACCAGACAATACTTTTACCGGTGTACGAGCACGTTGTGGGTGGAATAAGAAGTCTTGTAAGTAACCAAGTGCATGACGCGGTTTACCATTAACAACTACTTCTTGTTTACCGTCAGCCAGATTGTCGATTACTGTTTTTTCAAGATCGAGCTCTGTACGATGTTGATCGAAGTAAGATACTTCTAATTTAGTACCACATTTGATGATACCAGCTTGTGGTTGTAACTCTTCAAGCAATAACTTGATTAATGTACTCTTACCACAACCGTTTGGACCAACGAATGCAATTTTATCGCCACGCATGATGTTAAAGGTAAAGTCTTTAACAATTTGCTTGTTCTCGAAACCGTAAGATACGTCTTCGCCTTCAAAGATACGTTTACCTGAACGTGATGTTTCATCAACGCTAATTTTTGCTTTACCTTGTACGTTCAAACGATCACTACGTTCGTTACGCATTTCTTTCAGTGCTTTAACGCGACCTTCGTTACGTGTACGACGGGCTTTAACACCTTGACGGATCCACACTTCTTCTTGTGCTAAACGCTTATCAAATAATGCGTTTTGTTCGTCTTCAACACGTAGTGCTTCTTCTTTACCAACGATGTATTCATCGTAGTTACCAGGGAAAGACATTAAGTTACCGCGGTCGATATCAATAATACGTGTTGCCATAGAACGAATGAAACTTCTATCATGGCTTACGAAGATAATAGTACCGGCGAAATCTTTTAAGAACTCTTCTAACCACAAGATAGATTCAATATCCAAGTGGTTGGTTGGTTCATCAAGTAATAAAATATCAGGCTTGCTTGCTAGTGCACGTGCTAATGCTGCACGGCGTAACCAACCGCCCGACAAATCATCAAGCATCATATCAGCGTCTAAATCTAAACGTGTCAGTACTTGTTCAATATTTTGCTCAAACTCCCAACCGTTACGGTTATCAAGTTCTTCTTGTAAACGCATCAATTTATTTAATGCTTTTTCGCTGTAATCTTCACCCACAAGGATCGCTTGGTGATGGTAGTCTTTTAGCACTTGGCCGATGTCAGCTAGACCACCCGCAACAAAATCAAAAATGGTCACGCCACTTACTTTTGGTGGATCTTGCTCTAAACGAGAAACAACTGCATCTTGTTCTACTCTAAGAACACCATCGTCAAGTTGAATTTCACCACCAATAACTTTCATCATTGTCGATTTGCCTGCACCATTACGACCGACAAGACATACGCGTTCTTTGCGTTCAAATACAGCATCAGCATGATTTAATAACGGCAGGTCGCCAAAGGCAAGACAAGCATTTTGTAACGTGATAACAGCCACGGTAATTCCTTAATAAAATAATGTATTGTTGCTTCGCTAAAAATTCATATACGAAGAAACAAGCAGTTAGTGAGATTCTAACATAAAGTTGTAAAATAGAAAAAATCCGAGCCTTAACAATCACGTTGTAATTGCCAATAACCCGGATTTAATCAAATAAATCAGTATTTTTTGATAAAGTCGGCTAATTCTGCAGCATCAAATGGCCAACCGATGTCCTTACCAGTGTCGTTGTTCTTGATCACCGGAATACGAATGCCATAACGTGCAACATCCGCTTCATCGTGAATAATTTCAACTTGTGTCATTGCGGTTACTAAGTCTTGAGCAATAATAAGTGCCCAAGCTTGTTCACACAAATGACAACCTTCTGTTGTGTAGAATGCAAACTTAGTCATTAGTCTGCTCGTTTTACAAGCCAGCAGTTATTGATGTTCTTGTTACGAGCGAAATCTTTAGAACGATTTTGTTCTGTGATATTTGTCGCTTTCAAGCCTAGTTTATCTAACGCTTCAGTATCTAATTTAAAGTTACGTTTGTTATTAGAGAAAACAATTTCACCACGAGCAGAAAGAATATTTTCTAACCAAGTGAATAGTTGGATATGATCACGTTCAACATCAAAGCTATCTTCCATACGCTTTGAGTTCGAGAATGTTGGTGGATCAATAAAGATAAGGTCAAACTTGTCTTCACAACGTGCTAACCAAGCTAAACAATCTGCTTGCACAACTTCGTGCTTACGCATACTAATATTGTTTAATTCAAAGTTACGTTTAGCCCAATCAAGGTAAGTATTAGACATATCTACCGTTACAGATGATTCAGCGCCACCTAAGATAGCATGCACACTTGCACTACCTGTATATGAGAACAAGTTTAAGAAACGCTTACCGGCGCTCATTTCACCCAGCATACGACGGGTTAAACGGTGATCGATAAATAGACCCGTGTCTAAATAGTCTTTCATGTTTACTTCAAATTGAGCGCCGTATTCACTTACAGTAAATACCGACTTAACTTGTTGTAGTTTTTCGTATTGATTACTACCTTTCTGCTTTTGACGTACTTTCAATACTAACTTGTTAGGATCGATTCCGGTTACATCTAGCGTAACAGCAACAATATCCATGATACGTTGTTTGGCTTTTTGCTCAGGTACATCTTTTGGTGCTTGGTATTCTTGCACTACGATCCAATCGTCATACAAATCGATTGCAGCATTGTAGTTAGGTAAATCAGCGTCATATAAACGGTAGCAGTTAACGTTCTCTTTTTTAGCCCATTTTGATAACAGTTTGATGTTTTTCTTCAGGCGATTACGGAATTCTTCCGCAAAGCCTGGAGTCATCTGTGTTTCAATATGTGCTTTAACTTGGCGTGCAACTGATGAGATCTGGTAAAGTTTAAGGAAACATTCAAGTCCACCATTAAACAATTTATATTGCTTGTTAGCACGCATGCCTAAGCGAGAAAGTAAATCAGGGTTTGATGAGAAGAACGCAACATTCCAGCCAGAGAACTCACTCTTTAATCGTTCACCTAATACTTGGTGTAATACGATCAATTCAGGTTGTTCACCCATACGCTCACCATATGGAGGGTTACAAATTAATGTACCTTCACTGGTGAAATCGTTAACGAGGTTTTTAGCATCACCGGTTTCTAATTCAATAATATGCTCTAGACCAGCTGCGCGCACGTTGGCTTTAGCTTGGTCAAGTACACGCCAGCTTTTATCAAAGCCGTATACTTTAAGATCCGTATTCGCGATATTTTTACGCGCTTGATATTTAGCTTGTGCAACTAACTCTTCCCAACCTGATTGATCATAATCATTCAGTTGTTGGAAGCAGTAACGTGAACGTAAGATACCAGCAGGTACTTTAAGTGCCATTAATGCCGCTTCGATAAGTAAGGTTGCAGAACCACACATAGGATCAACTAATAGACCATCAGTATAACCACTACGTTTGATGATTGCGGCTGCTAAGTTTTCTTTCAATGGTGCAGCGCCCGTACCTTGACGGTAACCACGTTGATGCAAGCCATTGCCACACAAATCAAGAGACAGTGTCGCGTCTTCACGGCGGATGTGTAGATGAATGCGTACATCCGGATCGTTTTTAGCTACGTTTGGACGGTCGCCCATCGATTTGCTAAAGCGGTCAACAATACCATCTTTTACTTTCAGCGCGCCAAATTGAGTATCACGGATGCTGTCGTTAGTACCAGAACAAGAAACTGCAAAGGTCTTATCAATATCAAAGATTTTATCCCAATGCATGCCAGTTACCGCAAGGTAAAGGTCTAATACATCGAAAATTTTAAATGTTTTTAATTGCAAGGTCACTCGAGATGCTAAGCGGCTCCACAAACAAATTTTATACGCTGTTAATTGAGTAGATTTAAATGCGACACCAGCCATTGTTTCACGGCAGTCTTGTGCGCCAAGTTCAATTAGTTCTTCTTTAAGTAGAAGTTCTAAACCCTTAGGAGAAGAAGCAAAATAAGTGTTGAGTGTAGTCAATTTGAAAGCCTATATTATTTCGAGATACTTCCTAATAAAAAAGAAAGTAAGCAATGTGATTATTAGTGGGGGCGAACTATACCACGCGGCATTATAGTCGCATAGTCATGTTGAGGAAATTATTAGATAAACGGAGAATTATTGAAAGATTATTGAGG
The DNA here is from genome assembly GCF_002836355.1 of Moritella sp. Urea-trap-13. Classification (NCBI taxonomy): domain Bacteria; kingdom Pseudomonadati; phylum Pseudomonadota; class Gammaproteobacteria; order Alteromonadales; family Moritellaceae; genus Moritella; species Moritella sp. Urea-trap-13. The sequence continues at coordinate 665,263 of NZ_PJCA01000031.1, forward strand.
GATTAAGCTATGCCATGATCTGAACGTAGGAAAATGAATCATCTGTTAGTACTTTTGATACAGTCTTTTGCAGCTGCACGCGGTCGTTCATTACGCGGATAACATCAAATTTGGCTAGTGCTTTAGAATCAGAAAGTTGTACCGCGTCTTCTAACAACATACACATGGACACACGTTCATCAGCTTCAAGGATCACAAATTGCACATTATCGCCTTTTAAAGACAAGGTAATAATGTCGCCAGTACTAAAGGCAACTGCAGAATTATGATAATCAAAAAACCAACTTTGCGGCATTTTTACTTTTTGAAAACGTAAATTTGTCACTGCATTTAATGCTATTTGCACTTTTTCAGGCACACTAAAAGCTAAATCTTTAAGCGTTTCTAAGAAATAGTAATAATAGCTTGAATCTTCTGCACAAAAGTTAACACGGCCTTTGCACAGATTATTCATATTCCGTTTGTTTAGATGACAAGACATTGCAAGTCCATCGGATAATTGAATCACGATGCTTTGACTTGCGCAGTCATATTGCCAATACCACTTATTGCTTGGTTCTAGTAACATCCTGATACCAGTAATGTAATTAACTATCCGCTAGTTTAACTACACCCCATCCATATGTAAATACCCTTATCAGAAATATAGACTAAAACCAAGGGTAAAGTTACAAACTTTTTACAATATTTTTAACTAATTTAGGACCTTTGTAGATAAATCCACTGTACACCTGTACTAATTCTGCACCTGCAACAAATTTTTCTTTTGCCGACACAACAGAATCGATACCGCCTACCCCGATAATAGGTAATTGGCCATCAAGCAATACCGCAAGTTTACGCACAATTTCTGTACTTGCATGTTGAACGGGACGACCACTTAGGCCACCGGCTTCACACGCATGCGGCATATCATGAACTAATGTTCTATCTAACGTTGTGTTAGTCGCAATAACACCATCCATTTTATACTTAACTAATGACTCAGCAACTTGCGCTAACTCATCATCGGTTAAATCAGGGGCAATTTTAACGGCTAACGGTACATATTTTTCATGTATTTTTGTCAATTCAGATTGGCGATCTTTAAGACAGCTTAATAAACTATCTAATGCTTCACCATACTGCAGCGTACGTAACCCCGGCGTATTGGGCGACGAAATATTAATAGCAATATAAGAAGCGTGTTGGTAAACCTTGTCCATACAAATAAGGTAATCGTCGTTACCCTTTTCGATAGGTGTATCTTTGTTTTTACCAATGTTGATACCTAAAATACCTTTGTATTTAGCATTCTTAACATTCTCAACAAGCGCGTCTACACCTTCGTTATTAAAACCCATACGGTTAATAATCGCTTCCGCTTCTGTGATACGGAATATGCGTGGTTTTTCATTACCCGCTTGTGGACGCGGAGTCACAGTACCGACTTCAATAAAACCGAAACCCATTGCCGCAAATGCGTCAATACATTCACCATTTTTATCAAGGCCAGCAGCTAAGCCAACAGGGTTATCAAACGTCAGTCCCATTACAGTGACTGGTTTACTTGGTAATTTCTGCGAATATAAGCAACTTAAAGGAGTAGAACCCGTTAATTTTAGCCCTTTGATTGTCATTTCATGCACTACTTCTGGATCTTGCATAAAGAAAAATTCACGTGCAATACGATATAACATTTTCTATTCCTCATAAAAAAGCACTGTATCAACAGTGCTTCATAATTAAATCATTTTAATTGAGTGCCTACGCAAACATTAACTTACTCATTAGCTGGCATTACGGCAGCTTAAGTGAAGTAAATTCAATTCTCGTAATGCTACTGAGAATTTAGCAAACTCATGCGAAGAGCTCATATTAAAATCAGCCAACATTTGCAGCCAACGAACAACAAGCGCGTCGTTGTCTGATAACCATTCGTCAATGATTATATCGCACTTACCTGTTGATGAACAAGTAGATAACACCACTGATGTTAAGCTACGTTGTTGTAGCGCAAGTTCTTCACGAAATGCAGCTCTTGCAAGTGCTTGCCAATGGTTAGCAACAGGTTGCAAGTTAATTTGATGCATAAAGTCATGCAACTGTAGTTTGTTCCCTAACGAGAAGAACACAGATTGTACTAACGACATTGGTACTTGATGCTGTTTACACACGTCTGCAATGTCGAATACCGAGAACAAGGTATTCTGATGAACAATCTCACCGGCGATATCTGCAGGTACTAATTTTTCAATCAATGCATTAATACGTTTGCTTTGTTTTTCTTTATCCGCATCAACAAGTACTTGTTCGGTATTTTCTTTCATACCGTTATAGATAGGTTTATAGAAAGCAATCGTATCAGAAATACTCATGTTGCGGTCACGATAACGCACTAACCAACATGAAGCACGACGAATATAGCGGCGACTTTCAAATAACATATCAAGCTGTGTTGCAGAATCAACCTTGTTATCTAACCCTGTCACGATATCCCACATGTTTTCCATACCAATAACATGCTTAGCAATAACAAAACATTTGGCAATCTCAACAATAGTCGAACCCGTTTCATCTTGCATACGGCCAACAAAATTCAGCCCCATGTCATTAATGATTTCATTGGCAAGTTGGGTGGCAATGATTTCATTTCTTAATGGGTGATCTTGCATCTGTGCTTTGTACTTATCTTGCAACAACTGCGGGAAAGCAGTGATAAGCAATTCCGACAAGAATTCATCTTTAAATACTTCAGGACAATTAAGCTGTTCTTTCAACTGCATTTTTGCGTATGCCAGTAACACCGCCAACTCAGGGCGTGTTAACCCTTCATTTTTAGCTAGACGGTCAGCTAGTTCATCTTCACTTGGTAGGAACTCAAGCTGACGATTTAGTTTACCGCTACGCTCAAGCATTTGTATGAAACGAATTTGTTCTTTTAACTGTTCTGCTGCGCGAGTTTGAGTAACAGAAACAGACAGCGTTTGCTTGTACGCGTTATTCAATACAATTTCAGATACTTCATCTGTCATTGAGTACAATAACTCGTTACGTTGCTTACGTGTCAAGTCACCGCTACTAACAATACTATTCAGTAGGATCTTAATATTAACTTCATTATCAGAGCAATCTACACCACCCACGTTATCAATGAAGTCACTGTTAATACGACCGCCATTCCTCCCGTATTCAATACGACCCAGCTGTGTACAACCTAAGTTACCACCTTCACCAACAATCTTAACGTTAAGTTCACTACCGTTAATGCGCACGTGATCATTGGCACGATCACCAACATCATTGTTCGTTTCTGTTGCCGCTTTAACATAAGTACCGATACCGCCATTCCACAGTAAGTCGGCTTGTGAGGTTAAGATCGCCTTAATTAAATCTGTCGGGGTCATTAGTGATACTTTCGTACCCAACATTTTCTTAATTTCAGGCGTTAGCGTGATCGCTTTTGCTGAACGTAGGAAGATGCCACTGCCTTTAGACATAATAGAACGATCATAATCAGACCAGCTTGAACGCGGTAGCTTAAATAAGCGGTCACGTTCAGCATAGCTTGTTGCACAGTCCGGATTTGGATCGATGAAGATATGCATGTGGTTAAAGGCGGCAATTAACTTAGTGCTTTTTGATAACAGCATGCCGTTACCAAATACATCACCAGCCATGTCACCAACAGCAATACAAGTAAACTCTTCTTCTTGACAGTTAATGCCCATTTCACGGAAGTGACGCTTAACAGATTCCCACGCACCTTTTGCAGTAATACCCATTTTCTTATGGTCATAACCCACGGAACCACCTGATGCAAATGCATCACCTAGCCAGAAGTTGTATTCATCACTGATCTCATTAGCGATATCAGAGAAAGTCGCAGTACCTTTATCCGCAGCTACAACCAAATACGAATCGGCTTCATCATAGAAACGTACATTTTTTGGATGAACCAGTTCACCATCAACAATATTATCGGTGATATCAAGTAAACCACGGATGAACGTGCGGTAACATTCTTTACCAATATTGAATGCTTCATCACGGCTGTGATTAGGTTGAATTTGTTTACAAACAAAGCCACCTTTCGCGCCAACTGGGACAATTACGGTATTTTTAACTTGCTGTGCTTTTACTAGGCCAAGTACTTCAGTACGGAAATCTTCACGACGATCCGACCAACGTAAACCACCACGTGCAACTTTACCACCACGTAAATGTACACCTTCAACTTGCGGTGAATACACAAACACTTCAAATTTTGGCAGAGGCAATGGCATGTCAGGGATCAGTGATGACTCAAACTTAAATGAGATATAAGCTTTACTTTTATCTGCTGTTTTTAATCTTGAATCAACTTGGTAGAAGTTAGTACGCGATGTTGCCGTGATAAGGTCAATAAAACGACGAATAATACGGTCATCATCCAAGTTATTCACTTGCTCTAACTTAGTTTCAAAATTAGCAATGATGTCTAGGCTATCAATTTCACCTTGATCAATTGCAAATTTTTGATGGAAGTAGCAATACAAGCTATTTGCCAATTCGGGTAATGACGCTAATGTATTCTCGATATATGCTTGGCTAAAGTTGTTACCAATTTGGCGCATGTATTTAGCGTACGATCTCAATACCGAAATTTGGCGACCTGATAAATTAGTTTTAAGTACTAGTTTATTAAACCCATCATTCTCTAAACGATTTTCCCATACTTGATGGAACGTTGACATAAAGTCCGCGCTACGCTCAGTGGTATCAAGTAGATTATCACCGGTATAAAGCATGGTGAAATCGAGTACCCAATATACCGTTCCGTCTGCTGTTTTAACTTTAAACGGGGTTTCGCCAAGTACTTTTAAGCCCATATTTTCTAACATAGGAAGTACATCGGACAAATGAATCGGTTGATCTTTATGGAATAATTTTAGGCGTACGTGATTAGAGTCATGCTGCTCTTCTTGCGCCCGGTAGAAAATCATTTCAAGTTTATGTTCAGTCGACAGTGTTTCTAATTTAATGATATCTGCTACTGCAGAGTTAGGTAACACATACTCTTTATATGACTGAGGGAAAGCATGAATGTATTTCTCGGATAGAGAACGACCTTTTTCTTCACCATAATGACTAACGATTGCTGTTTTAAGCTTATCATTCCACGATTTAGCGGCTTCAGTTAGGTTCTGCTCAATCTCAGCTAGATTTACTTTAACTTCTTTTTCATTCTGATCAACGTGCACAAGATATTGTGTTCTAGCCATATTACCTTCAGAGAAATAGGTATTAAATTCAACTTCTTTATCACTGCCTAAGTGGTCTGCCAATACTTGTTGTGTTTTTTCACGTAATTGCGTGTTGTAACGCTCTTTAGTTACGTAGACCATACAAGAATAATAACGACCGAATAGGTCTTTACGCACAAACAGTTTAATCTGGTCGCGGTCTTGCATGTGTAGGACACCCAAGGCGCAATGCAAAATATCTGCTTCGCTAGATTGGATCAACTCATCTCGAGGATAGGTTTCTAATATATTTAACAATGCTTTATATGAATGATTTACAGGGTTGTAACCAGACGCGTCTAGCACGCGCTTTATTTTATCGCTGATTAGCGGGATATCAATGGCGCTGCTATTATAAATTGCTGACGCGTATAAACCAATAAAACGCTCTTCACCAATAACATTGTTATTTTCGTCAAATAATTTAATACCAACGTAATCGATATTTGCAGGTCTGTGTACGCGAGATTTAGCATCACTCTTGGTTAAAATTAGGGTGTTTTGTGATAATACTTCACGTTTGGCGTCTGCTGATAAATTAGATAAGCCATAACCTTTGTTATTGACCGAATTTTTCATGATACCTAAGCTTGAATCACAATCAGGCGTGATCACATAATCACCCTTTACCGGTTCAATATCGTAATGACGGTAACCGAGCAAGGTGAAGTTGTGATCAGCTAACCATGTTAAGAACTTAAGTGTATCAGCATAGTCGATACCTTTTTTCTTTGGCTTTGCAGATAATTGTTCAATAACAGCAAGTAACTTATCATGCATTGGCGACCAATCATTAACAGCCAACGCAATCTCATTTAATACAGAAGCTAATTCAGCACTAATAGCATCTAATTTGCTGTTTTCTGTTTGACGATCGATTTCAATTAAAAATACGGTTTCAGAGGTAAAATTCTTGGCATTTTTAGGATTTGTTAGAATTTTGTTTACACGGCCATTATCATCTCGTTTCAAAGCAATTGGCTGATGTAACATCAAATGTGAGATCACGCCAAGTCGAGATAATGCCATCATTACAGATTCAGTCAGAAAAGGTGAATCCGGTACAATTATTTCAACAATCGTATGTGTTGATTGCCAACCATTAAGGCTAATTTCTGGATTATAAACACAAATATCCGGGCCGCTATTATTACTGCTATTTAGTCGGTTCCACAAACTAATTGCCGCACAATACAGATCACTATCACTACGCGAAGAGAGATCTTCCTGCCTCATTCCAGCATATAATGCAGTTACAAACTGCTCGACTAATGTATTGCTTTTCGCATCTACTTTGGTCTTTACAAGGCTGATTACGTTTTCCAGTAACACAGGAATAGGCGTTTTATTCAACATACTAGCAATCCTTTAAATCTTGGTTTATTAAGTCTAGCTAAAAAAGTAACTTATGACGGTAATTCAGCGGGCATTCTAACATTAATAATTGTAATAAAAATGCTACAAAGGCAACAAGATAGAAAGATAAATGGAAGTTTTTAAGAATAAAACATTGAGAAATTACTAAAGGTGGGTATATGACGCCAAAATCGGTCGATATACCCATTTTTTATAAAACAAGCGTTTAACTAAATGTTAAATTTGTTATTTTGAAGTGCGATTACGCTAAAGCACGATCAATCTTTTCAAACAAATCGGCTGCTAAAGCATCAATATTACTTAATATAATCAATTGTGCTTTCATTAAGCCTTGGCGAACGGGATCAAATTTCTTAAATTCAATAAGCGGTGTGATTAATCGCGAAGCAACTTGCGGGTTACTGCTGTTTAACTGACATAGAATATCCGTTAAGAAAACATAACCACTGCCGTCAATCGCATGGAAGGCTTTGGTATTGAGTGCAGAAAAACTACCTATTAATGAACGTGTTCTATTCGGATTAACTAAAGAAAAACTGTCATGGTTCAGGGTTTCTTTAACTACAGCTAGACAATTTTCACTCGGGCTAAGACCAATTTGCACAAACCATTTGTCCATCACTAAACCGTCATGCGACCAAGTCGATTCAAATGCAGACATCATCGTTTTAAGGCAAGGTAACTGCGCTTTATTTGCCGCACTGATTGCCCCCATGGTATCAGTCATATTATCTGACTGCTCGAATTGCGCCAATACCAACTCATTAACATCAGTTACATTCTCTAACGCGATATATTCTAGGCATACATTCTTTAATGAACGCATGGCGATATGATCGTGCTCTACTTGGTATTTTCGTTGTGGCATAGCAGCATAAATAGCCGCACATGTCGTCGCAACATTAGCCGCAATCTGCGCCTTAATAAAACCGGTAACAGTTAACAATGCATCAACATTCACTTCAGTAAACAAGCCCATTAAGCTATTCGTTGATGGGAACTGTAGCATCTCTGCTTTTAACGCAGGATCAAGCTGATCATTGGCAACTAAGTCACGGAATGCCTGGCCAAATACAGCCGGTAACTCAAGCGCCTGCTTATCACCAAGACGGGCAACATTTTCAACCACGTGTTTATTAATTAATAACTGCGAAGCATCCCAACGGGCAAAATCATTCGTTGCATAGACCATCAGCATCGCAAGTTGCTCATTGGTATAAGCATAATTAAGCTTAACCGGTGCAGAAAATTCTCTGAATAAACTCGGTACGGGTGCTGACGTTACATTGTCAAATACAAAGTCTTGTTGTTTTTCAGTCAGGTTCAACACATGGTGAACAGGTTTTCCCGCATAGGTTAACGCGATATTATTACCCTGCTCGTCAAGTAATTCAATATCAACTGGGATATGTAATACCTGCTTAACTTTTTGATCCGCTGTACTTGGTGTATGCTGCTGGATTGATAAAGTATACGTTTGAGTTTCGGCATTGTAATGATCAGTAACGGTTACTTGTGGTGTACCTGATTGTGAATACCAATGCTTAAACAAGGTAAGATCAACACCTGAGGCATCTTGCATTGATGCAACAAAATCATCGCAGGTAACAGCTTGACCATCATGACGCTTAAAGTATAAATCCATACCAGCACGGAAATTAGCTTCACCTAATAACGTGTGGATCATACGGATAACTTCAGCACCTTTATTATAAACCGTCGCGGTATAGAAGTTATTCATTTCGATAACAGAAGCCGGACGGATTGGGTGCGCCATTGGACCAGCATCTTCAGGAAATTGCGCAGAACGTAACACTTTCACGTTTTGAATACGATTCACGGCACGCGAACCAAGATCAGAGCTGAATTCTTGATCGCGGAATACCGTTAGACCTTCTTTCAAACTTAACTGGAACCAATCGCGACAAGTAATTCGATTACCTGTCCAATTATGGAAATATTCATGACCAATAACCGCTTCAATGCCGAGATAATCAACATCTGTCGCACTAGCCGCATCCGCTAATACGTATTTAGAATTGAATACATTTAGGCCTTTATTTTCCATTGCGCCCATATTGAAGAAATCAACAGCCACTATCATGTAAACATCAAGATCGTATTCTAAACCGAAACGGTCTTCATCCCACTTCATTGATTTTTTCAGTGATTCAATCGCATGATGTCCACGAGATAAATTACCTTTATCAACAAATAGTTCTAATTTTACATCGCGACCTGACGTCGTAATATACTTATCTCTTAATACATCAAAGTCACCAGCAACAAGTGCAAATAAATAGGCTGGTTTCGGGTATGGGTCACGCCATTGCACCCAGTGACGACCACTCTCGAGTTCGCCACTATCGACACAGTTACCGTTAGATAAAAGATATGGAAAAGCCGCTTTATCAGCTGTGATCTTGGTACTAAAAACAGCAAGTACATCCGGGCGGTCAAGATAATAGGTAATTTTTCGGAAACCTTCAGATTCACATTGCGTACAGAAAGCGTCGGCTGATTTATATAACCCTTCTAAACTGGTATTTTCCAGTGGGTTTACTTCTGTCTCAATGATCAGTACACATTCAGACGGTAAATCAGAAATGATAAGCTGATTATCTTTCACCAAGTAATTATCAATTGGATGACCATCAATAGATACTGCTAGCAAGGTAAGATCAACGCCATCTAAGATAAGCGGATCGTTATGGCTACCACTACGGCGAACTTTATTGATAGCAACTACTTTAGTTTTGCTATCATCAAGATCAAAGTCGAGATCGATATTATCAATGAAATAATTTGGGGCTGTGTAGTCTTTTAAATGCTTAGCATTAGGCTTAACGGTCATTTATAATCCTAATCTATCGACGGATAGAGACGTAAAATAAAGAAAAAAAAGTGCAGCATCCTGCTGCACTTGAGGTAGAAATAGAAGTGGTTTAGCTTGATTTACTTAAGTCAATCGCAATATTCGCGGCTTCTAATAGGAAGGCATCGTCAAACTCAAAGTCCTCAGGTTTATCATCAAATGATTTTACCTCTGGTAATTCCTTACGAACTAAGCGTTCATTTAAACGTTTCAAACGAAGTACTTCGTTTTCTTCACGCTCTTTAATACGCACAGACTCTTTTAAAGAAATTGTTTTACTATCAAGTTCCTGTTTATATTTAATAATATCTTCTTGGATATAACTAAATTCAGGATTAATTGCAACGCGCTTGTTATGACCTTCCGTTAGCGAACTAACACTTGCTTGTAAAGCCAGTGATTGTTGATAACTTGCTTTACGGATCTGATCCCAATCTAACGCATTATCTTCAATTGACTCACCCGTATCTTCTGGTTTTACAGCAGACGGAAAAGCAATGTCTGGTAATACACCATGTAGTTGGGTACTGCCACCATTAATGCGGTAGAATTTTGAAATAGTATATTGTACGCTGCCAATTGGCTTGTCATAGAGGTCATACAAACGCGCGAGTGTTCTGTGCTGTTGCACAGTACCTTTACCAAATGTTTGTTCACCAACGACTAATGCACGACCATAATCTTGTAATGCGGCAGCAAAAATCTCTGATGCCGACGCACTATAACGGTTAACTAATACCACAAGCGGGCCGTCGTAGTAAGTTTTGCCATCACGGTCTTCAAGTACATTCACTTTATTGCGAGCATCACGCACTTGCACTGTCGGGCCAGAATCAAAAAAGATACCTGAAAGTAGGTTTGCTTCTTTTAGTGCACCGCCACCATTATCGCGTAAGTCGACAATAATAGAGCTAACCTTGTCTTCTTTTAACTTGGTTAATTCAGTCAGTACATTTTTAGTTAAACCATCGTAGAAGCTTGGGATCTCGATAACACCAACCTTCTCACCGTCAACATCGATAACTTTCGATTTTGCTGCGCGATCTTCTAAACGTACTTTGTCACGAATGATTTCGACAATTTTGTGCTTTTCACTTGCACCTTCGCCGCGTACGATTTCAAGACGAACTTTAGTACCTTTAGGGCCTTTAATTTTGTCCACGACGTCATCTAAGCGCCAGCCTACAATATCAACGATGGTCTTGTCATCTTGGGCAACACCAACGATTTTATCTTCAGCTTTTAATTGTTTGGTTGAATCAGCAGGTCCACCAGAAACTAACGAACGAATAACGGTATAATCATCAATCGTTTGTAATACCGCGCCAATACCTTCCAGTGACAGGTTCATTTCTGTTTTGAAACGGTCGGCGTTACGTGGGGATAAATAAGAAGTGTGTGGCTCAATACTACGTGCATACGAGTTCATCAATGTTTGGAAAACATCTTCACTTTGTGTCTGTTTCAAACGTTTGATAGCAGTATCGTAACGCTTATGCAGTAATTTCTTTATCTCAGGCCAGTCTTTACCGGTTAATTTTAAATTAAGTGCTTCATACTTAACTTTTTGACGCCATAACTCATCCAGTTGTGCTGTCGTTTTCGCCCACTCTGATTCAGATGTGTCGAAATAGTACTCGTCATCGGCGTCGAATTTAATTTCAGTGTCAAGCAAGGTTAATGCATAGGCAAAGCGTTCATAACGACGTTGTAAACCGACAGTATAAATATCATAAGCAGGTGCAAGACGGCCTTGACGAAAATCATTCTTAAATGAAAGCGCGTATTTATTAAAGCTATCTATATCACTCTGTAAGAAAATTGTGCGATAGGCATCAAGGTGTTTTAAATAACGATCGAAAACTTCAACAGCAAAAGTGTCATCAAAATCGACTGATTTATAGTGAGAGCGTGTGAATAGGTTTACGAGACGTTTACTTGCTTCAGAATGCTGAGCTTCTTGCTTTAATGTGGGGAGTTCTTGAATTGAAATAGCAGGTTCAAATGCATATGCATGTGTGGCTAATAGTACCGAAGCACTGATAAAAGTTCTTTTTAAAACTTTTTTCATTAAAAATCCTTTTGAGAATAAGTAACGCTAAATTAATAATAGTCAAGTATCAGCTAATTTTCATATATTTAACTGACACTCGACTACTAAAAATTCAGAACACTCTTATTGCTTTATACAAAAAGGTGCTCTCTTTTTACTTTTAGAGAAAGTCCTGATAGTAATTGAACTTGAACACCATCTTTAGATACTTCAACGATAGTTGCTTGTACCGGTGCTTTACCAATTACAACTTTGACAGCTTGGCCTGATTTAAGTTCCGCTTCATTTACTGGGCGTTCAACTTTAATTGTAGGTTTTGAATCTACTTTAGGTGCAGATTTTTTCACTACTTTTTTAGGTGCTCTTTTAACAGCAGGCTTGTCCTTTTCAGCTTTAGCCTTCTGTTCTGCATTTTTCTTATTACGTTCAGCGAAGAATTTAGTTTTGCTTTCTTCAAGTGTTTTTTGTGCATGCTCGATATGCTCTGCATCTAAAACACCTGCTTCGTTGCCATCTAAGTCAACTCGTACAGCATCTTTTTTAGCGCCGTGAAGGTAACGCCAGCTTGCAGTATACTGACGAAGTGCCGTACGTAACAATGTTTTACTAACTTTAGAGTCTTCTTTTAGACGCTCAGCCAGATCTTGAAAAATGCCAATTTTTAGCGGTTTAGCTTCGCCTTTTGCAGTGAAACATTTTGGGAATATTTCTACCAAATAAGCGATAACTTCTTTGCTATTTTTTAGCTTTTCAATGTTTTCCATGAATGACCTTAAATTACTTCTAATTGTTCAGATATAACAAAACGTAATCTTGTTATATCGCATGTATAAAATTTATCGCTATTATAGAGCGATTGCAATTAAATGCTATCTTTAATCCGCCGTCATAACCCAAAAAGGTGTTAAAAAATAACTATTCCGGCGATTTTTTATGCTTTCACAAACAATAATTAACCGTTTGAAAGATTAAGCGGCTTCTTTTTCTGCCGTGGTTTTTGACGCCTTTTTAGCTTTAGGTGCCTTTTGTTCTTTCTCTTCTGGCTCTTTTAACTTACCGCCTTTTAAAATGTGCTGTAACGATGTGCTATTTTGTGCCAGGTATAATGCTAACTCTTCCGTAAGGCGATCATCGATTTCAAGAGATGATGTACTGATAAAGTCGGTAAGACCTTCGGCAACATCTAACATCTTGTCATATGCATCAGCTTCTTTTTTACTTGTAGACGTCATTTTTTCCACACCATTTCGTTCAACTACATACTTTACTATTACGGCCATGAACCAATCCCCTAAATACACTGTATATTATGACAGTGTATTTAGTATTCGTTATTAATTCAAGTCACTACTCATAAATATGCTTGATTCTGCCCCGTAAAACAGAATTATCATATTGTTTATATAATCATGAGGCATAAATCTGTGATAATGTTGATATTTACAATAAAACAATGCTATTAATGAACGCATTATGAAACGTGCTACATTTAATGAATAATATAGAGCATATCTACAAACATAAATAATGAGTAATTAGCGGGGCTGAATGTCAAATATTAACGTGTGTAAAAAATGCGACCTTATTGTCGAACACGTACCTATAGCAAAAAATAGACATGCACACTGCCCACGCTGTAATACTTTACTCTATAAAAACAATGATTTTTCTATTAGTAGTATATTGGCACTTTCAATAACAGGCCTCATACTTGTTGTTATCGCCAATCTATTCCCCATGTTTACCATCACCATGTTAGGTGTCGAAGAATCTGCAACACTGATTCAAGGTGCTTGGGCATTATTTGAAAAAAAGTTTTATTTCGTTGGCCTATTGGTTATTTTTTGTAGCTTCATAGCGCCCTTTCTATTTTTATCTTGCCTCGCTCAAGCTTGCTTATTATTGCTGACCAAACGTAATACACCGCAACTTATCCTATTACTCAAGCTCGTTAAATTTTTTACCGAATGGAGTATGTTAGAAGTTTACCTCGTTAGCTTTTTAATCGCGGTGTTTAAACTTTCAGACATTGCAGATATCGAATTACAATTTGGTTTACTCAGTTTTGTTTCTCTGATGTTCGTCTCTAGCCTTATCATGTATAGGTTAAATCTTGAAATCTTCTGGCAAAAAATGGAAAAAAATGCAAAACGCTAAAGAAAATCAGATAGCCCAGTGCCATGAGTGTAATCTACTCATCAGCGTTAAAGAGGATACTAAACGCCAACGTTGTCCTCGTTGCTTTACCCAAGTCCATTTTCGTATTCCGAGTAGTATCCAAAAAACATGGGCTTACTTGCTTGCCGCGGCATTCATGATGATACCGGCAAACTTCTTACCTATAAGCACATTAACAAGCACAGGCAAGGCGACGCCGGACACTATTATGTCAGGTACCATCGCCCTTGCAAAAAGTAACGATCTGGGCATAGCGATCATTATTTTTGTTGCTTCTATTCTAGTCCCTTTATTTAAAATAATAGGGCTAATACTTATTTTGTTATCCGTTCAAAATAAGATATTTATTCCCCCAAAACGGAAGTTATTATTATTTAATGCAATTCATTGGATCGGTAAATGGTCCATTATGGATTTGTTTGTTATATCGATTATGGTCGCGGTGATCAACCGAGGTAATTTACTCTCAGTTGATCCTGGATATGGAGCAACTTGCTTTGGTTTGGTTGTTGTATTAACAATCTTAGCTGCTGAAAGTTTTGATACACGTTTAATTTGGGATTTAAACCATAAAAATGAAAGAAAATAACGAACCAGAAATGCCTGAAAATTGTAATGCCCCTGAACCGGTATTACATAAACCGAATGTGATGTCGCCTATCTGGCTATTACCGATTGTCGCAATCTTGCTTGGGCTCTACCTCATGTATCAAAGCATTGCCCAAGCCGGTATTGAATTTCGTATTCATTTTTCCAATGCCAACGGTATTGTTGAAGGAAAAACCCTGATCAAGTATCAAGGTTTGGTCGTCGGTAAGGTGAAAAAAATTGCCTTAGATGACGATCTTAAAAGTGTCTATGTCACAGCAGAAGTCGACAGTAAAGCAGAACCAATATTACGTGAAAACACGCAGTTTTGGTTAGTCGCGCCGAAAGCATCAATTGCTGGAATTTCTGGTCTTGATGCACTGGTTACGGGTAATTATATCGACTTAGCACCCGGCGATGGCGAATACAGTATTGAGTTTGATGCGGTACAAACCGCGCCGAATAACTTACCCGATGATCAAGGTTTGATCGTACGGTTAACAGCAGATAAACTCGCTTCCGTTCGCCCTGGCTCAGAGATTTTTTATAAAAAGATCCCCGTTGGTCAAGTGCACAGTTTTAAACTAGATAAAGAAACAGACAATATATTAATTGAAGCCGTAATCAATCAACAATATAGCTATCTAGTCAAAGACAACTCACGTTTTTGGAATGCCAGTGGTATCAATGCCGAGTTTGGTTTTGATGGTGTCAAAATCGAAACAGAGAGCCTTACAGCTATTATCAGTGGTGCATTGGCATTTGATTCACCCGCTGACGGTATTCAAGTACAAGATAACCAAGCCTATACACTTTATAGCAGTATCAGCGATGCTGAGCGCGCGGTGCAGATTGAATTTAATTTAAGTAACTCCAATGACATTAAAATTGGTAACAACATCTACTTAAACGGTCAACAGGTCGGTGAAGTAACCCATGTCATCACCCAATCTATTGAGCCTGACACACAACAAACAACGGCAAAAGCATTTGCCGACGTTGACCCTGACGTTGTTGAGTTATTACGTACAGGCACCCAATTCTGGGTTGAAAAAGCGACACTCTCTGTTTCTGAGACTAAAAATGTGGCTAATCTTGTCACCGGTAATTACATTCTCTTCACTCCCGGTCAAGGTGAACCACAAACAACATTTGATTTAGTATCGAACGTCGATGATCTTATTCCACACCAGCAGATTGCTATTTCGGCTAATGATGCAAACGGGTTAGCAGTAGGCAATAAAATCTATTACAAAAACTACCCAGTTGGTCACATCAGCCGCGTGACGTTTAATACTAAAACCAACCGCATCGATTTAAACGTTAACATCTACCAAGATTATGCCCATTTACTTAAACGCTCGACACGTTTTATTAATATCAGTGGAGTGTCTGTAGATGCAAGTGTATCTGGTCTTAATATCAAGTCATCACCGATTGCGGCATTGATCAGTGGTGGTATCGAACTGGTTAATGACAAGGTATTTAAATCAAAAAGTCGTCATCAGCAATATCAACTCTACCCTTCTCTGGCGCTGGCAAAATTAGGCAGTAATGCGTTTAAAACCAATAAGACCATTACCCTCTTGAGTAAACCTAGTCACGTCATTGCCAATGGTGCGCCGGTTTATTACCGTAAACTCGCCGTTGGTTCAGTAGCAGATTTCCGTTTGGCGGCTGACAATGAGCATATTATTATCACCTTAGATATTTTTAGTCAGTATGCACACTTAATTAACAGTAACAGTGTATTTTGGGATGTATCCGGTATTGATATCTCTGGTAGCTTGAGTAATTTAAAAGTACGAACCGAATCATTACTGACTATTGCCGCAGGTGGTATTAACTTCGATAATATAAAACCTGTGAATAACAACAAAGTTAGCTTAGCTAAATCTAAAGCCAGCCATTATAAATTATTCCGTAGCTTTGCCGCCGCAACTGATAACCGCCCAACAGTAACATTAACCTTTACCTCAGGGACTGACATTCATGTCGGTACCGAGATTAAGCACAAGGGTATTAAGGTTGGTGAGATTAGCGCTATCAAACTCAAAGTAGCACAAGGTTATATCGAAGCAACGGCGAAATTAGAAACTGATTATGCAGAATACTTCGTGCAACAAGGTAGTCAGTACTGGTTAGAAAGGATTGAAGTGGGTCTAGACGGCATTAAAAACGCTAACACTCTACTTTCAGGTGCTTATATCAATGTAACGAAAGGCCAAGGCAACAAAGTCAATCGCTTTAAAGTCCTAAACGGGGCACCTGAAATCGCCGCTGAGAATGTAGGTTTGTCCGTCACTGTCATTAGCCAGCGGTTAATGGGCTTAACTGCCGGAACACCGGTCTATTTCCGTCAGCTCGAAGTCGGCTCAGTCACCCATTCAGAGTTATCACCGCAAAGTGATACAGTACTGATCACACTTAACATCGAGCCTAAGTTCCAGCACTTAGTACGTAATAATAGCCAGTTTTGGGCTGTATCTGGATTTAATGTTGATATCGGTCTAACCGGCGCAACACTAAAAGCTGAATCATTAAAAACGATTTTAGCTGGTGGTATTGCGTTTGCAACACCGCAGTCAAGTAGCCACTCAACGAACAGCAGCCAATTAGCCGCACCCTTTACGCAATTCAATTTAGCCCAAGAAGTTAATCCTGACTGGCTTAAATGGAATACTAAGATAGATAAACCAGCGAAGTAAACCGTCCACCCCAGCTACTTCACCAATCCCAACCTTGAAGTAGCTGGGGTATATGATAAAATGCTCCTTTAATTTTTCAATTGAGCTTATAAAGTGCATTCCAATATAAAACTGCCTGAAGATTACCTCACATTAATGGGTAACATTATCCCCGAACATCTATCTATGGATGACTTTATTGCTTGTTGTAAAACACCATTAAAAACCAGTGTTCGTGTTAATACACTGAAAATCTCTGTTGAAGAATTTCAACAGTTAGCGAAAACAAAACAGTGGTTATTAACCCCTATCCCTTGGTGTTTAGAAGGGTTTTGGTTAGAACAAGAAAACACTGAGACTAAATTAGGTAATAGCTGGGAACACATCGCGGGCTTATTCTACATTCAAGAAGCAAGCTCGATGTTACCTGTTACTGCCTTGTTCAAAGCACAAGTAACAGATGTTGCAGCGCAATATGACACGATTCTTGATTGCGCATCAGCACCAGGTTCGAAGACCAGCCAAATTGCCGCATTATGTCATAACAACAACTTCATCGTTGCTAATGAGCTGTCATCAAGCCGTTTGAAAGTCCTCAGTGCGAATATTCAGCGTTGCGGCATTAAAAACATCGCTCTTAGCCACTATGACGCCAATGTATTTGGCACTTGGTTACCTGAAATGTTTGATGCGGTATTACTTGATGCGCCCTGTTCTGGTGAAGGCGCGATCCGCAAAGACGACAAAGCCATGCTTAATTGGTCGTTAAAAAGTATTAATGACATTGCCGACATTCAGAAAGAGTTAATTGACAGCGCATTTAAAGCATTAAAACCCGGTGGCACGTTAATCTATTCGACCTGCACATTAAACACGACTGAAAACCAAGCCGTTTGTCAGCATTTACTCGACCTTTATCCAGACCATGCCGAAGTTATTCCGCTAAACGATTTATTCCCAACTGCGAATGATAGTCTAACCGCGGAAGGTTTCTTACACGTTTGGCCACAGATTTATGATAGTGAAGGTTTCTTTGTTGCTAAGTTCACTAAAAAAGAATCGCAGGGTTTACGTCCAATTAAAAAGAAAAAACGTTTAATCTTTCCATTCAGCCCTGTTAGCCGTGACGAAAATGACGCCATTCGTGATTATTTCCGTGATGCATTTAGCTTTGAATTTGAAAGTGGCGTGTTCTATCATCGTGATAGTGAGATCTGGTTGTTCCCGAAAGAGTTCCCTGCTTTCATTGGCAAATTTAAATTCGATCGTATCGGTATCAAAATAGCGGAGAAATTCAAGAAAGGCTTCCGAGCGCAACATGAATGGGCGCGTACTTTTGGTCATCAATGCGATAAAAACACGGTATCACTGAACATTGAACAAGCAAAACAGTACATCATGGGTCGTGATATTAGCTTCTCTGATATCGAGATTGATGATCTAGATGCGCTACAAGGTGAGCTTGTTGTACTGCTTGAAGGCAGTGTGCTGGGTTTAGGTAAACGCGTAAATCAACGTTTAAAAAATAACTACCCACGTGATCTAGTGCGTGATAACAACTTATTTACCGACTAAGTGCGCACAATAATATAACGCGAATTTGATATACGTAAATAATTTACTATATTTAATATTACAGCGTTACCAATTTCCCTAAGCTCATTACATGGATTTGTAATGGGCTTTTTTTTATTTATTTTAAAAAACCACTAAGCTTAAAAATACGTTTCTAATTATTCCCGCTAAAATGGCTATTCTTTGTTCCTAAGTACGAATCATTTGTTCCTAACTACAGGCTAAATAAGCTAAAAAATCACATTATACGCCGTAGCATTAATAACTATGGTAAAATCGCCGATAATATTAATTTATACAAACTTGAGTAAAATATATGGACTTCGACCTTACAAATATCTCTGAACTACCGACTGGCCCTGATGCAGCGCATATTGCATTATTCGCTCTTACCCTCATTCTGCTATTAATTACACTCGTTAGAGGTGGTAAAAAAACAATTGAAATAGAAAAGATTGTTGAAAAAGAAGTAGAAGTTAAAGTGGAGGTTGAAAAAATTGTAGAGGTGATCAAACACGTCGACGTTGAGAAAATCGTTGAAGTGGAAAAGATTGTCGAAATCAAAGCACCATTACAAGAAGCTAGTCCTGCAGCCGCTTGTCAGCTTTTATCTTTATTACAAAATGAAGCGCGTTTCGTCGACTTTATCCAAGAAGACCTAACCGGCGCTACTGATGAACAAATCGGCGCCGCGGCACGTATTATTCATACTGGTAGCAAAAAAGTAATCAATGAATACTTTAGCTTCACAGCAATCCGTAGTGAAGAAGAAGAAAGCCAAGTGATCGTTGCTGAAGGCTTTAATCCATCAGAAGTTAAGCTAATTGGTAACGTATTAGGCTCAGCGCCTTACCGTGGTATCTTAGTACACGCGGGCTGGAAAATAACTAACGTTAACCTACCTAAACTAGCACAAGGCCACAACGCCAATATCGTTGCTGCAGCAGAGGTGGAACTATGAGCGACATAACTATGAGCGAAATAGCGGTAAAATACAGTATTGGTATCGATTTAGGTACTACACACTGCGTATTATCATATATCGATTTAGAGCAAGAAGGTGATCAAGTAGCCAAGCAACTATTTGCAATCCCGCAGCTATCGGCACCCGGTTCTGTCACTGAGAAATATCAACTGCCTTCTTTTGTCTATCAAGCACACGAAGATGAGATCAGTAAAGATCAAACGCCATTACCTTGGAATAGCGAGAATACTGCGCTTGTTGGTGATGTGGCACGTAACCTTGGCCTTAAAACGCCTATCCGTTTAGTTTCTAGTGCTAAAAGCTGGTTAAGCCATGCCACAGTAAGTCCACATGATGCGATCTTACCTTTCTCAAGCCCTGATGAAGTTGAAAAAATCTCACCCGTCACAGCAACGAGTCAGTATTTAAGCCACTTAGCTGAAGCTTGGAACTATGCACACCCAGATGCACCAATCTCAGAACAAGATGTAACAATCACCATCCCAGCATCGTTTGACCCTGCAGCACGTAACTTAACGGCTCAAGCGGCGCAAGATTTAAACCTTAAGCATTTAAATCTACTTGAAGAACCACAAGCGGCAGTATATAGCTGGTTACAAGCCTGTGGTGATGAATGGCGTGACCAAGTTAATGTAGGTGATACCATCCTTGTGGTAGACATAGGTGGTGGTACAACCGATTTATCATTAATTTCTGTTGAAGAATTAGAAGGTAATTTGACATTGTCACGCGTTGCAGTAGGTGAGCATATCCTACTTGGCGGTGACAATATGGATCTTGCGCTTGCGTATCGTCTAAAAATGAAATTAATGCAAGAAGGTAAGCAATTACAACCTTGGCAAATTCAAGCCATCACCCATGCATGTCGTGATGCCAAAGAACAACTGTTATCAGACAGTGACGTTGATTCAATGCCAATTGTTATTCCAAGTCGTGGGTCTAAGTTGATTGCAGGCACAATGCAAACAGAGCTAACGCGCGATGAAGTTAAACAAATTATTTTAGATGGTTTCTTCCCTGCGACTGCAGTGACCGAGATGCCACAACAAAATACCCGTACTGCATTAACACAGATTGGCTTGCCGTATGCCCAAGATGCTGCGATCACTAAACACATCGCCCATTTCTTGAATAAACAGCACGATGCTATCGCGTCGGATGCCGGTGACTTCATTAAACCAACAGCGGTATTGTTTAATGGCGGCGTGTTTAAGTCTGATGCTATCAGTGCTAAGTTAATCGGGATTATTAACGACTGGTTGATTGAAGCTGACGTTGAGCAAGAAGCAAAACTACTAACAGGTATTGATCTAGACCTTGCTGTTGCTAATGGTGCTTGTTATCACGGTTATGCGAAACAAGGTAAAGGCGTACGAATTAAAGGCGGCCTCGCTAGTGCATACTATGTCGGTGTTGAGAGCTCAATGCCAGCAATTCCAGGATTTGAAGCGCCACTGGAAGCTGTCTGTATCGCCCCATTTGGTCTTGAAGAAGGCACTAACTTCAACGTATCAACGCATCTATTTGGTTTAGTTGTTGGTCAACCGGTTAAATTCAAATTCTTCGGTTCAACAGTACGCCGTGAAGACGTTGTTGGTACCCATCTTGATTTCTGGCAACCAGATGATCTTGAACAACTACCAGACATCGAAGTGACGCTTGACTCTGCTAACCGTAATAGTGGTGATGTTGTGCCAGTATCACTGTCTGTCACTGTGACTGAAGTAGGTACACTGAAAGTTGAAGCTATTGCAAATGATAGTGATGAAACTTGGGAAATTGAACTAACTGTTCGCCAATAAATATTAAATTTATGAATATGTACTTAACTCAGGGCACTTAGCCCTGAGTTTTATTATATGGAGTTTTTAATGCCCTCACCTGTTTCCAAAACAGCGCAATATGTAATTGGCATCGATCTTGGCACCACCCACAGTGTTCTTTCTTACAAAAGTATCGATGATTATCAATCTAGTGCGTCTGTATTTCTCGTTGACCAATTAATTGGTCCTGGCGAAGTTTCAAGAAAACCCATGCTCCCTTCATTCCGCTATCACTTTAATGACTATGAAATCGCCCCAACAGATTGTGTGTTACCTTGGCAGTCAACGCGATTTGATGGTGAAATCAATAATGTCATTGTCGGCCAATGGGCGAGAGATTTAGGTACTAAAACCAAAGGGCGCTTAGTATCGAGTGCCAAAAGTTGGTTATCCCACCCAAGTATCGATGCCCAAGCTGCAATTTTACCTTGGGCGGTTGAAGATAATATTGAAAAAGTATCGCCTGTTATTGCCAGTGCCAGTTACCTTGCTCATTTTCAGGCAGCTTGGAATTATCACAATCCCGAGCACTTACTTGCCGATCAGAACATTACCCTCACAGTACCAGCCTCATTTAACGACACAGCTCGCGCTTTAACACTCGCTGCTGCAGATCTTGTTGGCTTAACTAAGGTCACCTTATTAGAAGAGCCACAAGCTGTTTGTTACGATTGGTATCACCGTAATAAACAAGCTAAAACTGATTTGATCGAACAAGATAAAACCATGCTTGTTTGTGATATAGGTGGCGGTACAACAGATTTAAGCTTAATCGAAATGTCATTAGAACACGGGGAATTAAATTTAAACCGTGTCGCTGTTGGTGACCACTTAATGCTCGGTGGTGATAACATCGATTTAGCGTTAGCGCATGTTGTTGAATCAAGAATATCACCTGATCAGCGTTTACAATCTGCGGCATTAGGCCAGTTGATCCAGCAAACGCGCCAAGCTAAAGAACTGTTTTTATCAGAACAACCGCCAAGTACCACATCAATTACATTACTTGGTCGTGGTTCAAAACTGATAGCTCAATCGAAAAAGTGTGAACTGACAAAAAATGAAGTTATCGACATGGTGTTTAATGGTTTCTTACCAAACAGCAGCTTTAACCAATTACCAACACACAGAAAAAATGCGGTTGTAGAATTTGGTTTACCTTATACGTCAGATCCCGCTATTTCAAAACACATTGCTGAATTCATTCATACTTATTACGATGTAGACGCAACAGACGATTACGACCCTGCTGTCGTCCCAGCGGCAATACTTGTTAATGGTGGCATTTTTAATAGCCAACAAGTAAAACTGCAAATCGAAAAAGTATTGTCCGGTTGGAAGCAACAAAAAGTTCAGATGCTGCACAATGGTAATCCTGATCTGTCCGTTGCTTATGGCGCCGTTGAATTTGGCTTTGCTAAGCTGGGTAAGCAAAAAAAAATTGGCGGTGGTAGTCCACGTAACTACTTCATTGAAATAACAGATCGCTCAGGAAAATCGCAATCTATTTGTCTATTACCTAAAGGCACAGAAGAAGAACAAGTTATCAATCTAGATAGCCGTTTATTCTCGTTAACGATCGGTGAACCAATTCGGTTTAATCTTGCAACCACCAGTCATGAAAGTAATTTCAAACCCGGTGACATTATTGAAACCGAATTTGCAACAGAGCTTAAAGGTAAAACCCCGTTACCACCTTTTGTGGTAACCATCCCTGAACATAAAGACCATAAACGTTTTGAGTCTGTTTACCTGTCTTGCAAGCTAAGCAGTATTGGTACCTTACAGTTAGAATGTGTGAGCGAAACCAACAGTAAACAACGTTGGGCATTAGAGTTCTCTGTGCGTCCAAGTTTAGCAAAAAAACAATCTAATGATGACAGCAAGAATATCAATGATATTAAACAGCGCCACCCTAACCTACCCGATGCAATTCAATTAATTGAAGCTGTATATGGAGCGAGTAGTAAAAAGAGTGATCCTAAATTAGTTAAATCACTGCGTAACGATCTGGATAAACGCCTGGGCAAACGTGATACTTGGGATACTGATTTATTACGAGAGCTTGCAGCGCCTTGTTTACAATTTGCTAAAAACCGTCGTCGCACCGAACAGCATGAACGTAATTGGTTAAAACTAACCAGCTTCCTGCTTCGTCCTGGTTTTGGTTACCCTGCTGATGATTGGCGTATTGAACAAATTTGGCCGCTATTTAAATCGGCGATCCAATACAATAAATCAACACAGTCATGGAGTGATTGGTGGAACCTATGGCGCCGTATCGCTGGTGGCCTGAATGAACAGCAACAGATCGAAATATACGAAACAATTTCAATCTATTTTGTTGAAGACAGTAATAAAAACGCTAAAATTATCAATCAAGCTAAACTACGCAGTTATGATGATATTATCCGACTTGCAGCGTCACTAGAGCACATTCCAGTGGCACTGAAAGTTGAATTTGGTGAATACTTATTGGCTAAATTAAACAAACCACAAAACCAGCAATTACATTGGTGGGCATTAGGCCGTATCGCATCTCGCGTGGCTTTTTATGGTAGCCAGCATAATGTTATTCCACGTCATATCGTTGAAACATGGCTGAATACGTTACTTGACGCTAATTGGCAGAAAGAACCGCACGTTGCCTTTGCAGCCGTCATGATCGCGAGAAAGACCGGTGACAGAGAAATGGACGTGCAAGATAAGGTAAGGGAGGCTGTGATAGCAAAATTAACACAGAATAAATTATCGGGATCTTGGGTAGAATTAGTACGGGAAGTACAAACGTCTGATGAAACGGTAATGAAGCGTATCTTTGGTGACAGCTTACCGACAGGTTTAACCTTACTGTCGTAATCGGTACTCATACTTAAATAATAGGTGGTCTTCGTTGACCACCTATTATTGAGTTTAACTAGTCTTCAATACCGTCTTTAATAAACCAAACGTTAGTAAAACCTAATTGAGTAAAATGATTTTTACGGAACTCTCTTACTGATTTAGTACCTTTCGATACATCTTCAACTTGTTTTTCCATCATCATATATTGCGTTAAGTCGATGCCTTCTTCTGCAGCTACCGCTTCATAGATATGGTGAAACTGTCGGTATGAAAATGGAATTTTCTTATCTTCTTTTTTATAAGTATAAGTAACTAGGTGGGCCAAAATGCCTCCAAATAATAATTGAATTCGATAGCTCGTTAAACGAGTATCGAGATAGTGCTGTTGTTTATCGAACTTGTACTGTTAATTTATCGACGTGTCGTATTAAATTATCAAGCAGATCCATAAATTTGAGAAGATAATAACACACTCCACTCTTTCGTCAAAAGTAGAGTGTGTTCGTCAAAAGCGAGTGTGATATCAATATCTAGTCGACATTACTTTTTAGCGTTAAACAGCTTAAAGTAATTGTCCGTTGTTGTTGCCGCAAGCTCAGCAAAGGTCACGCCGCGTAGATCTGCAACAAACTCGGCGACAGCGCGCACATAAGCCGGTTGGTTTTCTTTTCCACGATACGGCACAGGTGCTAAGTAAGGTGAATCAGTTTCAACTAACAATCTATCAGCTGGAATGGTTTTAACCACGGCTTGCAAGTCTTTTGCTGATTTGAACGTCACAATACCAGATATTGAAATATAGAAGCCCATTTCCAATACAGCAGCAGCCATTGCATCAGATTCAGTAAAACAATGGATCACACCACCAATTTTTTCTGCGCCTTCTTCCTTTAAGATACGGATCGTATCGTCAACTGCACCACGCGTATGAATAATTAGTGGTTTTTTTAGCTCGATAGCCACTTGAATATGATTTCGAAATGACGCTTGCTGGATATCTTTATTTTCAGGTGAATAGAAATAATCTAAACCTGTTTCACCAATCGCCACAACTTTTTCATTACGTGCTAGCGCCAATAACTCTGATTTTTGGTATTCATCTTCAAGATTTAGCGGATGAACACCACATGACGCATGAATATTATCAAAGTCAGCAATCAACTCAATCATGGTTTTAAAGCGCGCTAATGTCACAGACACACTTAATAAATGTGACACGCCGCGCTCTGTTGCTTTGTTAACAACGTCAGTAAGATCGGTATGAATGGTATCGTAATTTAGACCATCTAAATGGCAATGAGAATCTACTAGCATATTAATTTATGAATCTTTTAAGTTTAATTAAAAAGGACAGTACTAAGGTTTCAGCGGTTAAATTATTATTCTGCATTAATAACTGACGAAGCTCTGTTAATTCTGATTGTAGTTGAGTAATTTTATCTGGTGATAATTGCGTTGAAAAATGTGTTAACCATTCAAGCTGATCGGTATTAACAATATAATCAATGCCTACCCCTCGAGCCACTTTTTGTAAATCAAGTAAGATAAATTGTAACCAAGATAACTTTTCTAAAGTACGGTCCGAAATGATCTCACATAATCGTGTGATAGCAGCTGGCTGCTGTGTTAACAGCGTAATATTAGCAAATATCTCTTTACGTAAATCGTCATCACCGTTATTTAAATAACTTAATGTGTGTAAGGGTGCGCCATGATTAATACGGATAGCCGTCAGTGTTGGACTTTCTATCGGAAACTGTTGCTGTAACCACGCAAGCGACTCCTGTTCGGGAGGTGCAGGTAGGTGCATCTTCTGACAGCGGCTATAAATAGTTGGCAGTACCTGAGATTTATTCTCCGCAAGCAAAATGATATAACTACCGTCACTCGGCTCTTCTAATGTTTTCAGTAAAGCGTTAGCAGATGCTAAATTAAAACTTTCAGCGTGCTCAATAATCACCACTTTATTACCACCCAGTTGTGAATATTCATTCAACTTCTGACTGATCTGTCTTATTTGATCAACACCGATAATTTTACCGGGTTCAGTTGCAACCAGATAGTAATCGGGGTGCACACTTGTTTCAAATAATTGGCAAGGATGACATTGATGACAAGGTTCCCAACCGATGGGTTCTTTGCATAGTAATGTCTGCGCAAGTGTCTGTGCATAAGATAATTTGCCCATGCCGCTCGCACTGGTAATAAACAAAGCATGATGCAAACGACCTGCTGTCATTTGTATTTGCTGTTTTTCCCAATGCGGTAATAACCAAGGATATAGCATCTAATCAATCTACATTTTTGTTATGACAATCAACATTAGCAGTTAATACATCACGAATTTGTAATTGCACATTATCAATATTCTGACCGGCATCAACACTATAGATACTGTCATCTGCGGCAGCAAGCTCTTGATATTTAGCACCAATACGCTGGAAGAAAGACAGCTGTTCTAATTCAATGCGATCTAACTCACCGCGTACTTTTGCACGCTCTAAACCAACAGCAGGATCGATATCTAATAATAACGTCAAATCAGGCTTAAAATCACCTATAGCAACATGACGTAAAGTGTTCAGTACATCAATATCGAAACCGCGGCCACCACCTTGATAAGCAATAGAGGAAAGGTCATGGCGATCGCCAACAACCCACTGACCTTTAGCTAATGCTGGCTTAATGACATTTTCAACTAGTTGAGCGCGAGCGGCATACATCAACATTAACTCTGCTGATTCAGTCAAGGGTTCTTCGCTATCAACGTCTTTAACAATAGCACGCATCTTCTCGGCTAATTTTGTGCCGCCAGGTTCACGCGTGGTGATCACATCAGTGATGCCCTGCTCTGCAAGCCAATGAATCACAGTACTAACTGCGGTACTTTTACCAGCGCCTTCAAGGCCTTCGATTACTAAAAATTTTGCTTGCACAATAACTCTCTTCAATTTATTTCTTTAAAATGTACTTACGAACGGCACGATTGTGTTCTTTCAAATTCTTTGAAAAATAGTGGCCGCCATCGCCACTGGCAACAAAATACAAATAACTTGTCTTTGCTGGATGTAAAGCCGCATCAATCGATGTTTTACCGACCATAGCGATTGGCGTTGGCGGTAACCCTCTAATAACATAGGTGTTGTAATCTGTTTTTTGGCGTAAATCTTTACGACGAATATTACCGTTGTAGTCATCACCCATTCCATAAATAACCGTTGGATCTGTTTGTAAACGCATTCTTTTATTCAGACGATTGATAAATACTGAGCCTACAGTTGTTCTTTCACTTTCTAAGCCCGTCTCTTTTTCGATGATAGAGGCAAGGATCAATGCTTCATAAGGGCTTTTAAGCGGTAATTTTTTGTCTCTTGTTTCCCACACTTCATTTAAATAGGCTTGGAGTTTTTTATGTGACTGAAGATACAGCGCAGAAACTAACGTACCTTCAGGATAAAAATAGGTCTCAGGCAGCATCAAACCTTCAAGCTTAGGATTATCTATATTTAATAACTGTGCAATCTCTTGTTCAGATAAATCGGCAGTATCATCAATGACGCCTGAAGCATTTGATAATTGCTTACGCCATTCTTTGAATGTGGAGCCTTCAATGAAAGTGATTTTGTGTTGGAATTCATCGCCAGAGACAAGATGTTCGAATAATGTTTTAAAATCCCAACCAGCAGCTACTTTGTAAGAACCAAGTTTGATATTAGTTATAGACGGATGCTGTTTAAAGAATAAACGCAAAAACACTTTTGATTCAACATCCTGCTTTACAAGCATCGTATTGGCAATTGATTGTGCAGTATCACCGGAAGCAACAGTTAAAATATGTTCCGTTTGAACGCGTTCAACTGACACAAAAGATTGATAGCGTGAGTAGAAAAGTACGCATGCAATTAATAGGATGGTAAACAGTAAGGAAATAGCAGTAATTATCTTTTTCATAGCTCGATGCGTAAATGAAATCCAGCGCACATTTTACACCAATGAAAAATTGTTTGATACATGCAAGGCGGCTTTAATCGCCTTGCATGTGAATATCAAATAACCAAAAACACTTATTTATTATATTTGTTATTACAAAATGAGTAATTAAGCATCTCACGTTAGGTCTTTGATATATTAGTCCGCTTTTTTGAATAGCAGAGAACCGTTCGTGCCACCAAAACCAAATGAATTGGATAACGCGTATTCCATAGTGACAGGACGAGCACCGTCAGTCACATAGTCAAGATCACAACCTTCACTTGGATTCTCCAAGTTAATTGTAGGTGGTAATATTTGGTCTTTTAATGCCAGGATTGTGAAAATCGCTTCAATAGCACCAGCAGCACCTAACAGATGACCTGTCATTGATTTTGTTGAACTAACAGCAAGTTTATAAGCATGCTCACCAAACACAGATTTAACGGCAGCAGTTTCAGCTTTATCGCCAGCAGGTGTTGATGTGCCATGGGCATTTACATAACCAACTTGATCAGCAGTAATACCTGCATCAGCAATAGCATTATTCATTGATAAAGCGGCACCGGCACCGTCTTCAGGTGGAGACGTCATGTGAAATGCATCGCCACTCATACCAAAACCCACTAATTCAGCATAAATAGTCGCGCCACGAGCAACGGCCTGCTCATACTCTTCCATCACTAATATACCTGCGCCATCGCCAAGTACAAAACCGTCACGATCTTTATCCCAAGGTCGACTTGCTTTCTGTGGTTCATCATTTCGAGTAGAGAGCGCTTTCGCAGAACCAAAACCAGCCATGCCCATCTCAGTAGATGCTTTTTCAGCACCACCGGCGACCATAACATCAGCATCGCCGTATGCAATCATACGTGCTGATTGACCAATACAATGCGTACCAGAGGTACATGCCGTAGCAATAGCAATGTTAGGACCTTTAAGATTATTTCGAATAGAAACGTGACCAGCGACCATATTAACAATTGTTGATGGTACGAAGAATGGGCTAACTTTACGCGCGCCACCTTTAGCGAAACTTTGTACGTTTTGTTCTATGAGTCCAAGTCCACCGATACCAGAACCAATTGCAGTACCAATTCGGGTTGCATTAAGATCGGTAATGACAAGACCTGAGTCTGCCAGTGCTTGTTCTGCAGCTGCAATACCGTATTGAATAAATAAATCCATTTTACGGCAATCTTTACGGTTAATACCGACAGCTTCAGCATCGAAATCATTTACTAGACCAGCAAACTTTGTCGAAAAATTAGTGGTATCAAAGTGCTCAATATTTTCAATGCCGCTGATACCAGATTTAATCGCTTCCCATGATGCTGCAACAGTGTTGCCAACCGGTGAAACAATTCCTAATCCTGTAATTACAACTCTTCTATTAGCCACACTCGTTCTCCAAATAGGCAAAAAAAAAGCGGTCTTGCGACCGCTTTTATATATTTATAAAGTTATTGTGAAACAACTTTATTTTGATAATCTCTCATTGAGAAACTAATCAGCCGAATTATTCAGCGCTAGAAACAACGAAGTCGATTGCAGCTTGAACAGTAGTGATTTTCTCTGCTTCATCATCTGGGATATCAGTATCGAATTCTTCTTCTAGAGCCATTACAAGTTCAACTGTATCTAGAGAATCAGCACCTAGGTCATCAACGAAAGAAGCTTCGTTTTTAACTTCTTCTTCTTTAACACCAAGTTGTTCAATAATGATTTTTTTTACGCGTTCTTCGAAGTTACTCATTTTTACTTTCCTTTAAAAAAATATAAAGCTTTTGATTAGTAGTTTATTGATTACTTATAAACTTGCAACCCTTAACTCGGTGGTCAAACCACGATTGGTGAAAAAGATCGCAAATTTACAAACAAAATCAAATATAAATGGCTATGCCATGTACATTCCGCCATTTACATGGATAGTTTCACCCGTGATATAGCTTGCACCATCAGATGCTAAAAATCCAACAGTTTCAGCTATCTCTGTAGTACTACCAAGACGACTGGTTGGTACTTGAGCTAATATTGTTTGTTTTTGTGCTTCGGTTAATTCAGCTGTCATATCAGTTTCGATAAAACCAGGTGCAACTGCATTAACAGTAATGCCGCGAGACGCAACTTCACTTGCAAGAGACTTAGTAAAACCTAACAATCCTGACTTAGCAGCCGCATAGTTTGCTTGACCGCCATTACCTGTAGTACCAACAACCGAACCGATATTAATGATACGACCAAAACGTTGCTTCATCATGCCACGTAAGCAAGGCTTACATAAACGATATAAAGAGGTCAAGTTAGTATCAATAACATTACACCATTCATCTTCTTTCATACGTAAGAAGAGATTATCGGCTGTAATACCAGCGTTATTCACTAGAATATCAATGTGCCCAACTTGGGTTTTGATTTCAGCATACAATGCATCTACTGAATCTTGATTTGTCACGTTAAGTTCTAAACCAAAACCTGCCTCACCTAAATAAGCACCAATACGTTCAGCACCTTGAGCAGAAGTTGCAGTACCAATGACTTTGGCACCTAACTTTGCAAAATGTTCCGCGATTGCGCGACCAATACCACGGCTTGCACCTGTAATAAGTACTGTCTTACCTGAAAAACTCATTTATTTATTCCTATTGTTATGCAAAATCAGCAATTGTTGCTTGATTATTTACTGCACTACCTTTGATAGTTTTATCAATACGTTTAACAAGGCCTGTTAATACTTTACCTGGGCCAAATTCATATAATTCGCTAATGTCTTCTTGTGCGATTGTTTCAATCACTTCAGTCCAGCGCACTGGCATATAAAGTTGACGAACAAGCGCATCTTTAATGCTTTCTGCATCAGTAGGCGCTGCAACGTCCACATTATTAATGAGTTTGATGACAGGTACATTAAACGTTACTTTTTCTAATGCTAATTTTAATTCATCTGCAGCTGGCTTCATCAATGAGCAATGCGAAGGCACACTTACTGGTAAAGGCATAACACGTCGAGCACCCGCCTCTACACATAATGCAGATGCACGAGCAACTGCAGCTTTATTACCCGCAATCACCACCTGACCAGGTGAATTAAAGTTTACAGCTGAGACAACTTCGTCTTCAGCTGCACTTTTACAAGCCGCAATGATCGCATCGTTATCTAATCCAATAACAGCTGCCATAGCACCAATACCTTGCGGTACCGCTTGCTGCATTAATTGTCCACGCAATTCAACAAGTGCGATAGCATCTTCGAATTTAATTACCCCAGCACATACCAAGGCTGAGTACTCACCTAAGCTATGACCAGCAACCAATGTTGGTTTAAAACTTTCTTTCGCAGCGGCGATTCGCCACAATGCAACAGAGGTAGCCAATAATGCAGGTTGCGTAATATGAGTTTGGCTTAATTCTTCCACTGTTCCATTTTGCACTAAATCCCATAGATCATAACCAAGAATTTCACTTGCTTGGGCAAACGTCTGCTCGACAACTGGATGGTCTGAAGCAAGGTCTGCAAGCATACCGATTGTTTGTGAACCTTGACCTGGGAATACTACTGCATACTTTGACATAAATTACCTATAAAAAATTTAATAAAGATTCATGCATCAATTTGAAAATGAACTTATCTAACTAAAAAGTAATATGAGGATATCGATTGAATTTTTCAAGAGAGGAGGCAAATAAAATTATAAAAATTGAATCTTAATCAATAACATCAAGACTTGCGGATATTTTATTTACTAAACCGCTTTCAACTTCTTTTACAGCCTGTTCAATTGCAAACTCAAAGGCAACCTGTTCAGCATTACCATGACTCTTAATTACAATACCCGGTAATCCTAACAAAGTTGCTCCGTTATACTGGTCGGGTTTCAAACGTCTTAGACTGTTCATTATCAGTGGTTTGACCAATAATGATAACAATTTGGTTAATATGTTCTTATTTGATACAGATGTTAACTGAGAAATAACCAAGTCAACAACACCTTCACTTGTCTTAAGTGCAACATTGCCTGTAAAACCATCACAGACAATAACATCGGCTTTACCTGAGAAAATATCGTTACCTTCAATGAAACCAATATAGTTTAAATTATGATGTTTAGAAAGTAATTGAGCTGCATGTTTGACAAGATCATTACCTTTAATGTCTTCTTGGCCAACATTAAGCAATGCCACTCGAGGAGCTGGTATATTACCAACATGTTCCGCGAGTGCAGAGCCCATCAATGCAAATTGCAGTAATGCATCGGCATCACAACTCACATTGACACCTAAATCAAGCATATACACAGGCTGCATAGTCACAGAGGGTAATGTAGAAACAAGTGCGGGTCGATCAACAAAAGGAAGGACTTTAAGTAAATGTCGTGAAAGCACCATCAGTGCTCCGGTGTTACCAGCACTGACACACGCTTGTGCTTTGCCCTCACGAACAAGGTTCAATGCCATACGCATAGATGATTGCTTGAAATTTCGCAGCGCTAATGCTGGAGCAAGGTCCATGGGTATATCATCGAGACTAGGAATTATTGTATAACGAGATTTAATAGACGTAGAGGTATTCTGCAATAATGGGATTATTTCAGTTTCGTTACCGACAAGGTAAATAGAGAGGTTTTTATACTTTTTCAGTATATTGATTGCGGCGGGGATAGTGACATGGGGACCGAAATCGCCCCCCATGGCATCTAACGCAATTGTTAGATTAGGCAAAGTAAATAACTTATTTGTTAATTACTTTAACGCCTTTGTAGTAACCATCAGCTGTTACGTTGTGACGTAGGTGAGTTTCACCTGAAGTCACGTCAACAGTTGTAGCTGCTGCAGTTAGAGCGTCATGTGAACGACGTTGACCGCGGCGAGAGCGAGTTACTTTACTTTTTTGTACAGCCATTGGCCTATACTCCTGATTACTTGCGCTTTAATTCAGATAAAGCGGCAAATGGGTTGGGCTGCTCATCAGCAGGCTCGATTTCACCAAAACTCATGTCATTTGGATTCACTGAACAATCTTCCACTTCGTGCAAAGCAACAAGTGGTAAATTGATAATCACTTCATCTTCAATCAATGATATTTGATTTATTTCGCCATTTGCATCCAATTCAATGGGCTCATAAGCATCTGGCAGATCGTCGACCTGGGAATCATTTTTCACAGGACTATATCTAAATTCGGTTGCACAAGCTTGCGTAAATATCTCGCCACAGCGCTGACATTCAAGGTTAACAGTTAATGATACGCTACCCTGTATCACTATAAGACCTTGTTCATCTTTGCTGAACGATATTGATACATCTGCATCACTTGGTTCACCTGCCGTTGCATCCGTAATACGTTTCAACAGACTGCCTTCAACACGAGTGTTGAAATCCAATCTTTGTTGAGCAGTACGATAAGGATCAACAGTTACTGGTAGTTTTACCTTTTTCATAGGTTGCGGATAATATAGATTCATCATGTTAGAGTCAAAAGGAAAATGAAAAAAAATCAAAATTTCCTACAAAAATAGGTCAGTTGCCGTTAAAATCATCAAATAATTAAATAATTGATGATAGATAAACCATGAAACCTAAACTAATCCTTGCTTCAACATCGCCATTTCGTAAACAGATTTTAGAAAAACTAAACTGCCCTTTCGATACCTTCAACCCAAAAGTTGATGAAACCGTCAAGCCAAACGAAACGGCTGAAATGCTTGTATCACGCCTAGCACTAGAAAAAGCTCAATCTGCCAGTCGAGCGTATAGTAACTCAATATCCATCGGATCGGATCAGGTTTGTGTCATAAATAACAAAATAATAGGTAAACCTGGTAATTATGAAACAGCTTTTGCACAATTATCTGCCGTTTCTGCACAAAATATAACTTTTTACACAGGGCTTTCTGTTGTAAATCAATGCACAGGTCGTACAAATACGATAGTTGAAGAGTTTGTTGTACACTTTAGATCGTTGACCGATAGCCAAATTAGTTACTATCTTGAGACGGAGCAGCCTTATAATTGTGCTGGCAGCTTTATGTGTGAAGGGCTTGGTATCGCTTTATTTTCTAAATTAGAAGGCAAAGATCCGAATACCTTGATCGGATTACCTTTGATTAGTTTAGTGGAAATTCTACAAGAACAAGGTTACGACGTACTATCAAATTAAAATAATATATGACGAATACAACAAAGCCAGTATCAAGGATACTGGCTTTGTTTTTTAGCTAACGTATTAACACATATTAATGATGTCTATATTTAGCACTTTTTCATTTTTTCTAACGCTCTAACAAGTGCCATATCTAATGGTGCTTCAACTTCTTGTGTTTCTTCTGTGCCAGGGTTAAAGAACTGTAAGCGTGCAGCATGCAGGAACAAGCGCTTCAAGCCTAAGCCATTCATGTGTTGCGTGAAGCCTTTATCGCCATATTTATCGTCACAGGCAATCGGATGGCCCGCATGTAATGCGTGAACACGAATTTGATGCGTACGACCTGTAATAGGACTTGCTTGCACTAGCGTGCCATGTTCATAACGCTGTATGATGCTGAAACGAGTTTGAGATTCCTTACCTTCGCTGTCAACACGTACAAGTCGTTCACCTGAGCTTACTGTGTTCTTTAATAGTGGTGCATTTACAATTCGAGAACTGCGTGGCCATGCTCCAGCAACAAGTGCTTGGTAATCTTTTCTCATTGTTTTTAAACGCAGTTGCTCATGTAACGCTTTCAGCGTGCTACGTTTCTTAGCGACAAGTAAACAACCTGACGTATCACGATCTAAACGGTGAACTAATTCTAAGAATTTACTATCAGGACGGATCGCTCGTAATCCTTCAATAAGACCAAAGCTTAATCCACTACCGCCGTGTACAGCCATGCCAGATGGCTTGTTGATAACAATTAAATAGTTATCTTCATAGATGATTTGTGTTTCTAGCGCACGCACAGAATCTAAATTCGCTGATGGTGAAATAGCTTCAGTTTCAGATACACGTACTGGCGGTACACGTACAATATCATTTGGTTGCAGTTTATACTCAGGCTTAATTCTTCCTTTGTTCACTCTCACCTCACCTTTACGAATGATGCGGTAAATCATACTTTTTGGCACACCTTTTAATTTGGTGCGTAAAAAGTTATCAATGCGTTGGCCTTGATAATCTTCAGTAATAGTTACAAATTCTACTTTAGGTGAAATTTTATCGGTCATAATTATTCTATTGTCTAACTCAAAATGCGTTTAGGTATCAATTTGAAACATATTTCTAAATTGAATGGAAAGTTAACTTGCTATATTAATACAGGCAGTGGGATAATACCCTCTGTACTGCTAAAAAAATACAGCCAAGAGTGATAATGGCTTTAGTATATCTGCTAATTGAGGTAAATAATCATTTATTTATATCAATAATTACAGAATAACCAGGATGTCGTTATTCTTGCTGCGGATTTTTAGCATACATTTTGTATATAAGGTGTACGTTGATAGGGAGTTTCATTTATCCAGCAGGATACCGCCTCCCACTATATCAACTTCTATATAAATCACCTTTTCCAATGCAATTATACACGTTAGTTATTGATGGAATCTAATAAGTGCAGAAATAATCGTAAGACACTTGATCACATTTAGAGCATCTGACAGCGCCTTAATTTAAACAGCCGAGAGGTTGATTATCTTACAGACACAAGGCCTGATGTACATCTAACTAATTTATCCAAGCATGAAAATTAATTTATAAGAATAATAAAATGAAAAGAATGTTAATTAATGCAACTCAAAAAGAAGAGTTGCGCGTTGCGCTAGTTGATGGACAACGCCTTTACGATTTAGATATTGAAAGCCCAGGTCACGAACAAAAGAAAGCTAACATCTACAAAGGTAAAATTACTCGTGTAGAACCAAGTTTAGAAGCTGCTTTTGTTGATTATGGTGCAGACCGTCACGGTTTCCTTCCTCTTAAAGAAATCTCTCGCTCTTACTTCAAGCCAGGTTCTGGTAAGCAACGTGGACGTCCAAGCATTAAGGATGTTGTTGCTGAAGGCACTGAAGTTATTGTACAGATTGAAAAAGAAGAACGTGGCAATAAAGGTGCAGCATTAACTACATTCGTTAGTTTAGCTGGTAGTTACCTTGTTCTTATGCCAAACAACCCTCGCGCTGGCGGTATTTCTCGTCGCATTGAAGGTGATGAACGTACTGAATTAAAATCTGCACTTTCTACATTAGAATTACCAGAAGGCATGGGACTGATTGTTCGTACTGCTGGTGTTGGTAAATCTGCTGAAGAACTAGAGTGGGATCTTAAAGTACTTTTAAATCATTGGGGTGCAATCCAAGATAGTGCAAAAGACCGTCAAGGTACCTTCTTAATTCATCAAGAAAGTAATGTGATTGCACGTGCGATCCGTGACTATCTTCGTCGTGATATTGGCGAAATCCTAATTGATCATCCAAAAGCATTTGAAGAAGCAAAAAACCGCATCAAATTAATACGTCCAGACTTTATCGACCGTATTAAATTGTATCAAGGTGATGTGCCTTTATTCAATCATTATCAAATTGAAACTCAAATCGAATCAGCGTTCCAACGCGAAGTTCGCTTACCTTCAGGTGGCTCAATCGTAATTGATCCAACTGAAGCCTTAACTTCAATTGATATTAACTCTGCTCGTGCTACACGCGGTAGTGATATTGAAGAGACAGCGCTTACGACCAACCTAGAAGCTGCTGATGAAGTTGCACGTCAACTACGTCTTCGTGACCTTGGTGGTCTTGTTGTTATCGACTTTATCGATATGGGTCCAGTTAAAAACCAACGTGAAGTAGAAAATTGCTTACGTGATGCAGTACGTCAAGATCGCGCTCGCATTCAATTAGGCCGTATCTCTCGATTTGGTTTGATGGAAATGTCTCGTCAACGTATCCGCCCTTCTCTTGGTGAATCAAGCACGCATGTTTGCCCACGCTGTGATGGCCAAGGTACTATCCGTGATAATGAATCTTTAGCACTTTCTATTCTACGTTTAATCGAAGAAGAATCGCTTAAAGAAAATACCAATCACATTGTAGCGCAAGTACCAGTGCCAGTTGCTGCTTACTTACTAAATGAAAAACGTAATTCAATTCTTCGTTTAGAAAAACGCTATAAAGTTAAAAGTTTCATCATTCCAAATGAAAATCTACAAACACCTCATTTTGAAGTTTCTCGTGTTAAAGCGGATGATGATAACTCCGACTTAGCAAGTACTGATTTAGCACAACCTCGCGAATTTATCCGTTATGAACCAAAAGTAAATACCGAAACAGTTCAGCCGCTTGTGCAACAAATTAATACACCTGAAGCGAAAACGGTTAAACCAAGTCCTGTTGTTCAAAAAACAACACCAAATACAAAACCTCAAACGCCTGCAAAAGCTAAATCAGCTAAGCCTGCTATAGATAAGGAATCTGTATTTAGTCGTCTTGGTAAAGCAATTACAGGATTCTTTAGCAGCGAAGAAAAAGTTGTCGTTAAAGAAGTTGTTAAAGAAGCACCTAAAAAACCGGTAGCGGATAAAACGCCGAGTAACCGTAATAGCGAAGAACAGCGTAAACCACGTAATCGTCGTAATCGTAAGCCTCGTAATCCAGAAAATGTTGAGAATAAACAGCAAGACGTGAATAAAAAAGTCGATGTTGAAGTAAAACAGCATACTAAGTTCGAAGCAAAAGATGTAAAAGATGTAAAACCAAGTCAAGTGACTCCTATTGCTCCGGCTAAAGATGTAAAAGAAGAGACTAGCCCGCAAAATCAGGCTATGTTAACTGAACGTCGTCAACGCCGTAATATGCGCAAACAAGTGCGAGTGCATAACGAAGAGCAAACAAAAGTAGAGTCAGAACAGGTTGCTGTAGTGGCAGATGTTTCGGATAAGCCTAAGCATGATGAAAATACACCATCGCCTAAGCGTACTCGTCGTAGCCCTAGACATGCCAAAACTACTGATGTTCAAAAAACTGAGCACGTAGAAGAAGCTAAACCTGTTACTGTTGAAGCCGCTAAACCTGTTACTGCTGAAGTAGCTAAACCTGTTACGGCTGAAGCAGCTAAACCTGTTACTGCTGAAGTAGCTAAACCTGTTACTGCTGAAGTAGCTAAACCTGTTACGGCTGAAGCAGCTAAACCTGTTACTGCTGAAGTAGCTAAACCTGTTACTGCTGAAGTAGCTAGACCTGTTACTGCTGAAGTAGCTAAACCTGTTACGGCTAAAGCCGCTCGACCTGTTACGGCTAAAGCCGCTAGACCTGTTACTGCTGAAGCAACTAGACCTGTTACTGCTGAAGCAACTAGACCTGCTACTGCTGAAGCAGCTAAACCTGTTACGACTGAAGTAGCTAAACCTGTTATTACTGAAACAGCTAAACCTGTTACTGTTACGGCTAAAGCAGCTAGACCTGTAATGCATACAGCTGCTGCAGCTAAACCTGCAGCAGTAGTTGAAGATACAGCAGTAGTCGTAGCGCCAACAGCTAAAGCATCTGCAGAACGCGTAAAGATTGAAACTAAATCTGTAACGCGTCAAATGCATACGGCACCAGCAACACGTCCAGGCTCTGCACCAGTAGTTGTTGCAACACCCGTTGTTGCTGAAACACCAGTAGTTGTTGAAACACCAGTTGTTGCTGAAACGCCTGTTGTTGCTGAAACACCTGTTGTTGCTGAAACACCAGTTGTTGTTGAAACGCCTGTTGTTGCTGAAACACCAGTTGTTGTTGAAACGCCTGTTGTTGCTGAAACGCCTGTTGTTACTGAAACACCAGTTGTTGCTGAAACGCCAGTTGTTGTTGAAACGCCTGTTGTTGCTGAAACACCAGTTGTTGTTGAAACGCCTGTTGTTGCTGAAACGCCTGTTGTTGCTGAAACGCCTGTTGTTACTGAAACACCAGTTGTTGCTGAAACACCAGTTGTTGCTGAAACACCAGTTGTTGCTGAAACGCCAGTTGTTGCTGAAACGCCAGTTGCTTACAAAGCTATCGACGTAACATCAGTTGCTGCACTACAAGCACAAGGTACGACGTCTAAGAAAACAAACTTCACCGTTGCAATGGCGAAACCTCAACAGGTTGCACCATCAACAAGTAACTTTGTTGCTAAAGTTGGTGTTGTTCAACGCCCATCTGTTGATGTAGCGGCAGGACCTGGTGGTAGTCAATTTGCTTCATCTCAGAGTAAATCGCCAACCACATTAGCTAAATAATAACTATTATTAAACAATAACTATTAGCTAAATTAAAAGCCGCATAAAATGCGGCTTTTTTAGTATTTATTTTAATATTTTTTAATAACAGGATGATGTCAATTGGCATCATCCTGTTATTTTTTATTCATTAATGACAACTCGGTAACTTATAATTTATGTTTGAATTTCCAAAATATTCCATGGCATCAGTTAAGAATGATGTTTTATCTGGTCTAACCGTTGCACTGGCACTTGTGCCTGAAGCGGTTGCATTTGCTTTTGTAGCAGGTGTTGAGCCTCTAGTAGGCTTGTATGCTGCCTTTATGGTTGGTTTAATTACCGCTATCTTTGGTGGCCGCCCAGGTATGATCTCTGGTGCAACGGGTGCAATGGCAGTTGTCATGGTATCGCTCGTCGCAGACAATGGCGTACAATACTTATTTGCTGCCGTTGTTCTTGCTGGTTTACTGCAAGTACTTGCTGGCGTATTCAAACTCGGTAAATTCATTCGTATTGTACCGCACCCTGTGATGATGGGCTTTGTAAACGGCCTTGCCATTGTTATCTTCTTAGCACAATTAGGTCAATTCAAATTTATTGACGCTAACGGCGATCTTACTTGGTTACAAGGATCACAGCTATATTTAATGCTTGGTCTCGTTGCGCTGACAATGGCAATCATTCATTTCCTACCTAAGTTAACAAAAGCAGTGCCATCTTCGCTTGTTGCTATCGTGGCAGTAACACTAATTGTTTATTACATGGGCTTAGATACCCGTACCGTTGTTGATTTTGTTCGTTCTATGACTGGCGATGACAATGCAACGATCTCTGGCTCACTACCAACGTTCAGTATTCCAAGTGTGCCATTTACCCTTGAAACACTCTATATCATCCTGCCTTACTCATTAATCCTTGCTGCTGTTGGTCTTATTGAATCACTACTGACACTAACCGTTATTGATGAAATGACCGGTACACGTGGTAAAGGTAACAAAGAATGTGTTGCGCAAGGCGCATCAAACATCGTAAACGGTTTCTTTGGTGCTATGGGTGGTTGTGCAATGATTGGTCAATCAATGATCAACATTAATTCAGGTGGCCGTGGTCGTTTATCGGGTATTACAGCCGCTATTTCACTATTACTATTCATCCTATTCCTCTCATCACTTATTGAAGTTATCCCACTAGCTGCACTTGTTGGTGTTATGTTCATGGTTGTGATTGGTACATTTGAATGGGCAACCTTCCGTGTGATCCGTAAAATTCCTAAAGCAGATACCTTTGTTATTGTGCTGGTGACGGTTGTTACTGTGTTCACCGATTTAGCGGTTGCAGTTATCATCGGTGTTATCGTTTCTGCGTTACGTTTTGCATGGGAGCACGCATCACACATCAATACTGAGACTTCAACTGAAGAGTCAGGTAGTAAAGTATATAAAGTTAACGGTCCATTATTCTTCGGTTCTGTTAGCCACTTCTTAGACCTATTTGATACTGCTGGTGACCCACGAGATGTGATCATTGATTTTGCTAACTCACGTGTATGTGACCATTCTGCAATTGAAGCGATCGATACGCTTGCTGAGCGTTATGTTGCTGCAGGTAAAGTGTTACACCTTCGTCACCTTTCATTAGAGTGTAAGCAATTAATGAAGCGTGCAGGCGATATGATTGAAGTTAACTTAATTGACGATCCTGAGTACCATATTGCATCAGATAAACTAGACGGTTAATTCCTCTCACATCCGCCCTACTACTTGTAATTATGTTGTAGGGCGGAAAATATCTATCAATGTTATGAATATTATTTTATAGCAGGTATAAAAAAACCGGCATTAGCCGGTTTTTTATTATCTGATGAAACTCTAATCTTTTACGATAGTTTCTACTTTCGCTTTTAATTTCTGACCTGGTTTAAAAGTCACAACGCGACGAGCTGTAATTGGTATATCTTCACCTGTTTTAGGATTACGACCTGGTCGTTCCCCTTTATCACGTAGGTCAAAATTACCAAAACCAGATATTTTAACTTGTTCGTTAACTTCTAAAGATAAACGAATCTCTTCAAAGAAAGCTTCTACCATTTCTTTAGATTCACGTTTACTCAGACCAACATCGTTAAATAATGTTTCTGCAATATCAGCTTTGGTTAGTGCCATAAATTAATCCCTCAAGGATGCATTGAATTCAGATGAAATAGCTTCAACAATATTATTAACTGCTTCAGATATCTCTTTTTCTTCCAAGGTGCGTGATATATCTTGTAAGGTTAAGCTGATAGCGAGGCTCTTATGACCTTCCACAACACCTGTACCTTGGTATACATCAAACAAGTTTATGCCAACTAACTGATTCCCGCCAACTTTTTTGATAAAGTTCAGAACGTCACCAGCATTAACTGCGTCTTTAACGATCATAGCGATGTCACGACGGTTAGCAGGAAACTTAGAAACTTCAACAGCTTGCGGTAACTTGCGCGATGTTAATGTATCAAGTTCGATCTCTAGAATAATAGTTGAGCCATTAAGGCCTAACTTCTTCTCTAATGAAGGATGGATAGCACCAATATGACCAACAGAACGACCAGCATAGAAGATTTCAGCACTTTGACCAGGATGTAAACCAGGATGACTTGCACGTTTAAGCACAAACTCATCGGTATTACAGGTTTGGTCTAATAATGCATCTAAATCACCTTTAAGGTCGAAATAGTCTACAGCTTTACTTTCTTGAGCCCAAGATTCAGCATTCGCTGTACCAGCAATAATAGCTCCAAGCATAGGAACTTGTAGTACACCGTTTTCAACTGATTCATCTTTAATAAAAGTCAGACCAGTTTCAAATAAACGAATACGTTGTTGTTGACGTTTTTGGTTAGCTACAACAGCTTCAACCAAACCTGTAAACATACTTACACGCATTACAGACATCTCAATCGAAATTGGGTGCGGTAATGTTAGGTGGTCTGCTTCAGGGTGAAGTAAGAATTGACGTTTAGGATCTACAAAGCTATATGTAATTGCTTCTTGGAATCCACGGTCAACCATTAGGTCACGAATACGACGAACAGGTAATATTGCTTCGTTATGGTCAGTCATCTTCAATGGTGCAACAGGTGCAACATTTGGGATGTTGTTGTAACCAAATACACGGGCTACTTCTTCAATCAAATCTACTTCAACTTCGATGTCGAAACGGAATGATGGAGAAGTCACAGTCCATGTATCATTTTCAAACGTAGGTGCTAGACCTAATGTGTTTAAAATGTCAGTTACTTTCGCATCTTCAACGTGGAAACCAATTACTTTATCTAATTGATGACGACGTAAATTGATTGGCGCGTGTGTCGGTAACGTAGCTTCAGTTGTTACATCAACAACAGGTGCTACATCGCCACCACAAATTTCAACGATCAACTGTGTAGCACGTTCCATTGCTTGGTACTGCAGTTCAGAATCAACACCACGTTCAAAACGATGTGAAGAGTCTGTATGCAAGCCGTACGAACGAGCGCGACCAGTGATAGCTAACGGGCTAAAGAAAGCAGACTCAAGTAAGATAGAGTTTGTTGCTCCCGTTACGCCTGTCTTTTGACCACCGAAAATACCAGCGATTGCAATAGCGCCACTGTCATCAGCAATAACAAGTGTATTATCATTTAACTTAACTTCGTTACCATCAAGCAAGGTTAATTTTTCATCTTGGTTTGCAAGACGAACATTAATCCCACCAGTCAATGTAGCAAGGTCAAATGCATGCATAGGTTGACCAAGTTCTAACAATACGTAGTTAGTCACGTCAACAATTGGATCAATAGAACGAGTGCCGCAACGACGTAGACGTTCAACCATCCATAAAGGTGTAGTTGCGTTCATATCTAAGTTACTGATCACACGACCAAGGTAACGAGGACACTGCTCTGTCGCTTCAACAGAAACACTGACAGTTTCAGTACTAGTTTCTGTCGCATTGATCCATTCTGGAGCCGTT
This sequence comes from Moritella sp. Urea-trap-13, assembly GCF_002836355.1. Lineage (NCBI taxonomy): Bacteria > Pseudomonadati > Pseudomonadota > Gammaproteobacteria > Alteromonadales > Moritellaceae > Moritella > Moritella sp. Urea-trap-13. The sequence goes on from NZ_PJCA01000031.1 coordinate 708,693, forward strand.
ACAGCGATGTTATTTAACACACCCACTTCACGAGCAATACCAGCAATACTTAAGCAATCTGCGCGGTTAGGCGTTAGATCAACTTCGATAGTAACATCATCAAGACCAAGGAATTCACGAATACAAGTACCTGGAACTGCATCAGCCGGTAATTCAATGATACCGTCTGCTGATTCAGCCATACCCATTTCAGATTCAGAGCAAAGCATACCGAATGATGGTTGACCACGTAGTTTTGCTTTCTTAATTTTGAAGTCGCCTGGCAATACAGCACCAACAGTTGCAACTGCAACTTTAAGGCCTGCACGACAGTTAGATGCTCCGCAAACGATGTCGATTAACTCTTCAGCACCGATATCGATTTTAGTTACTTGTAATTTATCTGCATCTGGGTGCTGGCCACATTCTACAACGTGCCCTACAACGATACCCGTAAAATCACCAGCAACAGCATCAATGCCGTCTACTTCAAGGCCAGCCATCGTAATTTGATGCGCTAGCTCTTCATTTGTTAGACCTGGTTTAACCCAAGTTTGTAACCATTCATTACTGAATTTCATTATAGTGTCCTATCTTATTTAAACTGCTTGAGGAAACGTAAATCATTTTCGAAAAATGAACGTAAATCGTTAACGCCATAGCGAAGCATCGCTAAACGTTCAACACCCATACCAAAGGCAAAGCCAGAGTATTTCTCAGGGTCGATTCCAACAGACGTTAATACGTTAGGGTGAACCATGCCGCAGCCTAGTACTTCTAACCATTTACCGTTTTTGCCCATAACATCTACTTCAGCAGAAGTTTCTGTGAATGGGAAATAAGAAGGACGGAAACGAATTTCTAAATCTTCTTCAAAGAAGTTGTTTAGGAAATCGTGTAACACACCTTTCAGCTCGCTAAAGCTTACTTTTTCATCGACAAATAGACCTTCTACTTGATGGAACATTGGTGTGTGTGTTTGATCGTAATCATTACGGTAAACACGGCCTGGAGAGATGATACGAATAGGTGGTTTTTCAACTTCCATCGTACGGATCTGTACACCAGACGTTTGTGTTCTAAGTACTAATTTCGGATTAAAGTAAAATGTATCGTGATCAGCACGAGCAGGATGGTGCTCAGGGATATTCAATGCATCAAAGTTGTGATAATCATCTTCAACTTCAGGACCAGATTTAACAGCGAAACCTAATTCACCAAAAAATGATTCAATACGTTCGATAGTACGTGTTACAGGATGTAGACCACCGTTTAGGTTGGTACGACCTGGTGCAGTAACATCAATCATTTCTTCCGCTAATTTAGCATCTAGAACTGCTTGTTGGAATGCATCACGTTTCTCGTTAATGACTTTTTGAACTTCTTGTTTAGCAATGTTGATCGCTTGACCAGCTTTAGGTTTTTCTGCTGGAGGCAGTTTACCTAATGTTTTCATCTGTTCAGTCAAAATACCCTTTTTACCGAGGTACTCAACACGAACAGTGTCCAATGTTGCTAGATCAGTTGCGTTTGCTACGGCTTCTACGGCCTGTACTATTATTTCTTTGAGGTGTTGCATGTTTTTCTTATCACCCTGTTGGCAGGAAAAGTGAATAGATTCATTCAGTAATGGATGATTTTACTCAAAATTAAGCTTAAGCGCTAGTACTTAAACGGAATCAAGTTGTTCATTATCAACAAAATCGACTAAAAGTCGAGGTTTGGCTATTAAATAGCCTTGCACGTAATCAATGCCGATTTCTGATAAGATATTTTTGATGTTTTCATTTTCAACATATTCGGCGACAGTCTTAATATTAACCGCCCTAGCGATATCATTAAATGACTTAACCATAGTGTAATCAATGTGATCTGTTTCGATATTTTCGACAAATGCCCCATCAATTTTAAGTTGATCAATGGGTAATCGTTTAATGTAACTATATGAAGAAAAACCACTACCAAAATCATCCAGGCTAAAACGACATCCTAACGCTTTAAATTTATTCATGAACAAAATCGTTTGATCAAAATCCATAATTGCTTGGCTTTCTGTTATTTCAAAACACAATTTTTCAGGTGGAATACCGTATCTTAATATCGTATTTTCAATGTATGTGTGCATACTGCTATCTACTAAAGATTGGCCACATAAATTAATTGACGCAGAGCTAAGGTTGACCAGATGTGTTGGATTAGACGATAGCCACTGACAGTATGTTTTAACAACCCAACGATCTAACTGTGTCATAAAGTTATAGTTTTCAGCGGCGGCAATAAATTCACTCGGCGACTGTAAATTACCTTCTGCATCTCTTAAGCGAAGTAATATTTCATAACGATAACCTTCTTTGATATCAATTGATAATGGCATTATCGTTTGATATGCTAATTCAAATCTATCTTCATCTAACGCTTCACGTAATACCCCAATCCAACGCATTTCACGTTGATGGCCCAACATGACATCATTGCATTTACTATATACATGAATACGGTTACGTCCTTGTTCTTTTGCCGTAAAACAAGCTGTATCAGCGAGACTTAATGCTTGTGCAAAGTTCTCAATTGACTCATCTAGGATCACGATACCAATACTTACACCCAGCACAAAGTGACGACCTTTGTGTGTAAACCTAAAATTTTCAATGCCACAACGGATACTATCTGCGACTTCGAGTGCATCATCAAAGTTAGTGTGATTAAGCAGAATACCAAACTCATCACCACCAAGACGAGCCAATATGGCATTTTCGTCAAGGAATGATTTTACAATGAGCGTTATTTTCTTCAGTAATGAATCACCAATATCATGACCACATATATCATTAACCAATTTGAACTGGTCAAGGTCCATATACAGTAATATATTATCTTCAAGTACCGAGCGATTACTTTCCAATGACTCGCCAACCAGATTCTCAAAGTGTATACGATTAACTAATCCTGTGAGCTGATCATATTTAGCGATAGACTCAAGTTTTATTTCATGCTGTTTGCGCTTCGTCGTATTAACAAATGAGCCATCAATAACAGTGATGTCTGGTTGGACATTAAAACGCATATTAATTTCACCATGAAATACTTCGCCATAGCGGTCATATCCAGACATCTCTATGCTGTTAACCTCGCCTTCAATACGTAAAGTCTCGATTATTTTTTCACGCTGGCAAGGGTCTGAATAGAATTCATCAGCTTTGAAATGACCCGATTTATTCATGTCTTCAAGATTAATAAACCCTAACATTCGACACATCGACTGATTAATCGCTAAAATATTGCCTTCAATTGATGTAGTAAACATACCTTCTGCGGCATTTTGAAACACGCTGTAATAACGCTCATTAACCGATGTAATTTGCTTCTCAATGTCTTTTTTTACGACTCTGTCATGTGCCATTTGCTTGGCGAAATTCCAGCATAAATAAACCAATATGATTAATGCTGAACATGCTGAAATATAATCAACAAACTCAAAGTCGCCGAGGACACCGAAACGCGTTAAAATGTGTATATCGATACCGAGTATAAAATATACCAACGACAGTACATAGAAACGGACATCTTTAGATTCGTCACGAATAAAAAATAAGCCACATACGATCGATAATAATGTAATGCCCAACGCCAAAACAGACACTAATATAATACCCGCTTTAAATGAAAAGAATAACGGACTTAAAATAACAATAACGGAGTAAACAATTAATGTTTTAATAGATAGTGAGAACCAAGCACGGTATCTTAATTTCAGCAGTTGTTGTGCAAATAAACTCAGATTTAATCCAATAACCCCCATTAACACCACAATTATCGAATCATAATGTTGCGCTATAACATCGACTTTATAGGCAAACCCAAAACCTTCTATTATCCATACAACTGATAAATAACAAATTATAAATGCGATATATTGAATCAATCGGGCTTCGTGAAGATGAATATACAAAAACGTCAAGTAACATATCATCATCAAGAATAAGCCAATAAACATACCAACCATTAATTTATGTTGAGATTGTTCATCGATAAAATCGTTAGCGTTCCAAATTGTTAACGGTGTTTGTAAGAATGCACTTGTTTTAAGACGTATAAAGTAATGCATGGTTTCACCAGCACCGATCTTAAACCCTGTCGCGAATGTTACATTAGACATATTATCGTTATCTTGACGACGAGTACCTAGGCTTTTTGCAATCGTACTACCATCATCAGCAATCAAATATAGATCTATGTTATCTAATAACGAATCACCAAAATCGATAATGAGGTATTTCTCAATGCCCGCTTTATTTATGACCTCGCCTTTAAACCAAAAAGCACTCTCTGAGAATCCAAAGTTAAAATGAGCTTGATTACTGTTAACCCACGGGACAGCAGACGGTCTCTGTGACAAATAATCAAAACTATATGAATTGGTTTTATCTTCAACGTATTTTGATGTTAAGCCAAGGCGACCAACTTCAAAATTAGAATCGATGACGATTCCTTCTGCTTTTGCAAACGTAGTATTTAAACTAAGAACGGTGATCAGGAGTAAAGATAATAAATAATGCATGAATTTGAATATCTATCTAAAAATTATTTTAAATTGGTAAATTGATATTACAGAAAAGCATTATGCAAGTATATAGAAGGCTTTGTAGACAGGTAGTTATCGCTATTTTATAGCTCGCTCGTATTAATTATTTATAGGTAGTCGTATTGGCTAGTTGTGGTATTAGTACTAGTTCGTGGTAGATAGTTGGTATGAAGTTCAGATGCCAGATGCTAAAAAAGGAGACCGAGGTCTCCTTTTGATAACTGCTACTTAATTAAAAAATTAAGCAACTGCTTCTTTTGCTTTATTTACTAGTACAGTAAATGCCGCTTTATCGAATACAGCAATGTCTGCTAAGATCTTACGATCGATTTCAATAGAGGCGTGTTTAAGGCCATTAATGAAACGGCTGTAAGACATACCATTTTGACGTGCAGCAGCGTTAATACGTGTAATCCATAATTGACGGAATTGACGTTTACGTTGACGACGGTCACGGTAAGCATATTGACCAGCTTTAGTAACTGCTTGGAAGGCAACACGATAAACTCGTGAACGAGCTCCGTAATAACCTTTAGCTTGTTTTAAGACTTTCTTGTGACGAGCACGTGCAACAACACCGCGTTTAACTCTAGGCATAACTAATTTCCTCTTTTATATCTAAAATTAAGCGTATGGAAGCATACGTTTAACAGATGCTACATCAGATGCTGCAACCATTTGCGTACCACGAAGGTGACGTTTACGTTTAGTGCTCTTCTTGGTCAAAATATGACGTAGGTGAGACTGTTTGCGTTTAAAACCATTAGCGGTTTTTTTAAAGCGCTTTGCAGCGCCTTTATTCGATTTCAACTTAGGCATTATAACTCCGCATTGTTGAATATTAATGAATAATAATAAGGCGAGCACAAGTGTTTACACACTCATACTACTTGGAAGCACCTACTATTTCTTTTTTGGGGCTAACACCATTACAGCTTGACGACCTTCCATTTTCGGGAAAGCCTCCACGACTGCAATTTCTTTTAGATCGTCTTTAATACGATTCAAAAGATCAAAGCCTAAGCTCTGGTGCGCCATTTCTCGACCTCGGAAACGCAGCGTAATTTTTGCTTTGTTACCTTCTTCGAGGAAGCGAGTCAGGTTGCGTAGTTTTACCTGATAATCGCCAGTGTCAGTTCCAGGACGGAATTTTATTTCCTTAACCTGAACCCGAATTTGCTTTTTCTTCTGCTCTTTAACAGACTTACTTTTCTCGTATATAAATTTACCGTAATCCATTATACGGCAAACAGGAGGCTCGGCATTCGGGCTAATCTCTACAAGATCTAGACTTAGTTCTTCTGCTTTAGCAAGAGCGTCACCTATAGATACGATTCCAATTACTTCACCGTCAGCACCGTTTAAGCGACATTCAGGTATACGAATTTCTTCATTTATACGATGTTGTCTGGTCGTCTGTTGTTGACCTTTTTTTCCGCCTTTTATAACGAATCCTCCAAAGTTGTTTTACCGCGGCTATTGATTTCGGTTTGTAATTTACTAATAAAGTCATCTAACTTCATAGTACCTAAATCAACGCCCTTACGAGTACGTACTGCAATTTCTCCTGACTCGACTTCTTTATCGCCGATAACCAAAAGATAAGGCACACGTTTCAAAGTATGTTCGCGGATTTTAAAGCCTATCTTCTCATTTCTCAAGTCTAATTTTGCTCTAATGCCTATTTTCTTCATTTTTTCTACAAATTCTGTAGCAAAAACAGCCTGTTTGTCTGTAATGTTCATTACAACAGCTTGAACAGGTGATATCCAAGTAGGGAAAAGACCGGCATATTCTTCAATTAGAATACCGATGAAGCGCTCAAGAGACCCTAAAATCGCTCGGTGAATCATAACAGGCGTATCACGACCGTTATTTTCACACACATATTCAGCACCTAATTTCTCAGGCATTGAGAAGTCTAGCTGAATTGTACCACATTGCCATGCACGATCTAAACAGTCATGTAGGGTAAATTCAATTTTAGGTCCGTAAAACGCACCCTCGCCTTCTTGTATATCATAGCTTAGGCCACTTGCCGTTAATGCATCAGCAAGTGCTTTTTCTGATTTGTCCCAAGTTTCGTCACTACCTACACGATTTTCAGGGCGTGTTGACAGCTTAATTTCGATATCTTTGAAACCAAATGTTGCATACGTTTCGAAAACCATCTTGATACAGTCAGATACTTCTTGTTGTATTTGGTCTTCAGTACAGAAGATGTGTGCATCATCCTGTGTAAAGCCACGTACGCGCATCAAACCATGTAACGAGCCTGATGGTTCATTACGGTGACATGAGCCAAACTCAGCCATACGTAATGGTAAATCACGGTAAGATTTTAAACCTTGGTTATAAATCTGTACGTGACCAGGACAGTTCATTGGTTTAATCGCGTATTCGCGGTTTTCCGAATGAGTACAGAACATACCGTCTGCATATTTGTCCCAGTGACCTGATTTTTCCCATAAGCTACGGTCCATAATTTGTGGACCTTTCACTTCTTGGTAATTAAAGTCACGAAGCTTTTCACGAATGAAGGTTTCTAACTCACGGAAAATCGTCCAACCATCGTTATGCCAGAACACCATACCTGGTGCATCTTCTTGCATATGGTAAAGATCAAGTTGCTTACCAATTTTACGGTGATCACGTTTCTCTGCTTCAACAAGGCGTTGTAGGTATTCTTTAAGCTCTTTCTTATCTGTCCAAGCTGTACCATAAACACGTTGTAACATCTTGTTGTCAGAGTTTCCGCGCCAGTATGCACCAGCAACAGACATTAATTTAAAATGCTGGCAATGCTTCATTACTGGTACGTGTGGACCACGACACATATCGATGTATTCTTCATGGTGATATAAAGCAGGCGTTTCATCTCGACCGATGTTCTCGTCTAAGATAGCTACTTTATAAGTTTCACCACGTGCTTCAAACGTATCACGCGCTTCTTGCCAAGATACAACTTTCTTAATTACTTGATAGTTGGTCTTAACCAGTTTAGTCATGTGCTTTTCTAGTTTAGCTAAATCAGCTTCACTAATTGGTTCTTCCATTTCGACGTCATAATAGAAGCCTTTATCAATGGTAGGACCAATAGCCATCTTGGTGTTTGGCCATAATTGCTTAATAGCATGACCAAGTAAATGCGCACAAGAGTGACGTAAGATCTCTAGACCATCGGCATCTTTAGAAGTAATGATTTCAATTGCAGCGTCTTCAGTGATCAGGTCACATGCGTCAACACGTTCACCATTAATGCGGCCAGCGATACACGCTTTAGCAAGACCAGAACTGATATCTGCGGCAACTTCCATAATCGATACTGGATTGTCAAATTGACGCTGAGCGCCATCTGGAAGAGTAATAACAGGCATTTTATATCCTTGTGCAGTGATGCTGCCTACGATGCAGCGTTTGCATAAATTATGGTGTGAGTAGCACACCAAGTGATAATGTTCAGTGAAGTGTTAAGTACAAATAACTAACACCCACTAATAAACTGAAATTTGAGTTAAACGTTCTGTCATCGAAAAACAAAATTGTCAGCGAATGATCAAAAGTAAAACTATAACTAGAAAGAAATTTCAGACCCAGTATTATATAGAATTACATTATAATTACACGGCTTTTGTTGAACTTGCATGAATTTATCCGGTTAAATAAGAATAAATCCGTAAATTAACATCGCGACTAAGCCCAATAATTTCACCAGCAATGGAATACTCAAAATGTCATACACAGGCCATATCAGTAAAATGGTTTCAACTCTTAATGCAGATAGCAGTGTGAGTTACCAGTTACCACTCGACGATACGCTCATTTCGTTAAACGAATTTATCGGTAAATCACTGACTCTGACGCACACCGGCAATATACATTGCTCAAATTGCGGTAAGAAAACCAAGAAAAGCTATTCACAGGGTCACTGCTTTGTTTGTACACGCAAGCTAGCGAGTTGTGACATGTGCATCATGAAGCCAGAAACATGCCATTATGAGCACGGTACGTGCCGTCAACCAGAGTGGGCTGATGATTTCTGTATGACTGACCATTATGTGTACCTTTCAAATACATCAGCATTAAAGGTCGGTATTACGCGCCACACACAACTGCCAACACGTTGGATTGATCAAGGAGCCACACAGGGCCTACCTATATTCAAAGTTAAGACTCGCCTGATATCAGGGTTAGTTGAAACTGCATTAGCTGAATTCATTGGTGATAAAACTAATTGGCGTACCATGCTTAAAGGTGAAAATGCAGACCTTGATTTAAAAGCCGAAGCTGCTCGCTTAATGCCTTTAATAGAAGAGCAATTAGGTAATATCGAAATGATGTATGGTTTGGATGCAATTGAAGAGCTTGAAGAAGAAATAGTGACTATTAATTACCCTGTCACGCAGCATCCAATCAAAATTGTGTCGCACAACTTTGATAAAGAGCCGGTTGTATCAGGTATATTGCAAGGCATTAAAGGCCAATACCTGTTTTTTGATACGGGTGTTATCAATATCCGTAAATTCAGCAGCTATGAAATTACCTTAACAGCTTAATTACCTGACCCACCTGTCAATAAGTAATTCCAACTTACGAGATACTGGCCACCAACTTCGGCCAGTAATTTGAACCTTATCACATTAATTCACATCGTCTTTTGTAGCCCCCAGCATTAACTCTCAATTTTTCATTCATTCCCAGTATTTAATATATAAAAAACTCAAAAACAAACAAAACTATAGCGATTAAAACTGCTTAATACGTGATTTAATACCCACATATCCCGCTTATAGTTAAACATCCAGTTTATAGGTGATGGATTAGTTGATTATAATGATACATTAACCTAATTGGAGATAAGCAAGTGCAAGTTAAAACCCCTTTCTGCGTACGTAATGCCGCAGCTGATACATTCGCAATGGTAGTATTTAGTTTTGTTGTGGGAATGTTGATTGAGATTTTTGTCTCTGGGATGTCGTTTGAACGATCTTTAGCTTCTCGTGTAGTTTCAATCCCGGTGAACATCGCGATCGCATACCCTTATGGTTTGTATCGCGACTATATTATTAAGACCGGTGCTAGATTAGTTAAGAATAAACTAACCAAGCAGTTTGGTGATACGTTTGCGTATGTCTCTTTCCAATCACCTGTTTACGCATTAATTTTATTATCTGTCGGTGCTGACTTCGCTCAGATCGTAACAGCGGTATCAAGTAATGCGGTTGTATCTTGTTTTGTTGGTGTGTTTTATGGCCAGTTCCTTGATTTATGTCGCAAGCTATTTCGCGTACCAGGTTACAACGCCAGTATTAGTGCTTAATAAGTGCTAGCTATTACTTCAGTAACAGCAAAAAATAAATCAACAAAGGCGCAGATAATGCGCCTTTATTATTTTTATGCTTCTATATAACGATAATACTAACTAACACAAACAACTAACTTGCCGTTGTGATCATCTCTAAGTCTTGTTCTGACTTTAGTGTTAATACAATCTTAATCGCGTTATATTCAGCCAAACTTTGTACGTGTGAACCACCACAGGGCATCGTAATACTTTCCCCTATACCTAAATCACAACACCAAAAGCGCGAGTCTGTAAGCGCATCACCTTCACACTTCATTACCACAGGTGCTTTAGTCGCAAGCCAAGTTGCCAGTACGTCATTAACTCTAGCTTCAATCTCAGCTAGATCAGTCAACATCTCAGCGACATTAAGCCCGCGTTTTTTCAACGTTTTACCTAAACGGTAAGTGTCTGTTGATTGGTTTTCAGAAACTAGACTTAATTCTTGTGCATACGAATGAAAATCACGGTTGTTTAACGCATCTTTACGCGATGCATCTTTGCGCCAATAAGCTTGCTCAAGTACTTTGTTTAATGCAAAAGAAGCTAAGTGCCCTGCACTATGGCCGCGGCTTAATGCGCCTTGATAGTTTGCATCAACAATCAATTCAACGTCATCACTAAGGTTTATCACTGCATCAAGCGCTAACTCGTGCACAACAACAAAATGCCAACCTGCTTCACCACGTTTCACTGGAATATCTGCGCCTACGTGTAATTTGTTATTTTCAATATCAAACGCACCAGTAAGACAATCAATCACAGCGTATTTAGTACCAGCCAATACTAAGAAACCTTTGTCTGCAGGATGATCTGGCCAAATATGGCTAACTGGGTGGAAAGGTGTATTTTCAGTTACGACATAAGAACCTGTGTCTGTTTGTTCAACCCATTGAACTTGAGTTAAAGATTGGGTGATTTCTTGGGTAAAAAGTACCTTGGTAGGGAGTACTTGATGAGTTAAAACTTCAGACATTTAAATTCCTTTCAAACAGTAGAATACTAATAACGGGAATAATACCACTTACACTCAATATTTGCTGATGCATTAGATAGTGGCGAAGTTATATGCAGATTTAAAGTTTGCCACCATTTATTAACACTTATGCATGATGGTCTAAAATATAGAGGTTTTGAGCATTGACTAAATCGCCACCAGCGAGGTGAATAAAATGAGTTGATAGTGAAGAACGTTTCTGTAATGCAATTTAATTTAAATGGGGACATAAAAAAGAGACAACCTCAAAAATGGGGATGTCTCTGTATAATATTTAAAAGATTTGATGCTTAGCAGCGCAATAAATTACACTGCTAATAATATAAAGTTACGCTATATTGCCAGTCCCTTTATTCACATTACCCCACGCTAACGCAATGTTGTGTTTTGCACCGTTATCTAATTGGTCCATAAACCCAGCATCACCAGCTGATGGTTCAAAACCACTCATGGCCTGTACTAAATTATCTACAGCACCATTCGACAACGCAGTATAATCACGTTCCCCTGATTCTTGCTTGGCATCCATGCTGATCACTAATTTAGCTCGGTTATCCGCGAAGTAGTCAGTGAAGGTAACCAAGCCGAGGCTTTCAAATTTAGCCTGTGCCGAAGTATAATCAGCCTTACGGTTTATCTTGATCTGTAAATCCTCACCGCTGCGCTGCAGCCACAAATCACTCCAGTTCACGTTATTAAAGACAATGAAATCATCTGCAGAAATGTCTGTAACCTGATTGTCGATTACATTAACATTGACCATAAAGCTGTCAATTCCGGCGCCGCCTTGGAAGTTATTACTATAACCACCAAGAACGAGTAGATCATTACCTTCGCCACCATCTATCTCACTAAATTTAGAGATAGATGCTGCGATTAAGTGATCATCATCAGCGCCAGCGTCAATCACTGCGTGGTAACCCATCAATTTGATAACATCGTTGCCCGCTTTACCGTCAATCCGATTATAATTACCGAACACGTTCGAGAAGTCATCACCATTACCTAAGTCGATCTGATTATTATTACCAATCGTAACCACATAGTCTTGACCATCACCAGCCTGTACAGAATTATAATTACCTGATGTTACAACATAATCTCGGCCTGAACCGGATTCAATAGTCCCTCCTTCGCCGAAGACAAAGGCTTGGTCATTACCATCTCCCATAAACACATGATTAATACGACCAGCAACAACAGCAGTATCATCACCATCACCACCGAACATCGTATTTTCACGGCCCATTAGCACGCCCATATCATTACCTTCACCACCAGTGAAAATATTTGACGTACCAGTTGCGTAATAAACATCATCACCGCGACCACCCCAGAAATTATTATTGTCACCGAGATAAGCGCCGAGATCTTTACCGTCGCCACCCCAGTTGAAATTATAATTACCCAGAGATACATTCACATCACCATCACCTTGCAGATGTCCGCTATTACGAAGGAAATCAAACGTTGCCTCCTTCATATTAAGCAGATCTGCAGTCAGGTTACCTTTCAGATTGGTCACCAGAGATTTCATTTCAGACTGTTTATCTGCACTAAAAATAGTGGCAAATAAGTTAGGTAAATTAAGCGCATTGAATCCAAACGGACGCTCTTCTTTCCCTGCAACTTCATCTGTTGTTACAGCTTTAGCCTGAGAATCTGTTTCAGCATTAACACTGACCGTTGCTTTATTTTCCAGTTCTTCCGGTGCTTTGTCTTTTAAACCATGACTTTCAACAAACGAGTTGAGGCCATCCTTACCCATATCTAAGCTTGATTTCAAGCTATCTAACAATGTCGACGGATCAATGAATGATTTCAGTTGTTCGCCACCAAATTCAGCAACCACTTCCACCATTTCAGTCAGTATAGCGACGCCATCTACAGCCTCGCCATTACGTGCAACTATTTGACCATCAGCAGTATAATCAACCGCAAAAATATCAGCCAATGTAGTATCAGCGCCGACGCCAGCAAGTTTACCCAACAGCTTATTTTGTAACTGACGAGGTAAGTCTTGAGGGTTATAAGTGAAGGTTGTTCCCGCTTTTCCTGTTGCAGAGAACTGCTGAGTCATCAGGCCGAATAACGAACCGAGGTTAGTATCGAGAATGGACTGAATATTATCACCGAACATAAAGTTCCAGTTACCAGTCGTTACTTGAATATCAGCGCCTCTGCCACCTACAGCTAGGTTAAATGCCAGCTCTTCATTTTTCTGACGGAGCTTATCTGAACGGCTCATCTTACTACTGTCTGAACTCTTATTACCGCCTAACCATTCGTTATACTTCTTGTTCAATGTTGCTTCAGTATCACTTTTCAGACCACGGCTACTACGTTCGTGCTGAGAATCCAGATTAACTAAAGTTGTATAATCAACACTGCTGGTTTGGTCCAGACCTGACATATCTTTAACGTATTTACTCACACCCGATAATGTCCATTGACTGCCCTGAGCGGCCAACCAATCCTGATCTTTCCCTGATGCAGAAATACTCTGAAGTACACCTGAAATACGCGCTGCACCATCAAAAGGATTAACCAATGGCGGAGTTGGGATTGATTTGTCCATCATCACGATCAAATCATTACTGCGTCCCATATTGAAGCTCACATTACGGTTACCGATAAACATTTGCGCACCTTCCAGTGCTTGGTAACCGCCCATGTCGACGCTATGTTTGCTATCACCGTTACCGATATGCACCATCACGTTATTATCACCAAAGGCCAGCGACTTGAAACCACCAGTACCGACTTTAATACCGACGTTTGATGTGCCCCAATTGAGCGCTGTAAATTCTCCATCACCGACGTTCACTTGGATGTTGCCAGAATAACTCACTTTATTATCCGATTTATTCGAGCTACTCGTTTCAATTTTATCTTTGCGCTTTTCTGGCGCAGTAAAGACATCGTCATTATCGGCAATCGCACCACGAGTAACACCATCGTTTTCATTTAAACCAACGCGACTAAGATCAATATCACCTTCAGCAATAGTGTTACGCACCGTTTCTTCTCGAACAGTAACGTCACCCTGATCATTCCAGCTAAGAACAACTTTGTTGTCGACCAGTTTCTTTGCCCATTGATCATCTGCATCACGCGTATGCTTATGGCCAGTTGAATCAATAGCGACTTCGCTACTGCGCGCAGAAACATCAGTACGAATGTCGCTTTCTGCCATCGCAGTAATAAACGTTTTAGCGAAACCTTTCTGCTTATCTGTACTGATCAACGAACAACCGACAATACTGATATATTCAGGTTTGCTGTTGATTTTTTTCGCCTGACTAAAATCATCGCTAAACTGTACCAGATTAGCCGCCAGTTCATTTGCACTATAACCGCTTAATCGCGTATTGTTATTGTCGCTTGTATCTCTGCCATGGCCGACAATTTGCCAGCGTAGTTTGCCCGATAGTTGTGACGGATCACCATAAACAACACGATACTTACCGTCAGCATCAAGCTGTACAACAACACTTGAATCAGGATGTTTACCCGCTAAATTAGCCGCGGCTTTTGCTGCTGTCGGATCGTTTTCAGTCTGAATAATAAGTTGACCATCAAAGCGAGTATCACCACCGTCATTCTGTGGTGTTACGGTAACTTTATCCCAACTTTCAACATTATTTTTTTGCACCTTACCATCATCTGAATTCAGACTGTTGGTAAATTCAATTTTAGCTTTATTGAGTACATCACCATAAATAACACGCTGACTTAAATCGTCAGCCTGCGCTTTGAACTGGTTCGTCTCACTGATCTTCAAACCAGGTAAATCAAGACGGTGTGTAATACCAGGAACAAAACCTTCAATACCTTTATGCGATTGCAAATGAGCATTACCGTAGATAGCGACGAATTTCTCACCAGTCGGTAAACCTGAAAGCGTATCTACAGCAACATTATTAGCCGCACCAGCACGATACATCAAACCATGTTCTGTACCTTGGATAGTCGGACGAGTGGTACTGTTTGCATCAAGTGCAACAATACGCAACCCTTTCGCACGCGCATTTTCAAATAACGAGATATCAAGATGCTTAGTTTTCAGCATGATGCGTAGCTCAGAAGACATATCACCACTTGACAGGTAACTATCAATTAATGGCTGAGCAAGATCCGCACGTAAATGCTCTAGGCCAATAACAGAAACCCCTTGTGCTTTAAGGGCATCCATCTGCTCGTTGACAAAACGTAAACCATTGACGTCGCTACCATGGCTTTCGCCAATCAACAGGCCATTACGTTTTTCCAACAACAGTGCTAGTTGTGCTTCCACACTGGTTGCAGCTCCAAGCTGACTGTTTAACTCATTCAAAGCGGTACCAGAATAACGCTTATCCCAACCTGCAATATCAGTATCATGGCTGCTGCGATAAATTGATTCTATTTGATCCATACGCTGACGTTCAAGTTCAGCGATATAATTTTTATCCGCAAACTTATTCAATAAGATCATTTCAGCAGAGCCTGCTGATGTCGGATCGGATTTTTTAGCCGCTTCCTTCAGGAAGTAAGCAGCCATTTGTACCGATTCAGTACCAGTCTGATCTTGCAGTTCTTGATAGGTGTAACCCAAGTGCACCGTCTTTGTGCTCTCATCAATAACAGCTTTAGTGAGTAGACCTTCAGCTTGTGCTTTCTCTAGAGTCTGCTTAAAATCAGCATACTGAGAACCAAGTTCAACATGGAATTTTGCTTCAAAGCCAAGATCAGATGGTATATCACCCTGATAGCCATTTTTAGCAGACAAATACGGGTCTTCCTTCGCCCAACGAACCATCAAGTCCGTCAATCCCAAATTCTTACCGTTTGCTTCTTCTTGAGCAATGATATAGATACGCGCAGCAAGCTCAGGACGAGTCTGAGCGATTTCGCTGATACCCTCTTTAGCTACCTGTATATCACCGTTAAATAACGCATTCGTTATCTGCCCTTTCAGCTGATTAAATGCTTGATTTCGGCCTGATGCCGGATTCGCTTCAACATAAGCGTCAATTTGTTTATTCAGTTCAAAACTAGCCGCAATTTGGTCACGGCCCGTAGTGCGATGCACAAGACCAACTTGATCCAGAATTCTCTGGTAAGACACACCGATAGGTTTAGCAAATACCTTGGCATTTTTCTTAAGCTGATCCTTTGTGAATACCTCTGATAAATCCGCAGAATGCTTAGCTTTATTACCTAATGACTCAAGCTCTTCTACTGTTTGAGGTTTAGCATCAAATAAACCAGATACAATTTCCTTAGCATACTGACTCATCAAGCGATTACTTGCTTCATGTCCATAGAAGGTGTTTTCACCTGATATCTGATAACCATCCGCAGCAAGCTTGGCACGTAGTTTTTCACCTTCGTTACCCAAGCCTTCATTATCCGTTAGCAACATGATCGGCGTCTCTTTCGGTAAACCTTTTAGGTTCTTCTCTACCGAAAACTGACCATTAACTATTTTAGACAATGCTCCGACGATACCCGCGGGGTTTACCACCTCATGTGCCGTGATCGCCTTCGTCATGCTTGGCATTGGACGATCTAGTAACAAGCCGGAAACAGCCTGATTATTCTGTGCTGCAAAACGAGCTAAATCAGCCGCAATCGGTCCTCCGAGCGAGTAACCATGAATAATGATATTACTAGGATCGATACTTTTGTCATTAACCAAATAGCTGAACATCGTACGAGCATCTTGGTAAAGGCCTTTTTCATTAGGGCCACCATCACTTGCACCGTAGCCACGCATATTAACAGCCAGCATATCAATGCCTTGCTTCTGATAATGCTGACGGATTGCACTCGCCTGCTCTTCAGCTGAAGAACCCGAACCATGTACAAACAAAACCACCTTCTGAGAAGCATCTTGAGCCTGCACAGTATCTTCAAGCGTGTTGCCATGATGATAATAACCACTCAATCGGCCTGACTCACCTTTCAGCGTCACCTTGTCTGACTTCCCATCAGTTACGGCGTGATCAAGCAGGGTTTGGGTGATGTCGCCAATTTTTCGGCGAGCATCTTTACTTCCGTACAATTCATTATTGAAGAAACGAGTCAACGGACTAAGTGATGTTTTCTCACGTGGTGGTTTCCCATCATTTTCCATGACGACGGATTCCAGCACATTATCTTTACCGGACAACGCGTCAAAATCATCAATTGAATGACGACTTTGCTTCTTCGCTGCGATTTCCAGTTGAGCTTCCTGCAGCGCCTGACCGTAATTAAACAGCGCTGTTGGCGTCCAGACACCAACATTCGGCGTCCAAGTATGACCAATCAACTTATCCGCGCCACCGGCTTTCAGCACTTTTGCAACAGTAGTTGAACAGTTCTTGGTCAGCAGCTGATAGCGGGTATCTGGGTCATTGCTGATCGTATTCCATTCAGCCTGCATTGCCGCAACGTCCAAACCCTCTAAATTAATTCGGAATACGCGTCCCAAATCAGCTTCTTGAGTTTTAAAGTTATTAATATCTTCTAGTGCACGATCAGCAAACTGGCGGACCACATTGCCAATACGTTTTTCCATTAATACCGTATCACTGCTTGCTTGAGCTTGTTTTTGCAGTTCCTCAGCAAAACGTTTAGCTACGTCCATCATGTCATAACTAGTATCATTCCACTCATCGACAAACCGTCGAGAAACATGCTCTGGAATACCAGATGTCTCCAACATATCAGGGTTCATCAAGGCAACCATCGTAAATGCTTCAGAGATATCCTTAAACTGGGCATCAATGCCTTTAGCAATATTCAGTTTTTCTATAAAACGTTCGAGTTTGCGATCTCCATCTTCCATACCGAAGTTATCATTTTCTTCAGACACCATGTCATGCTCAAGAGTGTCGTTTTGGTGTGCTGGTTGACTAAAATCACTCTTACGAATTTTCAGGTCTGGGTGTTCAGATGTGGCTATATTGAAAATATCGCTAATCTTCGAAGACTTGCTGCCCAGCGGCCACCAGCTCACATAGTTTTTCTGATTAAAATCAGGAGCATCTTGCGCATCTACTTGAACCCGGCCTTGTCCGATCTGCATTGCTGCATGACCAAGAGAACTGTGATCACTCGGCTTCCAGATAAATAGAGTTGCGCTAACTGGAGATATTTGTTGTTCAATAGCACGGTGTATTTTTTTCAGTCCTGCGACATCAACACCCTTACTATCTTTAGCAAGATCATTTTTGTGCAAATCATTAAAGACAGCATCAGCAACAGCCTGACCATATTCCTTAGCAACCGTAACTTTAAGCTTATCTGCCGCTAATTTACCACTTGCAAGCTTTTCAGCATCAGTAATGTTTTCTTTACCCTTGGTAACAAAGCCACCATTAACATCTATATACAGGTGTTTGCTATCGTTAACATTTGCATTATCAAGTTGAGCATAGAGCTTGCTGAATGCATCCTGATAGACAGTGTTATCATCTACTTCAATGTTTTGACTCACCTGAGATAACAGCACGTTAAGAGCTGGCACTCGTCCTGAATCAGGATGCCCTAGCAAATAGCCTTCAACTTGTTGACGCAGATTAACCATCGCATCCAGTTCAGAATCGACGTTTTCGCCTGAATCCGCATGGTAATGAGCAAGTGCATCAATCACTTTTTGGTAACTCTCACCTCGGATTTTGCCCTTGACGTAAGCCGCCTCAAGCAGATCCGCTACAGACATCAGCTCTGTTTTAGGTTTATCTTGCGACACGCTTTCAGTATCGAGTGTAACCTCTTTATTATCTCCTGAACCCAGAGATTCCAATTCTTCTGTGGGCATAGTCGTTGTACCCAGAGGCACGCCCGCTTTCGAATGAGCGTCATCACTGACATGTTGCGTTGTTATGATTGTCCACTGTTCCGGAACTTGTGATCTTACCCACTCAGCCTTGTGATTAGCTGAAGCACTACGCTGAGGATTCTTCACTGGTGGTAGACCTTCACTCTCACGATAGGCTTGATACCAGATATCGAAGTCGTCATTGCCGTTAACCAATTCGTTGACCTTTGCAATAATGGCTCTTCGGTTGATCGAATCAAACTGATCAAGCACTTTCACGTCAAGTTTTGCCGTTGATTGAGTCTTTGGAACATAGTCACTTAACTCATTTGGTACGGCACGAAATTCAAATAAGATCGCTGGTTCTGGAGATTGAGCGCTGCCGGTTGTGGCATTATTAATAGCGTGTCCTGCAACCTCACCACCATACTGAAAGTACTCAAAAACATTCTTTGCAAGGGTGTCAGAATGAGTCGACTTTAACTTTGCTGAAATCTGCTGTCTGACATACATTGAATCTTGCTTACTAAGAAGATCCAACATTTTCGCAGGTCTGGTTCTAGGTAGTATTTCCCATGCATTTTTAACTTTAGGATCAGTCAGTCCCTGTGCATTAGGCGTAAATCCTTCCGCTACTGGGTCCCAATCGTTAATATAAAGTCCATACTCTTTTGCTAAATCAGCGGTCTTTGAATAGATTGAGGTTAGATAAGCAAACACATTTTTTGCTGTCATCGGGTCATCTAGGGTCACATTATTAGCAATCTCAGAGAACTCATCTTGTAAGCCCGACTTATACCAACTAGCTGATTCCAGAAGCTTCAATTCAGGTGATGAACTCATACCAAACGCTTTAGCATTCACCGCCATTGTCGCTTGCTGCCCGCTAGGAGTCATACCAATAGTTTGGCCATGAGCTTCCAAAGCAGTACCATTACCAGCAGCAACCAAATGATTAGAGTTCGAAATAACCAATGTAAAACGGTTATCTTGACTGACAATGTTAGACAAACTCTTGTGGTTTGAATCGTTAATATGGCTAGTAAATTCTTTGGCTAACCAAAGCATTGCCTCTTTACGACTTTCAACCGCTTTTTTATCACTAGTTTCGCTTGGGTAAGTAACTAACTCAATGGTATGAGTCTGCCAATTGCTGACATCTTTAATATCTGAGATGCCCGCCGGATTACTATAACCGCCCTGATTCATGTCTTTAGTTAACATAAATAGAGGGTTACCTTCAGCGTCATGTACATAGCCAAATTTTTGTGTCGAATTTTTCGGTAAAACAACAACTAAGCCGGACAACTCATTTTCAATACCGATTGAAGTTGTATCAAAATGGCTATTAAACTCAGGCACAACCTTAGATCTTGATTGCTGTAAACGCTGGTTATCTTGTTCGCCGCTAAGACCATCAAGATTAACTTTTGCGTAATCAATTGTCTCGCGTGTTATGTGGCCTCTATCACCTACTACGGTTTCCACCGTAACATCACGACTACCAGTATGAGTAAACATCTCCGTCACTGCGGAACCTGTATTATTCGGGCGAATACCAGTATTAATTTGTAGGCGGTTAACAGCTTCCTTAGCACCCTCCAACGCTTCTAACTCTTGCTCCGTCAAGCCTTCACTATATCGCCCATCAGCAGCAACTTCAGAATGCGCGTCAACATGACTTGTATTTTCAGCCGCAGCTTGCGCTTCATATGCTTTACCAGAAAGACCGCTTCCTGAAGCGCCATTACGATCCGGTTTGTCATCTTCATCTTGCTTTGTACCTTTCGCATCAGCTTGGGCTTGCGAAGATTTATTTTGCGCGGCTGAACTATCTTGTTCTCCGCGTTGCTGCGCTTGATTACTGTCAGCATTGGCGTTCGTTTTAGCCTGCAGCGCGTCTTGCTGGTTAACTAAAGCTTCATCTTGTCGTGAATTGGCATTGGCTTTAGCATCATTAATGTCATGCTTTGCATTAGCTTGGTTTTCTTCACCTTTAGCGACACCCGATTCAGACTTAGCTACAGCAGCTTGTGTATCTTGCTGATTTTGTATATTTTGCTGAGCCGCTTTATCAAGCTGCTCATTTGAATTCGACTTGGCATCATCAAGTTTGCTTTGGACGTTATCTAAAATTCCACCAGCAAAGTTATCTCTCCAACTATCACCGGATTCACCTTGGTAATTATCTTGACCATCAAGCGCATCAAGCCCTTGGGTCAGATCTGTCAGTTCTTTGGTTATGTCTCGTTGTTCTACAGCAAGCGCTTCACGTTCTGCTTGACCATTGGTTTTCAATGCGTTTTGATCGGTCGCTTCGAGCTGCTTTTGAGAACCGGATACAGCCGCTAATTGTTGATCTTTCTCTTGCTGTAAACGTTGCGCATCGGCTTCCGCTTTTTCTTTGTCATTCTGGGCATTCGCTGCGGCTTTATTTTGCTGTGCGTTGTCACTGACTGCACTGGTTGCCGCTATCTTCTCTGATTTCGCAACCACGTTATCCAAAATATAGCCAAGGCCATTACTTTCGCCTGTGCCTTTAAATTCGATTCTGTTATTACCGGTCTGAGCCGTCAGTTGCAATGTTTGCTGCTGCCAGGTACTTTCATCACCAGAGGCTGAGAATACTATGCTGCCATTCCATAGAACCTGCATACCATGCCCAGCAGAAAGGCCTGCGCGTTGAACGAAATCAAAACTCAGTAAAAGTACTTCGCCACTTTCCAAACTTTGAATATCTTGATAAATAGTGGTATTAACGTTGCTAGCAAGTTCATTAACAATAGCACCATGACCTGTATTATCGACACCGTAAACACTGCCTGAATACGACGCTTCAATACCATTGGTCGACAGCCAACCTTGAGCACCTTGTTCAAAATCTCCGTTAGCGATCAAGTTTGGATTTTCTGTTGATTGCGCATCTTCGTCGACATTTAATTCGCTTTTCATCGCCGCAACATCTGGCGTTTCGACATCTGTAACACCGCCTGACATGCTATCACCAAGTTCACTGCCAACCTCTGCAATTTCTTCCATTTGGAAGCCATTGAGTTTAGTTATCTCCGGAGTAGCAATTGCTCCGCGGCCTTTACGGGAAGCCGATGTAGAAGCATCATCACCCTGCACCAAGAAATTGATGCCCTGGCTGCCTGCCATGCCTAATACCGTCTGTTTGATATTATCGAATAGCGAAGACAGTTTATTACTCTTAGTATTACTTGATGCTACAGACAAGCTATAGAAATCGCCGTTACCAATTTTAATGGCAACATTATTTTGGGCATAAGAGGCATTAATACCTAAACCGTCACCGACTTGAATATTCGCATTAGCTTTACCTTTCATCACCGCAACATTGAGGCCATCACCCACTTTAGTGTTGATGTTGTATTTACCCCAAGCAACATTGACAGAAATACCATCACCGACTTTGGTATTGATATTCAAATCACCATAGGTTGCCGTTACGCTTAAGCCATTACCAATAGTCGTAACGATATTCGCCTTGCCTTTCGCCGCTGTGACTTGCATACCGTCACCCACTTTCGTAACAATATTACCTTTACTCCATAAGGCATTGAAGCTGTCACCATCACCAATTTGCGTAACAATATTAGCTTTACCTTTAGCTAAGACAACATTACGCCCGTCACCGATTTTGGTGATAATATTCGCTTCGCCCCAAGCACCAGTGTAATCATCACCATTACCGACATGAGTAATAATATTGGCTTTACCATGAACAACAGAAACCTCTTGTCCGTTACCCACTTTGGTAATGATATTGGCTTTACCTTTGGCAAAGTTATAGCGATCGCCATCACCAACATGCGTCAGTATATTTGCCTCGCCCCAGGCTACATTAAGGCCAAGTCCATCACCGACTTTAGTAATGATGTTGGCCTTGCCTTTCGCAACGCCAATGGTCATACCATCACCAACGTGGGTCATGATGTTACCGATCTTAGAAATCAGTAGACCAACTGTCGTACCATCACCGACTTTGGTTAAGATATTCCCTTCACCAAGCATTACAGCAGCTGTAGTACCATCGCCGACATGCGTTACCACATTCGCCTTAGCAGCAGCAACTACCCCCATAAAGCCGTCACCCACTTTAGTAACGATATTTGCTTGACCAAGTGCAAGAACGCCGCTCAGACCATCACCTACATGAGTCATGATATTGGCTTTACCAAACATCGCAGCAAGCGTCGTACCATCACCCACTTTGGTCATGATATTCGCTTCACCAGCTAAAATGCCGATACTCGTGCCATCGCCGACATGGGTGTAAACATTAGCCTGACCTACCATCAACGCTGCGGTTAAGTCATTACCCACTTTGGTCAAAATATTGGCCTGGCCAATCATAGCTGCAAATGTATCACCGTCACCAACATGAGTGAAAATATTGGCATTGCCCACCATCGCTGCCATGGTCATACCATTACCAACTTTAGTCGCAATATTGCCTTTAGCTAACATCAGCGCAACGGTAGTGCCGTTACCAATGTGAGTAAACACATTCACTTCTGCGATCATCAGCGCTAGTGCATTACCATCGCCTATTTTGGTAAATACATTACCCAAACCGCCCATCAGTGCCCAAGAATAACCTTCACCGACATGCGTAAAGATATTGGCAGCACCGACCATAGCGGCAATGGCGGTTCCATCACCCACTTTAGTAAATACATTACCAACTGCGCCCATCACGCCGAGAGTCTGACCATTACCGATATGGGTTAATACGTTACCCAGACCAAGCATGATCCCGGTAGTATTACCGTCACCAACTTTAGTCAAAACGTTAGCGCCACCAATCATTACACCAGTAGTGCTGCCATCACCGATATGGGTCAGAACATTACCTCCTCCAGCCATAACCGCAAGTGCATTACCCTTACCTTTTTTGGTCAACACATTTAAGCCGCCAAGCGCAACTGAAGTTGTATCAGAGGATTGCTCATCGCCACTAATGTGAGTAATGATGTTAGCGCCACCGATCATACCGGAAGTCAAATCACCATCCCCAATTTTAGTAAGTACATTAGCACCACCAACTAAAACAGAGGTAATATCACCATCGCCTACTTGAGTCATCACATTAAAACCACCAGCTGCAACCCATGTTCCGCTGCCATTACCGATTTGCGTATGCGTATTATAACCACCGAACATAACGACTCGGCTATCGCCATTGCCTTGCTGTACAGAAATATTACCGTAAGCAAGTAAATGAACTAGATATTCACCATCGCCAACACGAACCAGCACATTGACTAAACCGCCAGCCCAAACATCCATCTTACCTTGTTTACTTTGATGGACGAGTACATTACCTAGACCTGCACCATGAAACGTTAGATCGCCTTGTTGGCCGCTCTTAACAATCACATTTGCCGCACCGACACCATTAAATTCGGTATTACCGAAGTCAGAGCTGTGGGTTATCACATTGGCAATACCTGCACCGTCAAAATACACGTTGCCACGCGTCACATTAGACTTGATGACATTACCGCCACCTGCGCCAATAAAGCGTACATCTCCAGAACTCTCACCACTGTCTGTCGAAGCATCAATCAATGGTTTTTCACTATACTCCTCCATATCAGCGACTTGATCGGAAGTGACCCTCACAGAATCAACACGGTACTGCAGATCGCTGAGCGAATATCCAGCATGCCTATAGCCATTACCCGCAGAGATATCTTCGTTCGCAAGGTTCGCCGTATAGTCGCCGGTTTTATACCAAGGTGTTGCTCGGTATTTCAGTTCTCCGCTCTTTGGATCATTAGCCAGCTCTACCACCACTATTTTGGTGTATGGACCCTGTAATGAAGCATAAATATAAGTATTTGCTTTACTGTTGGACTTAACGGCCTGTACATCAATCTTCGTACCAACAGTAGAAATAGAGGGGCCGCCCATTTTACTATCAGACAAGGTAACATCAGCTGCATCAATGGAAGTACCGCCTGCGTAAGTGATCCATTCGTATTCCGTCAGATTTTTTTCTATCGCGTGAACGGTTACCGATTGCTGATGCTCAACTTTCAGCTTAGAAAGGGTATAAGCACCGTTGATATTAAGGTTCACAAAACCGTTCGCAGATGAAATCTGTTGATCTGCTAAATTTGTTAAGTGATTGCCCTCTTTATACCAAGACGTTGCGTAGTAACCGAGCTTTCCGGTAATCGGGTCATTATGCAATCTAACTTTACTAATTTTGGTATACGTAGAGTCGGCAAAAGCAAACAGGTAGGTGTTATCCTCTGTCGTTGATTTAACACCGCTTACGGCTTGGCTTTCTTGGATCCAGCGACCACCTAAATCCGCACTAGTTAGTACAATTTCATCGGCGTTAGCATTTTCTAAGCCTTCCCCTGCGAAATCATTTTTAACGCCCTTACGGGTGATCTCATTATATGCACCAGCACCTGAGAAATTGATATTACCGTGAGCGACATCCGAATAAATACTGTTGTAACCACCGATCCCTTCAAAGCGAATATCACCTCGGGTTTCACTGTAGACATCATCAGCCTGACGGGTACGCTCGATACGGTTCGATGCACCAGCACCTTGTAAAGTAATATCACCCACCTTGCCTTTACGCACTAGATGGTTATCGGCACCTGCACCTTTAAAAGAAATATTACCGGTTTCTACTCGCGAGCTGATGCTGTTTGCTGCACCGATCCCATTAAAACTGACATCACCGCGAGAGCCTTGATAACGATTGAACCAGGTACGGTCCAGCTTATTACCGGCACCAGCGCCCGCGAAATACAGATTACCTTGATTGGTTTCATGCCAAAGACTGTTATAACCACCAGCCCCCTCAAATGTGACATTACCGCTCAAACCCTTACGAGTCAGACCATTATAAGCGGCAATACCACCATACTTAACATCGCCATGATTACCGGTATGGTCAATAGATACCCCACCAGCGGCTCCCGCAAAAGACACGTTACCATCGCCATTTTTATTTATGTCTGCATAGCCTGCTGCACCATAAACACCTAGATTACCTGTAGTGTCTTCAACTTTTAGATAAGCAGCGCCTGCATATACGTTATCATTGCCGCTACCCGTATACACTGTGGCTCCGATAGAACCAACAGTGATAGTATCATCGCCCCCATAAGCCTTTATTTCTCCGCCAAATCCAATCGCAACAATGTTATTGTTACCATCATCAGCAGAATAATTTCCCGTAAAGAAGTACTCAACACTTCTCCAAAATGGTTTACCCATAGCAAATCTCTTTAATGTTTATTTAAATAGAAAACCACTGCACACTTCGAGTGCAGAGATTGGTTTGTGTATCTAACTTACCGCGGACAGTACACACTTTTTGTCCTTTCCACGGCAAGAACACACGACGACGAAGATCGTTTATAATCTTGCGTCCATGACCGAATGGCGCAATCATTTCTGGGATATAGATATGCTCGCCAGAATTCCAATCCGAAGGCAAGAGATCTCTTGAACCAGAAAGTAGCTCATCTCTATTTTTCTCAGATAAAAACGCCCAATTACAAAAAGCAATTGGGCGGCCTTGGTCATCTTCGTAATAGCAAAATTGATTCAATTCAAAAGCCGGCATAATACGTTGTTGCCATTCAGCAACAACGTAAAAGCGGTGCAAAGGAGAGTGCTGGCTAAGTACCATCACCCCACCAATCATTGACTGTATTTTTGAATAATCAAGCTTTGCTGGTTGATAGTTAATCTTCATATATCAACCCCTTAATGTTATTTTTTGCTGCGCGCAATTGGCTTTTTTGGTGCTGCTGACACGGTTACAGGTTTAGAAGCAGGTTGTTCTTGCGTCGGCTCTGCGGGTAAAAAACCAGCCGCAACTAGCTTGTCAAATTCAGCTGCCATACGCGGATCCTCAAGCATGTTTTTAACCATAGAAACCATATACATAAAGCCAGAAGCTGGCATATGTACCACTTGTTTCAATTCCAGATCAGTATCATTCTCAGCCATCACACCATTGGACATATTTTGTTGATTCTGTCCAACGAAATACAATGAAAAAATACCTTTATTGTAATTAACACTTGATACTGTTTGTACGAAGTTCTCAGTCATAAATTTACTCTCTTTTTAAAATTAAAAATTACCGCGGACTACTTTTTGAAGTCAGTCATTGGCATACTTACAGCCTATAAAAGGCTACGATGCTACTTGCAGATTCCACAGATTGGCGTAGGTGCCATCCTGATCAAGTAGCTGCTGGTGCGTTCCTTGCTCCACTATCTCTCCTTTATCTATTACCAGTATTCGGTCCGCATAGCGCAGTGTATTCAGACGGTGAGCAATACTGATCACGGTACGCCCTTGGGAAATAGCGTCCATATTTGCCATCACCGCAGCTTCAGACTCGTAATCTAAAGCGCTAGTTGCTTCATCAAGCAGTAAAATACCAGGATTTGTAAGCAGCGCTCGAGCCAGTGCAACCCGTTGACGTTGCCCGCCAGATAAACGACCGCCTTTTTCCCCTACTTGTGCGTCAAAGCCTTCTGGCTGTTCGCGAATAAACTCATCGGCGCCAGCCAGTGTGGCAGCCTGCAGAACTTGTGCATCGCTGGCTAAGGGACAGCAAAGGCGGATGTTTTCAGCAATAGTGCCGGAAAAAAGCAGGCTCTCTTGTAACACCACGCTCATATTACAGCGCAGTGCCACGGGATCGGCAATCGCTAAATCGATACCATCAACCAGCACCTGTCCGTGCTGAGGAATATAGAGACGTTGCAACAATCGGGTCAGCGTTGACTTACCAGAACCCGAGGGTCCGGTAATGCCGATAAACTCACCGGGTTTAATATCAAGATTAAGGTTGCGTAACACTTCCTGACCGTCAGCATGATAACGAAATCGCACACCACTGAATCTCACGCCACCAGCCAGCTTAGGTACAGATGCTAGACCGCCACTGCCTTGCTCCGTATCTTCATCAAGAATGTCACCAATACGGCGCAGTGAAATCAAAGTATGTTGAAAGTCCTGCCAGATCTGGGCAAGGCGTAGGATCGGCTGTGTCACATTGCCTGCCAACATATTGAATGCAACAAGTTCTCCAGGCGTTAATAAGCCTTGCATCACTAGCGTAACGCCCCACCACAACACTAATGCCGAGGTCAATTTTTGAATCAAGCCAATTCCTTGCCCCGCCAATATTCCGATCACTTTGGCGCGAAAAGAAGCGCGTACGAAACTGGCTAATTGACGCTCCCATTGGCGTGAAAAAGCCGATTCGGTAGCCGTCGTTTTGATGGTTTCAATACCGGTAACCGATTCAATCAAAAAGGCGGTATTATCTGCACTTAATTCATATTCTCTTGTTACCCTAGCGCGAAGTGCCGGCCCGACAAGCAGCCAAAAAATAAAATACAGCACCAAAGAGCCGATAACGAGCCAAGTTAGCTTAGCGGCATACGTAAACATGACAGCTAAAAACAGCCCAACAAAGGCTAAATCCAATACCATGCTCAATGCGGAACCCGTTAAAAACTGACGGATTTGACTCATTTCCCGAACTCGCGCAATAATTTCACCCGTCTGACGTTGCTGAAAATAATTAAGCGGTAAAGTAATCAGATGCTGGTAAAGCCGACTGGATAATTCAGAATTAGTCTTACTGGCTAGATTGGCAAACAGCCAAGCACGAAGAAAACCGTAAACAGGTTCAAATACTGCCAGTACCAGCATCGCAATTCCGAGCACCTGTAAACTGGAAAGGCTACGGCTGACCAGCACTTTATCAATAACATTTTGAAACAATAACGGCGTCACCAAGGCTATTAACTGCAGCATTAAAGACACCAACAGCACATAGCGGAACTGCGAAGCATGCTTACGAATAGACGGCACAAACCAAGCAAAACCAAATTTTGTTTTTTTAGGAATATCCAACGCTTCCGCCAGCAGTATTAACTCTCCCAGCCAGCACTCATTGAACTCCTGCCGTGAATACTCACAACGATCGGCTTGGCCCGGTATAAATACCGTAAGCGTATCGCCCTCAACCCGTTCCAATACCATCCAACCTTGCGTTGTCAGCATTAATGCTGGTAAAGGTAACGCAGATAGTCGGTCTATAGTCGAGTTTGTTTGACGAGCCCGTAATCCCAGCCAAAGTGCACAACGACATAAATCGATACTGTCTGCGACCCCTTCCCTACGTCCCAGTTGATGAGTCAATTGCCCAACATCCACAGATAATTTAAAGTGACCAGCGGCTCTACTTAGCGCAACCAGACCAGGATCTTCGACAGCATCGTTAGCTGGCATATGGTATGCAGCAGCATTTTGTACAGGTGTATGGTCTACAGGTGTATCCGCTACTGGCACCAATGTTTCGATAGCAGCCATTATCGTTCCTTCATCGCTTCAGACTGATACTGCTGCAGAGGGCTAAGCAGGTAGTCAATCACTCGCCTATCACCAGTACGGATCTCGGCATTAACACTCATTCCTGCCTGCAGCGGCACCTCTTTATCTTCAACTAGAATAGTGCGCTGTGCGATCCTTACGCGCGCTGGAAAAACTAAACCAAGTTTCTCATCCTTCACGGAATCTCTAGACACATACGCCACCTTGCCAGCGATGGTCCCGTACCGTGTATAAGGGAAAGAGTCGACCTTAATTTCAACATTTTGTCCGCTATGCACAAACCCGACATCCTTGTTGAGGATCTTCACTTCAATTTCTAATACCGCATCATCAGGCACGATAATCATCAACGGCTTAGCAGCCTCTACAACACCACCGAGAGTGTGCACAGCCAACTGCTGTATAACACCGCTAACCGGGGCGAGCAGACTTTGCAGGCGGAATTTTTCCTGTAATTTAATCAATTGTTGTCTCATTACCGCAATTGAAGCTTGCACCTGATTAAGCTTGTCATAATACTCACGACGGACTTTCGCCAAATAACCGTTACGCTGTTCCTGTTTGCTGCTATATTCAGCTTGAAGAACATCAATCCCGGTGTATTGCTGCGACAGCGAGCGATCTATTTCTAACTTTTCTTTTTCTTGTTCCAGCAATACCACCCGCGGGATCAAATTGTTTTTTGCTAAGGTACGCTGAGCATCTAAACGGTTGTCAATATTTTCAGCCAATTCACCCAAGCCTATGATGTCTTTTTTACGCGCCTGTTGATTCGCTAAATTAACCTTCATCTCACCGTTGATACTCTCTACATTGGCTTCGATTTCTGCCCATTCACTGCGTAAATGCGCACGCGCAACACTTACTTGTAGTGGGCTAATACCTGTTGGCACAACAAAGCTATTTAACGGATCGTCACTCAACAACGCCTGCAAACGGGCTTGCTCTAGTTTTTTAAAATTTAACTGTTCTTGGATCTCCTGGATCCCCGCTTTAATACCAATAGGATTCAGTTCAATCAACACATCGCCTTTTTTGACCTGCTGACCATCACGGACATTAATAGCAACCACCTCTCCCGGTTCAATTGATTGGATCACTTTAGAATGGCTGGACACCAATAAACGTCCGGCAGCACTAGCATGGATATCTAACCTACCGATCACCGACCAAATCAGAGTCAACAGCAGAAGCAAGGTCAATGCTAGCGCCGTACGTCGTGTCCAAGGTGCTGGCGGACGTTCTACAATTTCTAAATAGCCAGGTTGAAACTCATATTCATCACGAGAGCGCTTAATATCTGCAGCCTCATTACGCTGTGCTTTCAACGCTTGACGAATTGTTCTTAAGTGTTTGATAAACATCAGTCTGTTTCCTTACGTAATTCCTGCTGTAAGCGCCATAAACGGGCATAACATCCCTGCAGCGCTAATAACTGTTGATGACTACCAGATTCAGTAATATGACCTTTTTCTAGGGTTATGATGCGGTCGCAATGGCGCACTGTTGATAACCGATGAGCGACAATAATAACGGTTCGACTGCGGGATATTGCTTGCATATTCTCCTGAATGATCGCCTGTGACTGATCGTCAAGCGCACTCGTTGCTTCATCAAAAATTAGAATTTTAGGATTGGCCATTAATGCCCGAGCAATCGCGACTCGCTGTCGCTGTCCACCTGATAATGAACTTCCGGCTTCCGCTAAAATAGTGTCGTAACCAAGTGGAAGTTGTAAAATGAAGTCATGCGCGCCAGCTAACTTCGCAGCAGCCACTACATCTTCTAAACAAGCACTGGGATCTTTTATCGCGATGTTGTTACGCACGCTACGGTTGAACAAGTAATTGTCCTGTAACACAACACCTATTTGGCTGCGCAGGTAATCTGGCGCTAGACTGTGCAGCGGTATACCATCGATGAGAATACTGCCGCTTTGTGGGGTATAAAGCTTCTGCAACAGACGTGTTAACGTCGACTTGCCAGAGCCCGAGGGACCAACAATACCTAAGCTTTCACCCGCTTGGATATGGAGATTGATATCACACAGTACAGGGTCAAGATTAGGTTGATATTTAAATGAAATATTCTGCATCTGTAACTCACCACAAAGTACAGCAGTCGGGACTTCAGTGCCCTGGTCCTGCTCTACTGGCAGGTTCAGCATGTCCCCCAACTTGTCCACAGCAACGCGGGTCTGTATAAATTGTTGCCAAAGTTCAACCAGTTTGGCGATCGGTTGGCTAACATGCGAGGTCATCATATTAAATGCAATCAACTGACCAATAGTCAGCTCTAATGACATCACTTCATTTGCCCCAACCCAGATAACTGCCACCCCCGTGACTTTCTGCAACAAGGTGACAATATGGCTGATCACCCCGTTTAATGTCTGCGTCTGAAAGCCAGCGTCGACCATTTCTTGAGTTTGCAATTCCCAGCGTCGCTGCATGCTCGGCTCTACCGCTAAGCTTTTGATCGTCTCAACACCGCTGACCGACTCATTTAAAAATGAAGTATTCATCGCCGAAGTCTGAAACTGGCGTTCAATACGTTCTTGCAAAGGGCGGGTACTTAGCCAGGCCAGTACAAAATAAAAAGGCAGACTTGCTAGCACAATGCAGGTCAATAGCGGCGATAACCAAGCCATGACACCGAAGAACACAAAGGTAAACATAACATCGACGCAAAGGGTAAGCATCGAACCAGTCAAAAAGTCACGAATACTGTCAAGTTCCTGCACTCGGGTAATAATCGCGCCGACTTGGCGATGTTTGAAATAAAGGAGCGGTAGGCCAAGCAGATGACGAAACAACTTAATGCCCAGCTCGATATCAATACGGTTAGAGGTATGCGCAAACAAGTATTCTCGCATCCCCTTCAACACAACTTCAAAAATACCAACAATAACCAGCACCACCACCAGCACGTCAAGAGTAGATAAAGCGTTATGGACGAGCACCTTATCCATAACTACTTGAAAAAATAGCGGCGTTGCTAAAGCGAGTAACTGTAACATCAATGAAAATAGCAGGACTTCGGCAAGTAACTTACGGTGGCGGACAAACTCAGGAATGAACCAAGATATATCGAAACGCAGAGCTTCTCCTTGTAACGTGATCACCACACCTCCCCACTGAGCCTGTAATTCATCGATACTTAACAATGTCGGGCCAGAAGCTTCTGGAGACTGAATTAAAGCCTGGTCAGCAGATATTTTCGCCAGCACCACATATAAACCATCACTATTCTTAAAAGCCAAAGGCAACATTTTTGCTGATATTTTGGCTAGCTTTAATTTAGAAACGCCTAAATTAACATCGTTGGTTTTAGCAAACTGCTTAATGATTTTTTTAAGAGATAAGCGATCATCAAATTTTTCACAGGGCTTTGCCTTCGCTCCCGACAACTGCAACAACAATGCTGAGCATGCTAGTGCCGAAGCTGTCGTTGTATATTTCACAGATGAATTAAGGTCGCTACAGGTAAGATTTTGCATAAAATTAATATTCGCCCACTGAATGTCTATAAACCATTACAAAACTAAAAATAATTACAATTAAACGTAAATACCCATAAACATTAATAAAAAACAATAAAGTTTAATAAAATACTGTAAGGGCGCGTAAAGTATCGTAAAGATCTCTTTTCAGCTACATATCCCATTGATAAGTATGACACCCAGTCACGTAAGTGTGATTTAAATCACACTTCGTAGATGTGCCGCCCAAGTAACGCTCAACATTTGAACTATATGTTTTTATTAGGTTTTAATTTTAAAATTCATCATTACTTATTTATGGGTAGTGAGGAAGGTAGCGACTCAGATTATGCACTGCAAGTGTTGAAGAACTGGCGTGTATCATTAATGGAGAAGTTATTGTTGCCATCTAATTGACCACGACTCTGAATCCCAGATTCAGTTTGCGTTAGTTAAAACATGTATTTAGACGCTGCGATATTGATACCATAATCTTTTCGTTTAGTTTCAATATTGATGTTATCAACAGACATTGATTTTCCATCTGTTCTTATGGTTAGTTTTACATTGTCGCTTAATGTCAGTAGATACTTTGTAACATGCTCTTCTAAGGTTCCATTGCATTCAAAAAGCTCTGTTATGGATTCAAAGTTAGTCACTTTTCTTAGTGTTTTACTGTCATCAAAAAAGATCTCTGCATTTTCGAAATCGTTTGTTTGTTTGTTTGTTTGTTTTAGAATATTAAAAATTAAATCAGTTGATTCAGTAGTAAAGATTATCATTGTTTCTTCCTTTTATTTTTTGACAACCTACCACGGAGTATTGTTGAGCTAATATTCTATAAAATACTTAGTGGTGACAACCCGTCCGCTAATCGATCGAATTGCACACTACAATTATAGAAATCAGGTGTTTGTATCACGGTTTATTGAGGTGGGAGCGCTTATACAGAAGCTAACTGACATGAACGAGATAATAATTACTGACTTTTTGTATCGCTTTGTAACGTTTTGTAACGCCGAAGGCAAATTCGATTAAATGATAACTTTCAACGTTTTATAAATACCCGATATAAGTCGCTATGGGGAAGATACATCTGCTTAAATCTGAAAACTAAAAGACCTCAGTGTTGAGGTCTTTTTTGAGAAGTGTTCTAGCTTACATCGACATATTTATAGGATGCTACTGATTTATCTACAGAATAGACTGTAACAATTAATGTCTTATTTTTTTAGCTAGGTTTACGTGCCAACATGGTCGCAAACTGTAAATTCGCACCATTGTGCATAGTACCAACATCTTCATTGTACTTAATCAGTTCCCACCCTGCATAAGCCTCAGGCAACTGTCCGGTATTTAGGGTAAAAGGAAACGGAACTGGGCACGGGTGCTCTTCCGTGCTCATGGCGCAAACAATCAGGTTATAACCGCCGGGCAGAGTACGCTTGTGCATATCAGCAATAATAGCATCGACATTCGCTGGGTTGATAAACATTAAAGTTACGGTACAAGAGATAAAACCATATTTTTGAGCTTCGCCATTACCTAGGCTTGCGCTGTTAATGTCGAGCACCTGAGCTTTGATATTATTTATCCCTTCTTGCTCAATAATTCTTTGCAGCGTATCAATTGCACTTGGGTTTATATCAATGGCGGTAACGTTAAATCCAAGCTGGCCGAGATACAAGGCATTACGCCCATTCGAACAGCCCATATCTAATGTATCGCACGGCTCAATAATTTTACACGCCTCGACTACTTCACTATGCGCAGGATTTAAGCCGTAACGACTATTTAGATCAATTGTCATGGTAACCACTTTAATATTTTAAATGAGGGTTATTATCTTACTACTGATATTGCCCAATGAAATTGAGAATAGTCATTTACATCGTTTTTTCTGACTAGTTATCCTGAACATAGGTAATGTGCTTGTGATTGATAAATTTTATTTCGCTCTGCCTGTCAATTTTTCAAATGTGCGGAGTTATAGTTGTTTCCGATAAATCCCCTCAGTTCCATCAACAACCTGAAAACCCACTTTGAGCAAGTACGCTCTGTGTTCCTGCGTCGTTGCTTTCGCCATCAGAGTATTAACGCCCCTGTGTTTGAGTTCATCAGGGTGTGACTCATAATAGTAATTCGCCAATTTAAAATCACGGTATTCCGGTGTGACATAGTCCAATAGCACAGACAACACACCTTGTTCATTATTATTCCCCACTAATACACCCGCTATGCTGTTATTCCTCAGCATATAAAACACCATATTGGCTTCTCTCAGTTCATCTACAGATGTCTGCCGTTCTATTTCCGCCTGATTTGTCGAAATAAAATGCTCAAAATATTCAGAATCAATCGATGCAACAATTAACTTGAACTGCTCCTCAGTCGAATGAATTTGCCATAAAAAGTAAACATTGATCCCGGCAATCCCCAGATTCATAATCATCGTCGGGTAAGAGTCAATAAAATAGGCGAACACCGCAAACAAAATACAACCAATGAAGTTAATTACCCTCAGCTTTATAATTGACGTCATTGTCAGAGAAACAAGAACGACTAACGATGCCAGATAACCAAACCACTCTACCCAATCAAAATCCATTTCAATGTCCTTATGTGTTTGTTTACTATAAAGGTAGCATTGAATTGGCAGACTAAGCCATTAATCACAAAGATGTTCCGCAGCTAACCCCGATTGCAAAGAATAATAAGGCTATTAAAGTAATGGATTAGAGTTAAATTTTAAATGGTACAGATAGCATTACAGAAAGTATGGTGGAACGTCTTAACTCCCCAAATTTATTCACCACTAAGATGGTGACGAATCAACTGATACCTTAACTCCCTTGAACTTATAAACGGTAACTTCAATTTAATAACATGTAGTTATGTGGTTTTTCACAACTTATGCAAAGAAACAAAAAGCTAAAGGCAACAAACTAGCTATGAAGAATCTATGACCTAAATTTGTACTTTCCAACTTGCTAATAGTTGTTGTTTTAGGTGAATTATTTTCTATTAAACTACTAGCAACTACTCCAGCGACATTACTCGAATCACTATACCCGACCTTATGACCTGAGAATGAAAAGACTGTTCCCAATCCAATGAGTAGCAGCATCGAATAAAATGCATAATCACTTACAAATAAGATATTCAAGTCGCCAGAAGTAAACTCAAACACATAAACAGCGCTAAAAGACAGAAGATTCGATACGAATATGAATAATATAAACTTTCTCATTTTACTATCCTTTACCTATGCCATATGACGCCCAATTAACAGGCAAAGAATTGTTGGCTAAAATGGCGACGAAGGAGCAAAAGCCAACTATTTTTCTCCTTGTTTAATTTCTTGTTATGTTTTAATTACTTACCAAGCCTAATTCTCTTTTAGCCTCAGATTTTACGGTAGATAAATCTGAATATGTTCCGCCACTGCCAGTACAAGACCAAAAACCTTCACCTATATAATCATATTCACTTAAATCCCAAGAATAAATTACATATGTATAATTCCCATTAAGCTTTTCACCAAAGATTGACACATGAATCTATCGATTAAAATATTGCTTTGGTTAACTAACAAGGACTTGTTTTCAAAACACTCACAAAACTGATGCATAATAAAATATATGGCAAATCTAAATTCATAGAACGTGAATGAGTAATGTCTTAAAATCATGGTACTAGCCGATGGTAATCTCCATTATGTTTTGTGGGGTTCCGTCATTATGATATTGGGTTTAATCATAGTAGGAAGGATCCCAATGTTGTGGGAACAATTAAAACAATGGCGGTTATGGCCTAGTTTTTTACTCTCCGCCTGTTTAATCTGGGCGATCCTACAGGGTGAATACTCTCTGTGGCGTTGCTTATGTCATTGCCAATGGCATCTCTTGAAGCGAAAATCATTGTTTTAGTTTCGTTTAAACCCCTCTCTAGCACGTTACTCACCTTGAAAAATGAATTCTCGAGGGTATTTCAAATACTCTTTATTTTTGCTGCTTATTGTATATAATCGCGCAGATAGATCAGTATTCAAGGCATCGAGTGTTTTTGTATCCAACACTTTAGAAATTACTATACTGCCATCAGCGCTGAAGCTGATCATGCGGGTATCAAATAATGACTCAACTGTATATAAAGAATTTGATGTATTAGAAGAGAAAAAACGTAACACTATATAATTTTAAAGCCCTGGCTTCGGATCTCTAGGGCTTAACTCAATAAGGATATATCAGAAAACGAGAATACAGTGAAAAAAAGTAATGGTTTTACCTTAGTTGAATTAGTTATTGTAATTATTGTCCTCGGCATCTTGTCAGCAACGGCAGTGCCCAAGTTCATGAATATACATTCAGATGCAAGAAAGGCCACGCTAGATGGCTTTGCAGGCGCGTTCCTTAGTGCTAACACAGTTGTAATGAGCAAGGCTGCAATTGACGGGATAAAATTCTCTCATGATTCACAGAAATTAAATGATTCTGACATTACCGTTAAAAGTGGAAACATGGATATAACTGTTAAAAATATAAATAATGCAATGGATATAGGCGAGTTTAATTTAACAGAAGCTGGATTTCCTGTTAATAACACTGTCTATGTGTCAGTAGACGGTTTTCAATATAACCAAGAAGTCGTCTATGGCAAGAAGTGTTACCTGGAAATAAAAAGCGAGTACGCAAATATTCTTGGTAATAAGCCTGATTACTTTTCTATCACAAAGGTATATGAGGAATGTTAATCAGAATTAAAGGTGGTGGTAAAAGGATTTAACCAACGCAAAGGTAGGGTCAACATGATACTAGCCATAAACAAGCTGGAGAAAGTAATCACTACATAGCCTAATATGCGCTTTTTTAAACTCTTCTGATGAGACTTTCTGTTATTTTTCATTGTTAATAATCTAAGGCAACATTAGTTTTATTATAGCAACATAGTTTATGTTGAATGATTAAATCAGTGATATTGAAGTTGGTAAGTAAATCTGGTTATTAGTTTATAGGTTTCCATATACACTTTGGAGTTCACAAAGCTTAGAGCGGTGGCGCAACAAACATGAAAATTCATCCGATACTTAAAACTCTAAAACTTATAAAAAATAAATCATCTTCAGTCGGATATATCTTTCGAACAATCCACTTAAGAATAAACACAAACGGTAAGTTTTCAGCTTTGGCATGTGTCCGATTTAATTCACTAAACTTCACAGACTCAATATTCAATATTTCTATTTGACACATTTTACGATTATCTTCGTGAGTGCAGGCATCTAATATCTGACCAACTGCATAATGACTATCGGACTTATCGCGGATCGTCGCCGTCTTACTACCCGATAGAATAGAACGTTTCAATCGTTGAAAAAATGTAATACAACTATACATCATTTACACCTAGCTTCATTTTGAACTACCCTTAAGTATATAATTGCTTATGTCTACAGGTAAATTACACGAGCAAATCAATCGCTTACATGTTCAATAACAGTGGTTCAATATGACCTACTCTTTATATGTCGTTTGAAATAATATTTCATACCATGAAAAATGATTGCTTGTAGAGTGAGGTCTTTACCTGCTTCTTTAAGGGAAAATACAGATAACATGATATGAATGGGGGAAGTTAAGCCTTATCAATACTATCAAAGATTTAAGTCTATTTTAAATCAAATTATTACGCGGCGCCCTGTTGGGAAGTACTCAAGGGAATCACCAAGTACGCCTTTTAATATTTCATAGGCTTTCATGCCAGTACAATGGCCAGTATAGAGCTTATCTATTGGATAAGTGAGCATGCTTTCACCAATAGCTTCAATGTCTCTCTTGGTTCCGCCAATGCTATTAAACAAAGGTAATCCGACCAAATGAAATCCACCGACAACAGCTTTAATTCTCGTGTTCGGGAACAATTCAATCGCGGTTTCAATCATATTGAGCACCCCGCTATGAGCACAACCAGTAAATACAATAAGACCATCATCTTCTTTAATAACTAAGAGTAGCTCATGGTCAAATGTGTCTGGTTTACAGCCATCACCCGAATCAGTAAAGAGATATTTATTACCTTTTGGCTGCTCATGCTTACGACTCAAACTTGTAATGATGAAAATATTTGGACGTATCTCAGTGGTTTTATTAATGAAGCTGAATCGCCCACTGTCTTTGTCTAATAATGTTTTATCAATACCCACATTACTTTTGAAGCCAAACGCCTTGAAACTATAATCAGTTTCTGTGCATTCGCGGAAATAGACCTGAGCCTTAGAATTGCGGTCGAGGAAATGAGTTACGCCATTACAGTGATCATGATGACGATGCGAAATAATTGCAACATCAACATCTTCCATCTTGATACCTAATAAAATGGCATTATCACAAAAAGCTTTGCTGCTACCAGCATCAAACAGAATTTCTTGCCCCATCGTTTTTATGTGAAAAGATAGCCCTCTTTCAACCGCAAGGTCTGTTCTATCATCTAATCGAGTATTATCAATTAACGCTGTCAGTATCATATCTACGTCCTAAATCACTGTTTAGTCGAGTCTACTGTACCTGCATTTCAAGGTACCACTATTTACACTAATTTATTAACGTGACTAACGACTTAACAGTAATTTCAAGTTAGCTAACTTGTACTGGTACATAGTCAAGCCAAGAGTGCTCATCATTTTCTTTTATTACTGATCCCCTTGGTACGAATTTTATTTACATTAAAATTCATCAAGTGGCGAAGTACATAACGAAACATCACCTTTTTAATACCAGAGAGATTACTGCCATAGTTTGAATAAAAATCATCAGGCTGGGTGTATATACCAAAGTCATCGGCAATACCTTCATTCTGAATATAGGTATCTTGGCCTTGCCAATCGACTTCAGGATTAGATAAACATTTCGTCGCAATACCGTAACCTGAAAATGACTTACTTTGATTAGAAAAATTGCTTTGAACTTGTTTTAAGTAATCCTTATCTAAAATATAACCTTCTAAGTTAATCCAACGTCCATCTTGATAAACTTCCACCCAGCTATGGATAATACGAGGTGGTGCAACCCTGAAAAGATAGTTCGGGATAGCCCCTCGCTGTAGATCATTATAAATAGTAAAACCGTGAAAGCGGGTAGAAATGCCTACAGCGCGAAGCAATGCCATTAATAATGTACCTTTGGTATTACATTGTCCGTAACCGTCTTTTAATACTTGGCTTGCCGTTAAACGATCATCCTTGTTATAGCCAAAGCGAGTCTCATCTCGAACAAAATTATAGATCGCGCCAATGGCATCATATTGAGACAGGTTTGCCCATTTTCTTTGCTCGACCAGGCTTTGTATATGCGGGTGGTTAAAATCCAGCATTGGGGTTTCTTGTCGATATTCTTTTGATAAATCGCTCATGGCTAACTCCTTTTATTTAATATGTAAGGAGCATAACCAAAGCGTTAATGAAAAAATTGAATAAACTGGCTAACCTTTTCGGAAAATAGCCTTTGCTTGGCGAATTGTCATTCCGAAAGTATTTCGAAAAGTTCGACTTAAATGTGCGCTATCGGAGAACCCAGCTAAATGCGCAGCATCTGTTGCTGAATGACCATTTAATATAGCCCTAACTGCGCATGTCATGCGACACCACAACAGATATGGTCGCCAAGAAACACCCAGTTCTTGACTAAACAAATGCAGAAAACGACTTTCCGACAAAGCTAGGTTTTCAGCAACTTCAGAAGCACGCCAATTACTCGGCTTGATGCACTCACCATCTAGGCATTGATCAAGTTCGCGCAATAACGCCTTAATTCGATGGTCCACAACTTTGCTTTCATTTATCAGAGGGAATTGATTTGATAGCCCTAATGCTTCGAATAAAGGGGAAAGCAATACAGTTAAGTCATCGGTTGGTTCTGAATTGTTAAAAGTAGATGAGGAAACCTTGAGTGTTTTTGATGGCTGGTCTAACAATTTATCAGCGAGTGCCAGCCCTAGCTCACTAGTAGGTTCCACCAGCAATATCCAACCCGCATCAATTTCTAATTGATGCTCCACGTTAGAACCAATTATTAAAGGCGTCGATATCGCCTTATTATCGAGTTTGCAACAATAACCATCTCGGGGCCAAGTCAACTGAATTGCATGATGGCGATGAGGAGAGGCATCTATAGATGAACCATATATGATGACTATACCTGCCTTGATCCAAATATTAGACTTCATCAATTTTTCGAACCTTTAGAACTTGAAACATTGAAACTTTGTGCAAGCATTCTACAGTATTTACCTTTTTAAGATTATTCTAGATAAGAATTAATGATGGGCTAATGGAGATAAATTAGGATTAACTTAATTAACTGAAACCTTTATTTAATTCCCAGCATTCTAATTGTTCACCATCTGAGTCAACGACCAATTCTTTATATGAAAATCCATTTTTGTGAACGACATTTAGCGACGCTTTATTATCTGAAGCAATCAGCGCATAAACCGTATTCACTAAAGTAGAACCAAATGCAATTTGGCTGAGTTGCTTAATCGCGGCAGTTGCGATTCCCAAACCTCGGGCATCAGGAGCCACATTATAGCCAATTTCAATACGGCTGTTTTTTGGGGATTCCTTAAAGCCACAGCAACCCATAATTTTATCGTTTTTTTGGATGAAGTAAGGAAATGCCCAAATTACGTCGACTAAATTATGACGAAGATCCATTGAGCGAACCAAAACATGTATAGGCGGAATAGAATGTTCAATAAATGTAAGATTTTTAGGCCTATCACCAGACTGAATAAGCATTTTAAGCTGAATGTCATCTAGTTGTATGAGGTTCATCATTTACTTTACCTATTTTAGAGAAAAAACAGCCCTTTTAATTACATTTAATACTACATACCTAACTGATTATATTGATGTTATAATACAGGTTCAAGGTAAAACGACTGCTTTACCAAAGATTGATCACACGATATAAAAACCTCTCATTACACTATTTTAATTCATCATAAAGTTGGTCTGTCACACTCTACTTATCAAAAGTTAAACATAACAAAATGTATGGGGAAACCTATATGAGCACATTCAGAATGATCAATGGCTCTAACACGAAAAGGAGCATAACTGAGTTATGCGGTTTATACATCTATTCAGTTTGATCACCAAAACTCTCTATTATTTTGGTACCACAAACGTCACATATTAGATGCTTATCACGGATATCCATAAATGCAGCTGCCCTTCCAGCGCCCCAACCTGCAAAAAAAGCGGTCATAAACGCTTTTCTACGCTCTTTTTTGCTTTGAGGTCTAACTGCTGAATTCGAAATCATAAGTAAGTGATGATTTGTATCAGCTTTACATTTCTTGCAATACCTTGACACCAATGTTGATTCATTCTTATTCATAAAGATCCTTTGTATTAGCTAACACCTTGCTGATAAATTCCCAACGAACTCCCAGATTTAGCCACGGCAGAAGGTTCATTCATCGATGCACAACCGGCCAACATGTTTAACGACAGTAATGAAATCAATGAAAATTACTTATTCTATTCCACTGTAACCTAATTATGAGGATTTGTATCACAATCGACGAGCAGTGAAATATATTTTATTGTTATAAATCAATAGCATTTAGTTTCAAGAAAGAATATGAAGGAGTATGAAGCTAAACGAATTAAATACGAGAGTGCTGTAATCGCGTATTTGTCACAATACCTTGGACTATCTGATATGCGGGCATGGAAGCAGCAATAGCACAGGGCTTGTTTTCAATTCATTCACAAAACTGATGCATAATAAAAAGTATGGCGAAACTGAGATTAACGCCTTGCTCAGCGGCAATTTAAAGTTGCGCGTTTTTACGCAAGCAAAACGAGTGCCGTTTTAAATTGTCCGCTGGAGCTATTTGTTATATATCTTTCAATACTCGGGCTGGATTACCACCGATAACGACATTATCAGGAAAACTTTTAGTCACCACTGCACCTGAGGCAACAACGACATTATCACCTAATATAACACCTGGATTTATTGTCGCATGACCGCCAATCCAGCAGTTATCACCAATGGTTATTGGCTTCGCAAACTCGAT
Organism: Moritella sp. Urea-trap-13; assembly: GCF_002836355.1. NCBI lineage: Bacteria > Pseudomonadati > Pseudomonadota > Gammaproteobacteria > Alteromonadales > Moritellaceae > Moritella > Moritella sp. Urea-trap-13. The sequence goes on from NZ_PJCA01000031.1 coordinate 751,376, forward strand.
CCCACTTATTCGCTCAATTGGATCTATGGGATGACAAGCCGTATAGATACCAACTTGAGGTCCTATCATACAATTGTCACCAATTGTAATTTCTGCACAATCCAATATCACACAGCCAAAGTTCACATAAAAATTTTCACCGACTATTATGTTTTGCCCATAATCACAGTTGAAATTTGGTTCTATTTTAATGTCATTGCCTGTACGACCAAATAACCCTTTAAGAAGTTCATCCCTTTCAGATTTTTGGTCTCGGTTTGTTACATTATATCTAGCAGTAATCTCTCTCGCGTTGGCACGCATTTGTGACAACGTTTCATCACTCGGATCGTAAATCTCACCCGAAATCATCTTATTTAACTCACTCATTTCACTTCCAAAATTACCGCTAAAACTCATTAAAATATAGCCTTTATATAGTAGGACGTCTCGTATCCCCAAATCCATTCACCATCAAAAATGAAATTAAGCAACTGAAATATAATACTATATTGAACATAGTATTATTACTTCTCGGCAATCGTTCCGTCCTATAAATTATTTTTTAGTCTTGTAAGTTATAAACAAGACTAGCTATACCACTGATTATATTGGTATTAATTTTCACTGGCAAGATAAACCAGGTTGTCTTTCGACAATTCGAGATTACGTTCACCAAAATGCGAATAACACTGTATAAAATCATCCTATCTAACCGTTTTCTTTATGCATAAATATGATCAACTCAGTTGGTAAATTTTGCATGATAAAATGTATGGTAAATCGATATGAATATATTGTGGGTGAGCTGTTACTCTAAGCCACTTTGGGGAAAATTCGGCTTAGCCATGTCAGCCTAAGCCATTGATGGACAGAATAGTTGTTGTTCCCGCAATAAAGGCGTTGACCTCTGAGCGTCTAGTAAAGCGTACCTTGACACCAGAAAAATGACTAAAAAGATGATTATGGAATTGCCGTGAGCTTTTTGATGTTCTATTTGAGTATTCGAAAGCCCAGATTAATAGCTCAGTAAAGTTATTTTCAGCTTGATTGGCATTGAATTGCTTGGAGCTTTCTGAACCTCGGGCGCGCAGAGAGCTCTCACACACTGACCAATCTAAGTCCAAGAATAATAGCGTATCAGCGGAGGAAATGAGTTGTTCAGCTAAAGCACCAAATACCCCTTCAACAACCCAAGAATGCTCCGAACTTAAACTAGCAAGTTCATTTTCAATTACTTCTGGAGTTCGCTTTTGGTTGTAGCCACCCGGCTCCCATACAATCGCATCCAAATTGACTTCTTTTAACTGTAGCTTCTGCGATAACTGTCCCGACAGCCAGCTCTTACCCGAACCAGAGTTTCCAATGATGAGAACCTTTTTCATATTACCTCTACATGCTAGTAATGGACTTGTTATGTTCGAGTTGTATTGGCTAAGCAATACTGACCACCGTTTTCGATTCATCCCTGTAAATCATGTTATACGAAAATAGATTTCTAATATTAGAAAATATAAGGAAAAGCTACTGTTCGTTATTGCTCTGCCAACAGTATTTTTCTTAACAAGTTTGCCAACTGTTCCTGTTCTTGGTGGCTAAGTACCTCCAATATATTATCCATATTAGCAACATGCGCATTCAACGCTGTGTCCACCAACTCAATGCCCTCTTTGGTCAGTGTCACTTTACAGCTACGTCTGTCATGTTCACTGGCAATACGCTGCACAAAACCACTTTTCACCAACTTTTCGATACGCGTACTGACTGCACCAGAGGAGAGCATCAGAGTCTGATACAACTCAGTCGGTGTGACAGGTGAAGTACCACTGCGGCGCATCGTAGCCAAAATATCAAATTCAATATTGCTCAGCCCATGCTCTTGAAAAACAGGATCCAACTTACTCTTCCATACACCGCTGGTTTTACGTAATCGCCCGACAACACCCATTGCAGAACAATCTAGGTCAGGCCTAACCGTGAGCCATTGAGCGAGGATTTTATCTACTTTGTCTGATGACATTTTTATCTCTCAAATAAATATCTTTTCAAAAAGATACTTGATTAAAGATGAAAACTCAATTACTTTATAGAAAGTAACTTTTGCAAAAGACACTTTACTTAAAGACAACAAACTAATTAGTCAGGGCGAATTATGAACAGGATCCAGCAAATTAAGACTATAGGGTTAACCGCAATTGCGCCTATTGTCTGGGGCAGTACTTATATAGTGACAACAGAAGCGCTCCCACCAGACAGTCCGCTTATTGCTTCAACAATACGAGCGCTACCAGCTGGTGTGTTACTGGTGCTTATTAGCCGAGCATGTCCTACTGGATTATGGTGGCGTCGTATGGCAGTGCTAGGTTTTCTAAACATCGGGTTATTTTTCTATTGTTTATTTTTCGCAGCCACCTATCTGCCAGGTGGAATGGCATCGATGGTGATGTCGATCCAGCCTCTTATTGTAATGACCATGAGTAGATACCTGCTGAATACCAACTTCACACCACAACAGTTGGCAGCGAGTGGATTAGGTATTCTCGGCATTGGATTACTGGTGCTAAACAGCTCAGCTGAACTTAATATCGAAGGCGTATTGATCGCGATACTCGGCGCGTTGAGCATGGGTTCAGGCGTGGTACTAACAAAAAAATGGGGCCGTCCTACAGGCATGACAATGCTTGGATTCACAGGTTGGCAATTGTTATTTGGCGGCATAATGTTGTTACCGGTCTCAATTTGGCTAGAAGGCGTTCCAACCCAACTTACGCCTATCAACTATTTTGGTTATGGATATCTGAGCCTGATTGGTGCCATTTTAGGTTACTTTCTCTGGTTTCGCGGTATCGAAAAACTGCCTCCGGTGACGGTCTCTTTTCTCGGATTTCTAAGCAGTGTTTCAGCCTGCTTTCTTGGATATCTAATCCTAGATCAAACGCTGACTTGGCCTCAATTACTTGGCGCTTTAGTTATTTTATTTTCAATTGTGCTGGCTGCGCCTCGTTCATCCCCACAAGCCAATCATTTACTACAACTTCAAACCATAAAAAGGAATTAATATGAACATTACTATCGTATCAGGAAGTCAAAGAGCGCATTCCCAAAGCTTGAATGTCGCCAATTACCTACAAACGCTCGCTGAACCTCATTTTGACAAGGCTACGGTGCTCGACTTACACCAACTGAATCTACCGCTTTGGAATGAGGGTGTATGGCAAGGCACTGAGGAGTGGGATCAATGGAAACCTGTTGCTCAAATTCTTAAGCAATCAGACGCCTTCATTTTTATTACCCCAGAATGGCATGGAATGGCGACGCCTGCACTGAAGAACTTTTTAATGCTGACATCCGATGAGGAACTGGCTCACAAAGCAACACTTTTGGTGAGCGTTTCAGCCAGTATCAATGGTGTCTATCCGATCAGTGAGTTACGTATGACTGGTAACAAGAATAATCATGCGTGTTTTCTACCGGATCATCTGATTTTTCGTGACTGCGAAGATATTCTGACAGCTGAGTATAAATGTACCGACCAGCATCTGCATGCTCGTAGCGAATATACTATACGACTGCTCGCCGCCTACGCCAATGCACTCGCTCCTGTACATCGCGATATGGTTAATGCCGGCAAAACATTCCGCTATGGGATGTAACAGCTAGCAATACTAGAGTCACCTGCCAAGCAGGTGGTTCTAGCTCAGTATTGGGATAAGGGTATCGCAGTACCCTATGCATCTTCGTATTAGTTCTGTTATGTGTTGGTGGGAGTTGAAGCCAGATTAACCTTTGAAGCAGTAACCATAGCGTGTTAACTCATTTTTCGAATCAAACTCGTAGGTGCCACACGTAGCAGTAAATGCATAATAGCCCAAGGGTAACTTGGTACATAGCTATTCGCTTTTTCTTTATTAATTGCTTTCACTATCGCTTTGCAACCCGCTTCAGCATCTATCATGAATGGGGCTGTTTTTACTTTTTCATTCATCTCAGTGCGAATAAATCCAGGATGGACACAACTCACTTTTATTGGCGTATCCATCACGTCAATCCTAATGCCTTCAGTTAATGATGTTAGTGCTGCTTTAGTGGCTGCATACACAGTTAACGCACGGCGGAATCCTCGTACTGCACTGATAGAAGAAATAGTCACTAAGTGCCCAGCATTTTGCCCCCTAAAGATTTCGAGCGCCGCTTCACACTGTGCGAGCGCCGCAATAAAATTAGTTTGTGCTGTTTGCAGATTAGCTTTGAAAAAACCTGTACCGACGGATCCGCCCTTGCCTAATCCAGCATTAACAATAATACGATCAAGCGTACCAAATTCAGCTTTGAATTCATGGAAAACAGTGAAGACTTGTTCATGTTCGTTGACATCAAGAGCTTTAATTTCAATTTTGATGTGGGGATTGAGGGCTAAGAGTTCTGCTTTCAGTGCAACTAAATTATCAAGTCTACGTGCACAAAGTGCTAAGTTATGACCTGATTTTGCAAATTCGATGGCCATACCTCGGCCCAACCCTGAACTTGCGCCTGTGATCAATATGTTCTTCCGTGTCATATCTTATATCTCAGTCATTTAAAGTCTCATAATAGTAACAAGGCGATAATTCATTATCAAATTATCGCCTTCTTGAGAGCTTTAAATAGTTCTGTTTTGTGCGCTAAAACTTATAAAATATCGATAGTGATCTCATCGCTACCCTTGATGCTGAACTTGGTTTAACAGTAAGCTATCACGATAATTAATTATCTGATTATTACCGACCCCATTAACAGATGATTTCATATCAGACTATAAATCGTCTTCACGTGAGCAGTTGTGGTATGGCGAACTGATGTGAACATATAATTGATGAATATTCCGCTGAATTTTATGTCACTAAATTAACGTTTACTTAAGTACAAGTCACTTATTTCTTTTATATGTTAATAAAATCGACCAAATAATTTCAATTCACTAAAAAATATACGAAATACGTATGTAAACCGCAATTCAAAGCAATAGTATATCTAATGAATTAAATTCATCTATGTTGAATATTAAAGACTCATAATTATTTTTTATTGCTATATTATGGCTATTTTAATAACGTAAAATTGTTACGCTAATGTAACAAGTGCTTAATTTAACTACCTTTGGAGTAAGTAATCCAATTTATATGCAATTAAAGTGAATGATTATTTATTAAGCTACTGGCGGCGTCACATACATAAGTAAAACTAATGCTTAGTAATAATTTTTATCATTATTGCATGGTTATTTAATGCGCTACTATGTTCACCAGATGAGCAAATACATCACCCAGTTAAAACATAAATTATTAAATTCAGGTAGAGGCTAATATGGCACACGCAGCACACATCAATATGATCCCACAAGATTTGGCTTTAGATAAAAAAGCTTATGCTGTTTCTATCAAAGGACTGATTAAACACACTAAAGACATTTTATTTAGTGATAAAAAAGAAACATCATTAGATATTCAATTAAAAGGCTTATCGCCGCATCTACTACGTGATATCGGTATGATGTAATAATTGACATTAATCTTTAAAACGCCAGCATTTGCTGGCGTTTTTTGTTTCTAATATTAATAAATGTTAACCGCCAGAGATTAGATTTTTACCTATTGTCGATACCGTTTTTGATCTCGCGATTAAAGGCTACAAAGTAAACGCATGCCTGTTATTTTGCCCTGCCCGCCAGCTTTTCAAATGTTCGCAATGTGCCAAGCCCAAGTAGTGCCACGACTAACTCCATGAGTTGATCCATTGGGATTTTAGGACCAGTGCCACCAGCCCACTCTATTAACGGATTTAAGATGAATGGAAAAGCTAGACCAATAGCGCATACCCAACCAATTGCAGGACGCCAACCGGCGACAAATAGTGAACGATGCTGAGCTTCAATCTTATTAATCTCGGTCTGTAGAATGGCTGGTTGCTGCGCGATTTTATCGAGCATCGCTTGTGCCTGCATTCGTTCTTCATCATTAGTGAATATTTTATCCACTGCAGAACCCAATGCATCAATTGGTTCTGCAGCCACGCCACCAAATGCTTTTGTCCAAAAACTCATAGTCCACCTAACTTCCATATTAAAGTATAACCGTCACTGCTTATTCAATATAAACACCCATTCAACACAGCGCTTCGTTTGAGTTATTTTACAAAAAGGTAGGTATTAGAAATGGCTGAATATAGTAAGGATAATGGTATTAACGATACGATTGGTCTATCGCGCCTCGCTAAGCGCAAAAGAACCGTTTGATTTACATAACGCCACATTCACTAATGAATCACGACGAACAACTAAGATGGGACAAGCCACCCACCGCAAAAAACTCAGCTGGTTTCAACCTATAGTATTTATCCTCCATCTCCTTGGACAGCTCTGCATATGGTTGTGTCATCACGTCCTGCAGTTCTCGAATTAGAGCATAATTTCCCGCCGTTGCTTGCTGATAAGCCGGCTTAACAAACCACTCTCGCAAAATGTATTTAGGGTTGACGAGCTTCATCTGCCTAGAGATGTCCTCACTGGTTCTTGGCGAAGCAGTATTCGCGTCATTAGTATCACTAGAAATATTGAGCAGAGATTTCCATTTTTCCAACCACTCTGTCCAGCGCTTATCCATCTCTTTGACATCTCTATCGTTAGAGTTATATAAAGGGTTGTAAAAGCTTTTCTTGAGCGGACCAATGTCGTCGGGTATTGACGACAACTCACGGAAGAAAATAGTGTAATCAACAGGCGTTTGCATCATCAAAGTTTCTAGCTCACTGATGAGTTCGTTACAACTTGCCTGGTGAGATGCTGTATTCAAAGTGCCACTGTTTATTTCTAGCTCTACAGCTATATCCAGTTCCAGCCCGAGTTTGGCAGCCCACATCGTTTTCATTTTAGTCTGCATGACTTGCGAAAATCCGCTTTGGATCTCGTCGAGCTCTAGCATCGAATCTTGATGCGATAACAATAATGGCCGTAAAGCAGAACAAAACATGTCGAAGTTGCTTTGCGCGGCGTTTGGTTGGTTCATGAACGAGAAGTGACGACCGCCACCCGTCCAAGGCTGATAATGCGGGTTAAACACATCGCAAAAACCGAAAGGACCATAATCAAGTGTAAAACCACCAGCAGCGCAGTTGTCGCTATTGAAATTACCCTGACAAAAGCCGACACGGATCCAGTTCGCCATCAGTGATGTGAGGCGGCGTTGAAACTCACGCGCCAGCAACACCACTTTTTCTGAAGTGCTGAGATGCTTATCGACAACATCAGCGTACTCACGATCAATCAAGTGCAGTATAATCTTCTCGAGTTCTTCCATCGCTTTCGGGTGTTGGTTGCTACGGCCACGGCGAGCGAAAAGTTCGAGTTGGCCGACACGGATGAACGACGGTGCGACACGTGTCGAGATAGCGACAGCTTCAGATATCATCATGTCAGGATTTTCCGAACGCGACCCCTCCGAATACCATGGTCGCTGTACTGTCTCCGTTTTTGAAACGTACAAACTTAAAGACCGTGTTGTAGGTACTCCCAGTGCATGCATATGATCCTGAGCCAAGAACTCGCGAATACTAGAACGTAAGACAGCGCGACCGTCTGCGCCTCGACAATATGGCGTGCGACCGCCACCTTTCAGCTGCATTTCCCAGCGTTGACCTTTAATAACGGACTCAAGCACAGAAACTGCACGACCGTCTCCATATCCGTTACCGGTTCGGAATGGGCATTGCTGTATGTATTCAGTGCCGTAGATAGATAGTGCATAGCCAGTAGCCCAACCGACCTTGCGCATCGGTTCTGGAGCCTGTGACATATCGCCAGAGAACATACGGACGAAGTCAGAGGACTCAGCCATACTATCGGCAAAGCCAAGCTCGGAAAAAAAGCTTTTGCTGTGCGCTACATACTCAGGGTCTTTGATTGGTGTCGGATTAACGGGCACGTAATGGCCGGAGAATACTTGTCGCGGCTGGTGGTCGACACCGTTTTCTGTGGCATCAGGATCACAGTTGAGTGTGTCCATGAGAGAATAGTTTGCCAACTCAGCAAGATCATTGAGCGTCAATACGGTCGTTGATATTTTCTGAGGCTGTCGATTTGTCATAATTGTTTATACCAAGACTCGTAAAGATAAGTTTAAATACATAGGTGTGATTAATAACTTGTCGGGCTTATATTAACCAGCTCGACTACCATTAGGCATTTCGGTTTCAGGCATAGCTAAACAAGGAGTAAGCTTATCTTCATAGCCAATATCAAATAACATTCCTTGCGATAATTCACCCGCCATTTTTCTTTCTGGCAGATTCACCACGAACAACGCTTGTTTACCTTCAATTTCACGAGGATCCTGTCGTTCCTGTTTAATACCTGTAAGTATTGAACGAGTATGATCACCAAAGTCGACGGTTAATTTCATTAGTTTATTTGATTTTTCTACTTCCGAAACCAGAGTAATTCGACCAACTCTGATGTCTAACTTAGCGAAATCATCAAAAGTAATAAGTTCTTTAATCGGTGCTGGATTCACAGTAACTCCTTATAAGTCTAACGCCCTCTAATTAGTTAACCATATACTAGCAGGCGATTAGCAGTAAATGGCATGACAGCCTTGATAGTTTTAATTCAGAGGCTTGCTATAAGTCTTCTAACAAGTTGAATGGATATATAGGATTTATGGTGAAGATTGGCTAGTTCATGACTAATAACAGGTCTGTTAGTTAGCTCAATTTCGATCAGCTGGGCTTGCTTAATACTCGAATAGGAGTCGCCTGCTCGACACCGATTCTTACATGTTATGTTGTACTTCAAAGTCGACACTAATGCTGATATTTTTTGAGTGTGTCACCACAACAGTCATTATACCACTCAATACCATCTCTCGTATGAACCAAACCATATTTTTCGGATTTTGTATTCTTCTCACCCCAAAAATAAACTAATTCAATGTGAGTAACAAATGCCTTTTCACCTGCTTTAAATTGATTAATGTGGTCATCATATTCCTTTTTCCACTGAACATATCGCCCTTCCGCCGCGTTAATTAACATGGAATAATGTGGTAACACTTCACTTTTTATAATTGTTTCCCTTCCTGATATCACTTGATTTTTACTTATGGTTCTACCTTTCCCGCCAGGAACAGAGTAATCCAAATGAAGTTCAACTGTTTCAGCAGTTGAACCTCCTACATTTTCTATATGAAAAACGTATTGACTATTTTCCTTGTCAATACCAATGCCGGTAAGTAAAACCTCAGGGTTACTTGACTTAGAAATTTTATCGCTAATTGCTTTAGTGGTTTCTAATGTGCTAGTACTTGTTTCCGATAGACCTAAGAGGCTTCTTTTTGCTTCATTCTGAAATTTTTCAATTTGCTGATCTTTCATTAAATCACTACGTTGCTGGATAAATAACCCATAGGTAGAGAGAGCTCCGCCTATAAATGTTACAACCGCACCACATATAATCCAATAGTTCATAACTTCCTTTTCGACATAACACCCGCAAGTAGACGAAGGTCAGATTGCAGGCGTTTGTTATTTTTTGTCGCTTAAAGTGACTGTTTTTGTTTTCTTATCTAATCAATCATCGTGCTTGCCATAGCATAATTTGATCTGTTTTTACCTTGTGAGGCATCCCTTCATTTTATGGTTTTAGCTAACTTAGCTTCAAATTCTTCTAACTTTTTTCTCGGCTCATAATACATTCTCTATTTTTATGCTCTTTACACAAAGAGTACCAGAATTCTTTATAAGGCATTACGTCTTCATGCTTAGCTCTCCAATGAGCATCAATACCATCCCAACCATTACCCTTGAATATATGCGTACATTCAGGACAGATTCTGGGGCGATCTTTAGATATGCCTTTTTCACAACATGAACAAACCACGGTTCTCTCCCAAAACATAGACATAATGAGTCCCCACTAGGTGCTAGCCTCCAACTTCGTGGGTTAGTTTTAAAAACCAGAGCCATATATATTTGTTAAGAAAATATTAGTGGGGACTAGCATGAGTAAACATAACATAGTTTTCATTAGCATGGACACCCACAGATCATTTATTGAGGTCGCTTATATTGAAGATGTGCGGGGCGTCAAAGCAATTTACCAAGGGAAAAATACGATAACGAAACAATCAGTTACAAAATTGGTGCGTTGGTTCGAATCCCTCTCTATATTAAATCGCCACAATCAACTGCTCTTCCCCAAGACTAAGTACCCATCAAGATCAAACACGTTATTTACTATAATAAGAAAGGCTCGGGCTTGTTCAATTTTCGCTATAATCCTTGAATTTTCGCTTCTAAAACAAGAGCTTTTTTTTCACACTCTTCTGCTAATTTTGAATCTCCAAGAACATTCTTTAAAAATATTCCATAATTTTTATATGCAGCATACAATAAGCCATTATCAATTTTTTCAGTTTTTAATATCTTCTCGAAGGCTTGCGAGGCAGCATTAACATCCAAATTGTTTGTTATATTATTAGAAAGTAGAAATGCATAACTACATATTAACTTATTGTCATTAGGTTTAATCTGTAAGGCTTTTTCTAAAAGTTCCCTTGCCAATTCAGGATTATTTAATCTCATAGATAGCAACATGGCATAATCATGTAAAGCTCCAACGTGTGTTGGGTTAATCCTTAATTCTTTTTCATAATATATTTTTGCTGTACCATAATCATTAAAATGAAAGAGAACAAATCCTGCGTAATTACCATTAACTTCTTTATATGAAGGAAATTCACTCACAAGCTTTTCATAAATACCTTTTGCGTGTGTTAATATTTCTGTGTCATGCGATTTAGCATACATAGTTGTTAGTAAAGCCCCGTAATTCGATAGCGTAGCAAATCGCTCAACACCTAACATCGGCATATTCAAAATTTGCTCATAAACAACTTTTGCGTCATCATTATATGAATACTGCTGAAGTATCGCAGCTTTTTTAAAGAGATGTTCGGGTATAATTTTTTTATCACTTGAGCTTTTTAGTACCCTTTCTATTTCAACTAAAGTACTTTGATCAAAAGCTGCTTTTTTAGGATCTCTATTGTTAATGACTTGTATGGATTTAGCCACATATAACTCTGGCAGTTTAATAAACTCTAATAATGATTTAAAACCTTCCATAGTAAAATCTTCATATGTTTTAGAGTTTGTATCTTTTATAAACTTAACAATGGGTATTATATTGTTTTTTATTTTTTCAATCTTACTTCTTTGTTCCTCTAGCTGACTGACCATTCTTAAATCATCAACACCTCGAATATCCATCTCAATTTGTTTGAACTTTTCATTCCAAAATTTAGCAATTTCTGTGATCACAATTTTTGAGTATGTTTCTGAGTCCTTAACAATTGGCAATATTTTATGCTTTTCATCAAACAATAGATTAAATTCATAAAGACAGTTTTCAGATCTAAAGTAATCAGAACTTACAATTACCATTAAATAATCTTTCTCAATGGCAGAATCCATATATTGTTTTAAGGAGTCTTTGTATTCTAAACGTCTAATATCTCGGAATAACTCAACTCCAACATCTTTGAAAAAAATCTCAATATCATCAACAATTTTTCTATCTTGATGATTATATGAAATAAAAATAGTCGACTTCTTTTTCATAAAAACTCCACACGAGAATAATTTACAATAACTTTTTTGAACATAACGCCTAATTCAGGTGCGCCGTAGGCGTCACCTGGAATTAGGCGTTATGTGCTTGTTTGGTTTATATTGGGCCATAGCGAAATACAAAGTAATTATTATTTTTATCGAGAATGCCTAAGTCCAAATTGTTCATCATCCAGATAAACTTATTGTTTTTTGGCTTTTCTAACTTTGTTTCTGTATAAGTTTCATTTTCAAAGTCTCTATCAGTAATTTTGGGATCAATTTCATTAAGCACATGAGTATATTGATTTGTAATCCCATGAATATGTATAGGGTGCCCAGAAGTCGTTATTGGATTCGAGATAAATACGGAACCAGGATCGATTCCTCTTGAAGAGTATTCTGTGTATATGTCCCATAAGCGGCTTCGTTCCGCATTCATCTTTCCATTTTCATCTTGTGTAGAGTCAAATACTGAGTGATCAAAAATTGCCATGACTCGGAATTCTTCTCTTGAGATATGAGCAAAAATCACTTCATTTGTTCTGTCGGCGATACCCTCTTTTATTTTTTCTCCCAGATGTAAATGGTGAAAGCCCATTGTACTTAAAAGCATGTCTTTGTCGTCCCAGCTGTCAGCTTCTCCGTTTCTGACTCGTTCTGCTGGTGTGTATCCTTTTTTGTGTGCTTTTAATGACAAATATGGAGTAAGATCTTCCCCGTTCCTTACAACGGATAGAACGTTTTCGATTTTTCCCTTCAACTCTTTCCAACGCCTATCTCTGGTCAGGTGTGGATCAATAATGATCTTTCTTTTTCTCTGAGGGATAAATCTAGATGCCCAATGTATGTAATGGAAAAGAATCGATGAAATAGATTGCGCAGAAAGCTCCTCCAAAGTTTCCTTGTTGTTTGGGAAAAATGGAATGGTTTTTATCAAATCTGCTTTGAATTTCTTAATGCTTTTGGATTCCAACCGAACACTCCGAATTTTCGATGATGTACTGCACATAACAGTTAACTATACGGAATTCTGTATAATGTGAACCCCATATAACTTAAATTACTGCAAACGATATCAAATTTATCTTTAATTACAATTAGATAATCGAAAATAACCATTCTAGATCAAGTAAAACCTAGGTATAAAGCAGAATTATATTTATATAGACCCATTGGTAAGAAAATAAATCACTATATTTCAACCGATTAAACTCTTTATAGATATGAAATAAAGATAATTTGGCAGTATAAATCAGAAAAAACTCATGAATTATGGCGACGACCATTACAACTGTATATAAAACCAGTGACATTAATTCTTAAAATTTACTTATAAAAAAAGCGCCCTCAGGCGCTTCATTAGTTCATGTGTCATCAAGCAATATTAATCACTCGTACGATAACTTGCCAATTCTGTACTCAAGCTAACACCTTGCAGTTTCAGCTGGTTTACACGTTGTAAATACGCGGCACCTTTAAGCATATGCAAAGCAACATCTACAGCGCCACGGCGAGTGTAGTCTTCAAGGTAAGAACCTTTCACCCAGCTGTTGAATGCACCCAAACTTGGACCAGCCCAAATCTGATAATCCATTTCACGTCCCTTCTCACCTGTGTTTGACCAGCGTGAAGACAAACCTAGATACCAACGGAAGATAAGTGCCATTTTACGTTTAGGGCTGCTCATTGCACGGGCTAACATTTCAGGATCGCGTTCAGTGAAGAAAGCGATAGTGCCATCCCAGATATCATCAAGGTTTGAACGGAAGATTTGTTTTTCAATCTTCTCACGTTCTGCAGCTGGAATATCTTCAATCGAGTCATAAGTAACATACAGGTCATACAGTTTCTTCGCACGCATCGCGAACATAGAACCGCGTTTTAATACCTGTAGCTTTACGCCCATTTCAAACATATCAGCAGCAGGTGCCATAGTCACATCGGCCATTTCAACCGTAGATAACAGTTTACGGGTATATTCAGATGCGCCAGCTTCAACACAAGCCTGATTCACAGAACCCAGAACTATATAAGCCGCGCCCATATTAAATGCAGCGAGTGCTGCTTCAGGCGTTCCGATACCACCACCAGCACCAACACGTAATGCAGGAGAGAAGTTATACTTCGCTTGCACTTCATCACGCAGACCAATGATAGTCGGCAGCAAGGTTAAAAACGGTCTGTTGTCAGTATGACCACCAGAATCGGCTTCAGCGGTAATGTCATCAGCCATAGGCACAAGAAGTGCTAGAGCAGCTTGTTCAGGGGTGATCTTGTTTTGTGCTAATAACTTATCCAGTAACTTTTGCGGTGCAGGTTCCATAAAGCGGCGACCAACTTCAGTACGCGATACTTTAGCGATAACCTTGTTACCGATATTAACCGACCCATCACTGTTTTTAGATAAACCAGCAACACGATACCAAACAATATGCTCAGTTAAACCAAGGTAAGCCGAAGCCTCTACCGTCTTAACACCAAGTTTAAGGAAACGTTCAACAGCACCACGCTCTAATGCTTCCTCTGCTGGCGCATGAATCAAGTTAACCGCATAAGGACCATTTGGTAATTCAGCTTGAATACGACGAATTGCATCTTCAACAGCGTCAGGGACTAAACCTGCCGCGCCGAACGAACATAACAGCCCTGCTTTACCTAACGCGACAACAAGTTCAACCGACGCAATACCGTTAGCCATTGCTCCACCATGGTAGGCATATTTAACCCCATGTTGTTTTTTATACGCATCATCACCCAGATCTTCAGGTGTTAGCTTCTGTGCAAACGCTAATACATCAACATCGATATTATTGCTGATAGTACCTGCTATTGACGTATGGTTAGCGATCCCCATTACAGCAGCATTGTTTGCAACTCGATTCGCCACGTAAAGCGGCTTAGACAGATCCATTAAAGCTGCTTTAATTTCTGCATCTTGTGTATGAACTGACGCTGGATCAACTTTCCACGCCCAATTAATCGCATTACTATTGTTAAAACCTAAACTCGACATTCTTATTTCCTATTTTTTGCAGCTGCTGACTTCTTTATTCAAATTTGAATTAATAACTAAATTCAACAACTGAATTATTCCATTTATAATCTAAAGCGATCGCATAACCTGTTAAGCCGTATTGATTAAAGTAAGCCTGCTCTTGTTGGCATGGATGCCAACCTGAAGCCTCCATGGATGGATTCACGGCGAGCAGAGCGTCTTTAACCAATGCGGCGCTTAAGCACGTTAAACTTAAGCCCCGTTACACTTGACCCTTTACGCTTCAACAATACTCAGCACGATGTTTTTAACTTCATAAATACGCAGGCCATCTTTAGACAGGTTCGCATCACCAACGAGTCTTACTTCACCTGATTCAGTAATGATCTCGGTGATATGCACGTCCAGAGACATTTGCTTATTCAGCGGCGTAATTTGACCACGGTATTTCCAATCAACTTTCGTCATCGGCGCAACAAAGCGAGGACTAGTAAACTGCGCACCTAAATCATTTTTAAGCGCGTAAGTCTGCATCAATTCAATAATAGCTTCAACACCTAATGAACCAGGCATAACCGGATCTTGATGGAAGTGATAACGGAAGAACCAATCATCAGCATCAATCGTACGTTCACCATAAACATAAGCAACATCCGCTTTACCACCGCCTTCAACAACAGACACAGTATCGATGAAGTTCATCTGGCCACCCGCTAATTTATAATGCGGTTTACCTGCAGGCGCTTTGTATAACGCTAAAGACTGATCCGTTAAATCGAACACATCAATATTGGCAGCAGGTGTATTGTTATCAACAAACCAAGCATTAGTCGTTTTACCGTTATCAATGCCCAGTTGGTTAGTCAACGATTCACCACTAAAGTAACCAAATACCGCTTTACCAGTATAAAATAATTCGCCATCTACTGACATATCAAACGTGAAACTTTGAATAATCGCGCCACCAGCAATGGCCGTACTAACCAAGACTGATTTATTAACAATCGTTTTACCGCGTAAATCCAGCTGTTTTAATAACGTGCCGCTGCCATCAAGGTTACGGAAGAACAGATCTTTTTCAGGGTATTTAAGCGTCGTACCCATGTAACCAGAAATAAAACCATTTGGTTGCAGTGCAATTTCCATGATTAATGAATATGGCATCCAGTTTTCATGGCTGTTTTTAGTAAAGTACCAAGCATCTTCAGGTACATAGTATTCAGCTACACAGCTTGATGGATTCTTCAAGTCAAGACGTTCGCCCTGCACTTCCACAACCTGAGTAACAACTTGTAAATCACCACAAGGTGTACGAGGTGGAATGCGACCTGCATAAACATCAAAGTCAGGACCGAAACAGTTAGAAATATTACCCGTCGCAAACTCAAACATATGCCAAGGTGTAAACGGTGCTTGGTTAGGTACTCTATGGTGACCAGTAACAGCAGGCGCTTCAAAATGCTTAATCGGTGTCACACCTTTACTTTTCTGTGCAGACAAGTCTGACTCTACGCGCATTAACGGACGTTCAGGAAACTTAAACGGTTCAACACCACGTTCATCCAAATCAGCATTGTTCGTCGTAGCCAAAGCAACAGGGCTCGACGTTACAGCAGCAGACGAGATTGTTTTAAGCTGCACATTACCCGGCAATGTTACTGGATAATCTGAATGCTCATCTTGTTCGCTGATCATCACGCTCAAGTTTTTGAAATCAACAACCACTTTACCATCAAGCAAAATATCAATATTGGCTTTCATGAATGGCTGTGGCGTCATGCCCATCGCAGTAACTTCCATACGGTAAGTTAAGGTATTGCGTTGTGGTAATACTTGCCCACGACAACGTACCGTTTGCGACTCACCTGGTAGCGGTTGGAAACGCGCATTGTTAACATTGGTATGCATACCAAGAGACAGCATGAAGAACATCGCCATCTGGCCACAACCTTCCGACATCAATGAACCCGCCATCACTTGATCACCTTTAAAGTGACAAGGGAAATACCAGTGCTCAGGGTCTAAATCTTTCTGGCCTTCTAACAGCCCTAAGCCCCAATGACCACCGGTAGGATCTATCTTGGTAATACGTTCAATCATCAAGAACTTCTCAGATGAGAATTTCAACGATGGATTACGACCACCTTGATCATATTGCGGACCAAAACAACTCGCAACGTCGCCATTAACCAGTTTCATCATATCACTGTAGTCATATTGACCACGGTTATGCTGTAACAACGGCGTGAATGATGATTTCACTGCATTGCTAAATTCGGCTTTATCTTTGTCGTTATGAATAACACCTTTACCATCAGAAAGCTCTTCGTCAGTAAAGAAACCAGCACAACCATTACGCATGATAAGTACCTTCTTATCACCCACGTAACAATCATAATGGAAGAAGAATAATAATTGCTCGCCGTTACGTGCATACGAATCAATGTGGATCTCGTAACGTAAAGTATCGCCACCGAAAGCCATCTCTTCAAGGAAAGTTAATTCACAATCAAGTAAACGGTAAACGCGCTCACCTTTAGCTTGAAAATCAATACCGATATATGAGATCAACATCAAATCACATTGGCCTGATTCTACTGCAACAGACCAAGGGATCTGACCATCAATTAAAAACGGTGCATCGACAGGTACATCATATTCCGTACACATGTATGATTTCTTGTATTCATGAACCTTGGCATCAAGTTCAGTAACACGCGTTACTAACAAATAATCTGAGGTTGGCAGACGTACACGACGCGAATAACCATCAATAATATTGTATTCAGCACCGAATACCTTACCAATATCACCTTCAGCGAACTCAACCAAATCAGCTTGATCGTAAATCACTTTTTCAGGTTTGTTATAACGTTCAATTAACTGCAGTGGTGGATAGTTGTAACCAACAGGTCCTTTTATCTGAAAACCAGCTTGTGTTGCTGCTGCTTGCGCTTTTGCTTCTGTACTGGTTAGATTCGTCGCTACTACATTATTTGAAACAACATTAGATACCAGTGTTAATGGCGTCGCTGGAGCATGCGTTGTTAACACAGTATTTTTAGGCGTATGATCACCTACAGTTTGCGCCGATAGTTTAGCTTGCAGTTCAACAAGTTGTGATAGGTTTTTCTGTGCAGCTAAGCGGCTTTCTAAGAATGCTTTATGCGTAGACGCTTGCTGATGAATTTGGTTACTGGCTTTACTTTTCACTGTCACTCCAACAACGCTAGAGGCCGCTAAGGGCTGCGCTGTATGTTGATGTTGAGAAATGGTTGACGTTACTGACGCTTTATTAGTGAGTGGACTAGTTACTGGTATAACGGCCCTCTCAGGTTCACTGCTTGAACGGACACGAATACCTTGAGGTACCAAGTTGTCCATCACCACAGGCTGGTTCACTTTAGCTAAGGTTTTCCCTGCAAACTGCTGTTTGATAACATCCAATGACGCACTCGCACTATTGACGATAGCGTTGCTAATTAGCTGACCACCAAGTTTAATGGTTTTAACAAGCTGCGGACGTTGCTTGCCAACTGGCGCAGGTGCTGCTTGATGTGCTTGCTCTGAACTCGACAAAATAAGGTGTGCACAGCTGTTATCACGACCAAGACCGTTAATGGCAATATGCTTGCCTTTTGACGCTGGCGATAAGCTCATTTGTTGAGCTTGACTCGTTTGTTGATCTAAGAGCAGCGCCGTTTTAATAATACTAGCGATACCAGATGCATTAAACGTATGACCAATATTGGCTTTCACCGAACTGATATTTGCACTTGGGTATAATGTTGGTAATGCTGTTTTTTCAGCTCTATTTTCTGCACTAAAACCACTTGCGTGCGCTTCGACACTTACTACATCACCAGCAATGATACCCGCTAACGTTAGCGCTTTGTCAGCCGCAATCGCAATTGCTTTAGCATCGTTACCCGGCGCAAAACTAACTGCGTCAATACGCGCATAAACTTGTTGAGCTGTCACTTGCGATGACGGTTTAACGACAATCGCCGCTGCGCCTTCACCCACCAGCCATTGTTGCTGATCAAGAATATTGTTAGTTACTGAGCTGCTTTCACTTACAGGTCCATAGTGTTGACGTAAGGTAATATTTTCGATTGAGCCAGACAAGTCAACAGCAGCAATAATAACAGCTTCAACATCACTGGTTTGAAATAGATTTTCAGCTAATTCAACACAACGATAAACCGAGTTTTCTTCAGCAGATACCGTAATAGCAGGGCCAGAGAAATCCCATAACGCCGAAATACGTGACGCCATAATATTACCAATGAAACTGGTATACTGATTTAACTGAGCAGCCGAAGCTACACCGTCTTTGGCAATATTAGTCAGCTCTTCACGTTGCTCAACCGTAAGGTTAATGCCTTGTTGTAATAAACTGTCTTCGATCTGTGTTGTCAAATTAACACGGCCACGATACTGATGTAATTCTAACTCCATACCCATCGCCACTAATACAGCAACATTACGGCCTTCAACCAGACCAGCATCTTTAGCGGCATTGTCTGCCACTTGCATCATCATTAGCTGTTGTGGGATCAAGCAATCTTTTTCATTAGGCGGTACTTTAAAACGCAAGAAATCAATATCCAGCTGCTCAACATAACTGCCTTTAGGCGCTTTGTGTAATTGTAACGACTGCATGACGTTAGCGTTACTTTCCATGCCTTTCCAGCGTTGCTCTGGTAACTCACGGAAGGTATTTTGATTATTATTTAATAAGGTTTTGAACTGGGCTAAATTACTAGTACTACCAAAATGGCTGTCCATACCAATAATAGCCAGAGGTTCACGTGGTTTAGCCACACTAGCATCAGACTCGAGTACTTGTGTTGGCTGTTGTAATACCAAATGGGCATTACTGCCACCAAAACCAAATACACTCACACCAGCGGTACGCGGTCGATCTGCCTTTGCACCCTGAGTCGTCGGCCAAGGCACTGTCGTCGTTGGCATCTGCTCGCCAGTAAAATAACCATTTTTAGATTGCAGCGGTTGTTTTAAATTAATCGTTGCGGGAATAAGACCTTTACCTAGCGCTAACATGGCTTTCGTCATGCCCGGCATACCAGCGGCTGTTAACAAATGGCCAAGGTTAGATTTAACTGAGCCCAACAATGGTTTGTTATTTACTCGACTGAAGAAGGTTTCCATCGAACGTAATTCAACATTATCACCCTTAGGTGTGCCCGTTGCATGACACTCGATGTAGTCAACCGTGCTCGGGTCAACATCCGCATCGGCATAAGCACGTTCATATACTAATACTTGCCCCTTGGTATTAGGGCTTAATACAAACTCGCCTTTACCGTCATTAGATAATGCGCCGCCTTTAATAATGGCGTAGATATTATCACCATCACGCACTGCATCACTGTGACGTTTCAATACCATCATGCCCGCACCTTCACCGGCATATAGGCCTTGTGAATTTTTATCAAACGGGGCGTGAACATTATTAGCAGGGTAAGCTTGGAATATCGAGAAACCCATATTAACGAACATTGGGTCTGCTGCTGATACCGCACCCGCCAGCATCATGTCTGCTTTACCCGTATGCAGGTAATCACAGGCTAACTTAACGCTATAACAAGATGAAGCACAAGCCGCATCCAGTGCAAAGTGTGAACCACCGAGACCCGCAGCTTGCGCGATCAATGCAGCTGGATAGCCTGCTACTAATGCATTATCTGCATGGGTTTTTTTAGCCGTTGTATAATGCGTCAATTGAAAATCAGGGTGTAATACTGCCTTTAATGCATTATCAACAACTTGATGATACAAAGGCATAAACAGCTGATTAGATGACTTGGTTGGGAATGACAAATTACCTAAAATTACACCACAGTTTTCCAGCGCAGCACTGCCCCAATAACCCGCATCTGTAAGCGCTTGTTTCGTTACATAAAGCCCCCACTGATTAAGATCATCCAAACCTGCTAAATAATCATTATCGAGTTGATAACCTGAAGCATCAAAATTGAAATCACTGATGTAACCGCCGTGCACACAGTAAAACTTATCTGTATCACCTTTGTTAGCGGTATATTTAGCAGGATCAACGCCCATTTGAACAGCCGTCGCCTTACTGCGGCAATCTTGTTGTTCAAGCAATTGTTGCCAAAATTGATCCGGCGCTTGTGAGCCGGGGAACAAATTAGCAATACCTACTACTGCAATATTTTCCATAATTACTCTCTTTAAATCCATATTCCAACTGATGAGGTATAACTCATCCGGACTAGATATCGGTGTTGACTATTTATCTGTATTTATTAATAGTTCGCGTCTGCGATATGACCTGCTTTAACTAGGATTGACCCGTTAAACAAGCTATCTAAATTCAAATTCACGCCATGGCTAATTAACTTAGCTATCGCACGAATATAAGTAAGTTCATCACTGGTGCCTTTGGCATTCACAGGTACAGAGACATGTTGGCTTTGCTTTTGATTTCCGTTATCACCATTAGCGAGGATCTTATCTACCCAGCTGCATAATGAACGACCTGGGCCCATTTCAATAAATACCCGCGCGCCTTTGTCATGTAAGGTATTTACCAAACGAGGGAAATCCACCACATCACACAAGCATTTAGCAATACTGTGTGAAATGGCTTTGCTGCGCTGCGGGATAGGTAAATAACATGAGCTTGAATACATTTTGGTATTAATGCGCTGTGTAACGTCCATATGATATAACTCAACCATATGATCATATTCGGCATAAGCTGGCGCACTGTGAATGGCGTTGCCCATATTTAATGCCATCGCTCGCACGCCTAAATTGTTAATGACTCGCTGACACGCTTCTGGATAACCCGCTAACAATAAACTATCAGGCGTATTGATAATGGTGCAATACACTCGGTCTTCATCTGCTGCCGCTATCTCGACCTGTTCAATCGTCGCCTTAATGGTATACGTTTCCCAGATCTGCTCAAACGTGCCGTTAGCAACATCATCCATGCCCCAATGCTGACGCAAGGTTCTTAACTCACCACAAAGTTGGTGATTAAAGGTATTCGATTGCGCTAAACGTGCACTCATCAATCCCGGTTGCTGCCAGCAGCCTAACGCCGCATACATACTCACTTCACCCATGCTATAACCTGTAGCAAAGTCGGCTTTAACGGCAAAGACCTCTTCAAATACCTTGGTAAACACGCAAGCAAAACCCACACCGGCTTCGGCTATATTGGCTAAGTTGCCGCGTAGATCTAGATCCAACTGTTTGAGTTCTTTAAAGCTATAACGACTAATACTGCGAGGGTTAAGTAAGGTATCTTTTAGAGTGGCAGCAATGTCATCGGCTAAAGCCGCAACAGGTTGGTAAATCTGCGGGAATAGGTGAAATAGATCACGACCTAAACCAACATACGTGGCGCCAATACCAGGGTACATGAAGGTAACGCCATTCTGTGCATTGTTACCAGAGCCGCTATTTACAACGTCTTTATTAGCAGCTTCTTTGTTTGCAGGAAGCGCGGTAAAGTAACTGCCCTTCGGGGTTTTCCATTCTTTAGCATCGTCATTAAACACGCTAGCAATACCAGCAAATGCCAAGGTTATCTCTT
Organism: Moritella sp. Urea-trap-13; assembly: GCF_002836355.1. NCBI lineage: Bacteria > Pseudomonadati > Pseudomonadota > Gammaproteobacteria > Alteromonadales > Moritellaceae > Moritella > Moritella sp. Urea-trap-13. The sequence continues at coordinate 773,587 of NZ_PJCA01000031.1, forward strand.
TGCTTAACTCTTCAGTCGTTTCGGCAATAAGTACTACACTGTATAACTTGTCAGCATCATTATGCGCATAACAATCAGCCGCGATCTGTTTAATATCGATAGTACTTATGCCGGTAATACTTAGCTGCCCAGCAATAATTTCTAATTCACTGCGTAATTGTGCTTCGCTATTACCTTGTACTATGACTAGTGCTAACTCGCTCGATGCAAAGTAACCATTAGTGCGCATATCAGCTACTGGATGGTTTTGTTCAGGAGTTTGAAGCTTGTTTTCTTGTAAGACAATGTGGCAATAGCTCTGCTCTGATAAATGTTCTGATAAAGAGCCTTGCGTAACACAACTATAAGCCGCAACGTGTGCAGAGCCATCGACATGTGGAAACCAAGGTCGAGCATCTACAGGCATATAAAATGGTGAGTGCTGCCATTGCGACATTTGAGCATCACTCGGCTGTTGCCAATCTTTAATCGCCGGGATATAACGTTGGTGCAAACTGATCACACATTTTAATAACCCTGCGACCTGCGAGAAACCCCCGCCTTCACCAGTCACACTACGCGCACAGCTTAAAGCTGTATGTAAAGTTTGTGTATGATTATAAGCAGACATTAAGCCCTGACTTTCAGATAATGCGATTGCCGAATCAGCGACTGCTGAAACTTCTAACAAACCAACCTGCTCTGCTATGATGTTAGCTTGCTGTAATGCGATGCTTGCAGTTTTAGCAATGTTTGCAGCCTTATTTTCAACACCATTTTCAACATTAAGCTCGCTGCTTAAATCAGACTGAGCGAAACCTTTAATGTTGGCATATATATAACATTGGTTAGCATTGGCAAACGCAGTTGAAGCGATAAGTAAACTAGCGAACCCAGTCACACTGTTATAACCATTGAAGGTTTCATCAAAGCTGATTGTTGCAGTTGCAGTTGCAGTCGCCGCAGCTTCAATATCATGACTAGGTACATTAACCGAGTTATTCATACCAATAACAGCCACTGCACAGTCTTGGTTATCGACTAAATCTGTTGCTTGCTTTAATGCTTGGCCTAAATCAGTAATAACAACACAGCTCACACACTGTTGTGCCACTTGTGCTACAAGCTGATTATCAACATCACTGCTCATATCAGCAATAAGCAATACCGCGATATCAGCTATGTTCAACTGATTCGTTTCAGCTAATAACGCCACCGAGTTTAATAAAAAGGTTAATACTGTCGTCGAAGCACTAGCTTGCTCAGCAGTATCAATGCCATCGGTGCCAATACTGGCTTTAGTGCCGATACTTGCGCCTAAATAGAAAGCACGTTCCACACGGTCAATATCGTCTTGTCCGCTAAATTTAGCATCCATACCAATAACAGCTAATTCCGTCATATTCTCTTTAATATCCTATTTCGAATAGTAATGGCTAAAAACGCTGACAGCCCTAAATTTAAATCTAAAATTAAGCTCAGCACTTTTAGCTATTAGTATTGTTAATTTTTTAATCACTACTGATTAAGAAAAATAGACGCCATGATGACCATGACGCCTACCGTTTTTATTTATTCATTACTCATGACTAGTGCTCATTAACAACAGGCTTAAGACATATCGTTCAAAATGTCACTGACACTGACTTGCGCTGATTTAACTTCTGCAAGTATCTGCATATCTGCAGCTATCAATTGAATATCACAACGGGCTTTACTGCCGCGTGAACCCAATAGATCATGTTCAACAACATTGAGTTGCAGATAAAATACTTCATCAACAGCCACTTCACGATACACAGTCCAAGCAGCAGTCACCGAAGGTAAACTACCTAAGCCAAATTGCTTGCGCACCCAGACCAACATCGCCTGATAAACCAAATCATTAGCAAAAATATTGTTAACAGCTAACGGGAATGTCCCCTGCTTAGCTGCTGCAACATCGGTTATCTTACAAGCCAATAGCAGGCCCTTGTCGTCACAAGCTAATATCTGCTTAATACCCTGCAGACTTTCACCGTGGAACAAGGTGCCATTGCTGTATAACGCTTGTGCTTCATCGCTAACCAGATTGTTAATATCTGCAGCTAATACCGGTAATTGAACCGTCACCGCATCAAGAGGCTGAGGAGCTAACAATATCGTCGCTGCATAATGAAATACCGGTTTACCATCACTTTTCAAGCTAAACACTTTAGCGGCAATACGGATTACTGTTTCCTGTTCTGAAACAGCAGTCACAGGAAACAGTTGGATTTGATAATCCGCCGCCTCATTACCATCAAAAACCACGCCTTTAAACAATTTATAGTCTTCGAAACCGACATATTTCAATGCACAGTCTCGGTTACTATAAGTTGCTTGTGCTGCATCACTCATCCAGGCAATCGCGCATACCGTTGGTAATACCTGATTGCCTTTGATCATGTGGTCAGCTAAAAAGCGATTGTCGTTCACTTGAAAAATAAGGTCGTTAACCTCAGACTCATCACTATTAGGTAAAGAGCCGCTGTTAAGCAAAGAGTCACTGTTAGTCGCTTTGATGCTTTTAATTACTAAAGCATCTGATAAACGACTAACTTGTGGCTTTTTTACAGCAGTACTCTTTTCATCAGACTTTTGATCACTAGCGGTATCTTTAGATAAATCATTACCCACGAGGATTTGTGGACAACGGTTATCATTAGCGGCTAGTTCATTGAGTAGCAACTGCGCACCTGCATCAAGTGGAATAATGTAAACACCACGTTGATCAAACATACGCTTCAGCTCTGGCGTTACCATGCCACCGTCCCAAGGACCCCAGTTAAAACTCAATACTTGAGCTTGTGGGTGCAATGATTTAAAACGATATGCAGTTTTGTTTAAGATTTCATTAGCAATCGAGTAATCAGATTGACCAGGATTACCGTAAAAACCAGCCGCTGACGAGAACAATACCAATTGCTTGATGTTGCTTGCTTCAGTTACTGATAACAGCGATAACAAACCATCGATTTTAGTGCTGTAAACAGATTCAAAATCGCTTAGTGTTTTTTGCTCAATGAATTGGTCAGCTAAAACGCCAGCGCCATGAATGATGCCAGTGATGGCACCGAACTTAGTGATTGCCGGAGTTACTGCAGTTTGTACGCTTGCAGCATTGGTCACATCAGCAGTGACATATTCAGCTTGGCCACCAGCAGCGGTAATTGCAGACAAGGTTTGCGCAATTTCACGATTTGCTTGGATTGGTTTTATCAACTGTACGATCTTAACGGGTGTCGGTTTATCACCTGCTGCAATCAAAACCTGCATTGCTGCTTTCTTTAATGCCGCTTCATCGTTAATACCCTTTGCCCAGCTCGGCTCATCATTTGAGAATGTTGAGCGTCCTAATAAGATAAACTTAGCTTGATACTCTTTAGCGATACGTACTACGCAATGCGCTGTTACGCCTTTCGCGCCGCCACTGACTAAGAATACCGAATTAGCATCAATGTTATTACCAACAGTAAGTGCATAACTGTCAGTCGTAACACCGGTTAAAGTAATGCGGACAACACCATTTTGCTCTGCTTGTTGATAACCCACTTCAGTTAACACGCTATCAGCATCAAGCAGTTCATCACTAACAAGACTGGCAACTTGCGCTGCAGCTAATGATGTTGGCATATCTACCGCACGACAGAATACGTTATCCCATTCGTGTGACAGTGTTTTAACTAAACCGTTTAAGCCGCTTTGTACTAGATCAGTCTGTACTAGGTCTGCTTGTACGTCATTGCTAAAGCCAAGTGAGCCGCCCTGCTGAGTAACCACCATGAAAGAACCACGCACTTTAGCTGCTTGAGTCACTTTACTCAATTTCGCTAATAAGAAGGCTAACATTAGGCCTTGCTTAGATGCTTGTGGGTATTCGATATGGTTGATTTCGCTACTCGCATGCAGATAGATAACCGCATCAAGTTGCGCGTTAGCAGTAATAATGTTGTTGATTTCAGTTTCATCAACGCCATTGAGAGTCACTAGGTTCACTGACTTATTAAATGCTTTCGCACTCGTTACTACGACCCAACTTGGTTGCAATGCAGTTACATTCCAGCCAGTTTGAATTAACTGTTCTGCTAGTAACACAGCGTTATCACTACCATCTGCCACGATTAAGGCATTAGCACCTTGGCAATCTTGACTGATTTTACTGATTGAGCTTAGACGTGAAATTGCAACTGTTGCGCTAGGCGCTGGTTGAAATTCCGCTTTGTGTTCTGCGGCAGCCGTAATGGTTGCAACATTACTTTGCATAAATGCATCTGACACAGCGTTTTGTTCAGGGTTAGTAATAACACCACTCGCCTTGCTTTGCATATAAAGTACAATTTCTTCTAACGTACGCAGCTCAGCTAAATCTTCTGGGTTTAGTTCAGGTAAATCAGTAATGATCTCCTGTACTGCACCTAAAATTTCCACACGCTTGATTGAATCAATACCTAGGTCAGCTTCCATGTCCATTGCTAGTTCTAGCATATTGGCAGGATAACCAGTCTTATCTGCAACTACATCCATCATTACTGTTTGGATATGGTTTAAATCGATAGACGGTGCTGAGCTTATAACTACAACATCAGCTACAACGTCTGTTGCTGTCACAGTCTCCGCTACTGGAGCCTTGCTCTGCATGTAGCTAACGATTTCGCCTAACGTACGTAGTTCAGCAAGATCTTCTGGGTTTAGCTCAGGTAAGTCAGTAATGATCTCCTGCACTGCACCTAAGATTTCAACACGTTTGATTGAATCGATACCTAAGTCGGCTTCCATGTCCATGCCAAGTTCTAGCATGTCGGTTGGATAACCGGTCTTATCTGCAACTACATCCATCATCACTGTTTGAATGTGGTTTAAATCGATAGACGGTGCTGAGCTTATAACTACAACATCAGCTACAACATCTGTTGCTGTCACAGTCTCCATTACTGGAGCCTTGCTCTGCATGTAGCTAACGATTTCGCCTAACGTACGTAGTTCAGCTAGGTCTTCTGGGTTTAGCTCAGGTAAATCAGTAATGATCTCCTGCACTGCACCTAAGATTTCCACACGTTTGATTGAATCAATACCTAAGTCGGCTTCCATGTCCATGCCAAGTTCTAGCATGTCGGTTGGATAACCGGTCTTATCTGCAACTACATCCATCATCACTGTTTGGATGTGGTTTAAATCGATAGACGGTGCTGAGCTTGCAACTGCAGGTGTATTTTCTACAACAGCAGCTACCGCAGGTGCTTTACTCTGCATGTAACTAACAATTTCACCTAGAGTACGTAGTTCAGCTAGGTCTTCTGGGTTTAGCTCAGGTAAATCAGTAATGATCTCCTGCACTGCACCTAAGATTTCCACACGTTTGATTGAATCAATACCTAAGTCGGCTTCCATGTCCATGCCAAGTTCTAGCATGTCGGTTGGATAACCGGTCTTATCTGCAACTACATCCATCATCACTGTTTGGATGTGGTTTAAATCGATAGACGGTGCTGAGCTTGCAACTGCAGGTGTATTTTCTACAACAGCAGCTACCGCAGGTGCTTTACTCTGCATGTAACTAACAATTTCACCTAGAGTACGTAGTTCAGCTAGGTCTTCTGGGTTTAGCTCAGGTAAATCAGTAATGATCTCCTGCACTGCACCTAAGATTTCCACACGTTTGATTGAATCAATACCTAAGTCGGCTTCCATGTCCATGCCAAGTTCTAGCATGTCGGTTGGATAACCGGTCTTATCTGCAACTACATCCATCATCACTGTTTGGATGTGGTTTAAATCGATAGACGGTGCTGAGCTTGCAACTGCAGGTGTATTTTCTACAACAGCAGCTACCGCAGGTGCTTTACTCTGCATGTAACTAACAATTTCACCTAGAGTACGTAGTTCAGCTAGGTCTTCTGGGTTTAGCTCAGGTAAATCAGTAATGATCTCCTGCACTGCACCTAAGATTTCCACACGTTTGATTGAATCAATACCTAAGTCGGCTTCCATGTCCATGCCAAGTTCTAGCATGTCGGTTGGATAACCGGTCTTATCTGCAACTACATCCATCATCACTGTTTGGATGTGGTTTAAATCGATAGACGGTGCTGAGCTTGCAACTGCAGGTGTATTTTCTACAACAGCAGCTACCGCAGGTGCTTTACTCTGCATGTAACTAACAATTTCACCTAGAGTACGTAGTTCAGCTAGGTCTTCTGGGTTTAGCTCAGGTAAATCAGTAATGATCTCCTGCACTGCACCTAAGATTTCCACACGTTTGATTGAATCAATACCTAAGTCGGCTTCCATGTCCATGCCAAGTTCTAGCATGTCAGTCGGATAACCGGTTTTATCTGCAACCACTTCCAACATCACGTTTTGGATGTAGGTTAAGTCGATGCCAGCAGTTACAACAGGAGCACTATTTGTTTGCGAAGGTGCGCTTGCTGTAGTTGTAGTTGTAGTTGTAGATGTAGATGTAGATGCCACAGCTTGCGCTTTGGATTTCATGTAATCGACAATTTCACCCAAGGTACGCAATTCAGCAAGGCCTTCAGGGTTAAGTTCAGGAAGATCAGGGATCAACTCCTGTACAGAACCTAAAATTTCCACTCGTTTGATAGAATCAATGCCTAGGTCAGCTTCCATATCCATGCTCAGTTCAAGCATATCAGTTGGATAACCAGTTTTATCAGCAACTACGTCTAACATCACTTTACTAATTGTGCTGATATCGATAGCCGCTTGAATAACAACCTCAGGAACAACAATTGTTGCAACTTGTTCAGCAACAACCGCAGCTAACACAGGGGCTGGTGAAGCGACAACAGGTGCGATCACCGGCGTAGGCGCTAATGCCACAGTCTGTACAGCAACAGCCGCATTGCTAGCGGTATGAGTTACATTATGAGTAACAGCAGGTTTTACCACACTATCATTAACCGCCGCCGATGTTGCTGGCGAGCGAGCGAGTGTGATCGTTTGCGGCGCTGATGCAACGATGTCGTTACGTCCATTATCTGTAAGCATTGTATTCATATTACTAGTCTGATTGTTCAGATAAGTTTCATGTACACGTAAAGTTTCAGATTGGAACTCGTTATACATAGACAGAGTACGGTCTAAACTTTCAGGTAATTCATTGTTAGTTTGCGCAGCAAGTACGCTCTGCACTGTTTTAGCATAGTCTTGAGGACCCTGCATAAACTGCTCATGTACGTTCAATAATTGCTGCTGGTGGGCAACAAACTGACCGACACTACGTTCGATTGAAGCAACGAGGTCAGCATCAGCGCTATTTACGTCTGCATTGTTAACGCTAGTACTTGTTACAACTGGAGAGCCGTCAGCATTAACGTAGACAATTTTTTCAACTTCAACGATACGTTCTACTTCGACAATGCGTTCTACTTCAACTATCTTTTCAACAATAGTCTCAATCACTTGCGGCTGTGGTACTGCAACTGGAGCCGCTTTAGCTTGTTTCACAGTCCAACCATCGGTTAGTGCATCTGCAAACGCTTTTTTAGTTTTCGGGCTCACATACGCTGCACCAGTGAGTTTCATCAACATAGGCGATGCTTTCGGCGCGATTAATGGGCGCTTAACTGCATCGTACGGGTCAATATTGCCTAATGCGACACCAAGTACTGCCATTTGCAGAGCAGCTTGACGCATTTGTACATCCGCAGGTTGTTTTGGATTGGCATTCACTGCAATCGCAACAGCATCAGATTTATCATCGAGAATATTTTCAACCAGTTTAGTTAATACATTCTTCGGTCCAAATTCGATAAATACGCGACCGCCATCTGCATAGATATTGTCAATTTCTTGATTGAAATGGACAGACTCCAGCATATGCTTTTTCAAGTTTTTCTTAATTTCATTTGGTTTAGTTGAATGCACTAAACCTGTGCCATTAGCAAATACAGGTATGCTCGGCGCTTTAAATTTAGCGCTATCAACCGCTTTAGCAAATGGTTTTTGGGCATGACCAACCAATGGAGTATGGAAGGCAGCTGATACAGGCAGTGGCACAACTTTGAAACCAGCATTACTCAAGGCAGTAACTGCAACAGCAACCTGTGCAGTAGTACCGGCAATAACGACTTGGTTGTTAGAATTGTAGTTAGCAATAGAGACATCATCAATTGTAGCTATGATTACTGCTACTTGCTGTGGGTCGCCTACGACAGCGGCCATCTTACCCGCATCAAAATCTTGTTGCTCTGGCGCTGCCATGGCTTGACCACGACTACGTGCTAGCATCATGTAATCGCTTTCGCTTAATACATCAGCAGCCCATAATGCGGTTAACTCACCGAAACTATGACCAGCAGTAAAGTCAGCCTTAAAGCCAGCTTGTTGGAAAGTTTTGAACAGGCCAACACTCAAGCTACCAATCGCAGGTTGTGCATGTTGAGTTAAACGGAGTTGCTCTTCTTGTAACTTACGCTCGGCATCAGTGTAAACAGGGATTGGAAAAGTAACGGCAGACAACTGACCTAAGCCAGCCGCGCTGAATTCTTTATCCATTGCCGCTGCACTGTGCATCATGCTTGGGAAATTACAGGTTAATTCTCGGCCCATGTTCACATATTGCGAACCTTGTCCAGAGAATAGCGCCACGACTTTACCCGTTGCATCAATACCGGCTTGACGATAGTAAACCCCGGTAGGCACTGACCATGTCGTTTTATCTGTATTCGCGTTAAATTGTTTTAATGCCGTATCAATCATCGCAATCGCTTCGTTGGCATTACGCGCAACAAAACCTAAACGAGCTTGATTAACTGATGGGGTTTTTAATGGCCACGTTGTCACTAAGTCGTTAAACACAAATGCTTGATGGTCGGCATCTACTGCCAACTTACTACGCCAATTATTTAACTCGGCAATAATACCTTGTTGATCGTTTGCAGAGATCAACACAGTTTGGTTCACTGAGTTTAAGCGATAAGCGTTATCATGGCTCGGACGGTACTCTTCTAGAATAATGTGGAAGTTAGTACCACCAAAACCAAATGAGCTAATACCAGCACGACGTGGAATACCATCTTCACGTGGCATCCAAGGACGCGTTTCGCTGTTTAGGTATAACGGGCTATTTTTGATATCCAAGGCTTCGCTTGGCTTATCGATATGAATCGTGGCAGGTAGAATTTTATGATGTAGTGCTAATGCGGCCTTGATCATGCCCGCAGAGCCAGCCGCAGATTTAGTATGACCAATTTGTGATTTAACTGAGCCTAAGGCGATATGCTGTTTCTCATCACTGGCAGCGCCAAAGTGTTTGGTTAAACCGGCAAATTCCGCGGCATCACCAGCTTTAGTACCCGTACCATGGCCTTCAATTAGACCACATGTTTCAGGTGCAAAACCAGCATCTTCATAAGCACGTTTAAGCGCCTTCGCTTGACCATCTGGGCGTGGTGCATAAATAGATTTGAAACGACCGTCAGAAGACGTGCCAATTCCTTTTAATACAGAATAGATTCGGTCGCCATCACGTTCAGCATCTTCTAAACGCTTAAACGCCATCATGCCGATACCTTCACCAACCAGCATACCTTTTGAGTCGTCATCAAACGGACGAATATCATCGTTAGTGGTAAATGCGGGGGTTTTTGAGAATGACATATACATGAATGGCGAGTTATCACAACATACGCCACCCGAGATCATTACTTCAGAGCGGTATTCTAATAAGTCTGAGATCGCCATTTTAACTGCTGCAAGGGAGCCGGCGCATGCCGCATCAACCACACAGTTAGTACCACCAAAATCAAAACGATTAGCGATACGACCAGCAATAACGTTACCTAGCATGCCCGGGAATGAGTTCTCTTCCCAGCCGATGTAAGCTTTTTTGAATTTCTCGATGATCATGCCACGATCATCTTCATCAATACCTGCGGCTTTTAATACTTTCTCTAATACTGGACCTTGTAGGCGCGACGTTAATGGCGAAATTTGTTTCTGACCACCACCAACACCTAGCGTGATACCAATTTTATCATGGTCATAATCACTGCCAATGCCAGCATCACTTAATACATCACGTGCAACAATTAATGACAACAGTTGAGCGATGTCAGTTAACTCGAGGATATTTGGCGGTAAACCAAACTCCATTGGGTCAAAGTCAAGTTCAGGAATGAAACCACCGCGTTTGCAGTATGTCTTGTCTGCTGCTTTTTTATCTGCCGAGTAATGGTCGTCAATGTTCCAGCGATCGCTAGGCACATCAATAATAGCGTCCACAGAGTCGACAATGTTATCCCAGAATTGATCCAGATTTTTAGCGTCAGCAAAAACCGATGCCATACCGATGATTGCAATCGGGCATTCTTGCAAGCGAGAATTTAACTGCTGATCATCACTACTTAACACATCCTTGGCGTGCTTAACCGATGTGGTGTTCTTTTTAGCCATTGTGTTATTGCTCCTAAAGGATCTTTATTGCACTAAAAACATTACTCATTAAAATATTCACTGGTACTCAAAGTTAAAACTGAGCGTACAAGTGTACTCTTAAAGTGCGAAAAAAATCTACCGTCATTTCATGTCACACAAAATAAGTTCGGTAGAGTTAATTGTTTCAAATTTTATTTCGATACTCAGCATGGAATGTACAGCCAAAGCCAAAATACCTTAAATATATATTGGTAATAATATACACAGCTTTAAAAACCACTACAAACAAGCGATTCGACCTACTACTCAGACAAGTCAGACCAGGAAATAACTGAATATAACAAATTAGCCGTTATGCCAATCTGCCATTTTAAGAATTTTAGTCATCATTTCACTACATTTTCACTATATTAGCTCATCTTCCAACTAATTTTTGCTTATATTAAATATAAAACTATCACAAATAATTAAGCTTAAATTTGTATGACATCTCATTTTAAGGCTAAATTTATACATTTTTATTTAGTTATAAACAGGCAAAAATTTACACTCAATTACATAACTGTTTTAATTTCGGCTAAATTAAGGATTTATAGAATAAATGCTCAGATATAAACATGGCTAAAAACGCTATTTAATCCTGTCATAAGCAATCACAGCATAGGTTTACGATGATAATATTGTGACAACTGGTCATATAAAACCAACAAACATCTCTTTATAGCTTTGCGCTTACGCCTAAAAAACGGCTAAAAAGCGGGTAATTGACTTGTATTTCACCCGTCATTAAGCACGTTCACTGCAAGATATTATGCCCCTATCATTGCGGCTAATACGTCATCTGGAATAGGCTGTAAGCGTTTTTCTTTGTCTAAACACACCATTTCAATATCGCCGATAACGGCTGGCTTAGTCGCGTTCGCACGCCATACTTCCTGACGCCAAACCGTTTTATATTTACCATCGAGCACAAAAGAAGTACGGATATCGCAAATTTCAGCAAATTCAACGCCATCCTGAAAAGTCATGTTGGCTTTATACACCGCAAAACCTAAACCGCGTTCATTCCACAATGTAGCCAATAAATCACTGTTAATCACATGCTCACGCGCACGTTCAAAGTATTTTAAAAAGTTAGGATGATAAACAACACCTGAATGATCGGTATCTTCATAATAAATTTGTACTGGATGATGGTATATCTTGGTCATGACAGGAATTAGCTCATATGGTCACATGTTTGAAATACATAGCATATAGATAAATGTGAAAAATAACAGTGCCATGTCATCGGATGTTATGTTGAGACTGTTGCTTTGAGACTAGTGGAAGATACTCGAGGTTAAAATCACATGCAGAATTAACGAGTTTCTGTTTATAGTACTACATTGACTATAAACAGAGGCTCGTTAGTGTGGAGACATTTAGTCTTCAGTCACCATTTTGATATATAGCGCTTCTACTTTATCACGTGCCCAAGGGGTTTTACGTAAAAACTTAAGGCTAGACTTAACACTTGGATCTTCAGTAAAACAACGAACATTGATGTAGTATCCAAGACCGTCCCAACCATATTTAGCAACAAGGCTGTTAATTACGTTTTCGAGAGTAATGCCGTGAAGCGGGTTATTTATTTGAGTCATGTGTACCGTGATAAGTTATTTATAGTTAATAGGAAAGAGTATAACACAAGAGTTAGTTAAAATTAGCCATCACACAACGACAGCGAGGCTATTTTCACTTACTATCCTAGTGTATAAATCCGTGTTCCCTCGGTCATTAGCCGCCGTTGCTAGCGAATTTGTTACCAAACCATTTGCTAAATACGTTCTTTTTGACATCGCTACTAGTGATACTTTGTTTTAATTCAATGATACTGTCATGTTGCTCTTTTGCCGCATCATAACCAATCTGATAGATCTCACGTAATGATTTTTCATCGGTTGCAAAGGTGTTGTAATTCAATAACGCCTCAGGGTAAATCTGCACATCACATTGCGATAGCTTTTCTAACTCAGCGCCACTGCCCTGCAGCGTAAATGCACGTAATACCACGTCTTTGATACTCGAGAGTTCTTCAGCTTCAACCTGACGAATAGGTGATACATAAACGCCAATTATTTTGTCGCAGTCGTCTTCAATTACACTCACAGGGAAATGATTGACAATACCACCATCTGAATACACTTGCTCATCAATAATCATAGGCGAAAAAACCAAAGGATAACTTGCCGACGCGAGTAATGCATTAATAACGGAGCCATCTTTAAATATATGCTCTTTGCCGAGCAACATATTGGTAGCAACAATGCGTAATTCGGGATTAAGGTACTCAAAACTATCCTCAGGGATATACTTTAACACTTCAGGATATAACTTTGCCGGGTCTATAAAACCTGCACGGGCGCGGGTAAACTTCCAAGAGAAGGGCTTAACATCAATAAAAAATTGTAAGATTTCATCAATTTCTAATCCAGAACAATAAAGTGCGCCAACCATAGAGCCTGCACTTGTTCCGGCGATTACATTCGGTCTTACATCTTGCTCTAATAGGTACTTCAATACCCCAAGATGAGCAATCCCTTTCGCGCCGCCGCCAGAAAGGACTAAGCCAATTTTATGTTTAGCACTATCCATCGATTTCTTTAACCTTTTCATGCACATTTTATGAACTGTTCATAAAATGTAGATATAAAAAAAGAGAGCATACGCTCTCTTTTTTATAATATCAATATAGCAACTTAAAGTTGGTGAACTGATGCCGTGTTTGTTGTGCCAGATGGTACAAGCGCACCTGAAACCATAACCACAATATCGCCTTCTTTAGCAAGGCCAGTTGCTAGCGCAAGTTCTTTACCTTTACGGTAGAACTCATCAGTGCTATCAATCTGTTCAACGATACAGCTGCTTACACCTTTAGTAAGGCATAATTGTTGTGCTGTTTTTTCGTTAGTTGTAATCGCTAAGATATTTGCTTTCGGGAAGTACTTACGTACTGACTTAGCTGATTTACCACCACGAGTAGCAACAACGATTAGCGGAGCACATAATTTTTCAGTTGTTTCTACCGCACCTTTACATACTGCTTCTGTAATACGCATACTTTTAGCAACAATGTTCGCACCTAGATCCGAAGTCATTGAGTTATCAGTACGTTCACAGATGTTAGCCATAATAGAAACAGCTTCAACTGGGTATTTACCTTTAGCAGTTTCGCCAGAAAGCATTACCGCATCGGTACCATCAAGTACAGCATTGGCAACATCGCCCGCTTCTGCACGTGTTGGACGTGGGTTACTGATCATTGAATCAAGCATTTGAGTTGCTGTAATAACAACTTTACCTGCTTTATTACATTTTTTGATCATCATTTTCTGAGCCATGATCACTTCTTCAACTGGGATCTCAACACCTAGATCACCACGAGCAACCATGATACCGTCAGATTCTGCAAGAATTTCGTCGAAATTATCAACGCCTTCTTGGTTTTCAATTTTAGAAATAATCTGAATGTTTTCGCCGCCGTGATTAAATAATACTTCACGAATTTCTCTTACATCATCCGCTTTACGAATAAATGACGCAGCAACAAAATCAACTTCTTGTTCACAACCAAACGCAAGATCCGCTTTATCTTTTTCAGACAATGCAGGTAGACCTACGCTGATGTTAGGTAAGTTAACACCTTTGTTTTCACCAAGTGCGCCAGTATTAAGTACTGTACACTTAACTTCGGTATCAGTTGTTTCCACAACTTTCATTTCAATCAGGCCATCATCAACAAGAATGATTGCGCCAGGATTAAGATCTTTAGCAAAGCCAGCATACGTTACTGCAACACTGTCTTTATTACCGACAACGTTAATATCTGTTGTAAATGTGAATGACTGACCGACTGTCAATATTACATCTTCGCCATTTTCTAATTTAATCGTACGGATTTCAGGACCTTTCGTATCCAGTAATACCGCGATTTTTTTATTTAGATTTTCACTTACTTTACGGATATTTTGAATACGAACTGAGTGTTCAGCAAAGTTACCATGAGAGAAGTTTAAACGCATAACGTTCATGCCTGCATTAACAAGCTCTGTAAGTTTCTCTACTGATTCAGTTTTTGGACCAATTGTACAAACAATTTTAGTCTTTTTCATTCTTATAGCTCCGTTGGGATATTTTATATTCTTGTAAGATTCGTGTTCTTACTTATAGTCTAGATGAGATAGTTATTGTTATAACTGAGAATGCGACTATAAATAATTTATTTATTTATTTAAACGATATAGCTTTTACTGAAGCGATATCGCTTTCATATGAAAGGTAATTGTAACAAGTATCGATTGAAAAAAATAGAGAGCTTTACACAAAGAAAGACAGAATCTGTACCTAGATCAAGTTTGTTTAACTCTTTAGACTAAAAACAAAGCAAATTCAGGCGAAAACAGCGTTAGATGTTACATAAATGCGTATTTTCAGTATCAATTAAGGGGTATTAAAGAGCAGGTAAACACCATATCCAGTTAAGTCTATGGTGTTTAGAGCAGCATTTAATAGATTTTTTTACCATCCGGACGAGTTCTTAACAATCTTAGCGTCCACATATATTGATCAACACCACATTCAATCAAGGCTTCAATCTCTTTATTCATCATGACCGCGTCTTGTTCTGGGCTTTCAGATGGGAAATTTTGCATCGGTGGGCGAATGAAGGTTTCAAATTTACCCAATTTCTCATTATAAGCGGCATATACAGGAACAACCACAGCATTTGTTTTTTCCGCCAATTTTCCCATCACAGGTAATGTGGCTTTTTGTGTAGCAAATAAAGGTGCGAACACACTACGCTTCGGTCCATGGTCTTCATCAGGTAAGTAATAACAGCTTTCACCACTTTTAAGTGATTTAACCAAAGCCCCTAACCCTGCCTTACGATGATAAACAGTGCCACCAAACATAGCGCGTTGGCGTGTCATCAACCAATCAAACAGTTCATTATCAGAATTATTAAACATAGTACAAAATGGCGCGCCATAAGAAGCGATGTGTAAGCCTGCAAAATCAATCGCAAAACTGTGTGGCACTAATAAGATACAAGCTTTACCTTGTTCAAGTAATGGGAACAAATTCTCGCCACCATGAACAATCATACGATTACGATTATAGGCACGACTACGGGCACTCGGTTCTGCATAACTTAAGATTGTTTGACAAAAAGTAACTAGGTTGACCATGATAATACGGTCTTGCTCTGCATCATCCATCTCAGGAAAGCACATCGACAAATTGATCTTTGCTACCTTCTTACGCTTGGCCATCGTTTTTAGATTAAATAATTGACTCGCAATAAACCGGGCAAATTTATCGCGTGGTTTCACTGGCATAAAAGCTAATAAGTATATTGTAAAAACACCAAACCACACAGGCCAAAACTTAGGTAGTAAAAACGTTTTTTTGAAAGAAAGGTCGTACGGTTTATATTTATCAGACATAAAATTTTATCAAACCTGTTTAGATTACAAAAGTATTACAAAACAACAAGCCAATTAGTTTATGCAGTTATGCCTTGGAATCCAACTATTTTTTATATTTACCCTGCTATTTGAACACTTTTCATAAATTATTAATCAATGTATATAATCTTAATTAACCTGTTCACCCTTTTCGGCTGCGAAAATTGTCTATTAAACCATTAATTTCAAATATATTTTACAGTTATGCCTTATTGCCATTGAGATAAAGCTATCTATCGTGATAAATTTAACTTCAGTGGATTATTAAGGTATTAGCGTTAATTACTTAGTACCACATTGCGTTGAATGGATTCAATCGTGCTTACTTTACTCATTAAGTCTTACATTAGTCTATTCCCGCACCCACATTATCGAATTGTCATTTTACGCACTCGTTAATTATCGATTCCACATTGAAATAGAACTTTCATAAAAGTTTTATCAATTTTAATTGCATTAAAATTAGAATGTGGCAAATTAGACACACTATTTAGAAAGTTAGCTGCAAACGCAGCATCAGAAGGAATTAGCTATGTGCTCAATATTCGGAATTTTAGACATCAAGTCAGACATTAAACCTCTTCGTGAAAAAGCATTAGAGCTATCAAAACTGTTACGTCACCGTGGCCCAGATTGGTCAGGTATCTATACTAATGATAATGCTATTTTAGTTCATGAACGCCTTGCAATTGTTGATGTTAATAATGGTGCACAACCGTTATACAATGAAGAAAAGACGCACGTACTTGCTGTTAATGGTGAAATTTATAACCATAAAGATTTAAAGAAAACATTAAATGTAGATTTTGAATTTCAAACAGAATCGGATTGTGAAATTATCCTTGCGCTATATAAAGAAAAAGGTACGCAGTTCTTGGACGACCTAAATGGTATTTTTGCTTTCGCATTATATGACGAAACTGAGGATGCTTACCTGATTGGTCGCGATCATCTCGGTATTATTCCACTATATACTGGCTATGACGAACACGGTAACTTCTACGTTGCATCAGAAATGAAAGCATTAGTACCTGTTTGTACGCAAATTGAAGAATTCCCTGCAGGCCATTACCTGTGGAGTAAAGATGGTCAAGTAACACCTTATTACCAACGTGATTGGAAAGAGTTTGATGCTGTTGCACAAAACGGCGGTAGCAAAGAGGTAGTTAAAAAAGGCTTAGAACAAGCAATTAAACGTCAGCTAATGTGTGATGTTCCTTATGGCGTATTATTATCTGGTGGTTTAGATTCATCTGTTATTTCAGCTGTAACTCAACTGTATGCAAAACGTCGTATTGAAGATGGTGGTAAATCTGAAGCTTGGTGGCCACAACTACACTCTTTCTCGGTAGGCTTGAACGGCTCTCCAGATTTAGCGGCTGCACAAAAAGTAGCAGACCATTTGGGTACTATCCATCACTCGATTGAGTTTACAGTACAAGACGGTATCGATGCATTACGTGATGTTATTTACCATATTGAAACATATGATGTAACGACTATTCGTGCGTCAACACCTATGTATTTGATGGCGCGTAAAATTAAAGCCATGGGCATCAAAATGGTACTTTCTGGTGAAGGTGCCGATGAGTTGTTTGGTGGTTACTTGTACTTCCATAAAGCACCTAATGCGAAAGAGTTCCATGAAGAAACTGTTCGTAAAGTATCTAAACTGCATATGTTTGACTGCCTACGCGCAAACAAATCTATGGCGGCTTGGGGTATCGAAGCACGTGTACCTTTCCTAGACAAAGAGTTTGTCGATACTGCAATGCGTATAAACCCTGAATTGAAGATGATCACGGGCGATCGCATCGAGAAAAACATCATTCGTGAAGCGTTTGAAGACTTATTACCAGAAGAGATTGTATGGCGTCAAAAAGAGCAGTTCTCTGATGGTGTTGGTTACTCTTGGATTGACCAGCTTAAAGTGCACGTTGAAGACGCGGTATCAGATCAAATGCTAGCAAGTGCGGCATTCAAGTTCCCGATCAATACACCAGATACCAAAGAAGGTTATTACTACCGTGCAATCTTTGAAGATCACTTCCCTGGTGACTCAGCAGCTAAATGTGTACCGTTTGGTAAGTCTGTAGCCTGTTCAACTGTAGAAGCATTAGCATGGGATGCAAGCTTCCAAAACAATGCCGATCCATCAGGTCGTGCAGCGGGTGTACATAACGAAGCATACGAAGATTAATCTAGCTTAAAATGTGAGTTAAATTAGCTTCAATCAAAACAGCACTTCGGTGCTGTTTTTTATTATCCATATACTAGAACCACAATATAGATATTATCAAGTACTTCTATATATTGTTCATTATGCATTACCCTTCCCAATCAAGCTCAACACAACTGTCACAAGATAACCACCTATTCTAGCTTGCTGTATCTAAGTTATGCCGTTATCCGATTAAAATGAATACATTAATACACGAACATAAAAAAACGCCAATACTCTGCAGTATTAGCGTTTATTTTTATTTTCTGTTTACCTAGCTATAGCTGATAACTTACTTTTCTAGAATTGCCGTGATACCTTGACCACCAGCTGCACAAATAGAGATTAAACCACGACCTGAACCTTTCTGGTCAAGCAGTTGTGCTAACGTAGCGATCACACGACCGCCAGTAGCTGCAAATGGGTGACCAGTCGCTAAACTACTGCCCTTCACATTCAACTTCGTCATATCAATTGAACCAAGCGGCGCATCAAGCCCTAGTTTTTCTTTACAGAATTTTTCGTCTTCCCAAGCCGCTAACGTTGCTAAAACTTGTGCTGCGAACGCTTCATGAATTTCATAGAAGTCGAAATCTTGTAGAGTAAGACCTGCACGCTTAAGCATTTTCGGCACTGCGTATGCTGGCGCCATTAACAGACCTTCTTTTTTATCAACGAAGTCAACAGCTGCTGTTTCACCAAATGTTAAATAAGCTTGCACTGGTAAATTATGTGCCGCGGCCCACTCTTCACTTGCCAGTAATACAGCAGATGCGCCATCAGTAAGATTGGTACTGTTACCCGCCGTCATCGTGCCGTTAACTTTATCAAAACAAGGCTTTAATTTAGCCAGTTTCTCAACAGTTGTGTCTGCACGTAATACATTATCTTTCGTTAGACCAGCCATAGGTGAAACTAGCGTATCAAAGAAACCTTCTTCATATGCTGCGGCTAATTTTTGATGACTTGCACAGGCCAATGCATCTTGTGCTTCACGTGAGATATTCCACTCTTTCGCTGTTACTTGGCAGTGATCGCCCATTGCCATTTTAGTTCGTGGTTCTTTGTTTGCAGGTGTTAACGGAACGAAATGCTTAGGACGTAGGCGAGAAATCGCTTTCAAACGTTGCTTACCTGTTTTAGCACGATTAAGCTCAAGTAATACGCTACGCATGCCTTCACTTACCGCAATTGGAGCATCAG
Source organism: Moritella sp. Urea-trap-13 (assembly GCF_002836355.1). Taxonomy (NCBI): domain Bacteria; kingdom Pseudomonadati; phylum Pseudomonadota; class Gammaproteobacteria; order Alteromonadales; family Moritellaceae; genus Moritella; species Moritella sp. Urea-trap-13. Next base: position 792,919 of record NZ_PJCA01000031.1, read on the forward strand.
ATGTGGTATCAGAACCACCAGCAATACCCGTTTCAATTTGACCAAGGGCAATTTTGTTCGCCACTTGAATCGCTGCAGCGAGACCGGTACCGCATGCTTGTTGAATATCGTAACAAGGCGTTTCAGGTGCGAGACCTGCACTTAGTACTGCTTCACGTGTTAAGTTAAAATCACGAGAGTGTTTAATTACTGCACCTGCAACAACTTCACCAAGCTGTTCACCGCGGAGGTCATATTTAACCACTAAACCACGAATACATTCCGTCAACATGTCTTGGTTACTTAGTTTCGAATAGGCTGTATTTGAACGTGCAAACGGGATACGGTTACCGCCGATAATTGCTACTCTTCTTATTGTTTGACCTGTCATGATTTATTCCTTTAATTAAGATGACTTATATATGCCCGCAGCACATTAGACTTTAGATACATTAATGTAACATTGTTGATACAATTTTAAAATAAAAACTCTAATTTGGTTATTTGTTGATCATAGTGTTATCGTTATAATTTACTTACTATTTAGTTATACTATACCGAATTTACGATGTAATGAACTGGTCTATTTATTATTACGTGTTGGCAGATAAATCATAGCCATCAGATAATTTTTAACACAAGCTCATCTTCGATATTAAGGCTGTTCACTATAACAAGGATCAAAAAATGACGGATACATACGCAAAGCTAGCCAATGGCAAGTGGACATCAGGTTTATTTAAAGCGCTTAATCTCCCACAACCGGTCACGTTGACACGCTACGCTCAGGGAACCGACCTCATCTCAGGCAACTTACTCATCGGCGCTGCCAGCAACAGCAAGTTAATTAAGCCCATTCTTGATACATTTAAAGATGCTGAAGTCACTATTTCTTATCCGAATAGCACATCACAGCTTGCTGACCTTAACACTGAGTTTAACCAAACCTCTCTAATCGCGACGCCAATCAGCCTTAATGCAATCGCTAAATCAGATCGATTTAACGGTATTATATTCGACGCGTCAGGAATTAAGACCAGTAAGCAATTGAGTGCTTTACACCGTTTTTTTCAACCTGTGATTAAACAACTCTCGTCATGTAGCAGAGTGATAGTGTTAGGTCACCCTAGTGAACATCTTGACGATGTAAGCTACGCGACTGTACAACGATCTTTAGAAGGGTTTTGTCGCAGTGTCGCCAAGGAAATAGGCAAGAATGGCAGTACTTGCCAACTCATCTACGTACAACCCGGGTGTGAAGCCTTGTTGCAAGCCCCGCTGCGCTTCTTAACATCGGCAAAATCGGCCTATATATCAGCACAAGTTATTCATGTAAAACCAGGCGTGATCCAGGGCTCAATCAACCTCGCCAAACCATTGCAAGGAAAGACAGCACTTGTCACTGGTGCATCCCGTGGCATTGGCGCTGCGATAGCCGAAACCCTGGCTCGTGATGGCGCACATGTTATATGCTTAGATATTCCAGCATTAAAACAGGACCTTGAAAAGATAGCACATCGCTTAGGTGGTAGTTCCATCGTGATAGATATTACCGCTGATGATGCACCAATCAAAATTGCTGAATTTGTGCATGAAACATCACTCGATATTATTGTCCATAATGCCGGGGTAACAAAAGATAAAACGCTCGCTCGCATGACCAACAATCATTGGGATGTATTGATGGATATTAATTTGTCGGCAATGGAAAGAATTAATCAGCAACTATTAAATGAGAATCTATTAAACGAATATGGGCGCATTATTTGTGTGTCTTCGATGAGTGGGATTGCAGGTAACTTTGGTCAGACTAATTATGCTACTTCTAAAGCTGCAGTTATTGGTTATGTCGATGCAATGCAGAAACCACTAGCTGAAAAACATATAACCATCAATGCGGTCGCCCCTGGTTTTATCGAAACGAAGATGACCGCTGCCATTCCCTTTACCGTTCGTGAAGCTGGTCGTCGCATGAATTCATTAAAACAGGGTGGTAAGCCAATTGATGTAGCCGAAGCCATTGCTTTTTTTGCGCAACCACAAGCTGCAGGAGTCACGGGTAATACCATTCGAATTTGTGGTCAATCATTACTTGGCGCTTAGCGACGCTTGCTACGACGGTATTCGATAGGAGTCATCTGCATCCAGCGTTTAAACGCACGATAAAAAGTACTTGGCTCTGAAAAGCCAGTGAGATAGACGATCTGATCGATTGTTTCATTGGTATTCGCCAATAGTTTTTTTGACAATTCACAACGGAAATCAGCTAAAATTTGATTAAAATTATAATCAATATCAGCTAATTTTGCTCTTAACATTCGTGGCTTCATATCCAGTTCTGTGGCAATACTTTCTAATGTCACGATACCTGATTCAAGTTGCTGTGCAATAACGGTTCGCACTTTATAAACTAAATCTTGCAGCTCTAACTTAGCTATTTTACGACTAGCAAGTTGATCATGTAAGGCGAATAATTCAGGTTCTGCATGTGAAGAAGGGCGCGCAAGTAAATCAGCATCGAAATAAATGTAATTATCAGCGGCTGAGAAATCAATCGGACAGGTAAATACCGTCGTATAAGCAGTTATATCTTTCGGACTAGGATGAGCAAATGCTATTTTAATTGCCTTAAATTCGCCTTCAGTCACATACTGACAAAACTTAAATGCGCCGATCACCAAGCTGTCATTCAAATGACGATTAGCAGCTTCAGTTACACCGTCTAAATTCACCGACAACCTCGCAATATCACCTTCAATATGAATAGAGACACTTGCCGCATCACTAATCAACCTAAAGTATTTTGTTGCTCGTTCCCAGCCAGTACCAAATGTTGGACTACTCAAAAACAGATACTGTAAAACCTGACCTGTAAATACAGGCATGTGCTTACCAAGTGAAATACCAATATCAGGATCTTTTGTTACATCTTCAAGGACCTGCCAGAAATGCGTCTGCGCATCATTAGGGGTGCGCAAATCTTTATCATTCAATACATCTTCGCTGATGTGACAACGAGAGAGCACTTCAGACACATCAATATCTAACTCTTTCATTGCCTCATAAGCAATGCGTAACAACATACCCGCATCTTGCATATTTATTCCACTGAAATCTTTATTCAATTAGCCACTTTAACATTATCAAACGTTTGAGTAACACAGTTTAGTTGAAGTATTTTACCTTAATCATTGATCTAAGCGAGCTTAGTTAGCTTTTACTCTTCCATATTGAATAAAACGACCTATGCTAGTTTTATTATTTTTGAAAAAGAGAAACATATGACGATTACGATAGAGGTATGTGTCGATAATATAGAGTCGCTGCTTACCGCTCAACAAGCTGGTGCAGACCGTATTGAGTTGTGTTCAGCATTGCCGTTAGGCGGGTTAACGGCCAACGCAGGCTTTGTGCAAAAAGCGCTTGATCTAGCCACTGTTCCCCTTTATGCCATTATTCGCCCTCGCGCAGGTGACTTTATCTATAGCGAGCAAGAAATAGACATCATGGTTTCTGATATTAAATTCATGACATTACTCGGCATCCAAGGTGTGGTTATCGGTGCATTAACACCTGAAGGTGATATCGATAAAGCCGCATTAAAACGACTCATGACTGCATCGCGTGATATTGGCGTTACTTTCCATCGCGCATTTGATCTATGTAATGATCCTCAGACAGCACTCGAGATCTTGATAGACGCAGGTTGCGAACGTGTATTAACCTCAGGACAACAGGCCACTGCAGAACAAGGTTGCGATTTAATTACAGCATTAGTGGCCCAAGCTGGTGATCGAATTAGTATTATGCCCGGTGCAGGCGTAAATCCCGAAAATGCAAAGAAAATAATTAAACTTACTCGGGTTAGTGAATTGCACCTTTCTGGTAAAACCACCAGAAAAAGCACAATGAAACCCAATGCAACAGTGCAAATGGGCACTGAAGCTGAAGCCGATAGTTTAATAGCAATCACTTGCAAAAAAACGATTTCAGACTTGGTTAACTTGGTGAATGGTTAACACACGGTCAATGGCACAAGGTCATTCAATAATGATCAATCATATCCTAAGGTAAAGCATCAAGATTAAATGTTTGCAGGATATGATAAGCCGGTTCTTCGTAAGGGTGAGCAGCTATTAGCGCATTAATTGCAACCCTTAGGTTATCTGCAGGACAGACCATTTCAACTCTAAACTCGTCGACTAGCGTAATTTCATCTAACCTGCCGATATACGGTTGGCTACCCTGTAAAGGTTTAAACTGACCCGTGCCTAAACATTGCCATGCACAGCTGTCATAATCGCCAATAGTCCCCGCTCCCGCTTTAAATAGCGCTTGTTTAACCCTTTCCGTATTTACTTGCGGCACATAAAAAATAATCACGAACATATATTATCTCTCCACATTACACTGGCACGATAGTTATTAACCACACTCGCACTATACCAATTCAGCACACTCGCAACATAGCGATTCACCACACTGTGACCATACCGATTCTACCACGATTGTAAAAATATTTTGTTTTGCTACGTACTAAGGTTTATATTAATAAAATCAATGAACCAAGGCAGTTAACTTGTGCGAACCAAAATCCAAACTGATGTTAAAAGTAATAGTGATGTAAACCCTTTTCAAATCTTCATGCTGATCTTATCTCTGCATGTTGTGGTCTCATCGCTACTGCAACTTACCTTTACCTTTTCAAGTAGCGTAACCGAAATATTAACAAGTGTAGATAATACTATTTGTTTATTCTTTTTCACTGACTTTGTCATTCGTTTTTATCAAGCTGATAATAAGCTACAGTTTATGAAATGGGGTTGGATTGACTTATTATCGAGTATCCCAATGGTCGAGCAACTACAATTCATTCGCATAATCCGAATTGCCAGAGTATTGAGATCTATCCAGCATATCCGCTCATCAAAGATTCTCTTTAAAATGATATTTGAACATCGTTTTAAAGCCACCTTCTCATTGGTATCTGCAATCTCATTTATCCTTGTCACCTTTGGTGCTATTGGTATTTTATTATTAGAACAAGATCAAATTGGCAGTAACATCAACAACGGTATCGATGCACTTTGGTGGTCATTCGTGACGATTACAACGGTCGGTTACGGCGATCATTACCCAGTGACAACTGGTGGACGTATCATTGCAGCATTGCTAATGACAGCCGGTGTCGGTTTGTTCGGGACATTTACCGGGTTCATCTCTTCATGGTTTGTGGATGGTGGCGATCAGGCCACAAAACAACAAGCGCTAACTGATAGCGCATTACATAGCGAAATCACTGAATTGAAGCAGGATATTGCTGATCTCAAGCTATTAATTACTCAGCAATCCCATACTTTAAAATCTAAATAACAACAATACATCTTCATTAAGCGGCGCTGGCTAGCCGCTCAATTTTTTCTACGAGTACATCTTTCTTAAAAGGCTTCGCTACATAGTCATTCATGCCGACATCAAAGCAGCGTTGAATATCTGCATCCAATACACTGGCCGTTAAAGCTATAATCGGTGTTTGCGGGAGGGAAGACAATTTTTCCCACTGTCGAATTTGTTCTGTCGCCGTAAAGCCATCCATTATCGGCATCATACAATCCATCAAGATAGCTTTATATTTATACTGACCAGAAGATACCATCTCAACAGCCTCTTTGCCGTTGTTAGCAATGTGGCTATCATAGCCACACTGTTTAAGCAGTAATGACGCTACTTTTTGATTAATTAAGTTATCTTCAACAATCAGGATCAGCGAATTATCCGTTTTACCATTAGCCTTTTCAATCGGCTGAGCTTGCTCAGTCCCGTGCTCGCTGGCAGAGTTAGTTTCAACACTCACTGGTATAACCTGATGTACCAGCGCAGAGTTAATCGCTTTTAATAAGCGATTTCCAAGCAGAGGCATGGTAACCAAACCGTCAATCCTATGATCAAAATCGTACTTATCATCAGTATGAGATTGCACCAAAACAAAGCTATATTTGATAACCTGCTTATTTAAAAAATCTATGTCCTTTAAAGTCAACTTAATACTGTTTTGACAATATATTATCAAGTGATTATCATCTTTCTCGTTCGCGTTATTTATCGTTAAATTGCTGGCTAAATCTTGTGTATATGCCACCCTGTTGATATCTATAATATGATTACGTGTAAGGTTTGCACATATCTCGTCGCAAAAGGCCATCTCATTAGCAATAACTGTCACTTTGGTATTGGTTGGTACTATTTTCTGCACGCGATCGTCAGCTACAAACACTGCTTCAATCGTGAAATAAAAATTACTCCCCTGACCTTTAACTGAATCAATACCGATTTCCCCTCCCATCAATTCAACTAACTGTGTGCTAATAGCTAAACCTAAGCCTGTCCCGCCAAATTCACGCGTAATAGAACCGTCTTCTTGAGTAAATGGTTCAAAAATAGCCTGTTGCTTATCTTCTTCGATACCAGTACCGGTGTCAGCAACAGAAAAGCACAACTGAATTTGCGAATTTTCAACCACTTTGCAGCCGAGTGTTAAGCTAACTTTCCCACTATCAGTAAATTTAACGGCATTAGACAATAAGTTCATTAATACCTGACGTAACCGATGTTCATCGAGTAATAAATCATTCGGCAGTTCGGCGGCAATGTTAACAATAAAATCGAGATGCTTGGCCGCGGCACTCGGGGTTACGATCGCAACCGTATCGTAAATGACTTCGCGTAAATTGCAGCTATGGCGAGTAATAGCAAGGTGCCCAGATTCAATTTTAGAAAAATCTAAAATATCATTAATCAACATAAGTAATGTCTGCGATGAGTTTTCAATCGTAGCCAGGTGATCCTGCTGAGTTGGCGTCAATTTGGTATTTGCTAAAATGCTAGACATGCCTATCACGCCATTTAGCGGAGTGCGGATCTCATGCGACATATTCGCTAAAAATGAACTTTTGGCAACATTTGCTTGTTCTGCTGATTCCTTAGCTTGAATGATTTGTTTTTCGTTGGCGTAACGCTCTTCGATAAGGTTATTGAGCATTTTTGCAAACGCACTAAACTCATCATCACCATCGATTTTAAGTTTTAATGAATAATCATGCTTTTCTTCGATCTGCGTAAGCGTGGTTATAATTACTTTTAGGTTGCCAAGAATACGCTCTATTAGCATCCAACCTAAGTAACCGCCACAAAGTAATAGCGCAGTAATAAAAATAGAAAAAGCAACAACATGCATTTTGGCTTCTACAACTTTAGCTTTAATTTTAACTGATAAGTTCACCCCCACATTAGAAACAACCTGACTAATAAGTGCTAAGCGTTTATCTAACGCAGATATATCATAATGACTCGCATTAGTTTTAAAATGGCCATTCTGGATTAAATTACGTAATGCATAACTATCGATGAAGGCCTGATCAGAAAAAGTATTCTGTAGCAGAGAAATCTGATTATTATCAGCACTTATAGCGATGAAGCGTTCAATAAAAAGTTGTTGTCTTTCTACAATCGCGGGAAGCAATACTTTTGCATCGTCCCCAATTCCTCTGACGATAAGATTGATATACCAGTTTTCTTCATTTGCCCAAAAATAGAGCCACTGTAGTTGATATAAAACTTCAAGGTTAGCCTCTATTTCTTTATCATTAAATTCTAGGTGATTTTTTTCTAATATAAGCAGTAACTGGCTTGTTGAGTCGGATATCCAACTTGACCAATCATTAACATCTTCAGCAGCTAAATAAGTAAACTCTTCCTCAACACCTTCTAAGTCAGATAATAATTCAATCGCATCACTGCCATCTTGTAATGCAAGTGGCGCTAATTTTATCAATTTGGTGATAGATGATGAGAATGCATCTAGATTGCCTTGTTTACTGGCATTATCATCAGATAGCTTAGCCACTCTTAAAGTATGCAGTAATGCGTTCAACTCTAAAGATTCAGTTAACAACTCTATTCTGGACTGCAACGTATTAAGCTCTTTTAACGTAGAGACTGACTCACTGACTCGATCGCCAATCAACAACGTGAGCAATAATAATGGGCATAATAATAACATTATCAGCCGTTTTTTGATCGACAGCGTATTAAGCATAAGTTTTTGACTTCCATGTAAAAATTAATTTGTTATTTACTCTTTTTCTTACTAACTTAAATGATAGATAACAGAACTGAAATTAGCAGGTAAACATGTTTAAAGGATTAAACTTTCACCATTTTTGCGTCGGACTACTCATTATTTTGCTCTCGCCACCACTTTCAGTCTCCGCGAAAGAAGAAATTGCTGAAGATCAGCGAAGACATTTCGCCGTGTTTTCATTAAATAATTCTTTTCCAGCGCTAAGTAAAAGTAAAGTAAGGATGATCTATAAAGGAAAAGTAAAACGAATCAACAAGGAACATATTGATCTTGTTGATTTAACAGAAGAAAGTAATGATAAAGCTCATTTTTATCAAAACCTACTTGGCAAATCGCTATCTCAAATGAATGGCTACCGAGCAAGTTTAGCATTCTCAGGCAAAGGCAACTTACCCGTGACAATATCAAATAATGATATTGCATCCATTATTGATTGGTTAGAAGACCATCCCAATGGTATTGCTTACGCCACCATAAAGTCATTACCAAAAAATGTTAATGTTTTATTCGTTTTAGACCCGGAGGAATAAAGCATGAAAATATCTAAATTTTGCTTTATGGCAACAGCACTATCACTCGCAACATTCGCAGCAAACGCAACAATTAATCTAACCGATGACATTTCATTGAGTGGCTTTGGCTCGACATCAATCACTCAATCTGACAATGCAACACCCTTATATATAAACCATGAAATCACAGACGACACTTGTTTCGATTGTGATACGACGCTGGGATTACAAGGTAATATCCGTTTTAATAATAGCTTCAATGTGTCAATTCAAGTGGTTAAACGCCCTCAAGATGAATGGTCATCACCCGAATTAGAGTGGGCATATATTGGTTATAGCGTATCCAATTTTAATTTAAAAGTTGGCCGACTACGGTTGCCATTATACTTAAGCTCAGAGTATTACTATGTAGGGCAAGCTTATACTTCTGCCCGCCCACCGCAAGAGATATACAACTCGGTCTTAGGCATTACGTCTTATAACGGTATTTCTGGAAGCTGGGATATAGAACTAAACGATGAAAATTATTTAACGCTGACACCTTACATCGGCATTGAAAGTGATGACGAAGTATATATTGGGCCAATGAGATATGATTTTAACATTGAAAAGACGGTAGGTTTATACAGTGAGTTAAGTGGTTTTGATTACCGAATCATGTTTAATTATTCACATTTTAAATATGCCGTAGAGTCAAATTATCAAGGATTGTCACAACCATACACTGCAGATAGTATCAATATTTATACCTTAGGTATTGAGCATTCATGGGACCAATTGATGTTAACAACTGAAGTACTCATTGATAGTCTGCATTTTAATTGGTATTCAAGCTTAGCGTATAATATTGATAAATTTACACCTTATATTACTTATGCTGAGTCACATCATTACCAAAAAAATAATTCGCTGTTACTCGGTGTTCGCTATGACTTGACAACAACAGTGTCGTTAAATGCAGAGTGGAAATATACGGACGGGAATGGCGGGGATAACGGTGAATTAATCGCAGATCCTGCTGATGGCGATTTTGATGCGCAATTGTATACAGTGATGCTTAATTTTATCTTCTAATTGTTTGTTTCATTATTTTGAAAATAATAGTTTCATTGTTTGAGACTACAACTAAAAACGCCACGTAGTGATGACTTAACATCCCCACGTGGCGCTATTCAAATTAGCTGTTATCCATATAACAAATTATTGCTGATTCTCTACGATATCAGCAATAATTTGCGTTCGTTCAGCTGCCGTTATTCTCAGATATAGACGACTAACACGTACCGAATAACCAAACTTATCTTTACCTAATAACTTAACAAGTTCAGGTAACAACACAGCATCTAGATGGAATGTTTTGATGTAATGCTCTATAGCATGCTCGATACTAACAAAATCGGTGCCATCAAAGCTAAACCCATCAGCATCATCATCTGCAGCAAGCGGAATACCGTCAAGACACAGTGGCCATCCAGAGTAGTTAACTCTTTCCTTTGCCATTGTATACATCATCCATGCGCTGCGTTTGAAACCTTCAAATGCAGCACCTTCAAATTCAGATTCTTCCAGCTCTTGCTCAGTCCAGTTTGAACCTATGCCTAACGCTTTTTGGTATTTACGTGTTAACGCTGCTTTTACGGCATTACGATATTGATAAATAGACTGACAACGGGCTTTTTTAACGACCACTATACACTCGGTACACACAGGTACAGATAAAGGCTCATGCGGCGCGCTATGTATATCGTCGGCAGAAAATGGGATATTAACAGCATCGTTAGATGGCTCGCCACAAAATAAACATGTGTAGCGAGCATTAAACGGAATATCTATCTGCGGATAATTAGTGACTGACATTATATCGGACTACTTCTTTTTCAACGAGAGTGTGCCTTTAACACGAGGCGCTACAGGCGTCGATTTATTCGAGTCCTGCTTGGCTTTTTCGGTTTCAGCTATATCAGAAAAACGAGATTTTGGTTTTTCTTTCTTATTAAAACGTGCTTTTGATGCAATCTGCTCATCTGAGTAAGACGTCGCTTTGGCCTGTTTCCAAACATCAGCTGTCGACTCATCTTGGCTATCAACTGCAGTCTTTACTGCATTTTGAGCCCAAAAGTCCGCAACCGGTTCAGCTTGCTCATCGAGATCAGAGTTTGCTTCATCTTGACTCCAGAAATCAGACGTTGATTCTTCATTCAAAACTTGACCAGCTGTCGGTGCATAATCACCATAACCAAATCGTTTTTGACGCGCCGCACTATTAACACCACGTTTTGAATGCAAACCTTTTGTTTTAGGCTTTTCCTGTCCGTAGTCAGAAGCTTCTTCAGTACTGCTTGAGCTTTCAACCATGCTGTTTATTTCAGCCATTTCTTTATCAGTAAGCAGACGCCACTGGCCAGTACTCAAGCCTTTCATATCAATGTTCATAATACGTGTACGTGTTAGCGATTTAACTTGAAAACCAAAGTATTCACACATACGACGAATCTGCTGATTAAGACCTTGCGTTAAAATTATTTTAAATTCAAAACGACTTTCACGGGTCACTTTACATGGCTTAGTGATAGTATCTAAGATTGGTACACCACGCGCCATATCCGTTAAGAACTTATCTGTCACCGTACTATCAACTTTAACTGTGTACTCTTTTTCGTGGGCATTACCGGCACGCAAAATTTTGTTAACGATATCACCGTCATTCGTTAGGAAGATAAGACCTTCAGATGGTTTATCAAGACGACCGATTGGAAAAATACGGGTACTGTAGTCAATGAAGTCAATCACATTACCTTGAATATGGCGCTCAGTTGTACACGTGATGCCTTCTGGTTTGTTTAAGGCAATATAGATACGCTTTTGCTTCTCTTTTACTGGCTTACCATTTACAGATACCACATCACTATCTGACACTTTCGTTCCCATCTCTGGAATGACACCATTGATGGTTACGCGACCTTGTTCAATTAAGCGGTCTGCCTCACGGCGAGAGCAGTAACCCGTGTCACTGATATATTTATTAAGTCGTGTTAGTTTAATGTCTTGTTGCGTCATGATAATTTATACTAATATTAAGGGAATTGGGAATTGCGAAAAAGTTTTGAGAATTTGTACTTCAGAAAAACGCAATTAAGTGCGCGAAGTATAACAGAAGGCATTATTATCAAGCAATATTAGTGCATATATTTAACCTTTCTAGTAATTAATATTAATTCATCCGCAAATATTGGGTTTTTTTCACGCTTCGTGGTACATTGCCCTCATTATTGGGTGATCTATAATAACCCTCATTATTTCAAGACAGAGCAAAGAACTATGGCAGAGTTAGGTAAGTTAAATACCTTAAAAATTATGAGAGAAACTGGATCGGGTTTCTACCTGGACGGCGGCGTATTAGGTGAAATACTATTACCTTTTACAAACTCACCATTGGATATTGATATCGGTGATGAGCTTGAGGTATTTATCTACCTTGATTCAGAAGACCGTATCATTGCAACAACACAAAAAGTACTTGGTGCAGTTGGCGAATTCGTCATGCTAAAAGTAAAACAAGTAAACAATGTTGGTGCTTTCCTTGATTGGGGTTTAGACAAAGATTTGTTAGTTCCTTACAGTGAACAGCGCACTCCATTACAAGTAGGTCGTGAATACCTTGTTGCTATTTATTTAGATCGTATCCACGGTCGAATCACTGCGACAACAAAATTAGACCGTCACGTAGATAATGTGCCTGCACGTTACAAAATACACGAAGAAGTTGAAATCACGCCTGTTGACCCAACTGAATTGGGTTATAAAGTGATTATAAACAACAACCATTGGGGTGTTGTTTATAAAAACGAAATGTTTAAGAAATTAAACCGTGGTGAGAAACAAAAAGCCTACATCAAAAAAGTACGTGAAGACGGTAAAATTGATATCTTACTGAATGAACCTGGCCACGGTAAAGTATCAGACTTTAGCGACGTGTTATTGTCAGAACTGAATAAACATGGTGGTTTCATGCCAGTGACAGATAAAACTGACCCTGAAACTATCTCGCGTTTATTTGGCGTGAGTAAGAAAACGTTTAAAAGCGCTGTAGGTCAATTATTCAAGAAAGGTATCATTGATATCGTTAAGACTGGTAACGTAGGCTTACAAGTTAAAGACAGCGAATAATATAGGCTAGAGAGTTAAGGTATTTTCAGTAAACTAGAGAGTACTAAAACTACAATTAAATTAGTCGTAATAAAAATGGAAGCCAATTGGCTTCCATTTTTCGTTCTACGTTACTGCCATTTTATGCTTATTAATAATGAATTAATGCACAATTTGCGAGATAGCAACATTAGCTTGTTTATCCATCTCAGCTGAACCGAGAATCATAATCAATTCATCATCAGTGTAAGCCGATAAGTCGTTAGCTTGTTCAATAATATCTTCCATAACACTATTTAATTCGCCGTCATGTCCTCGGTGCCACTGATAAAAACTAATCAACAATACTTGTAATACATAGTCTTCATCTAGTAACGCTACGTCAATACCACTTTCTAATGCCACAGCTTCCAATGTTTCTATATCAAAGGAAATACTACCGTCATCATCAAGTTCGAGTCCTAATGAATCAAAACTAATCCCCTCAGGGATACTAATTTCGACTCTAGTTAATGCGGAAATATCCATATTGCATTCCCTTTTTAAGTCAAGCATAGTTACAAAGTAACACTAATTCGAAAAAAAACAAGCCTATAGAAACATTCTGTTATTCTGTTTCTGTTGCTGTTACCTTGACATCAGTATAGGTAAAAGTTAACTCATCATCTTTCAACTGAATATCAACAGCGCCTCCATTAGACAGTTTGCCAAACAAGATTTCATTAGCCAAGTTGCGCTTAATTTTATCTTGAATAACACGTGCCATTGGCCTTGCGCCCATGGTTTTATCATAACCTTTATTCGCTAACCATTTACGCGCGTCATTAGACACATTCAAGGCAACTTGTTTATCATCTAACTGTGCTTCCAATTCAACTAAGAATTTATCCACAACCATATGGATAACATCCATATCCAGGTGATTAAACCAAATAATATTATCAAGGCGATTACGGAACTCAGGTGCAAACAGTTTGTTTACTTCCCCTAATGCATCACTATTATTATCTTGCTCTTTAAAGCCAATCGATTGACGAACCGTTTCAGTTGCACCAGCATTGGTCGTCATCACTAGAATAATATTACGGAAGTCAGCTTTACGACCATTATTATCCGTTAATGTACCGTTATCCATCACTTGTAATAACAAGTTAAATACATCTGGATGCGCTTTTTCGATTTCATCAAGTAGTACAACAGCATGTGGTTGCTTGATAACCGCATCCGTTAGCAAGCCGCCTTGATCATAACCAACATAACCAGGAGGCGCACCAATCAAGCGTGATACGGTATGACGTTCCATATACTCAGACATATCAAAACGAATTAACTCAACACCCATGATCTTCGCTAAACGTTGGGTAACCTCTGTTTTACCAACACCAGTCGGACCAGCAAATAAGAATGAACCAATTGGTTTTCTCTCTGCGCCTAGGCCAGAACGAGATAAACGTATTGCATCAGTCAGTACTTCAATAGCAGGATCTTGACCAAAGACAACCATTTTCAGATTACGCTCTAAGTTCTTAAGCACATCGCGGTCATTTGAAGATACTGATTTTTCTGGTATACGTGCCATTTTCGCCACAATCGACTCAATTTCACCGACACCAATAGTTTTCTTACGTTTGTCCAATGGTAGCAAACGCTGTTTAGCACCCGCTTCATCCATCACATCAATAGCTTTATCTGGCAATTGACGTTCATTAATATACTTAGCAGATAGTTCAGTGGCTGCGCGCAACGCTTTCGCGGTATAGCGTACATCATGATGCTCTTCGTAACGTGATTTTAACCCTTGTAGGATCTTCACCGTATCATCGATCGATGGCTCTACAACGTCTACTTTTTGGAAACGTCGTGCTAAAGCACTATCTTTTTCAAAGATTTGACTGTATTCCGAATACGTCGTTGAACCAATACAACGTAATGTACCATTACTGAGTAGCGGCTTAATTAAGTTAGCGGCATCAAGTTGCCCGCCTGACGCAGCGCCCGCACCAATGATGGTATGGATCTCATCAATAAATAAAATGGCATCATCGTGTTTTTGTAACTGCTTAAGTAACGACTTAAAGCGTTTTTCAAAATCACCACGATATTTAGTACCAGCAAGTAAAGCACCAAGATCGAGGGAGAATACTTGAGTATTTTTCATCACATCAGGCACTTCTTCGTTCACGATTCGATATGCAAGGCCTTCGGCAATCGCGGTTTTACCTACCCCTGCCTCACCAACTAATAATGGATTATTCTTACGGCGGCGACACAAAATTTGAATCGTACGGTTAAGCTCTTCGTCACGTCCAATAAGTGGATCAATTCGCCCTTCGACTACTAATTTATTTAAGTTAGAAGAAAAGTTTTCAAGTTGTGTCGATTGATCTTCACTGTCATTAACCGCTTGTTCCGCTGCATCATTATTATCTTCAATACCCGGCTCTTCATCGTTTTTACGGATACCGTGGGAAATAAAGTTAATCACATCGAGACGACTCATACCTGATTTTTTCAAAATATAAGCGGCTTGAGATTCTTGTTCACTGAAGATAGCAACAAGTACATTTGCGCCTGTTACTTCATTGTTACCTGAAGATTGAACATGGAATACCGCACGCTGTAATACTCGCTGAAAACCCAGCGTAGGCTGCGTTTCTCTGTCATCGTCTGACTCAGGTAAAATAGGTGTTGTCTGTTCTAAAAAAAGAAGTAATTCATCACGAATAGCATCGATATCACCAGAACAGCCTTTAATTGCTTCGCAGGCAGATTTATTACTTAATAGTGAAACCAATAAGTGTTCGACCGTCATAAATTCATGACGATTTTCACGTGCAGTTTTAAACGCTTCATTTAGCGTAATTTCTAGATCTTTGCTTAACATAGGCATCTCCCTATAACTACGTGTTGCGTAATATTGCCAGCATTACGCTTATGCTTGTTCCATGGTACATAATAAGGACTGTTCGCTGTCTTTCGCATATTGCATCACCTGTGATACTTTTGTCTCGGCTATCTCAGCAGTAAATACACCACAAACCCCCCTGCCCCGATAATGCACAGTTAACATGATTTGGTTAGCCTTATCTATATCCATAGAAAAAAACTTTTGCAGTACATCTACAACGAAATCCATTGGAGTATAGTCATCATTAATCAAAAACACTTTGTAAAATGAAGGTGGTTTGAGTTCGAGCTCACTTTCTATACTTGTTTTGAAATCAATCAGTTCATCTAACTTACTCATAATTCTATCTTAGTACCTATCACAGATTTGGGCTAATAACTTTCAACCTTTCGACTAAGTTTACCCCATTTTAATCATTTTTAGGAATATTAACTTGACTATAGCAGCGAATAAACTAAATTTATTAACAAGATGTGCAATATAGTTAACATTTATGCAACTAGGTATGTTGTTCGTTATATACATCTATAACCTCTTAGACTTAAAAGGGGAGATACAGTTCAGTAATCAAACAATTTGCAATTACAGAAAGGATGCAGAGGTATGGCAACCGGTACGGTTAAGTGGTTCAATAATGCAAAAGGATTCGGTTTCATTTGCCCTGAGTCTGGAGGTGATGATGTGTTCGCACATTTTTCAATCATACAGATGGATGGATACCGCACATTAAAGGCGGGACAAATGGTAGATTATGAAATAGACGAAGGGCCAAAAGGCTCCCACGCTATTTCGATTTCAGCACATGAGGCAAGCGAAATAAAATAACCTATTCTCTTTGGATAAAAAGCAGCTTGGCTGCTTTTATTTTCCCCGTTGTTTATATAAATAATTAATGCGTACAGCTAATATAAATAACAACTATAAATAGCTAACGGCTAAATTTGTAATAGATATCCACAGCACTATCGACACCACTCACCAACTCGATATAAAGCTTTGGTAAGATCTCGTATCGTACAATAACTTCACTCAGTGCTGAGAATATGCCGATTCCGTAGCGGATTTGGACGCCAGGTAATACGTAACCACTCATTTCAACGCGAGTATCACTTCCTTGCCCTTGCGTATCAATGGCAAAATCTTTAACCCCTAACGTATCACCGACAAACCCGATAACCCCCTCACCTTGACCAAGACTTGAGCTAATAAGCAATGTCTTAATCACGTCATCTTGACTGGTCTCATCTTCAGAACCGATATCGCGCCCACGTAATAAATACGAAATCATGCGTGTCTGTTCCATTTCTGGTTCTGAAAATATAGTAAATATCGGTTTTTTAGCGGGACCAATAAGGCGCACCCCAACAATAACATTATCTTCAGTCAATTCGGTATTCCGTATCGCTTCAACATTAATGAGCGGATTATCTACCGAGCCAGAGAACACAACTTGGCCCTGACGAATATAAAGATCTTGTCCAAACGAACGATAACGGCCATTTTCAAACTGCAACATACCGTCAGAAAACAAGTTGCCATCTTTATCAAGCACTATGCTTACAGCGCCCGTTATATTAGATTGAAGACCAAAAGAATTGATTTTCACGTCGTCTAACAGCTTTATATTCACTTTAATATCAAGTGGATAAGATTGGTAATCAATAACGTTATCGGCATCAATAATAATGACATCACTAGAAACTTGGATAGCACTTTGCGGTAATTTCTCGACTTTGATTAATGCATACGGTATGACAATATCACCCGTAATTTTAGCGCCAGCGTCATTTCCTTCGATTTTAATTTTAGGACTGAAATGTAATTTCACACCCTTATTGTCATCAAACTCAAAATTATCACCGTGGAGCAGCACTTCATAGCTGAGCGACTCTCCCCAAGCAAGGCTACCAACGATCTTCGCAACACCGCGTCCTGAGTTCGTAGTACCGGTAATACTTGCGTTTTGACCACTCGACTCAATATTAAATTGAAAACTTTCGAGTGTGACAGGTAATTCGTCACCCGCTAAATAGCCATTGTTAACATTAAACTGACCAATAACTTCAGGTTTATCTAGCGTGCCACCGATAATACCTGCACCAGAAACAACACCATTAAGTACGTCTATCTGGTAAATCAAGGGTTCAATAAAGGCCAGATCAATATCAATGATATTTATATCACCGCTCAACTCTCGTTTAGTGAATATATCATCAATACGAAGGTCAGCAGTCACGCCCCCCAACTCACGGGATTTAATATTCGCTTTTACTGACAAGCTAGACTCATCTAAGCCGACTTTCATTGTTAGTGTTTCAAAATTGGCAGCATTACTTTTTCCTTGATTATAAATAAGCGCTGAACCATTAATGATGCTCAATTCAGAATTTAATTGTAACGGTAGATCTTTACCCCATGACACTCTACTCGCAATGTTAAGTAAACCTTCAACCTCAAGATTATTCGCCGTTTCTAAGCCCAATTTATTAATGTCATAGTCGTGTAACTGAAATTCAAATTTATCGGTTTTCTCAAGTTTGCCATCAAAACCCAAACAGAGGGTGGCTTGTTTTTCATTCCAGCAATGTTGTGCAACAGAAAGGTAATTATCTGTATTTACATAAGAAAGTTGTACATTGGGATCTATTATCCAGTCACCATATTCAGTATTAATACGTCCCTGACTGACCTTGCCTAGCCAAGTATCCCCCTGCCAAGCACCAATTAACTTAATCAACGCATTGTTGTTATCATTTTCAACATTGAGGCTGATTGCATTGCTATTTTTATTTGCAGTATAATCTAACGCAATTTTATCTATCACTTGTTCAGCAATGATTAACTCTTCAGCCGACAAGGAAATAACACCTTCTGGACGCGCCGTTAAGCTCATTCGCCCAGTAAAATCAGCACGCTTTAATGTATCAGCCGCAAATGATACGTTATCGGTAAACAAATCGAAATTTAGCCAAGGCAGTGTTTTATTACCTATGACGGTAAAATAACCAAATCCACTCCCTTTACTGCCAGTTAGATAAGGTGTAAACGATTTTATATCGACCTCTCCCCCTAACTTAAATTGCTCATTGATAATCCCGTCGAGCCTTATTGAGTCCTCGCCACGGGAAAGTGAAAAGCTATTTAAATGCCAATCGAGATCTTGATTAAACGTGAGTTGCCCTTGCAATGTTACTGGATAACCTTCCACCTCGGCGTCAAGATTAATATCATGGACATCAACCAGCCAATCATTATTCGCTTCAGGATCAAGTTTAAAATCAACGCTTGCATAGCCACTTGGCTGTAACTTGACCTCTGACCAATACTTATCTAAATGCACACCTTTAGTGGTTATTTTACTATTAACCGTAAAGCCATCCGTCCAATTCACGCGTCCGGAAGCAGAAGCAATTCCGCCCAAGGTTTTGGCTTTTATTTGTGAAAAAGTTAACCCTTGCAAGTTGCCTTTAGCTATTGCCTCAATATCCAAAGCTGGCGCATTATCAATGTCTAACAATCCTGAGATGGTCATATCGTAAGCGTCGAGATCACCTGTTACTGATAATTTTCCATCCGTGGTTTGCATATATGCTGGGGCCAGTAACGGCCAGTTTAAATGACGCCAATTAACATCAATCGTAAACGGTAAACTAGGTTGTAATGGCGCTAACACAGCAACAACATTGGTATTGATCGTGCCTTCCGTGTTGAGAGTAAGCTTGATGTTATCAAGGCTACCAACCGCGGTTGCATCCACAACAAGTTGCTTCAATAATTCAGGTTGTTTGAGTGTCGCCTTAGCACTGAGATATAAAGGGTAATCACGTTGTAATACGATACTGCCTTTAATATTTGTATCAGCCTGCGGCATATCTACAATAAGTTTATCTATCTGAACTTCACCGGCATCAATAAAACCAATTAAGTCGATTGAATTGAAATCTAAGAATAGATCATTAACTTGCAGTTTAGATTGAGTCAATTGAGCATCAAAAACATCGACACGTAACGGAATCGCAACTTGATACAGCGAAAATTCGTTGAGGAGTGCAGAAACGGCGGTTAATTGTTCATTGTTTGTCTCTGCAGCTTTCGACTCATCAGTAACGCCAGTATCGTTATTTGCTGACTCAGTTAATACTTGGACAAAGACATTGGCGGTTTTCAGCTCGGTAACTGAGATATCCCTACCAGATAGATTGACCGAACCTTGCAAACGGTCTGCACGAACTTTAGTCGTGGCTATATCAACATCAATATTGTGAATATCGATGTTTGAGACACTAATTAACAGCGGAATATATAATTGCCAATCATTGTTTTTGATCTGTCCATCAAGCTCCGCAATACGTGTTAAAGCGT
This sequence comes from Moritella sp. Urea-trap-13, assembly GCF_002836355.1. Lineage (NCBI taxonomy): Bacteria > Pseudomonadati > Pseudomonadota > Gammaproteobacteria > Alteromonadales > Moritellaceae > Moritella > Moritella sp. Urea-trap-13. The sequence goes on from NZ_PJCA01000031.1 coordinate 812,966, forward strand.
CATCGAGGGCAATACCGAACTGTGTGCTAGGTTCTTCTTCAAGAGGCATAAAGTAACTTACAGAGTCCGCATTAATCGAATTAACACAGACCTCAGCACCAAACAAACAGGATAAATCGATATCGTAATCTAAATCTGTGATGGTAAGCTGAAGCAGCTCGCCTTGCCAGTCTATCTCTTGCCAATGTGCCTGATTAAATAAAGACCCACTTTCGAGTACCAGATGAAGCGGTAACGCGGTTTTATTTAACTTCGCAATAATGTATTGGTTACCGGTATGAGTACCAAACAAAGCCATCACGCAGCCAATGATGAATACCATTAAAATAATAAATAATTGCAGAACACGCATTACAATTCCGGTCCAATGTATAAGTGAAAAGTGTACTTGGTATCAGTAACTGTATTCATAGGCACTGCAAAATCAAGTTTAACCGGCCCGATAGGTGTCATCCAACGAATTCCGGTACCGATACCTAGGCTCATTGGTTCTGAGAAATCATTCGTTGAAGTCCCTGCGTCAGCAAAAAAACCAATACGCCATTTCTCGGCAAACTGATAGCCGTATTCAAGCGAACCAACCGTTAAATAACGCCCACCAATGTAGGCATCTGCGTCATCCACAGGGGTAACAGTTTCATAGTCATAACCACGAATACTCTGGCTACCACCAGCAAAGAAACGCATTGAAGCAGGTACACTTTCTATTTCATCGACATAAATAGCACCAAGATCCACACGCGAGGTAAAGAAATGCGTTCTATTAATAGAGCGTAAATATTTAGTTCTACTTTGTACTTTAATCATTTCAGTGTCAGCGCCCCAAATAGGGCTCGCCACTTCAAAACTAAACAATTGCTGATTTCCCCAATAAGGGTCAACGCCGCCGCGTTGCTTAGTTCTCGCAAAACTGACACCCGGTAGTATCATAATACTACTATCGGTTTGACTAGCCTGAGTAAAATCTTCTTGTTCTACTTTAACAAACCAAGTTCGTAACCACTTTGATTCGAGCTCAAATTGGCGTTGTAATTGAAAAGTAAATAATTTACTTTTGGTATCTTTATTGTCCTTACGCTGAAAACCAAACTGCACTTTGGCGATGTTGGTAATTGGATCTTCAATCGGTATATTATAGTTTAATGTAAACTCTTGCTGCACTGTCGAGTATTCAACATCAGCAGAAATACTATCACCACGGCTATTAATCCAAGGTTTTTTCCAACCTAATGAGCCCCTAACACCAACGTCACTCAAATAACCAACACCGACCTCATAGGTATTACTCGGGTGGTTAATCACCGTAATAATTATTGGGACTTGACCGTCTTTTCTAGAATTTAAGTCAGGCGCTACCGATGCTGACTGAAAATAACGACTGTTAAACAAGGCTAAGCTGTATTCGGCAACCAAATGTGACTCAAATTCTTGCCCTACTTTAAAGGTTGCTAACTCAGAGACAATTGACGCTGATTTAGTTTGGTTAGATAACACGGATTCACCAAATACATAGCGTTGTTTACTATCAAAGATAAGATCAATATCTGCTAGATTCTTTTTAATACTGACTCGGACTTCACTTTTTTGCCATTTACCATCAAAGTAACCCCGTGCGAGGGCAAGCTTAGTTATATCCGCTTTAAATTTGTCATAATTTTGATGGGATAAATTGCCACCGGAGGTAAGCGGCATGGTATTGAGTAATTTTAAGAACATGGGATCAGCACTCGCGTCCCCGTTAACCTGAATGTTAACGTTGGCAAGTTTCACCCTTTGACCAAGCTTAATATCGACAAACACGAGCAGATCATCGTCATCCAGCGTAAGGTTAATCGCTATTTTGGGAGCATAAAAGCCGTATACTTGAATGGATTCAATGATGTTTTTTCGAACTTTAGATTCAAAATAACTGTAGTTATTACCTTTGGGAATAGAAATTGTCGACAGATAAGAATTGACGTTGTCTTCGATATCGCCAGAGACACCTTTAAGATCAAAATCAACACTTGAGACAGCGAACACAACAGGAGAAAAAACCGAAGAATATAAAACAAGAAACAATGCAAATAGCGTTGATAATTTCACTAACTGAGACCTTAACTTAGCACAGTTCAAATAAAGAATCGTACTTTCCACGTAAAGGAAAATGATGAATTACAGATTAGTCTAATTAATATAAAAAAACAATGGCGTAGTATTGACTACACCATTGTATTTCAACTAAATGCCCTCGCTAATAATGCGTTTAGCTAGCGTAGTTGGGCAACCAAAATCTGTCCAATCTTCAGTCAGTAAAACGGTGTCATATTTACGGCAGATATGCGGTAAGAATGTATCATGGCAATCAGAAATTAACTGAAGATAATCACGTGGCGTACCTTGCTCGGCATCACGCGCACGTGAAAGCATACGGCTATAAGCGGTTTCAGCTTCACAGCGTAGATATACCACAGCAGATACACGCGGGTAATCTTTCAATTTAGTTTGAATGTCATAATAATAATCAAGATCTTTGCCATCAGGGCGACAAGCTTCTGCTAGATTCGCTTGGCAGAAAACCAGATCAGAAAATAATGAGCGCTCAATAATGTAATTGAACGTAGGATCTAAGTCTTTACAGATATCCGATCTTTTATTGGTAATGTAGCGCTGAAATTCAATACGGCGTGTAGCATCAACCGTAAACGCTTGTAGTAAGCGTTGGAATTCAGGGTCTGAATCAACATCTTCTAAAATTAACTGCCAGTTAGCGTTGTCATTTTCTGTTAATTCTTTAGCCAGTAAAGGCAGTAATGTTGACTTACCAACACCTATATTACCTTCAATTGCGACTAGTTTAAACGTTTGCTCATTACTCATTATAAAACCTATGATGCTAGTATAAGCGCCGGATTATAGCATATTGATAGTGTGTTCCAAGCTCAACCTTGTTTAACATCTAAACAATTTATTCGATTTATCGGGAAAATTTTATCTGTTAACGTAAATCATACATTCACCTAAGTTATTTATTCCTGTATAATATGCCGCCTAATGAGGCATATTGCCTAACTGCTAGGATATTCAATGAAATTTTCATCATATAGTTTTACTCCCGAAATTTTACGCGCGCTAGATGCTTGTAATTATGACCAAATGACGCCTGTACAACAGCAAGCTATTCCAGCAGCTGGTCGCGGTAAAGATATTCTAGCAAATGCACAAACAGGTACTGGTAAAACAGCCGCGTTTGCTTTACCTATATTGCAACAGATTGCTGACACACCTAAAGAAATCCACTCGTCTCACGTACGAGCTCTTATTTTAGTGCCTACACGTGAGCTTGCAGCGCAAGTAACAGACAACATTAAAGCGTACAGCCAATTCATGACACTTAATGTTATAAGTGTGTATGGCGGCGTTAAAATGGAAACACAAACTAAACAGCTTAAAGCTGGTGTTGATGTATTAGTAGCGACTCCAGGTCGTTTACTAGAGCACTTACAACTTAACAATACTAACCTTGCTAACGTTGAGCACCTAGTGCTAGATGAAGCTGACCGTATGTTAGATATGGGTTTCATCACTGATATCCGTAAGATCTTAGAATGCATGACAACTAATTACCAAACAATGCTTTTCTCTGCGACGTTATCGCAACAGATGAAGCATTTAGCAAATGAATTACTGTCACAACCAGTAATCGTTTCTGCATCAAAAGAAAACTCAACAGCGACAACAATTAAACATGTTATCCACCCTGTTGAACAACGTCGTAAACAAGAATTACTTTCTGAATTAATCGGTACTAAAAACTGGAAGCAAGTTTTAGTATTCGTTAACACTAAAGAAGCAGCTAATAACATCGTTAAAGAATTAAAACTTGACGGTATCCGCGCTGACGTTTGTCATGGTGATAAAGGCCAAGGCGCTCGTCGTCGTGCTTTAACTGAATTTAAAGAAGGCAAAATCCGTGCATTAGTTGCTACCGATGTTGCTGCACGTGGTCTTGATGTTCAAGGTCTTAAATTCGTTGTTAACTTCGACTTACCCTTCCTAGCGGAAGATTACATTCACCGTATCGGTCGTACTGGCCGTGCTGGCGAAACAGGTAATGCTGTATCGTTCGTATGTCGTGAAGAAGAACACGGTCTTGCAGATATCGAAGCAATGATTGGCCATAAGATTGAACGTCAAGTAGTTAAGGGTTATGAAGTAAGTAACCGTGACCGTCTAATTGCCGATATTAGTGGTCGTGCATCACACGAACGTCGTCAACCTCGTCGTAATAAAGCGGTTGGTGAAGAGAAAGTTGAGCACAAGCCAAAAACAACTGCACCATCGAAAAAAGCAAGCCAAGGTAAGCACCGTAAAACAAGTGCTAAACTACACCGTAAAGGTAATGTGGCAGCACCAAAACAAAAGTAACAATCAGCGTAGCGACGATTCTTTAAAGAGAGTTCTTTAAAGATAATGCGTTAAAGACGATTAGTTACAAAAAATGAGGCCTTATTAAATAACCGCACTTGGTTAGTTTAATAAGGCCTTTTTTTTACCATTAAAAATTAATCGATACTTTCGATTATTTTGTTAAGCGGCACCGCAAGTAAATTATCAATAATGCTTTGTTTTTCATGGTCAGCACGACACACAAGATATAACGCTTGGTCCATTACAGGCGCATCCAGCACTAAATGTAATAAACCCGCATCCACACTCTGTGCTATCACCGGAGAGGGTAAATAGCCAACCCCGCCGTTACCTATAATATGATCTAATGCAACACGACATGAGTCCGTATGGACAACCGCAGTCCGTTGTAGCGCTTCTATTTTATTGTGAAGAATAGAAAAACGTGTACTCCAATCCAAATACACCAAAGGTAATTCACTAATATTATTCATATCACAATGCGGCTTATGAGTAACAAGTTGCAACTGATAATCACGCACTTTAACAATATTAAAATCGTCGTTAACAGGCGGTTCGCTGGTAATTGATAGATCAATACTCTTATCAAGCAAGCGCTTGGACATATGCTGCCGCGGAACAGATTCCAATCGTAGAGCAAGACTAGGATCCGCGCTAGAAATACGATTAATCCAATCGGAAATACCATCAAACTCCCAAAACATTGCCGAGGCACCTAATGTGATTTGGACCGATAACTCTTCTGATAACGCAATATCATGCTTCGCTCGCCCCCACATTTGTAAAATTGATTCGGCGTACGGCAGCAAACGATCACCTGCGCTTGTTAACTGTAAGTTCCCACGCTGACGTGAAAATAGCGGATTGCCTAATTGTGACTCTAAATGACGGATCCTAAAACTTACCGCAGATTGCGTTAAAAATAAATTATCTGCCGCACGACCAAAATGTCTTGTTCTAGTGACTTCCAAAAATGTTTTAAGTAGCTCTGTATCCAAGGGTTTAGCCTTCATCCGATAAAAATAAATAACCACATAATACAATATAGTTGAGATTTTCAATAACAAAATATTCTTATCGTCAGCAGCAAAATTGTTCGTTTTACACAAACCTATTCTCGCCCTACCATCGCCGAAAAATAACCCCTATACAGTTTGGTAGAATGCTATGAAAATTTGTTTTGTTATGTACCCTTGGGAAAATGTCGAGCCAGAAAATGATTCGACACTCCGCATGATCCATGAAGTTGCGAGCCGCGGTCACACTGTTGCGATCACAACACCGAATAATTTAACCATGCGTGACAGCATGTCGATCGCTTTTTGTAAGGTGCTTAAGAAAGGGTCTGTATCAGCAAATATTCCAGGATTTTATCGTAAAGCAGAATTTAGAGAAGCACAGTTACCTTTAGCAGGCTTTGACGCCATTATTATGCGCTCTAATCCGCCTCTCGATACCATGGCGTTGAACTTTTTAGATTCAGTGCGTGATGATACTTTTATCATGAATGACATTGATGGTTTACGTGTAGCGAACAATAAATTGTATACGGCATCAATGTCTGATTTGAATAAAGAATTTATTCCAGTGACGCATGTATCAAAGCAACGTGATTACCTCGAATCAGTGCTAGCCGAAAACACAAAAGACTGCATGATCCTTAAGCCATTAAATGGCTACGGCGGTTCAGGTGTGATCTTATTAGATAAGAAAGCTAAATCGAGTGTTAAATCCTTGCTTGATTTTTATATTGGTGACAATCAAAACTACGTCATTCTGCAAGACTATATTGAAGGTGCAGAAGAAGGTGACGTTCGTATTATGATGTTAAACGGACAACCTATTGGTGCAATGAAACGTGTACCAGCAGAAGGTGATGTGCGTTCGAATATTCACGCTGGCGGTAAAGAAGTAAAACATGTACTAACAAAACAAGAGTTACGTTTGTGTAAACACATTGGCCCTAAGTTAGTCAGAGATGGTTTATACCTTGTTGGTCTTGATGTCATCAACGGTAAATTAGTCGAAGTAAATGTATTAAGCCCAGGTGGTATTACTCGTATTAACCGTTTAAACCGCACTAAGTTACAAGTAGACATTATTGATTTTGTTGAAAGTGTTGTAAACGCAAAGAACATCGGTATTGCCCGTAAAAATGAATTCCGTAAGGTGATTGCAGATGCAGCGGCTTACTGAGAAGGCGATACTCAATAACATCCGTAAGCAGATCCCATTCACAGCGCAGCTAGAAGATGGCAGTTTAACATTACGGATCAGTGAGTATCAGCCACACATAGCAACAGCGATTCATCACGGTCATCAAATACGCGAATCATTAAGTCCGCATATATTGCTGACCGAGCAAGAGCGTTATTATGAAGAAGATCCATTTACCGGTGATTTTATCTCTTCACAGCCGATAGTCTTGCAAGTTGAAGACTCGCGCTATGAATATGATCTGAATAGACCGTTAACTGATTGTGTGTACAAAACAGCCTGGGGTAAAGATGTCTGGTCAGACGCTTTACCGCCAAGTGAAATAGCATTAAGCAAAGCCAAGCATAGCCGCTACTATCGTATTTTAAAGTGCCTGATTAGCACCTTAGAAGCAAAGTTTGGCTTATGCCTGCTTTATGATATTCACGCTTATAATTATCAGCGTATTGACACTAAAACGCCGACATTTAACATAGGTACACAGCAACTCAATAGTCGCCATTGGCGTAAGGTGTTGGATAACTTACAACGTAAATTAAAACAGATTGAGCTACCTAATATCACCGTGTCAGTCGCTGAAAATGATGTATTTAAAGGACTCGGCTACCAAGCAAGTTTTGTTACCGAGCACTTTCGTAATACCTTGATCATGCCGATTGAAGTTAAAAAAGTATACATGAATGAAGTGGGTGGAGAGTGCTTTCCGCTGGTCATTGAAAAGCTAAAAGAAGGCATGAAAACAGCTATAAATGAACATGCTGCAGCAGCAATTACACACTACAGTAAAGGCAAACAAAAACCGTTACGGCATGTATTATCTTCTAGCTTACCGACTGAAGTCGTTAAATTAGATAAAGAGTTATATGCCCTAGCCCGTGGAATTAATACGCTTAATTATATTACGCCAAAAAATTTGAAGCAGGAAAAGAGACGATTCTTACATAACCCATTTTCCTATCAGCCTAATTTTACCTATCGACAGTTAGATATCGATCCCTACAAGTTTAAAGAAAACTTATATAGGCTATCTGTTGAAACGATTTTAGATGCTGATATTCAAAAAATGTACCGTACCGTCATTGAGCAGTTAGCAATGCGTATTGATTTGTTAGCCAGCATTGGCACCGAGCAATTCTTGTATAATTCGTTGCGTTATTATGGTGAGCCAAACAAAGAAGATATTAGTAACGCCAAGTTCATTTTACACGCGTGCGAATACCTGCCAGTGATTAATACCAGTATTGATGCTGCTGGTGCTGTCACTGCATTTCAACAAGCCGCGGTTGAATACGGGGTGAAATGTAAGGTGGTCGAAGCTAAAAATATGATTGCCAGAGCAATGGTAAGTGGTCGTACAATCAAGGTTAATAGCGAGTGTTCATTTAATGAAACAGATCTTAATGCACTGATTCATCATGAACTGGGGGTACATTTATTAACGACTGCCAACGCAGAAGTCCAGCCATTACACATCTTTAAGCTAGGCTTGCCAGGAAATACGCATGCCCAAGAAGGTCTAGCTATTTTATGTGAATATTTATCGGGTAACTTGCCGCTACATCGTTTAAAGACACTCGCATTGCGCGTTATTGCGGTGTCTAAAATGGCGGCCGGTGAGTCATTTAATCAATGTTATCTTGATTTAATCAATGATTATAGCGTCGTAATTGATGATGCCTTTACCATTACGTTAAGAGCATATCGCGGTGGCGGTTTTACCAAAGATTATTTATATTTACGTGGATTAAAAGAAGCTCTGCAAATTTACAAACAAGGTGACATCTCTAGTTTGTTTATCGGTAAAACCGGTTTTGAGTCAAAAGGCTTACTAGATGAATTGATTGCGAGAGGAATATTGAAAGCGCCGCTCTATGTACCAAAAGCGCTGGATATGGAAAGTAAAGAAGATGCAATTATGACATTCATTCTTGACTCTATTTAGTTAACTTTCGCATTAGGGTCTATGATCAAACGAGTCTACTGATCACGACAAATATCCCGCCAATATACTGATAATATCTATATTTTGGCGGCGATGTTAATTAATTCGCTTACAGAAAATGTTATTTCCAGCGATCTGCAGCTGTAGTATCGGTTTCACGGGCATCAACCCAATGTGAACCGTCTTCAGTCGCTTCTTTTTTCCAGAATGGTGCTTGAGTTTTCAAGTAATCCATAATGAATTCGCATGCTTGAAAAGCATCTCCGCGGTGCATACTTGCCACACCAACAAAAACGATCTGATCACCTAACGCTAATTCACCAATGCGATGAATCACTTTAACACCTTGAATTGACCAACGTGTTTCAGCCTCAACTAAGATTTTAGCTAATAATTTTTCGGTCATACCGGGATAATGTTCAAGAGTTAAACCCGACACGTTATCGCCTTGGTTAAAATCGCGCACTTTACCAATAAAAGTAACAACGGCACCTGTACTATGGCTTTTACCTAACGCTGCATATTCAGTCGCCAGATCAAAGTCTTCAGTTTGGATTTGAATTGCATCAGCAGACATAACTTACCCCCCAGTTACAGGTGGGAAAAATGCAACTTCAACACCATCTTCTACCGGTGAATCTAGGCTACAGATCTCTTGATTAACAGCCACTAACAACTTGTCTGAATCCAGTGCTAAAGCCCACTTCCCGCCTTTAGTGGCTAGTTCTGCACGTAAAGCATTAACTGATTCAAACGGCCCAGTCACTTCTAACTCTGCGCAATCAACCAATTCTCTAATTTGTGCAAAAAATAATACTTTAATCATCATAATACCCTGCGCAATTTAAACTTTAAAATGACCTGACTTGCCACCAGTTTTTTCGAGTAGCTTAACACCATCAATGATAATGTCTTTTTGAACCGCTTTACACATATCATAAATTGTTAATGCTGCGACTGATGCAGCTGTTAACGCTTCCATTTCAACACCTGTCTTACCCGACAACTTGCAACATGTTTCGATGCGAACAAGGTTATTTTCTGGTTCTGGCGTTAATTCAACCGTTACCTTGGTCAACATCAACGGATGACAAAGCGGAATGATATCAGATGTTTTCTTTGCAGCTTGGATACCGGCAATTCGAGCGGTAGCAAATACATCGCCTTTATGATGATCACCAGACATAATTAAGGCCAGTGTTTCCGCTGACATACGCACAATAGCTTCAGCTCTGGCTTCACGTTGAGTGATGGTTTTTTCTGTTACATCAACCATATTAGCTTCACCAGAAGCGTTCACATGAGTAAATTGTTGAGACATTTATAATTCCTATTGCTTAGATATGTGGCATAAAGTTGCATGGACGATGTGAACTATTGAGCTGCTCACGTAAGATCTTATTCCAACCCGTTTTACAGGCGCCTGTTGAACCAGGCATACAGAAAATAACTGTTTTATTTGCAAATCCGCCAACAGCGCGACTTTGAATTGTTGATGTACCAATCTCGTCGTATGACACAGCGCGAAATAATTCGCCAAAACCTTCAATTGCTTTATCAAATAATGGCTGCACCGCTTCAGGCGTCATATCACGTGCAGTAAAACCAGTACCGCCTGTAATAAGTACGCCTTGAATATCTTCATCTGCAATCCACTGCGAGACGATGGCACGGATCTTATATTTATCATCAATAACGATTTGTTTATCCATTAAGATATGACCGTCAGCAACAAGCGCTTCTGCAAGAAAGCGCCCTGAAGTATCTGTTTCTTCATTACGGGTATCGGATACGGTCAATACTGCCAGTTTCGCAGCTTTAAACCCTGATTCAGCATGGCTCATTATTTTTCCTTTTAAATTCGGTCATGTAAGCGCAGTAATTATAAAAGATTACGCTTGTCGGTCGTTGATCTTGATCAGCTTGTGACTTTCACTTTATTGTTGTTATCACGACTTTCACGGATTAACGCATCATTGGCGATGGTATCCACAGATTTGGCAAGGCGATCATAGAGCAATACATTCACTGTCGCAGCCAGATTCATGCAACCGACAGTCGGTACATAGACAACGGCAGCAGCGCGATCAATCACTTTTTGATCTATAGTGCCGTCTTCAGGTCCGAAAATGTAGATAACATTGTCTGGATGTTCAAACACCGGTAATGGGATTGCCCCTTCTGCGAGTTCGACACAAACAATATTTGTTGATTCAGGAATACTCTCTAGCCAATTATCAACACCCGTTAATGGTGTTGTAGCCGCTACATTTTTAGTATCGGTTTGAAAAGCAGAAGCGCGATCGTATCTTTTACCAGTGTAATAAACCGCATCAGCTTGGTAGCAACCAGCTGCACGCATTACCGCACCGACATTAGTAGGACTTTTAGGATTGGTTAAACCAATTGATACATTTTTATTTTTCATTCAATGCTTTATTTCGTTAACGCTATTTTTATAAATGTTTATTCGTTAAATTTTATTTATTAACTATTCATTTATTAAAACAAGCGGGATATTAAGAGGCTTTATAATACAGGGATATCGAGGCTAGCTCAAGGTCGTAAAAAAGAGAAAAAAAGGCCGTGTTACATGAACACGGCCTTAGTATTATCTTTTTACGTAATGACTATTACGCTTTATTTTTATCTGCAGTAAGTGATAAAGCAAATACTGAGAATCCAGCGACTGCCACAAATCCTGCGAGTAAAATAGTTGGTATAGCTGCGTATCCTAAGATATGCCAAATAACGTATTCTAACGTACTCATAATCGTGATTCCTTTTTCTATCTACCAACCAGGTACGTCAGACATATCTGGTAGTTGATGGGCAATACCTTTATGACAATCAACACATGTTTTATCGCCAGATGCTAAAGCTGTAGAATGTTGTTTTCTACTACGTGGGCCTTGTTCTGAAAAATCCATGTACTCAAAGTTATGACAGTTACGACATTCCTGTGAATCATTTTCTTTCATACGTTGCCATTCTCGCACAGCTAAATGCTTACGACGCGCTTCAAACTTTTCTTGAGTCGAAATCTTACCCATCAAGAAAGCCACAATTTCATTACTCGCTTGTACTTTACGTACAATTTTATCAGTCCAGTTATGCGGTACATGACAATCAGAACAGATTGCACGCACACCAGAACGATTCGAATAGTGAATTGTTTCTTTTAATTCTTTAACGATAGGTGCGTGACAAGCAGAACAAAACTCTTCTGTATTTGTCGCTTCCATCCCCATGTTAAAGGCACCCCAGAAAATAATGCCGCCAAGGAAACCCATTGCAAGTACAGTACCTACAGCGGCTTTACTTGGTGCCGTTAATTTTCGCCAAAAATTTAAAATAAATTTCATTTTATCGCCTCTTTTTCGTTAGCGTAATGAATCTACACGTTTAAAGTCATTGTCGATTAACGGTGATGCATCAGCTTGCGTTACATGGCACTGTAGGCAGAAATAACGACGTGGTGACACATCCGATAATACTTCACCATCACGACCTTGGTAATGCGTCACACTAATCTTCGTTGCGCCCATTTCACCAGCGTACTTCCAACTATGACATGATAAACATTTGTTCGCATTTAAAGACACTTCATAATGGCGTGTTTGATGCGGGATCAGTGGTGGTTGATATACATAGTCACGATCGATTGGACTACGATCTTTGATCACGCGTTTCAGTTCATCTGCTTTACGCGTTATATCTAATTCCGTAATACCACGTAATGATGCAACACCACCGTTATTTACATTTTCAATAACAGCCGTTTCTGTACTTTGTGCTGATACAGAGAATAAAGTCCCTGCAGCTAGCAGCACAGCCAATAATTTTCTCATATTATGTTCTCCACCTATTGGCAAATAAATCCGTTATTTGCCAGCGCAATTGGCTGGCAAAATCAATTAAAAAGATATTCGTTAGAATTACACTTTGGTAATTTTAATCGCACACTTTTTATAATCCGTTTGTTTTGATAACGGATCGGTAGCATCTAGACATACCTTGTTAATTAATACGCGCGCATCAAACCAAGGTACAAATACTAAACCAACCGGTGGGCGGTTACGGCCACGTGTTTCCACACGACAGCGTACTTCACCACGAAGAGATTCAATAAGAACTTCATCACCACGACGCACGTTACGTTTTTTCGCATCATCAGGATGGATATAACAAAGCGCATCCGGCATTGCACGATATAGCTCTGGAACACGCGCTGTCATCGAACCTGAATGCCAATGCTCAAGAACACGGCCGGTACATAACCACATGTCATATTCTTCATTTGGCACTTCAGGTGGCGCTTCATATGGTGCAAAGATGATGTTTGCTTTACCATCTGGCTTACCATAGAACTCAAAACCTTTGCCTTTACCTACGTAAGGATCACTGCCTTCTGCAAAACGCCATTTCGTTTCAACGCCGTTCACTACAGGCCAACGTAAACCACGCACTGTGTGGTAAACATCATATGGTGCTAAATCATGACCATGGCCACGTCCAAAGGTTGCGTATTCTTCGAATAGACCTTTTTGTACGTAGAAGCCTTGATCTTGTGCATCATCATTTAGCTCTTGAGCTTCGCTTAGTGGGAATGCGTCAACATTACCATTTTTGTACAGTACGTCGTACATAGTCTTGCCGCGATGCTCAGGCATTTTAGCTAATAGATCTTCACCCCAAACCTCTTCAATTTTGAAGCGTTTAGCGAATTCCATTAACTGCCATAAATCTGATTTTGCACCTTCAACAGATTTAACTTGTTGATACCAAGCTTGGGTACGACGTTCAGCATTACCATAAGCGCCTTCTTTTTCTACCCACATTGCAGTTGGTAAAATAAGATCAGATGCTTGTGCAGTTACTGTCGGGTACGGGTCAGAACAAACAATGAAGTTAGCTGGGTTACGGTAACCCGGTAAGCCCTCTTCCATCATGTTTGGCGCCGCTTGCATGTTGTTATTACACATAGTCCAGTACGCGTTCAATGTACCGTCTTTTAGTGCACGGTTTTGTGCAACAGCATGTAGACCTGGTTTAGGCGGAATTGTACCTTCAGGTAGTTTCCAGATTTTTTCAGCAATGGCGCGATGTTTTGGATTCGCAACAACCATATCTGCAGGTAGACGGTGTGAGAATGTACCCACTTCACGTGCAGTACCACAAGCTGATGGTTGACCCGTTAGCGAGAATGGGCCATTACCTGGTTGTGAGATTTTGCCCACAAGTAAGTGAATGTTATATACAAGGCTGTTCATCCACACACCACGAGTATGTTGATTCATACCCATAGTCCATAACGACATTACTTTGATGTTTGGATCTGCATATTGTTTAGCAAGAATAATCAGCTTTTCTGCTGATACACCTGATATTTCAGATGCTTTCTCAACAGTATACTCAGCAACCGATGCCTTATACTCTTCAAATGTCATTGCTGTCATTTTGCCCGAGTTAGGGTTTTTAGCTTTAGCTTGCATTGGATGTTCGTCACGTAAACCGTAACCGATATCCGTTGCTGTACGTTTGAAGTGTGTGTGCTTATTAACGAAATCCCAGTTTACAGCATCGTTTTGGATGATGTAGTTAGCAATAAAGTTAGCCATTGCTAGATCTGATTGCGGATTGAAAATAACACCGGTATCAGCTAGTTCAAAAGAACGATGCTTATACGTTGATAATACGTTTACTCTAACGTGTGGATTACTTAAACGGCGGTCAGTGATACGCGTCCATAGAATTGGATGCATTTCAGCCATGTTTGAACCCCAAAGTACAAACGCATCTGACTCTTCGAAGTCATCATAACAACCCATTGGCTCATCAATACCAAACGTACGCATGAAACCACCTACAGCAGAAGCCATACAGTGACGCGCATTAGGATCAATATTGTTTGAACGGAAACCAGCTTTCATCAATTTAACCGCTGCATAACCTTCCATTACAGTCCACTGGCCAGAACCAAACATACCAACAGATGTGGGACCTTTTTCTTTTAATGCGGCTTTCCACTTCTCGGCCATGATATCAAAAGCTTGATCCCATGAAATTGGCGCAAATTCACCATCTTTAGCAAACTTACCATCTCTCATTCGCAATAAAGGTGTCGTAAGACGATCTTTACCGTACATGATTTTAGACAAGAAATAGCCTTTAACGCAGTTAAGGCCTTTGTTCACCGGTGCTTCAGGATCACCTTGAGTCGCAACAACTTTACCGCCTTGTGTTCCGACTAATACAGAGCAACCTGTACCACAGAAACGACATGGGGCTTTATCCCATTTGATTTTTGTTTCATCGCTAACAGCAATAAGATTTGTTGCACTAGCAGGAAGAGTAACGCCAGCAATCGCGGCAGCAGAAACTGCAGCATTTGCTTTAACAAACGCACGTCTGGTTAATTTCATAGATCATCCTCACATGATGGATCGATAGTTTCAATTTGATGAAAAACAAGAGAAGTACTTAAGACATGTTCGAAATTATTAATTTTATCAATAATATCAGTAACAAATTTTTGATTCGTAGTTTCTAATACGACGATAATTTTACCCTCTTCACTATCGCCGTAAATTTCAGCATCTGGAAGTGCTGTAATTTTATTCTTCACTGCAACCAAGTGTTCTGGCTTCACGTGAATAATTAAACTTGAGATATGTACTTCTTGTTCTGCCATTTTATGACCTTATAATTATTATAAAACGTATTCTTAATCACTTAATCTAGCGGTTAGGCTTAACTAATATTGCATTTACTGGGCAAATAGATACACATGCACCACAACCGTTACAAGCATCTAACACAACATCCGGGCTCACGAACGTTGTATTGGTAAAGTTAAATGCTAAAGCTTCTGTCTCGCATGATTCAGCACAACTACGACAATATACTGACTCGAGGTTCAAGCAGCTATTTGAAATAGTAGCTTTATTCGCCCAAGGTTGTGCTTGTGTTAAATCAAACAAATCTTCTTTACAGTGATTTACACATTCTTTACAAAAACTGCATTCTGATACGCTAAAATCAATTTCAGGAAACCCACCGTCACCGACTACTATGATTTGTTCAGGACAAGCAGCGGTGCAATCACCACAACGAGTGCACATTTCTGTAAAGTCTAAATCTGCTTTTAACCAAGGTAGGCGTACAACATTATTTTGTTCTTTACGACGGAATAGTGAACGTCGCGCTAGATTAATACTCATAAAACTACCTTGTAAAATAATTCATCTTTAAATGTGACGTTTAAAAGCGCACATCAGCCTATAAAGATATTTGTTTCATGATGATACATATAGTTCCAGCCTCAAATACTCACTAGTGGGTAAGATGAACAAAACTTAATTTAGATCAATAATTATAGGCAAATTTAAGACAATTTAAGGCAAGTTAATACAACTTATGACAATTTGTGACAGCAAATGCTTAAAATTATAGCTAACAGTTGTAATATTCGCCTTTATTATGAGGATTAAATATAGCGTAAACTTGTATTACGCTATATTTAAGAATATGAAGATAGAAACACTTATAAGGGTAAATCAGTATACATGAGGATTTTTAGCCGCCAATAGACGCTAAATGAGGTGTGTTAGCAGTAAAACCATCTTGAAGAAAATGTGTCGATTTTTTCTCTGACATATGTTCTACAACACGACCGATCAACGCTTGTTGTTGGTTATCATCTTGAAGTAAATCACGTAATTCAACCCCCGCCTCACCAAATAAACATAAATGTAAGCGCCCTTTAGTTGATACACGTAAACGGTTACAAGTTGAACAAAAGTTCTTTTCGTAGGGCATAATCAAACCAATTTCACCAACATAGTCAGGGTGAATAAACACTTGTGCAGGTCCATCCGCCTTACCTCTGACTTTACTTACCCAGCCTTGCAATATTAACTTGTCACGAATACTCACGCCAGATACATGGTGTTTATCAAACAAAGCTTGATTATCACCCGTCTGCATTAACTCAATAAAACGTAATTGAATTGGTCTGGTTTTGATCCAATTTAAAAAATCATCCAGTTCCACATCATTTAAGTTACGCATCAATACCGTATTAACTTTAACGGTTTCAAATCCAGCAGTAAAAGCAGCATCAAGGCCAGCCATTACTTTATGGAACATATTCTTACCGGTTATCTGGCGAAACATGCGCGCGTCTAAACTGTCAATACTGACATTTAATGCATCAAGTCCAGCATCACGCCATTGTTGTGCATACTTTTCTAGATTAAAACCGTTGGTGGTTGTTGCGACCTTATTAATTTTTGGGATCGCAGCAATGTCTGAGATTATATCCGTGAAGTCTTTTCTTAATGAAGGTTCACCACCAGTAATACGGACTTTTTCAGTGCCCATTTCAGCAAATCCTGTCACTATACGGCGTAACTCATCACGCCCTAAAAATTCAGGTTTACCTTCAGCTTTATAGCCATCTGGTAAGCAGTAGTTACATTTGAAATTACAAACGTCGGTAATTGATAAGCGTAAATAATAAAATTTACGCGAAAACTGATCTTGAAGTTGCATAAACACCTTTCCAAATACGGGAGGCCTAACCATTTCTGATTAAACCCTTATAGCAATTGCGTATGCTATGAGTCCTTAAGATCATATTTAAATTTATAAATTTAGATCATTAAGGATCGGAGTTTGATTATATTAAATTTTATGGTCGTTAAACTTAAACTATTTTTTAGTAAACTTAAAGGGATAGCTACAGGTAATTATAGTAGAAAATGATAAATCATTGATCGAAATTAAATTGCCCTGTAAATTATAGTCTTATTCACGGCTTAATTAACTAAATAGTAAACTTCTTATGATAAAAAATATAATTCCTTCCCATCAGTCTATTATCATTTTAATCGGCCGCGGTATGTTTAGTATACTAGCACTTGCCTCCTTGCTCACTTTTATTTCCTTAGTGGCATTATCACTCAGCCTGTCCGATGCATCATCAATCAATAAAGCTGGTGCATTAAGAATGCAAAGTTATCAAATAGCTTATAATTTATCCAGAGATGAGTCGGAGGTCAAACGTCAAGTTCATATTGATACTTTTAATCAATCCCTTGCCCATATTAAAAACAACATTGTTGATAATTGGGATATCACATCAAAATTAAAACAAGAGTTCATGGCTGTTGAAACTCAATGGCAAATACAGTCAGATATTCTACATAGTGATAATCCAGGCCAGTTCTTGGGAAATGTAGATGAATTTGTATTACAAATTGATACTTTTGTACAAAACCTACAAAATCACTCCGAATATAAAGTAAAAATCATCACCCTTATTAAAGGGCTGGGGATCGGTCTTATTTTTGCCGTCTGTATTATTACTATTCGCCTAATGCAAGTGCAGGTATTAAAACCGTTACAGCAAATATTCACCGCGTCTAATCAAATTCGCCGTGGTGAATTTGATGTGTCGTTTGATTTTGTTTATGAGAATGAAATTGGCTCATTGGCGAGTAATATTTCCCACATGGCTAATGATTTAAATCAACTATACAGCACCCTAGAACAACAAGTAGATGCTAAAACTAAGCAGTTGAAAGAAGCGAAAGATAAAATCAATTTTTTATATACAACATCGCAAAAATTACATGTCACACATCTTAATGCTGATATGCTCGAACAAACACTACAGAGTGTCTCTGAGCTCAATGGCCTTAGTTTCTACAAACTGGTACTAACGGGCTCAGAAGTAGAGACTATCTACCTCAATGCTGGCGCAGATAACGGTGAACAAACACTGGACTTAAGATTAGAACTCGAAGAACAATCTTTTGGTACTTTAACTGTCTTACAACGCGAAGCGACCGACCAAGAGCATTTACGCAGTTATTGCCGTATTATTTCACGTGCCCAACATCGTTCTCAAAGTAATTTAGAAGCACAGCGCTCACTATTAATGGAAGAACGCGCGGTTATTGCACGTGAATTACATGATTCACTCGCCCAAGCCCTGTCCTATTTAAAAATTCAAGTGGCATTATTGAAGCGTCATTTAAAGAATCAAGAGATCTCCACGACAACCAATGAAATTGTCGAAGAAATAGATACCAATCTAAGATTGTCTTATACCCAATTAAGAGAATTACTGAATACATTTAGGTTAACACTCGACGATGCCAACTTATCTGAAGCAATTTCTATCATGCTTGCCCAGTTACGTCAGCGCACAGCAACCAAAATTCACCTAAGCTATGAATTAGAAGAACATTTATTTAAACCGAACCAACATATACATATTCTCCAAATCATTCGTGAAGCTGTACTAAATTCCATCAAACATGCCGATTCGGATGAAATAATAATTGACTGTGGCACAAATAAAAATGGTACTATCGAAGTATCAATTTCGGATAATGGGAACGGCATACCAGCCAATCCAGCTAAATCCAACCATTATGGTTTAAACATAATGGGAGAACGCGCTTCAAAACTAGGTGCTAAACTAGAAATAAAAAATAATATAACAAAAGGCACCTTAGTATTACTCACCTTCGACAGGGAAAATAAACATGCATGAGAATAGTTACACAATATTAGTTGTTGATGATCACCCCCTAATGCGTAAAGGCATTGTTCAACTACTTTCATTAGAAGAAAAGTTCAATGTGATTGGTGAAGCCTGCGATGGTGTGGAAGCTATCACCCTTGCCAAACAGCATGAACCAGATCTTGTATTACTTGATTTGAACATGAAAGGTATGTCAGGGTTAGATACTTTAAAAGCACTACGAGCAGAAGAATTAAGCTCTCGAGTGGTTATTCTAACAGTTTCTGATAACAAACAAGATGTGATCCGTTTAATCAACGCAGGTGCTGACGGTTACTTATTAAAAGATTCAGAACCTGATCTATTATTAGCACAACTTCAAGATGTATTATCTGGCCAACAAGCGCTGTCTGAAAGCTTACTTGGTTATTTAGATTGTCTACATGAAGATAATAATTTTGCAGAAAAGTTAGCTAAGCTAACTAAACGTGAAAATCAAATCTTGCTTGAAATTTCGAAAGGTTACAGCAACAAACATGTTGCAAGTAATCTACACATTTCAGAAGGCACAGTAAAAGTTCACGTTAAAAGTTTATTGAAAAAATTAGAAGCAAGTTCACGTGTTGAAGCTGCTGTTATGTATCTTGAGTTCAATAAAACAAGCGCATAATCAAATAATAGAAGTAAAAATATAGATCTCATTATATTTTTACTTCTATTTTCCAATCAATATTCACGCTAACTTCCATCCCCAATGCAGACTCTTTAAACAAGACTATCATTAGTTATATTCCACTGACTAAGGCTTGCTCTTGCAAACGACCCAACTCGCTTTACTGCCATTAACATCACATATTTTACCTCACGGTAGACTTCCTTTACGCATCATAGAAGAACGCTATATTCGCATGATAAAAGATAGCGCCAAAGCAATGAATGGATTTGGAGTGGTAATGATAGATCCTAACCAGACAGGCCCCTTTGGACGTATATCCACAATTGGCACTCATGTTGAAACAATTGATTTTTATACTCTAGATGATGGCTTTCTAGGTATTAATGTTGAAGGTCGTCAACGGTTTATTATTGATGATATCACCACTGAAGCTGATGGGTTGAAAATGGCAAAAGTCCACTACATCACCAACTGGCCAGATCAAAAAATAACATCAGAAGACATTTATTTAGCTGAAAAGCTAGAAGAAATATATGTTCAACACGCGGATATAAACCAACTTTATGCATTAAAACAAATGACTAATATAAGTTGGGTATCGCAACGATGGATAGAACTTCTGCCTCTTTCAGTCACAGAAAAACAACTTTTATTGCAGCAGCCAGATTGCAATAGCACTGTAGCTATACTTAAAAAGTTGATGCCAATTTAAATATGTTGATAAATAACGGTCAGATAACTCAAAATAGCTAAATCATTTAAAATTTGCTTATTAATGCGTCAAAAAAATCCAACTTAATTATCAAAACAATTTATTTCAAGATATGATGCATTATCTAATTTATTTAACTTTGACTGATCATATGTTGCAAAAATCACTTTCAGATCTGAATAAGGTTGTCGCTATTGGCGGTGGTCATGGACTCGGCCGTGTGCTGTCTTCTCTTTCCTTTTTAGGGCCTAGATTAACGGGTATTGTCACAACAACTGATAATGGTGGTTCAACAGGTCGGCTCAGGAATTCTGAGAATTGTATTGCTTGGGGTGATATTCGCAATTGTATTAATCAGTTAGTCACTCAACCAGACATTGGCTCTTTATTGTTTGAATATCGTTTTCAAAATGAAGGGGAGCTGAAGAACCATAACTTAGGTAATCTCATGCTTGTGGCATTAGATAATCTTTGTGTGCGGCCGTTAGATGCGGTCAACCTTATTCGTAATATGTTGCATGTCGAATGCCAACTTATTCCGATGTCAGAACAGCCCAGTGACTTAATCGCAGTAACGCCTTGTGGTAGCGATGTACACGGCGAAGTATCTGTCGATAAAATGCAAGAATTTCCGCATCAATTAACTGTTCAACCGAATGTTGCTGCCACATTTGAAGCTGTAGAAGCAATTGAAAAAGCAGAGTTGATATTATTAGGCCCAGGTTCATTCCTCACCAGTATCATGCCACCTCTGCTGCTTAAAGATATACAAAAAGCCTTACGCAGAACAAACGCAAAAGTAATTTATTTAGGTAATTTACAGCATGAGATAGGTCCTGCATCAACGATTTCATTGCAAAAACGTTTAAAATGGTGCGAAGATACGCTCGGTTTTCCGTTGATAAATGCCGTGATACAGGATGTAGATAAACAATCTGAGCTGACTTATCCGACCTATACCCATGATTTACGTGAAGAAGTGAATAAAAACTATCACGATAGACAAAAATTAAAAGCGGCGATAGAATCTGTCGTTAATCACATTTTAACGTCAGCGCACTAATCGCGTCTTCTAAACTTTTAATTAATAATGGTAATTTCACTTGCACTTCAGCAGTGCTATTTGACTTTGCCATTACCTCCAACTCCTCTGCGTGTTGTTGTACTATTAGCGCACCATATGTGCCTGCACTACTTTTTATGCTATGGCAGCTCTGCGCGACTTTATCATTATCAACGCTAGCCATTAACGCTCGTAGATCAGCAATACGCTCTGTTGTTTCTTCTTTAAAAACATCAACTAACGCTGGTAGCATATCTTCACCAACATCAACAAGTAATTGGGTGAATACCGTTTCATTAATAACTGTGTTTTCCATTTCATTACCTCTTACTGTAAATTATCACTTTAGTTGCTACTCATTACTCATAGTGTATTGAGTTCAATCACCAGTGCAGTAACATCGTCTTGTAACTGTTCCGGGGAAAGTGATTCAAAGCGTAACCAGAGTTTATCTAATGTACTTTGAGCTGTTTTCCCTTTAATATCAACCAGTATATTATCAATACAGTCACAATTTCTGTCAATGTTTTCAAAAATACCGTCTGAATAGAAAAAAAGTTTATCTTCTGGTGCTAATTGCACTGTCACGGATGAATATTGCTCGTCAGGTAACAAGCCTAACACGGTTCCTTTACAGTCGATGGCTTCGTAACCAGAACCATGTAGTAGGTAAGGTTGAGGATGGCCTGCCGATGCTATTTCGCATTGCTTATCGGTCAGTTTGATCACCACACAAGTGAGCATACTGGTTTCTAGCAACTGATTTAAAAACAGTCTATTAGATAAACCCGCAAGTAAAGCCGTCGGTGATGTTTCAACCGAGGTTACAACCCCCTCCAAATATCCCATGATGGCAAAACTATGAAATTTAGCGACCGGACCATGCCCCATAATGTCGCCCAACACGATAATTTGACAGCCTCCGAAATCATGGAAAAATACAAAGTCCCCCCCCCCTTCAGTCGCAGGTGTATGCGCTAAGGCGAGATTCCATTGCCCACAATATGCGGGGAGTGAAGGCTTAAAAGGTCTGCTTAGAGACTCTACAACGCGCTGTTGATAATGTAACGCTAATTGATTTGTTCTCCGTATTACTCGGTTACAAACAGCAAGTAATGACGTTTTGGTGATAGGTTTAATTAAGTAACCGTCAATAGACACTTCAGCGGCTTGTTCTTGAACCGATAAATTCTCATCCCCCGTTAAGAATACGAACGGTGTTAATGCGCCTTTATCAAAGTCTTCGACCTTTTGTCTGAATTCAAATCCAGACATCTCTGGCATATGTATGTCGGCAATAATAAGATCGCAACCTTCGTGAGCTATAAATTTAAGCGCCAAACCTGCATCAGCAAAAGTGTGTACGATAAAATCATTGTGAAGATAAGCATGATGCGCTGATAATAAAATGCGATCATCATCAACAATTACAACTTTGAGTTTTTTATCCTGTTGCTGCAATGGACAGGTTAGCTGATTAATGCCGTTTTCAGTGACGTAACAACCATCAGGATTATTGGTTTGAATTAACGCTAATCCCATACCACCAGTAAGTAGCTCTCCATTAAATATATCTTTAGTATCAAATTGATAGGGATTGAAACTATCTCCATTATCGCACACGGAAAAATACCAATTACCATTCCTACCAGCGAGTTCAATACTGAACCAGTGAACAGAGTCCGGATTATGAAAATACAGGTTAGACAGATATTCTGCCAACACTAACGTAACACGATCTATTTCAGCTTGATCAAGCGCTAATTGATAGCACAATCCAGTCAGTAGACGCCGAACCTTGCTAATGGAATCGAGCTTTAATGGGTATTGCTTGGCGAAAAGTTGGGTTTTCATCAGCGGCCAATTTTCCCTTTTAATAGTTCAATATTAGAGATCCGATTAAGTAACCATTGTTTCAGTATTGGAAAGCGTTTTAGTCGCCTGCGCACTGAATTTCTAAGCTGCATATCGAGCGGCGGGCACTTAACATCATTGATTACGGTTCCAAGTAATCTCACATTATTATGCCTCAGCATCTCGAGCGTCTTTAAAACCCGACTCTCTAGTGAAACCCCCGGTGCGACAACAAGTAAACTAGCATCACAACCCCGCGCTATAACTTCACCGGGTATATTTGAAAAATTTGTTCGAGTAATTGCACATGTATCAAATATAATAAAATTATAGTGTTGTAGCCAAAATTCGATCGCATTATTGATCTTCTTTTCGTCTCGAAAGGTAATATTTTGATCTTGCTCACCTTGTGGAGCAGGTAAAATGTCAATCATTGCAGAAAACTCCGTGATGCAGGCTGTTTGTAAATCAGTATCATCAAGGGACCATGACTGTTTTTCCTGAACATATTCATTGGTAATTGCAGGTTTGAATGTATTGAGATCTACAATTAGGACTCTACTTCCAGCCGCTTTATGACGCCGAGCAAGCGCTAAAACCAATTCCGTAGTACCCTCGCCTCCTTGGGCGCAATTTATCGCTAACGACTTAATATTCTCATTCATCATTAGCTGATAGATTTGTTCTATTTCTATAAATGTTTCCGGTAATATATTCATAGTGACGAACCTACAATAAAGAGTGTAACAACACTCAATGCACTGCCTAATATATCCATTAACTGACTCCAATTAGATTCTTTGTCGTTAGGAACATAAATGGTATCGCCGGCATGTATAATCGGAATATCACGATAGTCTGGTTGGGTAAAATAATGCTTCATATTAAACGTGCGCGCAGTGTGTTGCATTTCACCACGTTTAGTCACTATGACAATCCGGTCTATGTAAGCCTCTGACGTTGGGCCTCCGGCCATTGTCAATATCCCCACCACATCAAGTGATGAATCATATTTGTATCGGCCAGGGTTGTGAACCGCTCCTAATACTTGCACGATATTAGCCGTATTATTTAATACCCCTTGATCAGTCTTGGCTGGAATATAAATCGTATCACCGGGTAATATTTGCGGTAACAGATTTTCATCACCCGTCTCAAAGTACATATCAAGGTCAAGTGTTGACGTTTTCGCATAACGTCTATTACGATGTGTCACTTTAATATGTTTAATATCAGCATCGTTCGTCGGCCCGTCTGCAGCAGATAATAAGTCTAAAAAGTCTAACCGACTGTTGAAAGCATAACGTCCTGGGGAGCCAACAGCTCCGAGCATATAAATTGAAGACTCGGACTCTTGTTTAATCCATTTAGATTTATTATCTGTTGGGTCATCAGGTAATTCATTAAACATAACGGTATCACCAGCAGATAGCTGCGGTAGTGTTAAGTAATCGCCACCCACTTTCATGAAATTTTCTAAATCAAAAAATTTACGTTCCCCTAAACCATCATTACCAACAATAATTATTTTAGCTAAATCTGCTTTTTCAGTAGGGCCTTCGGCATGCCCCAATAGATCAAGGAATGTCATATCATCATCCCACTGATAACGACCAGGATTTTTAACTGCACCAATGATTTTAATCGCTTCATTATGCGCTTCAATTAACCAAGATTTCTCAATCATGTCGGCCTTTTCGGGTAAGAAAATAACATCACCACCGGCAATATCAGGAAAAGGATTATTTTCGGGATCATCTGAATATTTCTTTAAATCAAAACGGAATGTTTCACCATTGACTTTAAGTACTCTAATTTGCTGTGTATCAGCATAACGGTTGGGACCGCCTGCATTTGCAAGCATATCCATAAAGGTTATGCCTTCCCGACCTTCGTAAGCCCCCGGTTTATTGACTTGACCCATAACATAAACAACTTGCAAACCAACTTTGATATCTTCAACTTGAATAGGTACAAAAATAGTCGTCCCGGGCTTTATTTTCGGTAGTTTAGCTACATCCCCCGTATCCAGATATAATTTCAAATCAAAAGATTGTGGTTCCTGAGTCCCCATTACTCTGATTTTGCTAACATTAGCATAACGAGTCACACCGTTTGCTTTCATTAAGCTTTCAATAACCGTCATACCCGGTACATAAGAAAATGTACCCGGTGCATTAACCTCACCAAAAACTGTCACCGCCTTTTGCGTGTCACTTGCGTCACCACCTGATTTTAATGAAGTAGCGTCGAAAGTCATCTGCACATTACCAGTCAATGGGGATGACGGCACAAAAATTACATCACCAGATTTAAGCATCGGCAATACACTTTCATCACCCGTTTCCAAATAACGCTTAAAGTTAAAAATGATAACCTTGGCACCACGTTGTAACTGCATGTTATCAAGTTGAGCGCCCGCTAACATGCCGCCGGCTTTATTCAATGCCATCTGAACATTACCAAGTTCAGGTAGCACGACTTCATGTGGGTTATTGACATAACCTAATACGGTCACGAGTTTCTCTCGCGCTCTAAATTCGACATACAGCTTAGATATATCTCGAAATACAACACTTAACGACGTTTTCAATTCTTGTAATACTACCGCTAAGGTTTTGCCTTTTACTTGAACTCGCCCTACTTCGGGTAATTGAATAAATCCACTTGCGTCGACTTGAAACGGTTCTTCGAAATCTTTTTCACCGGGCATAAAAATAAACAGTTGATCACCGGAATCGATAACGTCACCCTCAGCATAAGCAATTGACGAAGTAGATAAAAAAGTAAAACACAGAGTTAAAAAAAAAGTTAAACACAATAATAAACGTTTCATAAAGCGACTCCTTTCGGCAGCGCCGCATCACTAAACAATTCACCTTCGCTGAGTAAAAATCGCCAATGTTTTACTTTATGGTCTGCGTCTTTATTACCCTGTGATTGCCACATGAGCGTGCTAATCACTGGCGTTAGTGAGGTTACAGTACCGAGTCTTAGGTCTTCATAAATAACTTTATACCGCTGTGGGTCTGCTGTGATACTAGATACATAATTCAAGATCACATCAGTGCGTAAATTAAGTAACTCAACATCATCTAAACTTGTCGCGTAATCATTTTCAGCCAATTGATTAGTATTACGAAGAGACTCATTAGCTGTAACCGTTTCATGAATTTGAACTGGTGTATGCTCTTTTTCTATGTTTAATTGTAGTCTGGATACTTGTTGCACATTCACGCTGGGGACTTGGTCAAAGAGTAAATACTGACGCATTATTTCATTATAATCGTCATCACGTCGGTTATCTGTAACAGCCATGATTTCGCTAGTTTTAACTACCACAGTGGTAACGTTATGAGTAACAATAGCCTTGCTGTAATTGATGTTTGATTGTCCAACTTTTGCACTTGCGCTATTTTCAAACAACTGGTATTTAGTGTATTCAATGACAATGTCGGGATTATCTAACAGTAAAAAACTCACTTGGCGAAGACACACCTTGTACTCTTCCGTCAAAATAGCACTACCCACTTCAAATTGCGGGCTGCAGTACAACAAGAGATCGAGCTGATAAATTAACGGGTGGACAAAATTAGCCGTGAGTAAACGTGGTGGTTGTGCACAATTGGTGTGACTTGAGATTCGATTCAGATAGACAATTAAATTAGTAATATTTTTTTCTAGGATAGCTATTTCGACTTTGATATCTTGCGGGTCTTCAACAAAAATGGCCTTTTCAACACGGCTATTGATATTCTCAACTGTTTTTACATAGGCCGGTGTACACGTTTTAGCACCTCGTAGATTAGCCACTGAAAAATGTAAATTCAGATAGTCATAATGCTGCTTAAATTGAATTCGTTCTTCAGTATGGATTGTGGTATTTTCAAAATAGCCTTCGCTAGGCCAGTTTGTACAACTAGAAAGGAAAACGCATATAGCTGTCCATAGCAATAATCTATTCATTCAATACCTTACGGCTCTTTGATTATGCCGGGTGATCTACTCTATATTCAGGAATATTTTCAATAAAAGGAATTGCGTTTTCGACTCGTAACATCGTCATCAATTTATGCGGTTGGCCGGAGACTTTAAGAAGAGAAAGAGTGCGACGTTGTGAGGTCAGCCTTTTGAATAAAAATACAATAGCGCCAATACCCGTTGAGTCAATAAAGGTAACCTTGCTAAAGTCTAAGATAATGTTTTCAGCATGATCATCAACCAACGCCTCTAAGCTAGGCTGAATACTCATGACATGTTCGGTATCGAGGTCTGTAGCTATAGGTAAAATTATGATTCCATCATAAGGCCGTATTATGTCCATTATAAATTCTCCTAAAGAATACAAAGTTAACTCTGAGGTAAATATTAACGTTAAATAAACATTAATTTTTTTCAATCTCGTAGTTAAAAATATAGACGTTAAAAGCAGAAAATGCACAAATAAAAAAACCACCCGAAGGTGGTTTATTATAATAAAAACAGGTGTTAACCTAATTTAGCACGTAATGCCGCGCCAATATCAGCTAATGAACGTACAGTTGCTACGCCTGCATCTTCAAGTGCTGCAAATTTCTCATCTGCAGTACCTTTACCGCCAGCAATAATTGCACCAGCATGACCCATACGCTTACCTGCTGGAGCTGTAACACCGGCAATGTAAGAAACAACAGGTTTAGTTACATGCGCTTTAATATAAGCGGCAGCTTCTTCTTCTGCTGTACCACCAATTTCACCAATCATAACGATTGCTTCAGTTTGTGGGTCTTTTTCAAACAGTTCAAGTACGTCAATAAAGTTAGTACCTGGGATTGGATCACCACCGATACCAACACAAGTTGATTGACCGTAGCCTTCATCCGTAGTTTGTTTTACTGCTTCATATGTTAGTGTACCAGAGCGTGAAACAATACCAATTTTACCTGGCTTGTGAATGTGACCAGGCATGATACCAATCTTACATTCGCCTGGAGTGATAACACCTGGACAGTTAGGACCGATCATACGTACGTTTTGTTGATCAAGTTTAACTTTAACTTCGATCATATCAATCGTCGGGATACCTTCCGTGATACAAACGATAAGTTCGATACCAGCATCAATTGCTTCTAAGATCGCATCTTTACAAAACGGAGCAGGTACATAGATAACAGAAGCAGTTGCGCCTGTTGTTTCTACTGCATCACGTACTGTGTTAAATACAGGAAGACCTAAATGTACAGTGCCGCCTTTACCAGGAGAAACACCGCCAACCATTTGCGTTCCATAATCAATAGCTTGTTCTGAGTGGAAAGTACCTTGACCACCGGTGAAACCTTGACAGATCACTTTCGTATCTTTATTAATTAAAACGCTCATTTACTTGCCCTCCGCTGCTGCAACAACTTGCTGCGCTGCATCAGTTAGGCTAGATGCTGCAATAATATTTAAGTCAGATTTAGCTAAAACTTCACGGCCTAATTCTGCATTGTTACCTTCAAGACGTACAACAACTGGCACTTTTACACCAACTTCTTGTACTGCACCAATAATACCTTCTGCGATCATGTCACAACGAACAATACCACCAAAGATGTTTACCAGTACGGCTTTCACATTGTCATCAGAAAGAATGATTTTAAATGCTTCAGCTACACGTTCTTTTGTTGCACCGCCGCCCACATCTAGGAAGTTAGCAGGTTTGCCACCATGGATGTTAACAATATCCATGGTGCCCATTGCTAGACCAGCGCCGTTTACCATGCAACCAATGCTACCGTCTAAAGCAACATAGTTTAACTCAAATTTAGCAGCGTGAGCTTCACGTGCATCTTCTTGAGTAATATCTTGCATTAAACGTAGTTTAGGTTGGCGATAAAGTGCATTTGAATCGATAGTAATTTTACCATCTAAACAAACAAGATCACCCGCACCAGTAACAATCAGTGGGTTGATTTCAAGCAGCGCCATATCTGAATCAGTAAACATTTTAGCTAGACCCATAAAGATCTGGGTAAACTGTTTGATTTGAGCACCGTGTAAACCAAGTTTGAATGCAAGTTCACGAGCTTGATAAGGTTGAGCACCAACAAGTGGATCAATCGCTGCTTTGTGAATTAACTCAGGCGTTTCTTCAGCAACAGTCTCAATATCAACACCACCTTCAGTTGATGCCATAAATACAACTTTACGTGAACCACGGTCAATAACCGCGCCAAGGTAAAGTTCATTGGCGATATCACCCGCAGCTTCAACTAAAATTTGTGAAACCGGCTGACCGTGTTCATCAGTCTGAAAAGTAACTAAATTCTTACCTAACCAATGTTCAGCAAATGCAGTAATTTCATCTTTCGATGTTACAAGCTTAACGCCACCTGCTTTACCACGGCCACCCGCGTGCACTTGACACTTAACAACCCATTTATCGCCACCAATTTTGTCAGCGAAAGCTGCAGCTTCATGAGGTACGTTTGTTGCGTAACCTTCTGGAACTGGCAAACCATATTCAGCAAAAAGTTGTTTTGCCTGATACTCATGCAGATTCATGCTCGTATATCCATGTTAATAGCCACTAGGGCTTGTCCCGGGAACTTACGCCTCAACATAAGGCGCAAGCAACTTAAAAATTTAAACTAACTATTACACATCTAAAAGAAGACGAGTTGGGTCTTCTAATAAATCTTTAATTGTTACTAAGAAACCAACAGATTCTTTACCATCAACTAGACGGTGATCGTAAGAAAGTGCTAGGTACATCATAGGTTGAATAACAACTTGACCATCAACAGCCATTGGGCGATCTTGGATTTTATGCATACCCAAGATTG
Organism: Moritella sp. Urea-trap-13; assembly: GCF_002836355.1. Taxonomy (NCBI): domain Bacteria; kingdom Pseudomonadati; phylum Pseudomonadota; class Gammaproteobacteria; order Alteromonadales; family Moritellaceae; genus Moritella; species Moritella sp. Urea-trap-13. Next base: position 843,183 of record NZ_PJCA01000031.1, read on the forward strand.
CGCTTTGCGGTGGGTTGATGATAGGTGTAGACATCAATGAACCGAATACACCACCGTTTGTAACGGTGAAGTTACCGCCAGTAAGATCTTCAATTGACAGTTTACCGTCACGACCTTTAAGTGCTAATTGACGAATGTTCTTCTCAATATCAGCAAGACTCATCGTATCGCAATCGCGTAATACCGGCGTTACTAGACCACGCGGCGTTGAAATCGCGATGCTCACATCAAAGTAGTTGTGATACACGATGTCAGTGCCATCGATTGAAGCGTTCACTTCAGGGTAACGTTTTAGCGCTTCAACAACCGCTTTCACGTAGAAAGACATGAAACCTAAACGGATGCCATGACGCTCTTCAAATATGTCTTTATACTGTTTACGAATATCCATGATAGGTTTCATGTTGATTTCGTTAAACGTTGTTAACATTGCCGTTGAGTTTTTAGCTTCAAGCAGACGTTCAGCGATACGCTTACGAAGACGAGTCATCGCAACACGTTTTTCGGTACGACCGGCTTGCAGTGCAACTTCAACAATTGGTGCAGGTGCTGCGGCTTTTGCCACTGGAGCTGGCGCCGGAGCTAATGCTTTTTCAACATCTTCTTTAGTAATTAAGCCATTCTTACCTGTGCCAGTGATCTTAGCAGCATCTAAGCCTTTCTCAGCAATAAGACGACGAACAGCGGGACTAGCGTCAACTGATTCTTGACTTGCTTCAGCTGGTTTATCTGTTGTTTCTTCACCAGCGACAGCGCCTACTTTTAAGCGACCAATTACTTGCTGACCAAGCACAGTTGCACCTTCATCTTCAAGAATTTCAACAAGAACACCAGATTCTACTGCTGGAACTTCGAGAATAACTTTGTCGGTTTCAATCTCTACAATTACTTCGTCACGTTCAACTGCATCGCCAGGGCGTTTATGCCAAGTCGCTACCGCTGCGTCCGCTACAGATTCAGGTAGTACAGGTACTACAATTTCAATTGTCATTTTCATAATTCCTTTAATAAACTATTTCTGCGCAACAGTTAAAGCATCTTCAACAAGAGCTAGCTGTTGTTTTGTATGTACAGACATGTAACCGACTGCTGGTGATGCTGATGCAGCACGTCCAGCGTAACTTAGCTTCGCGCCTTGTGGGATTGCTTCCCAGAAGTGATGCTGACTTGAATACCAAGCACCCTGATTCTGAGGCTCTTCCTGACACCAAACAAACTGTTCTACATGTTGATATTCAGCAAAGACAGCTGCAATTTCCGCATGTGGGAAAGGATAAAGCTGTTCGATACGTACAATCGCAACATCAGTCTGACCCGCTTTACGACGTGTTTCGAGTAAATCGAAATACACTTTACCACTACACATCACAACACGTTTAACTTGCGTTGGGTCAAGCACATCAATTTCACCTATGATATTTTGGAACGTTCCTTCAGCTAGCTCAGACAAACTAGAAATAGCTAATGGGTGACGTAACAATGATTTAGGTGTCATCACTATGAGTGGTCGACGCATAGGACGTACTGTTTGACGACGAAGCATATGATAAACTTGCGCAGGTGTACTCGGTACACATACTTGCCAGTTATGCTCAGCACACATTTGCATATAACGTTCTAAACGTGCAGATGAATGCTCAGGACCTTGTCCTTCATAGCCATGTGGTAACATTACTGTTAGGCCACACATACGACCCCATTTCTGTTCACCAGAAGAAAGGAATTGATCGAATACAACTTGTGCACCATTGGCGAAATCACCAAATTGAGCTTCCCAAATAGTTAAACCACTTGGCTCAGTTGTCGCATAACCATATTCAAATGCTAATACCGCTTCTTCAGATAATACTGAATCATGGATAGTTAGCTCACCTTGCTCAGGTTTTAAATTAGCTAATGGTGTATACGTACTTGCGTTATCTTGATTGTGTACAACAGCATGACGATGGAAGAAAGTACCACGGCCAACATCTTGTCCAGTAATACGTACTTTATACTGCTCATCAAGCAATGTTGCATATGCTAATGTTTCAGCAAAACCCCAATCACATGGTTTATCACCATTTGCCATTGATACACGATCTGTATATATCTTCTGAACGCGAGATTGGATCTGGTGCCCTTCAGGTACTGCCGTCATTTTCAATGCAAGCTCAGTTAATTTATCTTGAGCTACTTGAGATTGATAAGGCATATCCCATTCGTGTTTTAAGTATGGGTTCCAATCAACTGAATGTTGTTGCATTGGGCGCCATTCTTTAACAACACAGTCACCATGATCAAGTTGATCACGATATTCGTTAATTAAACCTGTCGCTTCAGCAGCATCAATGACAGCTTCATTAACAAGTTGATCGGCATAGATCTTACGTGGCGTTGGGTGCTGTTTGATTTTTTTATACATTAATGGCTGCGTTGCACTCGGCTCATCAGCTTCATTATGACCGTGGCGGCGATAACAAACTAAATCAATCACAACATCACGTTTGAATGTATTACGGTAATCAAGCGCAATTTGTGTGACGAGAACAACGGCTTCAGGATCATCTGCATTTACATGGAAGATGGGTGCTTGCACCATTTTGGCGATATCCGTACAGTATTCTGTAGAGCGCATATCTTTTGGATTCGATGTTGTAAAACCAACTTGGTTATTAACAACAATACGTACCGTACCTCCGATGCCATAAGCACGTGTTTGCGACATATTAAATGTCTCAGCCACAACACCTTGACCAGCAATTGCAGAATCACCATGAATTGTAATCGCCAGTACTTCGTCACCATTTGTGCTACCAAGACGTTCTTGACGTGCACGAACAGATCCCATAACTACTGGGTTTACAATTTCTAAATGCGATGGGTTAAATGCAAGTGCTAAATGAACATTACCGCCTGGGGTATTAAAATCTGAGCTGAAACCTTGGTGATATTTAACGTCACCCGCTCCCCATACGTCACTGTGTTTACCAGCAAATTCATCAAACAGATCAGTTGGTTTTTTACCAAGTACGTTAACCAGCATATTCAGTCTGCCGCGATGCGCCATACCAATAACTGCTTCTTTGATACCTTGTTCACCACTACGACGAATTAATTCTTTCATCATTGGAATTAGTGCATCACCACCCTCGAGGGAGAAACGTTTTGCACCAGGGAACTTAGCACCTAAGTATTTTTCTAGACCTTCGGCAGCCGTTAAGCTTTCCAAAAATCGTAATTTATCTTGTTTTTCAAATTCAGGGCTGCTTTCAACAGACTCTAAACGACTTTGAATCCAACGCTTTTCTTCTGTTGATACAATGTGCATATATTCAGCAGCAATTGAACCACAGTAAGTTTTTTGTAGCGAAGCATAAAGGTCACTTAACTTCATACTTTCTTGACCAATCGCGTATGAACCAACATTAAAGTTAGCATCAAAATCGGCATCAGAAAGTGAGTGATATGCAGGGTCTAAATCTTGTACACGTTCACGTGTCCAAATACCTAGCGGATCTAAGTTAGCATGTTGATGTCCACGAAAACGGAAAGCATTAATTAGCTGCAATACTTTAACTTGTTTCGCATCATTATGGGGATCGCTTACTTGAGTCGCATATCGAGAGGTATCTTTCGCAAGGCGAATGAAATAATCTTTCACAGGACCATGTGGAACTTCTTTAGTCGCATTATCAACTTTAGGTAGACCTAAAAATACAGTTTGCCATTCTTCGCCAACTGAATCAGGATCTGCTAAAAATTGCTCATATAAATCTTCAATATATGTCTGGTTCGCACCGGCTAGATGAGAGGATTCTAACCAGGCTTTCATGACGTTATTCTGCATTCTCTGCCCTTTTTACTTTAAATGACCATCGCGCCAGAGATGGTAGCAAAGATTTCTAATTACTGGCCATTCCCAACGGAATGACCATTGTAACTAAAAACTAACAAAAAACATTGCTACACCGCACGTTGTAGTAACATAGATTTAATATTACCGATTGCTTTTGTAGGATTTAGGCCTTTAGGACACACGTTTACACAGTTCATAATACCGTGACAACGGAATACACTAAACGCATCATCTAATTCCGATAAACGTTGGTCTGTTGCTGAGTCACGACTATCGACTAAGAAACGATAAGCCGCTAATAAACCAGCAGGACCCACGAACTTATCAGGGTTCCACCAGAATGATGGGCATGATGTTGAACAACATGCACATAAGATACACTCATATAAACCATCCAACTTCGCACGTTCTTCAGGTGACTGAAGGTTTTCGCGAGACGGTGGAATAGCACTTTCGTCTGTAATTAAGAACGGTTTAATACGTGCGTAGTTATCATAAAACTGCGACATATCAATCACGAGATCTCGGACCACTGGTAAACCAGGTAGTGGACGAATAACAATCGTGTTGTTCATATTTAAATCAGACAAAGGCGTGATACATGCTAGGCCATTCTTGCCATTCATGTTAACACCGTCAGAGCCACACACACCTTCACGACAAGAGCGACGGAAAGATAGTGACGCATCTTTTTCTTTTAACAGAATTAGCGCATCAAGAACCATCATGTCAGAACCTTCAGGTACTTCAAGGCTCATTTCTTTCATTTTAGGTTTGCTATCAACATCAGGGTTATAGCGATAAATTGAAAATTTAACTTGCATAGGTATCCCTTATGTTTAATAAACGCGTGCTTTCGGCACAAAGTGTTTCAACTGTTCTTCAGTCAATAAGTTAGGTGATAAGTTCACTTCACGCGTAACCATTGTTTCTGATTCAGGTTGATACAGTGAATGGCATAACCAGTTCACATCATCACGATCTGGGTAATCAAAACGACTGTGTGCACCACGACTTTCTGTACGGAAGTTTGCAGCATGCGCAGTGGCATATGCAGTTTCCATCAAGTTATCCAGCTCTAGACATTCAATACGTTGGGTATTGAATTCTGTAGATGTGTCATCTAAGCGTGCATTTTGTAAACGTTTACGAATTGTACGTAACTCTTCAAGACCTTCGGCCATTGATTCACCTTCACGGAATACCGAGAAGTTAAGTTGCATACATTGTTGTAAATCTTTACGGATTTGCGCTGGATCTTCACCGTCTTGATTATTTTCCCAACGATTTAAACGTTCAAGCGATGCATCTACGTTTGCGTCAGTTGCTTCCATTGGCTCTGGAATAGTATCCAGTGCAGTACCAAGGTAGTTACCTGCAGCACGACCAAATACAACTAAGTCGAGCAGTGAGTTACCACCTAAACGGTTGGCACCATGTACTGATACGCAAGCGATTTCACCAACAGCAAATAAACCAGCAACAACTTCCATGTTGCCTTCTTCATTGCGTGTTAGTACTTCACCGTTAACATTCGCAGGTAAACCGCCCATCATATAGTGACACGTTGGGATTACTGGAATTGGTTCTTTAACTGGATCTACGTGAGCGAACGTACGAGATAGCTCACAAATACCTGGTAGGCGTGATTCAAGTACGTCTTCGCCAAGGTGATCGAGTTTCAATTTAAGGTGTGGACCCCAAGGACCATCACACGCACGACCTTCACGGATCTCAGTCATCATTGAACGAGCAACAACGTCACGACCAGCAAGATCTTTTGCGTTTGGCGCATAACGTTCCATGAAACGTTCGCCATCTTTATTGAGTAGGTAACCGCCTTCACCACGACAACCTTCAGTTACAAGTACACCTGCACCTGCAATACCGGTCGGGTGGAACTGCCACATTTCCATATCTTGTACTGGAATACCAGCACGAATAGCCATACCAACACCGTCACCAGTATTAATGTGTGCATTGGTTGTAGAAGAATAAATACGACCTGCGCCACCTGTAGCAAATACAGTCGCTTTTGACTTGAAGTAACAGATTTCACCTGTTTCAATGTCCATCGCTGTACAACCAGTGATGATACCTTCGTCATTTTTAACGAGGTCTAACGCATACCATTCAGAGAAAACTTTCGTTTCATTCTTAATGTTTTGTTGATAAAGAAGATGAAGTAATGCATGCCCGGTACGATCGGCTGCTGCAGCTGTACGAGCCGCTTGTGCGCCGCCGTATGCTAAAGACTGACCACCAAATGGACGTTGGTAAATAGTACCATCTTCAAAACGTGAGAATGGTAGACCCATATGCTCAAGTTCTAAAATTGCTTCTGGACCCGTTTTACACATAAATTCGATAGCGTCTTGGTCACCGATATAATCAGAACCTTTAACAGTATCGTACATGTGCCATGTCCAATCATCTTCATGTGAATTACCTAAAGCAACGGTAATACCACCTTGAGCAGATACGGTATGTGAACGAGTTGGAAAAACTTTAGATAAAAGTGCACAACTTTTACCTGACTTAGATATTGATAGCGCAGCACGCATACCGGCACCACCGGCACCAATAACTACTGCATCAAATTCGCGAACTGGAATACTCACTTATAACCCCCAAAGAACAACAAAACCAACAAGCGCATAAATAAATGCAGTGGTTGTTAGAACAAACTGTAATGCACCACGTAAACCGGTTGATTTAACATAGTCAGTTAATACCTGCCATACACCAATCCACGCGTGGATGACGAGAGCGATAAGGGTAAGAAGGGTGAATACTTTATTGCCAGTGCTTGCAAAAAAATCTGTCCATACTTGATATGTAAGATCATTAAATGCAACAAAACCAACAAAATAAAATGTATAAAGTGCCATGATGATGGCGGTTGCACGGATCATGATAAAATCATGTGTACCACTGCGGCCATAACTTGCTGCGTTAGTTACCATACCATTATCCCCGCTAGAATTGATAAAACAACGGTTGCAACAAAAGATACTTTCGCACTTAATGCACCCGATTCAAGCTCTTCAAAATACCCCATGTCCATCAATAGATGACGGATACCGCCAGCAATATGATATGCCAGTGCAGTTAGGATTCCCCAAAGAATGAATGTACCAAAGAAACCAGACACAATTTCTTGTGCATTTTGGAAACCTTGTTCAGAAGATAATGATTCTGCTAGTAACCACAAAAGGATACCCACAGCAAACAGCATTATTACACCAGAAATACGGTGTAGAATCGATGCGATTGCTGTGATTGGCATGTTTATAGTCTGCAGATCTAAATTTACAGGTCTTTGCTTTTTCACTATATCGCTCACTCAGCTCCATTGAGCATTATTATTATTATGATTCGGATCACAGAATTGTATTATTTTCATAACAAATTCCTTTCAAATGAAAGCCCTTGTTTATTTCTTGTTCAAACTGCAAATAAAATAACGTTTATAAGCACTTACATCATCAGAACAAAATTAAAACAAGGACTCTTAATCCGCGTATAAGTATACCTATATCACAATTTATTTACAATTATAAAAGGGCTTCTCGCAACATTTACGTTAAAATTGAAACATAGGTTAACCTTTTAGTCTTTTTTCTTTGATTATTCTGTAACAAAATTGACATTGGTAATTATTAAAGGTAGCTTTGACTCCGAATTTCATGAAGAAATCTAACTATAAATAAGCAAAGGAGACGTGCTATGGCTAATCAAAAGGCCACGTTAAACCTACCCGGCCAAGAGCCAGTTGAACTTCCAATTTTATCTGGTACAGCTGGTCACGATGTTATCGACATTCGTACCCTAGGTAGTAAAGGATATTTCACCCATGATCCAGGTTTTATGGCAACGTCATCGTGTGAGTCTAAAATTACTTATATTGATGGTGTAGAAGGTATCCTACTACATCGCGGTTACGCTATTGATGATTTAGCATTTAATGCTGATTATTTAGAAGTTTGTTATATTATTCTTTACGGTGATGCACCAACTAAAGAACAATACGAGCAATTCAAAGCAACTGTACACAAGCATACAATGGTACATGAGCAATTCGCGTCATTCTTTAAAGGTTTCCGCCGCGATTCTCACCCAATGTCTATTCTATGTGGTGTATCTGGCGCACTTGCAGCGTTTTATCATGATTCACTTGACGTAACTAACCAACGTCACCGTGAAATATCGGCATTCCGTTTATTATCTAAAATGCCAACAATTGCTGCTATGTGTTACAAATATTCAATCGGTCAGCCTTTTGTATATCCAGACAACAGCCTTTCGTATGCTGGTAACTTCTTAAAAATGATGTTCTCAGTACCATGTGAAGAATATGTTGTTAATCCTATTGTTGAAACAGCGATGGACCGTATCTTTACACTGCACGCTGACCACGAACAAAATGCATCGACCTCTACAGTTCGACTTGCTGGTTCATCAGGTGCTAACCCATTTGCATGTATTGCTGCGGGTATTGCGTCACTTTGGGGACCTGCTCACGGTGGTGCCAACGAAGCTTGTCTAACAATGCTTGAAGAAATCGGCAGCGTTGATCGTATTCCTGAGTTTATAGCTCGTGCGAAAGACAAAGATGATCCGTTCCGCCTAATGGGCTTTGGCCATCGTGTTTACAAAAACAAAGATCCACGTGCGACAGTAATGCGTAAGAGCTGTCACGAAGTGCTTAGTGAATTAAACATTGATGATCCACTATTAGATGTAGCAATGGAACTTGAGCGTATTGCGCTTGAAGACCCTTACTTCATCGAGAAGAAACTATATCCAAATGTAGATTTCTACTCAGGCATTACGTTACGTGCAATTGGTATCCCAGTTTCTATGTTCACGGTTATTTTTGCATTAGGCCGTACAGTAGGCTGGATCGCACACTGGAACGAAATGTTAAGTCAACCTGGACAGAAAATTGGTCGTCCTCGTCAGTTATATACTGGTGAAGCACACCGTCCATTTGAATCACTTGCTAAACGCGACTGATATAGACGTTATACATTAAACTAATATGTAAAAGGCTTCTGGATTTATTCAGAAGCCTTTTTTATTATTACCATGCCAATTGCCCCCTACATAACTACAATCACTACAATCACTACAATCACTACAATCACTACAACAGTTTAAACATGCTAGGCAATTACGGCTATTTCAAGATAGGCATAGAGAAGGAATAGGAATACTTCCCTACTCCTCACTAACCATTAACTGCTATCGAATAAACTACTATCGAATAAACTGTGTTTGTAGTGATTCGGTTAATTGCGCACTCATCATCGCTCTTAACGCAGCAGGCTTAACCAGTTTACGTAATAATCCAACTTTAGCCGCTGCAGCCTTATCAGCAATGCCAGCCTCTGTCGTCGCGGTAATAAGGATCGCAGGCGTAGTTGGATTTATGGCTCTTAATTCCGAGATTAAGGTGAGTCCATCCTCACCATTGTCTAATTGGTAATCCACCAACAAAATATCAAAATCACATTGCTTAAATAACGCCTTCGCACTGGCTATTGAATTAGCACCGTAAACCTCACAATCCCAACTGCTCATGAGCTCTAGCATGCCCTCCAAAATAGCCGGGTTGTTATCAATACACAGTACTGCAGTCCCAGTAAGATCTGTGGGAGCAAGAATAGGCGCGACATACTCTTGTTGTAATGCGGTAGCCTCACACAACTGTAAGCTAAAGCAACATCCTCTGCCTTCAATAGAATCAAGTCTGAGCTGGTGCTGCAGTAAAACCGATAAGCTGTTACAAATACTAAGCCCTAATCCTAACCCATCATTCGAGCCATTATTGTCCTCTAATTGGCTAAACTGTTCGAATACTTTAGCTTGATCTTTTGCCGCAATTCCTGGGCCATTGTCTAATAATTGAATGCTTAGCTGAGCACTTTTCCGGCGACAACCGAGTAATACTCGTCCAGGACTCGCATAGCGAAATGCATTGCCAATTAAATTTTGCAATATGCGACGTAGCAAGTGTTTATCGGTATTAACCCAATGCTTTGTCGGCATAATAGTAAAACTGACGCCATGTTGCTTCGCCGCAGCGGAAAATTCGTTCGCAAGCTGACTAAATAGATCATTTAATGCAAATGTTTCGATATGGGGTTTAATACTGCCGCTCTCGATACGAGCAACTTCGGCTAAATTAACAATCATTTCATTCGCGACTTTTAGCGACAAGTCGATACTCTTCACTTGGCGCTGCTGATGTGCATTTAACGTCGACTGACTTGCTAGTGCCGATGTGAACAAACGTGCCGCTTCTAGTGGCTGCAATAAATCATGACTACATACTTGTAAATAATGACTTTTCTTACTTAGCGCTTCATCAGCAACAACCCTCGCCTTAGCTAACTCTTTATTGGCTTTTTCAAGTTTATTGGTTCGCTCAGCAACTCTTGTTTCTAGATCTTGATTGGCTTCTTTTAATACCTGCTCTGCTTGCCTAAAGACGGTAATATCGGAAAAAACCATCAAGAAGCCACCATCAGGTAATGGGTTACCTTCGATTCTAATGACCTTACCGTCTTCACGTAAGCGTTCGGAGTTATGCGACTGTCTTAAACGTAGAAAATCGAGACGTTTTTTTACATGAGACTCAATATCACCTGCACCACACAACCCGCGCTCGGCATTAAAGCGAATTAATGACTCAACCGAACAACCAACACTCAGAATATCGTCAGGATAATCAAACAACATCGCATACTGCTTATTCCAAGCCACCAGTTCGAGTTCATCATTGACAATCGAGATCCCCTCTCGGGTATTTTCTATCGCGCTTTTTAACAAATTCTGACTAAATTCTTGTCGATGACTGGAGGCGTTACCGACTAAAGTAGCCAGTTCATCCAAGGCAAAATCATGCCCATCTAATGCAGAATTGAGTACTAAGCGTGCCGACGACGATCCCATCACACTCGATAATACTTTCTCGGCATGTTCAAGTGCATGCTCAGATTTTTCCTTGGCGGTATAACCTAAAGTGATCGCGATCTGCTCAAATTCCTGAAAACTTTTAGAAGCTTTATCGTCTCCCACAAATTGCGCGGTCAGTAACAATAATTCATCGATTGATATAGCCTGTCTTTTTGACTTAGCTTTGCGTTTACTTTCAACTAATGATGGCGATAGTTGTCGCTTTAAAAACAACGCCCCTTGGATCCGTTCTTGAATACTGGTTCTGGTCACTAATGATATCAGGATCATCATTACCACATTAACCGTCAGGCAGAGTAAGTTAATCGCCGTTGAACTTGCAAATACAGTGCCTTCGAGTGGCCCTTGATATAAACCCAGCTGCGGTAAAAAGTTAAGCAGTGTCCATAATGAAAAACCCAGACTGATCCCTGTAAACACACCTTTTAATGTTGCACGACGCCAATAAAAAGCCGCAACCAATGCTGGCGTGAGTTGCGCCAAAGCGCCCAATGCTGTCGCGCCTAAGCTAGCTAATGCCGTTGGTGGAATAAACAGAAAAACCAGATAACTCAGCAAAATAACAAACAGCACTAACACTTTGCGAATGTTAAGCAGCTTTAATCTAAATGCATGGTACTGCGTGGGGTGCTTATTCTTTTTAAACAGAAACGGGAATACGATTTCATTACTGAGCATTGTACTCAGAGCAATCGTTGATACGATCACCATAGAACTGGCAGCTGAAATAGCACCTAAAAATGCAAACAAAGTTAACCAAGTTTGATCTTGATACCAAGGTAGCACCAATACATACATATCCGCAGGTACACTATTACCGAGTAGCAAGTAACCCGCTAGTCCCAGTGGCGCAGAGAAAAACGCAAACACCAACAGGTACAAGGGGAAGATACGGCGGCTCAACCAGGCATCTTGCTCGTCACGTAACTCCACAATCATGACGTGAAATTGGCGCGGCAACACAAAAAATGCTGCCATCACAATAATGATCATGCCAAACATAGCGCTTAAATCTGGAAATTGTAATGCACTTACTAAGTCAGCATTGGCACTCGCTTGTTGCCAAATGTCTTGTGGTGAATCAAAGACTATGTAACAAATAAAAATACCGACACTGGCAAAAGCGATAATCTTAACCAACGCCTCAAACGCGATTGCCAACATAATACCGGGATGACGCTCTGTTACATCAATATTACGAATACCAAATAAAATACTAAAACCTGCCAGTACAAAACTGGTCACTAAACCAAGCTGCCATGGCATAAAGTCTTGTTGGATTTGTAATTGCTGGAAGGAATAGACAATCGCTTTAATTTGTAAGGCGATATAAGGCATAGTCCCAAGTAGGGATACTGTCGTCACCAAAATCGCTAATGCATGGGATTTACCAAAACGCGCGGCGAGTAAATCCGCAATAGAAGTTAAATTAAAACTAATGCTAGTTTGAATAATACGTTGTAAAAACGGCCATGCGAAAACAAGTAATAAGATCGGGCCTAAATAAATAGGTAAGTATGAGTAAACGTTGCTTGCAGCTTGCCCTGTGGTGCCGAGAAAACTCCACGAGGTACAATAAACAGACACAGCAAAGGCATAAATTAACGCTTGCCGTTTCCCTTGGATCAGATGACGATATTTATCGCCTAAATAAGCAATCAAAAATAATAATACGATATAAAAAAAACTTAATAGCATCAACTGCCAATTTTCGAACATAACATAACCTACTAACTACGACTAAATTCAACAACAAATAATATCGATATCCAAGCTACTTAAGATCGGCAAACAACCTATCGAAAGGCTGGGGGTTATAAGTAAAGTAGCTTGGTAGAGATCCTAAATAACTACAGCAAGGTTTCAAACTCGCTAATGTAATTACCACCTTTAATTGAGGCTATTAATCTTAATTTATAACTTGTCGTATTATTGTTCGCGGCCAACTCACGCAGGGGTGTTTGCGCTTGCCAATAATAATTACTTTGTACCTGAGTCAAAGGATATGCAGTCGCGATATTATTTACGTCAACCAAAAATAGTACCGCTTCATCTAACGGGAAAGTAGAGTTAATAACGGTGGAACCGGCTTTATCAAATACGTTGACTTTAAAGTCACCGCTTATCAATACGCACTCTCCCGCAAGTACTGCACAAGAAGATTCTGGCACTAATGTGATTAATTTTGTCTCATCCGCATCATTTTCAATAAAATAATCCGATGCCACATAGCCGAGTACGGCTAATAACGGCGCTACAAGTACCGCCACTTTAGTATGTTTATTCATTAATTTATTCCTTTAAATTATCACTGTAGTCCGCTACATCGAGTTGCCCCAACATCATTGCAGCTTGCGTTCTGTTACGCACATTCAGCTTACGAAAAATAGCACTCGCATGGGCTTTAACCGTCGCTTCAGCAACACAAAGTTTATCACCAATTTGTTTGTTGAGCAGTCCTTCAGAAAACATCATTAGAATGCGATATTCTTGTGCCGTTAACTTAGCTATAGCTTCGTCAGCAATATTACTCACTTCTTCTTGCGCTTTTTCAAACGTTCCCGGTACCCATAACTGTCCAGATAATACCTTCGTAATAGCGGTAATGATTGTCGGCACAGATTCCGACTTAGGTACAAAACCGGACGCGCCGTGTTGCATTGCTTTACCTATGATAGTTTCATCACTGTAAGCAGAGATCACCACAACAGGAATATTTGGATATTGTTTACGAATACGGATCAGGTGATCAAACCCATGCGCACCGGGAATGTTCAGATCCAATAATAACAGGTCAGCATCGGCATTCTTGACTAAACACTCACTAATGCTTTCGACCGTTTCAGCCTCAAGCCATTGCGTGGTATTAAATTGTTCTTTTAAGGCAATCAACAATGCTTGGCGAAAAAGGGGGTGATCATCAGCGATGATGATTTTTTCTGGCATTACGTGCATACTCATCCATGTATCACTACAAATAATTAACCCCCACTATACATGACACCATGTTACCAAACTGTGACCAAGTTAACTTGCTGCGCTCGTTACATGCGACTTAGCTAGCCGAAAGCACTTGTGATCAAAGACTTAAGCTTGGTATTACCCTTTAATTCTGAATGTTGCACTTTCGCCATAAACAGTTCTGCAGTCGCAATAGCATCGTTTAAGGCATTGTGTGCTGGATAATGTGGTAATCCATACTCATCACGTAAACTAGTCAAATGCAACGTAGATGGTGCATAAGCTTGGCTGCACCTGTCGTGGCGTTTTTTAGCCAATGCTAATGTATCAATAATGGGAAATACCGGTGCCATGCCATATAGCTTAATACAGGCTTGTTCGAGAAAGTTTTTCTCTATCTGGGCATAATGAACCAACATGGTTTTTCCAGCTAATGCCGTTAACAAGTCTTCTATTACACTTGCCAATGGACGTCCGCTGGCTTTTTCTTGATCTGTGATGGTGTGAATAGTCACATTTTCATCTTGTAGTTGGCAGTGCGCCGCGATAATTTGATGATAACAACTATCTAATCTAATTTGGTTATCAGCCAGTGTCACGTAACCAATACTCAGAATATTATCTTGTTTAGCATTCAAGCCGGTTGTTTCAAAATCCACGGCTAAAATATCACTGGCCATGATAGGTTGTTCAAGATCGATAATTGGCACACTTAAGTATTGCTTCAACGCCCCTTCTGGCGCTTTCGCCAGCAGACGTTTACGCTGTGTTTCTAAACTAAAGAATGATTGTATTAGATTCATTATATGTCCTTATTAATCAGTGTAGCCGGTGTCAAACTGCCAGTAGCTACTGGCAACTTACAACGTCTAACTTCCGACTACCAAATTATAACTACCCGCTACACCATCTGGCGATAACTTTGCATGGCTTTAATTACCTTGAAAGCATCTTTTAAATGTTCACGTTCCAATCGAGATATCTCTTTTGGTAACAAATAACTATCCGCCGCTTCACCATTGGCTAATTGCTTGGCCTGATGCTCTGCACGTAGCATACCTAACAGCTCAAATGCATCAATCAAATTAGCCGATTCGGTACGACTCAATGATGGCGTTCCTGCCGCTAGTCTTAAGCGCATGATGGTATTTACATCCTCAATACCTTCAGCCAATGCATAAATACGCGCCAGGTTAATAATAGGTGCTAAACCATTATGCTTAAGATCCAAGCCTTTTTTATTCTTACCATCATGAATCAGCACAAAATCACGAAAGAAACCTAACGGCGGTTTCTGTAACAACGCATTACGCGATAGATGGGCTTGAAACAAGGTGTTTTTCTGCGTTTTCTCTAACATATTACGACGAACATCTTGTAACAAGGTACTGTCACCATAGACGGTAGCAAGGTCAAAAAACACGCTGCTATTTAATAATGCTTGAGGGTCTGGCTTTATTACCCAATCAGTAAAGTAGCCTTGCCATACCCGCTGTTTCTGTCGCCATTTGGTGTTAGTAGCCATAATATTACCGGGACAATAAATATAACCACAGGCTGCCAGTCCATCACAGACAAAATGCGCAAATGCTTCGAACCACGCTTCTTGCTGCGGTGTCGCACTATCATCAATAATCAGCGCATTATCTTGATCTGAATAAACTAACTGCTCTTGCCGCGCTTGTGAACCTGCACATAACCAAGCATAAGCAACTGGGGCTTTACCAAGTTGTAACTCTGCTAACTCAATTAACCGAATAGTAAATGCCATTGTTAGTGCACTAATATTTTTACCTAAATAATCAGCACTGGCACCCAACTTAGCCATACTCACTTGCAGTTTAGGTAACATCAAACTCAATTCAACCAAGGCGTCGACAGAATTGGCTTTATGGATCACAGAACTTAAATTAACCGCATGATGACCCTCTTGATTCATTAAGTCCGTCGCAGTTAACATACCAATCAGAGCCCCATGTTTAGTCACTGGAAGATGATGTATACGCTGACTTATCATTAACGCTAATGCATCATGACCACACAGGTTGATATCAATAGTCGCCATATTAGCAGTCATAATATCTGTTACTGCTTGTTGGGTATTTAATCCTTCAGCGACACAGCGTCGCCTAATATCCTTATCCGTGACAATACCAACAGGTTGCTTATCAGCCATGATAACGAGGCACGATACACCTTTTTCAGTCATGTATTTAGCCGCATCTCGAATACTGGCTTGCGTTGTGATCGTGATAGCAGGGCTATTGTAATAATCCGTTATAGGTGCGTTGGTTAAACTCGAGGCGATTAATGCCGATTCAGTTATCGCCCCCATGGTGTTCTGTAGTCGCTGCTGCGCGGTCTGTAATAGAAACTGTAACGCTTTGGGCTGCTCAGCAAGTAGCACTTTCAATTCATTAAAATCAATCGCATATAACAAGCAGTCTTCTTCTGCACGTAAACTTATCTGTAACCTTTGAGCATCTGGACGGCATAGTACACTGCACAAATCACCTTCTGAGAATTTGCCCTGTAATTCACTCGCATCATCATAATAAGCAAGCACGCCTTTTTTAACGATATACAGCATGACTTGGCCGTTCAGCTGATTATTCTGATGATCATTCAATAGGGTTTCATTGCGGTAATAACCGATAGAAGTGCGTTTCGCAATAAGATGACAATCCGCCACATTTAATAAATTAAAAGGCGGAATGACTTTAATAAAATCAACAATATCATTTAGCGCTGCGTTCATATGTTCACTCTCGCCTCTTTGTATTTGTATCTGCATATGTAATTGCAATGACATTACAATTTAATGTGTACGTTAAGTTTTAACCCTATACCTCTAAATCGTCAACATCCTAAAATAATATATAGACGAAAGTTGTATAGGGTTATTTTTTAAAGATTGCTAAATTTACAACATGCTAGTGCGAACACCTACGATTTGTTATTCAAGTTAAGGACAACTTATTCAGGTGATCAATAACTATCTAATTTTATATATTAAGATTTAATCGTTTTTTTTGGGAGAAAGGATATGGAACAAGAAAACGCCTATTGGCAAACCAATATACGACTCATATTAACCTGTTTAGTAATTTGGTTTGTGGTGTCTTTTGGCTGTGGCATTTTATTCGTCGAGCAATTGAATGAATTTAGACTCGGTGGATATAAGCTTGGTTTCTGGTTCGCACAACAAGGGTCTATTTATACCTTCGTTGGTTTAGTTTTTTGGTATGCCGTACAGATGAATAAGCTGGACAAAAAACACAATGTTGAGGAAGAATAAATGACCGAATTAAAACTCTATACCTATATCGCCGTATTCGGCTCGTTTACCTTATATTTTGCCATTGCTTGGTTTGCTCGCGCTAAAACAACCAGTGATTTCTATGCCGCAGGCGGTGGTATTACCCCATTACAAAATGGTATGGCGATCGGCGCCGATTGGATGAGTGCCGCGTCGTTCTTATCAATGGCAGGTCTGATTGCCTTTCTCGGTTACGGTGGCTCAGTATTCTTAATGGGTTGGACGGGTGGTTTCGTACTGCTTGCGACCTTACTGGCTCCTTATATGCGTAAACACGGTAAGTTTACCGTGCCAGAATTTATTGCTGACCGCTATGACTCTAAAACCGCGCGTGTCGTGGCGATTGTCTGCTTAATCGTCGCGTCGGTTACTTATATTATCGGTCAAATGAAGGGGGTTGGTGTTGCTTTCTCTCGCTTCTTAGAAGTTGATTACGACCTAGGCTTAGGCATAGGTATGGTTGTCGTTTGGGTATATGCCGTATTAGGTGGTATGAAAGGTATTACTTATACGCAAATCGCACAATATTGCGTGCTTATCTTTGCTTATACTATTCCAGCCGTATTCATTTCATTACAACTCACTGGTAATCCAATCCCACAACTCGGTTTAGGTAGTACCCTTGCTGATGGTAGCGGTGTTTATCTGCTGGATAAAATCGACATGGTTGTAACAGACCTTGGCTTTAACCAATACACCACTGATAACATGGGTGGCACGTTAAATATGTTCGCTTATACCCTGTCATTGATGATTGGTACAGCGGGTTTACCACACGTAATTATGCGTTTCTTCACCGTGCCTACAGTGAAAGCAGCACGAGCATCAGCTGGTTACGCATTAGTATTTATCGCCTTACTTTATACTGTCGCACCAGCGGTCGGTGCAATGGCTCGTTTCAATCTAATGAACACCATTGAACCAACAGCGGGTCAACCACTTGAATATGAAAAACGTCCACAGTGGTTTAAAGATTGGGAAAAAACCGGTCTATTAAAATTTGAAGACAAAAATGGCGATGGCAAAATTCAATATGTTGCTGACCCAGTGAAAAACGAAATGGTTAAAGTTGACCGTGACATCATGGTATTAGCTAACCCAGCCATTGCAAACTTACCGAACTGGGTAATAGCACTGGTTGCTGCAGGTGGTTTAGCCGCTGCTCTCTCTACAGCCGCAGGTTTACTACTGGCCATTTCATCTGCCATCTCGCATGATTTAATGAAAGGGATATTAACACCACAGATGACCGAGAAAGCCGAGTTAAAAGCTGGTCGTATCGTGATGACAATTTCTATTATCATCGCCGGTTACCTTGGTTTAAACCCGCCTGGATTCGCCGCTGGTACCGTTGCCCTCGCCTTTGGTTTAGCTGGTTCATCGCTATTCCCAGCGTTAATGATGGGTATCTTCTCGAAGAAAATTAATGGCACCGCAGCTGTATCAGGTATGTGTGCAGGTTTAGGCATCACTATGCTGTATGTATTCCAACATAAAGGCATCATGTTTATCCCGGGTACTTCGTTCCTTGGTGGCATGGAAGAAAACTGGTTCTTTGGTATTTCACCTAACGCATTTGGTTCAGTAGGTGCACTTGTTAACTTTACTGTGGCATTTGCTGTCACCAAAGTCACCGGTGATGCGCCACTGCATATCCAGCAATTAGTTGAAAATTTACGTTACCCACGCGGTGCAGGCGCAGCAGCCGACCATTAATAACCAGCAATAGCGCGATTGAAATAATCCAATCGCGCTATTGCTGTAATAAGTTAGATCATAAATTAGGTAATAAAAATGCCGTTCATCAATTGATGAACGGCATTTTTGTATTTACAATTTACCCACTTATTACAACTCTTGATATAAGATTTGTATAAGCTAGTACAGTCCGTATTAACTATTGCGCACTGACAATATTGCGTACCACAACCAAATCTTCAGGCGTATCAACACCAGCAGCGGGTGCTTCAAGCGCTTCTTCAACATGAATTTTCTCACCATGCCAAAGTACACGTAGCTGCTCTAGTGATTCGATCTGTTCCAGTTCAGTTTCTTGCCACTTAACATAATCACGAATAAAACCAGCGCGGTATGCGTAGATACCAATATGACGTTGATAAACAGGTTTAATCTCAGTCACAGGCTGGTGCATAAAGTTATCACGGTGATAAGGGATCGGAGCTCGGCTAAAATACAAAGCATAACCCTGTTTATCCGTCACAACTTTAACCGCGTTCGGGTTAAAGACCTCTTCCACATCAGTTATAGCAACTGATAATGTCGCCATACGTGCTTCGCTTTGTTTACCCAGATTTGTCGCAACTTGCTCAATAATTCGCGGTGGAATTAAAGGCTCATCACCTTGGACATTCACAATGATATCATCATCATTAAAACCGAGCTTACTGCATACTTCCGCTAAACGTTCGGTACCCGAATTATGGTCCGGTGAAGTCATGCATACTTCATAGCCTAATGCCGTCACCGCTTGTTCAATTCGAGCATCATCGGTCGCAATGACAACGCGTGACGCGCCACTTTGCAATGCTTGCTCAGCAACACGTTGGATCATTGTTTTACCACAAATATCAACTAACGGCTTACCGGGTAAACGGCTTGACTGATAGCGTGATGGGATAATAACAATAAAACTCATTTAGCTAGTTCTTCAGACGTTAACTGACGCGCTTTCACTTCAAGTAATACCGGAATACCTTCTGTGATAGGATAAGCAAGACGGTCTGCATTACAGATAAGTTCATTATTGCTTTTGTCAAAATGTAATTTACCTTTACAGACAGGGCAAGCAATAATTTCAAGTAAGTTATGATCCAGAGTCATGGTTTAATTCCTTTAATGTTAATAATAACTGCGGTAAAAAATCGCTATCTAAACTTGCGTTTACCGGTAAATAGTACCAATTATCCTGAGCGAAAGACTGACACTTAACAGCATCTTTTTCAGTCATAATAACGGTTCGCCCTGCTGCAAACTGAGTAATATCAGCGGCAGTAAAAGCATGATGATCGGGAAATGAAAGGTGTTCTTCAATCACATAATCGTGTTTTTCTAAGGTGTTATAAAAACGCTGTGGGTTACCAATTCCGGCAATAGCAACACTGGTAAACTCGGTGTTCGGAGTCGCTACTGCATTATTACTTACTTTACGTAATGGCGCCGCAACCAAACGCATGTTAGCCTCACCAGCTAAAGCGTTACCACCATTGCAAATAACAAAGTCAGCTGTCTTTAAACGCCAAGCGCCTTCACGTAAAGGGCCCATTGGTAACAAGTGACCATTACCAAGGCGGCGTTTACCATCGATCACGATAAGCTCAATATCTCTTTGCATTGCGTAATGTTGTAAACCATCATCAGTGATAATCACGTCTACATCAAAGTGAGCTAATAAGTGTGCCGCTGCAGTAGTGCGAATTGGACTAATGACTAATGGACATTGCGTGCGTTTATGTAACATAAACGGTTCGTCGCCGCTGTGTGCAACAGGCGAATCGTTATTAACAATATAAGGATATTGTGGTGCTTTCGAACCATAACCACGGCTGATAATACCTGGTTTATAACCAGCAGCCGTTAGCTGTTCACATAAGTAAACAACCAAGGGGGTTTTACCTGTGCCCCCCACCGTAATATTACCGACAACTATGGTCGGCACAGCGGGTTTAACACTGGCTTTAATACCAAGCTCAAATAGTTTACGACGGCTACAGGTAATTGCAGCAAACGTTATACTTAACGGTGCCAGCAACCATTTAGACCAATGGTTACCATACCAAATATCCTCTTCTATTTTCACGCTATATCCTATTTTACGCTAGTTCTTATTTTTCACGCCAAGCACTAGGTTAACCGCCAAGTTGTAAACGGTGTAATTGTGCGTAGTGCTCGCCTTTTGCAAGTAGCTCTGAATGCGAACCACTTTCAAGAATAGAACCCGCTTCGATAACTAAGATACGATCTGCCGCTTCAATCGTCGTTAAACGATGAGCAATCACTAACGAGGTTCTATCTTTTTGTAATGTCTCAAGTGCTTGCTGAACCTTCTTCTCTGATTCTGCATCCAGTGCCGACGTAGCTTCATCGAGGATTAAGATTGGCGCATCTTGTATCAACGCACGTGCAATGGCCAGACGTTGACGTTGGCCACCCGATAGCATAGCGCCGTTTTCACCCACCACAGTATCAAAGCCATTATCAAAGCCTTCAATAAATTCTAATGCATTGGCTTTAGTCGCGGCTTCAATAATATCTTCACGTGTCACTTCGTTAATACGACCATAAGCAATATTTGCCGCGATCGTATCATTAAACAGATGCACATTTTGTGATACTAAGGCAATTTGGTTACGTAACGATTTTAATTCATAGTCGTGAAGAGGCACATCATCAATACTAATCTCGCCTTTCTCTATTTCATAAAAACGGGTAATCAAACTAGCCAATGTTGATTTACCACTCCCTGAGCGACCAACAAGTGCGATCATCTCACCGGGTTGCGCGGTAAAGTTCATATTTTCAATCAAGCGTGCACTCGCAGTTGGGTAAGTAAAATCAACATTTGAGAAGGTAATTTTACCTGCAACACGTTCCGGTATATAGGTACCAGTATTTTTCTCTGCTTGAAGATCAAGAATATCAAACAAGCTGTTACACGCAGAAATTGCTTTTTGGATTTCAGAGTTGACGTTAGTGATGTCACGTAATGGACGTAATAACGCCATCATAGAACCGACAATAGCCACGAATTTACCTGGCGTAAGTTCCGCACGAATGGATTCGAAAGACGCAAGATATAAAACCACACCGAGTGCAAATGAAGCCACAATCTGTACTAGCGCATTACTCGCTGCACTTGTTGTTGCCATTTTCATCTGTTGCTGACGAATATGATTACTGACAGAACCAAAACGTTCACGCTCTGTTTCATGTCCTGCAGACATTAATACGTCTTTATGACCATGGAGCATTTGCTGCGCTGTTGATGACACGTTACCCATAGCTTGTTGTAAGCGGCGACTGATGACACGAAAACGACGACTCACAGAACCAATAATGATACCGACCAGTGGCGCAATAAATAATAACACCAGAGATAACTGCCAGCTTTGATAGAACATCCAAATAAGCAGACCAAGAATAAACGCACCACTACGGAATACATTCACAATGGTTTTAGATGCTGCACCTGATACTTGGGTGGAATCATAGATAATTTTTGATACTAATTCACCCGATGGAGTTTTATCAAAAAAGCTCACAGGTAAATGCATAAGATGATCAAATAACTGACGCTGTAAACGCATTACTACGGTATTACCGGCTTTCGCCATGCAATAACTTGAACCAAACGACGCTAAACCACGTAAGGTCACCATGCCGACCACAAACAATGGCATCCATTTCAAGAATGCTGAAGTTTCAGCGTTAAAGCCATCATCGACAAGTGGCTGTAAAATATTAAGTAGCGTTGCATCGACAATACCGTAACCAAGCATAGCGAGAACACCTAAGGCTAAGGTAGTTTTTAAGTCGAGAACATAAATAGAAAATCGCTTGACCGTCTGCCAAGCTGTACGCTGTTGATCCATGAAAACTGTCTTGTTATTGAGATAGGCGATCATTTTAAACCTAGGTTAGGCAAAACTCCAAACTTTCCATGCTCAGAACCTCATAATAACTGTTTTTTAACCATATTAACGCAAAAGGGCTGACCCAAATGGATCAACCCTTTTAATAACAACACACCTATATATTCGATTTATGCCGCATTACTATTATCTTGCTCTATTTTAGTCTGCGGAGATGACGCTACAGCTTGCCTATTACCACCAATATTTAATAGCCATGCGAGTGCGGGTAAGAAACACAATGCCCCCAACATATTCCAAATAAACATGAAGGTAAGCATCAACCCCATATCAGCTTGAAATTTAATTGGCGATAATACCCAAGTACACACCCCTATCGCTAAGGTAATACCAGTAAACGCAACCGCTTTACCGGTACTCGATAGTGCATATTGATAAGCATCTTGTAAGTTATCACCCATTTTTAAACGAGCTGATAATTGACTGTAGATATAAATACCATAATCGACACCAATACCCACACCTAACGCGATCACAGGCAAGGTTGCTACTTTCACGCCTATACCTAATGTCGCCATTAACGCTTGTCCCAAAATAGAGGTCAATGCTAACGGTAAAATAATACATATCAGTGTTTTAACCGAGCGGAATGTAAGGAAACATAATATCGCCACAACACCGTATACCCACATCAGCATTTGGTATTGGGCTTTTTCAATCACGCTGTTAGTAGCGGCTTCAATTCCGGCATTACCCGCCGCAAGTGCAAAGTTCACACCCTCGGTTTTATTCGCTGCAGTATAAGCGGTAATATCAGCGATCACGGTTTCCAGTGTATTGGCTTTATGATCATCAAGATAAATAATCAACGGCAACATACTGCAAGTATTATTCATAAACGCAGCAGGTGCGCGGCCGACAGCAGCGTTAAGCACCAGTTGATTAGGGCTTAAACCTTGCCACTTAGGATTACCTTCATTCATACCAACAATGGCTTTTTTAGCGATGGTCGCGACAGATAATGTCGACTGTACGCCAGCGATCCCCTCAACATGTGATTGCAACTGATTCACCGCATTCAAGGTATGGTAACTACTGCACTGCTCTGCTGGTGTCTCCACCATCAATACCATGATGTCGGTACTGGCTTGGTAATTGTTCACCATATAAGCATTGTCTAGATTATAGCGACTGTCCGCACGTAACTCAGGGGCGCCCGCATCAAGATCACCAATTTTCAGCGATTGGCCTTGGTATAAACCGACCGCAAGGCAAACCACACCAAATATTAGCGCCGACTTAGCCCATTTCGCATCAGCAAAACGACTAAATACCGTCACAATTAACGGCGTTTTCGATTGTTCGGCTAGCAAATATTTGATACCCGCTGGAGATACCCCAGTCCAAGACATTAAAATAGGTAACAATATCAAGTTAGTTAACAAGATAACCGCAACACCCACGCTGGCTGCAGTGGCAAGATCTTGAATAACCTCAATTTCAATCACGTTTAAGGTAATAAAACCAAGTCCATCACTTAACAATGCAATCAAACCAGGAATAGCTAACGCTCTGAATCCAAGACGTGCAGCTTGCTCGGCTTTATTGCCCGCGGCCATATGCTGGCCAATCGCACTAATAAGTTGCACACCATGACTCACGGCAATCGCAAACACTAAAAATGGCACCAACATAGAGTAAGGATCAAGTCCCTGACCCAACAGATTCAGTAAACCTAATTGCCAAATAACTGCAACGAGTGCACAAGTCACTGTCACAAATGTACTTCTTAAACAACGGCTATACAGATACAACAATGCAAACGTAATGACAATGGCCGTTAAGAAAAAGATCACCACTTGCGCCGCGCCAGCAATCAGATCACCCACCACTTTAGCAAAACCGGTAATGTGAACCTTAACGCCATTAACTTCATACTTACTGCGAATTTCTTCTAACGTTGTAGACAGTTGATTGTAATCTAATGGTTTACCGGTATCTGGGTTGATACTCATTAATGGTAATAAGAATACTGCAGATTTAAAATCATCACCGACTAAATAGCCGACTTGGCCAGATAGCATCACATTGCGACGTAATCTATCAAGGGTACGCTGACTGCCATCATAATCACTCGGGATCACAGTACCACCGACAAAACCGTCTTCGGTTACTTCAGCCCAGGTTACATTCGCGGTCCAAATTGATTTCATACCCGAGCGGTCAACGCCGGAAATGAAAAATAGTTCATCATTTAAGGTACGCATCTGATCTTGAAATTCAGCATTAAAAATATCGCCATTTTGGTTTTCAATAACAACGCGTACGCTATTGCCTAAGCTGGCTAGCTCTTGTTTGTAATTTAAGTAGTTTTGCACATACTCATGTTGCACTGGGATCATTTTCTCAAATGACGCACTGGGCCTGACTAGACTGGCGTTATACCCCAAAAAAGCGGTCAGTAACACGATCACTGCAAATACGATATATTTAAAACCAAATAACTGTTTTTCGATCCAAATAGTAAGCTTTTCCATATTACTTCAGACCTCCCTGTACGAGTTCATTTTGACTATTTTTTTGCCAACCACGTAATCCTGTCGTGATCACATCATCACCGATAATTTTGACTGAGGTGATATCAATACGTTGAGTTATTTTGGAGATATTATTGAAGGTATGACCGTTATAGACTAGCTTTAATCCACCAGCGCCAACGAGTAACAGCTCGGTGTTATTTAGCCAATCAGCTGAGAAAATATGGTTAGTCACCCCAGTATCTAGGTGCTGCCAAGTCTCGCCTTGGTCTTGTGAAGCGAACATATTGCCGCGTAATCCGTAACTATAGAGTGACGAGCCATTAACATCGATACCAAACAGTGAACCCATGTAGTCAATTTCCAGAGCACGCCAGCTGTTACCTTGATCTGAGGTCGCCATGCCAAGGCCCGCTTCGCCGACCACATAGATATTATTATCCGCATCTGTCGTTAATGCATTAAGATGGAAGCCTTCAGGATTAGGTACTTGATAGCCGATATATTGCCAATTATTACCACCATCGTTGGTTTCTAGCATTGCGCCATAAGCACCAATTACAAGGCCATAATCGGGCGTGGTGAATAGCACATCAAAAAATGAAATTTCAATGCCCGCATTAACTGTTAAATCTTCAAGTTTATAAGTCGCATCATCGAGTTGCATCTCTAACTCATCAAGACGATCTTCATCAATACTGTCGTTATCAAGAGTACCATCGACTTCAGCACGTTCAAACTGAACCGTTAACGCCACGATTTGTTGTTCTAAGCTGGTTTTTAACAACCCCGTTAGCTGCAAACCATCAAAAATTTTAATCCAGTTACGACCGCCGTCCGTGGTTTTTAATATCACGCCTTGATGACCCACCGCCCAAGCAACTTTATCATCAATAAAGTCCACAGCTGTGATTGTCGTTTGTACAGGTACGTTAGCCTGAAGCCAAGTTGAATCCGCATTATCACGCACTAAAATACGTCCGTACTCTCCAACCATTATCTGACGCTGTTGGAAATTATCAATTTCTAAAAAAACGCTATTCTCAACAAGGCTATTCATTTCTGCCGCAACCTGTAACACATTATTGCCGACATAACTGCTTGCTTTCTTTAACGTCTGTTCTTCACTGGCACTGTATACTGGTAAACTTAATACACATAACAGCGCAAGCGATTTTTTATCCATACTTGGCATTTGTATCACCATAATCCCTTAAGTTTACGAAGGTCTTCTCACTAAGACCTAAATGTTGTCATCAAATGGCAATCCATTTTCCGCTTGATATAAGCAATATTACTCTTGGCATTAACAATGCTATTTTTGGTATTAACCACTATTTATGAATGGCAATGTTCTCCTCGATAAACACCGGGCGTCACGCCTTTCCAACGTTTAAATGCCCGAGAAAAATTAGCCACATTAGAAAAGCCCAACAGGTAGCTTATTTCCCCCAACGATAAACGGTTTTGATTTAAATGTTGTTCAGCGGTTGTTTGGCGAATATTTTCAACTAGATCTTTATAACTGGTACCGGAATCATTGAGTTTTCGCTGTAAACTACGCTGACTAAAGTTCAATTTATCGGCGACAAAGTCAATATTTGGTACACCGGTCGCCATCAAAGAGACAACTTCAGAACGTACTTGGCTGACAACATTATTACAATCAAGGCCAGCAAGATAATCATCAACCGCTTTATCACTGAAAGAAATAAGATCTGGCGCAAAATTGGGCAGCCGTTTTGCTAGCAGATTACGATCCATCACTAACATAGATTTACTTGAGTTAAACTCAACGCTGCAGCCTGTATGAGTTTCAAATTGCTCGACACACCGAGCATTGGCAGTGGTATATATCTTGACTGGGGAAAAACCAGGATTAGACAGGTCGCGACAAATTTTGATGATGGAAAGTAACATGGTTAATTCAAGTGTATCGCCAATGCGATTAATGCAGTCTTCGGTCTCATTTAAGTTTAACTGCAGATAACAATGCGTTTCGTCTTGCGTTAAATGAATACGACAGGTACTACTCAATACACGGTCATAATGCACTAACCGGGTAAATGCGTCTTGTAATGATGATGAGGCTTGCAGTGCACAACCTAATGCATGAAATGTTGTCGCAACAATGCATTGACTCACTTTAATCGGTAAAAGTGGATCATCCGTCAGTGTTACTGATTGTTCGAAGAGTTTATTACACAGGTGCACGGGAACGCGACTGCCTACATTCGTTATTTCATCAATGCTTACATCTGATTTTGATAGCAGCTCGAAAGGTTCTATTCCTTTCCATAATAGCGCTTTATATAAGGCAACTAACCAGCCTCCAATAACATCTCCTTGAACATTCATTATCAGCACTCCTTTGCTCGTATTACTCGTTGCTTCATTACATCATAGCTGAAAAGACAATATCTATCTCAATTCAACCAGAAGACATACAACGAATATTTCACATAGGCAACATTTGCGCAACAACATTAGTGCAAAAATAGGAGCTTAGTATCATAATAATTCAAACGTTTGATTAAATTATTATAAAGGTATTAGATTAAACATAGATTTAATACCTATGTTTGTATAATCGGCGTAGCTAATTAACTACAAAATTTCACTAAAAACATCCGCAGCTTCAATATCAAGGATACCAGAACGGTTAACTGTTATTTTATGGCGTTGATAAACGACTTTAGCACTGTCATCCTTTAGACCGACAACCACATTAACTTGGTAGCGCCTTTCAATCGATTCTTTAGTTATCTTACTTTCATTTTCTGCATATACAGCACCAGTACCACGCTCTAAATACCGAATCAGCGGTCTAACACTAAAATAAACCTGTTCTTGAATACGGTCATAACCTGGTTGAAAGCCTTTACTACTGACCTTGGTATCTAACCGATAATGCAAGAGTATTGACTCTTGCTTGTTCTGCGGTCGACGGCGATATAAAACGTCACGTACTACTTTTGGTAACTTAGTTTGTTTTATATAGTCTAGCCAGATACGTTGCTTACAAATGATTTGTTTATTTGATGTATCAATCAGCTGTCTTGACCATTTTGGTCGCCCTTTACGGATCCAACGCCATAAGGTGTTATTAAATTCATCTTTAAAGATCTCCCTGAAACCGTAAATAACCGACAATACCGCAATCAAAGCATACGTCAGTCCTTTTAATTCACCTTGAGCAAAAAAGATAAGACTTAATACAATCACCATCACTAACGATGTCGCGGTGCCTTTCACTATCTTTTTCTGATGAGCCCCGAGCGCTTGAGTTTCTTCTTTAAAGATCACGCCATGTTCGATCAAACGACGTAACAAGCGCATTTTATTGGCTATACGATTCGGATCTAACAAGGTATTCGCGGAGTTATAACCATTTTCGAAGCGATACTTAGCTTCGCCTCGACAAAAGCCAATAATTTCCGCACGTTCATCAAGAAACTCATTACTCTTTTTACGTTTGGACAATGCCTTATAGCAGCATTGCTCACTGAACCATGAAAGGTAATTATCAACATTATTAAAATAAGCTTTTAATTTTTCATCTTTTGGGGCATTACGACGAAACTTCTTAATAATCGACTTAGCGACCTCATTAAGTTCAATTAACGCAGCATAAAACAATTGCGGATCAATTTGATCTTCAATATTTCGGATATCTTTTTCGAAAGCTTTAGCAAATTGGTAAGCAAAGAGGTTTAAGTTAACGCGATATTCGTCTGGAGAACGTTTCATTCGACTAGCAAAACGGCTTTGCACTAACGGCAGGTGTAAACCCTCAGAATAATACGCACGCTTACCTTGAATGCCACGGTAAAAATAATCATCTTCTGTTAATGTTCGAGGATTAATACCCATCTCGTTAGGTAATAAAAAATACACGTCCACACGACGATAATCACCCTGTGGAATAAGGTGGTTAAGTTTAAATGATAATTTATCTTCTTGCTTTAAAACAATCTTAGCCACGCCTTGTTTGTCCTTTCGTTATTACACTTACTCTCACCTCTTAGTCATAAATACCTACTAGTGATTATAGAGCATGTATTTGCGTACCAAGGGGCATTTTATGGCTAAGTATATTATCCTTTACAACGACAAATAAGAAGTTAAATCCAAATAGTCAGCTGAATTTTCATTTTTATCTTCGATTGATGAAAAATAAGGCATTTCACCCATCAATGGTGCTGATAATTCCATGCTTAAGGTGGCAATCATGCCATCATAATTAGCAATATCAGTGGTGGGACTGTTCGCGATCCAACCTACAAGGTTCGCGCCAGAATGAGCTATGGCTTGTGCTGATAATATCGCATGATTTAAACAACCTAACTTAACCCCTACTACAAGAATAACATCTAACTTATTTTCAGCTACCCAAGATGAAAATAAGTTACTGTTATCAGCATTGTTTTTATTCATACTAATCGGTAGATGCCAACCACCAGCACCTTCGATCACGGCAAAATCAATATCATCAGGCAGTTGAGCGAGGGAATCGTCCACTAACGCCAAATCAATAGACTCGCCATTATTGTGCGCAGCTATATGCGGGGCGATTGGCGCTTGATAAGCAATGGGGTTAACAATTTTATAATCTAATTTATACGACGCATGCTGTTGTAATAATACCGCATCTTCATTACGTAAACCCCCTGGTGTTAATTCACAACCTGCTGAAATAGGCTTCAAACCTACCGTTTTAAGGCCTAATTTGTTAGCGTAATCAAGTACCGCACAGCTAACCACAGTTTTACCCACATCGGTATCTGTGCCGGTAATAAATACTTTTTTACAATTTATTGTCATCGGTGACCTTAGTTTCTATTGTCTTAAATGTCGTCTTAAGTCTTCATCTCATCTTAAAATATCGTCTTAAATGTGCTGGTTAGCACTTGCGCAATAAGCAGTAAGCGAGTTTGTAGCTAAGCGGTAATAAGCCTTGATTATCACGTAACATTTCGTAGTTGGCTTTAAATGCCCTTAGCTCACCTTGCGTTGTCGGTTTAGCGTCTTTGTCATGGACATGATTAGCACCAATTCCCTTCAGGCTTTGCATTACCTCTTTCACGCTTGAGTAGTACATGGTTTGGATTTCAACTTGAAATATTTCAACGCTTAAACCAGATTTTAATAACGCGGTTTTAATTTCACCTTCAGAC
The DNA here is from genome assembly GCF_002836355.1 of Moritella sp. Urea-trap-13. Classification (NCBI taxonomy): domain Bacteria; kingdom Pseudomonadati; phylum Pseudomonadota; class Gammaproteobacteria; order Alteromonadales; family Moritellaceae; genus Moritella; species Moritella sp. Urea-trap-13. Next base: position 873,608 of record NZ_PJCA01000031.1, read on the forward strand.
AAAAAACGATTTACATGGCGATGCTCATTGACCGTCGACCATGACTGCGTTAACTCATCAAGGCTACCAGCTACCAGCGTGCTAAAAAGCATCAAGCCACCTTGATTTAAACACCGTGAGGCTTCAATCAAGGGCGTCGCTAAGTCATCGCACCATTGCAATGCTAAATTTGAGACACACAAGTCGACACAGCTCGACAGTAAAGGTAATGCCTCGGCATCAGCGTTCAACCAATAAATAGGTGGCGTTAATTTATCTTGTTGCTCGCGCTGCTGCTTGGCGTGAGTAAGCATACCAAAGGATAAATCAACCGCGATTAACTGCTTACTACAGTTCGCCAATACCGGTAATAATGCCCCGCTACCACAACCCAGATCAACAGTGGTGTTATATCGTTCCGCGTTGCCTTTATTGGGTAGGGTCTGTAAAAGTCGATCACAGGACAAGCGCTGTAATATCGCATGTTGATCATAACTGGCAGCGGCTTTACCAAAACAACGGGCGACCGCATTTTTATCAATCATGCAACGCCTCCTGTAAACGAGTCAGTAATAAATCAATGTCTTCAATACTATGATTCGCAGATAAGGTAATCCGTAATCGTGAGGTACCTGGTGGCACAGTCGGCGGTCTTATCGCTTTTACTAATAGCCCTTGACTAGCAAGCTGTTGACTTATTTTCATCGCCTTACCGGCATCACCAATAAGCAAAGGTTGAATAGCCGTATCAGATGGCATCAAGGTAATATTGCGTAAAGAACACTGTTGTTTGAAATAACAAATAAGCTGGTTTAAATGTGTTACCCGCCATGTCTCAGTCAGCATGATCGTTAACGCTTTATCTATACACAACGCCATCGCAGCAGGCATTGCCGTCGAATAAATATAAGGCTTAGAAAAGTTAACTAAATAGTCGATAACATCTTTCGACGCCGCGACAAACGCCCCTGACACACCAACGGCTTTACCAAATGTCGCCATGTACAAATCAACATCATGAGCTAATAAACCGTGTTGGTTAAGACTATTTTGGCCCTGTGGTAATACCCCGAAACCATGGGCATCATCGACTAATAACCAACTGTCATGGGCTTTACATTGTTGACTAATTTCCTGTAAATCGGCCATATCACCATCCATACTAAACACACCTTCGGTAACAACCAGTGAATTAGCATGTGTGGCGCGATATTGCTCTAGGGTCTGAGCAAGATGAACACTGTCATTATGCTTAAAGCGTTTCATCGTCGCAGGTGAATACATCCCCGCCTCAATGAGTGAGGCATGGTTAAGCTTATCCTGTACCAGTAAATCATTTTTATTCAGCAAGACTTTAATTAGGGCTTGGTTAGCACTGTAACCCGAGTTAAATAATAAACTTGATTCATAGCCGGTTATTTCAGCTAACTTTTCTTCGAGTACCGCATGCGCATGGGTATAGCCTGTAACAAGAAATGAGCCACCACTGCCAACACCATACTCAGTTGCACCACGTTGCCATGCTGCAATTAATTCAGGGTGTGTTGAAAGGCCCAGATAATCATTGGCAGAAAAATTAATGGCGCCATGATTGATTGCTCGCGTGCGTAACAACGACTCAGATTCTTGCTGCCGTAATGCTTGGCTAATGAATTCAAACGCCATTAAAGTGCCGCGCTCTTCTCACCAACAGCACTCGCGTCGTAAAACAGCGACGGCGATGCTTGCTCGGCAATTTCATCAAGCAATTGTGCAGATTGCGCTTCATCACTCGCTTCACGAATACGTGCAGGGTGTAGGCCTAACTTTTTAAATAAACGTTTATCACTGTCTTCATCTGGATTATCTGTGGTTAGCAACTTACAACCGTAGAAAATCGAGTTAGCACCCGCCATGAAACACAGCGCTTGCGTTTGTTCACTCATCGCCTCACGACCCGCCGATAAACGTACATACGATTTAGGCATGATGATCCGTGCTACAGCAATGGTGCGGACAAACTCGAATGCATCTAAATCAGGCGCATCTTCAAGTGGTGTACCGGCCACTTTAACCAACATATTAATCGGTACACTTTCAGGATGATGCGGTAAGTTCGCCAGTGACTTAAGCAGACCAAAACGGTCCTGTTGTTGCTCACCCATACCAACGATACCGCCAGAGCAGACTTTCATACCAGCTTCACGCACGTGACTTAAGGTATCTAAACGGTCTTGATAAGTACGTGTCGTAATAATCTGTTCGTAATACTCTTCAGACGTATCTAAGTTATGGTTATAATAATCTAAACCCGCTTCAGACAATGACTGCGCTTGGTCGGGTGCTAACATACCTAACGTCATACACGTTTCCAGACCCATGGCTTTAACACCTTTAACCATATCGATTAAATACGGCATATCGCGTTTATGCGGGTTTTTCCACGCTGCGCCCATACAAAAACGACTCGCGCCATTTTCTTTTGCTTCAGCTGCACGTGTGAGTACTGTTTCAACTTGCATCAAACGTTCTTTTTCAATACCCGTGGTATAACGCGCGCTCTGCGGGCAGTACTTGCAATCTTCCGGACAAGCGCCGGTTTTGATTGATAGCAGTGTACTAATCTGCACACTGTTTGGATCAAAATGTTGACGGTGTGCCGTTTGAGCCTGAAACATCAAATCATTAAACGGTTGGTTAAAAAGTGCTTCAATCTCATCAATATGCCAATCATGGCGAACACGGTTAGTCATCTAAAATCCTTTATTTGAATTTGTGCGTAAACTCGATTAGTCTATCCAGCATAGCCGCAAGGTCAACCAAATGCTAAAACCAAGGTTTACAATGACTCAAAAAACACACGATAACTTAATGAAGTTCGACCAGCAACACATCTGGCACCCTTATACTTCAATGACCAAACCTTTGCCTTGTTATCACGTTGATAGCGCCTGTGGTGTTTACTTAACATTAAATGACGGCACCCAGCTCATCGATGGCATGTCTTCTTGGTGGGCATCGATTCATGGCTACAACGTACCGGCGTTAAATCAAGCGATGCAGGTGCAAGCAAGTAAAATGTCCCATGTCATGTTTGGTGGTATCACTCATACACCAGCGATAAATCTATGCCAGAAATTGGTTGATATCACCCCAGCAGGTTTAGAGTGTGTGTTCTTGTCAGATTCAGGCTCAGTGAGTGTCGAAGTCGCCATGAAAATGGCGATCCAATATTGGCATCATCAACAACCGAGCAAGAAAAAGTTTGTCACTATACGTAACGGTTATCACGGTGATACCTTTGGCGCGATGTCGGTTTGTGACCCAGATAATGGCATGCACGAATTATTCACCGGTTTCTTGGCTCCGCAGTATTTTATTAGCGCGCCGAGCATCAAGTTTGATGAACAATGGCAAGACAGTGCGATGCAAGATTTAGCCAGCACATTAGCTGAAAATCATCAGCATATCGCTGCGTTTATTTTAGAGCCAATTGTACAAGGCGCAGGCGGCATGAAGTTCTATCATCCAGAGTTTTTACGCCAAGCCAAATTACTCTGTGAACGTTATGAGGTGTTGCTGATTGCTGATGAGATCGCCACCGGATTTGGTCGTACCGGTAAGTTATTTGCCAGTGAACATGCTGACATCACCCCAGACATTATGTGCCTAGGTAAAGGGATCACGGGTGGTTACATGACCTTGGCCGCGACGTTAACAACCCGACACGTAGCAGAAACGATCAGCAACGGGCCCAGCGGTGTGTTAATGCACGGTCCCACGTTTATGGGTAATCCCCTAGCCTGCGCAGTCGCCAACGCCAGTATTGATTTATTAATGACCAGTGACTGGCAACAACAAGTCGCGGGCATTGAGCAGCAAATGCAACAAGCATTGTTACCATTGATTGAACATGACAATGTCACTGATGCTCGTGTACTGGGCAGTATTGGCGTAATTGAAACGTCGAAATCTATCGATCTAGCTAAAGCGCAGGTATTATTTGTTGAATTAGGCGTATGGATCAGACCTTTTGGCAAGCTGCTGTATATCATGCCTCCGTATATTATTTCAGCAACAGAACTCGATACATTATGCAATGTGATCAAGCAAGTACTTGATGCCGACATCTGGGCTAAATAACACTATTTTTGATTAATAACAAAAGTCAATTTAGCTTTCTCTGGTTTTGACTTGCAATATCATCAAAATGGTCTTTGCTAAGCTAAGGTATCCACGTCTACAATTGTGACATGGAAACTTAATAATAATGAATGTAACAAGCTTCATCACCAACTTGTTACATTCATTCAACCTTAGTTTATGGAGTCATCTATGCTCAATAATTTATTGATTTTTGGTTTAAGTATAATCAGTTTTTCCGCGATCTCGTATATTGTTTATATTAAAATAATTGCACCGCTTAGCAGTATCACAGATTATATTCAGGAAGCTAAATTTGAGCATGACATCATCAATAAACTCGAACATGCAACAGACACTCATGGCTTATCTGAACGCTACAATTTAATGCTCGACAACAATATTAGTGAATCTAATTATTTTGAAAAACTAGAGCAGAGTTTAAAACAACGCACAATAAACCCCACAAATAATGCCGCAATAAAACCCAGCAGTAGTTTTTTAAATCAAACACGGTTACTACAACAAAAGAAAAAACAAATTAATTACCATTAGGATCCTTAATTATTCTTGGATATCAGTGATAATTTACTAAATATTAAGCAAACAAAATGATTTTTCGTTGTTTTTACTTGTATACTGCAACTGCAAAGGTAATATAACCTTACTTAAATAATCATCATTCGCTCAGCAAGAGCTTTTTATGCTGGAGAGCAATAATCCTATGACGCATTCGTCAGTTAAAGATATTTTTGCCGGTAAATTCCCGGTAGGTAGCACAGTTACAACGAAAGGCTGGATCCGCACACGTCGTGATTCTAAAGCTGGTATTTCTTTCTTAGCTATTTACGATGGTTCGTGTTTCGATCCTATTCAAGCAGTTGTAAGCAAAGATTTACCGAACTACGAAGCAGATGTATTAAATCTTACTGCTAGTTGTTCTGTTGAAGTTACTGGTGTAGTTGTTGAATCACCAGGTAAAGGTCAATCATTCGAAATCCAAGCAACAGAAGTAATTGTGCTTGGTTTAGTAGAAGACCCTGATACTTACCCGATGTCAGCTAAACGTCACAGCATCGAGTACCTTCGTGAACACGCTCACCTACGTGGTCGTACTAACGTTATGGGTGCGGTTATGCGTGTTCGTAACTGTTTATCACAAGCTATTCACCGTTTTTACCATGAAAATGGTTATAACTGGTTAAGCACACCACTTATCACTGGTAGTGATTGTGAAGGTGCTGGTGAAATGTTCCGTGTAAGTACACTGGATATGAATAACCTGCCTTTAACTGATAAAGGTGAAGTTGATTACAAAGAAGACTTCTTTGGTAAAGAAACCTTTCTAACGGTATCTGGTCAACTTAACGCTGAAACTTATGCTTGTGCGATTGGTAAAGTTTATACATTCGGCCCAACTTTCCGTGCTGAAAACTCAAACACAACGCGTCACCTTGCAGAATTCTGGATGGTTGAACCTGAGATTGCATTTGCAGATCTTGATGATGCAGCAAAACTAGCTGAAGATATGCTTAAGTATTGCTTTAAAGCTGTACTAGAAGAGCGTATGGATGACATGCAGTTCTTTGCACAACGTATCAACAAAGAAGCGATTACGCGTTTAGAAAGCTTTGTGGAATCTGACTTTGCGCAAATTGATTACACTGACGCAATTAAGATCTTAGAAGAATGTGGTAAAGAATTCGAATTCCCAGTTTCTTGGGGTATCGATATGTCTTCTGAGCACGAACGTTACCTTGCTGAAGTACACTTTAAAGCACCTGTTGTTGTTAAAAACTACCCGAAAGATATTAAATCATTCTACATGCGTATGAATGAAGACGGTAAAACAGTTGCTGCAATGGACGTACTTGCACCAGGCATCGGCGAGATCATCGGCGGTAGTCAACGTGAAGAACGTTTAGATATGCTTGATAAGCGTATGGAAGAAATGGGTCTAAACAAAGAAGATTACTGGTGGTACCGCGACCTACGTCGTTTTGGTACAGTGCCACATTCTGGTTTCGGTCTAGGCTTCGAGCGTTTAGTGTCTTATGTAACTGGTATGCAAAATATCCGTGACGTAATTCCTTTCCCACGTGCACCACGCACGGCGGAATTCTAATTTAAGTATTTATTTTTAATTTAGCATTTATGTCTAATTTAAAAAAGTAGCTTAAAACAAAAAGGCTGGTGAGATAATTATTTATCTTACCAGCCTTTTTTTTGACTGTGATATTTGTTCAACGCTTATGGCATTGCTAATCAGTCAGTCATCAATAAGTTAAGCGCTATAGCGATTAACCTTCAATATTAATCAAGTTCATCACCATCAATTTACGAATTACACTTACGTACATAACATTGATATTAGCAATCTTAGTTACGTTCGTTAAAGAGTGACCTGCTTTTAATAATTCGATTGTTTGTAATACTTGTTCTTTGTTCATAATAGCCTCTGTATTGTGCTTCGCTTGGTTTATGTGGCTATAATAAAGAATTTTATAAAACAACATATATCATTTTCAGAAAAATTACCGAAGATGACATATTTTATATGATTATTTATATTTTATTATGTTTAACTGCAAATGCAGCATAAAACAATACCAAACATGCAAAAACCCCATCATTTAAACTGACATCTTTATGGTTAATTATAAACTGACTTACTAAAAACATAGAAAAAACTAAAACAATCCTACTTAAGGCTTGTTTTGATGTTTCTTTATAAAGTCGACGATCTGAATCAACGCAGCCTTACTTTCTGGAAGCTGCTCAAACAAGGGAAATACATGTGGCATTTCGCGCCATATTTGTACATGAGCATCGACACCTTTTTCCTGCATAAACGCCGCAAGTCGGGTTGAATCATCGCGCATTAACTCGGTACTACCGGCATGGAACATAAACGGCGGGAAACCAGTAAAGTCACCAAACAAAGGTGATATCTCATCATTATGTAAATCGTTATTACCGCCAGCTAAATATAAGTTTCGGCAATGTAACATCACTTCTAAACTAAACAGTGCGTCACTATAACGATTCTCAACAGCAGACATGCCACTTTGTGTCATATCGGCATTAGGTGATAATAATACCCCACATTTAGGCATAGGCAGACCATCGCGCTTCGCTCTATGTAATAAAGCTAAAACCAAATTGCCACCCGCAGAGTCACCCGCCAATATTATATCTTCAGCCGCAGTACCAGAATCGAGTAATGACTTATAAATAATATAACAGCAATCGAGTGCTGCAGGGAAAGGATGTTCAGGTGCAAGGGGATAATCGGGTACGATAGCATGTAAATCTAATGGTTCAGCTAAACGAGCAATGAAATTATTATGCATCGCCGGGGTTTTAAATACAAATGCGCCACCGTGTAAATACAGTAATTTTGTTTTGCTGTTTGAAAATTTAAGTTTTATGTCATCGCACAAGATACCTGCGCGCATAGATTGAGAGCGCGCTATCTTTGAGCTAGTACCAAATGAAAATTTATCCAACGCGCGCATCTGAAGACGCAGTTTATTTGCATCTTTAGTATTTTCAATCGAGCGCTTTACTGTTTGCTTCAGAAATAAATTTAGCGCCTTGGCTTGCCAACTAATCAAAATAACCTCGAATTTTTATACGTATAGCAGAAATGCTAGCAATACAACTCAGACCCTTGCCCTAAGACATAATACTAATCCTATGTACACATTTCTAAGCCTCTAGGGTTTAACAAATACGTAACCTATCAAAGGTAGCATGAAATATACAGAAGGCATAGATAAAGGCAGCAGCTTAAGCTGCTGCCTTTAGTTTAACGTGAAGAGATTAGTACTGAATGTTGTTTCGCATTATCCAGAATGTCATTTGAGAGGATCTCACAAGCGGCCTCGACATGACGAGATAATATATCTAAATCAGGGAGTTCATTTTTACACCCCACTAAACCGAAAAACACTTCTTCGTGATAACTGTACAAGGTAATATTTAATGCTGTACCAGCGGAGAGTACTGATACCGGATAGACTTCGGTCAGCTTCGCTCCCGCAAGGTAAGCAAATTCTTGCTGTCCACGCACATTAGAAACAATCACAGAGCCTAATGGCGGTAAGAACTTCGATATACCTAACCATTCAGAGATTGACGCACTTGCTTGCAGCAATAATGAAAAGTTAACCACCGACTCTGCCGATAAACTAAACAAATCTTCTTTAACGCTGCTGGTACGTTTAAAAATTGTTTCTAAATGATCTAAAGGAGCTGCATCAACATTACCGAGTTCGACCCCGGTTAATGCATTTCGACGGCCGTTGCCGATCCTAACGGGTACCTGAGCAACTAATGGCTTGCGTAATAAAATACCTTTTTCTTTCAAATAACGATTTAGGCCAATATCAACACAACATAAAATCACATCATTGAAGGTAACGCCCGTTATCTTGCTAATTGAACGCATTTTTTCAAACGGTAAACGACCAAAAGAAACGATACGAGAACGCGTTGCTGGTACAGAAAATGGTGTTCTTGGAGCACAAAATGGTAATGCCGGTCCTTTATCCCGTAAATTTAGGAATTTAAGCCCCATTCGAGCCCCTAATTGGACCAGACCAGGAATAGATTTAAGCTGCTTTAAACCACTCATGTACGTCGACAATACGTTTTCGATGACACCAGCTGATTCTTTATAACCAGGGCGGAAAGATGGGAGCTGCCAAAATGGGCGATAATCATTAACTGACTGATCACTTTGTAGATACCCTGACAACCAACTATTTGCCATTTTACCGTCAGCCATCGCATAATGAATTTTAGTGAAAATAGCAAAACGACCTTCTGATAAACCTTCAATCAAATACACTTCCCATAACGGACGCGTTCTATCGATTAAATGCGAATGTAAACGTTCAACTAAGTCACGTAGCTGCTCATCAGAACCTTCACCGGGTAGCATCGACATGCGAATATGATAATTAAAATCAAACTGGCTATCATGTACCCAATAATACAAACCGCCGAAGCTTTTTTTCAATTTAAAGTTAAATGGGGTCGCTACAGCAGGATCCATGATTAACTTTTGGAACAGATCGCGGGCAAAGTTGCCAACATAGTCCTTGGGCGGTTCAAAAATTTGCAACCCTGAAAAATGTTTAGGACTTGCAGTACTCTCACTTAATAAAAATGAGGTTTCAACCAGTGATAATTGTTCCATAATATCAAGCCTTAATCATACTTTATCTATACGAACATGCTGCACTTGGAAGCAGTTCATCCAGGGTTTCTTCAATGCTTTGCTTTAATACAAAACTGACTGGAAACAGCAGGATCCCTAATTTCAATTTGATTCTGATACTTTCTGAATCAGCATGTAAATACCCTCTGGTATGCGCATGCTGAATATGCAGTTTATCACCCTGCCATTCTAATTTAAGGTCATATTCTTCTGCTATATCAACCATTACTTTATCTGCGATACTAATAATCTGATGATGCGGCAAACTATGATCGCGAAAAATTTCAATACTACCCATAATTTACTCCACTCGCTCAATACAAGGTTGGCGAGGTGTTAATCTAATGGCCACTATTATAAGGAAAATAACTAGAAAGCGCTTACTAAACCAATAAGCGCTATAGAAGAAAAGAAATGGGGAATAAAGAGGTATTAGCTACAGATTTTCATCTTCAACATCTTGATTAGTATTACTTAAAAGTACCAACCAAAATCCTGCGGAAGTAAAAATAGCATGCTTCCACCAAGACAGTGTCGCGGCATTTAAATGTGATAATTGCGACGCAATGCTCCACAGTAAAGCCGTTCGAAACCGGCCACTGGTATAATGATTGACTAATATCGCTGAGATTAAAATTAACGCCCGTCGTAACTGCGGACTGGTGACTTTGACGCCGCACACCTCATGGACAAAATGCTCACAGTTATTTTTCAACAAATGATAACGCTTTTTGTCTGCGACCAGTTGCGCCGCGTTATCGATAATATCTTCGGCAGGTAAACTACCGGGTAAAAAACCATGGTCGATAATGTCTTTATCGTCAGAGAAATCTTGTAGAGTCACTAAGCCTCGACCAGCACGTGCTCTGGAATTCTCAAAAACATGACCACACCCATCCGAGATACCAACATGATGGTAAAGTGGAAATTGTACACTGAGTAAATGTCCTTTTGGATACTGGGTTGTCATCTTAATTCCTACTCTCTATTCACGTGCAAAGCGTTAGCTATCCATGCGAGTTATAAAATTTTCGGTATCTAACTGACGAATTTTCTTGCAAGATACATCCGGTGTGCCTAAATATAAAAAGCCCACTATTTCATCTTTACCTTCAAGTTCAAGCTTTTGTTTTATATAGTCATTGTAAGCAAACCAACCGGTTCGCCAAATACCGTTAAAACCTTGAGCTTGCGCCGCCATTTGCATGGCCATGACTACACAACCCGCCGACATTAACTGTTCCGTTTCGGGGATCTTCGGGTGCGCTTCTATTCTGGCAATAACAGTAATAATTTGTGGTGCTCGAAACGGCGCATTTGCCGCTTTTAATACATCTTTTTCTGCTTTGCCAAGGTTAAATGCGGCATCTTGAAAATAGCGTGACAAAGTATTTAAACCGTCACCTTCGGTAATAATAAAACGCCAAGGGGTTAAGCCGCCGTGATCAGGTGCGCGTAATCCAGCATTAATAATATTATCCAATGCCTCACCACTCGGGGCTGGGGCTGAAAGCTGATTACAAGAATGGCGATTTATTAATAGGTCAATTGCGTTCATTACTTACTACTTTGAACAATGAGTGATAGTTAAAGTATTAAATGTAGGCCATAAAATATCAAGTGATAAATTTATTAAGATCAAAAAAGCCCATAGATAATATGGGCTATATATATTTACAATAACGGGTTACAACAAGAAGTCATCGCGATCATCAACCAACTGTAACAAGTAGCAGCCACTACAAGAATCATAGCTACTGTAGCAATAACGGTTGATGTTATTGCATTAGATTAGTATTAAATCATCGCGGCCAATTCAGCGCCTTGACGAATAGCACGTTTTGCATCCAATTCACCCGCTTCAAATGCACCACCAATCAAGTGAGTAGTCACTTTCTCAGATTTTAACTGCTCAAACAACTCTTTAAATGGTTCTTGTCCTGCACACAAAATTACATTATCAACGTCGAGTACTTTTTTAACGCCATCAACAGTAATATGCAAACCTTGATCATCAATCAGGTCATAAGAAGCGCCTTTGATCATTTCCACATTTTTCTTCTGTAATGTGGCTCTGTGTACCCAACCACTGGTTTTACCTAAGCCCGCGCCGACTTTGGTATCTTTACGTTGTAACAAAAATACTTCACGCGCAGGTGCTGTATCCTTGGCCGCAACAAGACCACCCACAGTTTGGCTGTCTTCTGTTACGCCCCACTCGCTTAACCACTGCTTAGTATTGGTCGATGGTGAAGCACCTTGCTCTTCAACCAAGAACTCTGACACATCAAAGCCGATACCACCGGCACCGATCACGGCAACACGTTTACCCACAGGTTTATGATCACGTAATACTTCAATATAACTGAGTACTTTCTCATGTTTAATCCCTGGAATAGGCGGTGTTCTTGGCGTGATACCTGTTGCCACAACAACATCATCATAACCCTTGCCCTCCAAAGTCTTCACTGTCACTAACTGATTTAAATGTAAGTTAATGCCAAGTACTTCAATCTGTTTTGCATAATAGCGCAGCGTCTCGTAAAACTCTTCTTTGCCGGGAATTTGTTTAGCATAGTTAAACTGACCACCAATCTCCGAGCGACTATCAAAAATATCAATTTGATGGCCACGTCCAGCGGCATAACAAGCAAATGCTAAACCAGCGGGTCCCGCACCAACAACCGCAATACGTTTAGATTTCGCAACTGTTTCAAACGTCAATTCAGTTTCAAAACACGCTTGTGGATTGACCAAGCAAGAGGCGCGTTTGGCTTTAAATACATGATCTAAGCAGGCTTGGTTACAGGCGATACAGGTATTGATCTCATCTGCTTTACCTGCTGTCGCTTTTGCAACAAAGTATGGGTCGGCTAACATAGGACGAGCCATCGATACCATGTCCGCTTGCCCTGAAGATAAAATTTGTTCAGCCACTTCAGGGGTATTAATACGGTTAGTGGTAATTAAAGGCACATTAACATGGGCTTTCATTTTTTCAGTTACCCAGCTAAATGCCGCACGCGGTACACTGGTTACAATCGTAGGTACACGCGCTTCATGCCAGCCAATACCGGTATTAATAATAGTCACACCCGCTTTTTCAAGTGCTTGCGCTAGTTCAACCGCTTCTTCAAAGGTGCTGCCGTCTTCAACCAGATCCAGCATTGATAGGCGGAAGATAATAATAAAATCATTACCGACACGCTGACGAATTGATTTAACAATCTCAATCGGAAAGCGCATACGGTTTTGATAGCTACCACCCCATTCATCGGTACGCTTATTACTGCGGTGACAAATAAATTGGTTAATCAGATAACCTTCAGAACCCATCACTTCAACACCGTCATAACCGGCAAACTGAGCCAGTTCGGCCGTTTTAGCAAAGTCAGCAATAGTGCAGCGAATAGAACGTTTTGACATCGCTCTTGGTGTAAACGGGTTAATCGGCGATTTGCTCTTACTCGCGCTCACGCTAAATGGATGGTAGGCATAACGTCCCGCATGTAAAATCTGTAATGCGATCTTACTACCATTATCATGCACTGCCTGTGTAACAACTTGGTGTTTCTTGGCCTGCCACTTATAAGATAGCTGCATACCATGGGGCATCAAACGGCCACGTAAATTTGGCGAAATACCACCAGTAACAATTAAACCAACACCGCCTTTTGCACGTTCGGCATAAAATGCGGCCAGTTTTTCAAATCCATTTTTTTCTTCTTCTAAGCCTGTATGCATTGAGCCCATTAATACTCGGTTTTTCAATGTAGTAAAACCTAGGTCTAACGGTGCTAACATATTCGGATAATTGCTTGCAGACATAACTCCACTCCCAGTGGTTACACAATTGCTACTTGATTGATATTTATTTGCTATCTATTTGATGTGCAGTTGTTATCTATTTAACATTTAGAGTAATTAATTTAATCGTTCATTTCAAACGCTATTTTAACGAGTGCAGCGTACAAGTGTAGCCATAAACAAATGATTTCGTTGCATTTCAATCATTAACAATACATTTAGTCTTGTTTAAACTAAGCTAAACACAGTATTATTTGTAATTAATGAGAACTAGATCCGCTATGCGCGGTCTTAGCCCTACACTCTAAGTGCTTTAATCTAAACTATATTTATGGCTTAATACACCAAACAACATCTGTTCTCACATCTGTAACAGTTTAATCCCATCGGATTTACTAGGAATATATAATGAGAAAATTATTCTCAATACTCGGATTCATTCTTTCTAAAATAGGCAGTTCGATTACCTTTACCCGTAATTTAATCTTGAACCTGTTTTTTATTTCTTTTATCGCAATCATTATTATCGCGTTGCAGCAGACAAAAGAAGTACCAGTCACATTCGCAGATAACGCCGCGTTAGTGCTTAACTTAAACGGTGTTTTGGTTGATCAACCAAAACTAGTAGATCCATTCGATCAAGTGATTAGCGAATTTGTTGATTCTAAAAACGTCGTTAATGAAATTGCGATTTCAGATGTGGTTAACGTCATTAACAACGCTAAGACTGACAATGCAATTAACGCGCTGATCTTAGATTTGGCCCTGCTAAAACCTGCAAGTTTAACTAAGCTCACTGATATTTCAGATGCTTTAGTGGAATTTAAAAAGAGTAATAAGCCAGTTTATGCTTATGGCGATTATTTTAGCCAAGAGCAATATTTCCTTGCTTCATTTGCTGATGAGATTTTACTTAATCCAGCTGGCGGTGTGTTATTACAAGGTTACGGTAGTTACAGTCTTTACTTCAAAGATGCGATCGACAAATTAAACCTGTCATCACATGTGTTCCGTGTTGGTACTTATAAGTCATTTGTTGAACCCTTTACACGTAGCGATATGTCTGCAGAGAGCAAAGAAGCCAAATTAAACTGGCTAAATCAACTTTGGAATACCTATACCAGTGTTGTGGCAAGTAACCGTTCAATTAACGCTGATGACGTAGCGCCTAAAGCAGACGTATTTATTGCCAAACTGCAATCAGTCAATGGCAATATCGCCGAATATGCTTTGCAACAGAAGTTGGTCGACCAATTATTAACACGTGAACAGATTTCGCGTTATCTGGCTAAAAAGCTCAACAGCGAATCGGCTAAATACGACAAAGTTGAATTTTTAGATTACCTTGCCCTGCAGCCAACCCCTTTTGAGCAACAAGGTTTTGCTAACAAGCCAGGTGTCGGCATCATTTTCGCAAGCGGCCAAATCTTAGATGGCAATCAGCCTGCCGGTGCGATCGGTGGAAAGTCGCTGAGTAAACTATTGCTAGAAGCCAAAGATGATGAACAGATTAAGGCACTGGTACTGCGTATCGACAGCCCTGGTGGCAGCGCATTTGCGTCTGAACAGATCCGTACCGCGTTATTAGAAGTAAAACAAGCTGGTAAGCCCGTCATTGTGTCTATGGGCAGTGTTGCCGCGTCAGGTGGTTATTGGATAGCTTCTGCTGCGGATGAAATCTGGGCTAAACCAACCACAATAACCGGTTCAATTGGTATTTTTGGTATGTTTGCAACGACAGAAAAACTGCTAGCGAAACTCGGTATATACAGTGATGGTGTTGGCACAACGGATTACACCGGCCTATCCGTTAATCGAAAGTTACCAGAGCATATGGCTCAAATCATTCAAATGACCGTTGAAAATGGTTACAGTAACTTTTTAAATGTGGTTGCTGAAGGTCGAGACATGACCACAGAGCAAGTGGATGAGATCGCCCAAGGCCGTGTTTGGACTGGTAGTGATGCATTGCGTTTAGGCTTAGTTGATAACCTAGGTAATCTTGATGACGCCATTGCCGCGGCGGCCAAACAAGCCAATGTAGCAAGTGACTCATTGATCTTAATTCAAACACCGCGCAGTGAGCGTGAACGATTACTGTCGATGTTTACACAATCAATCGCCACGCAAGTGTTAACACAACTTAATATCAGCGCGGATGGTCATGTGGCAACGTGGTTAGCGACTATGAGTCAACAAGCTGCACAACTTAACAACTATTCGGACCCACAAGGTCTGTATGTGCAATGTTTAGTGTGTGAAGTTAAGTAATAACCTTTATAACTGATTTATAAATAAGTTATAAAGCAATAAAGTAAATACGTAAGAAATAATCAGTATTAAATAAGTAGTAGCCCTATTGTGCGGTAAATTGACGATTTACCGCACAAATCTAGTCCCGCCGTTAATTACCCTATTTAATTGCAGTTTTATTCAGTAATTTAGCAGCAAGCTATTCCATTAATTGATTTCAGCACTATAATCCCCTTTAAAAACGCACAGGGAATTTATTAATGGCTAAGAAATCAATCTACATTGCATATACTGGTGGCACGATCGGTATGCAACATTCAGAGCACGGTTATGTACCGATGGAAGGATTCATGACAGATTGCTTAGCGCGTCTACCTGAATTCCACCGCGAAGAAATGCCTGATTTCACACTGCATGAATATTCGCCGTTAATCGACTCTTCTAATATGGCCCCGTCTGATTGGCAACAAATTGCAGAAGATATCCAAACCAATTATGACGAATATGATGGTTTTGTGATCTTACATGGTACAGATACCATGGCCTATACTGCATCAGCATTAGCATTTATGTTAGAAGACCTTGGCAAACCAGTTATCGTGACTGGTTCACAAATCCCACTAGCCGAAATTCGTTCTGACGGACAAAGTAACTTACTTAACTCACTTTACCTTGCCGCAAACTACCCAGTTCACGAAGTATGCTTATTCTTTAATAATCAATTATTACGTGGCAACAGAACAACTAAAGTTCATGCCGATGGTTTCAGCGCCTTTGCAACGCCAAATTGCGAAACCTTATTAAAAGTCGGTATTAATATCGAAGTACTATTAGGTGACGTAAAACCAATTGCAGAAAAAACCCTGACGGTGAGCAATATTACGCCGCAACCAATTGCGATCGTAACGCTTTACCCTGGTATCTCAACCGAAGTAATTGGTAACATCCTATTACAACCAGTGAAAGCACTTATCTTGCTAAGCTATGGTGTCGGTAATGCACCACAAAGCGCAGATATCTTAGATGCATTGGAAGCCGCTAACAAACGCGGTATCGTAGTTGTTAACCTTACCCAGTGTATTAAAGGTAAAGTAAACATGGGCGGTTATGCAACAGGCGATGCGTTAGCACAAGTGGGCGTTATCTCAGGTTTTGATATGACGACTGAAGCAGCATTAACCAAACTGCATTATCTCATTAGTAAGAATTTACCAAGCGAAGAAATCAAAGTACTAATGCAGAAAAATATCCGTGGTGAATTAAGCCATTAAACTCGATTAATGTGGCGTTAGAGTTACATTAGCTAGTCGCTATAAAACAGACAAATAAAAACGGGAAAGACAGTCACTGTCTTTCCCGTTTTTTATCTGCCATTTATAACTGTAAAGTAACTAACTAGATAAAGCTTTAAGCCACTGCTGCTTCAGTTACAACATCTGCAACCTGCTTGTGCTTAGCTAACGTATAACCCACTACAATCAACACACCTTGGAACAACATCACTGCCGTCACTGCGTAAAGACCCTGGTCAGAGAACGCTGAAACCACACTACTTGCTAAGAAACAAAACATCGTCTGTAAGAAGTTAAGTAACCCTGCCGCTGTCGCACTGCAATTTTTAAAATCAGCCAATGCAGCATTAATCACCAACGGATAAATTGCACCATTAGCCACTGCTAAGAAACAGAATGGGATCAAGATAGGCCAAATAGTCGTTGGTGCTGTCACAAATGTAATCACAAACATAGTTACCACTGTCGTGATAAACAGGGTGATTAACCAAGGCAGTAATTGTTTGGCACTCAAGCGGGTTAACAAGCTACGACAACCATAACCACCCACAAGGAAAGCAACTGTCTGTGGCAAGTAACTCAGACCAATATCCGCGCCGGAATAGCCCATCGCAGTCATAATAAAAGGTGAACCGGTTAAATAGGCGAAGAAAGCAGCGGAGCACGCCGCAAATATTAACATGTTACCCATGAATATTTTTGATTTTATAATCTGCTTATAATCACGAGTCAATTGCGTTGATATTTTTTCTTGTTTTTTATCCAGCGGTGCACTTTCTTGTTCGCCTGTTGTTGCGAACATTAGGGCGAGACCAATCACCACTAGTACCACAAAAATACTGCGCCAGCCGAAATATTCTTCAAGGCCAGCACCCAATAGTGGTGCTAATGCTGGAGACAAGGCAACGAGTGGCATAATAGTCGCAAAAATACGCTCTGATGCTTTACCTTGATAACGGTCAATAACCACCGCCTGCCAAATAACAGTACCACAACACGCACCTAACGCTTGGCCAAATCGAGCCAGTAGAAACAGTTCAATACTGTTAGACACTGAGATCACAGCCGTCGATATAACAAAAATAGTCATACCAACAAACAACATTTTCTTGCGGCCGATACGATCAGATAAAGGGCCATACACTAATTGACCAAGTGCCATGCCGAGTAAAAAGATACTCAGTGACAAGCTAATTAATGTTTGCGTGGTACCAAACTCAGAGCGAATGGTTTCGAATGCAGGTAAATACATGTCAGTGGCGAGAAAACCCAACATACTTAATCCAGAAAACCAGATCATAGTACTCATTGACGCGTTCTTTTTTGTATTGATAGTGCTATTGCTTTTAATATTGTTCATTGCTTAACTACATAGACTAATGATGATGTTGACAGTTTAATACTGGCGTTCGCGTTTGAGAAACGCTAATATTTCATCATTGCTTTCAAAAAATTTGATGTGTATGTTTTCCCAACAAGATCTGCAGGTTATCGACGCTGTTGCCCGACGTGGAAGTTTCACCGCTGCAGCAGATGAATTATGTAAAGTACCCAGTGCCATTAGCTATACGGTACGTAATATTGAAGAGCGGTTAGCCGTGGCGTTATTTATTCGTTTACACCGCAAGGTAGAACTTACCCCTGCCGGTGAATACTTTGTCATTGAATCGCGTAAATTACTCAAGCAAATGGCCCATATGAAGTTTCAAACCCAGCGAGTGGCCCATGGCTGGAACGAAAGCGTGTCCCTCGCGTTAGACAACGTAGTGCATGAAGGTCGTATCAATACCATGGTCGGTGACTTCTATACTGCCTTTCCGGATGTGGAACTGTTATTAACCATGGAAGTCTATAACGGGGTTTGGGATGCACTGGTTGATTCACGTGCTGATATAGCCATTGGCGCGACAGCAACTATTCCAGTCAGTGGCGGCTTTGATTACCGTGGTATGGGTGAATTAAAGTGGACGTTTGTGATCAGTCCCAATCACCCGCTCGCCCAAGTTCAGCAACCAATCAGTAATGAAGCGCTCGCACAATACCCAGTAATTTGTTTGGAAGACACCGCCCGCAAGCTTCCCAAGCGCACAACTTGGTTACTTGATAATCAACGCCGGCTTGTCGTTCCTAACTGGCACAGTGCAACACAGCTACTCAAAGGCGGTTTAGGCATTGCCATTATGCCCGCACATATGGCCAATAAATTAATCCTAACAGGGGATCTAATAGAAAAGGAAGTTATTACAGCCCTACCAGTTAGCGATTGTTGCTTAGCCTGGAATACCAAACGCATGAGCCCTGCCGTGACATGGTTATTAGATTATTTAGGTGATAGTGACCAATTACATCAACAATGGTTGGAATAATAGCTGTTATGCTTGCCATTGATATTCTATAATTAATTCTATTGATTGTATTTAAAAGGATTTACATTTCCAATGGCAACTTCATTCGCAAATTTTCGTCTACGCTTTTCACGTGCACCGCGCTATCAACGCCTCTGTAGTTATGCACTCGTTGCCTATTTCTTGTATGCCTTACTGTTAGGCTTACTCGTCCCTTACTTGGTCAAAAGCATCGCCCCCGAAAAAGCCAGCGCGTTAATTAATCGCCCAGTTTTGCTAGAAGATGTATCCATTAATCCTTTTACCCTCAAATTTGAAATTAAAGGTTTTGAGATCCTGACCCATGAACAACAAGAATTCATCAGCCTTGGTCGTATAACATTGCAAGCCAACCTCTGGAAGAGTTTGTTCAATGGCAGTATTAACCTTGAAACGGTAGAGATCGATCAGGCTAATATAAATATCGAAAAATTAGATCAAATTCGCTATAGCTTCTCCGATATTCCAGAATATATGGAAGAACAAGCTAAACGTTTTGTTACCGTAGACGCAATCGTAGAAGAAACGGATCAAGGCACCGACTTGCCGCATATGCAAATTGCTAATATAAGTATCACTAATACCGCGTTTAATTTTAAAGACCGTCCAACAGGCTCTGAACTCGACTATCCAGCAATCAATGTTTCACTGACTAAATTCAATAGTATTGCCATGTTAGAGAATAAACAGCAGAGCAATGCCCCGACACCAACTTACAACAGTTTCGATCTAAGTATTGAAGGTAGCGATGAAAGTGCTGTTACAACTGCAGGTCGATTCCAGTTAACACCATTGGAAGCGCAAGGTGAACTCGCACTTAAGCACATTAAACTCACCACATTCTGGCCATTTATTGCCAAAGAGATTCGTGCAGAGTTAGAATCTGGTACTATTGATTTAGCCACAAACTACCGCTTTATTAGCGATACGACCCCGACAACAGATACGCCGACACCACAATTCATTACCGACACCGGCGAGTTTGCATTACGTTCACTGATATTTTCTGCTGTCGATAACGAACTCATCAACTTGCCCTTGTTTACCGCTGCAGGTATAACGCTAGATTTACAACAGCAACTCGTGGGTATCGATAACGTCAGTACCGATGGCTTGCAACTCCATGCCAGCATTAATAAAGGCGAAGTAGATTTAGCCGCATTATTAACCCCACAATCAATAACTAACCAGCAAGCATTAGCTAGCGAACAAGCTCCTAGCGTCGTAGTTGTCGTTCCAACGGTAACTGAGCAAGCCACAGCAGAAAAAGATTCCGTAGTAAGTTCAGTCGTCGATGTCATCGAGACTGTCGCTGAAATAGAAGTGGAAACAGTCGTTGAACAAGTGGCCGCAATTGAAGCCAGAGCAGACGCACGAGTATGGGTGGTGAATCTTGGGGAATTCAATTTAACCAATTATGATATCAACATCGTTGACTCGTGGATAACGAAGGCGACAAAATGGCGCATCGCACCACTGAACTTCAGTACCAAAGCAATATCAAGTAGCTATGATGCCCCTATCGACTATGAGCTAGCGCTAAGTATTAATGATAACGGTAGCTTTGCTTCACAGGGCAGCATCGACATTAAACAGCAATCAATTGATGCCCACATCAGTCTAGAAAAACTGAATTTGACTCAATTTCAGCCTTATATTACTCCTTATCTGAATATCACCATGGAGAGTGGCCTTTTCACCACCAAAGGCGACCTTGTTGCTGATAGCAAAGGTACTGCGCGTTTCAACGGTGAAGTTCAAGTTGAAAAACTGGCGATCAATGACAAGAAGCTCAATAAATCGCTGCTTAAATGGCAAGACTTTACCATTAACAATATTGCACTCGATCAACAAGCTAATAGCTTACTCATCGATCACATCGAATTAACCCAACCTTATGCACAAGTTATCGTGGCAGCAGATAAAAGCTCCAACCTATCTGACTTAGTGATTGAGCAGAAATCGGCTAATGAAAGCACCGAAGTAACGGCTGCAGCAGAAAAAGAAAAAGCACAATCAGCAACAACAACAGCAAGTGCAGATGCCATGTTGATTGAATTAAACAAGTTCACGCTAGTCGCAGGTAAGGTGGACTATACCGATGACGTACTTAAACCAAGCTTTGAAGCAGTCATCGAAAATATAGAAGGTCATGTTGGTAAATTATCATCAACAACAACCAAAAATGCAGAAATCGATATCAAAGCTATCGTCAACAAATACGCGCCGATGACCTTAAAAGGTGTGGTTAATCCGTTAATCCCAGAACCTTTTATTAATGTTGAATTTGTATTTAATAACTTTGAGTTACCCTCAATGACACCCTACTCTGGTACCTATGCTGGTTTAGATATTGATGAAGGCCAACTTTCTCTTGCGCTTAAATACAAACTAGAAAAAAGTCACCTAGAAGGCAGTAACCATATTTTAATTGATCAATTAGATATGAATGATACTAAAGACAGTGACGCAGGCAGCATACTGCCTATTACCCTAGCTATCCCATTATTAAAAGATAGCAGTGGTGCAATTGATTTAGGCGTTAACGTATCCGGTAATATTGATGACCCAAGCTTTAATGTTGGCGAGATTGTACTGAAATCATTAAGTAACATTATTATGAAAGCAGTAACATCACCCTTTACGTTATTAGCTAGCCTAGTGGATACCACTGAAGATTTAGATAAGGTGAGTTTTGCCAATGGTTCAACAACGCTAGCACTAACAGAACAAAGTAAACTAGATACATTAGCCAAAGCATTAGCACAACGCCCAGAAATAAAACTCAATATCAAAGGCAGTTATGACGCCAACTTGGATAAACAAGCGCTGCAAAATAGCACATTAAACGCTAAGTTGAGTCAAGCAACTGGCATCGTCATTGCGGACGATAGCAATACTGCAGAGCTAGCCGTATCGGCAAATATGACCGGTGCACTGGTTAGCTTGTATGAATTAGAAACCAAAGGCAAAGCGGATGCATTACGCACTCTGATTGCGACACAGCAGCCAGCACTTGCTGAGGCAGAGTTGGAACAAGTTTGGTTGCATAGTTTGTATACCGAGACCAGCAAGCAGCAGGTCGTTACTGATAAACAATTAAGAAGATTGGCAAAATCACGCGCAAACATTATTAAGTCACATTTGCGTGATGTCAGTAAAGTCGAGGCGGGGCGTGTCTTTGTGTTAAGTCATCAAAGCAATGTACCATCAACAACGACCCAGACAACACTGACTATGGTAGTTAAATAGCTAAATAAATCACAGAATGAATTACAAAGTAAGCTGAAAAATAGACCTCGTTGATTTGTACTATTAAAATCAATGAGGTCTGTACCCCACCCTCATATTGCCCTATCAAGCCTACCGCCGATAAATATACAAATCCCAGATCATGACTTATGCTTACACTATATTTACAAATATTTGCACCATGCTTTACAAAATATGTCACTATGTTTGAGTTAAAAAAAGCAAAGCAAATTTGAATGCCAAGCTGTTTACAATTTACTGATGAATAAAACTTCAGTGATAAGTAATTGGAGGTCGATTTATGCTTGAAGGCAATTTCATCACAGTAAAGTCTGAGCTGCTAATAAGGCACATTCATCAATTTATGCACAACAAGCTCAGCTACAACATACTCATGGATTACAGTTGGGAGATATTACAAGATTGGCAGCGTTTAAACATAGTCGATAGTAAGATTGCGAGCTCAAGAGAACAAATATTTTGGTACTTAGTCTTCGAGCTGCAAATTCAAGATGAAGTCGCGTTATTGCATGATAAAGAGCTGAATCGCAAACTAGATCATTGCATACAGTTTTTACAAGGACAACTTGATATGCCTGACGACTGCATTGGCATCAGGCCTAATTAGCGTAGTTAACTCGAGTTTTTAATTAGAGTACTACTGGTATTTCTTTGCCGTTAACGCCGCTAGTTTAACAATCACCTGCACTGATTTTTCCATCCCTTCTACCGTGATAAACTCATGGATACCATGAAAGTTATAACCGCCAGTGAAGATATTTGGGCAAGGTAAGCCCATAAAGGATAATCGCGCCCCATCAGTGCCTCCACGAATAGGTTTAATGTCCGGCTGTATATCACACTCAATCATCGCATGCGTAGCCAGTTCAATGATATGTACATGAGGTTCTACCATTTCACGCATATTGTTATAACTGTCGCTTATTTTAATCTCTATGCGTTCACAACCAAGTTCGTTATTTAGTTCAGCGACTTTTTGCTGCATAAATGCTTTACGATGCGCTAATCCAGTTTGATCAAAATCACGAATAATATAACTTAGCGTGGTTTTAGCGACACTCGTTTGCATGGCATTTAAGTGATAGAAACCTTGGTAACCTCCGGTACACTCTGGCGTTTCATCGGCAGGCATTAGCATTTGGAATTTCGCCGCCATACCCATGCTGTTAACCATCTTACCTTTTGCTGACCCAGGGTGTACGTTAACACCGCGACAAATAACATCTGCGGAGCTAGCATTAAAATTTTCATACTCTAATTCACCAACGGGACCACCATCAATGGTGTAAGCCCACTGCGCATTAAAGCCTTTTACATCAAACAGGTCTGCGCCACGACCAATCTCTTCATCGGGGGTAAACCCAATACAAATGTCGCCGTGTTCAATTTCAGGGTTGGCTTGCAAATACGCGATAGCCGTTATAATTTCCGCAATCCCGGCTTTGTTATCGCCACCAAGCAATGTCGACCCATCGGTGGTGATGAGGGTCTGACCCTGTAATTGCTCGAGTTCTGGATACATGGCTGGTGACAGTTTTTCAGTGTCGCTTAAACGAATATCACCACCTTGATAATTTTCGACAATTTGTGGTTTAACATGCTGACCAGATGCATCTGGCGCGGTATCCATATGGGCAATAAAACCAATAGTTGGTACAGTTGTGCTAATATTACTCGGTAGACGTGCCGTTAAGTAACCATTGCTATCGAGTTTTACGTCATCTAAATTCAGTGCAATTAACTCTTGCTGTAATTGTTTCGCAAACACAGTTTGCCCTGGGGTACTGGGACAAGTAGCAAGGGTATGATCAGATTGGGTATCAAAACTTACATAACGTAAAAAACGTTCAATCAATGTTGTCATAATAAAGCCTTAATGAATAAAAAAGTAAGTAGTTATGATGTAAGGATATTATGCATCATAAAAAGTGACGATAGATTGTCCTTAATCATTAATGGCTATTAAATTTTACTTCAAGGATGTTATTTATAAAGCACAAAACCCTGCATGCGTTTCAGCAACAGCGAAGAGGTTTAGAATGAGATACACCACCTTAGAATGGCCTAAATTATTCCGCTACAGTCTTTTGTTTGTTTTTGTTTCCGTATTTATTAGTGCCATACTGCTACTTTCTTTCACCCGTGATTGGCGGGTTATATTTGACCTTAATGTACAAATCATAGCGATTAAGCTGGCATTTATAGCGGTGATTTACATTGCCTTTCCACTGTTAATCGTGCGTTTTTGCTATTACTTTTACCAATTAGTGACGCATGGTAGAAAGGAAGGTATCTCCTTGTTTTGTTATCAGACCTTATTCAACCCGATTAACTTTTTATTTCGACCCAGTTTACTCACCCAAGCGGGTCTCACTCACCGCCGTCGCTGTGTTATTTCGATCGTTCTCTTGACTGGTTTATACACGTCAATCTTTGCCATGAGTGAAATTGTAACCTAAACATTGAAACCCTACCTTTTGGTTGTCACAGCCTAATTACAAGTTAAAACTTCCATTTCCACCAAAATCGCTATATCATGCTGCTATATAACGTAGTTAAAAAAACTATAGTACTTAAAATACAACAAGTTAGTGAATTATCATTTGTTTGACCACCAAATTTATAATCAATTAATAGGGAACTGTTATGTTAGGTACTGCCAACAGCAAAAATGCAACACGTGTATTACTATTAGGCTCAGGTGAACTGGGGAAAGAAGTCGCTATTGAGTTTCAGCGTTTAGGTGTCGAAGTGATTGCCGTTGATCGTTATGACAACGCACCAGCAATGCAAGTAGCCCATCGCAGCCATACGATCAACATGCTTGATGGAGAGGCGTTAAGACGTGTTATTGAGCTTGAAAAACCCCACTATGTTATTCCAGAAATCGAAGCTATCGCAACCGATACCCTGCTTGAATTAGAGCAAGAAGGTGTCAATATTGTACCGACGGCACGCGCAACCAAATTAACCATGGATCGCGAAGGTATCCGCCTTCTTGCCGCTGAAACCCTGCAGTTACCTACCTCGCCTTATATCTTTACCGATAATAAAACTGAATACCTTGCGGCGGTCGAGCAGATAGGCATTCCTTGCGTGATCAAACCGGTCATGAGTTCATCAGGTAAAGGTCAAAGTATTATTCGAGATGAAGACGATATAGACCAAGCTTGGGACTATGCACAGGAAGGTGGTCGTGCTGGCGCAGGTCGTATCATTATTGAAGGTTTTGTTAAGTTCGATTTTGAAATCACGTTACTGACTATCAGTGCTGCCGACGGCATTCATTTCTGCGACCCAATTGGCCACCGTCAACAAGATGGCGACTACCGTGAGTCATGGCAGCCACAAGTAATGTGCGATGATGTACTTGCTAAAGCGCAAGAAATATCAGCTAAGGTAGTCAAGGAATTAGGCGGTTATGGTCTGTTTGGCGTCGAACTCTTCATTCGTGGTAATGACGTGTTCTTTAGTGAAGTTTCACCGCGTCCACATGATACGGGAATGGTGACATTAATATCGCAAGACCTGTCTGAATTTGCCTTGCATGTACGCGCTGTATTAGGTCTACCTATCACTCAAATTCAACAATATGGTCCGTCTGCCTCTGCAGTTATCCTAGCAGAAGGCCATTCAACTAATATTGGTTTTAGTCAATTAGCACCAGCACTGGCTTGTGTATCTGGCAGTCAAATCCGTTTATTCGGTAAGCCGGAGATCGCAGGTCAACGTCGCTTAGGAGTGGCACTGGCTCGTGGTATTAATACCATTGATGCAATTGATAAAGCCAAGGAAGTAGCAAAAACAATTGAAGTGACTTTTGACTAATACCAAGCAACTTCAGCAATAGCTAGATAACTGTAAGACATAAATTACAGCGATAAAAAAGGCTAACAAGTTAATCTTGTTAGCCTTTTTTGCATCAGTTATTGCTGTTAATGACTGTATCGATACCTTCAATCATTAACGCTTAACGATCAAGGATGAGCTATCAGCTACAAACTTAAAATCACACCGGCAATTGCGGCACTCATCAAGTTAGCCAGTACACCAGCGAAAATAGCGCGGAAACCATGCTTAGCGATGAATTGACGACGCTCTGGGATCATGCTACCTAAACCACCAATTAAGATAGCCATGGTACTGATATTAGCAAAACCACATAACGCAAAGGTAATGATCGCTTGAGAATGTTCACTTAGCTGATCTTTCACTTCCATCAACTGAATAAACGCCACAAACTCATTCACCACAATTTTATTACCAATCAACGAACCAGCTACAATAGCTTCATTCCACGGCACACCAATCAACCAAGCAACAGGCGCAAACACGTAACCTAAAATGATTTCAAAACTTAATGTCAGATCAAACCAATTGCCGATACCGCCTAACATGCCATTAAGTAACGCGATAACACCGACAAAGGCTAACAAGGTTGCACCAATCGCAGTTGCCATGCTTAAACCCGCCATAGCACCATCTGCAAGTGCTTCTACCACGTTGGTTGCACGATGTAATTCTACTTTGGTAATTTCGTCTGCGTGGTTCTCATTTTTTGATGGTGGGAACAAGAACTTCGCCATTAACAAACCAGCAGGTGCCGACATAAATGATGCCGCCACTAAAAACTTAATTTCCACACCAATCATGGCGTAACCGACTAAGGTGCCACCAGCAACCGAAGCCAGACCACACGTCATCACAGCAAAAAACTGTGAATCACTCATGCCTTTCAAATACGGTTTAACCACTAACGGCGCTTCAACCATACCGACGAAGATATTTGCCGTTGCCGCTAATGATTCCGCACGACCTGTGCCTAATAGTTTTTGTAAACCACCACCGACAATGTTAATCACTTTAGGCATGAAACCAATATGGTACAGCGCGGAAATTAACGCCGAGAAGAACACAATAATACCCAGTACGTTAATAGCGAATACAAAGGTGCCTTCCACTAAACTGCCAAATAAGAACGAGATACCTTCCTGACCATAATCAATCACGTTTGATACGCCCGCACTAAAAGCATTTAACGCATCTTTGCCTGCAGGAAAATATAGTACGATGAAAGCAAAAGTAATCTGTAATGCAAACGCGAGCGAGACAGTTCTGAGGGGGATATTACGGCGATCGTTAGAGAAAAAATACGCCGTTAATAGGATCACTATTATGCCTAAAATAGATATCATGGAACAAACCTGTTGAATGATTAAAATTATAAAGATGCGTATTGTAGTACGCGCCACTTTTACAGCAAGTCCAGTAAGTTACCTGCTTGTTACAATTAAATTCAACGGTATTGTCGTGTTAGCTAGTTTATTGTTTTATAACGATTCCATAATGATACTTAGGGTATTATTTCCATATGGAAAAGATATTTCCGCATCAGGAGATAAGTTGTTGAAATTAGATTTTAATCTGCGACTTTAATTGCTGATCCCAGTATGAAGGTTGACCAATATATTCTTTAAAAAAGGCAATTGCCGCACTAATCTTCTTCGGTAAATGCTTACGGCTTGGGTATACAGCATAAAAACGCATAACCTGACTCGCCTGCCATTCGGGTAATAATTGGATTAACTTGCCGGTTCTAAACTCATCGGTGAGTAAATACGTCGCCAAGTAAGCAATCCCCCACCCTGATATCGCCGCATCACGAATAGCTTCGGCTAAATCAACACGGTAATTACCATCGACGTTAATGTATAACGACTCCGAGCCTTGTTTAAACGACCACAACCCATAGTTACGTTCACGGCTTCGGTAGATAAGGCAATTATGCTTTTCAAGCTCGTTGGGATGTAAAGGCGCAGTGTGATGCATTAAATAATCGGGCGACGCTGCCACCACAAAACGCGTGTCGGCTAAGTGCTGCGCGACATAACCTTCGGGAATATCTTCAATGTTGGTCAACCACAAATCCAAACCATCATCTATCATGTTAGCTTTGTAATCGAACAAACTCACTTCTACATGCAGGTCAGGATACAGTTTACGAAATTGTTCAATCGCGGGAATAATATGGATAGTGCCAAATGACTGCGATACACCCAAGCGCAGAATTCCAACCACTTCATCTTGTAGATTCGCCATCATCACATCAGCGTCTTGCACACTGCTTACCACTTCGGCGCAATAGCCTGCAAACTGTTGACCAGCATCGGTTAAGGTGAAACTGCGGGTAGAACGCTGTACCAGCTTGACGTTTAAATCAGCTTCTAAGCATTTGAGTTGTTTACTGACATGAGAAACTGACACACTTAGGGTATGCGCTGCAGCGGTAAAGCTACCTGTTTGCACTAAAGTATGAAAGAGGGCCATTTGGCTAGCGCGATCTTGAATCAAATGAGAAGTACCTAGTAACGTCCGGTCCGTGTGACTACGTAATAATAACAATAAACAGCGTTATTGATGCTTAATGGGGGCAGTGTATACAAAAATAGATATGCAATAAAGTTTGTGGCTTAAAAAACATCAGTACAAGTGATATAAATTGATATTCCGATGATTATTATCAACTATTCCACACACCTATTATAAGATAATATGCTACACATGACCCTACAGAGAATTTTAACATGGAAAAAACTTGGTTAAAAAACTATCCTAGCGATGTGCCAGAGTTCATTGATTTATCCCAATATAACAGCATTTTAGATATCATCGAACAAAGCTGCGAGAAGCACGCTGACTCCATCGCCTTTTTAAACATGGGTGCAACACTGACCTTTCGCCAGCTTGAACAACAAAGCCGGGCATTTGCCGCTTATTTACAGCACGATCTGAAGATGCAACCAGGCGATCGTTGCGCCATTATGATGCCGAATTTATTACAATACCCAATTGCGCTATTTGGCATACTGCGCGCAGGGCTAATTGCTGTTAATGTTAACCCGCTGTATACCCAACGCGAATTACAGCATCAACTGACCGATTCTGGTGCCAAGATGATTGTCGCCATTAGTAACTTTGGCGCGAATCTCGAAAAAGTATTACCGCAAACCAGTATTGAACACGTGATCATGACCAACATAGGCGACCAATTACACCAGCCTAAACGTACTATGGTGAATTTCGCGATAAAATACGTGAAAAAAATGATCCCTGATTTTCACATTGCAAATGCCATCTCCATGCGCAAGGTACTAAGCGCTGGGCGTAAATTAGCTTATAACCGTCCAGACTGTAAACCAGAAGACATTGCCTACCTACAATACACAGGTGGCACTACCGGTGTTGCCAAAGGTGCCATGTTAACCCACCGTAATATTGTCGCTAACGTGCTGCAAGTTTACGGACAGTTTTCACCGCGTACCCTGTTATCAGAAGACCATGTTGTTACCCCGTTACCGCTTTATCATATCTTTGCTAATTCCGTCAGTCTGATGTTTATTATGATGATCGGCGGGCGTAATTTATTAATTACCAATCCAAGAGATATGGATGGCTTTATCAAAGAGCTAAAAGGTTACCCTTTCACGATCTTTTTCGGCTTAAATACCTTGTTCAGCGGTATGTTAAAAAATGATAAATTCCGCGAGTTAGATTTCAGCAATGCCCGTTTCACCATCGCTGGCGGTATGTCCACCCAAGAAGACGTTGCCAAAGAATGGCAAGCAGTCACCGGCATGCCGGTAGTTGAAGGTTATGGACTAACAGAGTGTTCACCCGTTGTTTGCAGTGGTATTCACACCCAACAAGAATACACCGCGGGTATTGGTGTACCTTTGCCATCTACAGAAATGCGCGTGGTTAATGATGATAACCAAGCATTAGGCATCAATATCGTTGGTGAATTACAAGTTCGTGGTCCACAAGTAATGGCTGGCTATTGGAAGCAAGCACAAGCCACCGCTGAATCTATTGATGCAGATGGCTGGTTCTCGACGGGTGATATGGCGCGGATGGACAACGATGGTTGCTTCTTTATCGTTGACCGTAAAAAAGACATGATTTTAGTGTCTGGCTTTAATGTTTATTCGGTCGAAATTGAAGAGGTACTGCGATTACACCCGGATATTGAAGAAGCCGCGGTGATTGGCCTGCCACATCAAGTGACAGGCGAACAAGTTAAAGCCTTCATTTGTAGCAGCAATAAAGCGCTGACCAGCAAAGATGTGCAAACCCACTGTCGCCGTTACTTAACCGCTTATAAAGTGCCACGTGATATTGAATTTCGCGATACGCTGCCTAAGAGTCCGGTAGGCAAGGTACTTAAACGTGAACTGTTAACACCAGCAAAAGATTAGCGCTGCGCAGCAAAGCACGACTACAAATATGTAGTCGTGCTTTGGTTTACTACTCGATTACATTAAGATTTGTGGCTTAAGATGGCACGCACATAACTGCGGGTATTGGCGTTATGATCTAACATAAACTCAGCCAGTAGATTCGTCATCTTAGTAATGCCCTCTTCACCGTGCTGCTCACGTATCAACTGCACAATCATTTTTATTTCTTTGCTGCCATCGACTTCAAAACTTGGATCGCTTACTAGCTGCTCTGGTACCCAACGTTCAAGGTAACCGGCAAGCTTGTCTGATTTGTCATATGAATTTTTGGCAAACACTTCAACAAAGGTATTGTCGTTATATTCAACCACAGCAGTCTCTTGCGTTAACGCGGTAAACAATGCACTGCTAAAGTCGTTATCTTCATAGGCTTTTTTAGTGATAATTTCTTGGAACTCTTCCAATACTAAATGGCGATTAGACAGCAATTGGATCGCATCAATCTTAGCTTGCGGATAACCCATGATGTCTTTGGCATTAGTCCAGATACTCGATGCGGTACTCACACCTGGTTGCAAGGTTGAGTGATACGATTGCGCTATATCACCGATGTAATGCATGCCCCACCCCATAAAGCGCCAACCCCAATAATCATGGCCAGTACTAAAGGCATATTCAGACAAGGCTTTGTACATATGCACACGATAGTCAGGGAAAGTCTCACGTAAAAACGGCGCTAAGGTGAATAAGATGCTCGACTCATGATAAAAGCCCATATGAAACGGGGCTTGCGAGCTGTATTCCAACGCGGGATTACCAAAGGCTTGTTTACCAAAGCCATATAGCTTACCGGCTTCGGTATTACTGTCTTCAAACAGGCCGATATCAAGGCCGTTATCGGGATCATCATTGGCTGATACTAACACTTCCATTGGCGTGACCATGTCACCACTTTTGACTTCAACAAAAGTCATGGTGTTGTAATGGGCTAAGTTAGTAAAAACCGCAACTTCAGACGAATCCATGCGACGACGGCCTTGTTCATCCTGCCCAGGTAACAACTGAATGTACGGGTTAACGCGCGCATTCGGGTTGATACGTATGGCATGAATGAAGCTGGTTTGTAAATCTTGGTTCACAGCATCAAATGCTAATGCATCCGGACGGGGTTTATAATGGGCGAAGTTTTCACGTAACCAGGTTTCATTACTTGCTAATAGCTTTTCTAATCCTTTGGCTTCTGCAATGACAAACTCAGCTAAGGTTTCGACCTTAATCGGCGCTTGCTCTGCCACTTCTGGCATAGTGTTTAATATTGGATAGCTAATAAGGCTGTGTTCAGACCAGGCATTGGCGTTACTCACCATCATACTGCTACACAAGAGTGCACCTAAAGTGGTTTTAATCTGGCTTTTAAACAAGGTCGGGGTAAACATAACATTCCTTTGAAATCGGCAATAGATATTTATTAATGTCTGATTATAAATGATCTTTTGTCAAATTGTTGTATGGAGTGTAAGTTTGTGGGGGAGATAAGCTTGTTCAATACCCATTATTTAAAATGAAAAGCAGGTACTATTTAAAAAAAACTAGAATTAAAGCGTACCTGTCTTGATATATCGTCACGTTATTTGATTGTCAACATACCTTCCATACCCTGATCACGGTGACCATCAACCGTACAGAACACCGGGTAAGAGCCTTTTTTTACTGGGACAAAATACAGATCAAGTTGGCCATCTACCATAAGTTCAATGGCAGTAAAATAAGGTGCCTTGATTTCGCCATCTTTGTTTGATTGAATCTTCCGGGTTGCGATAGCTTTGAAAAATTCAGGTGCCGTGAAGTAGTGCTTTACTTTGCCTTTATTTTTAATCACTATTTTGTATGGCTGGCCCGCGTTTAGTTTGAGGCCGTCGGGTTCATAGGCAAACTCATCCATTGTGACTGTGATTGTCTGCATGGTTTTCCAATCGGCTTTTTTCACAATCGCGCCAGCGTCGGTTATATAATCAGCCGCTGATATCGTATTGGCGATCAAAGCCAGCATACCCGCTAACAATGCGATAATCTTCTTATTTAAAAGCATATCTTATCCTCTTTTCGGTCATGAGTTTAATCTCGATAACGACTTTGAGTATAGGATAGAATAGACATGCTTTTTCTCAAGAAACTCTTTTTAGGCTTCAGTACTTATCGAGTGTTGTTGATGTAGTGATGGAGCTAAGTCCCGACTTTAAGTCGAGCGTACTCATGAATAATCTCGGATCATCAATCTTATCCATCATTGCCATACTCGGTAGACATTCGTCATCAACATAATCGGCAAAGTCAGCATCTGGATCAAACACTAAGATATCGAGCGCTAATCTGTCCATACCATAAAGGCCACGGTGGATCATATCAGCAGAGAACACCAGTAAGTCACCCGCAGCTAAGTTTATAACTTTACCATCAGAGAGACTGTCACTACTCACTTTACCTTTAATTTCCTGTCGCACATTAAATTCTTCTTCATTATCCCAGCGCTTGTGCGTACCAGGGATTAATTCCATGCCGAGCTCATCAAATAAAGGCACGCGAAGATGCACTACTTGCGTCTCTTGAACGGCTATTTTTTGCTGCTCAACTTCATGGTCATACTGACAATCTCGATGCCAGAAGTCTCTTTGCTTAGGATTAACAGGATTAAAGAATAGTTGGGTATTCATGAATGCAGCATTAGCAGGTATCACCGACTCAACAGCATCCATCATTTTTTGGGAACTGATAAAATTGAAAAGCTTGAGTCGGTCGTCGCATTCTAAGTAGTCAATACCGGTAATGACCGAAGAATTGAACGCTTCTGAACGATAGAATTGTATGTTGTCTTCTTTCCACGCTTCATGAAATTTCGATACTACTTCTCTCAGTGCTGAGATCTCTGCTGCACTGAAATAATTTCTAATGACAAAGTAACCTTGCTCGTCATATTCGCTGTTTAACTGCGTTTGCTTTTCTACCTTTAACACCCATTACCTCTGTTTTATTATAACAACTCGACTGCCTATTCTTGATTCGATACCTGACAAGATTTATGGATTAAGCCGAGTTCGTTGTGCGTTCGTTTTTCAAGAATAAATTCCATTTCTTCTCCATAACGTTTAATTGGTTTAGTTACACCAACACTTGTCGTGTGTTCTTGATGTAGTGATGGATCTGGCCTTCGACTTTAACGTCAATCATTTCATCTGGTCGGCGATCGTTTGGACAAGGCATTTTCGGCGTGGTACCAAACAGTCGGCAGATTAACGGGCGTTCTTCGTAGACAGTGCAGCCTTTAGGGCCAAGATGTACGCAGTTATATTCATTTAATGCGGCTTCATGCTCAGCATCTGTTTTATATGGCAGGCGCGACATTTCCTCTGCCGATGTCGTTACTGGTCCACAGCAATCATGGCAACCTGGCGTACATTCAAATGTCGGGATCTGCTTTCGCAGTCGAGCGAGATCTTCTTTATTATTGTTCTGTAATAACAATTTTATTTTTTCGTATTCCGAAACCATGATAGTTCTCTACCTAACTTCACTCGAAGATGACAATGCCTGTAAATTTATTGCGTATGTTAACATTTGTAATAGTACCGTGCCTTGATTTACCACCTCTTTTCACCTTACTTCGCGTCTATTTTCAGCTTACTTTGAATCGAGTAGCTCACGTAATGGTGTTGGTAATATTTTTCGGGCTTTACTGGTAATACTTTGTTCATGTTTTTGCCAAAGGATCCCAAGATAAATAATCAATAAACCCAGAACTGTTAATGTTATTGGAAATAACCAACTGTCTTTAAATATATCTGCCGCAAGATAGCCGATATAACCAGTACAACCGAGCGCACCGAAAATAACAAACACTCTCCGCACCAGTAATACGCCAACCGCGATCATGAATAGATTGATAGTAAAGTAAATAAATTTAGCTAATTCGCTATCCGAATACTGTAACGACATGCCGCCCCAGAAAGCGAACACCCCAAATAAATATATCCAAAATGCATAATCTGCTTTGTTACGAGATCGAATATCAATCCAAAAAGCTAACGCAATCATGAGTAGTCCACTGTACATAGATACCAATTTTCTAAGCGTCCAATCAAAATCACCACCAGAAATCATCGACGTCAGATCCATGGTTAAATACCAGAGCGTCACAGCAATTGGCATCATTAAAAATGGATACTTATATTTCCACACCAGAATAGCGCCAACGGCTAAGGTGCTCAGTTCCATATACAACCAATGCCATTTGATATAGCGATGATAATCTCGATATACAGTGTCATCAGGCCAAATCCCTAATGCATGTTGTAATCCATAGACTGCTAATGGGGTCAACGCAATAACAAATGTGCCACATATTCCAGCAGGTATTGCATAACCTTTAGTTTGAAATGTATTGGTCAATGTAAGTCCAATCACCGCATAAAATAGCGAGATAAACACAATACCGACACCACCAAATGACTCCCAGCCTAAATTCATAAAAAGCGTCATCGCACCGATGGCAATCAAACCACCCACATAATAGAGAACATGGGTGAAATCAAACTTAGGCCCTGTACTCGGCTGGTTATTGATGAATGCAATTAACTTCTCAGACTGTTCAAGTGATAAAATATTCTCTTTTACCGCGTCTTCAAGATTTTTCTTCGTTAGATTCAATTCAGACTCCTTTCAATGGCTTGGAGATCCAAACACCCTTGGATTGATCCAATTCCATATAGTATAGCTATTAAAGAATAGTATCCTATCGCCCCCACTTGTCACAATACCCACTTAAGCGCTTGTTTATAGAGGGTCAACTAATTCGAATAAACAGAACTCTGCTAGACTCATTGAGTACCGTATAGACACCTGTTTACGATCTAACTCAAGGAAGGAATTCGACTATGAACAAACTATTTTCCGCATTTATTATGGCTACATTATTTTTTTTTACTAACGTCGCACTAGCCGAAGAGCACCACTCAGAAAAGAAAAGCTTTAAAGTCACTGAGCTCAAACCTGGGTTTCAATTCCTGCAAGGCAAAGGCGGTAATATCTTATTGTCTGAAGGTAAGGATGGTCTGCTTATTGTTGACAGTGACTACAGTGAGATGACACCAGCGTTGCTGGAAACCCTAGCCAAGTATAAAAGCGAGTTAAAGTATGTGCTTAATACCCACTGGCATGGCGATCACACTCAAGGTAATAAAGAACTAGGTAAAAGCGCAGAGATAATTGCCCATGACAATGTCTACCAACGTCTAAATAGTCATCAAGAAGTGAAACTGTTCAACATGGTGTCAAAACCTTATCCAGCTGATGCATTGCCAGATATTACCTTTGATCACTCGCTGACGTTACGCTTCAACGATGAAACCATTAAAGCGCTGCATCTACCCAACGGTCACACCGACGGCGACAGTATTATCTTTTTTGAAAAAGCCAATATAGTGCATATGGGTGACCATTTATTTAATGGCATGTTCCCGTTTGTTGATGTTGGTACCAATGGCAGTGTCCGTGGCATGGTGACAAATATTGATGGCATACTTGATCACATAGCTGACGATACCATAGTCGTACCAGGCCATGGTGCTATATCGAACAAAGAAGAGTTGCTCGCGTTTAGAGACATGTTAGTCGGTACCAGCAACGAAGTTGAAATGATGATGCAACAAAATATGAGCCTTGAAGCGATGCAGGAAAAAGGCTTGAGTGAACAATGGAAAGTCTGGGGGAATGGCTTCTTGAATGAAAAAGTGTGGATAGGCATTATACACAGCAGCTTAACCGCATCACTACAAACTCAGGATACAGCTAAGTAGCGACTCGTTATAGAAAGCCATTAACTTAACGATAATGGCTTTCAGCTCCCATAAATTCAATTGAATTTGTGCTGCCTATCAGCAGGGTGATTAACCCCATCATTAGTGACAACATCACTTAAATCAAATGGATTTACGCCTTGTAAACAGCCTATATTGAAACCATATTCATTTGGATTGGAACGTCGCTGATGATGCGTATAAATACCACAATTAGAACAAAAATAATGTTTCGCTGTAGCAGTATTAAATTCATATAACTTTAGATATTCACTGCCTTTTACAATGCGAATACCATCTAGATTAACGGAGCCAACAATTGCCCCTTTGCGACGGCAAATAGAACAATCACAACGGCGAGGATTTTCTATACCATTTGGTAGTGATAATTCAAGCTCAACTAAACCACAATGGCAGGTTGCTTTATGTTTAGCTTGGATCTTAGTTTTCCCTACTTGCTTCAACATACTTTAAATTCCCTTTGTTTTAATCACCGCAGAATAAACAAGCTAAGGCTATAAGGTAAATGACCTTTACTAACTAGCGACTAACTCAACAGGTTCTAACACAGGGGTATTTTCAACCCGATCTCTTCCCTGATTTTTTGCTTGATAGAGTAAATCATCAACCCGTTTAAACAATTTAGCGATAGGCTCATCGACAATATATTGGGTGACCCCGATGCTGGTGGTAAATGTGACTTCTTGTTGTTGATCTGTCATCACTGACGATTTACGGATAACGTCTGCCACACGCAACGCAACATGAGTGGCTTGCTCTAATTCCAGATGCGGCATCACAACCAGAAATTCTTCGCCGCCAAAACGAGCAATTACGTCGGAATTTCTTAACTCCCATTTTAGCAGTGAAGATATTTTTACTAAAACCTGATCACCAACCATGTGACCGTAAGTATCATTAACACGTTTAAAGTGGTCTAAATCAAACATCATTATACTAAATGATTTTTGCACAGCATTACTGTTTTTTGATATAGCTTCGATTTGACGAATTAATACTCGACGGTTGATCAATCCTGTTAATGAATCGATGGTAGATTCGCGATAAAGTTTCATTAGCATTACCATCTGTCCAGATTGTAGCCATAAACTAATACCGCCAAACAACACTAGCAACCATAGTTTGTCGATAACTGCAGCATAGTTTCCTGAGTATTGAATATACTCAAGTATTGTTAATGGTAATGATATAACACTTAAAAGCGCAATGCCTCCGATGAGAGTCAACGGAAACAAGCCTAGCATTGCAACAATTAAGTACGGTATAAGGGTAAAGCTCAATGGTATATCTCTGTAGGCCATTGTTTGAGTCAACGATAGCTCCGTTGCCGTATAGAATAACACCGGAAATAAAAATGATAGTGTTAATACCAATCGAGTCATATTAACGGTGTTGGAACGTCGAATGAGTTGGCATAGGCCGATTAGAGCACAAGAGAGTATTAACCGATTAACTAATAATAATTCAGCCTGCACATTTTCAAAGGCTATAAAATCAAATAAAGATGATAGTGGCACGCTAATAGCAAAAAATAAGCAGACTAATTTAAGACGTTCGACAATATATTGGTTACGCGTTTGAATAAAGTCTTTTGAATGATGACTTGTGGAAATGACGTCTTCAATAGTACTGTTGCTTGCGAAGAATGACTTGCCTGAATTGAGCAATTTTTGTGGCTTATTTACATGCTGGCGACGATCATCATTTTCTGAGTACGATGAGTTTGGCATTACTTCTTCCTTGATATTACGAACCAATTATATGCCGTAATAATAAATCCAAAGTGTATTTCTAGTTTTGATCTACTGCAATAAAAAAACAGTGGCTAGGTAAGGTAACGGGGGGAAAACGAGTTAGTCACCACGACGCTCTGACTTAACCGCGAACAACATTTTAATTTAATCACGAACAAAATTGAAATATTGATGTCTCACCCGCGATGAATCCTTAAAGAGTTTAAGAGACGCATAAACCATATGAAACATTACTTAAAAGCGGTATTAACATAACATGAAAAAATTAAGTCTTACTATCACAATTTTCGTCCTTGCCATGCTGACAGGTTGTTCATCTACATTGACAACCGGTTCACCGAAAACCATAGCGTACTCAAAATCTCATGATCTTGTTGGCCAAGCATCTTGGTATGGTAGTAAATATCATGGCAAGCGTACTGCCAGTGGCGAGACATACAATATGAGAGCATACACTGCAGCGCATAAAACACTGCCATTTGGTACAGTCGTGAGGGTGACTAATACAGCGAACAATAAATCTGTTGATGTGAAAATTAATGATCGAGGACCATTTGTTAGAGGCAGAATAATAGACCTTTCTCAAAAAGCATTTGAGCAAATAGGCAATACTAGTAAAGGCGTAGTGCCGGTCAGAATAGACATTCTGGATGATAGTAATACCTTTAGATACAAACACTAAAAGGTAGGTGTCTGTGGCGAGGCACCTTTTCTATTTTCTATTCACGATTAACAGTCCGAACCTAGTTAAAACGCTTCATCGTCAGTATAAACAGTAACGGCAAGCTCATCATCTGCACTTTCAGAAACTAAAAAGTTAATCGGTTTACAACATACTTGGCAATCTTCAATATATTGCTGACCCAAGTCGGCAGGATCAATGAGCACTTCAAGTGTCTCGCCACAATAAGGGCATGCTATCGATGTCTCGGTTAATTGATTCAATTGTTTACAACTCCCCTAGTTTGCTGAAATACATGATGCTCAGCTGGCGTAAATCACTCTTCGCAGCATAACGAAGGATGCTGCGAAGTAATGTGACGTTGCGCGTTATTTTTACTGTACTGTTTTTATGAACTTGTTTTTACTGCTCTTGCTTTTCCTCAGTTCTATTCAGGCAGCGACCTCTTGGTTCGTTGCCCTCGTGCAGCACAACATCGGTATGCAAAAACTCAGCAGCCTCGGCAGACTCTTTCACTTTCTTAGCGCTGCGCGCTAACATTTCGGCTTCAAAAGTGTTTAACACACTTGCCCTCACGCCTGCATCTCGCCATTTCGATAAGGGTCTACATTCTTTGGTAATTTCCCTTGCTAGCGACAGAGCATCCAGTAATGCTTGGTTTGCGCCCTGACCTTTGAATGGACTCATAGGGTGAGCAGCATCGCCGATCAAGGTTGCATTCGAGCCCTTTTCTAACAATTCAGCCTTGAGTAGCGCTCGGTCATACACCGGATAACCAGAAACCAGCGCTTCCGGTGTCGCCGTTAATATCTGCGGAATAGGTGCATGCCACTGACATCGACGGATCGCTTCTTCTTTCAGCGCTTTAGGGCCTTGCGCACTCAGTGCTTTAGCTTCGCCTTCTGACATTGGAAAGCTCAGCTGCCACATCACTGAATCTGCGTCATAAGGCATGATGTAGATGCGCTCATGGCCGTTAGCGGTTTGGAATACAGTTGCCGAGTCTAGTAAAGTCCGGTCAAGCGTCTCGTCACCACCTAAACTTTGGATAGCACTCCCTATAGCAGACAGAGGGCAAATGCCCAAAATCGCGATACAGCCTAAATAATTTAATGGTGAAGCCTCATCACCTATCAACAATTTCCGCACCGAACTACGAATACCATCGGCGCCAACGATAAGGTCAGCATGGGCGTGTTGTATTTCACCATCAACCTGAAAGCTCAAATCAACACCTTCAGCCGCAGATTGTTTAAAATCGACTAACTGATGTCCCCACTGCACTGCATCATGTCCGCCTAGCTGTTCAAGCAAGGCTAAACGTAACGACTGCCTAGCGATATGGACATTGGTACGCTTGGGTAATTTACGCTCGTCTGAAGGAACCCACTTTCTGATACCCCATTCACCAATCACTTTACCTTCGGTGGTATGCACCACATGTCGGGTTGACACGATACCATCCTCTAACGAGACAACACCTAATCCTTCAATCGCTCGACTCGCTTGTTGCAACGTCAGTCCATAACCTTGAGATCGTGCTTCGAAGCCGCTATCGCGCTCATAAAGGGTAAAAGGAATGCCACGGTGCAGGCAAGCCACGGCAAGCGCGACACCACCGATACCACCGCCAATAATAGCAAGGTGTGGGTAATTTTTTGTATTAGGTTCTTTCTCAGAGGTAGGCTTGATAGCAGAACGGATCAGTCCTGAACCTTTGCAGTTCGAGCAGGCATCAAGGTGCGGCTTAGGGCGAACAGGCGCAATACCTTCGCTATTATTCTTTTCAAATTGTTCCAACTCACGCTGATAACTGAGTCTTACTTTCTTGCGCAGACGCTTACTGACTTTTCCGCGGCCCTGACAATTTGAACAAATGTGCCACTGGTTCTCTTCAATTTTCAACTTTGCTACCTGCCCTTAACCCGCTTAAGAATAATCGTTAAGCTGTGATTATAACGTTCATTACGGTCTATGAGTGTTTAACTCGAGGAAACTTAGTTTTTTATTGATACAGTTTGTATTTGCGGCGGTTTTTTAACGAGGCACGGATGAAGAATAACCGCTACAAGCTTACTATATAAGGAAGGCTTCGGACTTGCCCAATACCCTAATTAGGTGTTGGCTGCACGACAGTTATTCTTATTTGTTAACGGCGCTTCAAATTAATAGTGATAGCGACAGGAAATTACAGTTAAATGCACGTCATTAACCGTATAAACTAACCGGTTCGTATCGTCGATTCTACGTGACCAAAAACCAGCTAAATTTTCTTTCAATGGTTCAGGTTTACCAATACCTTCAAATGGAGAACGCTTGGCATCGGTGATTAACTTATTAATTCGTTTAAGCGTCTTCTTGTCCTGCCCTTGCCAATACAAGTAGTCATGCCACGCATCATCAGTCCAAGCTAGCATTCGACTCATTCAAGTAAGCCTCTTTCCGTAGTTTGTCCTGCGTTGTATTGAGCGATTGATTTGTTTAAATGAGTAGCATTAGCTGGAGAGCGAGATAAATAAATCGTTTCCATTAAACTATTGTAATAGTCCATAGACATTACTACGGCATCTTCAGCATCTCGACGAGTGATAACTGTGCAATCTGCATCATTAACCACGCCATCAAGAACAGATTTAAGACCATTTCGGGCTTCAGTAAAAGAAACTATACGCATAATTACCTCTTTGTTGAGTTGTACTTAATATTGCACAAGTCTAACTCATAAAAAACAAGATGTACAATATATTGCACAGGTAATGCTAATGCGTTTATACCTTTGGTGTCCGTAAGACTACACAAGACTATTTTCAACCCTATCTCTGCTCTGCCCTGCGCTTTCGCTTGATAAAGTAGATCATCAACACGTGATGCAACTCGAGTCGCCTGCTCTAGTTCTAAATACGGCAGTACAACTAAAAACTCTTCACCACCAAAACGCGCAATAATGATGTATAACGCTATCACAATGGCGCTAAGATAAGCCCAAAACTACGTTAAGCTATTGATTATGAATTGTAATTAACTATACAAAATGGATATCTGACTTGTTCGACACCCTGGATTTAGAACAAAAGTAGGTGCCGACTGCGCGACACCTACTCTGATTTATTAGATTTTATGCTGGTACACCAGATTTAGGGTTAACACCATAATCATTTGCTTCATGGCCATCTTGAGCTAAGAAAAAAACTAAAACAATGATGCCAATAACAGGTATTAATACGATTAACTGCCACCATCCTGAACGGCCAGTATCATGTAACCTTCTTGCAGCAATACTAATACTTGGAATAAGTAATCCAAGAGCTACTAGCCCTGAAATGATATCCAAACCAAGTACACTTAGGACAATATTGATAATCAAATAAATAAGTATGAACATCCAATATTCTTTTCTGCGTGCTCGACCAGTGAAATCAGCATATTTTTTTAGTGCGCCTATAAAATCATCCATTTAGACTTTCCTTGTTATTGATAAAACTTTTAAAACTTAACGTCGTGCTACGCGGCAGAGTACACAATCCAGCGTTCATACTAACCAATAGCACTACCATTATAGTTATGCCTTATTGGAGTATTTCGTATGCATTATTCACAACAGCACTAATTAATTTTCTTTACGAACAATATCTTACCAACCTAAAGCTGCAAGGTAAACGATCTATAACCATTTATGGTTATTTTCGTGTGGTACGGCGAATTCAACTAGCACTGATGCCACTATGCAATTGGGATACGCTATTGCAAAGGGCAGCTAAAACTAGACGTATTTGTCCTTGCTGACAATATGAGATGACATGTATTGGGAGGAGCACGCCAACGACTTAGGCGAAAGGCGAGCACCCAGGTTGAACCTGAAAATCGTAGGACAATAGAGCTAAAAATAATGGGAGGATAAGTGATTAATGACTAAAACTGGCTAAATTATTGATAAAAATAGGTATCTGATGCGCAACACCTATTCTTATTTGTTAACTGCTCTCCGTCATATTGAGCATTTTAATCAATTTAGCTGGCATACCACCAACAAGAGTATCAGGTGCTACATCT
Organism: Moritella sp. Urea-trap-13; assembly: GCF_002836355.1. Taxonomy (NCBI): domain Bacteria; kingdom Pseudomonadati; phylum Pseudomonadota; class Gammaproteobacteria; order Alteromonadales; family Moritellaceae; genus Moritella; species Moritella sp. Urea-trap-13. Next base: position 916,538 of record NZ_PJCA01000031.1, read on the forward strand.
TTGGTAACCACTGAACCCGCAGCAACAATAGAACGAGCGCCAATAGTAACACCCTGACAAATAACAACATTGCCGCCAATCCAAACATCATCTTGCACAACAATTGGTAAGCACTGCACTTCCCATTTTCTGCGTCGTTGGTAATCAAGGGGGTGTGTTGGTGTATAAAACTGTGTGCTTGGGCCAATTAAGACGTTATTACCTATGGTTATAGGGGCATTATCTAGCATAGTAACGCCCATATTGATAAACGTATCATTACCTATTGAAATGGTTTTACCGTATTCACATAAGAAAGGAGAACATACAACACTATTTTCACCGATATGATTCAATAGCTGAGCAACGTAAGGTTTAGCCGCCTTAAACTGGCGTTTATTAATGTTTTGCAGCAAATCAAATGCAGTATTTCTCAACAGATCAAACTCTGGGCTATCAGCATCATATTCGATACCTAAGCACATCTTTTCAAATTCACTCATTTCATTCCTAATACATTTTGTTTGTGAATGCCAAAGTCTCAATATCGTCCATTTCACGTTCAAAGTATTGATATAGGACAATTAAACATTATCTACTTGGCAAGTATTTTTATTCACCGTTATTTATACAGGGTTTCAACATACTTATGAGTTGGTTCTTCAAGAAGGTCTTGAGGATGATCACCTCCGAATGTTAACCACTTGCTTTTACCTGAATATGTAATGTTACCAATTTCTGTTTTTGTTTTAGAGTCGTAAGTAATAATTTGAATTTCTATTTTATCAACTTTTCCAGACCACTCTGTTGCCCTATCCTCCCAATGTAAAATAATCGGTTCTACATAATAGCCATATTTACTAGAGTCGATAGAATCTAAACAATTTTTATCTTTGCAGTCAGTAGTAATAGCTACTTTATTGGTATTTTTGGAAAATGCACTCCGTATTGCATTAGCCGTCATACGCCCTGAGTTTCTATATTCAGTTTGGTCATACCAACCATTTTCAGGGGTTGAAATTAAAACCCCTGAATTTTGATCTAATTTCACTTCTGGTGACTGGTATTCATTATGTTTATATGAAGAACTGCACCCCGAAAGAAAAATAATTGCAGTACCAAACATGACAATATTACGGTTCATAGATTTACTCCTGTGATACAGATAACGCCCTATTAAGCGGCAAATGGTTGTTGAACAAAGCGGCTACGCTGACTTGTTACATTATTTTCTAGCCACAACATGACAAGCTTTACTATTATGGCCAGTCATTGTTTGGTTGTTAATAACCAAAGACTTTTCTATTTTGAATTCACTCACTATGCTCTTAATGTCTGCCTGAGTGCCATGCCACATGGGAACACCAACACCTGACGTGAACAATACGCTTTCATCAGCACAAAACTCAGCCAAATAAATCACCCCATTTGGCTTTAAGATCCGCAATAGTTCGGAAACAACATTTGCTCTAATTTTCTGGTCTCGAATACAGGTAAAAACAGCACAACTAATGACTGCGTCAAATGATTCATCAGGGAACGGCAGAGGTGTCCCCATTACGTGATTCAACTCAAGGTAAGGAAATTCATTAGTCCCTCGATTAATCATTTCTAATGAGGAATCAACACCAGTGATATTTTTAAAGCCTAAGCCATGAAGCTGATTAGTGATGCGTCCATATCCACAACCAAAATCGAGCACTTGGCTAGAAGAAGGAAGCCTATCGGTCAGTAGTTCATTGATTATTTCAAGGTTGAATTCAACTTTATAAGCAACATCATTCCAATTACTCAAACCTAGTTCCTTAAATCTGGAGTGAATTAAGAGAGTCGATACATTTGACTCTATGTTCATTTTCAAATTCGCCTTGTTTGCTACTGAGCACTACTTTCTTGAAGGCTCATGCTTTTCATGCATTGGTAATTTAACATCGAGTTCCTCCCAGTTTCCCTTCGAGGTAATGAAATTATGGGAAATTGGTCGCTCAACGATATCACTGTCGATCACACCTAAACGTATTCTCAATTTTTCAGGCTTCTCCGAGTTTGAGCTATAGATTGGAGAACCACACGTAGAGCAGAAATACTTTCGCTTTCCCTCACTGCTTTCATAGTATTTAAGTGCATTCTTAATATCGGTAATGTGAAGTTCAGACGCATTCACAAATCCATTTGTAGCGTAGACACTCCCACTTGCTTTACGACAGCGAGAACAATGGCAATAAATCGGATCTGAAATTGCGCCATTCAATTCAAACTGAATAGATCCGCACAAACAACTTCCAGTATACATTTAAACCCCTTAATATTAACCAAGATTGTAATTAGCCTAACGCCACAATTACAAAAACAAAATTAGAATAAAAATGTAATCAGTTACATCATACCGACGTAACTAGGTGTTGATTGAATTCGATGGCACCACTTTTTAATCTCAGGATAATGGTTTAAATCAAAACCACCCTCATCAGCAACATGGCTATAAGCATAAAGTGAAATATCAGCAATCGTCATTTCATTACCCACTAAAAACTTAGTTTGAGCCAACTGGTTTTCCATTAATTGCAGCGCTTTATTACCGCCCTCTTGAAGGGAAAAATATTCATCTTCCCTTTCTTTAGGCATACCTAAATATTTTTGAATAAAACGGGCGACAGCAATAAAAGGTTCATGGCTATATTGTTCGAAGAAAAGCCATTCATACACCTTAGCCTTCAGGTAAATATCGGTTGGTAGCAGAGCTGTATTCTCGGCAAAATACCCTAATATTGCGTTAGATTCACATAGGTAACGACCATCATCTAATTCGACAGCGGGGATCTTGCCATTTGGATTTTTAGAGCGGAACGCATCAGTTTTCGTTTCACCGGCTAAAATATTCACATCAATCCATTCATGTTCAATACTTAAAAACGATAATAACATCTTCACTTTTAAGCAATTTCCTGATTGTAGATCACCATATACTTTCATTTTCGCCCTCCTTGACGATTCGGCTTATACTAAGTTTAGATTTATACTAAACGTTGATATTAAACGTTTATAGTACCTTTCAGGTATAGCACCCCTTGACCAGACACAATGACATGCTGATTTGAAACCTGACAATTTAAAATACCACCTCGGCGAGAGGCTTGGTATGCCAACAAGTTAGTTTTGTTTAATTTATCTGCCCAATAAGGCGCCAAGCCCGCATGAATAGAGCCTGTAACAGGATCTTCATCGCCACCGTTTGCTGGCCAGAAATAACGCGAAATGAAATCATATTGAGTAGATGCTGAAGTGACGACAACGTCATAAGGGGCAAGCTGCTTCAATTGTTCTGAATCATAAGTGACATCTAATACGTCTTGTTCACTGTTTAAAATAGCAAAGTAGGCCTGTCTATTCCTCAGCACCTGCGTTGGTGTTTTAGAAAGCCCTAAGAGTAGCGGCTCTGGTATATCAGCAATAGGCTCCGGCATTTGAGCAGGGAAAGTCATTTCGATTTCATCGTCCTGATTAAGTACGACTCTTAAAGTACCAACTTCAGAGGTGATAAACTCAATTTCGTTTTCAACACCAAACTCATGAAATAGCACGAAAGCAGACGCCAATGTCGCATGACCACAAAAATCAATTTCTGTCAGGGGTGAGAACCAACGAATTTCGTACTGGTTACCATCAACCAGCCTGATAAACGCAGTTTCCGATAGGTTGTTCTCTGCTGCGATACTTTGCATCAATTCAGCGGTTAACCAATTATCCACTGGAATGACAGCTGCTGAATTACCTTTGAACTGTTGATCTGTAAACGCATCAACAACGAATATATCCATTTTCAATGTATGAACTCCTTTTGCTTTATAACTGAAAAACACTCAACCAACTTGGGTATATGGCGAGTTTTCAAGGCTGGTCACAGTAGAAGCAACAATCAACTCACCGCCGTATTTTCTATGATAGGTAAGGATAATGGTCCAAGTTCATTGATTCGCACCCTATCGATAATATTGTAGTGATAAATTATATATCCACTCATATTTCAACGTCCCTGATGCTGATTGTAATAAATCGCGTTGATTCATTTACTATAAACGATTCTGATTTTGCCATTATCGCAGCGGTACACCTGACAAGTGTGGATGCAAAAAGATCACCGATGAAAACACGACGACACCAACCACAAAACATACTAAGTCTTGAAGCCAACTTGCACGAGGAGGTTTGACCCATTTCCCTTCTCTTTTATTGATTAATACTATCTCTATCACTGCCCACAAACCAAGCCAGCTGAAGAGCAAAATCGAGCGAGAATCCCCGTTTACGAGTAAATGAGCCACCGCCCAAATTACAACACTTAATAATTGAGGATGGCGAATAAACTGCTTTATTTTTGTTGGCAATTTAGAGGCTACAAATAGAATAAATGCAATCGCCATTAAAATGACTGACAACGGTCGGACAAATCCAGGCAACATATACAAATATGTTGGAACAGAACTACCCCAACCCGTTACGATGAGTACTAACGATAAGACAATCATAGCCACAAACACAGCCATATAAATTAGTTGTCCTACACTATTAACAAATGCAGCTTTACTCGATGCAAAAACTGATGGGAAAAAGTGAACGACAGACCAAAGCATCAGTCCAGAAAACAGATAAATCATAGGAACTCCTTGTTAAATTTAATATACATAGCGCCTTGCTAAGCGGAAATTAATAGCTAGCTATAATCAAGAAATGAACAATGCTGAGTATAATAAATCGCGTTGATGCATTTACTATAAACAATTCTGATTTTGCCAATAATCATAAAGACCATTGATATCTGACGAACACATTAAACTCATTGCACCCTTAATTTTCTCATCACTCCATTGCCACCATTTCATTTCTAATAACTGCGCAATTTCACTTTCAGTAAAACGATAACGGATATGTTTTGCTGGGTTTGAACCAACAATTGAATAAGGTGCGACATCTTTGGTTACGACAGCACGGCTTGCGATAATTGCGCCGTCACCAACCGTTACCCCGCTCATAATCATCGCTTCAGTGCCAATCCAAACATCGTTACCAATTACCGTATCGCCAGAACGTTCAAATCCATCTTTAGCATCTGAGAAATTTTCATCGTCTTGGTAGAAAAATGGGAAGGTACTGACCCAATTATTTTGATGCCCTTGATTACCCGCCATCATAAACACAGCACCCGAGCCAATTGAGCAATAACTACCAATAATTAACTTATCAATGTCAGTTCTATCAGGCAGTAAATAGCGAGCGCAATCATCAAAACTATGGTTATGATAATAGCCAGAATAGTAACTGTGCTCACCCACGATGATATTAGGGTTCGTCACTTGTTCTTTCAATGATTTACCCACAAAAGGGCTTTCGAAATAATTGTTCAACTTAAATCCTTTTTAAAGCCTAGGTGATACCACTAAAGGGCTAGCAATTTAATTTTAAAGTGTGTCCTGACAAAATCGAAATAAGTAACCATCGGGGGGTTGGACGATAAATTGCTGTTGAACCTCTATATGATTACCACATTTATATGACTTAGACTCTAAGTGTAAATATATCGCATCTGAAGCGAGTGATTTAACATTACGATATAAAGCTTCGATATCTTCAACGTCCCACTGGAAATTAACACCACGCCCTAAAGGAGCCTCAAGCTTATCTGAGATCCACTTTCGGCTATTACCGTTAATTCCTTCAAGCATCAAATCAACACCATCAAGCGTGAGATATGCGAACTCTTCTTTCGGTCGTTCGTATTTTACAGCGAACCCCAATACATTAACGAAGAACGATTTACTCACATTTATATCGAAACAGTAAAGCTCTGGAACTACTCGTAATGTCATAATTTCCTTATTTACCTATTTACCTATTTACCTATTTACCTATTTACATAGTCGGGAACACCGTAAACATCGGCGAACTAATATGGTGCCTTTTTTACTCTGAAAAATGTGACATATTAGGAATTTGCAGCGTTACCATGTCAGGTGATTTTAAAGTGTCTGTTTGCTGCTTATTTTTAATATCTATGACGAATTTGCTGTGACATTTTTCAAAGTGATAAATTGCAGTGATATGAAGCGGCTTGTGGTTTTTAGCTAAAATGATATCTGTATCGTAACCAGTTGAATCTTCTCGGAAGCTCTCTTCAAAACTTAATTGTGTGTAAATATCATATTGATTTGAACTTGATAAGTTACCATATCGCAGTTCGACTCTTTTTAATTTGGCATGTTCAATTAAAGGGAAATAAAAAGAAACCATGGTATCTCCGTCGCTGTATATATGGTTTTCGACTAAAATACCTGATTCATTATTAATTTCACACTCAACCTCTTCAATATCTATATATGCTTCGTTCTCGTCAGCATGGGCAGATAAGGAAAAGGTAATTATTAATAATAAAATGTATTTCAGTACTTGCTTCATATAAAACCTAACGCCTTATTAAGCGGCGGCAAATAGTTAGCTAAACTGTTTATCGCGATTATGAGGTGCAGTCCAATCTTGCTTATGCGAAACAGGAATAATGCCGTAAGGGTTAATCGCTAAATGGCTCGCATAATAATGACACTTAATATGCGCTTCATTAACGGTTTTAGCGACATTCGGTACTTGATACAATTCCAACATATAGTTGTAGATGTTGCTAAATTCTTTGATCAACTTCAAATTACACTTGAAATGGGTATGATACACAGAATCAAAACGCACTAATGTGGCCCATAAACGCCAATCAGCCTCGGTAATTTCATCTCCCGTTAAATAGCGCTGTTTTGAAAACTTTTCGTCAAGACCTTCTAGCGCGATAAAAAGCGCTTTAACATTTTTGTCATACGCTTCTTGGGTAGTGGCAAAACCTGTTTTATAAACACCATTGTTAATTTTGTGATAAACCAACTCATTTTCTTGGTCGATTTTTTCTCTTAACTGCTCAGGGTAAAAATCTTCTGTATTTCCAGTAATGGCGTTAAAAGCGCTATTAAACATGCGAATAATTTCAGAAGATTCATTATTTACAATCACTTTATCTTTTTTGTCCCATAAAATAGGTACGCTATTGACTCCACTGTAATCGGGGTCTTGAGATAAGTACTTTTCAGCAATAAAGTTATCACCGTATAAATCATCACCTGTTGTACCGTAAAGTTTTGCTGATTCTTCATCATGCTTAAAGCTCCAACCATTTTCATGCATAACAGGATGAACCACACTAACGGTAATCAAATCTTCTAATCCTTTTAATTGGCGGAAAATCAAGGTGCGATGTGCCCAAGGACAAGCCAATGATACATATAAATGATAACGACCCGCTTCGGCTTGAAAACCTTCACGTCCTGTTATACCCGCACTGCCATCGGCGGTGATCCAATTTCTAAATTGTGATTCTTTACGCTGGTATTCACCATCTTTTATGCTGCTGCCCCAGCTATTTTTTACTGATTTCATTATAATGCCTATTAGTTTATTTCGTTGTTGTATCTCTTTATTGAATATAAATAAAGAGATACGATGATTACGTTAATGTTGTTTCATTTTGACGAATAAACGCTGTTATGTCTGTTACGATCAAATAATATGTACAGCTTCTTCAAAAGTAAGTCTTGGTCCACGAGGGTAATTTCCGGTGCTGTCACCATAGCCAAGATTAATTAAGAAGTTAGACTTGTATCGCCCTTCTGGAAAAAACTCGGCATCAACAGCATTATTATCAAAACCGCTCATAGGTCCACAATCTAAGCCCAACATACGCGCTGCGATAATTAAATAAGCCCCTTGCATTGAACTATTTCGTTCTGCCGTTGCTTTAGTAAAAGACTCATTGCTTTCAAACATTCCTTTCGCATCGGGTAATGCAGGAAACTGCTCAGGCAGGTGATTAAAAAACTCCATATCTGAAGCAATAATAACCGTAACAGGAGCTACTAAGCTTTTTTCTTGATTACCAGGTAAAAGCGTTGAGTTTAAACGCTTTTTAGCTTCAGCCGTTTTCAAAAAAACAAAATGTCCTGGTTGGCTGTTCATTGACGTTGGCCCCCATTTCATCAATTCATAAAGCTGAGCTAATAATTCATCTGATACTTGTGCTTGGGTAAAGGTATTAAAAGTGCGTGCATTAATAAATGTTTGCTCTAATGCGTCATTCCCTAAAATATTGTTGTTTAATGATTTACTTGCTAATAATGTCGACATTTTCATTTCCTAAAAAGTATACTAATTATGGTTAATGGTTTGATATTAGCCAGTTTTTTTCATTTCAATAATAATGAAATGGGCATGATTGCCTTTTAAAGAAAAGTTCACTTTTCCAGCTGACGTTAACTCCAAAGAATCTCTTTCATTCAATGCTGGGTAACCTTCAACATGCATACGGCCTTCAACACAAGTAATGTAAGCCTGTCTACTGGGCTTTAATTCAAATTCAACGGTAGAACACGAATCTGTAATTTCAGAAGCATATACATTAACATCAGTATTAATGTATAAAGGTGATGTGCCTTTATTTTTGGGATTACCGACAATGTGTAATAATTTATTTTCTCTATCTGCTAACGTAAACCCTTTATGACTATAGCGAACGGCACCACCTCTTTTTGGAGGCATGATCCAAATTTGTAAAAAACGACACCAGTCACCTTGCTTATTCATTTCTGAATGCAGCACGCCATTGCCAGCTGAAATGGCTTGCACGTGGCCTCGTCCAATAGTTTCTTCTTTTTTAGAAACACTATCCCAATGCGTTAACTTACCTTTAACCACATAACTGATAATTTCCATATCTTTATGAGGATGACGGCCAAAGCCACTGCGAGGTTTTACATCATCATCGTTTAAAACACGTAATGCGCCAAACCCCATTCGTGATTGATCGTGATAATTCGCAAATGAAAAATGAAAGCGTGAATTTGCTGGGTGCATATGACTGCTAGACAAAGAATATAATTCTGAAGCATTAATTTTTTGATGAGTTGTCTTCATGGCAATTACTCTAGGGTAAATAGGTTGTCCTTTATCGACCAATGGTGAACATCGGCCGATTGACTATATTGTGTATTATGTTGATTAAGTACTTAGCATAAAAGCAGCTGGGCGAATCAATAAACCAATTAATAACGCGATGCCACCACGACTGGCTAATAAAGCTAGTTTTTTATTAAAGTTCGGTGTTTAAGCTCGTTGTATTTGTTCAATGGAGTTATTATATTTAAAGGCAATAATAAATAATAACGGTAAAATATGATCATTCAGTTCAAAACATTTGAATTGATGACACCCTATAATAATAGGCTGTTTCTTTTAGGTATAACGATCAATAGCACAAGCTACTTCATTATGATTAACCAAAAACCTAAGAGTAAAAGTAAATAATTCATTATGGTTAAAAATAGCTGTTTGTTTAATTTGGTGTTAATTTTTACGCCAAGCCAATTACCAAATAAAGCCAGTGGAATAAATGCCATTGCCGTTAAAATAACTTCCCCTGTTAACATCCCCAAAGCGCTTACTCCAATGAGTTTGAAAACATTCATCAAGGCAAAGAATGCCGAAGCGGTAGCAATGAATTCTGCAGGCGATAACCCGATAGCACTAAAATAAATAATAATAGGCGGCCCACCTGCATGAACTAAACTGCTGGTGATAGCTGAAAAAATCGACATCATCAAAGCACCCACTTTATTATTCAAAGCGGTGAGTGTTACTTGTTTGAACATTATATTTTTGAGTGAAAAAACAATACAGATGATGCCAATAATGAATTGAAGCTGTTCAGCATTAATAAAATCTATGATCAGATAAGCAACCCCTACTCCAAGAATAGCGCCAGGAATAAGCGACATTAATAAGCGATGGTCCCATTTTTCCAATAACTTCTTACACTTAATATGTCGCCAACAATGAGTAAAGGCAACATTAATGCAATGGCTTCAGTTGCGGGTAATTTGATCATTAAAAGAGGCACAGCTAAAACGCCAAGAGCCCCTGCAAAAGCTGATTTTGAAACTCCTATCAGCACAACAACGGTTGCGATTAATACAATCGTTATTATGTCCATATTAATGTTGCGTCGGTAATTCAAACCACATTGCTTCAAGCGTTGATATTGCTTCAATCTTAAGTGTTTCAGACGGCTCTACTGAAAACGCATCTCCAGCGGCAAACTTTTCACCATCTACGGTTAATTCGCCCTTAATAATATGTAAATACCCAAGGTGTTTACCAGAGTCTAATTTGAAAATTTCTTTTTCCTGTAAAACTAAACGAGATAAACTTGCCTCTTGTTGAATTGAAATCGAGCCGTCTTTTCCATTAGCCGTGATCAGCGGAGTTAAAGCGCCTTTTTGTGGGATATTTTTTTGTTCATAGCGAGGTTTAATACCCATTTTATTGGGTTCGATCCAAATCTGAAAAAATTTAACATCTTCTGTATTTGAAGCATTATATTCTGAATGCACAACACCCGTGCCTGCGCTCATACGCTGAATTTCCCCTACTGATACTATATGTTCATTACCTTCGCTGTCTTTATGCTTCAACGAACCTTGAGTAACATAAGAAATAATTTCCATATCGCGATGACTGTGTGCACCAAAACCTTCCCCCGGTGCAACGGTATCGTCATTAATAACACGTAATACAGATACGCCCATGTGTTTTGGATCATAATAATTAGCAAATGAAAAACTATGTTTACTGTCTAACCAGCCATGGTTGGCTACGCCTCTATCCTCAGAATTTCTGATATATTTCATGATGATTTCTCTACTTTAAATTTGTTGTATTCTATCGACCGATGATGAACATCGACCGAGGTAAATTAGTTTTGTTAGGCTTATGTAGTTAATTCAGTGTTTAGCCTAAACGCTGTTTTAATACGTTATCCAGTGCTACCTTGCCTGCGCCACTAAACATCAATGAAACTGATGCCGCTAATAACGCAAGACCAAATTCGTAACCGTTATTGCTCATAAACAAGCCATTGGCAAAATGAACACTAAAGATGGCCACTAACATGGTAATGCTTAGCATCAAAGCCGCTGGACGAACGAGTAAACCAATTAATAATGCGATGCCACCTAAGAATTCCGCACCACCAGCTAATAAAGCCATGTAATACCCAGGTTCTAAACCAATTGATGCCATCCATTGACCCGTTCCTTCTAAACCATAACCACCGAATAAGCCAAATAGTTTTTGCGCGCCATGTGCCATAAAAATGATTGCGATAGGTAATCTCAATGCTAATGTTGAATAACCCGCGTTTGTTGATACTAATTTTTTGATTAATGTAATGTTCATGATATGTCTTCCTAAGCTTGTGGTTAAAGTTCGTTGTATTTGTTCAATGAAGCTATTATATTTAAAGAGAACAATGAATAATAACGGTTAAATTTGACCATTTAGTTCAAAAGGATTGATGTATGAGTTCCCCAATAACATTGGATGCTTTAAAGGTGCTTGATGCCATTGAGCGGAAAAAGAGTTTTGCTGCCGCTGCCGATGAATTATTTCGCGTGCCATCAGCCATTTCCTATACAGTAAATAAACTTGAGGACGATCTGGGTATCGCATTATTTGACCGGAGTAAGCGAAAAGCAGAACTCACGACGGTTGGAAAGATGATCATAGAGCAAGGTCGGCTGATATTAAAAGCCACTGACGAGTTAACGCATATGGCAAAACAATCTGCTGATGGCTGGGAGTCTGAATTACGTATTTGTATCGATAGTGTCTTACTGTTTCAGCCTATTTATACGCTAATTGCACAATTTCAGAAGGAATATCCATGGATTAATATTCGCGTATCTGAAGAAGTTTTTGGTGGTACGTGGGATTCATTGGTGGCTGACCGCTCTGATCTGATTATTGGTGCCACAGGCGATCCATATAATAGTGACTTTGCAGTTCATCCCCTAGGTGACATTGATTTTGTTTTTGCTGTAGCAAATGATCATCCATTAGTTAACGAGCAGCCACCTGTTTCAAATAAAACGATAAAAGAATATCCCTCTATCGTGGTGGCTGATAGCTCACGCAATTTACCAGGTCGTTCGGCTGGTTTACTTGATGGGCAATCACGTATTACGGTACCTACGGTTGAGAAAAAGATAGAGGCTCACTTACTTGGTTTAGGTGTGGGATATTTGCCACTTTTCCGAATTGAAGCGCAACTCGAATCAGGAGAACTAGTTACCATACCACTCGCCAATGATGAGAGTAGAAACAGTGAATTAAGCATGGCTTGGCGAAAAGACAATCAAGGTAAAGCGCTGGCATGGTTTGTTAACAGTATTCAAGAAATGGCTGCTGAGTTAATCGAACCATCGTAAAATAATATAATCACCATTTGTTCACACCTATGTGTTCATGACATTACCTCCATGGAAGGAGGTACATAGGTTTTGTCTGGAACTGAAAAATCCAGTCTATGTGAATAGACTGGATTTTTTATCCATAAAGGATTCAGTTAATACCTAAACTCTTTAGTGATTTATACAAACGCCGCTTTGTTGGCTGCAATAAAATCTTTTAATTGCGTTAATGGACGTCCTAATAATTGTTCTCCATCAGGGCTGACTACTGCCGCCTGATTCGTTGCAAATACTTCAAATAATTCTAACATGCCTTCAGCTTGCCATTGTGGCCAGCCTGTCGATAAAAGTGACTCTAATGTTTGCTCTGGTGTTGGTGAAACATACGCCACGTCTTTACCCGTAACATCAGTAAATACTTTTGCCATGTCTTTACCTGTTAATAGTTCTGGGCCTGTAACATTATAAGCTTTGTTGTCATGTCCTGATGTGGTTAATACATTTGCAGCCATTTCACCAATATCGGCAACATTTAAAGGGGCGAAGTTACCGTCACGAACGCCAAAGTATAAGCCTCCTTGTTTAACACCGTCTGCCCAACCAAAAAAGTTATCTTGGAAGAAAATAGTACGTAGATGAGTCCAATTAAGACCTGATTGCTCTAAATATTTTTCACCTGCTCTAAATTGCTTAGCAAATAAAATCGCTTCATATTCAGCGCCAACAACCGAGTAGAATAAAAATTGCTGAACTGTACCTGCTTGTACTGCTGCATCAATAGCGTTTTTAGCATGTTGCTCCCTTTCTTCAACATTACCCGGTATCATAAATACTTTAGTCACACCTTCATAAGCGGCCGTTAACGTCTCTGGCTTATCAAGGTCAATAATAACGGTTTCGATTGATGGAAATTTTTTCTTTAACTCTGCTGTTTTATCAGCACTACGTACAGCAGCGCGAATTGTATTTTTAGCATCTTGTTTTTTAACTAAAGATTCGATAGTCGCAACACCGTTATTTCCCGCAGCACCAATAATTAAAGTTGTTTGATTGTTCATAATTTTTCTCCAAAGTTTATCTAACATTTAATTCATCCTAAAGGCTGTTCGCCTTTTTTTAAGTAGTATCTAGTTGATGGATGTATCTTAAAATAAAAATGAAATAAAAAATAACGCAACAATTTGACGAATAGATTCAAAATATTTGAAGTTAATGTATAGCTAACGCCCAGCACAACGTCGTAGTAATTTCCGCGTCGACTCATGCTCTGCATTATCTGATGTCGCCAAAGGTTTTGACAGAACTGCCTGCTTGTATAATGGCAACCCTGCTCAGAATGGAACATCACGCCTTTTGGCTTACCTCTGAACTCAAATTAGAGAAAGGCTCGGGCTTGTTCAACACCCGAATAAGGTGTCGGCTGCGCAGCAAGGTAAACGGTCAACGACTATTGATGACGATACTTGCGATTCGACTAACACAAAGACTTCAAGATTATTAAAGGATGGTATTTCTAAGAGAGGCTAAAACTAAATTGAGCATTTACGGTATCACGTTCAAAGGCGTTGTAATCCCACTTATTTAGGCTTTTCTTCGTGAACAAGCATGTCCATGAATTTTTCAAACCGCCTTAGTCTGGTTTCGGGTTTCTTCGCACTTATCAATCCGTACGCGATAACATAACGGCTCGATTTATTGAGCGTTTCAAAAAACTGTTTTACTATCGGCTGATTTTCTAGTGCTGCAATGAAATCTGCGGGCACTTCCATTTCACTTACCACATAGGCGTTTTCCCAACGACCGTCAGCTTTTGCGGCATGAACATGCACAAATCCAGATGCCTGCATTCGGTCTGCGTTTATCAAACGTTCGACATGCTCTGTATTCCTTTTGGACCAGTTACTTCGTTTTGTTCTGGGAGTTAAGCGCTGAAGGTAGGCTTGATCATCAATTGACTTTTTCACACCGTCAATCCAGCCCCAGCACAAAACCTCTATCACGACATCATTCCAAGTGACACTTTGGATCCCAGAGTTTTTCTTAAATATCTTTACCCACAACTCACTTTCAATGGCGTGATTCACCTTTAGCCACTTGCAGAGATCTTTCGGTGTTGCAAATGACATGATTCTCAATGGGTCTGGTTCAGGCATCTAATTAGATCCTCTTCGGCATAACGCCGCATTCACTATTAAGGTGTTTCTGGCACTACTTTTTTAGTCCAAAGAATCACGACGAACAACTAAGATGGGACAATCCCCCCACCTCAAAGAACTCAGGCGGTTTCAACCTATAGTATTTATCCTCTAGCTCCTTCGACTGCTCTGCATATGGCTGTGTCATCACATCCTGCAGCTCTCGAATTAAAGAGTAATTACCCGCAGTTGCTTGCTGATAAGCCGGCATAACAAACCACTCTCGCAAAATGTACTTTGGGTTGACGAGCTTCATCTGCCTAGATATTTCCTCACTGGTTCGGGGCGACGTAGCATTCGCGTCACTAGAACTGTTGAGGAGCATTTTCCATTTTTCGAGCCACTCTGCCCAGTACTTGTCCAACTCTTTGCTGTCTGTATCATCCGCCACATCATTGTATAAGTTATCGTATAAGCTATTGTAGAAACTTTTCTTGAGTGGGCCAATGTCGTCGGGTATCGACGACAACTCGCGGAAGAAAATAGTGTAATCGATAGGCGCTTGCATCATCAGTGTTTCTAGCTCGCGGATCAGTTCGTTACAACGTGTCTGGTGAGACTCGGTGTTCAAAGTGCCTGTATCCAGATCTAGATCCAGCCCCAGCTTGGCTGCCCACATCTTGTTCATTTGCGTGTGCATTACTTTCGAAAATCCACTTTGAATCTCGTCGAGCGCTAGCAAATAGTCCTGATTTGATACCAGCAACGGCCGTAACGCCGAACAAAACATGCCGAAGTTGCTTTGCGCTGCGTTTGGTTGGTTCATGAACGAGAAGTGATGACCGCCACCCGTCCAAGGCTGATAATGCGGGTTAAATACATCGCAAAAGCCAAAGGGACCATAATCAAGTGTAAAGCCACCGACTGCGCAGTTGTCGCTGTTGAAGTTACCCTGGCAAAAGCCGACGCGGATCCAGTTCGCCACAAGTGACGTGAGGCGGCTACGAAACTCGCGTGCCAGCAACACCACTTTTTCTGGGGTGGTGAGTTGCCTATCGACAACGTCAGCGTACTCACGATCAATCAAGTGCAGCACAATCTTCTCGAGTTCTTCCATCGCTTTCGGGTGTTCATTTTTACGGGTACGGCGAGCGAAAAGTTCGAGTTGGCCGACGCGGATGAACGACGGTGCGACACGTGTCGAGATGGCGACGGCTTCAGATATAAGCATGTCGGGATTCTCTGAGCGCGAGCCCTGTGAGTACCACGGTCGCTTCACCTTCTCTGTTTTTGAAACGTACAAACTTAAAGACCGTGATGTGGGTACGCCCAGTGCGTGCATGTGTTCCTGAGCCAAGAACTCGCGGATACTAGACCGTAAGACAGCGCGACCGTCTGCGCCGCGACAATATGGCGTGCGACCGCCACCTTTCAGCTGCATTTCCCAGCGTCTACCGTTGATGACGGCCTCAAGCACAGAAATTGCACGACCATCTCCATATCCGTTACCAGTTCGGAACGGGCACTGCTGGATGTATTCAGTACCGTAGATAGAAAGTGCGTACCCACTCGCCCAACCGACCTTGCGCATCGGCTCTGGCACCTGAGAAAGGTCGCCGGAGAACATACGGACGAAATCGGAGGACTCAGCCATACTTTCGGCGAAGCCAAGCTCAGAAAAAAAGTTTTTGCTGTGCGCTACATACTCAGGATCTTTGATTGGAGTAGGATTGACGGGGACATAATGGCCCGTGAATACTTGTCGCGGCGCGTGGTCGGCACCGTTTTCTGTCGCATCAGGATCACAGTTGAGCGTGTCCATGAGTGAATAGTTTGCCAACTTCGCAAGTTCGTTGAGCGTCGCGATGGTCGAGGAGGTTTTCTGAGGCAGTCGATTTGTCATAGTTGTTTATACCAAGGCTCTTAAAGATAAAATTTAATTTTCTTTATACACAACACCTTATCAATTTAAGACTATAAGGTAAACTACCAGCGATCATTTATGCCAATACGTGTGTGCCTCGATTAATTCTGCTAATACAGATACTTCAGGGTTATTAGAGGATGGTATTTCCGAGAGGGATTAAGACTGATTTAATACTTGAACAAGGTGTCTTCTGCGCGACACCCTATCTTATTTTCATTGCACATTGATGACGAACTAAGACTCACTTTTACCACCTTGAATACGTCTTAAATATGTTAAAGCATTCTGTTAGAATAATAGGCTATTGATTAAAGAATACCGAGCCAGCATGTCAGAATTTAAAGAATTTTCACTTTTAGAGTCAATTATTGACCGCGTTAGCCTTAAAGGCTACAAGCAGCCTACTCCGATCCAAAAAGAATGTATCCCAGCGCTTATTAATGGCCATGATCTTCTGGGTATAGCGCAAACGGGAACAGGAAAAACAGCGGCCTTTTCATTGCCTATTATCAATAATTTTGGACGAAATAAAATTGATATCAAAGCTAAGAACACGCGTTCCCTCATACTAACGCCCACGAGAGAGCTTGCCTCGCAAATAATGCAAAACATTGATGACT
Source organism: Moritella sp. Urea-trap-13 (assembly GCF_002836355.1). Lineage (NCBI taxonomy): Bacteria > Pseudomonadati > Pseudomonadota > Gammaproteobacteria > Alteromonadales > Moritellaceae > Moritella > Moritella sp. Urea-trap-13. Next base: position 933,531 of record NZ_PJCA01000031.1, read on the forward strand.
ACGCTGATGGTTTAGGGCTTAAAACTAAGGTGGTTTATGGTGGTGTAGGAAGACAAGAGCAAGTTGACTCTATCGCACTTGGACTTGATATTTTAGTCGCCACCCCTGGCAGGTTATTGGATTTAATTAAAACGGGCGATATAGATTTTAACGCGTTAGAAGTATTCGTGTTAGATGAAGCAGATACAATGTTGGATATGGGGTTCTTTAAGGATGTTCAACGCATCATATCTAAACTGCCAAAGCACCGACAAACGCTATTGTTTTCAGCGACTATGCCTGCTGAAATAGAGATACTTGCACAAGCAATATTAACGAACCCAATAAAAGTTCAAATTACGGCTGAAACGGTTACAGTCGACTTGATTAATCAAAGTGTATACCATCTTGAAAAATCGAATAAAGTACCTTTGCTGTTTGATATCCTGAAAGAATCTGACTGTAAAAAAGTGCTCATCTTTTGTAAAACAAAGCCTGGCGCTGACATCATTGTTGACGCTCTAGAAGAAGCATCAATAACTGCCGCTAGCCTTCACAGTGGTAAAACACAAGCAGCGAGAGAGAGCGCATTACAACAGTTTAAAGATACTAACTTAAGAGTGTTAGTGGCGACTGATGTGGCTGCTCGTGGCATTGATGTTGATAATATTACTTTAGTCATTAACTATAACCTGCCTGAAGATCCAAGAAACTACATACACCGTATAGGGCGAACAGCTCGAGCAGGGAAAAGTGGCATGGCTATTTCATTTGCTGTCGAAAATGATATAACGCTATTAAAGAGTATTGAAAAAAGCATAGGGCAAGTCATCCCTGTTATTACAGAACAGCCTTTCCATAAAGAATTTGCAGAAGCGCCTAAAAAAGCCAAGAAAAAGGTTACAAAAAGAAATAGAAGGTAGGATATAGATGTCGGTCAACGAGCATTGATTGAGTAAGGTGTCTTCTGCGCGACACCTTACCTTATTTTCATACGATAACTACAGTTTGTACCGGAACCCAGCCTTTCTGACCATGAGTATTGACCACAAGAAACCATTCATTTAATTCAGCTAGAACCTTTAACTGTTCATTTATTTCTGTATCAAGTTCAAAGGCGTTGTAATTACACTTGGCTATTCCTTTGGTTTTACATTGGTTCATTGCAATATAATCAACTGGTGCCCAGCCTTCATTTCCATCTCTAGTGGTCGTTCTGATCCAACCAATAAACTCTGTATCAAGATGGCCGAGAATTAGAGATTCACCTTCGTTAAAAGAAATGGGGTTTGGGTAATCTGATTTATGAGCTTCCTTAACTATAACTTTCATTTAATTTCCTTATTTCTGCTATTCACATAACGCCTAAATCAGGTGCGCCATAGGCGACACCTATTCTTATTTTTTAGCTACAAATCGTTCCAGTTACTTAGTCCATTTTTCGAAGAACTATATTTATAATATAAAGCCATAAATAGACCATAAAAAAAACCAGCAATTAAACTATTAGCCACAGCTTGATCAGTAGAAATCTGTTGCTCACTCCAGATAGTAAACCACATTAACAATCCCCATACAGAACCAAACCAAATTGAAGACGATATGAAATTAATCACAAATGAGCTGTAATGAGATGGGCGTACACTAAAACCTAATTTCCTTAATAATTTAAAAATAGGCGGATTAGAATTAGACTTCCATATTTCAGTCTTTGACAATTCAGCTTGCGCACTCTCTAGTTTAGAAATATATGACACGCGATGACTCCTTGTAGCTAACGCCATTTTAAGCTGTAAATGACCCGCTTGAAAATATTTGTTAGCTCTTGATCTGTTTCTTTAGCATAATGCTGAACAAGTAATTATTGATACCGCCAATAACCACAGGTTCCCCACTTTGCAACATAATAACTGTATTTAAGTTTTGACTTGCTTTGCGAGCTTTAGCTTCTCTTATGACTACAACATCCACTAAATAGCAAGTATCTTGCTTTGTAACTGTACCTGAAAACTCTACAGTTTCCTTGTCCGTATCATGGATCCCTTCAAACACATTGTCTTCTTGAATTACCGCTGAAATCGATGACTCACCATAAGTTAGAACAACTTCGTTTGGCTCAATAGAGTAATTTGATGAACACCCAATCATGAGAGAACACATTGCGAGTATAAATTTTAATTTAATTTTCATTTTCCAAATTCTAAAAGTTACGTAAAAAAGGCTAACGCTACAACAACGGCGCTTTGGATTGGCAGTTTTTTTACCCTACCGGCCATACGAGCCAATAGCATCACCATGTTGTGGTGCCGAATTGGGGCTATCAGTATGAATAATCCACAGCATAAACAATTTGATTGCCGTAAGTCGGCGACGGTCTGCTCGCGTTGGAATATCTTTAGCGCTATTTGTAATGTGGGGAGGAACTTAGCTAACTGTTATTTTTCCCACTTGAACAGCTTGTTATGAGTTTCCACTCTGACAATTCCAACATATTTCAAATGAAGGATCATTCTTCTCTGAGCAATTATTACAAACCCAATCAACATCTGAACCACTACTTTGTGATGCTTTAGCAATTTCGTCTGCACGCTCAAAATCAGAGTCATCAAAAACCCAAATTTCAGGCCAAGAATCAAAAGCAGATATTTCACCGACAGCACCTTGTGAAAATTCATTTTTGATAAATGTATTAATTCCTTGCGCCTCAATGAGGTTCTTTACATTGTTCGCGATAAAGTGATTTTCGTTGGTATATACCATCTTCATGATTGAATACTCATAACGCCGCCATAACACGTGCTGACGACTAATTTTCCAAACCAATTACTCTAAACTAAAAACGCCGAATGTTATAAGCATCGTGTTGATTGCTTTGTTATAACGCAGTTATCAATTTAGACCAATGCTCCAACCAACCTTTTGACGTTACACGGTCACTGAAGATGTCCAAAGAACGTTTCGGATTATGTGTAACTTGTAGATTGAACAATGATTCAAAGCCAAATGCAGAAATACATTCGTATTTATCATTATTTAATTTTCGTATTGCTATCGCCGTTTCTTTTTCTGGCCAATAACTCATTGCGTCGATAATACTTAAATATGGCTTATCACCATTTCTTTTATGCATAATAGCTTGATTACGTACTTCCCAATTTAATTCTGGCATCAATGCTGAAAGCTTAGATTCGATTAACTTGTCGTTTTCAGGGTTAGGTTCAGTTTCATCGAAATAAATAACGTCAACGTCATTCAAAGGTGTTGATACTGATTTTTGGTGCAAGTGATCCCAAACCAAATTTCGAACGAAACCAGCAGCTAAATAACAATGAGGTAAATTGAACTGCTGAACACAATCAAGAGCCTTAACTCTTAATTCATCTTTCTCAATTAATGTGATAATTCTATCCATATCCACCCTGCGTTATAACGCTAAGCTAATCAGTTTACTGCGTCCTAAGCTTTAGCGTCTTGTTATACGCGAATTAGCAAGGAACTCTATAGTAAACATAATCTGAATCCTCGATAAAACCCATCGATTTATAAAGGTTTCTAGCTGTAGTGTTTTTTAAATCAGTTTTCAGCTCTATGCGTATTGCATTAGTCTCATTTGGGCTTCGCCCAAAACCACAAAACTGTCGATATTCTTCAAAAACATCAACGAACTTATCCAAGTGAGCTTGAGTACATTTGACTATATGCATGCTTCTATTCCATTAGTGTATAACGTCGCGTTAAGGTGCGACAAACAAGTGTGCCTTATTGGAGCATTAAGTTGAAATCTAGCTATCTACGGAGCGCTACGAATGAAATTGATTAACGCATCGTTATAAATATCTTGTTCATTAGCAGTGAAGTACGACACCCAAAATACCGGAAACAATACAAGGTGGTTATAGTTGTCTTGGTCTATGTTGTAGCTATAATGCTCACCGCTATTGCGAGTGAATGTATATTTGTACTGACCATACTTAGTGCCCCAACTTGGAATAATACCCAGCGACAGTCCCGTTAGAAACTCTTGCGGCAGCGCGCTTAGTTGCAGCTCGCGTGATACCACAATTGAGAAGTTACTCTCTGCTGTATTTGGCGCAAGTGTAGCTGCGCAGCCAAGTTCCTCTAAGGTATTTAGCGTTGAAGCAATGTAGTTCTGCTTTAAGCTGTTACGCTCTTCATCTGCATGCTCGACATCACCAAACGTATTAGTGTTCGCTTCGCTTTGCAGTGATAAAGTAAATGCGATATCACACGTCGCGACTTGCTTAGATTCAGGCAACTCATCACGTAATTCGTAAGTAATTACAGAGCAGCCACTAAGCAGTAATGTTGATAATAGAAGTAGTTTTGGGAAAATGTGGTTCACTGTCGTTCCTTTTAAGATATCTACGCTTGGATTTAATCCCAAGGTGAAGGCCCACCAAGATCAAACACGTAATTTACTATATAAAAAAGGTGCCAGCTGCGTGACACCTATTTTTATTATATTTGAACCAATAGCTACACAAACATAGCTTTTAACACGGATTCATATTCAGTAGGAATTACACGCATTCCTAAAGCTTTAGTTTTATACCAACTAATAAAATCAGGATCAGTTATTTCTAATGGGGGATCTAATAATTTTAGTTCGCCATCCGCTTCATATTTCACTGTGTTTTTAAAATCAAATGTTCCGAGCCATTTACCACCTGCTTTTCGATAGCATTCAGTACACTTGTAGCTATAAGCGAGTTTGATAATATTTTTTCGACCCACCTTTTCTTTTACAATTACGTAAATATTCGAACCTTCTGATGCCAATTCTGCTTCATTCTTTTTGCTGGTGTACGAGAATGGCACTTTCCGAACTTCTTTATAGATACTTGTTACAGGACCTTGTTCTTCTGGGAGATGCCCTACAATATAAGAACTCATAAATCCTCTCTAAAAATATAACGCCCAAATAACAGGCTAAGTAATGGTTGGTTAAAATTGTGCAGCGATTTAATTTTCTTTATGAACAACACTTTATCAATTTAAGGCTGCAAGGTAAACGGGAAGCGGCCGTTGATGGCGATACTTGTCTATTCGGCGCATTACAGATAGTGCGGGATTATGGCTTTTTACACGGTAATGCCAAGCGGCTACGAATGCGTATTCAAGTCATCTGACTGCATCTGTTTAATTGGAGTACGCCAGAGCTCGTTACAACGAGCACAGCAAAAGCAATCCGTATTGTCCTTGCTGCCAGCATAAAATGAGGTGCATTGGCATTACACGAACGATCTAGCCGAAAGGCGAACATAATAGGAATAATGGCATTAACATTATAGGTTGGAGATATTAAATTTATGGTACAACTAGCTAATTAATTGATAACTAGTCTTGGGTTTAATCCCAAGACGAAGTGCCTACCAAGGTCAAACACGTAATTTACTGTATAAAGAAGGGTTCAGGCTTGTTCAACACCGGAATAAAGTGTCGGCGGCGCGACACCTATTCTTATTTGTTATATTCACTCTATTGAACTGGTTTATCTACATTTTTTATTAATGGACCAACGCACTCTACAAAATCCGTGATATCAAAATTTATAACGTCATCAGTTCCTCCAGTTACAGAAAATTCACCTGTAAAATTAGGAGTATCTGCGGTTTTATCAACACTTGCAGTAATTGATATTTCGTAGTTATGTCCTTCTGGTAACAACTTAGAGCAACTCTCCATTGATTTCTGTGATGTATTGGCTTGAGCGTTGAAACTTAATATACATAAAGCCACTAGAGTCATTCGATTGGTTAATTTAAACATACTAAGATCCTCATTTAAAATATAAACAGCATGTTATGTCGAACATACTCGTAACTTTCTAGATTCAAGCCCAATATCATGTGCCTAAATCACATTGATTGCCGATAGAACATAGCCCGCCCGTTAAGGGGAAATTTAGTGTTGGCTAAAATATTGAACGGAGTGAAAATAACCAACTGTAAATGTTCCCTCTTAAGCGGCTTGTTGAACGAAGCCGCTGCGTGGCAGAGTCTTTGCCCTACCAGTCATACTAGCCAATAGCATCACTATTTGGTGGTGCCTTATTGGAGTATTCTGTATGAATAATTCACAACAGCAACGATTTAATTTTCTTTATGAACAACACTTTATCAATTTAAGATTGCAAGGTAAACGGGAAGCGACCGTTGCTGGCGATACTTGTTCTATTCGACGCATTACAGAGAGTGCGGAATTATGGGTTTTACACGGTAATGCCAAGCGGCTACGAATACGTATTCAAGTCATCTTACTGCATCTATTTAATTGGAGCATGCCTAAGCTCAATGCAACGAGCACAGCAAAAGCAATCCGTATTTGTCCTTGCTGACAGCATGAAATGAGGTGCGTTGGCATTACGCAAACGACCTAGCCGAAAGGCGAAAATAATAGGAATAATAGGAATAATAGGAATAATAGGAATAATAGGGATAATAGGGATAATAGGGATAATAGGGATAATGGCATTAACATGACAGGTTGGAGATATTAAATTTATGGTTCAACTAGCTAGTTAATTGATACATAAAAGGTCTGTTATGTATCTCAATTTCGCTCGTCTTGGGTTTAATCCCAAGACGAAGTGCCCGCCAAGATAAAACACGTTATTTACTATATAAAGAAGGTGTCAGGCTTGTTCAATACCCGAATAAGGTGTCGACTGCACGGCACCTATTCTTATATGTTATGAGTTTTTATCCGCAAAACAGTTTCAGGTGAAAACTTGACCCAATTATTATCTAGGAAGGCATATTGCGTATAGCCAATGACATATACACGATCCAATGAAGATGATTGGAAAACGCGAGTCAAGTGCGATTTATAAGCTTTGGCTTCTTTAAAAAGATCCCAAGTACCAACCTTATGTGCGTAATTTTTGGGACAAATAATAATGCCATAAGAATCATCATGTTCTTGAATCAGTGTTAGCAATTTAACGTAATCAAACCAAATTGTTTTCTTATTACTTTTTTCGATTTCAATGAAGTAAGTATGGCCATTATTCGCATCAAATGCTATGTCTAGTTCACCTACTTTTTCCGAGTTTGTCGTTATTAAACGATCTTTTTTTTGGAAAATTCTTGAGGCAATTTCTGACAGTTTTTGCTCCACTACATGATCGATATTGGAATCAAGTTGACGACTATTAGTCTCCTTGACCGTTATATCGAATACAAGTCCTTCGAGTTTATCTGCGACAAAACTAGAAACACTATCACGCATATCAATTTCAATATCGGCAATTTTGTACATGGATACTCCAAAACTCATAACGCCAACCTAACCAGCGGCGTGCTGACGCAGTTTTTTGCGTCTATTTTGCTAAAAATGCGACACTGTTAGCCGTCTGCTTGAGGTTCTCATTATACCATATTTGACTCTACACCTTGAGCCGCCATAAACCAAAAGTCACCATGCTTTGACCAGTTAAGCTCATAGCTCGACTCTAAGAAGAAGTTTACAGGCTTGCCACCAATTGGTGTGTCAAATTCTTTGGCACTAAATTTGGTTCCATGTGAGGTATCATAATCCCAGCACTTGGCGTCCTTTTTTACAGGATGTACTAATCTTTTCATATCATTCATTACAAGAGCAATAGCTTCATTAGCATGATTTTCATTAATGTATTGTTCGAGTAGATAGAAATCTAAATATACATCTTTCATGAAAATGTCTGTTGCTCCTCGCGGTTTTCCTGATGAAGCAAGAGTTTTATAGCACTTCATTTCGATTGCTATTGAGTATTTTTCGCTGCCCGATGAACCACGAAACATTAAGTCAATTTCTCTAGTTCCGTCGCCAATTTTCACACCAGTTTCTAGTTCTACTTCAAATGATTCATTTTTATGAATTGTTATTAATGGGATTATCTGCTTTAACAAGTATGCGTATTGAAGCTGCATTGATGCTTCTTTATTAACTAAAATCAGGCCGCTACCCACCTTTCGGGAAAACATTTCCCAACAGATGGAAACAGCGCCTTTCATGCGTTCGGAGAACTTTGCAGACTCAATTAACGACATATAACTCTCTTGTGGTATAACGCTCACTTAAGCGGACAAAAATAGTTGGCTCAAATTGTGGAGCTAAGGGAAGGTAGCCAACTGTTTTGTTCCGCTTAAAGCTCTTGTTGAACGAAGCCGCTACGCGGCAGAGTAAATAAGCCATTGTTCATACTAACCAATAACATGATCATTACGGCGATGCCTTATTGAAGTATTCAGTATGAATTATTCACAACAGCAAAAATTTAATTTTCTTTATGAACAACACTTTATCAATTTAAGACTACAAGGTAAACGGGAAGCGACCGTTGATGGCTATACTTGTTCTATTCAACACATTACAGAGAGTGCCTGATTATGCTTTCTTACACGGTAATACCAAGTGACTGCTACTGCGTATTCAAATCTTATTACTGCATCTGTTTAATTGGAGTATGCCTGAGCTCGTTGCTACGAGCACAAAAAGCAATCCGTATTTGTCCTTGCTGCCAGCATGAAATTAGGTGCGTTGGCATTACACGATCGACCTAGCCGAAAGGCGAACATAATAGGAATAACGGCATTAACATTACAGATTGGAGATATTAAATTTATGGTACAACTACCTAGTTAATTGATAAATAACAGGTCTGTTATTTATCTCTATTTTGCTCGTCTTGAGTTTAATCCCAAGACTAAGTACCCATCAAGATCAAACACGTAATTTACTATATGAAGAAGGGTTCAGGCTTGTTCAACCCCGAATAGGTGTCTGCTGCGCGACACCTATTCTTATTTTTTATAAATTCAGACGTCGGACTAATTAGTTAGACGTAAAGGTTGAACAGCCTCTACTAACGTAGGAAGACGTTCTTTCTCGATATCACCTTTTTTAACTTTACCCATCAGATACTTACCAAACTTTTCCGTCAAGTAAACATCATTAAACCATTTTAAAAATTCAGGTAGTGCCTCTGTTGGGTAAGCATTAACCATAGGGTCTCTTTGAGGATATGAATCAGGAAACTTATGAGTAATTTTTATTCTATCACCATATTGGGATTCTAATTTATTGCTAGTCCAATATTTCCCCCATGTTATTCCAACACTTCCATCAACCATGGTTCTCTCGTCAACAATAATATTGTGTTTGACAAAGTTCGCAATAATACTTGTAGATTGAGAGAATGTAGTAAAATACCCAACAGGATCAGCATTATATAAAATTCGTTCTTTTAGCAAATTCCAGCAACGATCTTTTATTCCATCAAAATCAAAATCTAGTCGACCATAAATATATTTTCTTAAACCGAATGCTGCGGCATGTTCGAAATTAGCTATAGCTATAGAATTATCTTCTAACTTGGCATGTAGTGCATAATATTGAAGAACTGATACGCATATAGGCTCTGGGACAGCATGAATTATAGGGAATAGTTTATTACTTGTTTCGATTACTGCATACATTGAATTCGGAGGGGCTTTGCCATTTGTAACTCGGTCAAAGGTCTATAAAATCTTTTTACCACGAGTTTTGGTGAATAGAGTGCCTTCTATCCATTCTTTTGCTAACGTTTGAATTACCGAATGACTCACACCACAAAACCGCGATAAGCCTCGTAATGACATATATGTTTCACCTGTTGGCAAAACCCCCATTTGTATATTATCAACCTCTTGATGCTTCAACGGGTTAATATTTAAAGTAAGTTCAGTTTGGCTCATTTTACTCTCCTAGCTAGTGATTACTTTATTAAAACTCATTATACTGACGTCCAATAAAGTTCTTTCAACGCCAATCAAAAAACAAACTCTAACATATAAAACCAATCTTTAAAAATCAATACTTTACAAACGCATCGCCAGTGTAAGTATCCAACTATAGGTATATGCATTTTCAAACAACCAAGCAATAAACATGCCCTAAATAAATTATTAAAACGTATATGTACGACACTCAAAAAAACGAAAAACAACTTAAATAACCCAAGGATATATAACCCACAACTTAAATCATTTAAAATCAACCACTTAAACCTTAACAGTTAAATTATGGCGATTAAGTGGCGATGGTTTATATTACCCTCTAAATCACCTTATACTTCCCTGCCGAACTACCACCTATTACAGCGACTTCAGCGTTAACTTGTATCTCATCAACAACCGCGTTAGCAATAGCTTGTGCTAATACCGATGCTTGGGCATGCTCTCCAGTGATAACAATACCGCCCTTCACCATCTCTGCTTCAATCTTACTTTTTAATGCTGACTTACTTAATGCCATATTATTTCCCTGCAAAAACAGTAGTGGAGCCATCGACATGCGGCTTACCTGTGAACGGGCAAATGCTTGCACAGGTGATCACGCCAGTACCGCCATTTAATTTAATCGTGTCTGCATCTTGCGTTATATTCTTGGCTTTAATGACCTGGTCTTTTTTAATGGTGATAGTTTGCTGGCCGTTGATAGTTAGCGTGTCGTTTTGTTCAATGGTGTGGAGGCGGTCTTTCAATACGGTTAGCTGATCATTTAGACCGATCACAATATCGCGTAACTGCCCGATGATTTGCACCTGGTCGCCACCACTTATTAAATGCATATTGGCTAATGAGCCCAGGGTAATATCATCACCCGCCATCACTTCAAAGCCGCCTAACGTTTCAATTAACTTTTGACCTGCGATGTTTTCTTTACTGTGTTGCTCAACATTGAGTTCATGACTACCGAACGCCCCTAAATAGCGGTCGGCTTGCTGATGTTCTTCAAATGCGCGGCTTTCTTTTTTTTGGTCTGTAGTATCGGTTTTATTACCAGCGGCATCGATACGGTCGAATACTTCAGCCCGTTGCTGCTGTAATTGTTCACCCGGTTTAAAATCAGGTAGTGACCAGTCACAGCCTAAAATGGTGCGGATAAAAGGTCGGTCACTGCGCCCATAAGCAAAAGCAATTTCAACCATAGTGCCTGCAGCCGGTGTGCTTAATAATCCTTGCTCTGCACCACCAAAATGCACGGGCAGTGGCACCGCTTTATAGACCGGCACCTGAGTATCATATTCACCTTGTTCATTCAGCAATTGCACATCAACGGCAAAGCGTGGACGAAAAGCATTGTTCTCATCGCCCTGCGTGGCGTTATCAGTAATGGCCATGACTTTACCCAGCTGCGGTAAATGCAGGCCAGCAGCAAGTTCAGGAAACAGATAATTCATCTGCCTTTTTTTAGCCGGCGTATTATCACCATTTACCCAATAGAGCGTCATTTCATGACCGCTAAATTCAACTTTTATTAATCGGTGGCCATTGGCAATAACACCTGGGCGAATAGCAGGGATAACCGCCAGCTTCATGCTATTACCGCCGCGCTGCTCAACACTTAATGCAGCAGGTATCTCGATTGGCCGACTTGGCCAACGACTCTCACCGTAACTGCCCAAGTAAATATCACCGTCCGTTTGCTGATACCAACAAAAATCAGCGATAGAAAACGCATGCCCTATATTCTCAAGTACCTGGTAACCACTGCCCTGGGAAACGAAATGCGGAACCACGGTGTCCGTGTATTCTGCCTTTTCAGGCAGCACGAAATTAAGGCCCGTGTCATAGCTTAACTGAGCAACCACTTTCGCAACGCTCGCATGCTGAATACTGATAGGCCAGCGCATGGCGAGTAACCCTGATAACTCCCGCACCACAATGCGGGTATAACCCGTTTGAGCAACTTGCGCCTTGGTCACAACACCATAAAAGTATTGGCGCATGTCACCTTGATAACCGATATCAAACTTAACGAACTGTTTCTTTGCTACCGCGCCCTGCACCACAAAGGTCGCTCGACCACCGGCATTAAGTTCTAAAATGATATGTTCATCACTGAGTATTCGCGGCTCATCATCGATGAGTAAACGTTTATCTAACTTCATGCTAACCACGTATCAATCGATTTTAGCGTTTTGGCAAAGCCGGTGACTTCCGGCGTTTGTGCCTGGCTATCACTGACCGCCGCAGGGTGTGCTTTTGGCGTTACCTTTGCGGTATTCTCGGTCGTTTCGGTTTTGCCTTGGGGCTGATTTTCCGCGTCACGTTGGGCTTTCACTTCCGGTACCGACAAATACTCACGTAATGTGAAACTGACTCGCCATGCCATCAGGTTTTCTTGTTCATCCGATTTCACGCGGCCAGTGAAGCGCACCTGGCGAATTTTCATGGCTTTGGCCAGCTCGTTACTGATACGGTAAATTTTACGTTTACCGTCTTGAGTTTGCTGCGCCAATAACAATAACCGATTTAATATCTCTGGATTTTTAAACGATACCAGCCCGATAACAGCCATTTCCTTGCCTTTAATACCTTGCTCGGCGCTATCGGTATTCGCAGTCTGCCCGCTCATATCCGCATCTTTAATATCCATTGATAGATTGATGCGCGATGATTTTAAGGTCAGTAGCTCACCATCAAGTGCAATCTGAGTCATGAGAATAGCTCCGAAATAAAGGTTAACGGTGTTTGGCTAAGCAACAAGGCCGCAAAGGTATGGGTATGTTCATAACCTGGCGGTGTTGATTGCTGCAGCATTACATTTAATGCCTCGGGTGAGCCGTTAGTTGAAAATACCCGAACCTGGATGGCGCTTTGCTTTAGATTTTCAATCGCATCATGTAACTGCGTTAAATGCGCGGTGCGTTTCATCGCTAGCGCTTGGAGTTTAACAATCGGGGTTTGTCTATCTGCAGCGATACTGCCCAGTTGCGCAATCTGCGCCCCTTGCCAGTTGAGTACCTGGCGCAATGGCGCTGGGTTTAATGCACTGGCAGGTTTAAATAGCGGTTGTTTGGCGGTTAATGGCTGAGTGAATTTATCTTTATCTAATGTCAGCCCTCGCATAGCTCGGCGTGAAACCATCCCCAATTCAGGCAGCGCTAACACTTCAAATACTGCTTTAGTAGTGGCAGCGAACGCAGGTAGATTTTGCTCTGCAATCATTAGTCCTAATGCATAACAAGGTCCAGTTGGTCTGTTCTCATCACTGCTATCAAGTAATTTATCCGCCAGATGCTGAACTGCATTAGCCGGCGTTAAGTGATAGGCCGCATTGGCGACATTATCAGTTAAAAATAAATAGGGATGCACACTTAACACCTGTCCCTGGCATAACAAATTATCCAACTGGCCACGTAACGCCAGCAGATTTTCAGCCTCAACGCTTAATGCATGACGATTAAAGTTCACCTTGCCTGCAAGTGGCGTTAAACGATGAGCGGCCTGCGCCATAATACCAGCCACTTGCCCCAATACTTGTTCACTTTTATCCTGGATAGTTTGCCCACTCGCAGACCAGCTAAAATGTTGTGTTTCCCAAGTCATACTTGCCCCCGAAATAGTGCATTAAATAATTGAACGTCATCATGCCGTGCGCAGCCACATATAAACCGTTAAGTGCTTACCTCTCACATCTAACGTCGCATTAGCCACGCCTGTATCAGAGACCGAAACTGAGCCCGAAGGTCTACCTGCAGATGCAGGTTTAGAGTTAACAACTCTATGACCACTAGGCGCAACATTACCTGATATATAACTAGGCGTGAGATTGTTCCAACCACCGTATGCGTCAATACCATGTGAATGGTTTGGTAATTGATTACCACTAAATGAGGCAGTATGCCTATGCCTAGGAACTGGTACAGCTGGTGTATTCGTACCTGTAATTTTATTGACACCACTCGCCGTTTTGGTACTAAGTAAGGTCATGTCTGCCCCCTGCATCACCCATACACCAGGGTATCCATAGGTAGTAGGGTTCGCTACGTTAACCGTGATAAGTAAGTGGCCGACAGGAAATAACGTCTCAATCACACTTTGATTCACGGACGCATTCGCCCTATCTAGGGCTGCGATGGCTTTATCCATCGCGGTTTTAACAGCGGCGGCAACCGCATATTTAGTGGTACTAGCATCATTCGTTGCGCTTGTGGCGGGCCAGTTATTTACATGCCCTAAACCCACATGTGTTTTCGTTACACCATGTGGATTGCCTTTATCACCAACATGGGCAGCTAACGCGCTTTTTGCTGCCTTGGTGGAAATAGTGGCGTTAATGGCAGCGATTTCACTGTCATTACCTTGCAGTGCATCACCGAGCTCCTTAATCGTATCAAGTGCAGCAGCTGGCGCGCCGCCAAGTAATTGCGCCACGCGGTTATCTGTGTGTGTATTGGCATTACTTTCCGCTTTAACCGCGCGGTCATAGGCATTTTTAACCGCGTTAGACGTAGCCGCTTTTGTGATTGATGTGGAGGTAACACCATTTTCCAATTGCACAGCGCCGTAGCGTGATGTGGTTGCCGTCACATACGTCCACTTGCTGTTCGCTTTATCCATCGCCGCTTTAACTGCCGAGGGCGTGGCCGCTAATGTGGTGGCTATTGATGTGGTACTGGTTGATAGCTGCACGACCCCCGTGGCTGTTGTGCTGGCATTATCAATACTAAAGGTACGGTTAGCCGATAAATTACCGCCGCCCTTTAATGGTCCCGTTGTACTGATTGTGCGATTAGCAAATGCGGCTGTTATTTTTTTACTGATACCCCGCCAGAATTGCGTTAATTTGACGTGTTTATTTGCGCTACTTTCACTGTCGATTTCGACATTAGAGGCCGCATTATCTTTACGCTCGAGCGCAGGCGTTCCGCCTAATAAACGTTGGTCAATCACATGACCAGCACTGTTAATATCAGCGAGTTTTGTTAAATAATGCTGCAGACCCGTGCTATCTACATAGTCAGTTAATACCTGCGCTGACGCTTTAATGCTTACAACCGCTTGCCACTGACTGGTTAACCCACCTTGCAAACTGGCATCAAGGTAAATCCCCATGCCATTAGCCACATTACTGATAACCTGCTCTGCAGACGCATGACAGCGCAAGCCACCAACATAACCAGTCCCAGCTTTGGTTTTATAGCTGCTACCCGATTGAAATACCTGGTAACCAGCATTCAAAAATGATGCCTTGCCGTAGTGGTCAACATTCGCTAAACGCTCAGTGTTATCAATGCCCGTTAAGCGCGCCGTGAAATCAATCTGCCAAGTGGCCGCATTAACGGTTATCCCCGTGGCCTGTTGCGCGCCGATATAACTCATCATCATTGAGCGGGTAACAGAATTACCATTTTTAACACCCGCAACCGATTTGATTTTATTGATAGCCGGAATGTGACTGATAGCCGCCAGTACGTTTTGCTCTTTATTGCGCAGACCAATCCAGTTAAACGAAAAATCACCAATACCCGTGTCCATGATAAGCGAGTAGATAACACCGTTCGGACTCACAAAACCCGATTGAGTGACATCACCCGTAAACACAACTTGCGCCGTTGGGGGCAATGTTTCCGCTCTATCTATCGGTGTACTCGGGTCGAGCCCTGGTACATTTGCCAGCACAAATTCATCGAGTACGATTGATTTACCCGCTAATGCAAGCTGCGCTTTTAGCGTTTCAAACGCCAAGGTAATTGTCATTTGAGCCATTATTATTCCTCTAACATTGCCGCCAAACATTGGTGGTCCCAATCCAATGGCGATACAACTAAATTTAATTCAACAGGGCTTATCACTTGAAATTCATAGCGCCGACAAGTTCGCCCATAATGCTGAAGCAAGGCCGTCAGCAAGTCATAGTTTTCTGATAACTGCGCGTCGGTTAAGCGAATGGTCACAATGTCCCAATCTCGCCCCTGAGCCCGTTCATCAATTTCAACATGGCCAATACCCAAACGTTGAAATATGCGAATAAACCCCGCTGTGTCGCCAGAATCTTTTGCGTTAATAAACGCAAACTTAATACGCTTACGAAATAGCGCTATTGGCTCTGCATTAAAGCGCGTTATATCACGGCCCCAGGCAAGCGTAGGTAAAATACTTTCAGCGCAGGTTAAAGGGTCTAACTGAGCCAATGGCCACAGCAACCATAAACGTATTTTTTGCCAGTAATTCATCACCCCATTGGCAAGAAAGTACGGTTCTTTTAATGTTGCCGCTAAGGTATGACCGTCCATCCACCAAGGCACTTTGTGAGCAGGTAACGGCGCAGCCTGTTTATCGTGTTCAATCATGGATAATCACCACAGCCGTTAAGCGCGGAGTAACCAGCAAGTTGTCTATCTCGTCGACATTAAATTTAATGGTCGCTAAATCAGGCAATTGCTGATGTATTTCTTTGATGAGTAAACTGAATGAAAAAATCGATAATGGCAGAGTTCGAGTCACCTTTGCATAATCCGCCGTTTCACGAAACGCGGCCCGTATCATATCTTCGACATCACTTGCTAATGCAGTTTGCCGTGCTGGGCTTAAATTCGGCGCCGCCTTAATCGTTGCCTGTATCGCATGCTGTGTTTCAGGCATAACCAAACACAATAAATCATCACCATGGCCGTGATTACCCTCTTTCATCACATAATCATTTAGCTGTCTGATTAGCTGACTAGGCGTGCTTCCCACGGCCATTAAAATATACGCATTGGCCGTTGCAGGTCCACGCGGCGCGTCATGTTCAAAGTAAATTAAATCAGTACGAATGCCCGCGACACTCGCCAGCATAGCGCGATAGATAGAATCGATATGAAAACGGCCAACTGAACTAAACTGATTACGAATGCGCAACGCCAGTTCATCATCCATTTCAGTATTAGCGCCAAGGGAGGTGATCCAATCCACCGGATTACTGACATGGGTGATACCACTGATGCTTTTGGGCAAAATTGAAAAGTAACCCGCAGGCAGATTAAAAGCGTTGCCGGCATTAACCGCATCACAAAGCACCAAACCACTGGCTTGCCCTGCGGGGATCAATACATCTGCAATCACCCGTAATTGATAGACAGTATTTTCAATACGGTCCGTTTCTATCACCGTTCCGGCCACAATAATCACTGGGTTCTCAGGCTTTTCTTTAAAGAAAGTCACGCCACCTCGGGTGAACGTGGCAGGTTTGCGATCTAAATCGACTTCCCACGCTTTTAAATCCAAATAAATATTTTTAGCCGTGGCGGTAAAAGCGTTCGGTAATACGTAATTAGCCAATAAATTGTTAATGAGCCACAATGACGGCGCAATCACCACCGCATTAATCACCCGCCAAAATGGTGACATGCGGCTATCGTTACTGACTTTACTGCCCGCCGCTTCAACCTCTTTTTCCAATTCAAGTGCCAGTGCTGTTTCCGTTGTAGGTATACCTTCTGCTGCAATTAAGCGTTGGAAATCAACTTGTGGACGTTCATTCATAACGTTACCCCGAGTGCTAATTCACCAAATTTAACGGTTGTGGCGCGTAACATGATCGCACCGGCACTTTGCTCTAACGCTGACGCTGAACCAGGCTCAATACGCAGGTCTATTTCGATTAACATTTCAATGCGTGTCAACACGTCCTCGCGCAAGGTGCGGTTACGTTCGGCTTGCAGCAGACGCACTAACCCACTTTCTAACACCGCATGCTTCACATCTTGGGCAATGCTCATAATATCGTTGGTATAACGTGGCTGCTGGCCTGCATCAAAATCAACACCGCCCTGGTTAACTAACAGGTCTATATAATATTTATCGGTCATTGCGTGTCCATTTCATCCCATTCTTGCAACTGCGCGCGGGTAAACGGCTGCTCTTGTTTAATGTGAATATCAC
Source organism: Moritella sp. Urea-trap-13 (assembly GCF_002836355.1). Taxonomy (NCBI): domain Bacteria; kingdom Pseudomonadati; phylum Pseudomonadota; class Gammaproteobacteria; order Alteromonadales; family Moritellaceae; genus Moritella; species Moritella sp. Urea-trap-13. The sequence goes on from NZ_PJCA01000031.1 coordinate 951,206, forward strand.
CCGTATGTGTCGATTTACTGCCATTACCCTGCATGGCTTTTGCCATGACCGGCATGTAACCCTGCGATGGCACCTGCGCCGTTTGGCCACCTTGTAAATAGCGGCTAATCGGTCGGTTAATTCTTTCGCGGTTCGCCTTTTGATTACCGATGTTTAATGATTCAACATCTGGCATTAACGGTTCTTTTATCCGCGATTCAATTTCAATACCAGGTATCATATTGATTTTATCAATCAACCAATCAAGGCCGTCACCGAGTAAATCAAACACCGATAAATCACCTAAATAACCCGTAAAATCGGCCCAGCCTTGCGCCATTAAACCAAACACCATCATGGCTTGCTGTCCAACAAGGATGAATGGCTGCGCTAAAAATAAAATGGCGGTGAACAAGTGAGATATGACAGTCGACACACCCGTTGCAATTTGCTGCCAGCCGCTCATCACAGAATCAGTAATACCTGTAAATAACGCAGGGATAGTGCCCAGAACGGTAAGCGCTGCAGCGGGTCCATCAACCAACAAGCTAAAGAATGCTTTGATACTGGTGAACACCATCTGAAATGGCAGCAATAACGCACTCACGCCAGCGCCAATCAATGCCCACGCGCCGGATGCAATAGACACATAACCAGCGAACAGACCTGAAAAGAAAGTGGAAAGCACATTGAAACCACTCATAATGCCTTTCATGAACTCGGTGTTTAACAAAGCTAACGTGAATATGTTCCAGGCAAACACTAGATCATTAAATACCGACATAACCACCTCACCCACGGCCGTGAACAGTTGCCCGATTTGGTTAAATATCCAAATTTTATTTAGTGCGGCTATCAGCTCATCCCAATAAACGATGATGCCAATAATGGCGACACCTAATGCGATAATACCGGCAACAATCAGCAAGACAGGATTCGCTGTCATCATCATGTTCAAGCCAAGAAACGCGCCTTTCATCCACGTTAACCCCGTGCTTGCGACTGCCATGACGCTACTCATTATCACCACTGCTGAGCCCCAACCTGCAGTCACCAATGTCGATAAACCAACTATCAGATTCCAAGCGGCTAATGCGCCAGCGCCACCGATAATCGCCAGCGCGGCATACCCTAAGTAGGTCGTTATATGAGGGAACATCTGTGTCCATTCCAGTAACGTGCCGATGCCATTAGCCATCGCGCCAACAACCCCATTAATGGATGGTAATATGAGGCCAAACACACCCGCGCGGATGGCATACCAACTGGCATCAAGCCTTTCCCATTGGTCCGTCATCGCGCCAGCCATGCTTTCAGCTTTTCCCATGCCTTTAACATCACCAAGCGTTTCGATACTACTTGCAAGGCCATCCGTGTCGGCCATTAATAACTTGATCATGCTTACCGCTTCATCACTACCAAATGCTTTTTTCAAGGAGTCACTTTCAGCGACATCAAAAGTTTCGCCAAACCGACCTTTTAATTTGCCTAAGATGTCATACATTGGCAACATCGCGCCCTGGCTATCAGTGAACGATAAATTCAACTCGTCTTGCGCTTTGCCCACCCCTGCTAGAAACGCTTTATATTGCGTACCCGCTTGGCTACCAGACATTGTCGATTGCAACGTGCCAAGGATAGCCATTTGCTCATTCATGCCAATACCAGACGCCGTCGCATTCGCGCCGATACTCGTAAATGCATCACTCATGCCCTTACCTGTGGTTTTAAACATCTCCACTGATTGAGCGGTCATGCCTGCCACTTGTTTAGACCAAATACCCGTGCCCATCATGTCAGCTTGGTTTTTAAACACGCCGTACATCGTGCCCATGTAGCTAGTGATGGTCGCGGTATCTGCTTTGGTTGCAGCGGCGAGCACCGCCGAGCTTTTGGTAATATCCGCCAGTTCATCACCGCTAATATTGCCAAAGGCTGACTTGATATCATAAGCAGCCTCAACAACTTCAGTCGCAGATTTACCGTATTCGGCAGAAAACCCTAGCGCCGTTTGCTGTAATTTTTGTAAGTCAGCATCCACAACGCCGAGTGATTTAACTTCACCAAGCACACGGTCCATTTCAATCGCCGGCATCAATGCACTTTGTACAGCAAAACCAGCAGCGACCAATCCCGCAGTGCCGCCCGCCATTTTGTCCCAACCAATACGCCCTGCATCCGCCGTTTGAGTAATGGTATTTTCAATACTGTGCAATGGGCTAGTAGCCTGGTCAATCAAGCCAACCGTCATCATTAAACTGTCCATATGGGCACTCATGAATAACTACTCTCCGTTCAATGCTTTTGCGATACCATTGGCAACTGCAATGGTGTGTTTTTCAGTTTGGGATTTATCGAGCCAAAGCGCCCTGGCATAACTTTCAGTATCATCAGGCGCGTGCGGCAAATAAAAAGCCTTTAAGGTAAATATTTGCTCTAACTCGTTACGCTCAATGGCCTTGGCACGGTTTATTAGTTTTTTACTTCAATTTCTAAACCACTTTCAAAGTGCTCATTTACTTTATGCAAAACACGCATCACTGCGCCAGGCAGCTGTAACACTTCATCCAGTGCCGATTTATCTTCTTTATGCACCACGCGGCGCAGATAATTGGTTGCTGGTGCCACTTTGTCGTTAGGTAGCATTTCATTAATGTACTTGTTGTACGCGGCCAGTGAAGGTTCAAAACGTAGTTCTTTACCCGCTACACCTAATGTGATCACTTTATTTGTCATGCTGCATTATTTCCTTTAAGTAAGTTGTAAATTCGATCGAATCCCGAGTCCATGTTGCGTTCAACACGGTCGCCTAATTCTTTAACGTCATCTTTCGTTGCATAGGTTTCAGCAACGTGTGTTTTATGGTCGGCTAAATCAGCTGATACCTTCGATAACCAGGTGATAACGGCGCCACTAATAACCACCACCAACATTGCTACTGCGGCAATTGCAGCGACCCAAGTTGACATTCAAACCTCGCTTATTTCTTCAGTTCTAACTGTTTGGATTTATCCGCGCTGCTGCGACTGCTCCCTAACCAAAATGCCACCGCAGTACCAAATGCCCCCAATACCGAGCCCGCCGTCATGATGATCACCTGGTCATATGCCTTAGGGGGTTCAAAGGCAAACAACGCGATAAACATGCCTGACACCATCAGCGCAAGCATGATTGTCATCACGCTTGGCATCCAATGGTCTTTATGCTCTACGCGCGCATTCTGCGTGTCTGCCAATTCAGCTTTACGCTCATCCAATGCAACGGCTGATGCTTGCAATGCTAATTTTTTCAGTGATACCCGCTCTTCACTTTCAAGTCGACGAATAGCAACGAGTGCTTCAGGGTTTTGTTTAATGGCTTGTTCAATCGCAGCCGGTGTATTTTCTACCCCTAAGGCATTGGCAAGTAACCCGCCAACCGCCGCTCCAGCAGGCCCACCGATTAAGGTGCCCACTAATGGCGCGGCGCTACCGATTAATGCTTTAATATTTTCCCACATGGTTAATCCTTCGTTATTGAAATACTGACAATCTCACCAGCGAATTCAGCCATCAGGGCAGAAAAGGCCGCGGTTGAATTCAATACAGCCCATTCGCCATGCACAAAACCAAACTCAACACCCGGTGCCAAGCAGCCTTCTAAATCCTGCGGTGAATTAGCTTTGTGTATCAAAATATGCGTGCGCAAACTTGGGCCATAACGACTAACACCAAGTTCCGGCGCTTCAAGTGCATAACAAGTACCGAACTTTGGTGACTCATGCACCATGGCCATATAAGTCCCTTCCACAATGCAAGAGCTCGATGCCTTGTTATTCAGCATCGGCCGCTCGGCGAAGCAACACACTTTGCTGCCATCTTCGCGGTGCAATATTGAATAGGTGCCATGCTCAAAGTAACGGCGTTTTAATGAAAAATGTTTCATCGCTTTCCCTTATCTGCCAACGCTTGGCAGTGAGTACAAAATTGACAACCTTTGACGGCGTCTTGTCGTGCTTTGGGAATGTCAGAACCACATTCATTGCATACCTCGGCGCTCTGTAACTGAGTCTGCTTAGGCTGATTTTTAAAGTGGTTCGTCAATGCCATGGCGGTTTGTTTTATTTCCAATGCGCTAGCACTATCAAAAATATCCATCCACCTAGCCTCTCAGGTCGCGCGTATCTTCTTTACTCAAATAAGGTACGCCGTCAATGTTGATAAAATCAGGACTCGTCACCAAGGCTTTTACTTTGTGCGTTGTCTTGTCGGATGATGACGGGTCAATATCTAAGATACTTTCGAGTAAGATCTTAACGCCGAACACTTCAATAGTGAGCTCTTCGCCGCCCGCATTGCCATAAAATAGGCAATCATGGGTTTCAATCCCGCGCCAACTGCCTGCACTTTTTGCGGCTTGACCCAACAGTTTAAAATTCTTGGTATCAAGTTCATATTCAAGGTCGGCGCTGACGGCTCCATCGGTATAACCATCGGGTACACCGCGCGTGGTTGAAACAGCGGAATCATCCGATATGGATACCGATGCTTTTTCAACATGGATAACGGTACCGAAAATATCAATATCGAAATTCATGCCACTTAAACGTTTGCTCATGCTGCATCTCCTGGATTGCTAAGGTCTAACATCAAGTTAGCGACAATGTTTTTAGGGCAATCATAAGGCTTGGCCTTAATATAAATGGTCACCTTATTGCGACTAACCCACGTGATAACAATTGCATCATCTGATGGTGGTTGTATTTCACCTGGGAACATCTGCACGCCAACCGTGGTGCTTTTTGACATTTCACGCAGTGGGCGGGCGTAACGGTTTTGCGCTGATTTAGTGCTAAACGGGGTACTGTTAAATGAACGGTCGCCCAAATCAGCAATGCATAACACCCGCACTCGACGTGCTACCTTGTCGATAACGCGGCGGTTTTCAACCACCTGGTAATCGCCCCCTTCAGCATCTAACATGCGGCCATCAGCCCAATAAACACCATCAACATCGGGATACCAGCACGGTACTGACAAGCGGTTTTTCTCTAGGGTTTGCAGTGTGGCCGAGCCCAACGTAACGCCATCTTTATCAACGGGCAGTTTAACGCTACCGATTAAGGCACCCGTTTTAACGCGGCACGGTGAATCAGCAATTGATACGCTGCGATTGCACAAACGCCCCATTAATTTACCCAGGGCATCAGGGAACACTTGCGCGATGAGCATGACGCCGTCAGCGGCGACCGTGTCTTGAATGGCCACGGTTGCGGCTTCATAATCTGACCAGACTTGTGTATCTTTATCAATTTCAGGGGTACACAACGCCACGAACTGCCAGCGGCCATATTTGGCAATCAGGGTATGGTATAACGTCTGCGCGGCGGTAATAGTGGCTTTGTCTGATGTGGGTTCGCACAATACAATCGCTTCAAAGCTTTGGGTTTCTTGCGCTTTAAGCGCTGCTTCATTCCATTTTTCAGCCGCCGCCATGACATACACGGCGGCGCTCCAATTCTGGCCAGCATTCTCCATGGCCGCTTTTACATTACGTTTCAGAGCGGAGTCAACTACGCCAAGCAGCGATTCAAAATCACTGTCGGTATTGACCGACAATAATTTACCGGTATTCGTCACGCCCAGGCCGATGAACAAAAAGTGGCGCTCCACTTCAGTTACCGGACCTTGCTTTTGATTGAGTGTATTAACTTGAACTGTCGGCCACATTAGCGCTATTCCTTCTCTAATTCTGCGGTGATGAAATTTGTAATATCTTCTACATTGGCACCTAAAAGTTGGCGCTCAGGCAGCTTAATTTCCCAACTCGATTGCGCGGTTTTATCTTTAAGTGCTCTGATTATCAATCCTGCCTGCCCGGTTGTTAGATTCTCAACAATCCATTTAATCGTGGGCTTTTTACGTTTGCTTTTACCTTTACGCTTACCTTGGCGTTTAGCGGCAATGGAGTAGCCCAGTTCCCTTAAGCGTTTAGCCTGCAATCGTGTTGGCTTATCACCATAACTCGGTCTGCCGTATACCCTTCTTGCCTTGGCTGCGTTCCACTTTTCCGTTGTACCGTATTGATGCTGACTGGCTATCTTGCCCGCGACACCAGGGAAAAATAACGTGGCATGATTGGCGGTCGTTTTTGTTTTTAATTGTTTGCCCATTTTGCGCATCATTTTTTTATCACCAGCACTGCGGTGTTTCCAACGTCGACCATCTGGGTCTTTATTTTCTCGTATATTTTTTCTATTCTGCTTGGCTAAGTGCCGGCTTAACTTCCGTAATATTTTGAGCCGCTTTTCAGCCGGTAAGGTCATGAGTTTTAATTGCTGTTGAACGCTTAATATTTCACGCTCTAATATCGATACTCTGATCACGTATCACTTCCGATAGGTGATGAGGGATTATTCCCCGAAATAATATCGCCATGTTCAGCAACCCATATTTCATACGGCGCGACTTTCCACTTTTTACCATCCCACTCAATCGGTCCATCAAGGGACTCAACAACCATGAACGGCTCTCGAAACTCGACTTCAATGACCATTTCCACGCAGTCTTCACTTTCTGGCTCAATGTCTGCCGTCGGGTCTGGTAATTTGAATTTTTCACGGTGGGTATCACAATCCATCAACCACGCCATGATTGATGCCAGCACAATTTCAGGCGCACATTTTTTAAAGGGAAAACGCTCAAAGCTCAGTACCGCTTTATAAGATAAATGACCGATATCACGGCCATTACCATACTCTTTTGGCGCTAAAATCAGTTCGACATCTTCCATCCATGAATCAAAGTGCTTGTGCAATGGTTTAGGCACAACTTTATTAATGCACTGGGTTAAGCCTTTTAAGTAATAACCTGCTGAGTATTGGCTCTCTTCACTCATAACAATTCAACTCCCGCACTGCGTTTACCTTTAATGGTGCGAATATGCTGTAAACTTTCAGCTAATAAACTGTCTTTGGTTTCTGATTCAGTTTGAGTTACGTTCTCTCCGGCATCACGCATTTGCGTTGTGGAAAACTCGGGTAACAATTCTGCTTTAGCGCGCGCATACACGGCTTTTTCATACAAAATAACGAGCATGTTCTTATCCGAGATACTCGGACCGCCCACCACATCAACCGCGCGGTTAATATCGTTACTCTCATAATCAGATTTAACGCTAACCAGTTCAATGTTGATTTGGGCAATGGCAGATACAACCGAAGTTGCGATCGTCTCTTTGTCCATGTCCACCGGTACACTGCGACGTTTTTCAAAATCACCGGCATTAATGTTCGGCCAAAAACCATCATTGGTAATGCAAGTATCTTGTTGCTCTGTATCCGTCTTGCCACTAAACATATGTCACTCACTTTCAATGGGTCGGCTCTAGCCACTGCGATAAGGTACCTATTTCACTACTGTGAATAAGACCAACGCAGCCGAGCCGGTGGCGCGAGAGTCGTTACAATTCTTTTTACAAATACGGTCAATAAACTAAATCTCGGTTTCTTTTCCGATAACTGTTGCGATTTCTCTGACCATTTTTTTAACGCCCGCTTTATCGTTTAACGCGGTGGCTTTCACGCCATAGGTATAAGCATTACCGAAGTTAAAAACGACTTGCTCTAACTTAGCGGTCATGGCGTATAGCTTGCCGCCAATCAATTCGCTTAACGGCCATTTATGCGTACCTCGCAACTGGATAAACTGGATGAATAAGTTAATCACTTGGCTACGTTCCACCGCGTCACGGCCTTGACTTAAGTGTTTAGCCCCTTCGTCATAAAGCTGGTCTATCAAAAAGGTTGGCCAATCTTGCGTACTAAAACGACCAGGTAACCGCTGATTTTGAGCGACTAACAAAGGCACAAATTCAAAGGCCGTTTGCCAATGTCCAAGGTCAACAAGCCAAATCACCACCCAAGCCAGTACCATGTTCTGATGGTTGGTGCCTTGCGCTTGATAACGGCGTAAGTAATCCAGGTATTGATGGTTCTCAATCGCCTGCGCCTTGTATGCAAGTTTGTCTTCCATATGAGAAAACTTTTTAAGTTGAGTAAGGTCGGAATCCATGGCCGCTTTGAAAAAATCAAATTCATCCATAATGCGCTCGCTACGACTTGGTTGGATTACTTCGACCTTGCCATGCTTCACTATCACTGAGACAGATTGATCAGGACCGTTTGCCATATCCACACCGATAATCGCGGCACGGGTTTTACACTGATTTCGTTTGACTATGCTCATGTTAAAAAACTCTCTGTTTAGTAAATTACTGGCTTACCGTGATAAGCCAGTACGACATTTAATTCTGCTTATTCAAGTTACTAATTTAAAACTGACTAAGACCAAACCCAATGCGCAGGGTTAGCGGCATCAAAGTCACCCGCTGCAACAGCTGGATCTTTCTTTTTATCCAGCTTCACGCTAGTCGCTTCAAAAAAGGCGATCTTTTCCATGTCGTTGATGTAGTAACAATCATTACGTGATTGGTAATCTTCAACGCGTTTCTTCTTGGCGTTATTTTCAATCGATGTACGTGTTGAACCCGACTGCACGTAATGGCAAAGATTGTCGAACGAGGTGATCAAGATGCCACGCTCAGCAAAGAACGGGACCTTATACGCCTTCAAACCACCGAATGTTTCAATGATCTGCTCAAGTTCAATTTTGTCTTTTTCACTGGGGGTATGCGCTTGTTTGGCATAGAGCTTGTTCTTCTCTTTGGATAACAGCTCGTCACCAATAATCGCCACTAAGCCAATGCGTTTATGCGCAGGGATAGCTTGCAGTAAATCATGCACGGCTTGATCAAGGTTTTCATAATCACCGCCGGCGCCAATACGGATCTCACCGTCTTTTTGCTCACCATCAGCAAAGACATTAGCGGCATTGTCACGGCGAACCAGCTGCAGCCAGCCGATATTCACATCTTCCATCATTGGATAAGTCGCAATATCCGTGAACTTAGCCGCGCTGGTACCGTTCCAACCAATTTTGATTATATCCAGTGCAATGGCTTGGCGAACATGGGCACGAAAGCGATTGTGAAAATCTGGGAATTTCGCCCACATATCCATGCGTTGCCACGTAATGTGGGTATCACATTCAACCGCGTAACAACGATATTCACGGTCGGTTAAACCTAACGGGTCTTTGGTGCTACGGCTTTTAGTTTCATCCGTTTCAACACCAGCGCGACCAGTGACGCCACCACTAATACCGGCAGTGATAGAGCTACCGACTAAATCATCAACCATTTGCGTATCGATGCGCTGTAAGAATTCAGCACTTTGATATACCTGGTCATACAAGGTTTGTTCAATCGACGGCTCGACACTGAACTGTTCAGAGACAGAAGCGACCCCATAATTGACCGCTAATGCAGACACAACCGCGGCAAAAATCTGTGTTGTTTTAAGCTTCATTAATTTGGTTCCTGTTACTAAAGAAGGTTGTGGTATTTAGCGTTTTCACCCAGGTGTTCTTCTTCACCGTCAGTGGTCGTTGATGCAGGGTCTTTGATTGCATCAGCCACGGTTTTAGTCAGCGCTTCAATTTGCTCAACCAAACCATTAACCTTGCCATCAATCGCCGAGAATTCAGCCGTTGGTTTATCCGTACTGGTATCGGTTAAGTTGTCGGTATTCGCATCATCGACCGGGGCTGTTGTCGTGCCTTGTTTAGCCAATAAGGCTTGCGTTGCTTGGGTATTGGCTTCCAGTGCTTGGCTAAATTGCAGCAAGGGGCCACCGAGTGCGTCGGTCATTGCGGCGGCAAATTCTTCGCGTTTCATGTCGTCATCATCCTTATTAAAATGAAAGAGTTTTTTAAACAGGCTCTTGGTTGGTTTGGCCGCTTCTGCTAATGCTAATGACACCTTTAATAGGTCAGTATCTGAGGGTGTGCTATTTACATTAAGGTCCGCTTCATGCGTATTATCAGCGTTGTCATTTTGGCTAAAGTGAATACGGTCGGTGTAGGTACTCGCGGGATAATCCGTCACGGCTAATCCAGTTAAATAGGTTTGCCCTGACTTCATAAAATCACGGTTAATTTCAATACTGAAATACACAGCTTGGTCGGCTTGGTTCAACTGCACAAATGACGCATTAGGCGATAACACCGCGTATAAAACTTTAATGCCTTCATCATTTTTCGCCGTGCTCAGTTCAATCACATCACCGAGCATGCCGCCGTTAATATCAACGTTTAAAAGGTTCTTCGCTGCCCAGCCTGACCAATTAAATTCGTGGTCTAAATTGATACGAGCGCCGTACTTTTTATAGTTATAAGTAGCAACAATATCGTCGATATCTTTTTCTGATATTTCGCGACCATCTACCGTTAACCCCATGGCAGCAATGGCAAGTGGAATAGTGCGTAATTGAGCCATGTTGTTTCCTGTTTAATGTCGAAGTAAGTCTAAGTGGAATCAATTTTGCCCGTTGAACAGGCCTTAATCCATCACATTAAATCCGCGTTATTCCGATTTTGGCGAAAGCGGAATAACGCGGAAATCTTCTTAAAGAATTGCGGGTTTTAGGGCTATAAACTTAGGTCTTGTTCTTACCAACAGGCCAGTTATGAAACCGAGGACTCCCCGATATACACCCGAAATCATTAAAACGGCGCGTGACCATTATGTTTTTGGTGGGCTGACGTTTGATGAAATTGCAGAAATGGACGGTATGCCAAGCGCACGCTCGTTACGACGTTGGGCGGATGATGGCAGCTGGAATGAACTGTGCCCGTCATTAAATGCCGAGACAGCGATTGCACGACGCATTGTGTTATTGGCCGATCGTGACAATAAAAATGAAGCAGACTATAAAGAACTGGATTTTCTGACCAAACAGCAATGCGCGTTAAATCAATCTCGCTTACCCAGTGCCGGCATCACGAAAAAATATGGCAATACGCCTGCAGCTGCGACGGCTCAAAATGAACAAACAAGCGAGCGCACCAGTAAAAGTAAGAAACGTCAGAAGAAGATTAAAAATGATGTGTCGAGTATCACCAAGGAAATGCTCGATACACTCAAAGACAACCTGCTCTACCCGCACCAATTACACTGGTTTGAACATCAAGATTACCGTAGCCGGTTCATATTAAAGCCGCGTCAGATTGGTGCGACTTTCTACTTTGCCTTTGAAGCATTTTATGATGCGGTAGTGAATGGCCGTAACAAGATCTTCATTTCAGCATCGCGGGACCAGGCGGAGATATTCAAAGCCAATATTATTGCCTTGTGCCGTGAACAGTTTGGTATTGAGCTAAGCGGCTCACCACTGACGATGCGTAACAAAGGCAAGACCACCACACTGTATTTCAAATCAACCAATGCCCGCACAGCACAATCGGCATCCGGTGATTTGTATATTGATGAAGTGTTTTGGATCCCCAAGTTTAAAGAGTTACGCGGTCTTGCTCAGGCAATGGCCACCCATAAAGATTTTCGTATTACCTATTTCAGTACGCCATCGGTAACCAGTCATGAAGCCTATGACTTGTGGAATGGTCGCTGGTACCGAAAAACCAAAGCCTGTAATGATCCCGAGTTTGCCATCGATGTTAGCCATAAGGCCTTAAAGAATGGTCGGCTTTGTGATGATGGTATCTGGCGTCAAAAACTCGATGTTTATGATGTGGTGAAACAAGGTTTTGACCGCATTGATATCAGCATGCTGGAGAATGAATACTCCAAAGAAGAGTTTGATAATCTCTTTATGTGCAAGTTTATTGATGATGCCCACAGTGCGTTTAGCCTTAAACAGCTAATGGCTTGCGTCGGTAATAGCAAAAAATGGCCTGACTTCGACCCTACTTGGTCACGCCCTTATGCTATGAAGCCGGTGGTGATTGGTTTTGACCCAGCGCGAACGCGCGACATTGCATCCGTTGTGGTGTTGAGTTTACCGCTTGGTCCCGATGATAAATTTCGCTTGTTGGAATCACTGAATTTAAGTGGTAACGATTTTGAAACCATGGCCAGTGAAATCAAAGAACTCACGCTTAAATACCATGTTGTGCATATCGGGGTTGATACCACCGGCATGGGCTTAGGTGTATTTGAGTTAATACAAAAATTCTTCCCGCTGGCAATGCCGATTCATTACAACCCGCACAACAAAAACAAGATGGTCATTAAAGCATTAAACGTGATCGGTAAGGGCCGTTTTGAATTTGACGAAGGCTCAGTCATGGTTGCCAGCAGCTTTATTAATATCCGTAAGAAAGTCGTTGGTGACCAAATCAGTTATGCCACCAACCGCACCGCCGCCACAGGCCATGCAGATATAGCCTGGGCAATCATGCACGCCATGATTTACGAACCATTATCTGGTGACTGCTCAAGTACCAGAACATCAATAGGATTAGATGCAGCATAATGACTTCAACGAAGAGTACGACCACTGAACCGGCTAAAAGCAAATCTATCGATACCTTTAGCTTTGGCGACCCCGAGCCGTGTTTAGATAACCACATGACTGAATATGTCGGCCTTTACGCTGACATGGACGGGTTATATTCACCGCCAGTGAGCTTGCCTGGGCTGGTTAAGTTGCTGCGTGTGAATGCGCAGCATGGCCCTATTTTATATTTTAAACGCAATATGATCATGAAATGGTTCCAGCCGAATGCGTTATTAACCCAGCGTACCTTTAAGAAGTTTGCTTTTGATTATTGTTGGGCGGCGAATGCCTACCTGCAGGTGATTAAAAATGCCTTCGGTAGTGTGATTAAATTACGGCATTTACCGGCACTTTCGATGCGCTATACATCCACGCCAGGTGTTTATGCCCAGCGCTTAAGTAATGGCAAAGTGCTGCGGTTTAATAAGGGCGAAGTTATCCACCTGAAAGAATACGATCCGAATCAGGGTATCTATGGTATTCCCCAATATTATGGTGGTATTCAATCGGCGTTATTGAATGAAGATGCCACCCTATTCCGCCGTAAGTACTACAAAAACGGCGCACACATGGGTTTTATCTTTTCGATGGCAGATCCTAATTTGTCGACAGATGATGAAGCCGATTTGAAAACGGCGATCAAAGATTCTCGCGGTGTGGGTAACTTCCGCAGTCTGTTTATTAATAACCGCAGTGGTAAGGCTGACGCCGAGAAGGCAATCAAGATTATTCCGGTGGGTGATATATCGACCAAGGATGAATTTGAACGTATTAAGAAGATGACGTTAAACGACATGCTGAGTATGCATCGCGCCCAAGAGGCATTAAGCGGGCAAACCTCGGGTGAGAGTCCGGGCTTTGGTGACCTGGATAAAATCACCCGCGCGTATTACAACAATGAAGTGGTGCCGATGCAGCAGGACATGATGGAGATTAACGAGTATTTACCTGCCGCGCTGCACATTGAATTTTCAGTGCCAGCGTATTCAGATTTAAACCCAGGGAGTGAAGATTAATGGAAGAATTGATTGTATTTGTTCGCCAATGGGGACAGCTGTGTTTGTTGTCACTACTGGCCGCAGCAACACAAATGTATATGTCCGGTACCCGTATTACTTTTTTTCATTATTTTATGTCGGTGCTGATGGCAATTCTGTCTGCGTATATAGCGGAAAGTTTTTGTATTTGGCTTGGCCTTAATGATGGTTTGAAAACAGGGATTATCGGCATTGCGGCGTATGTCGCCCCGCATTTTTTAACTGGGTTGAATGCACTTGCGAAAGCCGTATCAAAAGACCCTAGACACTTTTTAGATATTATTATGAGGAACAAATCATGAGTTGGATAACGTCTCTGTTTAGTTTTATTTCGGCCCCGATTGCCGATTTATCGGGTAGCTATCGCGAGCGTAAACGTATTGCTGCTGAGATGGCCGCATCGATTGCGACTGCAGAAGGTAACCTTAAACTGGCCAAGTTGGACGCAGAAGCTAAGCGCTTGGCGAACCAGGAAGGTAACGACGCTGATTATGATCTGCAGGTGTTGAAGAACCGGCGCGAATCGATAATGGATGAAGTTATTATTACGGTGTTTTTAGGTTTGTTCATTGCGCACTTTGTACCACAACTGCAGCCGTATATGGCGGATGGTTGGCAAGCTATGGGTTATAAAGGTGCGCCCTGGTACTTTGAATTTGTGATTGTAGGTATTGCGGTTTCAACGTTGGGATTGATGCGGTTGTTTAGGGCATTCTGGGGAAGTAAGAATACGAAAGGGGCTGGTTAGCCCCTTAGTTGGCCTGCTCAAGATGATTTAACGATCAACGCCTGCTAAGCGGAATTAATGTTTGGCTATAATCGCGAAGCGATGGCCTACTGTTATTTTTCCGTTTAAGCAACTTATATGTTAGATTTTAGTACCAACCAGATAATTGCATATAACAACGCTCTTCAAACTCTTCAGGGGCAGGGCTCCACCAACGAGCTAAAGACACACGAACGAGTGTCCCTACTGGGATAGATTCAACCGCAGGCTGTAACCCAACATATTTCACCTCGTAATATTCACCTTTAACTTTATAACGAGATTTTCCTTCGACTAAACATAGTTCTTTTGTGGTGAGCCAAAAACCAACACTATTATCTGGCAATCCATTACTTTGATTTATATAAGGTGAACCATTTCTCGTAAAACCGAGTTTATTGTTGAATAAACCAGTAATACAACCTTTAAAAGGCGCTACGCGTTTTTGAATATAAGTAGATAAATCTGGAATGCGTTTAATAAAAATTTGTTTTTTAACCATGACGTCTTCAATGTGTGGCGGAGTGACATTTTGACGAGATTCATACCTAATTCTCCACGATTCACCTATTTCAAATTGAGTGTCATATCCCTGATTATTACCATTACTTGTTAAAAGGCGAACATATTTACCAGAAGAAACATCATACCCTCCAACGCAATATCCTTTCGACATTCGAGTTTTCGACGTTATAACAACCTTTTTCACAGATGGACTACCTCCAATGACGAATCTATACCAATAAGATTCTTTGTTACCAGAGATCGATGACAAGCATGATGTTCTTGTTCAACACAGAAGAAAGCAATGGATTCCCCTTGTTCTATGGCTGTAAACTCTTCAGAAAAATTATAGTCATCTAAAATCTCTTTTTGATAAAGACAACAAAAATCATTACTTAATAAACCTCTGTCTCTTTTTTTTATATTTGAGCTAATATCTTGGTTTTTTTGAACTTCTCGAATAGCTGAAGTAGGAGCTAAATGCTTTAAATGCTTGTAATCAATATTTATATCAATTAGTTTTTTTTGTAAATAATTGCTATTTACAAATTTATACTTAGCCCCTCTTACACCCCTTCTTTGCCTTATATCAAAGAAACATGTAATCCCATTGTTAATAAGAGAACTGAAAAACTCCTCTTCAGATTTACCATAAACCCCTATTGTATAAATTTTCATTAATCACCTATATCTTTTTACTGATGTAAACTCATCATCAAACATCGAGTATTGACCTTTTGTTATTCGGTCTATTATTTCTTTTTGGTTTCTAACTACATTTTTTTCATCTAAGTGCTTTATTTCGATGTTTTTATTAGCTAGTTCTTTCCCTATTAACTTAGAACGGTGGCATTGTTCAGGCTTCATTTCAGCACACATAATTGACACATTAACAGGCAAAGAGTTAGCTTTTATCAACCTTTCTAAACCAGCTTGAAACAAATCACTAATTGCGGTCTTTCGGTAATCTACTTTACCATCGGTATAACAGCGAGGATCACTTGGCAGTCCTCCAACGGAGTCACCCATAAAGACATATCTAATGCCATGATCTCTTAGAAAAGCTTGTAAATTTTCTTTATTAAAGTCGGGGCTATACTTCGAAAATGGTTTGGTTCTTACGTCAATTAAATATTTAACGCCATGTTCCACCAATGTTTGTGTAAATTGCTCGATATCTCTGCGACTATAACCAATGGAAATAATTGACATAAATACTCCTAATTATTCAATTTTCACAATACCACGCTATAGTGATGCAGTAAATCTAACGTCTTAGTAATTGTGCTTTGCGTTCTTTGCAAAGCTCAATCGCTTGTTGGACTTGGCTGCTGCCACGTCCAACAGTTTGTTATACGGAATTCCGGTTTAATTTCATTATTACAAACAATACCAAATATACTATTAATTACAAACAGATAGTGGTAAATAGCGGTTCTAATCATATAAAACTTAGGCAGAAACAAGAATTGTATTTATATTGACCTATATAAACACAAAAACAAGAAGAAAAACCATTAAATTTCAACTACCTGCATTTCACATATATGTAAAATAAAGATAATTTGGCATTATAAATCATCTATATTTCGTAAAAAAGAGCAAACCTATAATTCCTGTATATCAACTAGGTCACTTTCTACTAAAGGTTTTGCTTGATGCCTTGTCACTTTGTGTCAAAACCTGTCACAACTTTGACATTAGCGATCTTTAAATGATCGTTGAGATCCTTTGTAAGTAAGGCTTAGGCAATATCAGCGTGTCCATCGTTGTGTCAAAAACGCAAAAAAATTGCGAAAATGCGGTAGGCGAAGAGGAGTGAATTTATCGTGGGCTCACGCGCATGATTAAACATTTTACTCAACCATCTGCAATGTCTATGTATTATAACGAACATGTCATACAACTGTATAAAACAACAGTTAAGTATCGTATAATTTATAGGTCAGTATTTGAATTAAGTGGATGTTTATGCGAGTAGTTTGCCCTGAGTGCGGCGTTAAAAGCCGTATACAAAAAACGAATAGAATTTCGAATAGCTATACAGATTTATATTGCAGTTGTAATAATGCGGAGTGTGGTCATTCGTTTGTGATGAATCTTAGTTTTAGTCATACGTTAAGCCCTTCAGCTAAAACAACAACTCAGATGGCAATTAGTCTAATGAAAGGTTTGGCGCCCGAACAGCGCCAAGAACTACAGCTACAGCTTTCGATTTTGTAACGCATTCAATGAGGTCTGCCACGATGAATCTACCAAACACACAGTACTCCATCAAAAAATTATTATGTGTAGCCAACAACATAACTACTTTATTAATTAAATTATTTTTTTTTGGTAGGCGGTTTTGCTTTTTTAACTTCAGTATCTTTATTTTTTAACGTAGTTGCAGCATCAGTAAGTGAATTTCTGGCTACACCTGCGCTGTCCCCCCAAATAATAGACTCTGTCAATGACATTGTATTTAATTGTGAATTACGAAATTTATCTACACTTAATAGTGTAATGTCATTTTTGAACGCTTCAATACTTGCATCCTTTAATACTTCTCGCTTAGCTGATGATAACCTTTCAATCTCACTCCATGTTATCGGTACATTTACTTTGGTTGCATTAGATGAACTATTTCTTAACTTTTCAATCTCAGCATTTAATTCTAAAACCGTGCTTTCTACATTTTTGTTTTTATTTTTCTCTTTTGATAATTCTTTAGCTAACTCTTCTATTCTAGAAATATGATCTTCTTGTTCTTTATTTTTACGTCCAAGTTCTACTTCTTTAAGTGATATATCAGAAACTAAATCATTAACGAATGTTCCCATTTCATCAGCACTACCTGCCATCCGGTTAAATATCGTAAGGAAATATGATACTAATTCATTATTAGAAAAATTGGGGTATCTTACTTTATGATCAATCTCACTCCAACCTTCTTCAAAAATTGTTCTCATTTGAATTTCAGAAACAATCTTTTTCAATGTAGGCTGAGTTGATATTATATAATGAATAGAACGATATCCAGCTGGATGAACTTGAACGTCACATTTGTGTTCCTTATAGCTATCGATGATGCTCCCTTGATCGCCTTCACGAATATAAGCCGTAACGGTTTCAAGTGGTTTCCAGCAACCAAGAATATATTGATTAATTTCAAACCACTCATATTTAAATAAGTGTAGGACTCTAACACCAACTAAATCAGTTATAATTTCAGAGTAATTGACTACGGAAATATCTTTATACTTTGGATTTTTTTGAGATCGTTTTCTAACTATTTTTTCAAGTAAATGTTGGGCATCTTTTACTCGCCATCTAACAGAGTGTACGTGTTTACATTTTTGCAACACTTTAGCTAGAAACTCAGCAGCTTCATTCAAGTGAGGAACGCTATCCAGATAGTCGGCTTCAATTTCAGAGAGTTCCTCGACGCTGATATCAGCTAGTTCCCAATTTTCTTTCGAAATCCTATTTTTATGTAAAAATTCTTCTAAATTCATTTTTATACCCATATTAATTAAAAAGCCTAACGCACCCCATTAATCCAACAAAGCACCATACTAAAACGTCCAGATCTAAAGCATCACCTTAATGACTTAATTCATCATTATTGATCTTCGATTGTTTAGAATTTAATAGTTGTTCACTATGCAACTAATAAACATCCAATGTAATATTTAACATCGTAATATTACTCTGATAAAGCTAACCTAACCAATAACTTAACATTTATCTGTGATATGAAACTATAATATTATTCTGTATGGAACTAAAGTTGTATATAGATACAGAAAATGCTAAAAATCAATTTGATATGGGTGTTATTTATTCTAGATTGATACGTCATGATTCAAAATAGTAAACGTATTATTCTAGACTTGCGCCAGCAATCATTTGATGGCGCTTATCCAGCCTGTTCATAAAGTACATTTCCAATAGTCGCTGTTCCTGGTATCGCTAACTGTCGTCTTCGTTTTGTATTTCAGATATCAACATCAACAAATACAGCACAACATCAGTATTATCACTCAATGTATCCTGTGCAGCCGCGATAACGACAAAATCTCTAGCACGTTCCTGTAACGCTTTCATAACGGACCTCAACAAAAAACTACTGTATAAGAATACAGTGGTTATTTACGGTTGTAAACAGATGCATTTCACACTATGTAGTCATATATACAATAGGTTAGCCCCAGTCCCAACTTTCCCAGCTCTCCCAACCAGGTACAAAATCAACAGTATTATCCGTCTTAGGCCCTGTAGTATCCCAGCCATCCCAGACTTCTGTTTCTTCAGGCCTTATATCGACCAGTTCGGGCGGGTGATATTGATTCTCAGCATAATAGCTCTGCTTCAATTTCACGATGTGGTCTTTATCAACTCTGATTTGTGCACCTTGGCCCATAACATTGACCAGGTGATCATCTAAATGAATACCGCGCCTTTTCAAAAGCGCTTTAATTCCAGTATTTAATCTGCCGCTCTGGGAGGGCGTACAGTTATTGACAGAACTCCGAGAAGGCAGGTCAAGACCAGTCAAAACCTCAGCACCTTCGGTGCTACTTGTGCTCGCTTCACTATCGAGCAATGCTTGTGACTTCGGTTGTATCTTCCATTTACGTGTACGGGTGTTAACAGCATCATCACCGACGACTTGAAAGCCTTTGAGCTTAGAAACTAATTCACCATATTCGTTGCCCATTTCGGCAGTGTCATAATCATTACGGATCAGTAAATCTTTACGTGATACAAATGGCCCACCTTGCGCCATGACATATCCAGCGAAGTCACCTTTATCTGCCGCTTTCATTGCATCGGATGCGGCAGCTGCATTGGTTTTTAATTCAGGTTTGTACTTATCAGTGATCACTTCCCATCGTTGTAATGAGCCCATAGCTTCATAATTTAAACGCGGGCCGTGGAAATTTAACTGAGGACCCATAAAGGTTGGGTCTTGGTCAGGGAATAGTTCGTTGAATAAGTTGTGCAGTTGCTTACTACTTAACGTAGTTACAAAGCTTTTGAAGGCATTTTTATCGTTATTAGCATAACGGCGTAATTCACGGTAAGTGGTAACCGGTGCACCACCAATAGGTTGAAATTGACGGATACGCCAGCGACTCGCCCAGGCGGTAACGTGCGCGGCCATTTCTCTTTGGTCACGGCCTGTTTCATCATCCAGCTCACCATCCATGCCATAACCATCAATGTTTTTACTGATGTATTTAGCTATATAGCCCGTTGCAGTACCTTTGCTTGGATCCATCATTTTCACATCACAGCGAGGGCGATAATCTAATGGACCAACAATTGGTTTTCGGTAAACCTTTGGGAATAGCTCCGTTACTTCTTCATTAATTGCATAACCAATGAAAATCTCACGGATACGATCAACATGCTCTGGTTGCATGAACATCAGTAAATGCCAATGTGGTGTGCCATCATGATGAGGTTCAGCAACACGCATACCAAAAACAGGCAACTCCTCGCGTTTTAGTTGCGCACGTATTCTTGCCCATATTTGGCATAAATAACGTTGTGCCTCTTTCGGGCTGTTACCCAACCATTGATCAACAAAACCCCCTTGCTTACGAGTGTTATGGTATTTAGAAGGTGCAGTAAGCGTTAGAAACAACCCATCACAACCCATTGCGGTTGCAATACCTTGATACCCAGCCATACGAACCATTAACTCACAACGTCTAATTGCAGGGTTAGCGGTCGATTTATAGAACATGTCATAGAGGGCAATTTCTTCACCAGAATCTTCATCAAAGATAGACATACCTTTGATGAAATCTCTGTTGCGTTGCTTTTGGTTTTTCCATTCATGCATGCAGTCACGCGAACAATACGGGCTTGCCGCTTTCTGCACTTGCCCAACGGCAATAGCAAGATGTTCTCGCATAGCCATGCGCTTTTTGTTTAACTTGTTTTCCCAAGCACGTTGGCATGCTAAACGTAAAATGCCACATTCAGCTTCAGACTGATGCAAACCATCGTTTCTGTTGTAAGGAGGTGTATAACCAAATGATCTGCATTCGTCTTGTAGACTCTCAAACACAGCAACAATCACGTTGGCATAATCTTTATGGTTGGCTTTTTCGCTTTCAATTAACGATTCTAATTTACCTGTAAAAAAATCAGCGAATTGCTGACTTAGTTTTTTAATTTCACTCTTATCCATTTCAGCTAATAGCTTTTCGCGTGACAAGTCATTGTTGTGCACATAGGCATTTCTGAATTTGAATTGGCGTTTATATTGAGCAAGCACTTTCTGTAAGCGTGGGTTTATCTTCTCACCAACTGTTTTCAGTAGGTACAAGTTGGCAGCTGAGCGGCCTTGTTGCTTAAAGGTTTTATTATATCGTTCAGCAAAATAACGGCTAAGGTAATGTGGCATGTCACCAAAGAACTGTTTACGCCATTCATGATCATCAATCTCAGGGTTAACCTGAAACATCGCATTTTCAATAAGCGACATTTCAGGTTGTTGGAATTCTTTGCCTTGCACAGGAGTACGGGAAGGCTTGCGACTGCAGTCCTCCCCACTTTCTATCATTCCAATAATAGTTTTAGGGCCTGAAGATGAATGCTTTATAGTAGCTTTCATACTTCTGCATAGTCCTGTGTATTCAAAACCATGTAACCGCCCTGACCTTTTAAGCGACGGATCACACCACGGAAAATCTGACGACAATTCAGCTGGTGACACGCATTACTCACTGCGTCAGCTTTATTATCAAACTCGCCTATTTCTACAGTTCGATATTCAACTGTTTTAGGGAATGTCCGCATACCACCATCAGGACCAAGTTCGATTGCTATATACATCATGCGACCATCCAGATAGTTGTATTGTGGATCTCGAGTGTTTGTTCCCACCACAATTCAATGCAGGCAACGAGCTTGGTTAAGGCAAAACCTTGCGCCATAAAGTACACAGAACGGATAGCACCTAGCGCAATTTGTTCTTCAGTTGAATTAGTTTCAGAACAAGTCACCACGCTTTGCCAAAATGCAAATACAGTGATTAATACCTCTTCTTGCTTTAGCGTTGCGTAAAGGTTGAAATGAAAGCTAGGCATAGCAAGGGCGTCATTGCGACCGGCATCAACACATTCAAACAAATCGATAATCCAATCCGCTTTATCTTCATTGATACCAAGCGAGTGCAGCGCCAGACGAACATCTTCAACAGGTGCTAAAATACGTTTCATGCCGCTACCTCGCTTTTAATTAGATTGCTTAGTTCGTTATACGCAGAAGTGACTTGTTTGAATGCGGTTAGTCCATCTAGGTAAATCGTTTGGTCCATCAGTTTGTGGGTAGCCAAAGTATTAGGGGTTTTCGCACAGTTAAAATAGGCCTTATCAACGGCGGTAATCTCTAGTGCATCGGCATGACCAATATAACGAACTGATACACTCACCTTTTCAGGCTTAGCAATGGCAATAAACATCAATTCGTTGATCACATCATTCATTGTTGAATTTGGTTTAATCATGGTATTCCCTTACTTAAATTCGTTAATTGGATGGCCGGCTAGTTTGCCTATCACTGGTTCAAGCGAGTTAATCGCATGGTGTAACTTCACTTTTTCGATATGATCGAATTGGCTAAGTTTCATATCGATATTGCGTTGCTTTAATCCAGCAGCAAAACAGAGTGTTTTACGCATATCAAAATCTAAGCTGTCATAAACAGACCCAATACGGCTATTACCAAATAACGCGTGAATTTGAGCTATTGACTCGGCAGCTGCTTGTACTTGTTCCATAAATAATCTCCTTGTTACATTCCTGGTATTGGCAATCCATTAATCACGGCATCGGCGCACATCGACACGAACGGCCCTGCACCACCGCAGCGGTTTTCAACATCTGACATAAGAAAGACCAGTTCACGAACAGCCTCTTGAGCTTTCTTAACAATTGCGTCTTTATTCGTGCGGGTTAGCCGGCGATCGGATTCTGCTTCTAAGATGTGTCGGTTGATTTCACCGGTATAACTAGCAACACTCATCGCACTCAGTGTTAAAGGTTTTGAGTCACCTTGTTTCGGTAAGCGAACGGCTGTTAATCCGACCTCAAGGATCGCGCTGTTGATAATGTCGTGATTATCAGTTGCGGTCGTGATTCGAATTAGCTCACTTACCGTTAATTGATGTGGTTGATTAGGGTTTAACTTGTTGCGCAGTACCTGCCCACGCATACCGCACTCGTTTGCAATCTGTTCTATGTTTTCAATATCTGCAAACCGAACACATGCAGACTCGATTGAACTCTGTTTACTCTCATTTGACTCATACATTGCGAATATCTCCTTATATGCAATGATTAAGTAACAAACCAAGTACGCAAATGAATATGATCGCTTCTGTTTTAACGATTAAAGAGAAGCGATGCTTTTTCTTATTCATGCTTGGTTCGATGAATTCACCTGTCGAAATCTCTATAAACCCTTGTTGATGGGCGTTTATAGTGATCTCAGGTTTGGTATAAGGTTGATTAGACAAAAGGTTGCGCATCTGCTTTTTTAAACAGTGCGACCAGATTAATAAGAACAGCACCTCTGCTATTCTCTTTTGGCCAGATAGGTAGCTTTCCATTCGCAACAGCTTGATCAATAGTGCTTATTGATTGCCCTGTCGCTGCGGCATATTTCTTTTTTGTGCAGTAAGGCACGTCAAGTTGTATTGTAATTGTCGACATAATGGTATCCTTATGAGTTGAATAGAAATCGTATTTGTTAATATTTAATCGCATAACTAAACATTAACTGGATAATAGATCGCAAATGAGACAATTACAAGCATTAATCCCACCTTTTGAGTACCAAGGTGGCAAAAAAGTAACTGAAAAGTTGGTTTCAATAACCGATTCAGTCAACTTCCAAGGACTCACAACTACATTTGGAATCCCAAAGTCGACTATTGCGACTTGGCACCAACGAGAAATATCGCCTTTTGAGATTGCAGTGAGAGTTCATTTATCTAAAGGAGTGTCTTTAAGATGGCTATTACTTGATGAAGGTGATGCTTTTGAAACGTCTGTGGCTATATCAAAAGAAAAGTTAACCATTGAAAGAATCACTAATGGCGCATTAGATAACACTGACGATATGAGCTTAGATACGATAACTATGATGCGATATGGCCTAACAGCAGCTATCACTCGCGTTATCGATCTTGATGGTTCTTTGTTGTTTGTTAATACAGAAGAGACAACACCTAGTTCTGGACGTTATTTATTGGATATTGACGGTTCGATTTCCATAAATCATTTACAGCGTCTACCAGGTAAAAAATTAGCGATGAGTTATGGCAATACGTCAGTTGAAGTGGCCGAAGCAGATATTGTTGTACTGGGACGTGTCGTGTTGGTAATGGGAAAAGAGTAGTAATTAATGTTCCTAATTGACCGTACCAATGAGACCCATTCAGGGCCTCGTTGGTATTTAAGTCATTTATTAAATATCAGAATTTTGCATCAATCGTCTTCCATTTCTCTTGCTTTTGATAGCGCTGATGCAACCATCCCTGCCGGAATTGAAACCACACCAAGTCCTAGAATCAAAATGAAAAATGTAAATATTTTACCCCCAACAGTAATTGGATAAATATCACCGTAGCCAACAGTTGTAAGTGTTGCAACAGCCCACCATAAACTGTGAAATACAGAACTGAACACCTCTGGTTGAGCTGGGAACTCAAAGTAATATATCCCGACTCCAGCAAGGTATAGAATGATCAAGGCCGCAAATAGAAATAAAGCTAACTCTTCTTTAGCTATAATAAAAGCTCGATGAAAACGTTTTGCAGCAGCACTGTATCTAGCTAACTTAAGAATACGAACCAAACGCAGTAGCCTAAATGTACGTAACGTTCTTAAATCAAGACCCGTTGATAGATAAAAAGGTAATATTGCAAATAAATCCACAATGCCAAAAAATGAAAAAATAAACTTCTTTTTATCATCAGCACTAATTATTCTAGCTATATATTCAAACGTAAATATAGAAACACTAAATACTTCAAATCGATATAAATACGTCCTCAGTTCATCACTTATATTAGGTAAAGTTTCTACAGAGAAACTAACCAAAGATAATACAATCATTACTTGGATGAAAATATCAAAGGATTTTCCAAGACGAGTATCATTACATTCGATAGTGCTTTTTAATATTGTAACCAAAATTATTTATCCTAAAAATTAACTTCGAATTTTAAAATTAAGGTGCTTACGCTATAAAGTTTCATCAGCTAAATACCGAGAAGCTACCCACCCCTTAACTTTTCCATCATCAATCAAAGACCAACCATTTTGACTTTTCTCTACAGTGACACTATCACCACGAATAAGTTGGTTAACAATATTTGAATCAGCTGATGGCGCAGAACGAACGCGTAAGCTTTTGGCTATTACTGTTTTGTTGTCAAATTTGATATTATTTTTATCACTATTTGATAAAACTGAAAGCATAAAAATAACACTAAGCCCAATCAATATTTTAGTTAAAAGCGAACTTCCTTGTTTAGGTGTTGATGGTTGAGAGCCACCTTCAGACAAGTTTTGGCTATATGACAGTCCTGAACCAGGAATTCCAACAGTAGCCTTAACACCTTTTTTACCTATATTAATGGTCGCACCTGGTTTCCCAATAGACGTACTTACCCCACTTTTACTGAGGTTTATATTAATACCCGGAGCAATTTTTATTCTTTTTCTAAATTTAAAACCCATAATTTTTCCTATGTAATTTATTATTTTTTTGTTTTCACGAAGAAACTATAAAGTCTGAAATAACGTGACTATTTTTCATTCGCTGTTAATTGACTCTATATCAGCTATCTATATGGTATGTAGAACAAGCAAAGAAGATATTTTAAATTACCATGCAGAAAGAGCTAAACTATAGAGAAAGTTTATTGTTAACCTCTACCTGAAGGTCATTCGCAAAAACTTTAATGCTTTCTATAGCTTTTTTAAGATCATCAGGACTAATAAATATCGAACTACCATCAATTTTATACCCATTACGATGTACAATGTCATGCCGAATATTTGTTATCTGGTTTACAGAAGAAAAATCAATATTTAACTTTTTTCCTATTGCTTGCTCATAAACAGTCATGACTTTAGGAATATTATGAAATAATATTTCTTCCGAAATTTTCCTGGTGGCTAATGAAGCAACAGATACAGATTCTGAAAAAAAATCATTTAAGCTATATTTTGCCTTTTTTAATTGCTCAACATTTGAAATAGCATTTTTTAATACTTTCGAGTTTTCATTAATTAAAGCTTTTATTGTATCACCAAGAAATGCTTCTAACAAAGTAACAGAATAAGCATAAGTCATGTTGATAACTAAATGTGAATTTAATAAAAAAGGCATTTTATTCTGTTCGGTTAAGTTTAATTCCGCCATTTCCATTAAAGCATCGAGCTGCTTAATAAAATGTTTATGAAGATGCGACGTTCCACTTTTTAATAACCATTCCGTTTCAGCTTCCCATTCAGCGTCTTCCTGATTTTGCTCTATCATGTACCAATAGTCAGCCTCAACTTCTTTCCACTCAAGTGAATTATCAGAAATCGATTCATCACCTAATTGTTTAACTATCCACTTCCTTGCCCGTTCCTCTTGTAAATCTATTATATAATCTGTAGTAGAACTCACGTTAACTCCTAACACTGCATAACACTATAGGTTAGCGGTGTTTTCGTCGGTCTTCTTTTGGGAAAAGTATCACAGCCGTAATACATCTGATTGATTTACTTTGTTAGGTCTACACTCTTCGCTTAATCTGTTTAATTAGCTCTTTTTCTACTTCTTTACAAGAAATAACATTATCGTTGTAAAGAGCATATGCATATACTCCTCGAGTGTGAAACCCAGTGTTTGTAGCAATACAATTAAGATTCACTTCATTT
Organism: Moritella sp. Urea-trap-13; assembly: GCF_002836355.1. Taxonomy (NCBI): domain Bacteria; kingdom Pseudomonadati; phylum Pseudomonadota; class Gammaproteobacteria; order Alteromonadales; family Moritellaceae; genus Moritella; species Moritella sp. Urea-trap-13. The sequence continues at coordinate 977,828 of NZ_PJCA01000031.1, forward strand.
TTTTCACCATGATAGAAAAATTCAAATAACTCATCAAAATCACTCTGAAGAACTGATGTTTTTTCCATAACAGATGAAGCCAGCGAACAACATTCTGGTTGGTCATACTCTGTAACATAGCCATCTCTGGTCAAGATATCGACAAACTCTGAAAAGTTAAATCTGCTTTGTAAAACTCTTTCTTTAATTCTCATAAAAATCCTTAAATTCAAGTAAACTTAACGCTAATTAACAACTTGCTACGCCTTTCTTTTAATCATTGGATTAGCTTGTAATACGTGTGTCATGTAAGCCATAAAATCAGGCATACCTTCGAGTAAGCACTGCTTATTCTTACTTCGCGCCACCAACTCCTTAAGTACGACAAAATTAGTCTGTACTTCTAATCGACTTAGATCTATATGATCAAAGTCTGGAAATACACTGCCATAAATTACGACGTCTTCAATTATTGAACGCCACTTAGTCGCATATTCATCCTGATTTTTGCTATCGCATGCATATACAAATGCAGCGGCCACAGCATCAGCTAACTGGACTCCATAAGCATTTTTTGAATCAACTAAATTGATCGGTTCTTTAAGATTGAATGTAATTGGACTATCAAAACCAGCTACACTCGTAAATTTTTTGGATGTATTGCCGACCATTGCATTAAACAGCTCTTGATCGTGATCTAAAGGTTTAGAATTATCACAATATGCAGTTAATTCATCATATTCTAATCCCCATTGAGCAAGAATACTAAATAAAGCGGTATTAGTTAGATCAAGAACCCATTTCCCAGCGCCTTCGCCTGCATAACCTTCTAACTCTTCGACAATTGATTTTTTATTCATTACTGCAAAATCCAAGATCAATTCTAAAACTGGTGATATATCAGGATTTTTAGTTGCTGAAAACAAAGCCTTTAGACCACCAAAATCACCGCTACGCATTAGATTCTCAAAATCTTCAAATATTTCTTCAGCCATTGCACCACGTGATGTTAATTCGACATATAAAATCGTACTTACAAATTTGTGAAAATTAGCATTATAGAAAAGCATACTATTTCTTTGAAGAGAAGGCTCAAATATATACTCAAAGAATTTTCCTGCTAGCGCATACTTTTTATCAGAAATAGACACTTTTATTCGCCCTGACATAGTCTTGATTATTTCGTCAATTGCTCGTCGTCCTTTGCGGTTTTTAACTAAACTACCACCTTTAATTTCACCGCTCTGAATTTTGTATTTACTGATTATATGTTCAACTAACCCCTTTGCTTCAATATCATCACTCACTACCGATGCATAACTGAAATATTTCTGTTGTTTATCAAGTAATTTATTCCCAGTAAACCCTGATTCATCAAAATATATATTTGCTTCTGATTTCATACTATATAACGCTCCAAATTTTGCGTAGCTAGAAATAACATTTGTATAGTGTAATGTTTCGATTCACCCAAACTTATTCACCTTACTCAATAGCGAATAATTAAATGTAAAATAAGATAAAGCCAATCAGACATTTAAATATATTTTGAGAAAGTGTTATTCTTATTATCTATTTTAAAATACTGTAAATTATTAGACATACTTAATATACATCTGATTCTATTACCATTTTCACTTACTGCAAAGAAAATAACTACTCTTTAGTGGTAATCCGTGATGCAACAAAAGAATAGACAAATAACACAGTATAAAACTATGATTTTTGATTAAAAAAACGGAGGGCAAGCATCAGAGGGTTAGTACCTGATTAAATAAAGGAGTATCACGGCTTAACATTTATAACGGTAAGTAAACTCACAACTTCACAAGTAAATCCCTTAACCAGTATGTCTAAATTTACTTTGTTGCTAGCTTTACTGTATGCCTCATAACCAATGAAATATCCCCCATTGCTAGACTTCATAAGTCCCAATTTCATTCTAATATCGTTATACATTACAGCTGTATTTTACCCCGTACATCTGAAGTATCCCTTTAAGAAAGGAGCGCAACTCACCACCAACCAGCTCTTTACTATCCGTGGTCGCAGCATTCTTTATTTTTTCTTAATATCTGGGATATCGATATTAATTTGTTATCCAATACCGTATCGGCAGGTTTATTTAGGGGGTAAGACCCTCTTTCTCCACGCGGGAAAGGGGGGATTTAACTTTTTTGAAAATAAATGGTATTAACGCCGCAATAAAACGTGCAAACACTAAATTTACAAAGCCAATTACACTCTGAACCACAAGCTCCGAGTGTAATTTTCATCGTTTTGATTGCTTTGCTAGTACGATTTTTAGAGCTCGTTTCTTATTTTTTCTTCGAGCGTTTCAATAGCCATTGGTAATTGAGACAAACCATGCTCAAAATGTTCACGAATACTCACTAAACCCAGTAATATCGTTAAAGCCTTTTCCTGTGAAAAATCTGGGCTATTTAACTCCTCCCACTCAAGTAGTGGGCTATTAGTTCCATTACGTCCAAAATAGTAGACTGTTACAACAGTATATAGTCTCTCTAATGGAAGCTCACTCAAAAAGTATTTATAAGCTTGCTCCACTGGACGAGGTTCAAACTTCATGTTTACGGATTCTTCTGAACCATATTCTAAACCGAGTTCTCCTTGTCCAAAGGCTTTCTTTATTTCTTCAGATTCACTCTGAACCATGCTATCTAATGTTAATAAGTTTTTGATTACGTAATCTATTTTAACTTTCACTTAAATCTCCTTATTGTATTAACGCTTTGCTAAGCGGCAATACAATTGTTAGCTAAAATTAGCGAGGAACGAATAAAAAAACTGTTTTTTATCCGTTAGAAACGACTTGTTAGATGTTTACACCGACGAAACTTCCATCTGGACATATTGTAAAGCTACTGCCTCCAACAAAACTTCCATCTGGGCAAATTGTAAAGCTACGGCCTCCAACAAAACTTCCATCTGGGCAAATTGTAAAACTACTGCCTCCAACAAAACTTCCATCTGGGCAAATTGTAAAACTACTGCCTCCAACAAAACTTCCATCTGGGCAAATTGTAAAGCTACTGCCTCCAACGAAACTTCCATCTGGGCAAATTGTAAAATTCATAATATTCCTCCTTAAAAATAACCACCTAACATTTATATGTAGGACGTCTCCATCCCCCAAATCTGTTCACCCGATTAAATAGCAACTAATCGAATGAAAATTAAGATCAGATCCCAATCTGATATTAAAATCGACGCTGAAAAATATGCAGACTTTAATTTTAAAAAAAAGTAAGTACGGGGCTGATTTTATTACTATTTTTACTTACGGCAAAGAAAATAACTACTCTTTAGTGGTAAACCGTGATGTAACTAAGGAATAGAGAAATAACATAATATAAAACTAAGGTGATGATTAAAAAACCAGCAATAAAATAAGTTCAGGATCAAATGCGAGACTCGAACAGTAATAATCTATGTTTAAGCCCGCATGATAAAACATAGATTATTGCTACAATTGCTTTATAACTGTATATAAAAACAGTGTTTGTTATTTTATAATACCAAATACACCTTTTTACGAGTTATAAGGAAACCCAGCATGTCTGTTCGCAATCTCAAAGATGGCCACAAGAAACCTTGGCTTTGTGAATGCTACCCGCAAGGTAGTGCCGGCAAGCGTATTCGCAAACGCTTTGCGACAAAAGGTGAAGCGACAGCATTCGAGCGCTACACGATGAACGAGGTTGTCGATAAGCCCTGGTTAGGTGATAAGCCTGACACACGAAAATTATCAGACTTGATTGAGCTGTGGTGGCAGTTACATGCTAAAAACCTGAAAAGTGGTACTCATGCACACAGACGTATGATTATAATCTGTGAACACCTTGATAACCCTATGGCTGTTAGCATCACCGCCAAAGATTATGCCCACTACAGAGCCAATAGACGAATGGTCGGTGCTAGTAAGCGAAATGGAGTCGTTGAGCTGTCTCCAGCATCACAAAACTATGATTTGAAGTGTATGCGAGCAATGTTCAATGAGTTAATCAGATTAAATGAATGGAGCTACCCTAACCCACTTACCAGCATTAAACTGATTCAAAAATCAGAGTTAGAATTAAGTTATTTAAGCCAAGAACAAATAATAAAATTGTTTAGCTCTATCCAGAACGAGTTCCACGCGAAGCAATTAACGCAGATAATTAAGATTTGCTTAGCCACCGGTGCCCGTGTCAGTGAAGCGATGAATCTAAAAGGGTCACAACTATCTAAATATAAGATCACATTCTCAAATACAAAAAGCCGAAAAAACAGAACTGTTCCGATATCAGAAGAGCTTTACAATGAAATTTACCAGGACAATACTGATAAGCTATTTACTTGTAACTACGGAGCAATAAGGAAAGGTGTTTCAGATTGTTTTACCGATCTACCAAAGGGGCAAGCAACGCATATTTTACGACACACCTTTGCCAGTTATTTCATGATAAACGGTGGTAATATTTTAGTATTACAAAAGATATTAGGACACGCAGACATAACACAAACAATGAGATACTCTCATTTTTCTCCAAGCCATTTACAAGATGCGGTAACCTTCAATCCACTGGTGAATTTAGCGCTATAGAATGGCGGTAAAATGGCGATAAGCAGCATCTATATCGAATAATCCTTTGTAATAAGATGGCGATAAAGTGGCGACGAATAATATTAATATACAATATTATTCAGAATTATTTAAAAACTGGTTAATTTTATGGATTAACCAGCCTTGAAAACACTCCCCTCCTCGATACCATATTTGATTAATACCCAAACAATAATCAAAAATAATTAACACCTTATAATCAGTAGCTTATGAAGTTAAAGTTTCATTTAGGTTGTTTATAAAAACTCTATTTCCAGCAACCACTCTATCAAATTAATCACATCTGATGATGTTCATTTTAATGTGCGTCACCCAACTTAAATAACCCAAGGTTATTTACAAAACAAACAACACCGTATAACCTAAGTAACTCAGGGTCACTTAATTGACTTTGATTACTCTTCCCCCAGATAAAAGGAATTACAATGAGTTATACAGTCATCACAGGCGCAAGTGCAGGTATTGGTAGCGAGTTCGCGAAGCAGTTAGCGGAAACAGGTCAGGATTTGATTTTAGTCGCTCGCCGTAAAGACAAATTAGAAGAACTGGCAAATACATTACAAGTGGAGCAAGGCATCAATGTGGTTTGCTTTGCAGTGGATCTTGCCGATCCAAAAGGCAGTGAAATATTAGCGACGGAGATAAGCATTAACAACCTTGCTATCAACGGCCTGATTAACAACGCAGGTTTTGGCGACCGTGGTAACTTCCTTGATTTACCGCTCGAACGCCAAATGCAGATGATCCAATTAAACGTCACCACTTTAGTCGAGCTGACTCACCGTTTAGCACCGAACATGCGTGAACAGGTTAAACCCTTCATCATTAATGTGGCATCAACCGCAGCGTTCCAAGCTGGCCCGAACATGGCGGTATACTACGCTACTAAAGCCTTTGTACTGTCTTTCTCTGAAGCATTACACGAAGAACTTCGCCCTCAAGGTATTGCAGTTAGTGCACTCTGCCCTGGCCCAACGCTGTCTGAGTTTGCCGCAGAAGCCAACATTACCGACTCGAACCTATTTAAAGCTGGCGCAATGACATCTGCAGAGGTGGCAAAACAAGCCCTTGCCAACCGTAACAGTGCCATTGTCGTGACCGGTATTAAAAACCAAGTCGGTGTATTGTTTGGTAAAGTTTCACCACGTTTTGTAACCCGTAAAATTGCTGGATGGTTACAAGCATAATGCAATGTATTATTAAATGCCGCGCCACTACCCCAGAGCAAAAAGCGCTGCGCTTGACGCAGATAATGGACGTAACCGCGGCACGTTTCAGCACCCTCAGTTATGAAGACGTTAACTTAAAACATATCGCTGCCGATGTTGGTATTACCAAGGCCGCCTTGTATCGCTATTTCAGAAACAAAGAAACCTTATTCCTTGCGGTCTATACCCAAGAATTCGAGAGTTTGGCACAGACAGCTAAAACTGAAATGGGGCAAGCGCTGCTGACGGATTCAATCTGCAATACCCTCATTAAACATCCGTTATTCTGTAAACTCAGTGCCATCATGCATACCGCACTACAATGCAACTTAACCCTTGAAGAAGCGCGCGAGTTCAAGACCACGCTATTGCACTTTATTCAGCAATACGCGGCCATGCTCAGCGAGCATTACGCATTGAGTATCGAGCAAGCGACGGAGTTGTTATTGCAGGTACAACAGGTGATTATTGGTTGTTGGCACATGAGTCATTCGGTTGGCGCGGTCGCAGAAGTAATTAAAGAAGGGCCATTACAAATATTTGAGCTTAACTTTGCGGATATATTACACCGCCACGTCACGCGACTTGTTAGGAGTTATCAGTAATAATCTAAAGGTAAGTTAACACTATTATTAATAATGATAATTCACAATATTATTAATATAATTTATATATCATTATTAAATTCACATAAATGTAACATTTCCCTTATACTCTAGCGTCAATAAAACAACTAGATTAACCATTTACAGGGATTTATGATGATTAAACATAGTGTATTAATGCTTGCCGTTTCAAGTGTATTACTTAGTGCTTGCAATAGTTCTTCAGTAGTCACCGCGCCAGAACCAACCCCAGAAATCAGCAAAGTTAAAAATGTAATTTTAATGATTGGTGATGGTATGGGACCACAACAAGTCGGCTTATTAGAAGAGTACGCACAACGTGCCCCGCACTCTATCTACAACGATAAAAACAACAAAACGGCATTATCAACGTTTGCCGACGCTGGACAAATGGGACTTTCATTAGGCGCGCCTTACGGCAGTAATGGCAGCTTAGTGGTTGATTCAGCTTGTTCTGCAACGCAGCTAGCAACAGGTGTCGCAGCTGGCTCTGAAATGATCGGTTTAGATGACCAAGGTAATATCGTTGAAACCATTTTAGAAAAAGCCAAAGCACAAGGTAAAGCGACAGGACTGGTTTCTGATACGCGTATTACTCACGCCACACCAGCCGCGTTCGCAGCCCACCAGCCACATCGTTCATACGAAGCCAAGATTGCCGAACAACTCATTGCCTCAGGCAGTGTCGATGTGATGTTATCAGGCGGCGCGCGCGTATTCTTACCTTCGGATATAAAGACCAACCAAGATAGTCGAGCACAAATGGCGGCTTTAGGTGCGCCAGATAGCGTTTACAAAAAATCAAAACGTAAAGATCAACGTAACTTAGTATTAGAAGCGAAAGATCAATACGGTTACAGCCTCGCGTTTGATAAAGCGCAACTGGCAGCATCAGACAGCACTAAACTGCTGGGTTTATTTGCCAATTCAGGTATGGCTGACGGCATCGCTTACACCGCTTGTAAAAAAGACAACAGCTGCACACAGCCTTCATTACGCGATATGACGATCAAAGCATTAGACGTACTGTCTAAGGATGAAGACGGGTTCTTCTTAATGATTGAGGGTGGCCAAATCGATTGGGCTGGTCATGTCAACGACGCTGGTTGGATGCTACATGAATTAGTTAAATTCGATGAAGCGGTCGAGGCAGTATATGAGTGGGTTAAAGATCGTGACGATACACTTGTTGTTATCACCGCAGACCATGAAACCGGCAGTTTCGGATTCAGTTATTCTCGTAATAACTTACCAGAAGCGCAACAGCTGACGGGTAATGGTATGCAGGGTAAGGAATACAAACCAAACTTTAACTTTGGTGAACTGTCACAACTCGATAAGCTTTACGCTCAAAGCGGTACCTTCTACGCCATGATGGATCAAGTAAACGCAGACTGGGACTTTACTAACACCACAGGTCAGCAATGGGCAGATGCCATCAACAACTACAGTGAATTTAAAGTAACGCCAGAACAAGCGAAACCAGTTACTCTGCGTGAAGAAAATGAGTATTACGTTGAAGGGCACAAATACCTCAGCGCGAAAGAATTTCCAAAAGTGAATGACTTTAAAGAGTTCTTTGTTTATGGCGATGAGATCCATGCGAATTTAATTGGTCGTGTATTAGGTGCGTCGCAAAATGTAGTTTGGGGAACGGGTACACATACAGCAGCGCCACTGCCTGTCTATGCATTTGGCCCTGATAACATCACGAAACAATTTTCGACCATGCAACATCATGTAGAATTAAACCAGAAAATGGTGAATGCGTTCTTATAAGCATAAATCGAGTAAACACCAACTAAGCTTGTTTAAGGTTTATGTAAATTAGACCTTAAACAATCTTGGCTAATATCTGATTCTTGCCTGAACGTTTCACTCTATACAACAAATCATCTGCCATCTTATACAAATCAAGCATATCCTTATTGTTACGCTTAATGGTCACCAAGCCTAATGAAATAGTAATATATCGGTAGGTCTCATTGGCTTTGTGTGGAATAGCTAGTTCTTGTACTGCAAGACGGATATCACTGGCAAATTCTGAGGCCATAATTTCATCGTCAGCATAAAATAATAAGCCAAACTCTTCGCCGCCTAAGCGGAATATATAATCATCTGCACGAAGTAGCTTGCCCTGTAATAAGTTTGAGATAGTGACTAAGGCATTATCCCCTGCTACGTGGCCGTAGTTATCATTGTATTTTTTGAAATTATCGATATCAATAATGGCAAAGTTTAACAAGCGCTTACTGCGTTTAGCCACACGTAAACTATCTGGGAATACCGTGTTAAATTTACGGCGGTTATACAGTCCTGTCAGTGGATCAGTGGTGGAGTAAGTTTCTAAACAGCGGTTCTTTTCTTTCAATTCACGGGTTTTATTTTTCAGCTCTGTCACATCAAGCATAACGCCAACAACACCCAAGATCTCGCCATCATCATCAAGTACTGATGCTTTATGAAACGAGAATATGCGGATTGCACCGTCGGCACATTTCACCGATGTTTCATAGACTTGTTTACCCGGATTTTTCATTAACAACAAATCTTTCGCATGATAGATTACAGCCAGTTCATGCGGTATATATTCACCTAAATCGAACAAAGACTTGTTGATGATTTTGTCTTTATCTATGCCTAAAATAGTCTGCGAAAAAGCGTCATTGCATTGCTGGTAGATACCGTCTACATCCTTATAAAACAGCGGACTAGGGATGGTGTCGACTAAGCTTTGCAGTAATTTCGTGGTTTGCAGTGATTTAGTTTTTATTTGGTTAGCTACCCCAAGTTGCTGCTGTAAAACAACGCTCTGTGCTTTAAGCTCGGTAACTTGTGCTTCTAATTCTTGATAGGTTAATTTTTTGCTCATCGAACACCAAATAAAAAGTAAAATAAAGTACTAAAAATGATTCGCTAAAAGTTAATAGCTAACCACCCCTATGTAGGTAGTTGCATTATACAAGGTTATAACTAGTTTTATAGTTATAAATCATCAACATCGTGTCATATCGTCAGATTTATTTCAGTTCAATAAACAAAGGTTCGTGATCTGAAGAGGAAAAAACTGGTTTTATATTTATCATGCTATCTAAACCAGCGCGACGATTATCCCACGAACGACCTTGCTTTAGTACTTCTCGATCACTCAGCAAGCGACTTTCCGCCGCATTGATGTGCCACACCTTTTTAGTCACTAAGCTCGACACCAGATCAGGGCTTAATAAGATATAGTCTAAACGCCCCAAAGCATTGAAAGAATATGTCCAACTGTCATTCGGATGATTAACGAATGGATCATGATAACCAAACCCCGTGACGGCTTTAGATCCAACTAACGATTCAGCTGTCAGTAGCCTTTTTCCTGAGTAATTATATTCACTGTGGGCGATATTATAATAGCCATAACGCGCAGGATCATAGTCCGTTAATAGCAACAGTGGATCTTCTTGAGGATAGCTATTCAGGTCACCAAGAATAATCTTACTACCAGACTCGTTAGCTAACGCTTGTGCCAATACACTCGCCGCTGTCGCTCTAAACTGCGCGCAATGTCCTTGCCTATCGACCTCGCGCTCAGCCCGTTGCCATAGGTCTAATGATTGCTTATATATATTGCGGTTACGCTTTAACTTCTTGGTAATGGCCGCTCGTTGCCTATCCTCGAAACATTTAGAGCCTTTAGATTTGAAATGGTTCACACTTATGGTCAGGCGTTTACCTTTCTGCTTAGTTAGCAGCCTATTTCGCTCCTGATCATCTTCTCTATCTCCATCGATACCAACACCATAATTTAAACGCATAAATGTCGCGGTCAGGGCTGGTCGATGATAGGCATTGCCTAAGTGACTGCGTTGTATCGGTAATTCAATAACGCGCGTATTAATCATTTTTAGCTTAGTGGGACGATAAAACCCAGCCACCGTGATCGCGCCAGTACCCAAAAACCGCCCTTGATGTAAGGTTGATTTAGGCGGTTTTAGCACGGCATAATGTTTACTTGGCTCGGTTATCGCTTGATTCACCAACCCTAGCAAGCGCCTTATCGCCGACTGCTTAGCAAAGCCATTATTCTCCATTTCCATCAAACCAATAAAATCAGCATCAAGCGCCACTATGGCATCCCGCAATTGCACTTCTTGTTTACGCAGCGCAGACAAAGTCCTGGCGCCACGATTTTGCCTTAATGGGTTAATGCCACCACCCGCGGCGCTATTGAAATAATTTAATAAATTGAAACTGGCGATACGCAAATGATTATCAGTGCGTGGCGCTAAGGTTTCTCTGTCGCTGATATGTTGAAACCGCGCTTGCGATAATCCGTCATCGACCAGTAATCTAAACTCGCCATAACTAAAGGTGATCACACCGACAATACCCGATACCCTGTCATTAACCCGCATGTAATCTAGACTTGAGGTCAGTGATTCCCCAGATGCTAGCTGTAAATATAAGCGCCGCTGTTTATTCGCTAACGCTTGTTGGTCAGCAGCGATACTACCAGGCCAAGCCGTGGTATTGGGATGCAGATTAATCCGTTGATGGCTAAGGATAATGCTGTAACGCTGCCAGCGGTGAATATAATGTAACGGTTTAGTTACCCGCATATCGGTAGCATTGACCAAGCGTACTTTCATGCCTTCATAACGCTCTAGCGTTTGGCTAAAGTCAGTATCCGCTGTCGCCACCATGATATTGGTCGGCTTTACGCTCACCGCACTGGCGAGGGTTTGAACGTCAGCAGTCGGTTGTAACCGCGTCATGCCATAGTATTCTTCAACAAACCCGCTGACACAAACGCTAGTATCCAGTTTAATATTGCTGAACGTGTCCGTGCTAACAAAAATCCCTGTTGAAGCCAGACTAAGTGGCGTGTTCGTGGTTTGCTGGATAAAAAAGCCCGCTTCTCGCCCCAGCTTTAATTTAGTCACCACCCCTTGCACAGTAAATACCTTGTCACTGCGATAGGACTTTTTACTGTTTTTATTTACAAAAGGTGAACGCTTGCCCTCGCCCTGTAATTGACTAATCGAGCTGTTCTCACCAACACATAAAACAGGCTGCTGTTTATGCAATAACTCATCGGCTAAGGCAGCATTCATGGTCAATATAATGCTGATCGCACCGCGCAATAAACCCCCTAGCATTCTCTACACTTCTGTTTTAGAATCATCACCATCAATCCTTTCATTAGACCCTGCGTCTCGTGCTGTATGAGTGTAGTTACTATGGATATAAAATCGCTTACTTCTGAACAAAGAAATTCAGCAAGTGCTAACCTAGATCAACTTTCAACATTAGAACTTGTTAAGCTATTCAACAGTGAAGATGACAAAGTCACACAAGCCATTAAGCTTGAACTCCCGCTTATTGCCGCTGCAATTGACATGATCGCCCATGCTTTTCAACAAAACGGACGCTTGATTTATATTGGCGCTGGTACATCTGGTCGCCTAGGAGTATTAGATGCATCTGAATGTCCACCGACCTTTGGTGTTGGCCACCAGCAAGTGCAAGGTATTATCGCCGGTGGTGAAGCTGCGATGTTTAAAGCCCAGGAAGGCGCAGAAGATGATATTAACGCGGCGCAAGTCGACTTAGAGAAAATCCAATTAACCCCGCAAGATGTTGTCGTGGGTATCGCCGCATCAGGTCGCACACCTTATGTGATTGGCGGTTTAAGCTTTGCCAATAAATTCGGTTGTGACACTATCGCCATCAGCTGTAATGATAACTCGCCAATATCTACTCTGGCTAAAATTGCCATCACCCCAGTTGTCGGTGCGGAAGTATTAACTGGTTCAAGCCGTATGAAAGCTGGCACAGCACAAAAATTGGTGCTGAACATGCTCAGCACTGGCGCTATGGTACGTACTGGTAAGGTTTATCAAAACTTGATGGTCGATGTGAAAACCTCGAATGAAAAGTTAATCACCCGCAGTGAAAACATCATCATGGATGTCACTGGCGTCGATCGCGAGCGTGCGCAGGCCTTATTGGTACAAGGCAAGCAACATGTAAAATCCGCCATTTTAATGGAACTGAACGGGGTTGATTATGTGACGGCAACGCAACAGTTAGCAGAAAATCAGGGCTTCTTACGCCAGGCTTTAACGTCATAAACACAAGATAGGACTGATGATGCTCAGTCCTATCTTCTATAATCAGTTAGCTTTGTTCACACCTATGTAGTGCCCATTTTGTAAATCAGTAAATAGTTCATTAACCATTGGGTGATTTATTTTGGTTCCACTCAGGTCAACTTCCAAATTTGTCTCTGCTACGTAAGTCAAACTTGTCGAATCATCAACAAGTACATGATACCAAGGTTTATCTTTCGGCGGTCGACTGCGAGCAACCGTTTCGTACCATTCTTCAGGTAATTGAAAATACGGGTCTACGTCAATAACGACCCCGCGGTAGTCAAATAATTTGTGATGAACTAAATCACCAATAGAGTACTTAGTCATAACAATATTGCATTTCGAATTTGTCATTTTCTGCTCCCTAGTTCAACGAAACGAATCGTGAGATGGCCGCAGCTGCAATCATGTTGATCTCATCATGAACAATACGGGCTTAATTACATATCATGTATTAAGTTTAGTGAATATATATTCCCTACGCTTAATATATGATGGTCTGGGCTCGAGCTCAGAACAATATAATACAAATCCAGTCACTGATAACTCAGTTGACACACGTTTTCCCTTTTCTAATAGTAAATCAATCAAGGCCTCACTCGGTCTATTAATGCGCGCGAGTGTAATATGTGGCACGAATTTACGTTCCTCTACTTTTATTCCGCGATGCAGCAATACCCTAGAGATGAGTTGATGAAGCTCAGTAAGTGCCTCGGTTTGCATTACACTAGTAACGAAAATGACCTTAGCGCCACGAGATTTGAAAAATTGACAACCAGTCAGCATCAAGTTGAACGGTTTAACATTTACAGATATTAATTCGAGCTCAATAGCTGACGCCTCTGCCTCAGTGACGTTACCGATAAATCTCAGTGTTATGTGTTTTACAGTCTGAACAGGGATCTGCTCTGTCTTAGAAAAAAGCTTATTCAACTCATGACCGACATCACTCGAGACTTCTATCGCAGTAAATAATCTTGGCATATTTCCCTCCACATAGCACATAGCACATAGCACATAGCACATAGCACATAGCGTTATCATTAGACTCACAATTAACAAGGAGCTTATCTATTAATTATAACTGACTGTCTGTTTTCATCTCGAAAGCGCATTTCTAAATACACCTGAAAGCATTTAATGATAAGCTCTCTTCATTCCAGCATCATAAAGTTCTAATCTACCTCGATGAACTTTAATGAGATTCACTTTAATGAGATGAACTATATGACAGAATTACAAATAACAGACATCAAAATTGGCGAAGGTAAAGAAGCCGTGAAAGGTGCTTTGATCATGACGCAATACCGTGGATTTTTAAATGACGGTACCCAATTTGATTCGTCTTACGACAAAGGTAAACCGTTTCAATGTGTGATTGGTACTGGCCGTGTTATTAAAGGTTGGGATCAAGGTATTATGGGTATGAAAGTGGGCGGTAAACGTAAACTGTTCGTACCATCAGAGTTGGCTTATGGCGAACGTCAAATGGGGTCGGTGATCCCTGCCCATTCAGACTTAAGTTTTGAAATTGAATTACTTGAAGTACTAACTCGCGACGACTAATACAAAAAAAGACATTCATACCGATAAATATATCGTGATGAATGTCTTCATATAATCAGTAATTATCACCCTTGTATTGCACACTACATCACTACGTCGCGACATTAATTAATAGCATTAAGCATCATCTATCCCAGCGCAGTTAACTCACCGGTAATAACTTCTTCAACAAGCTCTCACATTGTGCTGTGTTCATCAACTTCGGCACAGGGTACTCACAATACGCTTCTCTGACTGCGCGTTTAGCCAGTGCCGCAATGTCCTGCTGTTTAAGCTCAGGGAAATCAGCTTGAATATTCAAAGTTTTGTTCAAGACTTTCACACCCGCAACAAACTTATGCGCCGCTGCAACTTGCGAGTCGTCACTGGTCGCTAGCCCTGCCGCGATAGCCAATTCAGCATAACGACATAATGCGTTTTCAAACGAGAATTCCAGTACATGCGGTAAGATAACCGCATTAGCCAGACCATGGGGTATATGATAATAACCGCCCATTTGATGGGCAATAGCATGCACATAACCAATCGATGCTCGGGTAAACGCCACACCAGCATTAAAGCTGGCAATTGACATTTGACGTCGTGCTTCGATATTACTGCCATCTGCATAGGCGATTGGTAGATTAGCGAAAATACGTTTTACCGCATCATAACCATAGGCTTTAGTTTGCTCAGAGGCATGACAACCAATATAAGACTCAACTGCGTGGGTTAACGCATCGATACCCGTTTCAGCGGTGATCTTAACCGGCAGTCCGAGCATTAATAGCGGATCAAGGATCGCCACAGCAGGCACTAAACTTGGATCCACAATAGTAAATTTTTGCTTTTTATCTGGGTCTGTCACCACAGCAACAACAGTCGCTTCTGAGCCTGTACCTGCAGTCGTCGGAATAGCAATAAATGGCGGCAGTGCTTTACGCACACGTAACATACCAACTAGTTTTCTGGCATCGACATTTTTCACCGCAGCAGCAGCTATCGCTTTGGCGCAATCCATTGGTGAACCGCCACCTAAGGCAATTACACTGTCACAACCCTGTTGTTTGTACTCTTGCAAGCCATTCGCAATCAATTGTAAGGTTGGATCGGGTGTCACTTGGTCAAACAGTGCATAGTTAATATTGGCCGCATCCAAGACATCCGTTAAGTGTTTGGCGATACCTAACTTCACTAACATCGCATCTGTTACGATCAGTGGTTTAATACCACCGAGCTCTGTTAACGCCTGCGCCGTTTGGGTAATAGCACCCTCGCCTTCAATCAGCTTAGGTAATGGGATTGGCACCAGTTTATTTGCTTGTTCGCGAATTTTTATAACAGTTTGATGCAACATAAATTTTCCATTTTAATTAATACGTCATGCGAAGTAACACGATAGTTTACAGCAGTTGATTAAAGTTATTACCCTAATTCAGCTCGATAACCGCTTTTAATGACTTCGCTTTAAACAGGTCTAATTTATAGTATACATACTTACTATTTTGCTTTGTTATCATTATCCGCCAACAATAGATTACAACCTTTACTGTCATATTCTTCGCTGTACATAGCCAACTGTGAGCATCCTGAGGATAACGGGTTAACCATCGATGTCGTTGTCACTTCTGTCAGTTTATCTGCAAATTCTTGATCGCGGTCGGTCTTACCTTCTTTTTGTTTGATTAACTTAAATGCCAGCAGGATAGAAGCAATACCGAAGAATACCGAGCCTAGCGCTTGGCCGATTAAGATACCTTTTACCCCAGCAAGTTCGGCACCGACAAGCACAAATGGGATAGTACCCAATGTCGCTTTACCCATGTTAAACCAGGTTGAGTATTTCGGTTTCCCGAGGTTGTTAAAGCTGGCGTTAGCAATAAACATCATGCCATTAAAAATAAACGTCAGCGCTAATAAACGGCAGAACAAGGTCACCACTTCAACCGCATCACCAGTCAGGTTAAAACCACTGATCAAGTAATCTTCAATTAAAAATAAAATTAAAGAAACCATCACCACATAACCGGTACAGAACCAGAGTGCGTCTTTGAGGCTTTTACGTACCCTAGGCATTAATTTAGCGCCGTAGTTTTGCCCTAAGATTGGACCAATTGCCCCCGACAACGCGAAGATCATGCCAAAGGCAACCGGTAGAATACGGTTAATGGTGGCATAACCCGCCATGAAACTATCACCAAATTCGGCAATACTACGAGTAACAAAGGCATTACCTATGGGGGTTGCCACATTGGTGAGCATCGCCGGTAAAGCGATAGCCATGATAAAGGGGAGTTGTTTTTTAAAACTATCAATGTACCAACTGCCGAGCAGTTTATGCTTGGAATAGACCCCATAAAATGACAAGGCAAATACCGCACAACGGGCTAAGACACTGGCAATCGCCGCGCCTTCAATGCCCATGCTTAAGGTAAAAATGAAGATCGGATCTAATACCGCGTTAACCAAACCACCACCTATGGTTGATAGCATAGATAACTTACCATCACCGACAGCACGTAAACTTGCGCCCAGTGACATAGCCACCGACATCAGTGGCATCGAAGGCACCAAGATTTGTAAATACATTGTGCCTAAACGTAAAGTTTCGCCCTTTGCCCCCAGTAAACTCAATAGCGTTTCAATATTAAGCCAAGTTAGCACCATGATGAGCAAGGAAACAAAAATGGTCACGATACTGATATTGGTGACATAAGAGCGCGCGCTCTCACGCTTGCCCTGCCCCAAGGCTTTAGACACTAATGCCCCCATCGCAATAGACAAGCCAATAGATATTGACGTGGTAAAGAATGCCACTGTCCCCGCATAACCAACCGCGGCGGCTAAGTGTTGTTCGCCAAGTAAACTGAGATAAAACAGATCCAGTAAATCGACTAGAAATAGGCAGGTTAAACCGATAGCACCTGTCGAGCTCATATAAATAATATGAGACAAAGTAGAGCCTTGGGTAAACTTAGCTGTGGTCATAAGAAGTCTGAATAATAAATGGGGAATAGAATTACTATTAGTAACATTGTGTATTACATAGCGCAATACAGAAAGCAAAAAGCCGGAACTTAAATGAATAAGTTCCGGCTTCTCTAATTAGATGGCGGAGGAGGAGAGATTTGAACTCTCGAGGAGCTATTAACCCCTGCTGGTTTTCAAGACCAGTGCATTCGGCCACTCTGCCACCCCTCCGCAGCAGTTCGAATAATATAGAAGCTTGCATACATTGTAAATATCAAAAGCCTAATTAACTCAAACAGTTCGCTTTACGTTGTATTTTAAGCCTAAGCACGTTGTAATTAGGTCAAAGTGTTGATTAATTAAACGCACATCCCCTGCAGAAACATTCTAGCCAGCCCCTTCAACTTACCAATCTCCACGGTTCAGTATATTTACTGACTATTGGCGCTGTTATCCGTATACTGCCCGCAGTACTGCTATTTACAAATAATAGTAATTCAAATTATCCCAATACAAAGAGAATCTCATGACAGAAACAAATCCAATAATAACTAAATTCTTTGCTGACGTTAAACCAAGCCAACAGGTTTGGGGCTTACAAGACAAAACAGGTGAAGATTGGGTTGTATGTGATTCGGTTAACTTCGAAAATACAGATGCTATGCCAATTTGGTCTACTGAAGCGCTAGCACAAGTACATTGCTGCGATGAATGGAACGAATTCAAACCAACAGCTATCCCTGTTTCAGACCTACTTGAATTTTGGATTGAAGACCTAAACGAAGATAACGTTATTGTTGGTCTTAACTGGGAATCTGAAGGCGAATGTGCAGAACTTGAACTCAATGCATTCACAGAATCAGTTGTAGCAATCGAAAAGCTTTAATTCGCCAAATCGGTTAATACTGTAAATAAAGTGCTTAGCTTAACCTGTTAAGCACTTATGCCCCGTTTAAAACAAAATAAACATCGACCAATCGCTCAACATCGCCAATGTACTGCCTACTTCAGGCGTCATATTCCAAAGAGCCGCCACCGCTAGCATCATTACTAACATCAATAATTTGCTGTCCAAGTCGACTAATTTCAACGCAGTACCAAATGAACGTTTAATCCGAATGTTACGGAGATCAACGCTGTAGATTTCATCTAACATTAAATGTACTAATCCACCTAAAAATACAAAGCCACCAGATAACCAAGCTAGCCTATCCGCCTTATCAGTATCAATACCATCAACATTAGCAATCAGCTGCGTTGTCGCTAAGCCACACAAGGCTAAAAACAGCAAGGTATGGCAACTACCTCTATGTACAGTCAAACGCTCAAAAATAGTCCTTAATCCGTACTTCATTACCGCATAAGTCAGCACTGGTACCACGATAACCTCGGCAAAACTCAAGTCATCAAAATCGTCACTGGTCATATAACGCATAATAATAAGGATGATGGCAAACGCAAAGAGGTTAAATATGGTATCGAGAGAAGTTGAGTTGTCCGAGTCAATATCAGGTAATAATCCACCTATCGTACCAAGAAACCACAGCCAAACAGCGGTATCAAGTTCAATGTGGCCAGCCGCAACTAAACTTGCAGAACAAACACCTGTTATCAATGCGGCTACATTAAGGTGTGTATTAAAATTTGCCATTGTTGTCTTTTAAAATAGAGTTTAATGCTGCTATTATATGATAAATAAGAATTAATTAATCATCACAATGGAATTATTATGTTTAAACTTATCGCTATCGCTTTAATCGGTCTGGGTATTTATATCGGCATTAACTACACTGACGAAATAAATAGTATCGTAGAAAGTGATGGATTCGAGCAAGTACAGGAAAAGCTTGGAGATCTTTTTGAAAATAAAGACGCTATCATAGAAAAATTCGAAGAAATTAAAGGCTAACTAAAGGTTTAGTTAGCGACTGTCCAATACATGCTGCATCTCGCGATTGGACAGTGACAGTATGATTACTGAGTGATCAGTGAATGATTACTGCATAGTTAGCGAGCAGTTAATCGAGAGCTAATAGTAAATCGGCCGCGTTACACTAACATGACCCATTAAATGCTATTGGCGCTCGATACTCATTAGGCGCTATTTATTTAACACAAACGCTTCAATAACCAGTGCCACACCGTCGTCGTTATGACCTGCGGTAATATGATCCGCGATGGCTTTAATGTCATCACTGGCATTATCCATTGCCACACCTAGTCCGGCGTATTCCAACATTTGCTTATCGTTACCCGCATCACCCATACAAATCACGTTATCTGCGTGGATACCAAACTGGTCTGCAATGGCTTTAACACCGATACCTTTGTGACTGTCGGTATGCAAGAATTCTAAAAAGAACGGTGCGCTTTGCAAAATATTATATTGCTGATAAATTGAGGCAGGTAGCTGCGCAATAGCGGCTGATAGCTTTTCAGGCTCATCAATCATCATTACTTTTAGCATTGCTTCATCATCACTTAAGGTACTAAAGTCCACTTCAGTGATCGACAGACCATTAATTTTAGCTTCATGATCTGTATAATAATTATGTTTCGGGGTGATCAGACCGGCTTTTAATGAAAACGCATGCACATGTACGCCTAGCTCAGTCGCTAACTCAGCAAGTCTTTTGGCATCTGCGCCCGTTACCGTCTGGCTGCGTAACAATGTCTTATCTTCGACTTGATACACTAAGCTGCCATTGTAACAAGCTACATAATCATCTTTACCTGTCATACCTAATTCTTCGAGTGCCCAACTCATCCCTTCAAGTGGTCGACCTGAAGCCAGTACTACACGTGTACCCTGCGCTATTGCAGCAAGAATAGCTTGTTTATTACGCGGTGAAATAGCACCTTGAGAATTAAGTAAAGTACCATCCATATCTAACGCGATTAATTTATACATACAACCTCAGGAAATTACCAACAACATATTGTAGTTATATTACAACAAAGGGGTAGAGGGTTCAGCAGTAAATACAAAATACAGCTGGCGCGTCACACTTTATTGTAATTAATACACATAAAAAAACGGTGGTATCGAGTTAACTCAATACCACCGCTTGATATTCAAATCATGTCAAAAGACAGGTTTAGCTCAATAACATTAAGCTATTTCTGTATTAACGTGCTAGATAGAAATGGCGAAAACAGCACCTAGAATAACAACCGCACCTACTAATAGCAGCGGGTTAAATTTACGTAATTGCTTCGCTTTCGCTTTAATTTCAGTATTACTTACACGTTGGAACTGCCCTGCTACGGCTGCAACATTGGTTTCAATGATAGCGACAGACTCATTACATTCCGTATCGTTATTACACGGAACATCTTCTGTCACTAATGCAAAGTCACCGCTAAATGAATACATAGTAAGATCTTCGCCACCTTCAGGGAAGGTAACCTTTTCTACATTTGTATTTAAAATAGCATTACAACCTATGTCTGCCGCCAATTTTTTAATATGGCTACGACCTTCGTTTTGATCTTTAAAGAAACGTGTGCTCAGTGTATGTCTTGCAACAACATGCCCGTATCTTGGTTGATTGCTTTTAGCTGTAAAAAAAGCAACTAACTGTTTTTTAAAGTTAACATCCGGTACGTGTACTTGTTTTGCGGCAAGGCCTTTTGGTGTATCTGTTGGTTCAAACTCAACGACAACATCCTTCACCAATTTAGATTCATTGGCTTTATCGAGCAAGCTCGACACATGTAAGAAATAACTCTCGCCATCATCGCCACAAATAAAACCAAACTTCTTTGCAGAAATGTACGATATAATTTTTCCTTTCACTTAACTTAGCTCCTTCAGTCTTTCTCAGACCTTATTAGTCCATTTCTTTAATTGCTTTTTTAACTTTCTTTAATGCCATTTTCTTTTTCAACGGCGATAAGTAATCAATAAAAAGCGTACCTTTCAGATGATCAATTTCGTGTTGCATTGCAATCGCTAAGAAGCCATCGTCATTAATTTCAACTGCGTTACCTTCACGATCCAATGCCGTTACTTTCACTTTCGTATAACGTGCAACATCAGCATAGAAACCAGGAATAGATAAACAGCCTTCTTGACCTGATTCGATGTTCTCACCTTCAACAACAACAGGGTTGATTAATACCATAGGTTCATTACGACCCTCTGAAATATCAATAACAACAACGGCTTCTTTACGACCTACTTGCGTTGAAGCAAGACCAATACCGTCGTCTGTTTTGTACATTGTATCAAGCATGTCATCAATCAATGTTTGAACTGTACTTACATCTGCTACTTGTTCAGCTGGTATCTCTAATTTTTTGTTTGGTGCCGTAAGAATAGTTAATACTGCCATATGTTTTTAAATCCCGGTTCTTGTTTATTTATTACAAACGTGCATATTTTAAGCGCCACATTATAGCCTACAATTGGGTGTAGTTTCTAGTTTATAAATACCGATTACATAGAGATATATGAAACTTATACATATTTGTTTCATATTGATGGCAAATCTATGCCTTAACAGCATGTTTTTTAACTATTAACATTATCTGTCATGTCTTTTTAACTACACTTAGTATTATTACCTCAATATCGTATTGGATTATTAATAGCCATTATTTAAATAGCATAAAGCGCTTAGAATACGATAAACGGAATAGGACATGTGATGAAAGCATATTATCTACTCATACCTTTGTTGGCAATAAACACGATTAATCTTGGCTGTTCAAGTAATCCTTATGGCGACAGCTACGATGTTGCTGATACGCGAAAAGTGCAGACAGTTTATTATGGGGTGGTGATTAGTACCGCGCCAGTGAACATTGAAGGTGATAAAGGCAGTCGTACTGTGGGGACAATTGCAGGCGGCGCTGTCGGGGGGATCTTGGGGTCTAAAGTCGGTGGCGGTTCTGGATCTGATATTGCAGCTATCGGGGGTGCCATCATCGGCGGCGTGGCAGGTAACAAAGCCGCACAAGGCATAACCAAACGTCACGGGGTTAATTTAACCATTAGGCTTGATTCAGGAAAGATTATTTCAGTGGTACAAGAAGTCGACCCTAACATGCTATTTAGAGTCGACCAGCAGGTTCAAGTAAACCAACAAGGTGATACGGCGCGCGTTGTACCGCTGAATTGATCACGCAATACCACCTAGCTACTTATTACCTATTACAAACTACTTAAGACTGGCATAATAGGCAGAAACGTTAGCAATATCGCTATCAGACAATGCCATGGACATGCCTTTCATTGTTGGGTCTTGGCGTTTACCGGATTTAAAATCTTTCAGCTGCTTGGTCAGGTACATTGCTTTCTGCCCTGCAAGGTTCGGATACATAGGTACCGCAGAGATCCCCGCACCACCATGGCAAGCTGCACACATGCCCGATTTCGCTTTACCTGCATCAATGTCTGCTGCGGACACTGGAATAGCCAACATACTCAATAACATAGCGAGAGACAGTTTTTTCATTTTAATCATCCTTATTACTATTTTCATGTATTTTAAAGGGCCGTTGCCAGCCCAAATACGCTTAATCCAAAACCGCAATAAAGTTAAACAATATTTCGCGGTGCAAAAGAGAACGCACGGAATTCATGTTTGTATTTAGATTCGCCGATCTTCCTGATTTTCGATACACCCATCTTAAAGTTGTAGTTACCACTGATCTGGTCAACTACGCGTGTGGTCAGTGAATTCGATGGCTGGCGCATATCAATCATATTGGCATACAGCGCCCCTTTCTTAGTGGCTGATGTCACAATGGCTACCGCCGTCACCGCGGCTTTATCCAGTTGGATATGACCGTTTTTCAGCAAACTGCTGAATTGGAAGTCATCACCTTTCACACCCAAAATAGTATCTTTGAAATTAGCCACACGATCAGAATACATCATCACTTGATCACCTGATTCAATACCGCGTTGCTTGGCATCTTCAGGGTGGATCTCAACCCAGTTTTCAGGCCAGCGTTGTGCTGTATAAGCACGACGTTCAACATCATCAAAACCTGATTGCCAAATTTCGTTTACACGACCATTAGAGAACCACAGTTCATCTTCTCTTGGTTGTAACCAAGCATAAAAATCACTGAACAGATCCCAAGGGTGTTTCTGCAGATTGATCTTACCGGTTTGACTATTAAACGCGGTAAGTTGTTTCTTCAATACGTTTTGACCTTGTGGACCATTAGTTAAACCTTTTTCAGCTAATGTTTCAGCCGTCATTTCAGTATCATGCAAACGTTTTGTGCCCACTAACTCTTTGGTATCGTAGTTATAGAACACCGGCCCTTGAATACCTGTGGTACCGTACTCTTTTAGTTTCTGATGTAAGGTTTTACCTTCGGCATGGGCAGCCACTTTGATCATATTGAAATCTTTACGACTGCCGCGACTAAAGCGTGATGCTTCTTCTGCAACATCGTTAGAATTTTCCCAATCAAAACCATCAAAGCCCATACGTTTAGCCAATTGCCCGACAATCCACCAATCGGGTTTTGCTTGTCCTGGGGCATCATTAAATTTTTGATAAAGGCGTAGACGGCGCTCGCCATTGGCACGCATAAAGTCCACCTCTCCCCACGTCGCAGCAGGAAAGACAATATCAGCAAACTTGGCACCAATCGGATCACGCAGATATATGTCTTGGTTAATCACCACCATGCCACCCGAGTCAGCACGCTTCTTCAAGGTATCGATGATCTCTTGTTTGTCGTAGCTATAGACCTGATGCGGGTTCGACGTAACTAGTTCCCAGAACTTCTTCTGCAGGCCTTGGCTACCACACATAGATTGGATCCACGTGGTACCAATAACATGGGCAAAACGCGTATGACCTGAATATAAATAACGGTCAGTATCAAGCGCTCTGCGGCGACGACCCGGTACTTTCTCTGGTGACTTGTTACGCGGTAATTTACCGCCTGATTGACCACCACGTTGGTGACCACCAAAACGACCAACAACCTGCCCTTCTCGACCACCAGCACCGACAACGGTTGCTAATGTTGAGATGGCATTCGTATTGGCGGTATTGTTTGACCAATAAAAACCTTTCTCAATGCCAATCGATGTTTTTGGACGTACGCCATTCACTGGCTTAGCCATCATTTCAGCGGCTTTGTAGATCTTAGCAACATCAATACCGGCCATTTTAGCGGCATATTGCGGATCGAACTCTGACTGGGCCTTGTTCCATTTTTTATAATCGTCAAAGCCATCAGTTTGGAATTTTCCCCAAGTGGTACGCCACTGCCAAGGCGTATTACGGGTACCTTGACCAAAACCAGAGTTAGATTCCCATTTGTTATTTACCCATTTATCAATCCATTCATCATCCTGCCAACCATTGTCCATGATCACACGTAATATCGCGCCAACCACCAAGTTGTCAGAACCCGGATTCAGATCGATATGCAAGCCGCCATGTTTCTTCATGTAAGCAATACCGGCGGTTTCTCTTGGATTCAAGATCACCGTTTTCATACCTCGTTGAATAGCAGGCATCATAAACTGCGTAAACAGAATAGTTTTGGTTTCATACGGGTCAGTACCACAAACCATTAAGGTATCCGCAGCGCCCCAATCATCATAACTAGGACCAAAGTTATCAAAACCAGCATCACGGAAACCCGGTGTAGACGTTACATCTGATGGCGTATCATGAAAACTAAAGTTCGCGGTATTAATATGGCGCAGGGCATATTTAGTAATGGCATAGGTATTTTCAATATATTGATACGAGAATGTTTTCACGCCATAAGCATTAGTACCATGCTTATCAATCACGTAACTACCGACTTCAGCGGCAATATCCAAGGCAAAATCCCAGGGCACAGGCTGTAAGCTACCACCGATACGCACTAACGGTTGGGTTAAGCGATCGCGCGTACCCGTTGATGGGTTATAGACTTTTTGCGCTAATAGACCGCCGCGCATTGACGAGTCACCCATTTTGTTCACTACTGTGCTGTCTTTATCAGGCACGACAACAATATGGTGCGGCTTGCCTAGGTGCATCACCACATTATGTTGCGATGGTGCCACCCAGGCTTGCAGTGGCGCACTAGGAAAATCAATACCAAAGGCATTTTCGCTGGCTTTTTGGCCACCATTGGCTTTTTCTAACGGCCAACGGTAAACCTTGTAACCACAGGCAACAATACAATAATCACATGCTGTGGTGATGATCTCTGCGTTTGCAGGTGGTAATGGTGCATGGTCTTCTGGAATATAAAAATTAGTAGTCATAATTACGCCCCTTGCATGGCAATAATATTATCGGTACGGCCAAACAACAGCCCCATAATGCCCACGGCATAAATGTCATCACCATCTTGTTCAAGCAATACTTGTGGCAAACTTTCATAAGCTTGACCCGATACAATGATGCCGTGACGACGTAGATCGAAGGTCGATAAATGGAAAGGACATTGGCCTAATACACGATGTTCGCCAACCACTTTATATTGACCATCAAGCGGACCACCTTGGTGAGTACACATCAATGAAAACGCCACGATGTCTTGTTTGTTACCTAGACCACCACCTGCTTTTACGCCCATCTGGGTAATAATCGCGCGTGAGTTAGGGCCATTATCAGGGTAGTTAAAGTTAACTGGTTGATTGAGTTTCAGCTCGCTCACTTTGGCAATTAGCTGTCTTGGATAACCGACTATTCGCGCCTGCACATTTTGCGCTTGGGCGGTACCTGGGAATAACGACAAAGACACCACACTGGCGGTACTTGCTAGCGCACCGGTATACATGAGGAAGTCACGACGTGAGACCATGCATTTTTGATGTTCTTCTGCACTTTCGGTCTTCATTTTATCTTTATGCTCTGCATTGCGTTTTTTTCTGTCAAAGATCATTTTGTCGCCTCCGCAAGTTGTTGCTCGGTGAATAGACGCTGATAAGGGGGTAATGTTGGATAATCCATGGTGATACGTTCGCCAGAGAACGCATCGAGGAATGCTAACAAGTCTAATTTTTCAACCGCGGTTAGACCCAGAGGCTTAATTAACGGACTCTTAGTTGCAGGATAACCAGTTGAACGACCATCAGCAGCAATACCACCGCGATCATAGAAATCAATCACATCACTCAGTGTTGCTAACGTACCATTGTGCATATAAGGGGCGGTATATTTGCTATAACGTAAACTCGGAGTACGGAACTTACCTTTCATTTCTTTCCGTTTTCCGCGGAAATATACACCAGGATCGGCTTTGGTTTTACGGTACATTTTCTCGTTAGAGCCTTTGCCATACAGTTCATAACGGAACGTGATCTGCGCAAGTGCCTCTGAATCCCAACGCAAGTTAGTTGGCACTCCGATATTGTAATATTTCTGGTCACTGGCTAACGCACTGTTATGACAAGCGATACACTGGGCTTTGCCTTCAAATAAGATTTTACCTTGGAGTTGCTGTGCTGTTAACGCCGTTGCATCACCCATCAAGTAGTTATCTAATGGCGTATCTGTTTGTACTAAGGTACGTTCAAATGCTGCGATAGCTTTCCAGGCATTACTGATCTTCGGATAATTATCGCCGAATACTTGGTTAAAACCAGTCACGTATTCAGGAATAAGAGCCAATCGCGCTTCCATGATGTCGTCTTCGCCATTACCCGCAACCGCGCCTTTTGCCGCGCTCTTCGCTTGGCCTTCGAGTGATTTGCTTGAACCTGCCCAGAATAAATTACCGTAATAAGCAGAGTTAATAATGGTTTGACTGTTACGCCAATGCACTGTGCCTGGGTAACCGATAGATAGATCGGTCGGTACATCCCAGCCTAAATCGGGAAGATGACAAGCGACACAAGGTGTTGAACCATCACCACCAACGCGACCATCAAAGAACAGCTTTTTACCTAATGCAATTTTTTCATCTGTCATTGGGTTATCAGCTGGAATAGGTACTGCACCCAATGGCGCTAACGCAGGTAATGTCATGCCATTTAAGGTAATTGGTTTTAATGATGCAGCGACTATCTCTGCGGTGATAACATTTTTGTCTGCCTGACTTTTCTTATCATCCTGCTGCGCACAAGCTGGCACAGTGGTGATGGTCAACAATAACGCGGCCATTGTAGACAAGTTGATTTTATTGCTCATCTCGTCCTCCTTAGTTTTTAGCATTTTGCCAATCGGCAATAGGTGCATAGTTATAATCAGACTGAGTCCAAACATGCTGTTCAGTCGTTAAAGGCTCACTTGATAGTGATTTCAAGAAAGCGACTAAGGCTTTTTGTTCTTGCCATGTCAGATTCAATGGTTTTAAACGGCTGTCTTTGTTGCTGTCCGTACCACCACCGGTATTATAAAACGCGACCACATCTTCAAGTGTTTCCATCACACCGTTGTGCATATAAGGTGCTGTTTGTTGTAATTCACGTAGTGTCGGAGTCATAAATTTCCCCATATCACTGCCATCTGCTTTATGCGTTTGCACATGTGCGCCAACATCGCGTTTTAGATTCATGTAATTTTCATTACCCATGAACATATTAAAAGCGATAAAGGTTTGATGACGCAGGGGGTCGCGGAAGATATCGAAGTTTTCTTCAACACCGGTATTGTGCGGTTTGCCGTCACTTAACAGCGAACCATTGTGGCATTGCACACAACCCGCTTTACCGGTGAATAACGCTTGGCCTTTACTTGCCAGTGCTGACATTTCACCTTTATCAAATGGCGTAGTATTGGAAGTTAATGTTTTCAGGAATTCAGGAATTGCTTTACGAATGGAGCCATTAGACGGTTCGCCATAACCTGCGGCTTTAAACATACTCACGTAGATAGGATCTTGTTTAACTCGCTCTTGCATCAAGCGCATATCCATATTCATTAACCAATCTTCGGTTAACATTTCACGTGTTACATCGTTTAAGTTGGTCCCTAGGCGACCATCATGAAACCACACTTGTTTATAAGCGGTATTGATCAGTGTTGGTACATTCCGGAACCCCTTGCTACCAGGGTATGCAGGTGCTAGCGCATCTGGGTGTGAAAATCCATTGTCTGGTTGGTGGCACGATGCGCAAGACAACGCGCCATCGCCCGATAAACGCGTATCATAAAATAGACGTTTACCTAACTCTGCTTTTGCGGCATTCACTTTCAATGTTGGTAATGAACCAAACTCACTGGTACTGCTTGCAGCCCAACCTGAAAATGATAACGAAATCGCAGCAGTAAGGATCAGCATTTTTTTCATTATAAAGCTCCTTTGCTTCCTATTAATTGAAATAACATTAATCACAATGGGGTAATTGCATAAACTGAGCCAAACTAACAAAACAAAATAAAAAGCTAATTTACAGAGGCTTACGTTAAAGCGTGATCGAGTTAACATCCCTGTTTTTGTAACGTTTTATTAAATAATAAAAATATTAGTTGCATGGATCGTTAAATTCTTCTGCTTATAAAGAAAACGTTAAAATCACACGATTGGTGGTGGGAGCAGGTATAGACAGGCTGCACAGCAATTTACCTATTTAGGCATGCTTTATGCTTTAGGCTTTGTATAGATAAATGCAGAGAGAGTGAATCGAATGACACCTAACATGACACAGACGAATGCAGCTATTAATGAATTAAGTAAATTACTGGAAACCGGGGATGAAGCGCAGCGTTGCCATTCAGCCCGTGCGATAAGTGTCGCTAAAATAACCACAGTAACCCCGCAACTCAATGCCTGTTTATATCATCAGGACCCTGATGTTGTGACTGATGCAGCAACGGCGCTCGCCACGGCATGTGCGGGCGATTTAGAAAGCTTAGAAGATGTAGTAATCAACCATCCTGATAGCGATGCGCGATTAGCGGCGTTATCAGCAATCGCGAAACAACATAACAATGCACCACAACGTGTTGTCGATACGCTCACCCGCTTTGCAACGGGTCGCACTGCAGAAGATGATTGGGGACTCAGCGGTGGTTGGGATGATTGGTGGGATCTACAATTAACCGCAGTGCAATTACTCAGTGCAATTCAAGCAACACATAACCGTGATGTATTTGCGACCCTGTTTATTGAATTATTAAGTCAAGATCCAGAACCTGAGCTTGAACTGGCGCTGTATCGTGCGTTAGTCGATTTTCACCCACAGTTATTATTACAGCACTGGACCTGCGCACGGAAAATGAAGCAGCGCAGACTTGCCCGCGCCTTTGCCTCCAGCGTAACAACAACCGCACTAGATCATATGGCGGTTTGCTTAGAGTGTGACGATGTAGAAATTAAAAAAATTGCCCTTAAAGCCTTTGCTACTCACGGTAAAACACACGATGTTCAAGCTTACATCGCAGGTATCATTACCTGCCTTAGCGATGGTGAGCCAAGTGTACAAGCAGCGGCAACATCGGCACTCAATCAGCTTGATCAGCTAGACGCGTTACAAACAACTACCTTGATGCAGTTTACTAAAGACGCACCAGAGTCGAGTTTACCGAGCCTCATTCACCTCGTCTCTGGTCATATTAATCAATTAAATACCGCCGATATTCATTGGCTGGAAGCATTACTCACACATAGTGATATCGAGATTAAAATAGCGGTTATTAGCTGTTTTTCACAATTGCCAGAAGCACAGGTATTGTATTACTCAGAGGTCTATTTAACGGCATTAAGTAGCTGTTTAACCGCCATACAGGATCGTCATTTACCCCTATATCAACGCGCACAATTACTGCGACTATTAAGTCAATTTGATCAGCATGCCAGTCTTTCATTCCCGGTATTAAAAGCATTGCTGGAGAATGAAGATACCGAGACTGCTCTACGCCAATCGGCATTGGAAGCAATCACTAGCGAAACCAATGATGAAAATCAACAATGGCTAAAACAACTGTTACTTGGCCTTGCCTCACAAGCCGACACTATCGCCGTTACCCAAGTTGATGCTGCTGACGTTGAAAATAATAGCCAGCCTGAAAAAACAGCAGGTCGCATTAAGCTAGAAGCACTATTAGCTGAGCATGGCGATAAGTTTCCAGAAGACCAAGGGTTTGATAATGCACCAGTATCAACACTGGCGGCCATTCAGCAATCTAACGTCGAAGCAACGCTGTTATCGGCGGATGATAAACCTGATGATCAGACCTTAATGGAAATGATGGATGGTCTGGATGATGAATTTATCACTTATCGCAATATTGTCCGGGACCATCTTGATACTGGCGAGAACCTCGCATTAAATCGTAAAAAGATTGCCCGTTTACCGCAAACCGATAACAAGACGTTAGCGATTAGAGCGCTCGGCCACACTAAAACAGAAGCGGCGGCAACATTATTAATAGAAGCCATGCTCGGCGCGACACCAAAAGAACAGCATGAGCTATTTCAAGCCCTCACCCACATTGCCAAACGGCACGACTATAAAGTATTACGTAATGGCATTGGCGCTGCGGGTTATACCTTGCATTATGGTGATCCATTATGTAAGCAATCCGCCGCACAATTCTTAAGTCACATGCCTCTGAGCAAAGCGCTACCAATTTTACTCGTTGGTGCAGAAGACGAAAATGAACACGTGCGCGTGTGCTGTCTCGCCGCGCTCAATGTGCAGTTAGAAACCAAACGTTTGTTACAACGCCACCAGCAACAAACCAGCGAACTATTGGTCCGAAAAATACACGATCCTGCGGGCGGCGTGCGTAAATTAGCTTTGCAACTACTCGCCAAGATCGATTTGGCCAGCCACTTACCTGTGCTGGTAGAATTAGCGGTCAGCGATCAAGAAAGTAATATTATTGCCGCCCCACTGTTCTTTGCTCTACAACAAGACACGCTAAAAATTCTAGCGGACAATATCGCTAACTATGACGATCATCGCCAACCACTGGCTATCCAGTTAACGGGTCGGTTGCTAGCAATGTCTGCATAAATAAACCGACCTTAATGTCGTTTCGCATGATATAGCACAACTAATATATTGATTTAACATGACAAGAATAAATGGCATCGAGATACGGTGTCATTTTTTGTTACACTCATTAAGTCGGAAACTGAGCGCAGTGAATACATAGGTAATAATATGGATATATCGACAAATCGTAAAAAATTATACAAAGATCTCACGTATTGGCTGATACCTTGCTGGTTAGTCATTTTTATTATCATGACGATTCACTATTCGCTAAACATTACAAAGGACAAGCAATACTCATTACACAACGAACAAGTGATTGTGGAGTTAATCGAAAAACTACTGAATGACAGCTTTAACAGCATGACATCTGATGCCCTGATGTTGTCTTATACCGCCAAACAATTAACCCTCAATAACGACAGTTACTTGCCTTTAACTCATTATTTTGCTGAATTAAGTAAAAATGATGACAATTATGAGCAGATACGTTTTATCGATATGCAAGGCTATGAACGTATTCGTATTAATAATATCGCCAACAAGATATATACCGTTGATAGTCAAAATTTACAGAATAAATCAAAACGTTATTACTTCCAAAAGACCATGCAACTAAGTCAAGGAAATGTCTATATTTCGCCGATGGACCTAAACATCGAAGCCGGTCAGATCCAACAGCCGCTGAATCCCACGATCCGTATTGGGGTACCGGTATTCAATGCCCAAGATGAAAAAATAGGCGCGATCATATTAAATTACAAAGGCCGCAAACTAATCAATCGTTTATTACATATCTCACCTAATTTTATTGAGCATTTATACATACTCAACGCTGAAGGTGTGGCGATTATTCAACCCGTAAAAGCGGTGCCATCTCAGCCTGCTGCGCCAAATAAATTGTCAGCTGTAACGCAAGAATTCCAATTCAATACCAGCAAAGAATTAAGTACCGAATTACTAGCGCTGATGAGTCGCCAACATCAAGGCCAGCTGTTGTTTCAAGACAATTACATTACCTTCACTCAAGCGTTTTCAAATCGCAGTAGCAGCTGGACAATCGTGTCGGTATTTCCCCAACAACGGTTTAATTTAGCCCGTAGCGCGTTTACCGAACAATTCATGTTGTTGTACATAACACTGACCTTAGTAATCAGTTTTTTCGTGTGTCTTTTCCGCTATCATCGCCAACAAACCAACATCTTACGTAAACAACAGGCATACGATAAACAGTTCAGATTAACCTTAGAGAACATCCAGTATATTGCAGTATCGATTAACAGTGACGGCATCATTACTTTTTGTAATGACTTTTTCTTAAACTTGGTTGGCTATCAAAAACACCAAGTCATTGGCAAGCGCTGGGTTGATACTTTTATTCCGCAGAAACTACAACAGCAAGCAGCGGAAGCGTTGAAGCAAGCATTAGTACAAGAGCTGGATCAAACCAAAGTTGAAACCGTAGTACAAACAAATTCAGGTGAGGTAGTGTTGGTTTCATGGAGCAGTACCTATTCTCAAGCTCACGGTAAACAGCTAGCCACTGCCACCTTTATTGGTGAGGATATTACCGAACACAAGATGGAACAAGATCAACTGCAGCGCTTAAGTCACGCCGTAGAACAAAGTCATAACTCAGTTATGATCACCGAAATATCAGGTGAAATTATCTATGTAAACCCGGTGTTCTGTGAGCTTACTGGCTATCAAAAACAGGAAGTAATAGGCATTACCCCTAAGTTTCTACAATCAGGTGAGATGCCTGAGGTCGGCTACGACAGTCTGTGGCAAACTATTAAACGCGGTGATGAATGGCGCGGTGAATTCCATAATAAGAAAAAGAACGGTGATTTGTTCTGGGAACGTGCGCGTATATCACCAGTGAAAGACAGCGCGGGCAATGCCCTGTATTTCGTTGCGGTCAAACAAGATATTACCAAAGAGAAACAACTTGCCCGTGAAATGCAGGAACAAGAAGCCTTACATGCTAAACAAGACAAACTGGCCGCGGTAGGTAAAGTGGTAAATATGATCGCCCACGATTTAAGAAACCCACTGAGCTCGATCAAAATGGCGTTGCAGATTTATGCCCGTAAAGAGCAAGATGAATTGTTTGATATTTCACTTGAGCAAGTGCGTTACATGGAAGCTATTTTAGAAGATTTACTGTCCTACTCTAGACCGGAACAGTTTAAACCCGAGTGGCTTGATTTAAATAAACTGGTTGAGCTTGCCGTGAATAGTCAACGCCGTTTCGCCAAAGAAAAAGATGTGGCGATTGAGTTTAGTTATCCGCATAACTTACCGACGGTGTACGCAGACCCGATTAAATTGCGCCAAGCATTACAGAATTTGATTGTTAATGCGCTACAGGCAGCAGAAACCAGTGAGCAGGCTTGCCCTTTAGTGACAGTGACGACTAACATCTTACTTACTGATTCCAATTCGATGATCTTAATTGATATCACTAATAATGGAAAATCTATCGACCCTTGTATGGTCAGCAAAGTATTTGAACCTTTTTATACTACCAAGGCAAAAGGCACAGGCTTAGGACTTGCTATCGTACAAAAGATCATTGAAAGCCACAAAGGCAGTGTACGGTTAAAACCCATTAATCCAGTTGGTACGTTAGCGCAGATACAATTACCGTTATCTATCCACAACAGTGAACCGATTTCACCGAATAAGGACGTAGTTAACGAATATGTGTAAATTGCTTATCGTCGACGATGACAAAGGTATCAGTCGTACGCTCGAATTACATTTTCAAACCCAAGACCATGACGTTAAAACGGCAAACAGCGTTGATGATGGCCTCGCTATCGCGCAAGTTTTCATGCCCAATATCATCATCCTCGACATTAGAATGGAAGGTAAATCAGGTTTAGAAGGCATTAGTGAATTCAAACAGTTATGTCCGAACGCCCGCATTATCATGATCACCGCGTTTCATGACATGCAGAGTACCATTGAAGCGATGCAAAATGGCGCAGATGAATATATTCACAAACCGTTAGATCTGGATGAAATTGATGGCGCGGTGAGTTCGGCTTTACAATATCAAAATAGCAGTACTCTTGATGCAATTTCGATTCCAGACAGCAGTGGTAATTCTATTGTGGGTTGCTCTAAAGCCATGAAAGAAATATTCAAAAACATTGGTCGAGTGGCAATGACCAACGCCTCTGTGATGATCACTGGTGAGTCAGGCACAGGTAAAGAAATGGTCGCTAAAGCCATCCATAATGCTGGCAATAAGACCGCCCAACCTTTTGTGGCGATCAACTGTGCTGCCTTGGTCGAGACCTTGCTTGAGTCGGAAATGTTCGGTCATAAGAAAGGCTCGTTCACGGGCGCTATTAACGACCAAATGGGGAAGTTCGAACTGGCGCAAGATGGGACATTGTTTTTGGACGAAGTGGGTGAATTAGCGGGAGCTATTCAAGCTAAGTTATTACGCGTGCTGCAAGAAAAGGAGTTCACGTCTGTTGGTGGCAAGATGTCGAAAACTACCAATGCACGGATAATCTGCGCCACTAATATCGATTTTAAACAAGCAATTAAAGATAAAACCTTTCGTGAAGATCTGTTTTATCGCTTACAGGTGGTGCGTATTCATATTCCGCCACTGCGAGAACGTAAGGAAGATTTACCCATACTGATCCCTGCCCTGTTAGCACGTATCAACCGTGATTTGGATACCCAAATTAATCAGGTAGCTCGAGATGCAATGGAAGCGCTTTGTGCTTATGATTGGCCGGGTAATGTCCGAGAGTTAGAGAACTTACTTACCAAGGCCATGGCTTTATGCCCGGGTAAAATATTAACCCAAGATCTGTTTGAAGGCATTACGCCACAATCGACAGGTCTTGATCATACTAGCTCAACCAATTTAGGCTTGTTAGCACAGCAGGGGATTGCTGAATTAAGCCTGCAAGATCTTGAATTACAGTACACAGTCGAAGTACTCGAACGCGTCGCAGGTCATAAAGGTAAAGCCTGTGATATTTTGAAAATAAGTCGGCCTAAATTGCAACGTATACTTGATCGTATTGAAGCTTAAATGTTGATGTTCTCAGTCATAATACCCGTAGATAATACCGGGCTATAATAAATCAAGTCAATAAAAAAGGATTAACCCCCACTTTAATTTACTATAAATAGTGGTGATTAATCCTTTTAGCTAATGGTTAACTTAAATAGCTGTTACATTAGTAGCGCAAGGCCCTTTCTGGCCTGTACCCTCTTCAAATTCAACTTTCTGGCCATCTTCTAATGTTGCATAACCAGATGTTTTGATTTCAGAATGATGCACAAACAAATCATTACCGCCTTCGTCTGGGGTGATAAATCCAAAACCTTTGTCTGCATTAAACCACTTAACTGTACCTCGACTCATAACGCTTTATTCCTCAACTGACTTTAGTAACTGAATTAAGCATAGTAGAGGTCGCCTTATTGTCCAGTTTGTAAGCAACAAGACAATGAAAATGAGCTTTACATCTACTTACTAGATGGAAAATCTTATTTTAGCGGCTCTTTATGTGAGCATTACGATTAATAGCTAAATTCATTACATGATGTAGTGTTTTGTTATATCAGGGGCGTAATAATGAGAGAAGTTAACTTCAGAACCATAGATAAGCTGTTTATCAAAATGAACATTACTGATAAATTTAGGCTACTTTTCATTATGATATCAATAGCTTTCATTGGCCTCTCTGGCAGTAATTATTACGCGGAAATGGCGAGAATTGATGTAGCAAACCACCAACAGGCACAAACCCGTCTAACGTCTACAGTCGATGCGCTAAAAGGCGCTGGTTTAGACAACAGTGAATTAAAAAAAGCACTTCTACAGCAAAATATTCGCGTGTTTAGCCAACCAACGACGACGACACGCGACACTGAAATAACCGTGTCACAGTCTTTAGGCAAGGGTTACGCGGTACTGACTCATTCTGTGGATAACACTGAAGCACAGAGTCAGGCGTTCCTTAGTTTCTTACTTTCTTTATTACCGTTACCTTTAATTGGGCTATTTATCTACTGGTTCGCGACACATTTAAGCGGTGCCCTATGGGTTATACATCAAGCGACCTGCCGTATTTCTAATGGCGATTTGAGTTCACGCCTTGGCTTTCATGTTGGCCGTGACGAGTTTGGAGTAATCGGTTTCGAGCTTGATCGCTCAATGGATACGATTAGTGAATTAGTCGAAACAGTTAAAACCAGTACAGTTACTTTTCATCGAACGACAACGACATTTGAAAAAGATGCCCAAGATTCAGAACAACAAGTTAATCAGCAATATGCTTCTGTTGATTCTGTCGCGACCGCAATGGAAGAAATGTCTGCGACTGCGAAAGAAATTGCCGGTTTTGGGTTACAAGCTTCCCACCAAGCAGATAACGAAACAACTAAGATTCGCCAGAGTAACGAAAGGATCCAAGATGCTATCCTCATGGTGACCGAATTATCTGAGAACACCAATGCTGCTTCAGTATCTGTCGTTAATTTGAATGAGAGAATGACTGAAATTGATAATGTGATTGTCACGATTAATGGGATTTCTGACCAGACCAATCTGTTAGCGTTGAATGCTGCAATTGAAGCTGCGAGAGCCGGTGAACAAGGTCGTGGCTTTGCTGTCGTGGCAGATGAAGTCCGAACCCTTGCAGGTCGAACACAACAGGCAACTGTTGAAATACGAGATATGATTGACAAGTTACAAGCTGAAACTCAGGGTATCTCAAAAATCACGGCTGAAACCTTAGATCAAGCCAATAAAAGCCGAGAGATAATTACAGAAATTGGTACTGATGTGAATGAAATTGCGGAATCAGCGCAGTCAGTAATGGATATGAGCACTCAGATTGCAACCGCCGCCGAACAGCAAACGTCAGTGGCAAATAGTATTGCATCAGACCTTAGTGATATTCGCTCACAGTCAAGCGTGCTACTTACTGCAACGCAGCTATCAGTTACTGGGATCCAAGAGCTTGTCAGTGCATCTGAGTCATTAGGCTGTATCTTTGAGAAATACCACACTTAAAAAATAGTTAAGATGAACAATGTGTTGAACTAATGACTCCGAATCACTAGTTCAACGCATTCCAGCTATCATTCTTTTAACGACACTTTTAACTACACTCTTCATTACACTCTTCACAGCCCTATTCAGCAGTTCTAATATCGAAACTTAATTTCATATAAACGGCGCTGCATCGCAGGGTAATGCTAATTCAACGAGACTGCCATCTTTTATATGTGAGTAGTAAGCTGCACGAGAAAGGATAGCAAAACCAATCCTTGATAAGGCCGCCTTTAAAGCCATCTCACCACAGTGTACTGCGTTCAATTAAGCGAACTTGTAGTTTCAAATCGTACGGCTAGCGATATAGCGTACAACCTCAGACAGCCAAAGAAATCATTAAACAGACATTAAACGCGATCACCCTTCAAAATAACCTTGTTAGCCAGAAGCTTTTATTCTTCCTATACTTATAATTACCTTGCTGCATATTTTTTTCACCCTCGATGCATGGAATGGTGAATGTTAACGATCAGAGCAATTTGCTAAGTAAATTGAGGGCCCCCTTCAGTTCATTATCCTTGGCATCAATCTGGATCTAGACATCATCCGCACTTTGGGACTTGTAGCACTCGTCGTGATTGAAGTACACATGACACAGATAGTTAGCGTGTTTTTGAATGTGAATGATGGAGGTAAGTAAGATGAAGCGATTTAAAGATATTTTGTGTGTGGTGGAATCAGGTGAGGACTGTAAAGTAGTGCTGACTCGCGCAGTTGCTCTGGCGGAAAACAATCAATCCAGCTTGACCGTTATCAGCGTGATGCCGCACGTCAAGGGTGGGATTAGAATGCCAAAGGGAAGCTCGTTTTTAGCCAACCTTGAAGCTGAGATGGTCAACAGTCGCACACAAGAATTAGAAATGCTCATCGAGCCTTATCGTAAGCAGATAAAAATAGAATCCAAAGTGTTGGTTGGAACGCCTTTTCTTATGATCATTCGCGACGTTTTGCGTAATGGCCATGACCTACTGATTAAGACGCCAGAACAACAGGAGCGATTCGCTCGGTTTTTTGGCAGTGATGATATGCACCTGTTACGTAAATGCCCATGCCCTGTTTGGCTCATCAAACAAGAAGCCCCAAAATCTTATGGGCGTATTCTTGCCGCGGTGGATATCGATGAAATGTCATCTTCGGTTGATCAGCAAACACAGCAATCCATAAATCAACACATTTTACAAATGGCAGGGTCTTTAGCGCTGTCGGAATTTGCAGAGCTACATGTGGCAAATGCTTGGAATGTCATGGGAGAAAGCACCTTGCGCCATAGTGCATTTTCAAGAACCCCTGAGGAAGAAATTAATGCCTATGTCGAGCAGACTAGACAAAAACATGCTGACAGTCTGAGTGCACTCCTGCACGAACATCAAAATGATATCCTCGATTATCTTGCCCCACAAACCCATCTGCTGAAAGGATTAGCACGCAAAGAAATCCCTGCATTGGCGAAGCGAATCGAAGCGGACATGGTCGTAATGGGCACAGTCGCTCGGATCGGAATTCCCGGTTTCATCATGGGTAATACCGCAGAAACAATTCTCAATCAGCTTGATTGTTCCGTACTCGCGATCAAACCGCCTGGTTTTATAACTCCGGTTGAACTAGAAGACTGAATCAAGATGGAAAGTATTGCAGTGCTAGGCAGTGATGATGTTCAGTCACCACTTTTCAATTCACGGTCCTAAAAGGAAGCAGAAAATGATTGGTTATCTAAAGACCTTTGAGCGTATCATTACAGGAACGTTAATCGTAATGCTGGCTATTGTGGTTGTTTTAGCATTGATAGAACTTGGCTGGATCTTGACTAAAGACATATTAAAGCCACCAATATTAATTCTCGAAGTCGAAGATTTATTGGAAATATTCGGTCTTTTTCTACTTGTACTAATCGGTGTTGAATTGTTAGATACCATCAAATGTTATTATGTTGAAGGCAGGATCGATCTGAAAGTTATTTTCACTGTCGCTCTGATCGCAATTGGCCGAAAAATCATTATTTTAGAACCTGAGAAACATGACGGTCTCGCACTCATCGGGATCGGGGTCATTATTTTCTCCCTGGTAGCAGGTTATTTTGTGGTATCGACAAAAGGACTTAGTGTTCAACTTAGTAGCACTAAACCACCTCCTCCAGAGGACTGATATGAAAAATAATAACGCATAATTGTTGGCCGCATTGTACTAAGCACCTATTTTAGCCAACGATTATGTGATTCGTTATTTAAACACGATCGTTTAAAATAATTATCTAGGACTATCAATTATAACTATTTTTTCATTGGACTATTTTTAATTGAACTATCTAACGCATCGATTTCACTGGCTAATTTTTCAGCCTCAACAGTGAGCATTGAATATGCTCTAATATCGCCATTTCGCTGTGCATACATCGCTTGTTCAAGTTTAGCGCTATAGAGTTTAGTTAGTTTTTTGACTGGATCTCGTTTAAATATTGAATACATGGTCGTACTCCTCAGTTAGTTACTTAACCTATACGTATGAAAATGGATTTTAGTTTCATTTATTTACACGTTAAGTCATTTTAAATGATAAGCCCCCCCTGCTCTCCTTTATAAAACCTTGCGAATGACCAATTACTTTTCTGTACTAAACCTTTACCATATGTGAATAGAATCACACAGCTGCAACGAGAGTTGCATAGTTGTTAAAATAGTTTTAGACATTTAGATGGCTGTTTGATATGTTTATATTTCATTCAAAAGGAATTAGGATTAATCGATATGAAACTTGAATCATTGGCACTTCATCACGGATATGAATCTGAAGCAACGACGAAAGCAGCTGCTGTACCTATCTATCAAACAACCTCATATACTTTCGATAATACCCAGCATGGTGCTGATTTGTTTGATTTAAAAGTGCCAGGCAATATTTATACTCGTATCATGAATCCTACTACCGATGTACTAGAACAGCGCTTAGCCGCGATCGAAGGTGGTATTGGTGCATTAGCCGTCGCATCCGGCATGGCGGCAATTACTTATGCCATTCAAGCGCTAACACAAGTTGGCGATAACATTGTCAGTACCAGCCAACTTTACGGTGGCACATACAACTTATTTGCCCACACGTTACCGCGTCAAGGTGTCGATGTTCGCATGGCGGCATTTGACGATTTTGCAGGCTTGGAAGCACTTATTGATGAGAATACCAAAGCGCTATTTTGTGAATCAATTGGTAACCCTGCCGGCAACATTGTCGATTTGCAGCGATTAGCAGAAATTGCGCATAAACATGGCGTACCATTAATGGTTGATAATACAGTCGCGACACCTGTGTTATGCCGACCGTTTGAACATGGTGCCGACGTTGTGATCCACTCTTTAACCAAATATATCGGTGGTCACGGTACAACCATTGGCGGCGTAATCATTGATTCAGGTAAATTTGATTGGGCTGCACAGCCTAAGCGTTTCGCATTACTCAATGAACCTGACGTGTCTTACCATGGTGTTGTTTATACCGAAGCATTTGGTCCAGCCGCCTTTATTGGTCGTTGTCGTGTAGGTCCACTGCGAAATACCGGCGCAGCGCTTGCCCCACAAAGTGCATTTTTGTTAATGCAAGGACTCGAAACACTGGCGCTTAGAATGGAACGCCACTGCAGTAACGCATTAACCTTAGCTAAATATCTTGAGCAGCACCCGAAAGTAAATTGGGTGAATTATGCCGCACTCGAGAATAGCCCTTACCAAGATAACTGCCATAAGATCACCGGTGGTAAAGCGTCCGGTATCATCAGTTTTGGTATCAAATCAGCATTAGCTGGCGGCGGTAAAGAAGCCGGCGGACATTTCATTGATGCGCTGCAAATGATTTTACGATTAGTTAATATTGGTGATGCGAAATCATTAGCCTGTCATCCGGCGTCAACCACGCACAGACAGCTTGATGCTGCAGAACTAGCCAAAGCAGGTGTGTCAGAAGACCTTATTCGTATTTCGGTAGGTATTGAACATATAGACGATATTATTGCTGATGTGAGCCAAGCATTAGATCAAGTCGGTTAATAACGCTATTCTTCATTCTATAATGATCTGTTGATGTCTACTATGCGTATTCATCTTCAGTTCATGTCTCGTTCGATATTATGATTTTTACTTTTTACTTTTTGCTTTATAAGAAATAGAAGAAAATAGAAAAAGCCGACAGTTACATCGGCAATATTGATAATAGAACGTGATGATAAGTTTATGACGTTGTAAAGGCTTGTAATTGTTCCATCGATGTTTCGCTAACAACAACACCGTCGATGTAATACGTCACTAACTGACCTTGCTTAACCCCAGTTAATACTGCTTTATCGCCATTATTGTAGGTTATGTCCATCCGTAAGGTATTATCGTCCACTTGCGTCATCACGCCTGTTTCGATAATACGTAGATTAGCGAGTGGTTTAATTGGTGCGTCTTTCAGCGCTGGATCTAAGTCGTCATTTATTTTAAATGTGGCATCTACTTTAGTATCAAATATGTGTGGTTTATCATTAAGCGGGTTTGTGCCAGTCCAAAATCCGAGTGAATTAAAGATCAAGTAATCGACTGCCACCGATATCCCATAAACAGGGGCCATTAAGATATTCAAGCCACCTCGAGCATAGCGATTATCAACCACTTCGACATTGAATTGCATTACCTTGGCAGTGACAGCGTTACTGCCGACGCAACCCGTAATACCGGTAAGAGAAGAAGCCAAAGCCGTCGCGATT
Source organism: Moritella sp. Urea-trap-13 (assembly GCF_002836355.1). Lineage (NCBI taxonomy): Bacteria > Pseudomonadati > Pseudomonadota > Gammaproteobacteria > Alteromonadales > Moritellaceae > Moritella > Moritella sp. Urea-trap-13. Next base: position 1,019,622 of record NZ_PJCA01000031.1, read on the forward strand.
ATGATTTTTTTATATTTGTTATGCATTATCATTCCCTAATAATTAAAGTATTGCTATAAACCTAAGTCTTTCTATAAATTAAAGATGAATATTTTCAAAGTACTCTTATATTTATGTACACTTTAGCTAAAAGGGCAATAACTAAAGACTAAAGTGCAATAACTAAAGACTTATGACTGTTCTTTATCTAAAAACATACGCTTACGAGCCATCCACAACGCGACTCCCTTAGTCTTAGAATGAATATTATTCATATTCAGTTCATTTGACCTTGGTAAAATCGTTACATGATAATTAAGAGGGATATTTATATGAAAACCAGCTTTAAACTAGCTCTGTGTGTACTACTCGGTATATCGACCAATGCCTTTGCCGCTGATTGCAGTGCTTTAAAAGCATGTGATAAAAAGGTTTGTGAGATTAATAAACAATTGTCGATGGCTAAATCTGATAATAATCAACATAAGGTTGATGGCTTAAATAAAGCGTTAAAATATACCACTGAATATTGCACAGTCGGCGGTTTACGTGATGATATACAAGATAAAATAGATGATGCGATGGAGGATATTGAGGACTATAAATCAGACCTCAGTGAGGCGGAATCAGAAAATAAAATGAATAAAGTTCAAAAGTACGAACGTAAAATTAAACAAGAAAATGACAAGATATCAATGCTTAAGCTTGAGTTAGCCGATTTGGAATAAAGTGCAAGCGCCTTTATACGATCAATTACCAGACTGCTATTTTAATCCCCTGCTAGATGTAATAGCTAGCAGGGGATTACCAAAATAAACTGACTACCATGACAACAGCAGTTCATATCTAAACTAAATGCTATATTTTAAAAGAACCTACATGTTGATCCAAAGTGTATGCAAGTTCAGTTAAATTTCTACTCGTCACTTCTAATTCCTTACTCGCAGCAGCGCCTTCAACTATTGAGTGATTCACAGTATCCATATTGATGTTAATCTCATTAGATACGCTAGATTGCTCTTCGGTCGCCGTGGCGACTTGCGTATTCAAATCAAGAATTGCGATAACCTGATTTGATATTCTCGTCAATGCTTCCTGCGCTTCTTCAGTAGCCTTCGAACCTTCAACCGTTAAAGACTTACTACAACTCATCGCGTCCACAGCGCTTTTTGCTTCACGTTGCAGTTGATCAATCATATTCTGAATTTCACCTGTAGATTTAGCGGTTTTAGTCGCCAACGTTCTCACTTCATCAGCAACAACTGCAAAGCCTCTACCAGCTTCACCAGCACGAGCAGCTTCAATGGCCGCATTTAAAGCAAGCAGGTTAGTTTGTTCTGAAATACCATTAATCACTTCAAGTATCGAACCGATAGATTGAGTTCTTTCTGCTAAAGAAGTAATGACGAGAGAGGTGCTGTTAATTTCTTCGGACAGATTACGAATTGTGCCAGCCGCCTCTTGCAATACATTGTTACCCTCTTGCGTTTCATTATTCACATTTTTAGCGGCGTCAGCGGCGCCCGATGCATTTGAAGATATCTCATTAATGGTGGCGATCATTTCATTCATCGACGTTACCACCAATAAAGATTGTTCACTTTGCATTTCACCGCGAGATAAAGAACGTAATGCTTGGTTTCTTACATCTGTTGCTGAATGACCTAATTCCAAGCCCGTTTTAACGACTTGTGTGATGATCTCATTAATGTTTCCGGCAAATGCGTTGAATGCTTTAGATATATTAGCAATTTCATCATTGCCTTTTATAGGCAGTCTTACGGTTAAATCGCCATCACCTTTCGATATATCTTCCAACGCCAATTGTAAACCAGAAAGCGGTTTGAAAAGACGGCCCATCAGCCAAATAAGGACACATATGCAAATGAAAAATATACCCGAGATTGCAATTAACTGCGTGATTAAAATATCAGCTGCCGCTTCACTTACTTCAGTAATCGGAATACCAATATCGACCGTACCATACAATTCACCATTAACGTAGATCGGTGACATGATGTCGTAAACCCATACTTCTTGTACATCGGCATACCATTTTGAATGTTGTGAAACGCCTTGGCTTGCTCCTGCTACGCTATAACTGTCATCATAGACTTTATTGATTTTTTCTTTATCACTGTGCGCAACTGCTTTAACTTCTTTGTTAATAACAATCGCATAGGAAATATCTGGACGTACTTTCAGCTCGGTAACTAATTGTTGTAAATCAATGATTGGCTGTGATGATTTTTCTAGCACATATTCAACATTTGTAGCGAGTAAAGAGGCTTGCTCTTGTGATTTTTTTAGAATTATTTTATCTATTTCTTGATGAGAAATATAAGATGTTGACACAATGCTCGTTATCGCAGCAATGACAAACATTGCGAAGACTACTATTAGTATTATTCTTTTCATTATGTACGTCCTTGATGTTATTAATAATCCCTTTAACTAATGAAGGCATTAATTAAAATAGTATAACTGTCACGCCTGTGTTCGAACAGACATTAGCGTTCAATTTAAGATCGCGATGCTATTATTTTATTTAAATCTAATCAATTATAAGCGCAACGGTAAAGCGCTTTTACTTTTATTTTTATTTTTATTTTTATTTTGCTATCCAACCAGTTCCAAATCTATCCAGGTATAGTGCCCTTCACTATTCAGCTCACCGGTTTTAATATCAATGGGTTTTGAAAACAGCGGACTATCAAACACAAAGGTATGAAATTCACCATTCTCACCGCAAGGGTCAATGCCTTCAGGTAAACTAGCGATAAACGCGCTATCAAACACTTTACCGACAAAATCAGCAGATAATCGGCGTGGATCAACACAAGTCACCATCGCTTTCTGGCCACCAGCTACCATATCATTGGCTAGCTGTTGGGTATCCAATTCCCACAACGGGAAGATCGCGTTAATACCAGTACCAACAAGATTATTCACCCGGTAGTTTTTTATATCGGCCAAAAACAAATCTCCATAAGCAAAATTCACAACTTTTCGCTGTTTGGCCTGTTCAACGAACGCATCCATTATCGCTTCGTATTCAATATTACTACACGGATAAGGGATTTCAATAACATCCAAAGGCAAGTTCATTGCTGCAGCCTGACGTTGTAATAACTCAATACGCACAGAGTGTACTGCAGTGCGTTGATACAGGGCATTGACCGAACAAAAGATACCGACTACTTCGATAGTTGGATCTTGCGCCAATTGCAGGCAAGTCCAGGCGGCGTCTTTGCCGGTGCTCCATGAAATTAATGTCTTTTGCTTTTCCATAATTTACTCATCCAACAACTATCCATTAACTACTCAACGCTTATTTATAAGCGCAATGACGACAACCATTACCACAACAGCGGGCACGTTTTAAATGGTACCACTCGCTAAAAACATAACGGCCATCTTCAATGGTAAAGTCAATATTCTCGACCAATTCGGTTTGATGACGATACGGTTCCGCAATCGCAAGGCGCGCCTTAGGTGAACCAGCTGCATTCAGCTGTTTGATGATTTCAGCACCGATAGCCTTGGCTAAACAGGTTTTACACAAACAATCACTGAGTGTACCTAATGGCATTATTGCCGGTAAATCTTGACACCAACAACTACCCTGCTCGCTTGCCGAGGCGACGCCACAACCAAACTCTGCTTGGCATTCTGAACATTGCTTCGCAACTGGCGCAATCACGGTTGATGACACTTGCTCTGTATTCTCTTCTATGTTTACTATTTTGTCTTCAACAACTGATTTCGTCATACTTTCAATATCCAAGTTATACATTCTCATTTTCGTTTAAGTACTGCTGTTGCCATGCTTCGATAATAGCAACAAGTTGGTCTAAACCATCCGTTAAAGCTGCAGGACCCGGTTGTAATATATTTGCCGATTTAACTTCAAATAATTGTTTATTTTGCACTGCGCTGATCGCATCCCAGCCATCGCGTTCTGCAACCTGCTCAGGCTGAAACTTACGTCCACACCATGAGCCAATAATGATGTCAGGATTAGCATCGACCACGATACTTGGATCGGCAATAATACGATTCTTCGCTAATGACTCTTTGGCAAGATCAGGGAAACACTCGTCTCCCCCAGCTATCTCAATAAGTTCTGAAACCCATTGGATCCCCGACATTAATGGATCATTCCATAGTTCAAAGTAGACTTTCGGACGTTTACGGTATTTAGCAGCATTGAGTTTAATGCGGGCAATTTTACTTTCAATATCAGCTAACCAAATAGCCGCTTTATCACTGGCGCCGACCAGACTGGCTAGCATCATGATCATACTAAATACTTCATCAACAGAACGCTGATTAAAGATATGCACAGCAATACCCTGCTTGATTAATGCGCCAGCGATATCAGCTTGAATATCAGAAAATCCAAGCACTAGGTCAGGTTTTAAATCGAGGATCTTATCTATCTTTGCAGACGTAAATGCAGATACTTTTGGGTGCGCTTGTCGCGCGTGCGGAGGACGAACAGTAAAACCTGAAATACCGGCGATACGAGACTCTTCGCCCAATATATACAGCATTTCTGTGGTTTCTTCTGTTAAACACACAATCCGTTTCGGGTAGTAGTCCTTCATTTTATTTAATCCGCAATTTGATTCTATTTGCGAAAGTATATCTTGTTTATAACAAACTAAATACCCAGCAATTATAAGGTTATACTACCTTTATTCGTGCTTTCATTGCTGGGTAACGTTATACAGACCGACTTTATATTCTGTACGTAGTCTTACAGGCCCAGTACATAACCAAATGCAATAAAGCCAGCAACCACCGCCATAATCGGTAATTTCAATGTGCGTAGCGCAAAGAAACCAACAATCACCGCAGCCATGTCGACTGGATTAATGATCGCAGAAGTAAATACCGGGCTGTAAAGCGCAGACATCAGCAAACCAACAACCGCGGCATTAATACCCCAAACAGCACCCGCCACTTTCGGTTTGGCCGCTAACGACTCCCAAGCACCATGGAAACCCAATACCAGTAAGAAACCCGGTAAGAAGATAGCTACGGTTGCAATCAACGCGCCCATTAACGGCGAGTTAACTAAGAGATCAGCACCTAAAAATGCAGACAGTGAAAACATCGGACCCGGTACAGCTTGTGCCGCAGCATAACCCATTAAGAAGCGGTCAGTATCAATAGCGTCACCTAAGGCTTGTTGCAGCATAGGTAATACCACATGGCCGCCACCAAATACTAAACTGCCCGACTGGAAGAAGTCTGTAAAAATAGTTAACCATGCAGGTGAGTTCGTTAATAACGGTAGGCCAGCAAACAACACTGCAAAGATCGCAAGCGGTAAGTAATTAACGCCGCCTTTTGATGTGACTACTGACGTTATTGCACTTGGCTGTTTAAGTTTCATACCCACGATGGCCGCTGCAATCAATACCAGCATTTGGGTTAATAGACTTGGCACAAGCAACAGCACGGCTGCCGTAACAACACAAATCGTTACTGTCGTGCGCTCTTTACAAAAGCCTTTGTACATATTCAACGTTGCATCAGCAACCACCACAACCGCTAACAATTTTAGTCCATGGGTAATACTCACTAACCATGCTGCGTCTTGTGTGGCGTTGGTCGTTGCTAAGATATACAGCAATAATACCGAAGGAAATGTGAATGCGATAAAGGCAGTGAAACCACCAATAACACCGGCGCGACGTAAACCGATAGCAAAACCGATCTGACTTGAACCTGGACCAGGTAAAAACTGGCTTAACGAAATTAACCTTGCATAGCTTTCGCTATCTATCCATTTTAGTTTTTGCACGAATGTTTTTTCGAAATAACCGATATGTGCAGCTGGGCCACCAAAACTGATCCACCCCAATGTAAAAAACTGCCAAAATACTTCTAAAACTTGCTTCATTACGTTGCCTTTTATAGCTGTTATGCGATACCAATTTCGCGTCACTATTGTATGACAGTTTTATGACAGTTTTATGACAGTTATATGACAAAAGCGATGCTTTGTAGCAAGTTATATCGTAAGAAACACTTATCTTGGTCTCTTTTAAAACAAGTAGCTTAATAATGAGATAATTAACGTTATATCAAGAGCCTGGAGCCGATAAACATACCAAAATGGTTACGCTCATGTCGACTCGCTGTATACATCAACCTTCGCTCTCACAAATAAGATTATCGCAACATAAAATAGAAACGAACACGACATAAATGTTAACCAAAAGATCTTATATGACGCAATGTCGTGAATTGTAAACAAATGAAAACATCCTTTCAATCCAGAACAATATAACAAAGAATACCTCAAAAGTGGCACTTTAAATTATAGATTAATCATAGCCAGTCTACTTAACAATACCAATATATAGCACTTCGTTAACGCTGAAGTGTTAATTTTCTACATTCAAAAATCGAGATTATAAATGACAAATAAAAAAATGCTTGCGATTACGATTGCAAGCGTACTTGGATTAACAGCCTGCGGAAATGACAAAACAAATCTAAGCAACAATAACGATGACATTATTAAAGATTCTCTTAATCGCCAATCAAGTATCGCGTTTGATTTAATCTCGTCGAAAAAAACCGTGTCGATACCCACTTATTTATTGATGGATAGCTCAGATGGTACGTTAAACATTCCACTTAACGTTGAAGATGATCCTGCCGACCGCCGTAATCCAGCGGTAGCGATGGGTGATACCGATGGTTGGAGTCCAACGCAACCTTTCGTCATTGAACTTAATTTACCGGCCGAGGTTACCCTAACAACAGATATCGAATTATTAGAATCTGCCGTTAAAGTGGCTAAAATTAACGTATCAAGCGCTAAAATATTTAGTATTCAAGATCCATCTGTAGATATATTAACAGCAGGTGTCGATTATGAGGTGATTTCAGACGGTACATCATTAACCGTATTACCGCTTAATGGGAGTCTGGAACCCGGCAGTGACTATATTTATGCCATCACAGATACACTCGTCGATAGCGCTGGAGACCAACTCGGCATGTCCAGCAACTATGCGTCATTGAAAAATACCAGGATAGCGCAAACTGGTAACGCCTTTGAAATACCACAAAAAGTAGTCTGGCAGGCTGAAGGCTTGATGGATCGTTACGGCATCGCCGATTATAAAAACATTATTTACTCCAGTTGGTTTACCACGTCTTCTGCTGGTGAAGCGCTATATTTTACAAAGTTAGCGACAGCCTTAACCCTGCAATCAATCAGTACAGAAGCAACTGCAAATAAAATATGGCCTTTGGAAGATGATTCACTTCTGCCTAACAGTGCAAATCCAAATAATTTAGATTTGACAGGCTTATATGATCCTACGATATCAGGACTAACGGCGGTAACACCTGCGTCAATGATGCTAGAGTCGACTGGTATTAAAGTTTACAAAGGTAAAATTAAGCTTCCTTCGTTCCTAGAACGTGATATAGCCAATGACAAATGGAAGAATACGCCATGGCAAAGTGCGATGCCAAGTCTTGCTATTATTTCTGACGTATTAAATTCAGGCTCTGATGCAGAAAAATTAGAACTCGGCAGACAGTTAGCTGCAGCAGGGATTAATCCAGCAAATTTTGCGGATACCGAGGAACAATTCAAACTGGTTGGTCAATCGTTCACGCTTAATGGAAAGCCACTTGATCGCGAGCGTTTAATCACGAAATACAGCCCATTGCCACAAGTTAAAGTCGTTGAAGATGTTAATTTTTTATTAATTACACCAACAACAGATAAAGATGGAGAACCCGTTACAGCTGAAAATAAAGTGCCAGTGGTCATCTATCAACATGGTATTACTTCTGTTAAAGAAAATATCTTAGCCTCTGCTGAGGCGCTTACTAAGGGCTATGCAATACTGGCCATTGATTTACCACTCCATGGTGAACGTGCGCTTAAAGGTGATATTGTAACAACCCCTAATGAGCCAGAGGTGTTCCTGAACTTTGAATATCTCCCTGTGGGTCGTGATAACATGCGCCAAGCCGTCGTTGACCTGCTCGGTTTACGTGCAGGTATAGCGATGATAGGGTCGGCACAGGAAAGCAACACAACAAGCATAGAAAATACAGCATTTGCTCTTCTTGATACAAAACACGTCAGTTTCTTCGGCCATTCACTTGGCGCAATGACAGGCATTGGCTTGCAAGCAACAATTGATCGCCCTATCTTAGGCAGTAATATATTAGGTAATGATATATTAGGTAATGATATGTTAGTTAATGATATGTTAGTTAATGATATGTTAGTTAATGATATGTTAGTTAATGATAGCTTCACCATTGATAAAGCCGTATTTGCCAACCCAGGCGGTAGTATTCCATACTTACTGCTGAATTCAGACATCTTTGCTGGAACGCTTAAACATAGCTTGATGATGGGAGTAAGTACTGATTACCAAACCTTTGCAGATAAGTCATGTCGTAAAGAAATGGGTTGTTTTAACAAATTCTACAAACGCGCAGCCGATACACCAGGAGCTCAAGCAACAGTCGACGCTACATTACAAAGCTTTGCAGCTGTAGCTCAAACGGTTCTTGAGACAGTTGACCCATTTTCACTTGCACGAAATATCGATGCTTCGACACCCATTTACCTCGCTCAAGTTAAAGGCGATATGGTCATCCCCAATATTGTGACGACGAACACAGGGGAGAATACAGATAATAAAAATGCAGCGCCTTTTTCACCTGTAGCAGGTACGACACCACTAATAAAACAACTGGGTCTGGATAATATTGCTACAGACAATTCTACAATCAAGAAAGTGGCATTAGTCAACGTCGGTGAACATAGCTCTGCAATTGCATATAACAGGTTGACGCCAGGTGCTAAAAAAATTGCAACCGAGGAATTACAACGCCAAATCTCAAGCTTCTTAGCTGGTGACGGCTCTAGCACTCAAATTATTGACCCTACCCTACTTGATTAACCCAATAATCAAACAATAAAATGAGTACTTACTCATCACAAACCAAGGTTTAGTGATAAACCTTGGTTGCTAAATCATGAACCCTATTTAAAAGACTGACACAGTAAATATGCCACAGCCGATACTGCAGTATGATGAAGACAAAGTACTTAGCTTGGAATATAGTGGCTTTCATCAGGATGAGGTTCATAACTCAGCGCCATTCTCGCGACGATATCAGCAGGTACGTTATGGGAGCTAGTGAACTGACCGCAGCAATGAATGATATGTGCTTCGACATTATAACCAGCGGCAATATCTAATAAGGTGATTAGTTCCCAGAGTTTAATGGTGGTATTACTCACCACCACCGACAGCCCTTCGCTTAATGCGTTGTGCATATTTTGCTGACAAGATTCGTGCGCGTTTTTTATTTTACGCCCATCATAGCAATACTGACCTTGTTTATTGATAAAATAATGGTCGGCTTCACAGTGCACTGCATTAGGCATAGATTGCATGTAGTGTTGCGCGAGTGTCGATTTACCCGAACCAGGGATACCACGGATGATAATCAAGCAAGGTGAAGAAGGTATTAGTGGTAATGATGCTGGCATAAGAGACTGCTATAACAACTAGAAAAGTATGAAGCGTGTAAGTATAAGGCTTCATACTTTGCATGCAATAGAATTAGTACTTAACGAGTAAAAACGCCAGTTTAGTGATAAACCTTAGTTTTTTGTTTAATTTTTTGCTTAAATCTCTCTGAACTATTCCAATCCTTTAATATCCAATACATAATAAATTCAATAAACTATTTTTATTTAACACGAATAAAATCCATCTCAACAAATAAGTGACACCATGAATATTAAATTAATATCAGGCGTAGTAATCGCCGGTCTTGCAGCAAGCTATGCTGGCGGCAAAATCTACATGACAGACAAAGTAGCAACCCAACTTGATGCCAAGATCATCGAAATTCAGCCAATGATTGATATTAAATATGGCGATATCAGTGTTGAACCTATCACTCAAAAAATTCAATTACGTGATGTTGTACTCAGCCCTGCAGATGGCAGTGAAAGTCCGATTACAATTAATGAAATTACAGTGAATAAATTTGATACCTCATCAGACTTTCCTGCCGCGTTAGACCTTGCCTTAAACGGTATTTCCATCAGCATTGATGATATCGAACCACAAACAGCAATGCTGCTGCAAGAGCTCGGCTACAAAGATAATATGTTGATCAGTTTAGCGACTAAATATACTTACGTGAATAACGTAATGGATTGGCAGTTTAATCTTAGCGCACAAGACATGGGTAAAATGGAATATTCATTGAATATCGCTAATTTTGAATTTGATCCGCAACAGCCAGTATCACTGTTATTTGCTTACCCTAATTTCCAACTTAACGCAGCTGAATTTACCTATACAGATAAGTCATTTGTTGAGCGTTTATTTAAGCAAGAAGCTCAATCGTCAGATATTAGTGTTGAAGAGTTAAAGCAACATATGTCAGATAAGATTAGCGCGTTACTTGCTGCAGATATTGAGAATAAGAATAACGAATTAAGTGAAGAGCAAATCAAACTGGCGAGCAGTGCCACTGAAGCATTTATTAAGTTTATCAACGATCCTAAAAGTATCACTATTTCTGTTAACCCAGAACAAGCGGTAACATTGGGTGAGATAACACAAACACAAAATGATCCAGCTAAGTTAATTTCCTTACTGAACATGGCGTTTAAAGCTTAGTCTATGAATAGTAGTGATGTCAGCGCGTGTTATATCTAGCTGACATCACACTGATCACACACCTGTCGTACAGATTGAGTCAGCTTCAAAATCAAAATCTTCTTTTACCAAGTCATTCGCACACAATTGCTCTCTCACTTGACTCAGACCATTACGAATGATTTGTCGCACACGTTCGCGAGAAATATCCATCAATTGCGCAATTGCTTCTAAACTCATTGGATCTTGGCCTTTAAAGCCAAAGCGTAAGCGAATGATATTCTGGCTGCGTACTGGTAAGTATTCTAATAACGCATCCATGTATTCGTAATAATCACATTTTTCATAACGAATATCCGGCTGACAATTAACCTCTGCGGCAACCAAATCTTTTAAACTCGCTAATAAATTGTCACCACTGATGATCTCTTTATCCAACGATCCTTCATTGAAATAGTGACCTAATATATTCAGTACTTTACGGGGAGAAATCTTTAACTCTTGCGAGATCTTAGTAATACCTTCATTGGTATCAAGATCAAGACCGAGTTCAGAAGACGCTTTGAGAATCTGTTTATAAACACGGGTAACATGAATGGGGATCCGGATCGTGCGGGCGTGATTCATAATATACTGTTCGATGTTATTTCTTATCCACCAAACTGCATACGTTGAGAAGCGACAACCTCGTTCGGGATCGAACTTATCTACTGCATGCATTAAACCGGTATTACCTTCTTGGATGATCTCGTCCCAATCAAGTGAGTAGTTCTGGTATTTCTTTGCCACCATAAGCACCAACCTCAGATTAGATTGGATCATAGTATCTCGTGCAGCCTTATCTCCATTTGCTGCAGCAACCGCTGTATCGTATTCTTCCTGTTTAGACAATAACTGACTAAACCGCTGTAATTCATCAAAATACACGTCAAGTGCGTTGCTTGTAATATTACTCATTAATCATCCCTGTTTATGAACTAACTTCATAGTAGCACAGCAAGGTGACACATAGTCTCGTTTATTGTGGTTAATATCACTAAATATAAAATCAAAAAAACAGAAAGTTAACCTGGCAGGGAAATACTTAAAGAGATTATAAAAAATAGCTCTGAACGCTGTTATAACGCGGGGATTAGCAACATATTGTTTCACGGTTAGGACGCGATGACATCTCAATCAAGCGCTCTAATTCATGTGTAATACAACCCTTATTGTCTATTAAGGTGAGTGATAGTATTTGTAGTGCCCATTTTGGTAACTCTGGGTTAATTTTATAATGTACCCACTGGCCCTTACGTCTGTCGATAACAACTTTATTTTGGCGTAATAAGGCCAGATGACGAGATACTTTCGGCTGGCTTTGGGCTAGTGCGTGTGTTAATTCACACACGCACAGCTCGTGTTCGTGTTGTATTAATAATAAACTTTTAAGCCTAGTTTCATCCGCTAAGCACTTGTAAAACTGAAGTAATTCCATAAATCCGTTCATTTTAGGTGGCACATGTCGCCACTGTATATAAACCTTGATTCGCTGTCAAACGGTTCTAACCTGGTCGGCCGTCTACACGCGCTTTGAACAACATCGGTACATAATGATAAACGAACAATCCAAAAGCAATTAACCAGAATGCAATACTCACGTTAATAAAGGTAATATAATGCTGCATCCAGAAAATGGGGCCGATAACTCGAATCGTCGCAGCAATAAATATGCTTAAGAAGCCCCAAAACATCGCTTTAGGTTGTTGTAGCATTCGACCCGTGTGACCCAATGACACTCGAGATATCATCGCTAGAATTAATCCCCCCATGCCTCCAACCGTAATCAAATGCCATAAATGACTAACAAATGGTACTGCAATAAAGTAACTCATGCCTACGGTGAATAGTCCTACCCAGATAAAGAACAACGATCCGTGGATTGACCATAACAGCGGCACACCAAAAGTGATCCAAGGTTTCCAACGACACCAGCGAATTGCTTGGCATATACCAGAGAGCATAAACAAAGTACCAAATACCGCTGCAGGCACAGTAATTAACGGCTGTAGTAATAACAAGGCGGTGATGATAGCAAGACTACCCGTCGCCAGTTTCTCTAACCAAGGTAAAGGTAATACTTTTGTCGTTTTAGTGCCGTTCGCCGTAAACATAGGCACAACACGCCCCGCCATCACCGACATTAACACCGCCATCAAGGTAACCGATGCATAAGCCGCTTGGTTGACGGTCATGTTAGCTAAGCCTAATTTAGCTAAATGCATTTCAATATTGGCAACCGTAAATAATACTAATAACGGCACAAAAAACAAATTACGGTACTGTTTAATTTTCACTAACGGTTTAGCTAAGATATAAGCAACGGCAGGTAGGAAGCTCAAATCAAGCAAGATAATAACATAGTCATTCAACAGTGTTGGTAACAGTAGCGCCACACGCCCCGCTAACCACAGCATAAATAGTCCCAGCAAAGGTAAACCGGAAATACCGCGCATCCCCGTCCAGTTTTGGATCGCGGTTAACAAAAAACCAGCAACAATAGCGCAGCCAAAACCAAATAGCATTTCATGTATATGCCACCACAGTCCGCCACCATAAGGCTGAAAGGTGATGTAACCGGATAACATTGCGCCCCAAAGCAATAAAGCGATGACACTAAACAAAGCGCCAGCTAAGAAGAATGGGCGGAAGCCAAGACGTAACACAGGGAGGATTTTTTGTTCCTCAGCTAAGTCAGTAATTTGCATTGATTTGACCTTTAAAATAAGAATTAACTAAAGTATATGAGTAAAAACAGGGGCTGTAATTGACAAAAGGCAAATACCCCACTTAATTAGTCAAGTATTTGCCTTTTGATTGATGCTATTAAAGTTTACTGATAACCATTTTACTAAGGACAATGTTTACTCATAAAAATGTTACTAATAACAAATCAGTTCAACACTGTAATCGCCAGTTGGTTGTCATCGTTCCAACGATACCAAACATCGCAGTTTAATTGTCCAAGTCGTGGACGCTGACTGATGGTTGTCGATATTTTGCCTTTCGCTATCCACAGCGCTAGCATGGCATCAATACCGTCTTCGCTAATAGCAAACTTTTTGGCTAATTCAGCGCGGCTGGTCTTGCCGTTAGCAACAAGATGATCTTTCAGGCGCGTTAAAATCATATTGGCCCTGCTCCTCTTGTAGTTTTACTTTGTTACCTTGTTTTTTCAACAGCGCAACAACAATCAACATTAACACACTGAACAAACCTATCCAGCCCATGCTTGATGCCGGGTGGGATGCGAACTCAGCAATTTGATAGTACATAGTCGACACAAAGTAACCTAAAAACATAGTCCAGCTAGCGATGAATACCGCAAATGGACGACCAAATTCACGTACATAAGCACCCATTGCCGCAGCACAAGGCGTGTATAATAGAATAAATAGTAAGAATGAAAAGGCTGCTGCATCAGAGCCGAAGCTGTCTTTTAAGTTACCAAAAAGCGTCACATCAACTTCTTGATCATCAGCAACGGCACTCATATCGCTCAAATCGCCGACATCAACACCCAATGGGTCAGAATAACTTAAGTCAGCGAGATTCGCAGGAATTGATAATACCGCTTCTTCTAAGCTGGCTAATAAATCAAATTCAGCATCATCACCTTCTGCGCTTGAGTACAAGCTATTCAAGGTACCAATTACCGCTTCTTTAGCAAAGATCCCCGTGATAATACCCACGGTTGCTTGCCAGTTATCTGCTTGAATACCAATCGGCGCAAGTAATGGCGTTGCCACTTGCGCTACTTGCGACAGTACCGAGCTTTCTGTTTCTTCGTTGCCAAAGCTACCATCAGTGCCCAGTGAATTAAAGAAGCTTAAGAATGCCACCACTAAGACAATGGTTTTACCCGCACCAAAGACGAAACGTTTTAGTTTTTGCCACGTAATGATCAGCATGTTTTGCATTGTTGGTAATTCGTAATCAGGCATTTCCATGATAAAACTATCACTGCGACCTGGATATAGGCTCCAGCGTAATAATAGCCCGGTGAATACCGCCACCAAAATACCAATAATGTATAAGGCAAAGACAATATTCTGACCATGTTCAGGGAAGAATGCCGCAGAGAATAAGGCATAAACAGGTAATCGCGCACCGCATGACATAAACGGCGCCATTGCTGCTGCTAATCGACGTTCACGTTCATGCTCTAAGGTACGCGTTGCCATAATAGCCGGTACATTACAGCCGAAACCCAGCACCAGTGGCACAAAAGCTTTACCTGGTAGGCCGATTTTTTGCATTACTTTATCAAGTACAAACGCAGCACGCGCCATGTAACCTGAGCTTTCAAGTAATGAAAGGAATAAGTACAAGCAACCAATCACGGGTATGAATGTCGCCACGGTTTGAATACCACCACCAATACCATTGGCAATAATAGTCACCAGCCACACTGGTAATACCCCATCCAGCAGATAATGTCCGCCATCAACCAGTACGCTACCAAAGCTAATATCAAAGAAATCGATAAATGCGCCACCGATGTTTATCGAGAACATAAACATCAAATACATTACCGCGAAGAAGAACGGGATACCGATGTATTTATTCAATACTACTTGGTCGACTTTATCACTGAATGAACGGCTTAACTTACCTTCCTGACGACGTACTTTATTGCATAACTGGTGTAAAAAGGTGTAACGCACATTGGCAATATGGAAATCTGTTTCGACTGATTCCGCGACTTTATTCTTAACCTCTGATACCTGGATAAGGATATCAAGACTGAGTAAATCACTCACCAAGCTGTCATTTTCTAATGCACGAACTGCCAACGATCGTGGTGCGACATTATGCTCATAAAAATGAATGTCTAATTCGCTGATCGCCGCTTCGATCTCTGGACCATAGTTCATCGTTAGCGGTGTTGTTGTAACGCCTTTTTGTACTAACGAATGCAGATCTTGTTTAAAGCTATTAACTTCACCTTTTGCATTTGCAGACAAGGCCAATACTGGGCATCCAAGGGCTTTTTCTAATTTTTTAATATCGAGGACTTGGCGTTGACGGGCTAATACGTCCATCTTGTTTAATACCACAACCATGGGACGACCGAGTTCACGCAATTGCAGTGTCATGTATAAACTGCGCTCTAAACATGAGGCATCAACAACATTAATGATCAGGTCTGCAGCATGATTTAATGCCGCTTTCGATGCGATCATCTCATCAACACTGTTCACTTCATTACTGCTGTCCAAGGCATAAATACCAGGTAAGTCCGTTAATAAGAACTCATCTCCGGCGTGGCCATAACGCCCTGTTTTTTTATCAACAGTTACACCAGCCCAGTTACCAACGCGTTGATTGGCACCGGTTAAGGCATTAAATAAGGTGGTTTTACCGCTATTCGGGTTACCAATGGTTAGGATTTGATACAACATTAAACGGTCTCAACTTCAATTTGTTGCGCAAGTTGCTTACGAATGGCAACAGAGACGCCACGTACAGATATTTGCAAAGGATCGCCCATAGGAGCTCGACGCATCAACGTTACTTCAGTCTGTGGTAATACGCCCATCACCATTAATTTTTTGCGTGTGTCAGCAGGTAAAGCTGACATATCGGTAATTGTAGCGACAACACCATCATTTAATAACGCTAACTTCATATCCACACCTAATCCTAATGATAACTATTATTATTAACATTCTACGCAGGCAGTATAAATAACTCTTGATATGAATCAATACAGTATAAATAAAATCGTCAAAATGGCTTACAATTAGTCATAAAGTAGTATTTTTATATAACTGGAGGATTTAATATAGGAGGGGTATAAAACAAAATAATATATGCAGCTCACCACTATGACGATTTTGTGAGCTGCATATTTTCGAGGACTATTATAAGAACGCCTTTGAGTGCTATTTAAAGACCTGTTAAGCGCTATTTTTTTAGATCATAGGTATTACGCATTTTCACCGATAAAACCACCGGTTTGATGTGCCCAAAGTTTGGCATAAATACCCTTTTGTTCTAGCAGTTCTTGGTGTGAACCCTGCTCTATCACTCGGCCTTCATCTAAAATAATCAAACGGTCCATCGCCGCAATGGTTGATAAACGGTGAGCAATCGCAATCACGGTTTTGCCATCCATCAATTCATTTAGGCTATCTTGAATTGCTGATTCAACTTCAGAATCTAACGCTGATGTCGCTTCATCTAATACTAGAATGGGTGCATCTTTTAATAATACCCGAGAAATAGCGATACGCTGGCGTTGACCACCCGAGAGCTTAACGCCGCGTTCACCAACTTGCGCATCATAACCCTTATTACCAAAGGTATCTGTCAGCGTGCTAATAAATTCATGCGCGCAAGCTTGCTTGGTGGCTTGAAGCAATTGCGCTTCGCTCGCATCTGGATCGCCATACATAATATTGTCGCGAATAGTACGGTGTAATAATGACGTATCTTGCGTCACCATACCGATTTGACCACGTAGACTGTCTTGCTGAACATCACTGATATTTTGGCCATCAATTTTGATCGCACCCGATTCAACATCGTGAAAACGCATTAACAAGTTAACCAAGGTCGATTTACCGGCACCAGAACGCCCCACTAGACCGACTTTCTCACCCGCTTTTATCTTCAGATTTAAGTTATCAATCACACCAGCAGATTCCCCGTAATGGAAACTGATGTTATCAAATTCGATTTCACCTGCAGATACTGTTAATGGTTTAGCATTGGCTTTATCTTCAATCTCAATCGGCTTAGCCAAAGTGTTCATGCCGTCAATCACAGTACCCATATTTTCAAACAGGCCACCGATTTCCCACATGATCCATTTCGACATACTGTTTAGACGTAGCGCTAAACTAATCGCCACAGCAATAATACCGACACTTAAGCTAGCGTCTAACCACAACATGATCGATATCGCACCGACACCGAACAATAATAAGTAATTCAATAATTCAACGCAGAAGGTGAAACCCGTAACCAAACGCATTTGTTTATGTACCGTCACCAAAAATTCGTCCATACCTTCTTCGGCATACACCATTTCGCGGGAGTTATGCGAGAACAATTTCACCGTAGTGATGTTGGTATAACTATCAACTAATCGGCCGGTCATCATAGAACGCGCATTAGCTTGCTCTGTCGAGATCTTCTTAAGCTTAGGTACAAAATATAACTGAATGGCAATAAAACCAACAAACCACGCCAGCATAGGCAGCATCAGACGCATGTCTGCTTGACCAATCATGACCAGCATCGCGAGGAAGTACACTGAGATATAAACCAATACATCCAGCAGTTTCATCACGGTTTCACGTACTGATAAGGCTGTTTGCATTACCTTGGTAGCAATACGTCCGGCAAAGTCACTTTGGAAAAAAGACACACTTTGACGTAATAAATAACGGTGGGCTAACCAACGAATAGACATAGGGTAATTACCCAATAATGTCTGGTGCATGATTAACGAGTGCAGTAATACCAATAATGGCATCCCCACCAGTATCAATGCACTTAAGCCAATAAGGTTAGCACTTTCATCGTTTAAGAAACTTTGTGGTTCATGGGTTGATAACCAATCCACCAACTGCCCCATAAAGCCAAATAACGATACTTCTAATATCGCGATCATCGCACTTAATATTGCCATCGCTAATAAAGGTGACTCAAAGCCACGCGTATAGTAACGGCAAAAAGCCACTAGATCTTGCGGCGGCTGTTCTGGCTGATGCTTAGGGAACGCCGAGGACATTTTTTCGAAAAACTTAAACATAGAGTATTATTATCTGAGCAATTTAAAGACCCCGCTATGGTACTACGTAATTGGGTCAGTGCGTAGTCTACATAAGAAGATCAATAAACTTACAGCAGTAATTTATATCACAATACAACCACACTGACGGGTGTAAATAATGGTTTACATGTTATTTTACACATTTCACACTAAAGCTATTGCACTAAGCCCTATAAAATAAGTAAACTCGCTATACCTTAACGCTTTATATATGTTCAAGGTATTAACCGTAAATATAAGTTTACACCCTTGGTTGTTATCCGTAATGGAATTTTTATGACTTCGAATAAGATAGTAGGCAGTACCCTTATTGTTGCTGGCACCGCACTTGGTGGTGGTATGTTAGCATTACCTTTGGCATCGGCTGGTTTAGGTTTCTATACCGCGGCATTTTTGATCATAGCTAACTGGGGTTTAATGACGTACACGGCTTTGTTGATGTTAGAAATTCATCAGCACGCTGAGCAAGACGCAACGCTTAACTCGCTGGCAAAAAATTTACTGGGTAGACCTGGTCAATATCTCGCGACATTTGCTTCTTTCTTCTTATTCTATGCGCTTTGCGCTGCATATATTGCCGGTGGCGGTTCACAGTTAACCCACAAAATTAATGAGTTAATGAGTTTAGAGTTGACGCCTCAGTTTGGCGCTATACTGCTGACAATCATAGTCGCGACGGTAGTATCTATCGGTACGCACTCAGTGGATATAGTCAATCGCGTATTGTTTAGTGTTAAAATCATTGTTTTAGCCCTGACGCTCAGCTTGCTATTTCCACACGTTGAAGCGATTAATCTATTAGAAATGCCAGTACAGCAAGGTTTGTTATTGTCAGCATTACCGGTAATTTTTACGTCGTTTGGTTTCCACGGTAGTATCCCGTCAATCGTACGTTATGTCGGTATTGATATTAAAACACTGAAGAAAGTGATGATTTGTGGTGCATCTGCCCCGCTGGTGATCTACCTGTTATGGCAAGTCGCTACGCAAGGTGTATTAAGCCAGACAGATTTGATGGCCAATAACTCGTTAACTAGCTTCATTGCATCACTCAGTTCAGTATTACAACAACCGCAAGTCAGCCAGTCTGTCTCTGTATTTGCAGATCTTGCTTTGGCAACGTCATTTTTAGGCGTGAGTTTAGGTTTGTTTGATTTGTTATCTGGCATGATGAAACGCACGAACAGCAGTATTAATCCTATCAATAGCAGTGATGATAGTAGCGATAGCTCAGGCACTCATTCTGGCACTAACACTGACAGTAAATTACACCGAGTAAAAACAGCCCTCGTGACATTTTTACCGCCACTGGCTTTTGCCCTGTTTTACCCACAAGGTTTCATTGCCGCGTTAGGTTATGCAGCAATCGCACTGGTGATCTTAGCAATCTTCTTACCTGTTGCTATGGTATCGAAACAGCGTAAAACCCAAGTAAGTGGTTACCGCGTTGTCGGTGGTAATACCACACTCGTACTTGCCAGCTTAATGGGTTGTTTAATTATCGCTTCGCAGTTTTTACAAATGGCGGACGTGATCCCAGCAGTTGGTTAGAGCCGTTAATACCAACATTCTGAGTAAGTAATATAAAAGCCCAGCTAAGATGTTAATCATCATAGCTGGGCTTTTTACGTCTAATTCTCAATAGCCAACAGCCGTTTTGATCACGGCGTGCTTGCGCTGGCTAACAAGGCAATACTCTGATTTATTGGCTCCACTAAAATACCACTCAGATCCAGCATGTTAGAAGCATGTGGTATTGAGTTAGTGGTAATTAATTGACTCACGCCTCTGCTCAGCAATAATTCATCGACACCATCAACAAAAATACCATGCACCGAGGCACAAAAAATCCGTTTAACACCCTGCTTATGTAACGCATCAATGCACTTTAGTACAGTCTGGCCACTGGCTATCACATCATCGATGATCACTGCGGTATAGTCTTTAAAATCGCTTAAATCTGGTAAGGAAACAATTACATTTCGATCGCCTAGACGCTGCTTACTCCCCACCACGTAGGGATGGTTGCAGGTACTTGCAACCTGCGAAACCCATTGTTCACTTTCAGCATCTGGACCAACTAATAACATTTCATTTTGACTCAATAGCCATTGTGATAGTAACGGCGCGGCCTGTACAACTTGACTGGGAACGGCGTAAATTTCATCAAGGGAATGATAGCGGTGCAAATGCGGATCAACAGTGACTAACCAGTCTATTTGTGATGATAACTGACTAGCAAAAATACGCGAGGTAACCGCTTCACCAGCAGAAAAACGCTTATCCTGACGCATGTAACAGAGATAAGGCGCAACGAGTCCCACTGATGCTGCGCCCAACTCATGCAATGTTGCCACTAAGAATATCAGTGATAGAAATTTATCATCAGGATAAGCAAGGTCCGCGAGCACAATACAGTGCCGATCTCGCACTTCCATATCGATACGCAGGTAAGACTCTCCATCAGGAAATCGTCGATAGCTGTATTGCCCGTTCACTGCAGGTAGCCGCAGACATAACTGATTTTGTAGCGGATGCTCATTCAGCGTGAATAAAATAGCTGGTGTCAATGCGACATCCATGCTCACTCTCCTATCTCAAACAAATCACGATTATCGTTAAAGTAACCTAATGCATAATCACGCTGCCCTAAAGTATCGGAAAATAAGGTAAACAACGGCATACCTTTTAGCACCTTATCACCAACATCAACATGCAACCGAATGCCAGCACCTCGCTCTTTCGGTGCACCCGCTAATTTTGCCAATCGCGCAAGACGCCGGTTATCAATACTGCGCACATAACCATTACGTTTGGCATATTCAATACGATGATGATTTGCAGTTGGTATTGCTTTACCCTCACCTTGTGCATCAACAATACGTTGGAACTGCTGCCATGCCTGGCCACTATCAAGTATTTCGGTCGCCACTTGCAAGGCCAAATCAAGTCCATAACCATGGGCGAAATTGAGTAATTCAGCAGATAACGTCAACGATCGTAAGCGTAGGTCCAGTGGTGCCTGCTTCTCTAATTTTAGCACAGCGAGCACATCGCGCGCTTCTTCTGCAGGGCCAATACCATGGCCAATAGGATGACTGCCATCACTGATAACACAGCGTATACCTAGGCCTAATGCCGTGCCGACTTCAACAAATAAGTCAGCCAAGCGCTCGGCATCAGCCTGAGTTCTGATCTTAGCGGTATCACCTACCGGAATATCAATGAGTACATGGGTAGAACCCGCGGCAATTTTCTTCGATAAGACAGATGCAATTAACTGCCCTTCACCATCAAGATTTAATGCGCTTTCAATACGTATTAAGATCTCATCAATCGGGCTTAAACTCACCGCCCCGCCCCACACCAGACAAGCCCCGGTGTTCTCAACAACCGCTTGGATCTCATCAAGATCAAGATTCACCTTCATCAACACTTCCATGGTATCAGCGGTACCTGCTGGCGAAGTTATTGCGCGTGAAGACGTTTTAGGAATAATCAAACCAGCAGCACTGGCAATCGCAACCACCAAGGGAGTCGTTCTATTGCCAGGTAAACCACCGATACAGTGTTTATCATAGACATTGGTATGCTGGGGCCAGCTTAATCGCTTACCACTATCGACCATCATGCGGGTCAAGGATACGATCTCGGCGGCACTCAAATTGTTACCTGCACAAGCACATAAAAAACTGGTGATTTCAATATCACTATAACGATGGTCTCTAATGTCTACCACGATAGAGCGAATCTCCGCTTCGCTTAGTGCATGCCCATAGATCTTTTTCCGAACGGCACTGGTTGATAACACCACAGGTGCGTGTTTGACTTGTACTTTTTCGCCACTAACGACACCAAGCCGCTGTAAGGTAACCAAAGAGAAACCGATATGTTGGACAGGCAGGACGTGTTGCTCAACAACGTTAAGTGTAGCGATGATGTGCTGACCACCGGATATTACCAGTACCCGGGAACTTGCCATCAAGCCTTCTGCTAGGCATATGTGACAATCATTTCTCATGTAAACGACTGGTTCTTGATGGGTATCAATGCCCATATCGTATACTGTTAGTTGCTGTTTTTTACCCATATCCACCCATTCAGCCAGTCTTTAATCTCCCTCTAATAATAGCCTGAAAATACAGTTATGCCTTACGCAGAAACAAGCAGTTATCCCGCGGTAAAAACGAAAAAGCCCCACTATAATGCTATCAATACATCACAGTAGGGCTTGTGCGTTTATAAACGCCATTGTTTTTATAAACGTCATTTCCTTTATAAATAAAGAGTTATGTTATTACTATTTCTTCTTCCACTGACCTGGAGCAGATTCAATAAACTGGCCTTGCTCTGTCATCGACATGGCTTTTTTCGCGGCACGCGCAGAGATAGCTTGCACAGTAACATTATGTTTAGTTGCTAATTCTTGATATTTAGCTTTACGTTTCTCATTTACTTCTTTAACCAACGCGTTCACTTCAGCACTTGGCTTTACTGCACCGAGGTAACCATTAACTTGCTCGCCAACTAAGCCAGCTTGCTTAGCGGCTTGTAAATCCATTGCTTGTACCGAAAAAGACATCGCAAATAAAATAATCAAGGTTGAAAAAATTCTTTTCATTGTAAGCTCCATTTTGGCTAGAATAACTCATCGTCGCTAAATACATCATCTAGCTCTTTATCAACTTTCACTTTGATTTCATGATCAATTTTTACATTTAAATTAATCACAATCGGTTTATCGGGAACAGCAAGCTGTACTGTTGGGGTACAACCGGCAATAAGTACAAGTAAACTTGCACTAAATAACAGTACTTTCATAAAATATCCTTATGGGTTATTCATTTTATCCAGTGCATCATACATCGAATCATTAATTCTTAAACTACGAAATAGCTGTAATATATTTTCTTCATGGGAATAATTAAATTCAATTGGTCGCGCTACACTTGGATTACGGCCCTTGATACTAATCGTTAATTTAGTATCTCCGCTTGGTTTAAAATCCACGTCACTGTGCAAACGCTCATAATGTAAGTTTTCCAATAACTCCAACGCATAACGTAATTGTGGTTGGGTAAGCTTTAACTGGTCGATAGTGACATTATCTTTAATTTGAATAATACCGCCCTGGCCTTGACCTTCTATTATGCCATCGGTGATCGACACCTCAGTCCCTTGCAACACAAACGGTAAATCTGCCTTTAATAAGCCTGTCACTTTCACACCCGGAACTTGATATAATTCAATAGCCTCTGGTAAAGATAGGTTGCGAACCTGTATCTGACCAACAATATGATCAAAATCGGTAATTAACAACGGTGAAACCGAGACCAGACCTGAAAAAACCTCGCCCGAGGCATTATCAACCGCAACTTGTAGTTGTCCATCGACCAATGAGACTAAGCCTGACACATTTATATTATTAACCACAGGGCCCATATTAACGGTGGAAATGTCACTATTGACGGTACATTTCATTACTAATGATGCCGCGATATCAGCGTTGGTGCTATCTATGTTACAGCGCCAGCTGGTTTGCAGTTCTGCGGCGCTAATATCATTGAAATGGGCACTATCTGCCATTAACTCACCGACAATGTTAGCCGCCAAATACGGTTGCTGTGCATTTAAGTTTAATCTGTAGTTAAGCTTATTGGTTAGTAACGCAGTAAGATCTAATCCTTTAGGTAAAGGATAGATATCGGTAATTAACGGTGGGATATTTTGTGTTGGTAGCTGCCATTCACCTTCGGCTTTAATTGGCACCAGATCTAACAAACTCAAGGTGTTTTTACTTTTTAACACCACATCATCGAGTTGCCAATCAGAATTAAATACAATTGTCTTCGTGCTAAAATTAGCTTTATGCTGCGCGGTTAACGTATTTATTTTATAGGTTTGTTGATATTGGTTATTCTGTAAAGTGGTTTCGAAAGCGCTAGTAAACGATGACACCTTATTATCCTTGATGTTAATCCTTGTCGGCGTCAATAATTTAACTGTAATATTGTCACTCGACATGTCGGTATATTTAAACTTCTGCGCTGCTATGCTTGCCTGGTTAACGAGTAACTTAGTTTGTGACGTTGTACCAACAAAGTTGATTTCCACATGTCCTTTCCCAGCCACTTGTACCGACATTGGTTGTAGCCCATCAACAGCACTGAAAAATCGGCTGTTACCAACTGCTGAAATAGTCCAACCACCTTGCCAAGATTCAGGGGTAAGTAACTGTTGATTCACTTGTAGCGCAAGT
Organism: Moritella sp. Urea-trap-13; assembly: GCF_002836355.1. NCBI lineage: Bacteria > Pseudomonadati > Pseudomonadota > Gammaproteobacteria > Alteromonadales > Moritellaceae > Moritella > Moritella sp. Urea-trap-13. Next base: position 1,044,367 of record NZ_PJCA01000031.1, read on the forward strand.
CTATTTTCCGACATGTGTACCGTCGTCGCAAGTTGCCCCGCTGTAACCTGCCAGTTATCTATATTTCGGTCTTGTATGCTCAGTTGTAATGCCAGTGGTAATTTCGGCGTTATGATGATTGGCGCTAGCGTTAATGAATCGGTCTGCTGAAAAGGTTGGCACACTGCGCTTATCATTTTAATTAATGAGCCAAATAAAGCACAGTTATCTGCAGAGATAGTAATAGGATCTATATTAATCAATTTTAAATCAACAACATCAGCTAACCAGCCTTTATCAGCCAGCGTTAACTCGGTGCTTAAAGTTAGATTTATACTGGTAATGAGGGCTTGTTGCGCTTTCTTTAGCCCCCCATCATTAAGCGAAACAGACATTGCAATACGATCTATCTTTTCTGGATTGAGCGCGAGTTCTAGTTTGACCGAACCGGATAGCAAACCATTAAACTCAGGTAATAACAGATCCATTATTGGCTTAATTTTCGCCAAGTCTGTCATCAATGTTCCGTTAAGTTGTTTGTTACTGTCTCTGTCATTGCTTTTGTAATTAAGAGGATCTGTTTTGTAGTTAAACTGGACAGTGAGTAATTGCTGGTCTTGCTGCCACACAGAAAAGCCAAATTCAGGCTCCGCATCGCTATAACGAAACATAATATTTTTAACATCAAGGGTATTTAATTTAAGGCTTGACCAAGACTGTAATTTATCCGCGTCGAAGTCTGGTAAATTATCACCTTGCACTGTGATATTGGTAATATGGAGATCGGGTATCCAATCAGGTAATGCGGGAATTATCAGCGCTGTGGCAGTGGTTTCCGGGGCGGTTCCTGCGGTGTTACCTTGAGTCGCTTGCTGAAACTGTAAATAATCAATCGTTAGATCAAGATTATCTAACGTGATTTTGTCAATAAACCAAGGCTGTTGTAAATCAAATGTCATCACTAAGCCACTTAACTGCTCGACTTTAACGCCATAGTTTTTAGCTAAGTGGTTACTCACTTTGATGATAATACGTTCACGATACATCAATGTAATGGCAACACTTAACATCATCAATATAGATAGACCGAAGATCCAATGTCTTATATTAAATGATGATTTTTTTGTTTTTTGCTGTGCCGACATTAAAAAATGATCCCTATAAATATTACTATAATTATAACTATGTGCTGATTTTACATCCTGAACTACATGTGTAATCAAATCAAGTATCTCACTCTGTGTATTCCACGGTAAGCACGCCAAATACAATAGTTTATATATACATATGCATGATTATTGATTACTGCCAAACACCTTGTTAATTAAGTTAAAGCCTTTAACACTGTGTTTCATTTAGGTAATATGCCGCATCCTATATAACTCTAAAGTGTTAGCATGAAACATCGTGGTTTTACCCTCATTGAATTGGTCGTTGTCATTATTGTTCTAGGCATATTAGCGGCAACAGCAATGCCTAAGTTTTTAAACTTGCAGGACGATGCAGAAAAAGCGACATTAAGGGGTTTTGCTGGTGCATTGAAAGGAGGCCTTAATATTTTAGGGTCTAAGCATGGCGTCGATGGTCAGCCTGAAATACTAATAATAGACAAATATATATTTTCTTTTATGTCTCAATATAAGTCTGAAATTAGAAGTAATCCATTTACTCGTCATACACCTGATTGTATGGCTATCTGGAATAAAAACACGACAGGAATCACTGCTTCCGATATCCCTACAGATGGAACACTTTTGACTAAAATCGAAACAAGTAGTAATTCAAATCCAGACCTTGAAACAATACGCTGTAATTATGCTTACAAAGATATAGGTTCGGTTTTATACACTCCTGAAAGCAATTCTATTTGTGTCCAATTTACTGGTGAAATAGAGTCTGAGGTGTGTAAACTATAAGACAACGTCCCATTAACTTTGATACATACACTTAAATGGCAAAACCGAATAAAAAAGGCCCTACTCAAACAGTTGAAATCTCATGCAGTAAATGTAAATCGCTGCTGTTTAAGTATCGTAAAGGCGGTAAAGGAAGTCTGGTGAAGTGTTTTAAAGAACGTATCGTCACAGACTACTGCGAAACGCCCTGCACTTGCCCTAAGTGTGGGCAAGTATTCGCAAGAGACACCCTGATTCACGGTACGCCTGCTTATAAGATGGTCGGCGGTAAAGTAACAATGAAATAATAACTGAGTAAGAATAAATCCTGCTTAGTTATAAATCTCACCTCTAAATTCCACCTGGGTTAAATACAAGCGCATTTCAAATTCGAACTGGTGATAATCAGGCAACATATGCTCGCAAAGCTTATAAAAGGCCTTGTCGTGATCTTTAAATCTGACATGACATAGCTCATGAACCGTAATCATTTGTAAAAAGACTTCAGGACAACGTCGAAACATCTCACTGATGCGGATCTCGTTTTTACTCTTTAATTTATTACCCTGCACACGTGATACAAAGGTATGTAAGCCCAATGCGTTATTGACCACATGAATTTTAGGATCATAAATTATCTTACTGATCGGCGATGATTTCTTCAAATAATTGTTCTTCAAATCCATCACAAATTCACGCAGCTTTTTATCATTGGTAATTTCATGGGTTTGCGGATATTTAGTTAATAAGAATTTACCCAGTGTATCTTGCTCTAACATCAGTTTGACTTTGCTTTTGACTTGGTCTGAATAGGAAGAAAGATATTTAAGTGCGGTTGAATCTATTTTTGAAGCGGACATAAGTAAGATTAGATACTGATAATTAGGATGTGTGGTATTTTACCCGATTCACTTTACCTTATCTACTTTACCTTATCTAATTTGCTCTGAACCTAATGACAGACTAAAATGGCCGAGCTAAATAAGCAGTTGATCAGTGTTCGATATACTTTTACAATAACCTTTTTATTATTATGGATGAATCATCATGTCATCAGATACTTTAGGTTCTAGCGCAACGTATAAGCGCATGGAACAAGGCTATCGCGAAAAAGCACTTAAGTTATTCCCATGGATATGTGGCCGCTGCACACGCGAATTTGTTTATTCTAACTTAAGAGAGTTAACGGTTCACCACATGGACCATGACCACAGTAATAACCCAAATGACGGTAGTAACTGGGAATTACTGTGCTTATATTGCCATGACAACGAGCATTCAAAATACACAGAACAAGATCAGTACGCGACTGAAGTTGAAGCCGGTGATAACAATCAAGAATCAGCGACTTATAATCCATTTGCTGACTTGAAATCGATGTTCAAGAAGTAACAACTGATTTTAGATACTTAAAAGCCGTAATTTCATGCCCTTTAAATAGGTCGAAATTACGGCTTTTTTATGTTTTTTATATCGTTAATATACCGTTAGAAGGGCTGGTTAACCATAAACCACATCTGAGCATCATTTTCACTTTTCGCGTAATCAATACGAACCAGTACACCTTCAACATTAAAACGTAAGCCTAAACCTGCAGTCCATTTTAAGTCATCGTGCAACTCGGCCATATCAAAACTATCAGCGACCTGCCCAGTTTCAACAAATGCACTCCACTGCCACCACGGGAAGCTATAAAATGGTAAGTTATGCAGCGGTTGCCAATGCGGCTTTACACGGTATTCAGCACTATATGCGACAGCACTTCGGCTGTAGAACTGCCCTGATGAATAACCACGCAAACGGTTAAAACCACCAAGTTTAATACCAGCAAAAGCAGGCGGTCGATGCTTATCAGTAGTACCATTATCCCAAGTCGGTGTGTCGGCAAGGTAATAGTTAAATGCTAAGACTTGTTCTTTAAACAACACATTGCCATCAAACGGCACAAACGCACTTTGCTCGACTTCCCATGTTGTCCAGCTATTACGCTCATCATCACCAAAGTCACGACGCACAGTAAATCGAGTTTGACTACCCGATTCGGTATCACCAATACTGTCACGATTATCCCAATTAAGCTGTAACTCTAATCCTTGAGCAACATTAGGTAAGTGATCATAATTCGTCACATCACGCTTTTGTTGAAATGGCGTAATATTAATACTGGTAACGCCTGATTCTAGCGGGTTAAACGTAATATCACCACGCTGTGGCACCAAACTGCGGGCGCCACCATTAGCGCCTAAACCCCATGGTAATACATATTTAGCATTAACACGCAGCGATGATTCAGAACCCTCTGCAATAATTTTATTGGTTGCAAGTGGTTCGCTTGGTGTTCTTGCCGAAGGAACATAATAAATACCATTGCTCAGATAACTACGATAATATTCTGTCGAGAACAGCCATTGCTTTAAACCCGGTAATGCATAATTATTAAGTCCGATAAAGCCGATATTACTGTCATTTTCACTGTATAAACCCAAACCGAATATCGATGCTTGCGGCTGCCCTGCATGCTTAATAATGCCTGACACACCAAGGGCAGTACCTAATTGTTCTGTTGATATAATGAAAGGCACACCTGCGACTTCAGTATCAAAGTGAGGCATAGCTGCTGCTTGGCCGGCATTAGTACTAACTGTAGTATCACTACTTTCAGTGCTACTTTCAGTGCTATTTCCTGTATCATTTTCTGCAGTACTGTTTTCCGCACTATTTCCGCTGGTATTCTCAATGTTATTTTTTGTAGTCTCTTCAGCATTCACCTGATTTGGCATCAGCAATGCGCTACATAACAATGAGACACAAATATTCTTATAAGACACTTATACTCCAAAGGGGTAGTAAATAAAGGCAGTAATCAATATAGGTCAGGAAGATAGCCCAAAACGCTCTGTTTGTACACGGTAGTAAGGCACTAAACCCCCGACTTCAATCTAATTAATTATTAAACATAATAAATAACAGTAAACAGTGATTATTTTCTCCACTTATGTAAATAACTGTATCCTTCACACTGCTCAACTATGATTAATATTAAGAGCAATAGTCAAAACACGCGTTATAAAATGAATACAAGGGTATGATAAAGTCAGAGTTTATTTTGGCTAAGGATGTAAGGTTTATGATGACAAAAGGTTTTTTGAGTTTATGCATTATACTAATGAGTAGTTTTTACTCTGCTGCTAGTATCGCCAAGCCGCTATCCTATTGGGATAAAAGTAATCTATCAATGGTGCAAGATGTTGATCACAGTCAGTGGCAACACATCCTAAATAGCTATTTAATCGTCGGTGAAGACAGCACTGCAATGACCTTATTCAATTATCAGGGAGTAACCAGTGCAGATAAAATTATTCTTAAACAATACCTCACTCAACTGCAAAGCATCAACCCGTTACAGCATACCAAAGTGCAGCAGCAAGCTTATTGGATTAATTTATATAATGCGCTGACCGTTCAGTTGATACTCGATAACTATCCCGTCAAATCGATTACTAAACTCGGTGAACGGTTTTTTTCATTTGGTCCATGGGATGATGATGCAACGGTAGTCAATGGTAAAACACTGAGTTTGAATGATATCGAACATGAAATACTGCGCCCAATCTGGCAAGACCCACGTATTCACTATGCGGTGAATTGTGCCAGTTATGGCTGCCCTAACTTATCAGCAAGCGCATTTACCGCGAGTAATATAGAAGCGTTATTAACGGCGGGTGCTTATGCTTACATAAATCATCCACGCGGCGTGACAGTGAAAGGTAATGATTTGGAAGTGTCGAGTATCTATAAGTGGTATTCAGAGGATTTTGGAGATAACGAGAAAGCATTAATTGAACATTTACAGCGCTATGCCAAGCCAGAATTAAAACAAGCTTTGCAATTATTTCAACAAAGCCCCGGTGACATAGATTATGAGTATGATTGGCGTTTAAATAAAGCTGAGTAATAAATTTTTAATAAAAAGGATTCATCTGCCGATGGATCATTATTACTTTTTAAGGGAAAGTTGTTACGCTACCAGTATTAGTATCATAACGGATGTATAAAGCTTGATTATCACTCCACTTATACAAACAAATACCTAGATCATCCCGAATATTCTGCACAACAAATGGTGTACTCGTTTCAGTGTCATCAATCTTATCACTACCAGTATTTAAAATTGTATTCCATAACGACACACAGTCATCTACATTATCAGTTTTAATTGGAGTGGTATCAGGATCAGGATAGTTTTGTGCAGGCCAACCAACAGCGTTAAAATCAATAGTTCCTTCAGCACCAGCACCATACAACTGTACATCATCATTTGAGGTGATATCGGTTGCAGACCCCATGATCACCCATTTACTGTGAGCGAGATTAACCGCACTTTTCAACGCGCCAGCCGTGCCTTCGACAACCGCAATTTCAGCATCATCAGCTAAGTTTAAAAATTTAGGTAATGCGGTTGCAGATAATACCCCAAGGACAATAATCACAATAACTAATTCAATAAGGGTAAAACCATGTTGACGCATTTTCAAAATTTAAACCTTTATAATAAATAACTAGCAGCCCATTATAGGGTATAAGCTCTAATTGTATAGATGTAATATTACTTGTCGCTTTTATCGTTTTCAAAATAATAACTAATTCGACTTCTTGGGTTAAGGTATTCGTAAATTCGCTCCGGTAATTTATCCGGTTTAAGCACACCAGTAATAGTTAACTTACGTGCTTCTAAATCAATAATAGGGGCTTCTGCACGCGGTACTTCAGGATCGTAAATAAGAATATTAGGAAATAACAAGCGTTCTGAATTGACCGACAGTACCATCCCCACTTGATCATTCGATAATCGCACAACACTACCAGGAGGATAGATCCCTAATATCTTTACTAATAATTTCAAATCACTTTGGTTATATTTATTTGCACTATTTTTATACAACCAAGACAATGCAGTAGACGGGACGCGAGCTTTAGTTATATCCAGGGGATGACAAAGCGTATCGTATTTATTCACGATACTAACCAGTTGCACGAGTGGGTCAATATCATCGCCCGCCAAGCCTTTCGGGTAGCCACTACCATCTAAAAGTTCATGATGTTGAGAGATAATCGCTTTAGCATCTTCTGGAAAAGTATCCACTAAATTAACAAAATCGAGTCCATATTTAGGATGCAGTTTTAAAAAATTCTGTTCGGCACTCGTCAGTGTGGTTTTTTTTCGTAGTATTTGCGGTGGGATTTTTAGCTTACCCATGTCATGGAATAACGCGCCCATGCCAATGGTTTTAATTTCATTTAGATCTAAACCTTTCATTTTCGCCAGCAACATAGACAACACTGACACATTCAACGAATGATAATAAATGCTTTCGCTTTCTTTGGTTTCACTCATTAAATGTAAAACAATATGTTCTTCTTTTAACAGTGACTCCGCCATATTACCTACAAGTTGAGTGGCTTCATCAATAGCATTAAGTGGACGACTAGCAAGTTTCGTCATCACAGAACGTACTTGAACAGCTGCTGATTGGAAGTTTTTTTCAGTCTTAATTATTTTGCGGCGGTGGTTTTTTAGTTTTTCAATATTCTCTTGCTTCGCTTCCCACAGTTCCCGTTGAATATTCTCTAGCTCAATGTTGGAGATATCAGAAGAAGGGGCTGTTGAACCTGAGGTCGATGTCTGCGGCGGTAACAAGCCATTATCACTACGTTGTGGATAAACGGCAACGTGTGAAACACCCAATTTACGAATAAGTAATAGTTGCTCTTCAGACTCAATTTTGAAATTATTGAACATGAAAGGATGATCACACCAACCCAAGGGTAATTTTATATAATTCCCGATCTGGATACGATCAACTGTTACTTTAATACTACTCATAATAAACCACAAAACAAAACAGAAGTCGTATATTAGTGGAACAAACTAGTATTTTAAAGGTGTTTTTGTAGAACGTGACGATAATAATATATAAAGTTGATTTCATTCACAAAATATAGTTAATAGTTATTTACCATTCATACCAATAAATAGCAGGCTACTATTCATACACATGATTATGAGAGCCTGCTAACTTCGATTCTATTAACTGATTGAATACTAATGTTGCTGATTCCAATCAATGCACTGCTGTAAAGTAATACCAGAGCCACCAAATATATCCAGCGCACTGCCAATGGTTAAATCCACTTTACCATTTGATAAACGCTCAACTAAAGCCAAGTCCTCAATACTGCGCGCACCACCAGCATAAGTCACCGGTATACAAGTATGCTGGCCTAATAAGCTGACAAGTTCTTGATCGATACCATTTTGCAGCCCTTCAACATCCGCAGCATGGATCAAAAATTCGGCGCAATGCTCAGAAAGTTGCTGTAATGTTTCAGCATTAACCACAGTACTTGTTACAGTTTGCCAACGATTCGTCGCTATATTCCAACCTTGTGCAGTTTTCCTACAACTCAAATCCAAAATTAAGTGCTCTTTACCTATCAATGCTTTTAACTGCGCGAGTTTATCCCAGCTAAACTCATCACCATCAAACAAATATGAGGTTACAATGACATGCGATGCACCCGCCTCGATATACTTAGCGGCATTAGTTAGATTAACCCCGCCGCCAAACTGTAAACCTTGTGGCCATGCCGTTAATGCCTTGATTACTTCAGCTTCATTATTTGGGCCTAATGCAATCACATGACCACCGCGCAGATCGTGTTGACGATAAATACTTGCGTAATACGCAGCATCATATTGGCTAATAAAATTAGTCGCAGCGCCTTGATCATTCAAGCTACCACCAACAATTTGTTTTACTTTACCTTGGTGTAAATCAATACAAGGACGAAACTGAGTCAAAACAACACTCCTCTGTTAAAGACTAAACGATCAATTCCTGATCATAGACCGCATTACGTATAAATATTTGGTTTAATAGTATAACCACAATATATACGTAATGCGGTCATTTTCAGTATTTTAAATGGTTAATATTTATGACATAAAAAATGTTAAATTAGAGTTAACATTCCACTCACAACATTTACATTGTATACTAACCCGTTATTAGTAACTCATAAGTGTTAGTTGCGACACGTAGTACTTTTCTCATAACAAATAGCACTATTCTCGTAGCGCATTGTATTATTTTTCTCGAAACGCATCGCATTAATAAAACCGGAGCTAGGTTTGCAAAAGATTAAATTGTCGCTGACAAATTATACTGCAATTGCATTCTCATCATTTCTATTTATCACTATCAGTATTCTCATCATCGTCAGCTATAATCGTATGTCAGAGATGGCGCACGATGCCACAGCTCAACAATTCCAACGTTATGTTGATGATATTTATACGTCAGTAAACGATAAATATAAGCCTATTACGCAACTGTTTGGTTATCTAACTACCAGTTCTGATTGGGATTATGAAAAAGCCTCAGACATTAGTTTAATCAAAGCCATTGACCTTACCCGCTACCTTGCTAAAGATACCCTAACTAACTCCATTTATATGGGGTTCTCTAACGGTGACCTACTTGGTGCGCATAAGTTAAGTTCTAAAACTAAACAATATTATTATGATGCCCCCGAAAACGCTACATTTGTAATAGAAACATTAGAATACAAACAAGCGGGTTCAAACACGCTGACTCGTGTTTATCTCAGTCCTGATTTCAAAATAATTGATACTACAGTGACGAATAATGATTCATTAAACGTTTTTGAACGTACCTGGTACAAGATTGGTATTCAAAGTCTTAATTTAGTCCCCACTCCAGTATATAAAGATTTAAGAACCAATGAAGACTCATTAACCTTGGTGCAAAAACACCAATTCGCCGATGTTGTTATCGCCACAGACCTAAATATTAAAACCATCGTTGATAGCTTAAAATCTTCCGATCTTAGCCATGACGCAATACGGATATTATTTGGTGACCAAGGACAATTCATCATTTATCACAATAACGATAGCCGCTTTTCTAATATTAATAATACTTCTGATACTGATACTGATACTGATACTGATACTGATATGGCGAGCCTGTTACAAAAAGATCAATTTAAGCAGATCGTGCGTAATAATCTGAATAAAAATAAACTTTTTACTTTTGATTTCAAAGGCGAAAAATGGTTAGCACAAAGCCACAAGATTGGTTTTTTTCAAGGTAACAAAGCGCATCTTATTATTGCTGTACCCAAGAATAGTATCTTAGCACCGTCCAAGAAGATGCTTAAAGAAACCATGCTGATGTTGGTTTCAATCGGATTTTTATTTATTCCACTAAGCTGGTTTTTCGCGCGAGTATTAACACGACCACTACGCACGTTATCAGAGCAAATTAAACAGGTAACCGCCTTAGATGTTTCAGAAACCACAACAACGCTCTCTCATATTGACGAAATTGCCGATCTGCAACTATCCACTGCGAAAATGCGTAAAACGTTGGATGATTTTTTACGCTTGCTGACCATGCTTTCTAACGAACAGGATATTCATAGTTTACTAGAAAAAACCTGTTCGAAAGCCAGTGTCATGCTCGAAGCAGACTGTGCTTTTGTGTATTTAAAATCCGCTGAGGATGACAGCATATTAGAGCCCTTTATTTTACATACTCAAAATGACAGTATAAATGCTGATATTAGCCAGTGCCCTAACCTGTCGACACAATGGCCGTATGAAAAATTAAGAAACAATGTCAATGTTAAAGATATTCAATTTAATCTTATCCATCCAATGCTAAAAACAGCATTAGTTAAAGCTGGCATCCACCCAGAAAATAGTAATGTTTATACTTTAACGATCCCCTTGGTCGATCGCAGTGGTCACATTTTAGGTCTACTTGGCTTTAGTTACGACGAATGTCTTGGTGGAGATGATCTCACGCATGTCATGGGCGTAGCAAAAGCGTTATCAGACTTTGTATCACTGTCTTTTGAAGGCCAAGATTTAATTGCCAAGCAAAAAGAACTGCTCAACTCATTTATCAAATTGATTGCTGGCGCGATTGATACAAAATCGCCCTACACAGGCGCTCATTGTCAACGCGTACCTGAACTTGCGAGTATGCTCGCTGCTGCAGCGTGTAAATCAACACACACACAATTTCGTAAATTTAATCTAGATTCAGAGGGTTGGGAGCAGCTCAACATCGCGGCTTGGTTACATGACTGCGGCAAGGTCACAACACCTGAATATGTGATAGATAAAGCAACGAAATTAGAGACTATTTACAATCGAATTAACGAAATAAGAATGCGCTTTGAAGTGCTTATTCGTGATGCGCAAATTCAAGCCCTTACGGCAATTTCACAGGGTGAATGTGCCAAGCAAACCAATAATATATTGGCCGACAACATACGCCTAATTGAAGATGACTTTGCATTTTTGGCGAAATGTAATCTCGGCGAGAACGTGGTTGATGATGATGCGATTGCCAGAATAGAATCTATATCTCAGCAAACTTGGTTACGTTTTCTGGATGATGAACTCGGACTTTCACCGGCTGAACTTGCCCAAAAAAACAGAACAGCTCCTATCACCTTACCTATAATGGAGCCGGTGTTATCTGATCGTGCTGAACACATGATCTCACACATTGATAATTCATTGGAATTAGAGGCGCATTTACGCTTTAACATGAAACGTCCGCTACAGCGTAATAACCAGGGTGAACTACATAACCTGATGATCCAACGTGGCACAATCAATGCTGAAGAGCGCTACATCATTAATCATCATGTGATCCAAACAATTACCATGCTGGAGCAACTACCATTACCGCCGCATCTAAGCCGTGTACCCGAGATTGCAGGTGGTCATCACGAACAATTAAATGGCCGTGGTTATCCGCGCGGCTATCAAGAAGAAGAAATATCGCTTGAAGCACGTATATTAGCTATTGCGGATGTATTTGAAGCCCTTACTGCTAGTGATAGGCCTTATAAAACAGCCAAGTCGCTGAGCCAAAGTATTAAAATACTAAGCTTCATGAGTAAGGACAGGCATATCGATAGCGATCTGTTTAAACTGTTTTTAAGTTCGGGGATTTATCTTGAGTATGCACATAAATACTTAAAACCGGAACAAATCGATAACGTCGATATTTCCGCGTATTTATGATGATATTAATTATTTAAGCAGTACGATGGATGCAGTAAATTAGACGAAAGAATAAGAAAGATAAGAGCTGAACAAAGAGAATAGAGAGAATAGAGAATTTTTTGTTTCAGAAACTAAAACGCCATCTATAAATAGATGGCGTCAAATTATGAATTCCTAGATATTAGTAGCCTAAATGTCTTGGGTAAGTGAATTTTAAGTTATATAAATCACCAAAAACAGGAGTTGCAGGTACTGAATTTTTCATAGGGGTCACCTTCTAAATCATTAATCAAAAATTGAACCACGTGGCTCAGTTGATCTCGGTTCCTTGGAGGCGGTTTAACGGACTCATCCTTTGAGCATTTTTCTATCTTCTCGTTCAGAAGATGTGACCAATGTAACATAAAAAAACCATTACGCAAGCTTTCATTTGAAACCCATCACATAATCAAACAAATATTCTAACCAAGACGTGACCTATAAACGTGACAGCCGTCATACATCTATCCACACCTACTAACATCTATTCACATATTGCGACGATATTTACCACCAACTGCATACAGCACGTCCGTCAATTGAGATAGACTAGCAAATGGTGCGGCTCCCATTAGCGCTGCAAAACTATTATTTGCAGAGTTATGATTAGATAACAGCGCCACTTTCATTACAGCCAATGACAACTCACCCTGTTGATTGTTTTGCTGCTTGAATCCTAGTACTGCGTCTATTTGTTGCTGCTTTTTATTATCACTACAGCGTACCAATTGATTCTCACTCAATGGCATCGAATCATGCGTATCCTCATCTCTGGACATACAATTAACCCCTACCATATCCAGCTTGGAACTGCCTTTTAATTTTTCGTAATACATACTTTGCTGCTGGATCTGCGTGCGTTGATAGCCGCTTTCAATCGCTCCCAGAACCCCACCACGACGGGCTAAACGATTAAATTCGCCATAGACAGCTTCTTCAACAAGGTCAGTTAACAGCGTTATCACATAACTGCCTTGCAGGGGGTTTTGATTTTTATTCAGCCCAAATTCTCGATTAATAATGGATTGAATGGAGAGCGCACGATAGACCGAATTTTCAGTCGGTGTGGTAATGGTTTCATCATACGCATTGGTATGCAGGCTATTGCAGTTATCACAAAGTGCGTAAATGGCTTGTAAGCTGGTACGTATATCATTTAAATCAATTTCTTGCGATTGCAGGCTGCGCCCTGATGTCTGAATGTGATACTTCAATTTTTGGCTACGTTCATTGGCGTTATATACCGACTTTAATGTCCGCGCCCATATCCGCCGTGCAACACGCCCTATCACGGCATACTCAGGATCCATGCCATTACTAAAAAAGAAACTCAATCGTGGTGCAACATCATCAATGTCTAATCCTTGCGCTAAATAATATTCTAATAAGGTAAAGCCGTTAGCGAGTGTAAATGCCAGTTGAGTAATTGGATTAGCGCCCGCTTCACCAATGTGATAACCACTCACTGAAACAGGGTAAAATTTCGCAATGGCGTTCGCACTAAAGTAGCCTTGCATATCGGCCATTAACTTAAGCGCAAAGTCTAATGAGAAAATACACTCGTTCTGCGCTATCTCTTCTTTTAAAATGTCAGCTTGCAGTGTTCCTCTGACTTTATGGTAAGTCGCGGTTTTCAACGCAGTGTATTCATCCTCTAACCCAAGCAGTTCAGTCATTAACACCTGTCCAGATATACCCAGTAACTTAAGCCCTAAACCGTCATGCCCTTGCGGCAGATCACCACGATAAGTAGGCCGTTGTTTTGTGCTATTACTGCCCTTACCATTACCACGACAGCCAGAAGATAACAAATACGCTTTAGTGAGTTTGTTGGCTTTGCTCCATAGATTCTCTTGGGTTAAATACAACTCAACTTGTTGATCAATGGCGGTATGTAAAAACCATGCCATGAGAATTGGCGCAGGGCCGTTAATCGTCATCGATACCGACGAGCTGGCGTCACACAAGTCAATGCCGGAATACAGCACTTTCATATCATCAAGCGTTGCAATCGATACACCAGACATACCAATACAGGCAAATACATCAGGGCTTATTGCAGGATCGTGTCCATAAAGGGTATTTGGGTCAAATGCCGTGGATAAACGAATCGATTTTTGGCCTTTAATTAAATAATGAAAGCGCTTATTGGTATCTTCAGGTAAGCCTTCTCCAGCAAACATCCGCGTGGGGTCTTCATCATTGTGCCTTTTCGGAAAAACACCCGCGGTATAAGGAAACTGCCCGGGGCAATTTTCATTAAGCAAAAAAGCGGTGATGTTATCCCAATGCCCCTCAACTGGTTTAGCGACATGCGGTATCACAGTACCACTTAGACTAACAAAGTGATCTTTATGTTCACCATATGATTGATGAGAAGCGATGGTATCAACGCCCTCTTCAATGCGCTTTAACGCGAGCTCTTCATCGTCTCTAAACCAAGCCAATAAGGCATGTCTAAGCGGCACTGAAACCTGAGCTAAAAGTTTGTTATAACGTAAACGGAGCGGTGGTAATAACATTTTCAAGGATGCATCTGTGACTAAAAAACTATGTTCATCAGATTCATTCTCTATATTTGCTTGGGGATAACGCGCTAGCTTAGTAGGTAAACAAGGATCTCCGAGATCAGCTAACATTTGATAACAACTATGTAGTGCCCGTACTTGTTCTATTTGCTGCTGATTACTCTCGGACAGATCTGTGTAATGGTTACAAATTGCGGTTAAATAATCCGAATTTTGTAACTTTAACTGACTTACGTTGAGTGTCCAATCATAACGGGGGTAGCGAGTTAATATTTGTTGGTAATTTTTTTCGACATCAACCTGTGCGGGAAAAGGTAACTTAGTCATCAAGAATGCAATAAATCGGCCGAAACCATGATCGTTATAGTGGTTTGCTACCATAGGAAAGACAGGCAGTTCATTGTTAGCTAAATGCTTTGCTTGCTGGTTAAAACGCCATTGCTGTTGCACATCATTAAAAGCATCTTCACTACCTTGTTGGTCGGCTTTATTCAGCACCACAGCATCAGCATATTGTAACATTTCAATTTTTTCTAATTGGCTACTGGCACCATAATCCTTGGTCATTAAATAGAGGCTAAAATCAACCATATCAACAATGGCACTATCACTTTGGCCTATTCCCGCAGTCTCCACTAATACCAGATCAAAGCCTTGGCTAATTAACATCGGCACACAAGTTTGTAAGGATTGGCTGACCGACACATTGGCTTGTCGCGTGGCAATCGACCGCATGAATAATCGGTCGTGCGGCAGGGTGTTAATACGAATACGATCACCGAGCAAGGCACCGCCGGTTTTTTGAGCGCTGGGATCTACGGCTAAATAGGCAATCTTAATATCTGGATAAAGCTGTAATAACGCCGTTAATAACTCATCACTAAACGTACTTTTACCCGCACCACCCGTCCCTGTTATCCCCATCACCAGCGATTTTTTGACTGGCAAGCGAGAAGATAATGCGGATGAAACATTAGCTTTACTGCTAGAGCTAGAGCTGACATTGCCACTAGTAGTGCTGTTACTCGCCAATCGGTCTTGCTCAATTGCGGTGATTAATTGCCCCAGATACAAATCTGTTGCAGGCTTTACCCCTAGTTTTTTAATCCTTAATTTCGCTTTAACTTTGGGCTTAAGCGCGATTAAACGGCTTAATAAATCACTGATCATCTCGTCTAAACTAAGTACATCAGCACTGGTATAAACCCGCGAAACACCTTGAACTTCTAGTTTTCTCGCTTCATCTGACGAGATAGTTGCGCCGCCGCCAACAAATATCGCTGGTTTAGCGCCAACGTCGGCGAGACTAGATAATAAGTAACCGAAATAGGCATTATGCCCACCCTGATAGGAGCTCATAGCAATGGCATCAACATCTTCTTGTAATGCAGCGGTCACCACATCATGCACCGAACGGTTAATACCTAAGTGTATAACTTCAACTCCCCGCGCTTGTAATAACCGCCGTACAATATTAATTGCAGCGTCGTGACCGTCAAACAAACAGGTCGCAGTTAAAATGCGTAAGGGATACTTGGTTGAAGTCATTTTCATCACTCTTCACTCCGCACTTTTTATAAAAAGTGTTATAAAAGATTGCTGTAAACATTGTTACAAAAGGTTTTCTAAAACAGTGTCATAAAGCAGATTATAAAACATCACTGTGAAGCATGGCTGTAAAAGCTCGCAACCACAGGGTGCTTGAATTAGCTTTCCAGTGCGAGATCAGCCATTAATACCGCTAGAAATCGAGCGGCTTCACCACCTGTAATAGATCTGTGGTCAAATGTTAAGGACAAAGGTAATAAGGTACGCTCAACAACACCGGACTGTTCATCAGCCTTCTTAGCAAAGAGTAGTTGTTGAAATAAGCGTCCAGTACCCAATATTGCAACGGTCGGCGGCATTACAATCGGGTTGGCATATTTACCCACCATACTGCCAAAATTAGATAAGGTGATGGTATTGCCACGTAGGTCATCCGCTGCTATTTTTCGTTGTGACACGAGCTCTTTCAGGGTATTAATTTTATCGCGCATCTCTTGTGGAGTGTAGCTTTGAGCATCCCGGATCACCGGTACAAACAAGCCATCTTGCGTATCAACCGCTAAGCCTAAATGCATGGGTTGGATAATTCGTCGACCAATAGCGTGGCTGTCATACCAAGCGTTTAATGTCGGCTCAGTTTCACAAGCCATTGCCATTGCACGAATAATGCGTACTGTAATATCACCTTGTGCAAACCAAATGGTAATATCAGCATCATCATGCAGTGTGACTGGAACAACTTCAGCATGGGATTGTGTCATGGCTTTTGCCATACTACGGCGCACGCCTTTCAGTGGCACTAACTCCCCGACATCGGCAAATATTTTAACCACACGCTCTACATCAGAAGCGGTAATGGTACTATGCGGGCCTGAAGGCGTGACAATCGCCAAGTCGATATTATATCGGTGTGCTAATGCCCGAACTGCCGGTGTCGCTTTCACGCCAATACTGCTACCCGACACAGATTGCGGGGTTTCTTTTAATTTACCTTCGGATGTATGCAGCTCACCGACGACAGATGTCGATGCTTTTACTGGTGCGGTTTTTTCCTCAGTTTGACTCGTTAATACCGCGCCCTCCTCCGAGAATTCCACCAGTGGATCGCCAGTGTGAATAATGTCACCGCTTTCACCATACAGTTTCACCACAGTGGCGTTTTCAGGGCATGGGATCTCAACAATTGCTTTTGCCGTTTCCATCGACACCATTAACTGGTCAGCAGTCACGACATCACCAGGTTTAATGAACCATTCAACGATTTCGGCTTCGGGTAAGCCTTCGCCTAAATCAGGTAATTTGAAAATATGCATCAGAACTCCATGACGTTGTTAACGGCGGTAATAATTTGTTCAACACTGGGCATATAATATTTTTCCATTTTAGCCAGTGGCATAATAGTGTCATAACCGGTTACGCGCATTACCGGTGCTAATAATGTCATTAACCCTTCTTCAGCAATAATGGCGGCAATCTCTGAGGCGACGCCGCCACTGCGCGCGGCTTCTGAGATAATCACACAGCGACCGGTTTTCGCTATCGAGCTTAATATCGTGGTTTTATCTATCGGTTTAATCGAGGCAAGATCGATAACTTCTGCTGATATATTCCGTTCAGCCAATTGATCAGCCGCTTGTAAGGTTTCATATAACATTGCCCCCCAACTAATGAGCGTCACGTCAGAACCTTCGCGCAGGGTGAAACACACATCCAACGGTAATGCTTGACCATTGTTGTCGACTGATTCTGTTTGTAATCGATAAATACGTTTCGGTTCAAGGAACACTACAGGATCAGGGTCGCGAATAGCGGCAAGCAATAATCCATAAGCGCGACCAGGTGAAGACGGAATAACCACACGGATACCGGGAATATGGGCAAAAATAGCTTCGGTACTTTCACTGTGATGCTCTGGAGCATGAATACCGCCCCCATAGGGCGCACGCAATACCATAGGGCAAGTTAAACGGCCGCGAGTACGATTACGCATCCGCCCGGCATGACATAAAAATTGATCGAAGGCGGCATAAATAAAGCCCATAAATTGAATTTCGACCACAGGTTTCATGCCCTGCGCAGCTAACCCAATCGCCATACCGCTAATCAGTGATTCAGCTAACGGTGTATCAATAACCCGTTCCCGGCCAAACTCAGCCTGCAAGCCTTCTGTAGCACGGAAAACGCCACCATTAGCACCAACATCTTCGCCAAGTACAATAACGTCCTGATCTTCAGCCATTGCATCAAATAAGGCGTTATTGACCGCATCAATAAGTGTCATGTCCTTCATTCTTCACCTTCCTGTAACAGCGCATTGCGTACTTGCTCTAACTGGTCTAGATAATGATCGGGCAAGGTTTCATACAGATATTCAAACATAGTGGTTGGCGATGCAGGAGGAATGGCAAGATAACGCGCCACCGCGGCATCGATCTCATCACTGCACTGTTTTTCTAGCTTTTCGATACCGGTGTTATCAATGATCATTTCATCCAAGAGCAAACTTCGTAACCGAATCATAGGTTCTTTCTGCCAAGCTTCCCCGACATTATCATCGTCACGATAGCGAGAAGCATCATCGGCAGTGGTATGATCGGATAAACGATAAGAAATGGTTTCAATAAGATGAGGACCTTGTCCTTGCCTTGCTCTGTCGATAGCCGCTTTAATTTTGATATAACAAGCGATGACATCATTGCCATCTACTTGTTCACAACTAACACCACCAGCAATGGCTTTTTGTGCCAGCGTTTCGCAACTCGATTGTTCATCACGCGGTAACGAAATAGCCCATTGGTTATTATTGATAATGAATACCAGTGGTAACTGCCATACCCCTGCCGCATTGACTGATTCATAAAAGTCACCTTTGGATGTCGCACCATCGCCGCAAACAACAACGGCAACACGCGGCTCGTTACGTAATTTCATGGCATAACTGATACCCACCGCATGACAACATTGGCTGGCAATCGGGATGGTACAAGGCATATCTTGTCGCGGCCCTTGAAAGTCCATACCGCGTTCATCGCCCCCCCAATACATTAAAATCTCTTCCGGTTTTACCCCGCGGATAAGTACCGCAGCCGTTTCTCGATAAGCCTGGATAAATACATCTTCTTCGCGCATCGCCTTACCAATCGCCGCGCCAACCGCTTCTTGACCGAGGCAAGAAGCATAAGTACCAAGGCGGCCAGTACGCTGTAGCGCAATCGCTTTACAATCAAAAGTGCGGGTAAATAACATCCAATGGTAAAATTCAACTAGTAATTCACTGCTCACTCCCGCGACAGATAGATTCTTTAAGGACTCTAATAGTCTGCCTTTTTCATTAAGATATTGGGTGTAACCAACGCGGAATATGTTCTCAGTTTTTTCAGTGTTGTTATTCATCATTCACTCCCGCTAGTATCTTTTCAGCTAAACCATTAGCTATATTAACTGTCGAGCTATTTTGCTGCTCAGCTTGGGTAAATATAGCCAGTAATGTGTCATACAAAGCGGCCAGTTTGTGCTGTACTACATCCGGTTTGTTAAGATAGGAAATCTGCAACACACCACCTGAATTGATAACGTAATCAGGTGCATATAAAATATTTCTGGCTGCTAACGCATCGGTCATATCCGGACTTTTTAATTGGTTATTAGCAGAACCAGCAATAATTGAAGTGTTGAATTGGGCGATAGAATGGGCATTAATCACTTGGCCTAAGGCGCACGGTGAAAATACATCACAATTGATGGCATAAATATCATCACCAACAACGACATCCGCGCCAAATTCGTTAATAAGTCGTTGTGTAGCGATCGGATTTGGATCGGCTACTGTTAATTTAGCACCGTCGTTGTGCAGTAGCTTAGCTAACGCATAACCGACATTCCCCACGCCTTGAATGGCAATATGTAAACCAGCAAGTGACTCCCGCTCTAACTTAAACTTCACCGCGGCTTTTATGCCGTAATAAACCCCTTTGGCGGTATGTGGGGAGGGATCTCCCGAGGCTAACCCCGCAGTGGTGGTACACATAACATGATTGGTTTGACTGGCGATAACATCCATATCAGCAATCGTTGTCCCACTGTCCATCGCGGTAATATAGCGGCCATTTAGGCTCTCAACAAACCGCCCAAACGAGGAAAACAATGCTTTGCGATCGATTAAGTGTTTAGGCTTTAAAATAACCGCTTTACCACCACCAAAGGGCAATCGATTAATGGCGGTTTTGTAGCTCATGCCAGCGGCTAAACAACAGGCGTCTTTAATTGCAGCATGAGTAGATGGGTAATCAATCATTCGGCAGCCACCAATAGCAGGACCTAACTTGGTACTGTGAATAGCGATAATTGCTTGTAATTGTGTTTCTGGATCACGCCAGAAGTGCACATCGCTGAATGGATATTGTTCAGCCATGTCAAATAGATCGGTCGATTCTATGAAGCTTGCCATGAACGGTTCTCCAACCTTGGGTTGTGAATACCCTGAACGCACAGTTAATTACATTTTAAGTCATTGGGTATGCAGGAGGTTACTCTAAGAATAACTATAGACACGATACGCAACAGTGCCCATTAGCAAATACGTTATCGTGAGTAGGAAGTAGCGATTAATGATTTATATCAAAAGACAAACAGTAAGGTCAAAAGCATAAAACAGAAGGAATTTAGTTACAGTGTTATATCTTGGATGTAGAGATCTGAAGAAGACGCATAAGCTGGATATTAACGAATAGATTAAATTATAAACTAATAAAAGGGGGTTAAATGAAATATATGCCCTCCGGGCTTTTAATATTACGATAAAACTGGTCTACTTGTCATCAATCTAATTGAAATCTAATTTTAACTAGGTGTATAGAAATGTTTACAATGAGTTGTAGCGCCTCCATATACTGAACAAAATCATTCACTAACTCGGCAAGAAATACGTTGGAATAAATAATGGCAACAGGTTCAAGAGCACAATTTTCGTCTCGTTTCGGCTTCATCATGGCAGCAGCTGGTTCTGCTGTAGGTGTCGGTAATATATGGGGTTTTCCAACTCAAGCAGCCAGTAATGGTGGTGCTGTATTTTTACTTGTTTACTTACTTATGGTGTTTATTCTCGCTTACCCATTACTAGTAGCAGAGCTAACCATAGGCCGTCATGGTCAAGCAAACCCGATTAAATCAATCAAATCGATTTGGCCTAAACAAAAAATGGCTGCAACGGGTCTCGGTATCGCAGGCATGATCGCGGTATCGTTGATCTTAAGCTTTTACGCAATTGTCGCGGGTTGGTTATTAGGTTCATTATTATCACCACTGTTTACGCTTGTAGGGCTAGATAGCGCCGCTGAATGGGTGAATGCATTTGGTACCGAGCGTAACTTAGTGATGATGATTATCTTCATGATAATGACCGTTCGCGTTGTAAGAAGTGGCGTAACAGACGGTATCGAGCGTTGGTCTTCACGTTTAATGCCCGTACTATTTATCTTATTTGGTTTGATGACAGCGTATATCCTAACCTTAGACGGCGCAACTGAAGGTCTTAAAATGTACCTGATTCCAGACTTTTCACACCTAAGTTCAGATTTAGTGATCAGTGCGATGGGCCAAGCGTTCTTCTCATTATCATTGGGCGTATGTGCAATGATGGTATACGGTTCATACTTAAGCAAAGATACCAACATTCCAAAAACAGCCGCACAAGTTGCCTTGCTTGATACCGGTGTTGCATTTGGCGCTGGTCTACTCATTTTACCAGCAATGTTTGTGGCACAGAAAAACGGGGTTGAGATTTACGACGCTGCCGGCGCACTGCTGAGTTCTGATACTTTAGTGTTCACCGTGCTTCCTGCAATGTTTGATAGCATGGGCGCTATGGGCATTGTCATCAGTATCTTGTTCTTTCTATTAATGCTGATTGCTGCCCTAACATCATCAATTGCAATGTTAGAAGTACCAGTATCATGTGCAACGGAAGAATTGAATAAAGAACGTAGTACGGTGGTATGGTGGATTGGCGGTATTATTACGCTAGTTTCAACCGTTATCATCTTCAACTTCGGAGATCTGTTCGGGTTAGTGATCACGGCAACAACTGTGTATGCACAACCAATTCTTTCTCTGCTATTTGCATTACTTGTTGGTTGGGTATGGCATCGTGATCAACTGCTTAGCGAGATAAAACAAGGCAATCCTGAACTAGAAGATGGTTTATTCTGGAAAATCTGGCCTTGGTATGTACGCGTGGTATGCCCTGTACTGATCATTTTAGTTCTGGCATCTTAGTACTGGCTCTTTATATCGTTAGAATAACTACCGATATAATTTAGAACAGTTTTTAGATAACAAAATGGCGGCTATGTCACTATTATTACAATAGAACATAACCGCCATTTTTCTATTTTGTGACTGTCACAAATAAACAAATAGCTTATCTAGCTAATTCTCTAATTCGTGTAAAACCAATTCTTTATAACCAATCAGACCCAGAATACCTTCGTTCTCAATCACCGGGGCATGGGATAAACCAAAGCGCTCAAACAAACGTGCACAATAACGAATGTCCATTTCTGGCGGTACAGAAACGATTGGTTTTGCCATTACTTCATAAATATTAACACGATCGGGTGAACGATCTTTGGCTAATACTTGCTTAGCAATGTCTGATAATACCAAAATACCATAAGCATCATGTTGATCACGCTTATTAACAATGATCACTTTAGAATCATGCTTTTTCATGGCATCTATCGCTTCACGAATGGTCTGCATACCGTCCATACAAATATACTTTTGTGTCATAACAGCATTGGCTTTAATTGGATTTTTGGTCACAGTTCATTCTCCACAGTTTTGGTTAATTGACTAATTTGATGATTCACACCGACGGCATCTTCCACATCGATTTGTACCGCAATACCTGAACCTGGTTTTTTATCAAACTCACCGACTTTATTGATTTCTTCTAAAATATGTCGACTTAAATGTTCTTCAACAATAAATAATAAAACATCGCGCTGGGTTTCTAGCGTTAAACCAAAGAAGGTTTTCGATTGCTTAAGCCCTTCGCCTCGGGCGTTATTAATAATAGTAGCGCCTGTCGCACCCGCACTACGTGCAGTATCCATGATCCCGTCAGTAAGACCAGCATCGACAAAGGCGACGATTAATTTAAAATGCATTTTATTCTCCAACAATTCATAAATTTAACTGTTACTGTAATTGCAATAACTCGTAAACATGCGCTAACTAGTTTGTTGCGACTTTTTGTCACGAGTACTAATCCATTGCGATATTTGTGCATACGCCATTACCGACATTATCGGAAACAGGCTTGCAAAGGCAATAAGACCAAAGCCATCGATAATAGGGTTACGTCCCGGTACCGTTTCCGCTAAACCTAATCCAAGTGCCGCAACTAACGGTACTGTTACTGTCGATGTCGTTACACCACCTGAATCATAAGCCAATGGAATAATTAATTTAGGCGCGACAAGGGTTTGCAAGACCACAACCACATAACCCGCCATGATGTACCAATGAATAGGGTCGCCGACCACAATGCGATAACAACCGAGTGAGATACCAATCGCCACACCCAAGGCAACAGATAGACGTAAACCCCAAACGCCAATCGCGCCACCTGAAACTTCATTGGCTTTGATCGCGACTGCAATCAAAGATGGTTCAGCAATCGTAGTCGCAAAACCAATTAAGAAGGCGAATAGATAAACCCAGTAATAATCAGTCCAAACCAGTTCACGTACGCTTTCAGTAACGACTTCGACATTGTTCACACTCGCCAGAAAAGCCGGATCTGTTAGCTGCTGAGCCATCAAGCGTCCAAGTGGAAATAGCGCCCACTCCAGACCAATCAAAAACAGCGATAAACCGATCAATACCCATAAAAAGCCCATTAGTACACGGCCTAGGTTCGGTAGCGGTTTACGAATAACGGCAAACTGGAAACCAAATAATATCGCCGCAATCGGCAACACATCATGAAACGTGGTCGCAATCGTCGAACCAATCTGACTGAACATATCAACCAAGGTCATAGCATCACCATTCCATAAGCCATTACAAAGATCATCGGATTAAGCGACGCTAACGCGATCAAACCAAAACCGTCAATCATCGGATTTCTGCCTTTAATAGACGAAGCAAGACCAACACCGAGCGCGGTAACCAGTGGTACAGTGATCGTAGATGTCGTGACACCGCCGGAATCGTAAGCAATACCAATAATCTCTGGCGGCGCAAACATAGTCATGATCACCACCAGCACATAACCACCGATGATAAACCACTGCAGTGGCCAGCCTTTAATAATACGCACTACACCGATTGCGATTGCGATACCGACACTCAAGGCCACACTCATTCTTAAGCCTTGTGCGTATTCATC
Source organism: Moritella sp. Urea-trap-13 (assembly GCF_002836355.1). Lineage (NCBI taxonomy): Bacteria > Pseudomonadati > Pseudomonadota > Gammaproteobacteria > Alteromonadales > Moritellaceae > Moritella > Moritella sp. Urea-trap-13. The sequence continues at coordinate 1,068,862 of NZ_PJCA01000031.1, forward strand.
CATAGCTACTTGGGTGCTACCAATAAGATCACCACTGGCTGCCACTCTCGCCGCTTCCGCAGCAACCGCTATTAATGCGGGTTCAGCAACTGTCGTTCCAAAACCAAGACAAAATGCAAAGATTAATAACCAGCCAACGCTGCCTTTACGCGCAAACGCATGCGCCATTGATTCGCCAATAGGAAATAAGCCCTGTTCAAGGCCATGGATAAAGAAGGTGAGTCCTAATAATACAAACAAGACGCCAATAAGCAGTTGGCCGACATTCGGCAGCGGCTGTTGAATAACCACTAACTGAAAGAATAAGATAACAACAATGATGGGAGCAAGATCCCTGATACTGCCCAACATAAATTTAAGTAGGGTTTTAAACGTGTTAACCAACATAGCCTCCTTGATTAGATTAATCACGCGGATACTAGCGTACTGGAAAACTAAAAAACTGATCTAAATCAACATTCTTAAAAACAACCCTATGGAGGTGCATTTAACGACAGGTAAACCTTGATTTAACCTAAACACAACAATAATGAACAATAAAATAAATTATACGGTGATTCATTAACTAAACCATCGCCATTAACTAAACTGCAAAAAACCATCAATAAATAGCGGGTGATCTATTCATTAAAGCGCACCGTCGCATAAATCAGCTCTAATTCAGCCACACTGCATTGCTGCCATTGCTCAGGTAACTCGCTGCCTAAACAGTGCTCGAGCTCAACAGATAAATAAACAAAGGATAATGAATCGGCATTTAAACTGTGGAAGTTTTCATTGGGGGATAGTTCATTTAGACCTAATGCATCAATAAATAAGTGGCTAATGCTCTCCCACTCTTTCTCGTCCAACTCTAAAATAGTTGAAATAGAACGTAGCGTACGTCGAATAAAACCAAGCTCAGGCTTTTTATAGATATGCGCTGCTATTGCTCTAAAATCATATTTACCATTAGACAATAGCGGTATTGCATTAAATGTAGTGATGATAAATTTGTCGCGCGGCAATGAATAGTTTTCACTTAACAGCGTTAACAGCTGTGTGTTATCGACATTATCATCGGCCGTTTCTAGGGCTATCATAATGGCATCATCATTACCTGTTACCGCACTATGTGGATAATTGTTTTTAACAAAACTTTGTACATCATCCAGGTTTATTCGCAACCCAAATAACTTCACAAACCGCTTGGTTCGCCCCACTAAATAGAACAGATCGTGTTGTGTACGACAAGCAATATCACCTGTCAACAACAGTTCAGGCGTCTCATCACCAGCTAAATCAGCAACTGACTGCGCATAACCCATCATCACATTGTTACCGCGATAAACAAGTTCACCTGACTTATCTAATGCCTTAATCTCGTGACCTTCGTCATCAACGATAGACAACTCGCCTTGCGGAATAGCCCGCCCGATCGTATTTGGAAAATCGACAGTGAGGTGCGGAGGAAGATAAGAAATCCTCGGCGAGGCTTCTGTTTGGCCATACATGACAAAAAATTCAACCCCACTTGCTTGTGCTTGTAAGGCATACTCTTTCACCAAATACCCCTCTAACTTACCACCCGCTTGAGTGACATAGCGTAACGTAGGGTATTTTTTAAAATCAAAATCGGTCTTTAACAAGGCTTCAAACGTATAAGGTACACCAGCGAAACTAGTCGCAGAGTACATAGCTAAGTCATGCCAAAAACCGGCATCTAATACACTGTGTGGGGTAAATACGGTACATGCACCGGCTTGCAGATGAGAATGTAAAATAGATAAACCATAAGAATAGTGCAGCTTTAAATGTGCTAAAGCAATATCGTCCTCATTTAACTGCAGATATTCAACTATCGACTCTGTATTAGACTGGATATTAATCGTGCTTAATTTTACAAATTTAGGCGTTCCCGTGGTGCCCGATGTCGACAGTAACAAGGCTAGATTTGGATGTAACCGGTAGCAGTTTTGCGAATGGTGATAAATCTCACCGAGGCCATTAATCAGTATATTTGGGTTATAATGATTAATCAGTTGAATTGACTTATCACTAGCAAAATCATCGGCAAGATAAACGACCTTGTTACTCTTTAAGCAGGCTAAGTAACAAACCACCGACTGAATAGTGTTTTTTGATTCAATAAATACCAAGGCTTTATTATCGCCAAGTTGCTGCGCTAATATATCGACTTGATGATCAAGGTTCGCATAAGTTATGGTATTACCACTGGCTGTATCAATTACCGCAATATTATTTTCAAATCGTCGTAAATCATTAAAAAACATACATACCCCCTTACCTTTATAAGCATAGGCACGTCCAATTTGTATCTATGACACGACAATATTTAGGTATCAAAAAACGAGTTTACAATCCGATAAAAATTTTTGATTTTTCGTGTAAGATTAATTTAATCATCACAAACGAGGCTAACGTGAAAAGCAGTGTTAATACGAAGCTTGCTGATGCTGCAAATAATCCCGTCATTTCGGCACTAAAGTATTGGGTATACAGTATACGGAACGCCGCAATAAAATAGCCATGTACAAAATATAAATAAAAACTTAACCGTGCAAACATATTTAGACACTTATTTTTCTTGGCTAAATGACGTTTTGAGAATGCTATCAAAATCACCGATAAGGCCATTTTCCACAACAGATCTACCGAGGTACTAAATGCAGAATCCCATGACAACCAAAGGTAAACAACTATATAGCTAAATAAAATTAATCCGCTGTATTTTGCTAATTTTTCATAAATACGTGGTTGCTGCCAAAGTAACATGCCAAGTAAATAAGTTGGTAAAAAATATACCGTCCAAATTGCATTATTCACGCTAAATTCCGGTCGCCCAAACCACAATGCAGGAATTAAAGACACGAGAAAAAAAATCCCTAATATTTTTTTATTTTTAGCATAGAGCATGGCCGGACTAAAAAGATACAGGGGAATGATCATGGGGATAAACCACAGCGTGACCAGGTGTGCTCCCGACACCATAAAATACAAGTACTGAGAAACAAAACTTAAGCTATTAATCCAATCCATATCAATCCAGAAATGGGTACTTTTAAGCCCCGACATATAGATGAAAATAGCCGGAAGAGAAAAAAAGAAATAAGGAATAATAATGATTTTAAATTTATGTTTTAAATATTGTAGGTAATTAAAGTTTGTTGATAACGATGAGAATAAGTAACCAGCGACAACAACAAACAAAATTGTTGAGTTATCGAGTAACAAACCGAGACTATGCAAAATAGCCGAGTCATCATTATTAATCGTGCCGATAGCATGGATCAGTACGATCAATAAAATTGCAATTCCTCTGTAATTATTTATAAATTGCATTGTATTCTCTACCTTCAACTTCTACCACTACAACCAGTTTTCACTCGTTGGTCACTATAAAAGGATAGTCGTAACGGCTAGCCTTTTATGACGTCGATTAGTCAAATGTAAGGGTCTATAACAACCCTACTTCATGGAATACAATTATATGCCAATATCTAAAAAATGGCTAAGATATGAAGTTTTAATCCTGTTTATTTAAAATTTTAAGATTAATGTATCAGGTTTAATTTAATATGTAGGATAAGCAAAAGTAAGCATAAGCCTTCAATATCCATGTATATTTTTATTAATACGAACTATTCGCTTAGCTGACATTCTACATTCAGTTCTTTACAGATCTTAAATACCCCTTCCAGTACACGACTAGCGCCATCACTTTCACTGCTATCTGCACTAATCGTTAATTGCGAAATACTACGGCTGACCTGCGCAACTTTAATACTTGCAGCAGTATCATCTTGGCTAATATCCAATAACATTGCAGCATCATCTTGTTGTACAAGCGCTACATTGGCGTTGTTATTAACGATATTAAGTGCGGTGTTGTAAATATTAGCAGCAGGCGCTTTAATGTCGACCGTCGCCACTTCATGGCTTTGACTTTTGTAATACATAACCGCGCCGACTGTCGCTACACCTAGGCCTGCACAACCAGATAACAATGCCGGAAATAGTGCCGTAAATAATAGAACGATAAGACTTTTTTTCATATTTCATCCCTGCTAATTAACTAAAAAATATCATAATATAATAGATTATATATTACTTTACCGATACAGGAGTTTAATTGTCACACTAGCACAACAAAAGTGAAACATAACTGTCATCATCAACCCCTACAATGAACATCAAATATAGCGATTAACTAGATAATCATTAGGGATTGAGATGAAAAAACAATTGATGACAGGTGTTCTTGCAACATTACTATCAAGCACAACGATGGCTGCAACAGATATTACTTGGTGGCACGCGATGAGTGGCCAACTTGGTGAAACCGTAAATACAATTGCGCGTGACTTTAATGCCTCACAAGATGAATACAACATCACTCCGGTATTTAAAGGTTCTTATGTTGAAACACTTACCGCCGGTATTGCAGCTTATCGTGCAGACCAAGCGCCAAACATTCTACAAGTTGCTGATGTCGGTGCAGCGACGATCATCAATGCCCGAGGCGTGGCGAAGCCAGTAGAAGATATTCTGGTTGAATCAGGTTATGGATTTAACAATCAAGACTATATTGCTGGTGTGCGTAACTTTTACGCTGACAGTAATGGCAAAATGATTGGCATGCCGTTCAACAGTTCGACACCAGTGCTTTATTACAACAAAGACATTCTTTCTAAAGTGGGTGTTGATGCACCTAAGACTTATGAAGAAATGGAACAAGTCGCGAAGAAACTAAAAGACCAAGGTTACGCGACCTTCTCACAATCATTGACGCCTTGGATCATGTTCGAAAACTTCAAATCACGCCATAACTTACCTGTCGCCAATGAGCATAATGGCTTTGATGCACCAGCAAGCAAAATCATGATAAATACGCCTGATATAGCGATGCACTTTAACAAGTTAAAAGATTGGTCTGACAAAGGCTATTACAAGTATTACGGTTCTGACTGGAATGCTAACCAAACACCATTTGAAAAACAACAAGTAGCAATGTGGATGGGTTCATCAGGTTCATTTGGTGGCTTACGTAATCGCGTTGATTTTGATTTGGGTACAACCTACCTACCGTACTGGAAATCGATTAATGCAGAGGCTGGCCGTACCTTTATTGGTGGTGCAGCACTATTCGCTATTGATGGTAAACCCAAAAAACAACAGCAAGGCGTTGCCGCATTCTTTAGCTTCTTAACCAGCCCTGAAACCCAAATGTTCTGGCATAAATCGACTGGTTACGTAACAGTAACGAAAGCCGCTTATGCACTCACTAAAAAATCAGGTTACTACCAAGAACAACCGGATGCTGAAGTAGGTGTTAAACAATTAAGTTTACCGGGTGGTGAATGGACCAAAGGTTATCGCTTAGGTTTCTACTCACAAATCCAAGAGATCATGCATCGTGAATTTGATAATGTTTTTGCTAACCGTACTTCGGTAGAAAAAGCACTCAGCAATATCGATAAAGAAAGCCAGGTTATCTTAAGCCGTTTTGCACGTACTGTTCGATAGTCTACTACTGATTGTGGTTCACGTTACGTGCGCCACAGTTACCTTTCCCTTTCAATTCATTAGGTTTTCATTGTGGAACAACGCCAACAATTTACCCATTCGGCATTGCCTTATATTCTATTAGTGCCCCAAATTGCAATTATCGCGGTATTTTTCTTCTATCCCGCTACTGAAGCTGTTTATCTGTCATTTATGTTAGAGGACCCATGGGGTCAATCATCGATATTCGTCGGTTTAGAAAACTACAGCATCCTGTTTAATTCTGCAGAATATTTAAGATCCGTATTTTTTACCCTTGGTTTTGCTGTGGTCGTGTCTTTTTTATCTTTGTCTATAGCCCTGCTACTGGCCGTTAAAGCTAATAATATTTTGCATGGCAAAGGCGCTTACAAGATCACCTTGACCTGGGTATATGCTGTAGCACCAGCCGTAGCCGGTATTATGGGGGGGTTTATCTTCAATCCGCACATTGGCGTTTTCACCGATATATTTGCTAGCTTAGGTTGGGACTTTAGCTTATATACAAATCCTTTTGATGCGTCGTTTGTATTAGTTTTAGTCTCGGTATGGAAACAAGTCTCCGTCAATTTCATCTACTTTCTAGCTGGTTTACAGTCCATTTCCTATGCAGTGAATGAAGCCGCAATGCTCGATTGTGAAAGTGACCGTCGCCGATTCTGGACTATCACTTTCCCACTCCTTGCGCCAACCGGATTCTTCTTATTGGTAATCAACTTGACCTATGCCTTCTTTGATACTTTCGGGGTGATCGATACCTTGACGTCAGGCGGTCCTGGTGGCGGTACCACATCACTGGTGTATAAGATTTATCGTGATGGTTTCATTGGCACAGACCTCGGTGGCAGTGCCGCTCAATCAGTGGTGCTATTGGTTTTAGTATTGGCGCTGACTTGGGTGCAATTCAAGTTTGTCGAAAAACGTGTGCACTATTAATAGCAGCTCAATTAACAATAATGAGAATTTTATTATGAAACAAAATCAATGGTTCGATCATGTGATCCTGATTATCGGCGCACTGTTTATGATCATCCCGATTTGGCTAATATTCGCCAGCTCGACACACAATCCAAATACAATTATCAGTGATGGACTACAATGGTTACCCGGTGGTAATTTCACCAGTGTTTATACCGAAGTGTGGAACAAGAGTATCGGCTTTAGCAGTGATGTAAACGCTAAATCTATGATTATCAACTCGATGATCATGGGGCTTGGTTTTGCTATCGGCAAGATCATCATTTCAATGATGGCCGCTTACGCACTGGTTTACTTCCGCATGCCGTTTGCTTCGCTGTGGTTTTGGCTTATTTTTGTTACCTTGCTACTACCGCTTGAGGTTCGCATCATCCCTTCATACGAAGTTGTTGCCAATTTAGGCATGCTCAACAGTTTTTCAGGCTTGATCTTGCCACTCATTGCGTCGGCAACAGCGACTTTCTTTTTTCGCCAGTTTTTCCGCACTATTCCCAATGAATTACTCGAAGCCGCACAGCTTGATAATGCCGGACCGATACGCTTCTTTTTAGATATTTTACTGCCGTTATCGAAAACCATGATCGCCGCAATTTTCATTATTATGTTTGTGGTCGGCTGGAATCAGTATTTATGGCCAATCATGATGACCACAGATGAAAGCTACAACACCATTGTCATGGGTATTAAGCAAACACTCAGTGACATTAGCCAAAGCAGCCAGCCCCGTTATGACCAAGCATTTGCCTTAGTTATCTTCGCCATGCTACCGCCCATCTTAGTCGTCATCATTTTCCAACGTTGGTTTGTTAAAGGCCTCGTTGAAACAGAAAAATAGTCCTTGTTGTGATTATGCTGATAACCACAAGCATAATCGGCAACATCGCCAGCACCTAATTTGTAAAGAGATAAAATATGTTAGCACTTAAAAACTTAGTTAAAACTTACGACAACGGCCACCAAGCAGTAAAAGGCGTTTCAATCGACATTAAACAAGGTGAGTTCATTGTATTAGTTGGCCCATCAGGGTGTGGTAAATCATCTATTTTACGTTCTATCGCCGGTTTAGAATCAATCACAGGTGGTGAGATACAGCTGAATAATCGTCGTATTGATACAGAAAAACCCGCCAGTCGTGATATTGCCATGGTATTTCAAAACTACGCGTTATACCCGCATATGAGCGTATATGAAAACTTAGCCTATGGCTTAAAAAACCGTGGTGTAGATAAACAAACGATCGCATCAAAAATTGAAAAAGTCGCGGCTACCTTAAAGATTACTGATTATTTAGATCGGAAACCAGCTAAGTTATCTGGCGGCCAACGTCAACGAGTCGCAATGGGACGCGCTATTGTACGTGACCCGCAGCTGTTTTTATTTGATGAACCACTGTCAAACTTAGATGCATCATTACGTGCGCATATGCGCTTAGAAATTAAGAAGCTGCAGCGAGAATTAGCGGTGACGAGTGTTTATGTTACTCATGACCAAGTAGAAGCCATGACTTTAGCTGACCGTATTATTGTCTTGAATCAGGGTGAAATAGAACAAGTTGGTACGCCCGCTGAAGTTTATCATCAGCCTGCAAGTACTTTTGTCGCTAGCTTTATTGGTAGTCCGGCGATGAACTTTCATCAAGCAGAAATTGCTGATGGCGTGATCAACTTTGAGCATCAGAGTATATTTCTCGCTGAATACGCGCATTTATCCGCACAGAATATCCAATTAGGTATTCGACCTGAGCATGCTGTTTTAGAGCCTTCAAAGTCAGGATTAAGTTTTTCGCTTACCGTGCAAGCGGTTGAACCATTAGGGCCAAATCAGCTGGTACATGGTTTAGTCAATGACAAAGTATTTACTGCATTAACACCCGAACTGCACTTTGCAAGCAAACAAGTGTTAACCCTGAATATCGCCAAACAACATTTACATTTGTTTGATGAAGGAGGTAAACGCTTAATCGCTGATAGCAATGTATTAGCCCAAGCAGACCAAACATTGGCCCAAGCAAGTTAACTGCTCACCTGATAAATCGGTAATGCTAAAAACCGCAATAACAAAAAAGCACACTTCACCAAATGGTAAAGTGTGCCTTTTTGTTCTCAGATCCAATATGTGCTGTTATTTCAACAACGCGAACTTAATCAAGTCATGCTGTTAATAAAATGACAGTTTAACCAAAAAATTAGGTTTTCAATAACGCTAACTGATGTTCTACTGCGTTCATTTCGGCTTGCAGTTTATCACTTAACTCAGCGCTGTTTTCAGCCATTGTTGCCAGAGCTGAAGACTCATCGCCAATCGAGGTTAAATTGCGATTAATATCTTCATTTACCGCTTTCTGTTCCCTTGCCGCTGTCGCCACATGAGTAATGTCGTCACTGATCAGATCAACATCCTGTAGCGCGGTATGCAACGAATCATAAGACGATTGCGTTTTCAACATTGCTTGATTAGCTTTATCTGCGCCTTGTTCAATAATTGTCACCGACGAGTTAACCCCAAGCTGCAAGGCATTGATCATATTATTTATTTCTTCCGTCGACGCTTGGGTTTTAGATGCTAAGCTACGAACTTCATCCGCGACAACCGCAAAACCACGGCCTTGCTCACCGGCGCGAGCGGCTTCAATTGCCGCATTCAATGCCAATAGATTGGTTTGCTGTGCAATCGCGCGGATAACATCAATGATCTTATTGATATCTTCACTGCGAGAAGCCACCTCAGAGATAGAAACTGTCGCAGCTTGCATGTCTTCGGTCAATGATTTAACCATAGTAACCGAATCGGCTAATAACTGACTTGAGCCTCTAATCTCATCACGTACTTTTGTGGTATTATCCGCCGCATCAGAGGCAAATCGCGATACTTCGTGCGCTGCAGTCGACATTTCGTTAGTCGCAGTAACAACACTGATGATCTCAGCCTGCTGTGAACTTGTCGCTTGGCGAGTATTATCACTGATAACTGTCGCGTTTTTCGACAATCCTTGTGCCTTGCTGTTGACCGATTTCAACGAATCAATCATCACTCGCAATTTATACATAAATTGATTAACGCTATCACTTAACTCAATCAACTCTTTGTGGGTATCAATGTTTATTTCCTGAGTTAAATCACCATCGGTACTCGCCAGACGTTTAATCGCACTATTTAAGGTGTTGATAGGTTTAACAATTGATGCTACTAACGCAAACATAACCAGCAATGCCAGCACAGATGAGATCAAGGCAATCACGATCTGCTGAGTAATAATAGATGCCACAATAGTATCAATTAATTCCGTTAGCTCATCACGCGCTGACAGGGCCACACTTTTAGGCACTTCAATTAATATTGACCAAGTGGTGTTAGCCGCCGCAATAGAGATCGGTAAACTAACGTAATAAATGCCATTTTTTTCTAAAAAACCACCGGATTTATACAGGGTTAATAATTTACTATCAAAGTCACTATGGGCTTCTTTTAATGGACGACCTAATTTGTTTTGATAATGGCTCGAACTTACTATCAGTCCTAACGAACTCAAGAGCGTGACTTTGCTTTTACCATCATACAATTTACGACTCAGATCGGTCGTCATCTTACTAAAGACAGGCAGATTAAGATCGACGCCAACAAGGCCTTTAAATTGGCCATTATTGATCACTGGTACCGTCAAACTAGTCATCATCTCTGAATGGCCAGTGGTAACTTCGGCAAGGTAAGGTTCCATCACACAAGGTTGTAAAGACTCCTTCGAGCAAAGAAACCACTCTGCTTCACGAATACCAAATTCATTTTTAGTATCAATATACTTCTCGTTCGGATCTTCCACTTGTTCTTGGCTTAAGTTATTTGCAGACTCCTTGAACCAATAAATTTCTAAGCTACCCGTTTTAGGCACACTATGAAGAGCCTCGGAGTTTAAGTATAAGTGGTCATTTTCATCGTAACCATTTTTCTCAAACTGCACATACATCGAACTTAAATTATTATTTTCAGCCAGGCCAGAACCCACTAATTGACTCATCAGCTCGCGATTAAAGGCTTGATTGTCATCCAACATACTCTGTTCAATTATATTGCTGACGATGAGTGGGGTTTTGTAAGACTCATTCATGAAACCACTGACTTCTTGTGCAAAGCTATCTGCTTCCGATGTCAGTCTGGCAATCACTTGCTCATCCATCGCTAGCGAGGTTTTATCGGCAATATCCTTATTCATGCTTGCTAACGAGTTACCCAGATTAATGGTCATAAATAGCACCATTAACACAATAATGGCAAAACTAGTGATCAGTAGCTTACTTCTTAAGGATATTTGTTTATAAACGCTCAACGGATTACCTTTATATTCGATTTAATTAAATTAAATTAAATTTGATTTATTCAATATTTTTTACATTGAATTTGAGGCGCGAGGATACAGGAAAATAGCGTGAAATAGAAACAATCTAAGAGATAAAAAAAAGCCCACTTCAACTTAGCGTTAAAGTGGGCTTTTCAGTTTAATTATGTTTACCGCGTTATTCTAACCAGCCATTATAGGCTAATGAAAATACCCGCTAATGCAGCACTCATTAAGTTAGCCAATGTAGCCGCAAGTACCGCTTTAAAGCCTAAGCTTGCCACATCTGAACGACGCTCTGGTGCCATAACACCGATAGAACCGATTTGAATGGCGATTGAACCAATGTTAGCAAAACCACACAATGCAAACGTGATAATCACTTGGCTATGCTCAGAGATAGTTTCTTTCACTGCAGCGAAGTCCATGAAGGCAACGAATTCATTCAAAATCATTTTTTGGCCAATGAACGAACCAGCAATCAGCATTTCATTTTCAGGTATACCAATCATAAAGGCCAGTGGAGCGAAGATGTAACCCAGTACACTTTGTAATGTCAGGTTTTCAATGCTTATCCAGTTACCAAGTACTTCTAAACCTGCATTGGCCATGGCGATCACACTCACAAAGGCGATGAGCATAGTACCAATTGCCACAGCAACCTTCATGCCATTCATCGCACCGCCGGCTAATGCATCAATCGCATTACTGTGCTCGCTTTTTGCCATTTCAACATTAGCGCCTTCAGTGACTGTTTCTTGCTCTGGCACTAATAACTTCGCCATCAATAAACTGCCCGGCGCCGCCATGAAACTTGCAGCGATCAAGTATTTAATTTCAACGCCTAAACCTGCGTAACCGCCCAGCACACTACCAGCAACCGATGCCATACCACCCGTCATCACTGCAAACAATTCTGAACGTGTCATTGTTGGTAAGAAAGGCTTTACTAATAATGGTGATTCACCTTGTGATAGGAAGATGTTACCTGTTGCTGCTAATGATTCCACACGACTGGTACCAAGAAACTTCTGAATACCACCGCCAATCACTTTAATCACCCACTGCATAACACCGATGTAATACAGTAAGGAGATAAGCGCACTAATAAAGATAACTAAAGGTAATACGCGGATCGCGAAGACAAAGCCTTCTGTCGCTAAATCACCAAATAGAAATTGGATACCCACATCAGCAAATCCAAGCAGACCGGCAACACCGCTGCTCATAGCACCTAGCATTGCTTGACCAATAGAAGAATAAAGCACAAGTGCAGCAAAACTCGCTTGTAGGAACAATGCCCCAATCACGGTACGCCAATTGATCGCTTTACGGTTTTCAGAAAGTGCGCATGCACATAAAATCAGCACTAAAATACCAACTAAACTAATTAACAACTGCATTATTTCATCCTGTTCTTAAAAATAGATGTATAAAAATGAAGGTGTGATACCAATTGGAATAAAATTTAGATGGCAGTAAACGCAGGAGAAATTAACACCCAGTGGGATTAATTTAGACCTGATTAATGATCAGTATTTTATTGCAATGGGTATTACGTGCATTGGTATATAAGGTGAGGAAAAACAGCATTTTTAGAGAAAAATAATCTAGTCAGTCCGCCCAATAACAACATACGAGTCACCTTGATAGCAAGCTACAGTCACGCTGGTCCAAATCCTTGGGTCGTTCACATTTCCTTGGTGACGGCTTGTAACTAAGGTGGCTAAACTCGATGGTTCTGGCCGGAACGGAATTATATAGAGATCTAGCTCACATTAATAATATTTTCTTTAATTTTACTGCAAACGTCAAACCAATGATTAAAATTTAAACTAAACATGCAATTATTAAACTAAACATGCAGTCACAGATTTCACTATCCAAATTGGCAACCCCCTCGTTAGCGACCATACTCAAACTAATGAAAGACAAGATTAATTCGCCAATTCAGTAAGATTATTGACTAACTCTAACTGTAGTCGCCAGTCATAGAGTCTCGAATAAGGAAAGTAGATGCCAAATTCCTATACCTCACTTAACTTCGCCCTCGGTGAAACAATCGATCTACTGCGTGACAGTGTGGCGGCATTTGCTGATGATGAAATAGCACCTCGCGCAGCGCAAATCGATAAAGACAATTTGTTTCCAGCAGATATGTGGCACAAGTTTGGTGATATGGGATTATTGGGCATCACCATCAGTGAAGAATACGGTGGGGTTGATATGAGCTACCTCGCCCACGTTATTGCCATGCAAGAAATAAGTCGGGCATCTGCCTCAGTTGGACTCAGTTACGGGGCCCATTCAAATCTCTGTGTGAACCAAATTTACCGCCATGGCAATGAACAACAAAAACAACAATACCTACCTAAGCTGATTAGTGGCGAACACGTAGGTGCACTGGCGATGACCGAACCCAACGCTGGTTCTGACGTGGTATCAATGAAGCTTAGCGCAGTATTAGACGGCGATGACTATGTGCTAAATGGCAATAAAATGTGGATCACCAATGGTCCCGAAGCCAGTACTTATATTGTCTACGCCAAAACAGCCCCTGAATTAAACAGTCATGGTATTACCGCCTTTATCGTTGAACGCGGTTTTGCTGGCTTTAGCCAAGCGCAAAAACTCGATAAACTCGGCATGCGCGGTTCCAATACCTGTGAGTTAGTATTTCAACACTGCCGAGTCCCAGCAGCCAATATCCTTGGCAAATTAAATAACGGCGTGCAAGTACTCATGAGTGGCCTTGATTACGAACGTTTGGTACTAACTGGAGGTCCGTTGGGGATCATGGATGCCTGTATGGATCTTGTGGTGCCTTATATTCACCAGCGTCAACAATTCGGTAAAGCCATTGGTGAGTTTCAACTTGTGCAAGCCAAGATGGCCGACATGTATAGTCAAATGAATGCCGCCAAATGTTATACCTACGCGGTTGCCCGTGCTTGTGATAACGGTGAAGCCAGCCGCAAGGATTGCGCAGGCGTGATTTTATATTGCGCAGAATTAGCGACTAAAATGGCGCTCGATACCATCCAGTTATTAGGCGGTAATGGCTACAGTAACGAATATGCTGCAGGTCGCTTACTACGAGACGCCAAGCTCTATGAAATTGGCGCGGGCACATCTGAAATGCGCAGAATGCTGATTGGTCGTGAACTGTTTAACGAATCAAGAGGATAGCGAACATGGCTAAAATCGGCACGACGCTTAACATCAAACACCCTCTGTTTATAGCAAAGCAACAGGCTATGCAGCAACTTGTCCAACAGCTCGAAAGCAATATTCAACAAGTAAAACAAGGCGGTGGCGAAATAGCTCAACAGCGGCATTTAGCCCGTGGCAAAATGCTCGCCCGTGAACGTATTGATGCGTTATTAGATCCTGGTTCGCCATTACTGGAACTCGGGCAATTTGCGGCTTGGCAGTATTATGACGATGCCGTACCCGCTGCTGGTGTCGTCGCCGGTATTGGTCGGGTTAATGGTATCGAATGCATGATCATCGCTAACGATGCGACGGTTAAAGGCGGGACCTATTATCCACTCACAGTGAAAAAGCATTTACGCGCCCAAGAAATTGCCGAACGTTGCTGTCTACCTTGTATCTATTTAGTCGATTCTGGCGGCGCGTTTCTCCCCCGCCAAGATGAAGTATTTCCTGACCGCGACCACTTTGGTCGTATCTTCTTTAATCAAGCTAATATGTCAGCCAAAGGCATACCACAAATCGCTTCGGTTATGGGCTTATGTACCGCAGGCGGTGCGTATGTACCAGCAATGGCAGATGAATCTATTATTGTAAAACAACAAGGTACTATCTTCTTAGCTGGCCCGCCTCTGGTCAAAGCGGCTACAGGTGAAGAAGTCAGTGCTGAAGAGCTCGGTGGCGCCGATGTACACTGCAAAATATCCGGAGTTGCCGACCATTACGCCGAAGATGACGCCCACGCATTACAACTTGTGCGTCAAGCTATCGCCAATATCAATCACCTCAAACGGCCCAATTTAACTGTCTATCCCAGTATCCCACCACTATTCGACAGCTTAGAGTTATATGGCATTGTCGGCACCGACTTAAAAAAACAATTCGATATTAAAGAGGTCATTGCCCGCATTGTTGATAACTCTGAGTTCGATGAATTTAAGCAATACTACGGCGCCACACTGGTTTGTGGTTTTGCTCGCATTCATGGTTATCCTGTCGGCATTATTGCCAATAATGGGGTGTTATTCTCTGAATCAGCGCAAAAAGGCGCTCACTTTATTCAACTGTGTTGTAAACGTAAGATCCCGTTAGTCTTCCTGCAAAATATCACCGGTTTTATGGTAGGTAAAAAATACGAAGCAGAAGGTATTGCTAAACATGGGGCGAAAATGGTCGCCGCAGTGGCTTGCGCTCAGGTTCCAAAGTTTACCGTGATTATTGGCGGCAGTTATGGCGCCGGTAATTATGGTATGTGTGGCCGCGCTTATAGCCCAACGATGTTATGGATATGGCCGAATGCCAGAATTTCGGTGATGGGCGGAGAGCAAGCTGCCAGCGTGCTAAGCCAAGTTAAAAAAGACGGCTTAGCCCGTCATAATAAAAGCATGAATGCTGACGAAGAAGCGCAATTCAAAGCCCCCATTATTGAACAATATGAAACCCAAGGAGATCCTTACTATGCCAGCGCCCGCCTGTGGGATGACGGTATCATCGATCCCTTACAAACAAGACAGGTACTTGGCTTAGCTATATCAGCAGCCCTAAACGCACCGATAGCCGATACCCAATTTGGTATTTTTAGAATGTAACTTCGATAAGCCTAATCGCACATTACACATTACACATTACACATTACACATTACACATCAGAGTTAGGATCCATGAATGACAAAACAATCCGATCAGCTAAACATTATCAATGCAGAACACTTCCACACGGCTGTTGATGATCGCGGTATCGCCACAATCACCCTGACACGACCCAAGGTGCGCAATGCGTTTAACGTCGACACGATTAATCATCTGTTAACAACGCTCGCGGTATTAGAGCATGATCCTGCTGTACGTATATTGCTATTACGCGCGCAGGGCGAACACTTCTGTGCGGGCGCCGATATAAACTGGATGAAAGATGTTGTCAAATTAGGTTACCAAGAAAACCTCGCTGACGCCGGGAAATTAGCCAAAGTGATGGACAAACTAAACCAATTCCCCAAACCCACAATTGCCTTTGTGCAAGGCGCTTGTTTTGGCGGTGCAATTGGTCTGGTGGCCTGTTGCGATATTGCCTTGGCGACCTCAACGGCCAAATTCTGCTTAAGTGAAGTGAAAATAGGCCTTATTCCTGCGGTGATAAGTCCTTATGTCGTAGCTGCTATGGGGGTAAGGCAAGCCCGCCGCTATTGTTTAACCGGTGAACTATTTAGCGCAGAACAAGCGCTTGAGTATGGTTTAATCCATCGGCTTGATGATGATTTAGATGCACTCGCTGCCCCCTTTATTAATACCTTACTCGACAATAGTCCCGCCGCGATGCAAGCAGTAAAATCGCTGCTGCATGATATTAGTAACCATGCCATCAACGACACATTAATTGCCGATACCAGTCAACGAATCGCTGCAATTCGGGTATCGAACGAAGCTCAGGAAGGGCTAGATGCATTTCTGAATAAACGTAAACCCGACTGGACCAAGGAATAACGCCGATGTCGCATCAGGTCTTAATCAATCAACCCAAACCCTTTAACAAACTGCTTATCGCCAATCGCGGTGAAATAGCTTGCCGCATAATAGCAACAGCGCAACGACTTGGTATTAAATGTGTGGCTATTTACTCTGCGGCAGACAGCAACGCGCGGCATGTAAAAATGGCCGATGAAGCGTTTTATTTGGGACCAGCACCCGCGACAGAATCTTATCTTAATAGCCAACGCATACTCACCATTGCCCAACAAGCTAATGTACAAGCCATTCATCCTGGTTATGGTTTCTTATCCGAAAACGCAGCATTCGCCCAAGCCTGTGCTCAACAAGGATTAATCTTCATTGGCCCAAGTGTTGAGGCTATCACCACGATGGGCAGTAAAAGTGCTGCAAAAGCGATTATGGCAACCGCAGATGTACCACTTGTCCCCGGTTATCATGGCAACGCTCGAGATGAAAAAACATTAACCTATCACTCACACCAAGTTGGTTACCCACAATTGCTCAAAGCGGTATATGGCGGTGGGGGGAAAGGCATGCGCATCGTCTATCATCCCGAAGAGTTTAGCCAAGCACTCGCCGCAACCAAGCGTGAAGCAATGGCCAGTTTTGGCAATGATGACATGCTCATCGAGCGCTACTTAACCAAGACCCGTCATGTCGAAATTCAGATATTTAGCGATAATCACGGCAACTGCATTTACTTATCGCAGCGTGATTGTTCAATTCAACGTCGTCATCAAAAAATACTCGAAGAAGCCCCTGCTCCCGCATTACCTCAAGCCACACAAGTCGCCATGGGAGAAGCAGCTGTTGCAGCAGCCCAAGCAATCAATTATCAAGGCGCTGGCACAGTCGAATTCTTATACGACGAACAAGGTCAATTCTACTTCATGGAGATGAATACCCGTTTGCAAGTCGAGCATCCCGTCACTGAGATGATCACCGGATTAGACTTGGTCGAATGGCAATTACATATTGCCAACGGCGCGCCATTACCACTGACTCAAACACAAGTTAAAATCAACGGTCATGCTATCGAAGTGCGTATTTATGCCGAGGACACCGAGAAGGATTTTATGCCTGCCAGCGGCAATATTACCTACTTAAATCAACCACCAGCATCTAGACATGTACGTATTGATACGGGGGTTGTGCAAGGCGATGACATCAGCCCCTATTACGACCCCATGATTGCCAAATTAATCGTCTGGGATCATAGCCGCGACTTGGCTATTACGCGTCTACAAACCGCCTTATCGGACTATAAGATAGCGGGCATTAAAACTAATATTGGCTTTCTAACGCAGCTGTCAAAAGTGTCGGCACTGCAAAGCGCAGATCTCAACACCGACTTCCTGCAGATCCATGCTGCGCTATTATCAGTTGTGCCCGCGAATATTAATTATGCTTTACTGTTAGCGGGACTCGCCTTGCAACTTCAAGCTAAGCAGTCTAGAGCACGGCATAATACACTTCATAACAGCATCGAGGATAGTGATTCCCCTTGGGCACAAACGACAGGCTGGCGTTTAAATCAACCGGCGACCAACACCGTTAAATTAACGACAGCGAATAACAATCAAGCACAAGAGCAGTACCAATACAGCCTAGATGTGAGAACACTCGCTCAAGGTTATCAAATTAAGCTTCGTGACCCTGCCCATAAGCAGCAAGAATACACAGTTCACGGTGAACTTGCTGGCCATGAACTCAGCGCATTTATTGATGGCCATCGAATCAAGGCAACCCTTGTTATCTCGCCATTACAAATCACGGTATTTTATGCTGGTCACAATACGGTATTGTTTCGCCAAGCGGCTATGCAAAATAAGGCCTCAACAACTAATATTAATACTAAAGTAGAAACCAAAATAACCGCGCCAATGAATGGCGTTATCGTCAGTGTCCTTTGTCAAGTGGATCAAGTTGTCGACGCGGGTGAACCTTTAGTCGTGATGGAAGCGATGAAGATGGAGTGTAATATTATAGCTCCTATAGCAGGCACAATTACCACCGTGTGTTATCAAGAAGGTGACATGGTTGAAGATGGTGCTGAATTAATACAGTTAACCCCTTCTCTCATTCTTGATAACAAGGAACAGGCCTAATGGCGTCACTCATTTCAACAAACGTTAATCAGCTTTCTAACAAAGGGTATCAACTACCAGAACAGGTTAAAATAGTCGAAGTCGGTCCTCGTGACGGCTTGCAAAATGAAATTGAAATAAGCCTAAGCGACAAAGTCTCACTGGTGAATATGCTTAGTCATACAGGTTTAACCATGATTGAATCGGGTAGTTTTGTGTCACCTAAATGGGTACCACAAATGGCTAATAGCAGTGAGCTTTTCAAACGCATCAAACGTATTCATGGAGTCACCTACTCAGCACTCGCCCCCAATTTAGTCGGTTTAAATGCTGCAATAGCTGCAAACGTCGACCAAATAGCCATCTTTGGTTCGGCATCAGAAAGCTTTAGCCGTAAAAATATAAACTGCTCGATTACCGAGTCGTTACATCAATTTGAACCCGTGGTAAAACAAGCGCTCGCAGCAGGTTTACCCGTGCGGGGTTACATATCCTGTACCTTAGGTTGTCCGTATGAAGGTTATATTAGTATAAATAAAGTCGCGAAGGTGGCGCAGCAATTACACGACATGGGTTGTTATCAAATAAGCCTTGGCGATACCGTCGGTGTCGGGACTCCGGAAGCGGCCAAAGCCATGATTAACGCAGTTAGCCAGCACGTGCCTGTCGAAAAATTAGCCGTCCATTTTCATGATACCTACGGCCAAGCACTGGCTAACATTTATGCCGCATTGCAATTAGGCATTAGCGTTATCGACAGTGCTGTTGCTGGTTTAGGCGGTTGTCCTTATGCTCAAGGCGCATCGGGTAATGTCGCCACCGAAGATGTGGTGTATATGCTCAATGGTTTAGGTATTGAATCTGGCGTTGATTTAAATGAATTAATTGCCGCGGGCAACTTCATTTGCCAACGTTTAAACCGCGCCAATGGCTCTAAGGTAGCGTTAGCCTACCCAACCGCACAAGCTCGATTTCAATCGAAAATATGAGGTGACAATGACAGCGCAGTCAACTATTCCAATCTGGACCCCAAGCCAAGCGCGTATTGATGGCAGTAACATCACCCGTTACCTGCAGTTTTTGCGCGATGAATACTGCCTGACGTTTGTCCATTATCAGCAATTGCATCAATGGAGTATCGACAATACTGCGGTATTCTGGGGTTCAATCGTTGGCTTTTTTAATCTCAAAGGTAACTTTAATCTTGAGCGTGTTTTTGTCCACGATGACTGTTTTTATCATTGCCAATGGTTTCCAGATTCAACATTAAACTTCGCCGAAAACCTGCTATTTCCCCATAACATTTCTAACTATAAAATTTCGACCGATAACATGCAGCCCCCCAATATATCGAGCAGCATATCGAGTAACAGCAGCACCAATCCAGACAAACTTGCCATCATCAGTTGTGGTGAAGATGGTCGGAGAGTACAACTCAGCTATCAACAACTACGTGAAGAAGTCACGCGTATTGCAGGCGCTATGCGTGAAGTAGGCATTGTAAAAGGCGATCGTGTGGCGGCCATATTACCCAATTGCAGCGAAGCTATTGTTGCCATGTTAGCGACCACCAGTATTGGCGCAATCTGGTCATCCTGCTCGCCAGACTTTGGTCATCAAGGTGTGCTCGACAGGTTCACCCAAATTCAGCCTAAACTATTATTCGCCTGCAACGGTTATCACTACGCTGGTAAGCAAATTGATATTAGCCAAAAGGTTAATGCGATAGCAAACTCCCTACCAGACTTAGCAAAACTGGTCATCGTTCCCTATTTAAAACTGGGCTTAGACTTAGACTTAGACGAACAGAACGAACAGAACGAACAGAACGAACAAGCAACATCCTGTACATTGCATAAAACCACAGCCTGTAACTGGCGACATTTTTGTGCGGCGATCCCACGCTCTTTAAGTTTTGAAGCGATGGCCTTCGCAGACCCCTTGTATATACTCTACTCCTCTGGCACAACGGGTATGCCTAAGTGTATTGTCCACAGTGTTGGCGGTACCTTATTACAACATGTCAAAGAGCTGGCATTACATACCGATGTACAAGTTCATGACCGCATTTTTTATTACACTACTTGTGGTTGGATGATGTGGAATTGGTTAGTCAGTAGTTTATCTCAGGGCGCAACCTTAGTATTGTTTGACGGCTCGCCTTTTCACCCGCATAAACAAATACTTTTTGAATTGGCTGACACTGAAAAAGTGTCTATTTTTGGAGCCAGTGCCAAATATTATTCAGCCTGTGATAAAGCCCAGTTACGACCGGCACAGACCTATAAACTCAGCCATTTAAAAACTATGTTATCCACGGGTTCTACCCTATCCCATGAAAGCTATGATTATATTTATCAACATATTAAACAGGATGTGTGCCTATCTAGTATCTGTGGCGGTACTGATATTATTTCTTGCTTTATGTTAGGTATGCCAACCTTACCTGTGTACCGCGGTGAGCTGCAATGCATAGGTCTAGGCATGGACGTGGCGTTTATGAAAAGTGATGAAGAGGAAGCAACAAACGCAACAAGTAAAAATCAGTCACCAATCCCACTTCGACTTAGTCATGCCAAAGGTAAAGGCGACCTGGTTTGCCGACAACCTTTCCCGTCAATGCCAACGGGGTTTTGGCAAGATCCCGATGATCAAAAATACCATAACGCTTACTTTTCGCGTTTCCATAATATCTGGGCACACGGTGATTACGGTGAACTGATTTACCATTATATTAATGAAATAACAGGTCACGCTATTAATGACATTACAGATATCAATATTGAGCAAGTAGGCGTCATTATTCACGGCCGCTCTGATGCGGTATTAAATCCCGGCGGCGTGCGTATTGGCACCGCGGAAATATATCGACAAGTAGAAAAACTATCAGCCATTCAAGAATCTATCGCTATTGGCCAAAAATGGCAGGATGATGTGCGGGTGATCTTGTTTGTGCGTTTATCAGAGGGCGTTGAGTTAGACAGCCAATTAATAAGCCAAATCAAACAGGTCATTCGAGCCAATACTAGCCCAAGACACGTACCCACTAAAATCATCGCTGTAGCCGATATCCCCAAAACCATCAGTGGTAAGATCGTCGAACTCGCAGTGCGTAACGTGGTGCACGGTATTGCCGTAACCAATAAAGATGCCCTCGCCAATCCTGAAGCACTCGCCTTGTTTGCTAATTTAGCTGAACTACAATGTAAATAGTGTTCATTTTTCTATACTTGATTTATTGTTTTCTATACTTGATTTACTGACCACTTGCATATCGCATATTTACAATGTACGATATACGAATGATCAGTAACGAACAGTATTGAGGAGGTCAAAATGTCTGCCATTATTAAACCATTTTTTCATCACGATACTTTTACTATCAGTTACATTATCTATGATCCGCAGAGCCTAAAAGCTGCAATCATTGACAGCGCTGTCGATTATGAAAATAACTCCGGCAACATTGCGTTTCATTTTGCTAATACTCAAATTGAATTCCTAGAAGACCACAAGTTAACACTGGAATGGATTTTTGAAACTCACGCTCACGCCGATCATCTATCCGCAGCACATTATTTAAGAACACAGCTTGGCGGTAAAATTGCGATTAGCAAAAACATCACTCAAGTACAGCATGTATTTAAGGACATCTTTGGCTTCAGTGATGACGAAGTATCAGTCTCCGGTAAAGAGTTTGACGTACTGCTTAGCCACAATGACACGCTTCATCTTGGTGATGTCGCCATCAACGTCATTGAAACACCAGGGCATACTAAAGACAGTGTCACTTATCTCGTCGAAGATAATGCATTTACTGGCGATACCTTATTCATGCCCGATAGCGGTTCTGCACGTTGTGACTTCCCTGGTGGCTCGGCCACAGAATTATACCAGAGCATAATGCAGATCTATTCACTCCCAGACAATACCAAGCTTTGGGTGTGCCATGATTACCAACCAAACGGCAGAGAATTGCAATTTCAAACCACAGTGGCAGAGAGTAAAAAATCGAATATCCACATTCGTGATAATGTCTCACATGATGACTTTGTCGCGATTAGACAGACTCGTGATAAAAGCTTGGCCGTACCCAAACTGTTATACCCGGCACTGCAAGTTAATATTAAAGCAGGACAACTCCCTCAAGAAGATAAACGCAAGCAAGTATTTTTCAAAATACCTGTTTATACACCAACAGCAGAGAGCAAATAAATGACGCAGTTAACTATTTTAGATTCAATTTTAGGCGGTCTGGTTTTATCCATTTCCGCTTTATTAATGCTCTTTGGTATCGGTAAGCTCAGTGGTATTTCCGGTATTTTTTACAACTTAAAAAACAGCAAATCGCCCAGTGAATACTGGCGAATATTATTTATCCTCGGCCTAGTGATAAGTCCTTTCTTTGCTCATTTTTTAGGATTTTCACTACCTAGCAGCATCGATGTGAGTTGGCCTGCTATTGTCATCGGCGGCTTGCTTGTGGGTATCGGCACTCGTGTTGGTTCCGGCTGTACCAGTGGCCATGGTATCTGTGGTATCGGTCGCCTTTCAGTACGTTCACTCGTCGCCACTATCATCTTTATGAGCACAGCGGTGATTACTGTGTTTATCGTCAACAACCTTTTGTCATCGACAGTATAAGTTAGGATAAAGAATGAAATTATTTATAGCCTTGTTCAGCGGTATCTTATTTGGTATTGGCTTAATTATCTCGCAAATGGTCAACCCAAATAAGATATTCAACTTTCTTGATATTACTGGTGATTGGGATCCAAGTTTGGCCTTGGTCATGGGGTCGGCGTTATTACTTTTCATCCCTGTTTATCGAATTTTAAAGAAAAAGTTAAAACAACCGTTATTTGCCAACGAATTTAGCCTACCGGTGAAAACATTAATAGATCGCCCGCTCATCATTGGCGCTGGATTATTTGGTATCGGTTGGGGTATTTCAGGTATTTGTCCAGGTCCTGCAATTGTTAATGTCAGCGCTGGCGATCCTAAGATTATGGTCTTTATATTTGCGATGATGCTGGGGATGTATATTTCTAACTATGTTAATATAACCCTATCAAAACCAAAAGATTGATTAACTATGACTGAACAAATGAGCATTGAGCGATTAGAGAAAAAAGCCTCTAAAGCTGAATCACTGATGAAAGCATTAAGTAACAAGCATCGCTTAATGATATTGTGCTTATTGCAGCAAGGTGAGCTGTCCGTATCAGCGCTTAATGAATTAATACCGATCCCGCAATCGACTTTATCACAACATCTTGCTTGGTTAAGACGTGAGAAATACGTAAAAACTCGCCGCGAAGCGCAGACTATCTACTACCAGCTGGATGATAGTAACGTGACCAAAGTGATTAACGTATTACACGACATCTTTTGTGATTAAGCTTTTGAGACAGTAGTTTGATTCTACGGTTGTGATACAAAAAGATAACAGTAAAAAAGGGTGCAAATATATGCACCCTTTTTGCTGACTAAGTTTTACTGTTATAACCAGCCTACTCCCTAGTTTTTATATTTACTTGCCTCAATACCTAGCAATTTAGCAATACCGTGGGCATAGGCAGGATCAGCTTTGAAACAATGTCTTAAATGACGAAGCTGAATTTCTTCTGGCACACCATCGATATTACGCGCGGTATTATCAAACAATACAGCTTGCTTCTCTGGGGTCATTAATCGGAATAAATCCCCTGGTTGGCTAAAGTAATCATCATCTTCACGGTGATCCCAATGTGCCGCAGCGCCATCTAAACTTAACGGTGGCTCAGAGAAATCAGGTTGTTCAGCCCATTCACCTTGATCGTTTGGTTCATACCCTACCGTTCCACCATGATTACCATCAACACGCATAGCACCGTCACGATGGTAACTGTGTACAGGGCAACGAGGCGCATTCACTGGAATACTGTGATGATTAACACCTAAGCGATAACGCTGGGCATCGCCATACGAGAACAAGCGACCTTGTAACATTTTATCCGGTGAAAAACTGATACCAGGTACAACACTTGCTGGATTAAACGCAGACTGTTCCACTTCCGCAAAGAAGTTTTCAGGATTACGATTAAGCTCTAACTCACCCACTTCAATCAAAGGATAATCGCTATGCGGCCATACTTTCGTTAGATCGAACGGGTTGTAAGGCACTTTCGACGCATCATCTTCCGGCATAATTTGGATTTGCATCGTCCACTTAGGGAAGTCGCGATTATCAATGCTTTCTAATAGATCACGGTGATGACTTTCTCGGTCTTTACCAATCAAGGTTTCTGATTCTGCATCAGTTAAATTCTTAATACCCTGCTGTGATTTGAAGTGGAATTTAACCCAGAAACGCTCGTTATCACTATTAATAAAACTAAAGGTATGACTACCAAATCCGTGCATGTGTCGATAGGTTGCTGGAATACCGCGATCACTCATCACAATCGTGATTTGATGTAATGCTTCAGGTAATGACGTCCAAAAGTCCCAGTTGTTCTTGGCACTGCGCATATTAGTGCGAGGATCGCGTTTAACCGCATGATTTAGATCGGGGAATTTAAGCGGGTCACGTAAGAAGAATACCGGGGTATTATTACCCACTAGATCCCAATTACCCTCTTCAGTGTAGAACTTCATCGCAAAACCACGGATATCACGTTCAGCATCTGCAGCGCCACGCTCACCTGCGACTGTGGTAAAACGCGTGAATAGCTCAGTTTTTTTACCTATCGCAGAGAAAATCTTTGCTTTGGTAAATCGAGTAATATCATGGGTCACGGTAAAGGTGCCATAAGCGCCAGAACCTTTAGCGTGCATACGACGTTCAGGGATCACTTCGCGATCAAAATGCGCTAGTTTTTCTAGA
Source organism: Moritella sp. Urea-trap-13 (assembly GCF_002836355.1). Classification (NCBI taxonomy): domain Bacteria; kingdom Pseudomonadati; phylum Pseudomonadota; class Gammaproteobacteria; order Alteromonadales; family Moritellaceae; genus Moritella; species Moritella sp. Urea-trap-13. The sequence goes on from NZ_PJCA01000031.1 coordinate 1,094,369, forward strand.
AACCACACGTCTTGAAGCAGTTGCGGTCCTCTTTTACCTGCTGTTTGTACGTTTTGATTATGAGCAACAGGGCAACCTGCTGCTGTGGTTAATTTTTTACTCATATCCAATTCCTTATCGATGTTATTTATGATTGTAGAAACGAACTTATCTTGCTACTTCCATCTTGTTTGTATCTATGCGACTGGTATTCTTTTAATTAAAAACATGCTCTATGTGTGTTTGACCCGCTTGCTTACCCATTGAATAACCTTTATTTAAGGTACTCTGATTCATTGTTAATCTTTTCACTGAAAAATTTTCAGGGGGCGCAATGACCCGAATGGTTAAGTCATTTGGTGGATTTTTTATGAACTCTAGAGATTCGTTATAGTTGTTCGCTCTTACCATCATAGATTTGGCGATATTTGGATGTTGAGAGAACAGTTTTTTTATTAACCATGGATATTTAATTACGGACTTTTTATAACTGAGTGGATGTGAAAGCACCACGGTAATATCACGAGCACCAAGTCGATATGCTTTGCGAACGGGGATCGAATCGGCAACGCCTCCATCAGTATAGCAGCCGCCTGAAAAGCAAGGCGTGTCACGATAAGCAATGGGTAGCGCGGTCGTGGCCTCGAGCACGTTGGATAATGTGTCTGGCTTAATTCGATGATAATCAGCATGCCCGGTATCGATATTGGTTACTGCGGCATACATAGGAATATTGCTAAATAGTTTTTCATGATCGATCGGGTAGCGTTCAACGGATGCTTCCCATAGCCATTTAACATCGACAAGGTTGCCACCTTTAGCAAAGCGAATAGGATTGAAGAAGGCCTTCTCTGTTGCCATCGTGGTAATGACATTAAAGCTACGCTGTGGTGCATTAGCCAGATAGCCAACCAAGTTAGAGGCTCCAGCTGAGACACCAATAGCAAAGTCATAAGGCAAATAGTCCTGTTCCATAAAAGCATCTAATACACCGCTAGCAAAAATACCGCGCATACCACCACCTTCAACTATTATCGCTCTTTTTTGCATTGGCTTATCCCCTTTCAAATCAATACATAAAGAATATAGTGGATCTGTCATAAAGGAAAAGTGGTTTAATCGAAACTATCAATAGCCAATACCTATTTAAAATCTAATTAGATGCCAACTTATTAATTAAACATATCGCGCACCAATTTAGTGCCTACAGCATTAAACTCCGCTTTAGTATGGTGAAAACAGATATACCCATTTATAAATACTATTACGTTTCAAATGTTTAACTTTTGGCTCGAATTTTGATATACATACTGCATACCTAGCCGTGACTTTTTAAATGAATTAGGGAGTGATTTAAATATGCAAGATACATTAACGGTAGTACTCGCTGGTGGAATGGGCGCGCGCCTTTCACCATTAACAGATAACAGAGCAAAACCAGCGGTTCCTTTCGGTGGCAAATACCGCATTATCGACTTTACCTTAACCAACTGCCTTCATTCTGGGTTAAGACGCATTCTGGTACTGACTCAATACAAATCCCACTCACTGCAAAAACACCTACGCGACGGTTGGTCTATCTTTAACCCTGAGCTCGGTGAATACGTTACTGCTGTACCACCACAAATGCGCAAGGGAGACAAATGGTATAGCGGCACTGCTGATGCTATTTATCAAAACTTATGGCTGTTATCACGCAGTGAAGCTAAATATGTGGTCGTGCTGTCGGGAGATCATATCTACCGAATGGATTACGCACCGATGCTGCAACGCCATAAAGAAAATGGCGCAGACTTAACGATCGCGTGCATGGAAGTACCCATTACCGAAGCTGCTGCCTTTGGCGTGATGGCGATAGATGACAGTAACAAGATCGTTGCCTTTGCAGAAAAACCTCAGCAGCCGACCCCGCTACCCGATGATCCAGAAAAAAGCCTCGCATCTATGGGTATCTATATTTTCACCACAGATGCGTTAATCGACGCTCTAGAGCAAGACGCTGAAAACCCACAATCAAACCATGATTTTGGCAAAGATATTATTCCCAAACTGATTGATAAAGAGAAAGTATACGCCCACAAATTTGCAGGCAGTTCTGGCCGTGTGACTAAAGATGCTTACTGGCGTGATGTGGGCACGATTGATTCTTTATATCAGGCCAATATGGATCTGTTAAAGCATGTATCACCAATCGATTTATACCAGCGAGACTGGGCCGTCAGAACGTACGAACGTCAATTACCACCAGCAAGAACGACATCTTCAGAAACCGGTAATGAAGGGATTTTTATTAACTCGTTAATTTCAAATGGTGTATTAATTACCGGTGGTTCGGTACAGAACTCGGTGCTTTCAGCCAATGTTAAAATCAATGATGCAGCGACGGTGTCCGCCAGTATTTTGTTTGATAATGTCGAAGTAGGTGAATATTGCCAATTGAAGAATTGTATTATCGACAAGCACGTTAAAATTCCGCCAAGAACCAACATCGGTATTAATGCAGCAGAAGACGCAGCGCGGTTTACGATTTCAGAACGTGGTATCGTCGTCGTCCCTACTTGTTATCAGTTCGAGTAAAGCTTCTTATTATCAGTTCGAGCAAGTAATTTGTTATCAGTTCGAAACTAATTATTATAAATTTAAGAAGCTACTCTTTGGCTTTCAATATCGTGGTCAACGCAGGCAGAACGTCAAACAAGTCTGCCACTAGCCCATAGTCTGCAACATCGAATATGGGCGCGTCAGGGTCACTATTAATAGCAACAATAACCTTGCTGCCAGTGATCCCGGCAATGTGTTGGATTGCACCTGATATACCAACCGCAATATACAGATCGGGTGCAACAATTTTTCCTGTTTGCCCTATTTGTAAATCATTCGCCACAAAACCAGCATCGACGGCAGCACGGCTGGCACCCACCGCCGCATTAAGTTGATCGGCCAAGGTATCTAACAACATAAAATTGTCTGCATTTTGCATCCCCCGTCCGCCAGCAATCACCACCTTCGCAGTGGTTAATTCTGGACGTGATGATTGAGTAAGTTCCGCGTTAATAAATTCAGACTTGCCACTGTCCGCTTGCGCAGCTAATTCAACAACTGGCACTTGATTGCTATTACTTAACGACAAATCGCTTAACGAAACCGCGACAAATGCACTGCTACGTACAGTGATAACTTGGGTTAAATCGCTAGATTGCACCGTGGCAATCGCATTACCTGCATAGATAGGTCGTTTAAAAGTATCCGCTGATTCTACGCTGATGATATCTGAGATCTGCGCGACATCGAGTAAGGCTGCAACACGAGGTTGATAGTCTTTACCTGTGGTACCTGCAGAGGTAATAATGTGAGTATACCTGCTATTACCACCCTCTTCTCTGTGTTCATGATCTTGAACTAGCGACACAATTAACGGGGCAATGTTCTCTGCTAAGGGATATTGATATATTTGATGATCGGCAACCAATATTTGACTCAAGCCGGGTATACCCTGCGCTATGTCCACGACAGGTTGACAGTTGTGGCCAATGATAAGCAAGTGTAATTCACTGTTACTGGTATGCGCCGCAATCTCTGTTGCTGCGGTTAATACACTTAACGTCGCGGCCTGAATAGTATGGTTATCATGCTCAGCTACTATCAATATCGCCATTTAAATCACCCTTGCCTGTTGCAGTTTATCCACCAGTTCAGCGACATCAGCCACTTTAATCCCAGCTTGGCGTACTGGTGGGGATTCGATTTTAAGCGTCGTTAATCGTGGTGATAAGCTCACCCCGATATCTTCAGGGTATGTAATGGTGATAACTTTACGTTTCGCTTTCATGATATTAGGCAGTGAGGCATAACGAGGGGTATTTAAGCGTAAATCGACAGTAACAACCGCGGGTAAACTTAAAGCTAATGTGACCAAGCCCCCGTCGACTTCGCGGGTTACTTTAATTTTATTTGGCACGGTGAAAACGATATCTGAGGCAAAAGTACCTTGCGGCATACCGGTGAGCGCCGCTAACATTTGTCCTGTTTGGTTGTTGTCGGTATCAATGGCTTGTTTACCCAGTAGTACTAGATCGGGCAATTGTTCTTGCACGACCTTATGCAGTAATTTGGCCACATCAAGGGATTGAACGTCTTCGTCGACTCTGACCAAGATAGCCCGATCAGCGCCTAAGGCCAACCCAGCCCGCAATTGCACTTCAGCGTCTTTGGGGCCAATACAAACCAAGACAACTTCATCGGCAGAGCCTTGCTCTTTAAAACGTACCGCTTGTTCAATCGCGATCTCGCAGAATGGATTGATCGCCATTTTTACATTGCTGGTTTCAATGCCGGTTTCATCAGCCTTGACCCTGACGTTGACCTTATGATCGACAACCCGCTTCACCGCGACCAATATCTTCATAGCTTCCTCCACGACATATTGCTATCTATTCAATCAACCTGTTTGTGTTTAATTAACCTCTTTGTATTTAGTTAATCAAACGTTTATGCATTAAGAATAGTGATGTTATGGGGTATGGCAAATTTGTAGGATGATAATTAAACATCACAGATTAAAGCGCGGCAAGGCTTTAAATCATCGGTTATAATCTGTAAAGTACGTACCATATTATAACAAGTGCTTGCTTGGTATGAGCGAGTAGCAATAAAGAGTATTAAAAATGAATAACGAACATGATGTCATTGATAATTTAGCAGAACTTGAGCGTTTCATACTAAGTGTTGAAAACGGTGGTTTCGGTCTACAAAATGTTGAAGGTATTGGCATGGCGACAAACACCAAAGACGGTCGTCACTTTGTCGCTGTATTTGATGATAAGCAAAGTCTACTTTTAGCACGCTACGTGACTGAAGACGTTTATGAAAACGGTAAAGAAATGGTACGTAACGGTGTGCAAACTAAGCATTAATACCATGCGATTTAACGCATAGCCATTTACCGCATAGATAGTAACGGGGTCTGAACTGATAGTTTAGGTCCTGTTATGCCCTTCTTTCAAACATGCCGATTAGCCAACCCTATGAATTCACTACACCTTAAAGCATTATTACTGGCCATTGAAACAGGCTCTATTTCTGCCGCCGCACGTAAGCTAGGTAAGAAGCAACCTCAAGTAAGTCAATGGATCTCCGATCTTGAAATAGATCTGGGCGTGAGCTTTTTTAATCGTAGCGGAAATAAGTCGACATTAAGTCTAGAGGGTGAACGTTTACTGCCCTATCTCACGCATACACTTAGTCAACTAGATAGGTTCGTGCAAAGTGCCGAGATGATTGCACAAGATGAGCCGACGGTGCTTACGATAGGTATCGAAAATTACGTGCCTGATTTAGCTTTTATCGAGCCACTCTCACTAATATTAGACTTGCCCAGTTTAAGTATTGAAGTGTATCGAGATGAAAAACAACAACTAACACAGGCGTTAATCACGGGAGATGTCGATATTATCATTACCCATGAGTCTGATACCCTGCACCACCAGCAGTTTGAATATTGTCGCTTAGGCCATTACCAAGACGTACTTGCCTGTGCTCAGACACATCCGCTCGCATCATTGCCAATAGTAAACACGAGTGATCTGAGCCAATATCGAGAACTCATTTTAGGCGAATCGAATAACCAACTACAGAGCGATGAAAAAAATGATGGTTTTAGCCCCAGTTATGCGATGTTTTCAGATATCCAGCCACTTATTACGTTGTTGAAACATAACAAAGGGTTTGCATTTTTACCCGCTGATTATATCAGTAACGACATTACCAATAAGCAACTGACTACTTTAGCTTGTGACTTTGAACCAGCAGGGATTATCCGTCGTATCGAGTTATGCTGGCACAATGGCTTAACCTTATCAACGCAAGGCAGCCAGGTTATCTCTGCCTTTAAAGACAATCACCAACTAAGCTAAATAGTTAAATAAGCTAATGATTGAACGCTAACTACCTTACGTTTATGCGATTATTCTTCTGAATCGAATACGATATCACCTTGCAGTACTGTCATCAAAATTTCAGTTTTTGCGATGGAGTTTTTAGAAAGACGAGTAATATCTCGGTCTAAAATAGCGAAGTCTGCTGACTTACCCACTGTAATAGACCCCGTAATGTCACTGATGCCAAGGCTATCTGCGGCATTAATGGTATACGCATCTATCGCCGCATACACATCAGGTAAACCTGTTTTACCCATTTTCAAGCTGTTCGCAATGCCCACTAATGGATTGATGTCATTTACATTCCAATCACTACTTAACGTTACATTGGCACCAGTATCGAAGATCGACTTCAAGTTCATTAATGAATGAGTACGTTCTTTACCTAAGAAAGGTTCAGCCCACTGATGGTCATGCTGCGCGACATAATCAGAACCAACTTGAAAATCGGCAGTCACATCTAACTTAGCAAAACGCGCCACGTCTTGGGGATTGACCATTTCAACATGCGTTAGCGTATAAGGTTTTTCAGAACCTTGGCTGCGCGCATACTCAACCGCATTTAATGATTCGCGGATAGCACCATCACCAATAGCATGGATATGAGCGCTGTAACCTATTTTATCCAACGAACTTAACCATGTTTTCATCTGTTTTGGGGCAATATAATTAATGCCATTGGGTTCGTCGGGTATGTATGTCTCTAAATAAGGTGCCAGTGTTTTTGCGGTACCATTAATAATGATGCCATCACTGTACATCTTAACTTGATCAACGAGCAACAAAGCCGATTTATCACTTGATTGTATGGTCTTTAAAAATGCCAATTGCGGTGGCATTGAATCTGTCGGGTAAATCCATGGACGTAGGGAAATGCGCGAGGTTAAATCCCCTTTTCTCTCAGCTTCTTTCCATACTTCATACCAACCGCGTTTCCAATAAAGTCGCCCATCGCCAATAGTGGTAATACCGTGTGCACCCGCTTCTTCAAGACCAAGCATCAACCCGTCATAGCTTTGGTCAAATTGATTCTCTAAACTGTTCCACGCCATCTCCATCATGATGTCTCCAGCGTTATCAAACACAATACCGTTAAGTTCACCCGTTATTTTGTCTTTCAGGATCTTACCGCCTTGTGGTTCAGGAGAATCTTTCGTTATGTTAGCTAACTTTAACGCGACAGAGTTGACCCACATAGAATGTGAGGTTTGTTCCATAAGCACAACAGGCTGGTCGGGGAAAATTCGGTCAATAACTTCAAGCGGTGTATAACGATTATCATCCGTTAAAATCGCATCTAACGAAAAGCCATAACCCATTACCCAACCTTTCGGTTTGGCATTTTCACGACAGGTTTTTAAGTAAGGGATTTGCTCTTCAAGGGATGCGTCCATGTCCAGTTCGCAATTACCACCCGCTTCCGAGGCTGCTTCAAACACATGATTATGGTTATCGATAAACCCTGGCATCACATACGCTTGTTCAAGGTCGACAATTTCAGTGCCTTTCGCGCGATATGCTGTAGATGCTTTTCTCTTACCGATAAAAACAATATTACCATCACGTATTGCTATGGTATTGGCTTTATCGTGGCCGTATATTTTGGCATTGGTTAAAATCATATCGGCTTCTTTTTCAAGCTCTGGTTTAGCCGAAACTATGGGACTCATTATTAAACTCGCTGCTATTGCTAAGGGGTATAGTGCTAGAGGGGAGATTCTATTCATCGTTCATTCCTTTGTGTCCTACAATCATCATAATTATAGGAAGTGTGTATCGATGGGATAAGTCTACTGCAGCGAATAAATGAAAGAAAAGTAGTGAGTATAAGGGTTTTGGGATAGTAGTTAGTCTCGACAACTAACCGTCAACTAACAGCGCCACTCGTTGTTGTAAATGCGGGATCACCTCTTGCTCAAACCAAGGGTTCTTCTTCAGCCAAATGTTATTACGTGGGCTTGGATGCGGTAAGGGTAATAACTCTGGCCAGTAGTCACGCCAATTCCTCACAGTCTCGGTAAGGTTTTTCTGTTTTACCTCACTCATATGCCATTTTTGCGCATAAATACCAATAACCAATATCAGCTCAATATTCGGCATTGCTGCTAATATTTCGCTTCTCCATGCTTTAGCACATTCAGGTCTGGGTGGCAGATCGCCCGACTTACCCGTTCCCGGATAACAAAACCCCATAGGTAAAATAGCTATTTTACTGGCATCATAAAACGTGTCGTTATCAATACCCATCCATTGGCGTAAACGATCTCCACTTGGGTCGGTAAATGGTACCCCGGATTCATGCACTCGAATACCAGGCGCTTGGCCTGCAATTAATATTTTAGCTTGCTCATCGACTTGCAATACAGGTCTGGCTCCCAGTGGAAGCTCAGCCTCACACAAGGTGCATTTTCGAACATCGGAAACAATTGTATCGAGAATACTGTTTTTCATACTGTCACTTCCTCATGCGTTTTATTTAGGGTAGCTATTTTTTCATTATCCATTTGTAATTAATAGTAAATTTGTTACTGTCTATGATAAATATTGGCTTGTATTAGAGTCGTATATCGCAAGGAACATTAAAATGAACGAGCACCATGTTTGAACTAAAGACTATCTCACTATTTATCATTACAGCTATTGCTGAAATAGTTGGCTGTTATTTACCTTATCTTTGGCTCAAGCAAGATAAGAGTATATTGCTGCTAATCCCAGCGGCAGCAAGCCTTGCGCTATTTGCATGGTTGCTGTCACTCCACCCTGAAGCTGCAGGTCGTGTTTATGCAGCATATGGTGGTGTCTACATTTTCGTAGCAATATTATGGCTTTGGGGAGTCGATGGTATTAAACCGACTATGTGGGATATGATTGGCGCTTCAGTTGCGCTTGTTGGTATGGCCATTATTATGTTCGCGCCGAGAACCTAGTAACCATAGTTTGCCTTAAAAACGTCAACATCCATTTGGCGATGAGCTTATAATCTGCCTGATAACTATATGAAGATCCAAGCGAGTCCATCGCAATGTTGATCGTTTCAGCAGGAATAATATCGCGGCGCTGCTCCATTAGCGCTGCGGAATATTTGGAAGTAAACTCAGGGTGTCCTTGCAAGCCAAGAAAGTGTTCATCCACTTGGAACATGCTATAACGGCAGAAATCATTACTCAGCAATACTTGAGCGCCAACGGGTAATTTACAGACTTGGTCTTGGTGGCAAACCACCAGCGCAATATTATCTTGCTTTGGCTGCATCCAACTGTGCTCGACAAGCACATCAGCATGCGCAATACCGACGCCCCACCCGCGGGGACTTTTCTCCACTTGTCCGCCCAACGCTTTCGCAATAATTTGATGACCAAAACAAATACCGACCAAGCCCTTCTTTGCATCGTAGAGTAGACGCGTAAAATCTTCCAACTGGCGGATCCAAAGGTCATCATCATTAACACTCCATTTACTGCCACTGCAAATATAAGCATCACATTCATCCACATGTTGTGGAAACTGACCATCAATCACCCGATAAAAATGAAGTTCTAATGCGCTATCCACATGCTGGAATAACGTCTCAAACATAGCGGCGTAATTACCAAAATCAGCGTGTAAGCTAGCCCGTACATCATCACATTGCAGAATACCGAGTTTCATAGCCTTGCCTCCACCGTATAGTTAGTCCTGCCGTTTACAAATCGCCATGTACCGCAGATAAGAAAATATCAGCATATTGCTGCGCATTAAGCATTATCGGATTACCGCCTGCAGAGGGATCTTGCTCGGCCATAATGCCTATTTCAATCATGCGATCAGAATCAATGCCAATTTCACCAAGAGAGTGCGGAATATCGAGTTGTTTACGCAGCGTTAATATCCAATCTAAAAAGCTATCAAAGTCGCTACCTTCTAATTCTAAATAGCGACTTAAACGACTCAACTTTGTCTCAATCGCATCCCGATTCGCTTTTAGCACGTACGGCATTAAAATCGCATTTAATAGACCATGATGGCTATCGTAAAGAGCACCGATAGGATGAGCAAGCGCATGCATCCCGCCAAGCCCGCGTTGAAAAGCAGTTGAGCCCATCGTTGACGCCGTCATCATTTGCGCTCTGGCTTCAAGGTCATGACCATCTTGCACTGCACGTGGTAGATAGTCTTTAACCAAACGAATGGCTTCCAGGGCAATACCTTCTGCCATCGGGTGATAACCATTGGTGCAATAAGCTTCTAAGGCGTGGGACAATGCATCCATACCGGTTGCAGCAGTTAATGTAGCGGGTAAACCGACGCTCAGTTGTGGATCTAAAATGACAATATCAGGCAACATATTAGGATGGAAAATAATACGCTTCATGTGATTTTCATGATCAGTGATCACCGAGGCGCGCCCTACTTCTGAACCTGTACCAGATGTAGTTGGCACAGCGACAACGGGAACCATTCCCGCCGTATTTACGTTTAGCCAGTTATCACCGACATCTTCAAAATCCCAAATAGGCCGATCTTGCCCGACCATCAAGGCAACTGCTTTACCGGCATCCAATGCAGAACCACCGCCAAATGCGATAACACCATCATGTTCACCGCGCTTAAATACACGTACCCCATCACTGACGTTATCACCTGTTGGATTACCTTTAATCTGCGAAAAAATAGCACACTTTAAACCAAATTGTTGGCAGTTCGATAACGCAGCTTGCACCATAGGCAAGTCAGCAAGACCAGGATCGGTGATGAGCAGTGGCGATGTAATACCCAGCTCTTGGCAAGTGGCGGGAAGATCTTCAATGCGGCCGATACCAGCACGTATAGCTGTGGGATAATGCCAATTAGCAGTGAATTGATTGAATTTCATATTGCCTCCCTAGTTTGTTATAACAACAGCTACAATTTAATGTGGAATGATTTAGGACGAGTGAGCGACTCATAGCCTAAAGCGGATAAGGTGCAACCTCGACCCGAATTTTTAACCCCTGTCCACGCCAATGCAGGGTCGAGGTAGTCACAGCTATTAACAAAAAACGTACCTGTTTCTAGCTGCTCACCAATCGCAATAGCGGTGTCGATATCTTGGGTAAATACCGCTGCGGTAAGGCCGAACTCAGAATCATTCATTAACGCGATGGCCTCTTCATCATTCTCGACTTTCATGATGCCAATGACAGGGCCAAAACTTTCTTCCGTCATCACCCGCATTTGGTGGTTAACATTAGTTAACAGCTGCGGTGCTAGATAAGCGGTACCAACTTCATTCATTGGAAAGTCATCAGCATTTATATGCGCAGTAGCTCCTTTAGCTATGGCATCCTGTACTTGCGAACGCACAAAGTCAGCCGCTGACGCTTTCACCATCGGCCCTAATGTGGTGTTTGGAACATAGGGTCGACCAAGCTGATAGCCGTTAACGAGATCGACAGACTTACGCACAAAATCGTCGAAAACGCGGCTATCTACATAGATACGTTCGATACCACAACAAGATTGGCCTGAATTGAAAAATGCACCATCGATGCAGGTTGCCACGGCATTATCAATATCGGCATCACCGCGGACATAAGCCGGATCCTTACCGCCGAGTTCCAAACCTACGCCAATGAAACGGCCGCTAGCCGCCCTTTCAACCATAGCACCACCAGCAACAGAGCCAGTGAAAGCCACATAATCAATACGGCTATCTTTTATCACCATTTCTGTGTTTTCATGACTAAGGTGTAAATATTGAAATACCCCATCTGGTAAACCCGCTTTCTGAAAGGCATTGAATAATTGCTCCGCGCACAATGGCGTCTGCGAAGAATGTTTTAATACCACACTATTGCCCGCCATAATGGCAGGTATGATGGCATTAATAGCAGTGAGGTAAGGATAGTTCCACGGCGCTATGACAAAGGCAGAGCCTAAGGATTCACGCTTAATATAACGTTGAAAACCTGTTTTTTCTGGTAATTGAATTGGCGCTAACGCAGTTTCTGCTACATCAATCATGTAACGAGCACGTTCTGCTAAGCCTGCAACTTCACCTCGAGCGTATTGAATCGGACGCCCCATCATCCAGCATAATTCATTGGCAATTTCATCTTCATTAGCAACAAAGGCATCGACCATTTTATGGCAGATCGCAACGCGTTCTTGCAGAGCGACCTTATGCCAATTAGCTTGCGCTGTTGCTGCTCTAGCTAAGGTATTATTAATCTCTGCACTACTGGCTAGAGCACGTTCAACGTAAACAGAATTATCAATAGGTGAACGTGTTTGTTGTAATTGCCTTTGCTTTTTACTTTCATTTGTCATTATCGCTGTGCTCCCTAGATAATTTCAAAATAACGTTCGAGTTCCCAATCCGTCACGTGCTTTCTAAACTCACGCTCTTCCCATTCACGAGTCGCGGCATAATGCGCCACAAATTCTTCGCCGAATAATTCTTTCGCCGCTTCGGAACGTTTTAGTTTACGCGCCGCATCAAACAGGGTACGTGGCAGAGAAAGCGCTTCAGGGTGGTCTTGATTATAAGCATTACCTTTCACTTGCGCGTGAGGTTCTAATTTCTGCTCGATACCGATTAGGCCTGATGCTAATGCAGCTGCAAGCGCAAGATAAGGATTTGCATCCGCAGAGCCAAGGCGATATTCAATCCGCTGAGATTTTGCCGAGCCTGGAATAACCCGCAATGCAGTGGTGCGATTTTCGACACCCCAAGTCGCATCAAGCGGCGCCCATAACCCCGGCACCATACGGCTATAGCTGTTCACCGTGGGCGCGATCATAGCTAAGAACTCCGGCATGTATTTTTGCTGACCAGCAAGAAAGTGGCGTTGAGTATCACTCATGTTGTAGGCATTATTAGGATCGTGAAACAGCGCTTTGCCTGCTTTGTCTTGCAACGAGATATGGATGTGACCACTTTGTCCCGGCCAATCGCTTGACCATTTCGCCATAAAGGTCGCCATCAGGTTATTACGTTGTGCCCAGACTTTAATGAAGGTTTTGAATAGTGCCGCTTTATCAGCAGCATCTTGGGCGCCATCATAAGCGATAGCGGCTTCTAATACACCAGGACCAGTTTCAGTATGTAAACTCTCTAATGGAAAGTCCATTTCCTCGCCTAGTGCCATTATTTGATGATGTAAATCAGCGTGTACTGAATTACGGATCATAGAGTAGCCAAAGCAATCTGGGGTCAATGGCGTTAGATTTTTGTAACCTTTTTCTCGTACTGATTCCGGCGTCTCTTTAAACATGAAAAATTCATATTCAAATGCAGCGGTAACATCTAAACCCATGCGTTCGGCACGCGCTAATACTCGGCGCAGCGTACCGCGAGGACAAACTGCTTCAGCTTGATCGCAGAACTCAGCAATGAATAACAACATATCGCCCTCGCCTGGCAGAGCACGGCAAGTATCAGGCAGAATACGCACAGGTGCATCGGGATAACCAGTATGCCAACCCGTGTATTCAACATTATCGTAAAGCTGATCTTTTGAATCCCAACCTAAAACCACATCACAAAACGAAAAACCACTGTCTAGAGAGGAAAAGAACTTAATTTTACTCATATACTTGCCACGCATAATACCGTCAGCGTCAAACAAACCAACTTTGATATGGCTTAAACCGCGTTGCTCGATAATATGTTTAGCATCGGCAATCGTTTTCACTTCTCTGGGATTGAGCATAATACATCCTTATATTACTGAACCTATTGAGGTTACGTTTAATAATCAGTGATAGCATCATTCTTAGTATAGGGAGTGGAAGTGTGTTGTGACGAGTTAAGTCTATGGAAGCGGTGAAATGGATACTACTTTTAAGTCTGGTCAGATGTGCTTAGGGAGAGCTCTTTCTCAAGATTAGAAGTAATATCAAGCGTAATTATAAAAAACATTCAAAAAAAAGGCAAAAAAAATGGCAAACCTATAAGGCTTACCATTCTTTATATTTATTCAGCTCTGAGTCAGAGCCGAATACATAGCAAACTAGATTGCTACGATGTTTTCTGCATTCGGGCCTTTTTGACCTTCGCCTACAGTGAATTCTACTTTCTGGCCTTCAGTCAAAGTTTTGAAACCTTCACTTGAGATAGCGCTGAAATGTGCGAATACATCTGGGCCATTTTCTTGCTCGATGAAACCAAAACCTTTAGCTTCGTTGAACCATTTAACTGTACCTTGAACTTTAGACATAATAATACCTGTAATTTTAATTTAATTTGCCTTAATAGGCTTGGATAGCGTACAAAAAACTGGAACTTAAAAACTACAATGCGAGGTATTAATATAACAACGAAATGGAGAATGTAAACAAAAGGCTTTCTTGCTGAGGGACACTCTATAGAATCTAAAAAAAAAGTCAAAGCTATTCAAAAAATAAAATACATCAGTTTGTAATAAAATCATAATTAAAAGTTAAATTAAATATATATTTCAAAAGCTTAACGTTAAATCTAGTCAGTGTATTATTTTGTATTTATTTTTCAATACTGACGATAAAATGTCCAGTCATGTCTAAATGTCAAGCTTGCTTTACCACAACTGCACAGTTATTCTGATCTTATATGATGGATAACGGACTAAAATATCAGTATGACAGTACAATATACATTACCAATAATCCTTGATGGTGGCATGGGCCGTGAGCTTCAGAGCGTTGGCGCACCTTTTCAACAACCGGAATGGTCAGCTCAAGCGTTAATTGAAGCCCCTCATTTTGTCTCACAGGTGCATGCTAGCTTTATACAGGCCGGAGCTGAGATTATTACCACCAATACCTACGCGTTAGTACCCTTTCATATTGGCGAAAAGCGCTTTAACGAACAAGGCGCAGACTTAATTAAACTTGCCGCTAAATTAGCGCGAGAGGCAATCAGTGCTCATGCTGGTCTGTTAGTCGCTGGTTGTATACCGCCAGTATTAGGTTCTTACCGACCCGATCTGTTTGAAGTAGAAGTCGCCAAGCCCATACTTGAGGTGCTGATAAACAATCAACAGGCTGATGTCGACATTTGGTTAGCTGAAACCATATCTTCTATCGCAGAAGCGGCCATGATCAAAGCGCGCACAGCGACCACAGATAAACCAACCTGGATTGCATTCACTATTAAAGATGAAATAACCACAGAGCCTGCTCTGCGTTCTGGTGAATTGGTTTATGATGCGGTGAGTAAAATTGCAGGACAACACGTGTCGGCTATCTTATTTAATTGCAGCTGCGCCGAAGTAATGGAAAAAGCCCTTACGACCGCTAAACAAGCGTTAGTCGATCTAGGTATGGTAGACGAGGTGCAATTAGGCGTGTACGCGAATAACTTCCCCCCTATCGGTGATCTGCACGAAGCCAATAATGCAGTCACAGGTATAAGAGAGGATGTAGGCCCGCAAAGATACCGTGAATTTGCGACAACTTGGATCAACGCAGGCGCATCGATAGTCGGTGGCTGTTGTGGAGTGTCGCCGAAACACATTAAAGCATTAGCCGAGCTTAAAAATTCACACTGATTATATAAGGTGAAGGTTAATCGCAATATTAATCCGTACAGCCTTTAGGCGTCATATTGAAATGGCGCTTAAATTCACGGCTGAACTGCGAAGAACTGGAATACCCAACGAGTCTTGCAGCATCACTTACCCTCAAGCCTTCTCGTTGGATCAGCTCTTTGGCTTTATTTAAACGCACCTTCTTTAAATACTGCAGTGGTGATTCTAAAGTCACTTTACGAAATGCTAAATGGAACGCAGAGACACTCATGTTAGCTTCTTCTGCCAGGTATTGAACCGTGAGTCCTTCCGAATAAGCTTGATGCATTTTAGTCAGTACTTTCGCCACCCTTGCGTATTGCCCGTCGTGATGGGCTAAATCAAACAGTACATGCCCTTCAGACCCGACAAGTGCCCGATAAACGATTTCCATTACCAATGACTCACCCAACATTTTAGTCTCTAAGTCAGAATGCAATACCAGCATTAAGCGCTTGCAACTCTCTAACATCGGCGTTGCCATTTTTACTGCGCTTAATCCACATGTTTCCTGATTACTTCTCGATGCATAATCAAAAGAGGCCGCTTCCAATTCATTGACTAAACGGTGTAATAAAGCCGGATCGACATTTATGGTTAAACCTAACAAGGGCTCGCCATTTTCAGGGAAAGCTTCGCACTCTAAGGGCATCGGCACACCAACCACCAGATAGTCTTCAGGTCCATAATGCACAGGTTGATTACCTATATGTATATGCTTACGTCCTTGCCCCATTACTATTATTCCCGACTGGTATACAAAAGGCTGACGCCGATTACCTTGGCTACTGCGGTAAAACCATACTCCAGGAATAGCGGTTTCTTTAATGCCTTCCAGATCGTTAAGATCGTACGCATCCGCATATGTTTGCATTAGCTCGCCAAGAGAATTCATAGTAGCCCTTAAAATATCAGTCATCACCTATTGATTAAAATACTCAACATTAGAGGAATAGGCAACTAAAATGGAGGATATCGCCTTTTTCAATGCACTTTTAAAGAGTAATATGCATCCATTGAATAAATCAAACTAAAGGACATACAATGAAATTCTCTTATGTTAACCCGACTCAAATCCATTTTGGCCAAGGTCAAATTTCTACTATCGCAACGTCTATTCCAAAAGATAAAAAAGTGCTTGTGATTTACGGTGGTGGTTCTATTAAGAGAAATGGCGTTTATGACCAAGTTTGTGACGCACTGAAAGAACACTCATGGTCAGAATTTTCAGGTGTTGAAGCAAACCCAACAGTGGAAACGCTAGACAACGCCGTTATTATGGCAAAAGAACAAGCAATTGATTACATTCTGGCAGTTGGTGGCGGTTCTGTTATTGATGGCGCAAAATACGTAGCCGCAGCAGCGATGTACGAAGGCAATGGTTGGGATATTTTGATTGGTAAACACGTAGTAACGGAAGCGGTTCCACTAGGTGCAATTCTGACATTACCTGCAACAGGTTCTGAATCAAATTCAGGTTCTGTTATCACCCAAAAATCAACGCAAACTAAACTACCGTTTATGGCTGCGGCTGTTCAACCTAAGTTTGCAGTACTTGATCCTGATTCAATGAAAACATTGCCAGAACGTCAACTAGTGAATGGGATTGTCGATGCATGGGTACACGTTTGTGAACAGTACCTAACACTACCAACGGGTGCGATGGTTCAAGACGGTTACGCTGAAGTATTACTTAAAAACTTGCTTAAGCTGGCAGAACAATACGACGAACGTGATAACAACGAATGGCGTTCAAACCTAATGTGGACAGCAAACCAAGCGCTTAATGGCTTAATTGGTTCTGGTGTAACACATGACTGGGCAACGCACATGATTGGTCATGAATTAACAGCGCTATACAATGTTGATCATGCTCGTTCGTTATCTATCATCCAACCGTCTTTACTGCGTAATCAAATTCAGGCAAAACGCGCTAAATTAGAGCAGTTAGGTACAAATGTATTTGGTTTAGACGCTTCTTCAGATCTAGCTGAACGTACCATTGTAGAAATAGAAACGTTCTACCACAGTGTACAAGTACCAACTGAATTAACTGAACACGGCGATGATAAAAATGCTGCTATTGATACTATTATCAAGCAACTTGAAGCTCACGGTATGGTTGCATTAGGTGAAAGCCAAGCGATTACGCTGGAAGTTTCTCGTCAAATTTTAGAAGACGCAGTAGCGTAATAGCACGCTAGATAAAACGCGTTCGACTATCAAGCGTTAATACAAACATTTAGTAGCAAAGCCAATGCCGTTAACCTGGGATTGGCTTTTTTATTGATAACATTGGGTTCCATTTCCCCTACCGCTACTCCTGCTTAATCTGACTTAATGACAAGTAAATTTTGTTTCATAAAATCAATAAACACGCGGTTTTTATTCGGCATGTATTTACTTTGTACATACTGCAAACAAATATCACCGTGATAATTACCTTGTAACTGCCAATCTTCCAATAACGGAATGAGTGTCCCCGCTGCAATACCCTGCTGTGCGATGTAATCCGGCAAACCGCCAACACCAAAGCCCTGTTCAATCGCATCACAACGCATTTCACTATGGTTAATCAAGTATGATCCTGTCACCTGCACGGTTGCTTGCTGATTTTCATTGCTAAATCGCCAGCGGTTGTCGGCCATATTTTCACCTAAGCAAAGGCATGGTAGAAATTTTAAATCATCGGGATGTGTAGGCAGTGTATGGTTGGCGAGGAAATCAGGACTGGCACATAATACCTGTTCAACCCGACCAATTTTAACGTTGACCAATGCTTCAAGGGGATTGTCATTAATATGGATCAAGAAATCGACACCATCATGAATGGGATCTAAAACACGGTCGGTCACTTTTAAATGTAACTGAATATCTGGATAACATTTTAAAAACTCCACAAAGAGTGGTCGTAATACCCGACTCGCTAACGATTTTGGCGCAGCCACTCTCAATAATCCACTCACCGTCGATGTGGCAGAAGTACTGGCATGAACCGCTTGTTCTGCAGACTCAACCATCTGTTTACAATAATCAAACGTTATTCTACCAGACTCCGTTAACGCCAGTTGTCGCGTAGTACGCTGTAATAGTTTAATGCCTAATGCATCTTCTAATCGGCTAATTTGGCGACTCACCGCAGAGGGAGTTACCCCCAGTTTTCTGGCGGCTTTACTAAAGTTACCCTGTTCAACTACAGTGACCAAAATCGCCATATCGGGCAACAAAGGGATTAATTTATTTGTGTCCACTAGGCACAAGTCCTTTTACAAATGGGCGTATTGTTTAAAATCCCTCATAAATTAACATGGTTGCAGCGTAATAAATACGTTGTTGTAAGCCTATTTTAAATAATGAGAGATAAATATGGAATTGCTAATAAATACGTATATGGCAGAAATTATAGCAGTGAGCACCATTGCTGTTTTTATGGCGGTGTTACCTGGGGCTGATTTTGTGATGGTGACCCGTACAAGTATTTACAATGGCCGCTTGGCAGGTTTGTATGCTAGCTTAGGTATGTGTTTATCTGTCTGTATTCATGCCAGTTATTCAATTACAGGATTAGCCGTCGTGATTGCAAATTCAGCATGGTTATTCAATTCAATAAAATACTTAGGAGCAGCTTATCTTATTTATATTGCTTGGCAGTTATTAACAACAAGAGAGCTGTTAAATACCGATCAAAACAATCAAACGGTTGAGATGTCACCCTTTGCAGCGATACGTTTAGGTTTTACCTGCAATATATTAAACCCTAAAACATCTATCTTTTTCTTAAGTATTTTTACGCAAGTGGTATCGCTCGATACCCCCCTAATAATGCAGATAAGTTATGGTCTGATCATTATGCTGGCACATTTTATCTGGTACATTGGGGTTGTGTTACTGTTATCACACCCAAATATACTACCTCGCTTCAATCGCCATAAACAAAAAGTTGATAAAGGGGCTGGATTTATATTAATGATCATTGCGATCAAACTCAGCTTAGTGAATTCCATTTAAAACGTTTAAATGAGAATCATTTTCAAGTAGAATTAATCTCAATCAATTATGTTATCTTACGTAGGCATTAAATTAATCATATGCAAAGCGAATCATTAGAGCGTCTGAAGAAAGCATTCATCTCTGGAATTTGGGCTACGCTGGCCAGCATTAGTGTGGGCTTCGCCTTTAAAATTTGGCTGGCACAATGGGTAGCAAAAGGCGATCTGGCTTTGTACCACACCGTCGTTGATATCATCTCACTGTCATTAATTTTAATGACAGGCTTTCGCTCTTCGATGGTGGTGAGTTACTCTCAAACACACAACGACCGAGATATTATCAATATCTTCCGTTTCAGTTTAATTGCGATTGTACTGATTACTTGGGGTGCCATCATTCCATACATTAAACATTCTCTTAATATTAATGTTGGCTACTTACAGATGGTTGGCATCATTTTCGGCATGGGGTTAAAGATCTACTTTACCAACCTTATCGCCATGTATCGTTTATACGAGGTGTCCAATAAAGTCACATGGCTCGAGCCTATCAGTAATGTGGTTATGTTTGTGTTCTGTTATTACGTCTTAGAGCTAGATACCCTCGCCTCTCTATTCTACGGGCTTACGCTATCTTCGCTTTCTATTGCTATTTATATGTATGTACGTCGCAAGAAATCGATCACCACACTTCCTTTAGCCCTGGTACACCTTGACCCTCCGCTTATCAATTACGTGAAGAAAAGTTTTACGGCGTCTCTTGAAGCTGGAACCAGTATTTTAATGATTTATATCACCGTACTCCTGACGATCACCCACTTTAGTGTCGATGAACTCGGTGATTTCCAAGTGGTCGTTCGTCCTGTCTTTACCTATATGACGATGCTATTCGTTTTCCCTATTTATCGCTTTGTTCTACCTGAGTTAGCGGTGAATATACGTAACGCCGATCATGAACAAGTGAAGCAAATACGCCGATGGGTATTTAAGTTATCAGCTGTAGTTGGAATATCTTTTTTCTCAATCATGTATTTTGGAGGAGCTTCGATCATTGCGTTGGTATTCCCACCCGAATATAGTGGCGCGCTACCGGTATTATTCCACTTCTCGATCTTCTTTGTGTTTATGATGTTAAATGCTTATCAGCTTGCCTATATAAAAGCGCATGGGCGATTTACCCTCAGCCTGTTAATTCGAATTATGGGCATTGTTACTTTAGTTACTGCGTATTATCTGTTGTCACAGATGACTGACAATGTCGTCGCTATCATTACCGCTCTATGCGCTGGATATGTCGTCATGTTCATTTTATCAAGTATTGCAGAACGCCGAATTTTAAATGAACAGACCAATAAACTCGTGCCTATTGCAGCTTAATCAAATATGAAGCTCGATAACCTTCGGAGATATAAATAAAATTGAGCTATCTAGCGCTAACCCTCAAGTCTTAAAGCACACGAAGAACATTTATAAAGATCTCGGTATAATACACTTTTATATTTTTAAGGAAATTTCATGATCTATTCAACCACAGAGTCAATCCCAGGAAAAGAAATAGAGGAGATTGTAGGTGTCGTCACTGGTAACGTCGTTCAAGCAAAACATATTGGACGCGACATAATGGCAGGCTTAAAAAGTATTGTCGGTGGTGAAATACGCGGCTACACAGAGATGTTAACCGATGCTAGGGATATCGCAATTCAACGCCTCATTGAGAATGCACAAGAAAAAGGCGCTGATGCAATCGTCGGTGTCCGTTTTACCACAAGCGCAATAATGGATGGTTCATCTGAAATTATGGTCTTTGGTACTGCGGTTAAATTCAAAAAATAGCAGGTGAAAATAGAGTTAGTTAAGGATTTAACGTCTTAGAAATATGTGATCTAGCCTAGCTAACTCGAACCGGCCCCAAAGTGAGTTACAGCTTTGGCTCTCTCGCAATATACTCATATCTACTTTCCATACATTTATTGATGTATTATTAATGTAGTGAAGTGAAAAAGAGCTTGATCAGAAATTTCAATTTATTCTCAAAGGTGTTAATTTACAGAACATAACAGATAGGTTTTATAAATCAGCTTATTGCAACTGCTAACAAGGCTCTTAAATGGAACCAAAACAGTTAGTTAGTTCTCGATTTTCTACACATTATAACCAACAGTTTTAGTCCGCTTAATGCGGCGTTAGCTCTCAATGGAGTCGCATGAAATTATCATTAATCGCAGCTGTTTCTGAAAATGGTATTATTGGTTCAGGCTTAGATATTCCTTGGTCAGTAAAAGGTGAGCAGTTATTGTTTAAGGCGATGACATATAATCAATGGTTGATTGTTGGTAGGAAGACTTTCGAGTCTATGGGAAAGTTACCAAATCGAAAATATGCTGTAATTACTCGGTCTCCAAGAGAGTCCGATGATAAAGATGTATTTTACTTTTCTTCTATAGATAACGCGTTATCAACTTTAAAAAATGTAACTGATCATGCGTTTGTATCAGGTGGTGGGGAAATTTATAAGGCGCTTGTTAATAGTGCTGATACGCTTCATATTTCCACTGTTCACAAAGAAATAGACGGTGATGTGTTTTTCCCTAAAATTCCAAGTAGGTATCGGAAAGTGTTTGAGCAAAGTTTTAGTTCAAACTTAGATTATACGTACCGTATTTGGCAAAAGGGCGAACAAGAAATTTAAACGGAACAAAACAGTTGGCTATGTTTCGCTTAATTAGGCGTTAATCTCAATTTCGCTATACTTTCAGTAATGCGAAACGTCCTCTTTGAAGCATAAGCACTAAGCCATTCCTGTCCAGTTTTGGCTTAGCGCATCTACTCATCAATTTGTGAACAACTCCAACCTTGTGATCCCCAAAGAAATAACTAAACTCAAATATGTACGCCCAACATATAAGGAAAAGTGAATGGGACATTGCCATAACACCATAAATATCGACGCACCTATCGATAAAGTCTGGGAAACAATCTGTAACTTCCATGATTTATCATGGGCCGCAGGTGTGATCACCTCTTTGCGCATCGTTGGTACACAACAAGGTAACGAAATTGGCGCAAGGCGGGTATTAAACGACGCTTTTCATGAAACCTTAACGGCAGTAAATGCCGAGCAGCACACTTTTTCATACAGCATTGATGACGGTCCAGGTCCTGTGGCCAAAGATGCTGTCGATAACTATATTGGAGTGGTGAAACTGGTCGAAACAAGTGAGGGTACATTAGTTAAATGGGATTCAAGTTTCGAGTCAGCCAATAACCAAGAAGTTGCTGACTTTTGTGATCCTATTTATCAAGGCTTGTTATCTGCCTTGAAAGAAACATTTTCTTAACGGGATAAATCATATCTTAGTTATGTACAACACAGTCGTTAAAAAGGAAGCATCTCAGCTTCCTTTATTCATATCGATTCAGCTAACGAACTGCATCACAGCAGGCTCTCGTTTAAATAAATCAGTAGTCACAATACTCTGCACAGGTGCAGCTGGACAATCCAGCATTGGCTTTTTGTATTGATAACAAGGGTTCCATTATTCAGCATTACCTTAAGGTTGTTTTTTCATTCAGAATATCAGCAAAGTTTTTTACAAAGTGACGAGCGACCTCTTTGCCTTCTCGGTAATCAATTTCTAAGTCATCCTTATCACTCAACAAAGCTCTGCTGCGTAAAACTTTCTTTGGTGCTATTTGAATAACCGTCAATCCTTCAGGTGGGTTAACCAAAAAATCATTTAACTCACGATAAGATTGATAATAACGAGCTAGCATTTCGATCACTTCACTACTTTTACCTTTGCTGGAAAGAGAAAGAAAACGTTCTAAATTATCGGCGTTAAACAATCTCCAACTACCGTTATCATTTTTCACCAGCTCGCTAATTCCAGATAAAATAATGGTGTTTTTTTCATCCTTACTTTGATTAAATGCAGCTTTATCACTCCAATTTACTTTCCATAAATCAAAACGCTGAGTAAGATCTTCGTGGAGCGTTTTAAATTTATCCAACGATTGCTCTAGGCTTAGTTTCTCAATATATTGTGGTAACCTCGATTCAATTTTTTCTCGCCAGTCATACAATACACGCCCGCCATTATCTACACTTTCAACAGGTTCAGTTCGCACTACCACAATGACTTCGGCGCCGCGTTTCCACGCTTCCTGTACAGGTATCGCAGCACTAACTCCACCATCAACCCATTCCAGATCGTTAAAATTTATTTTTTTGTTGTATAAAAGAGGAACTGCACAGCTTGCCCTAAGAACCTCTTTCCAGTTGTCCTGATACAGCGGCAGATAAATATCTTGCATGGTATCTTTTCGGGTTGCGCACGCAAAGGCCTGACGATACTGTAAATTTTTCCGCGCCGTAATGATATCCAGTGGTGTCAGGCCCTTTGCTGATACAGCATCCAACGCCCAATCTAAATTCAGCGGTTTTTGTTTTCTCAGGTATTTATAGAGATTGAAGAATTCATCATCGGTGGTGTAATTGACAATAAAGTTGTAGCCAAATTTAGATTGACGACTGATAAAAGACGAGAGATTAAGTGCACCAGCAGAAGTGCCAATATACAGTTCAAAAGGGTCAAAACCGGCCTCAAGAAAATAATCAAATACGCCTGCGGTAAATATGCCTTTCTGCCCACCACCTTGCACAACCAAAGCTAGTTTTTTTTTCTTAGTCTGATCTATTTGCGTTAAAATTTCGTTGCTAACTTGGCGCTCAATTATACGTGAATTCAACAGCTGATGACTTGTCATAGTTTACTCACATTAATAGATTAGATGGTATTGAAAATAGGTGTAGCAGTTATGGTTATATGGGCGAGGCTATACAGCTACACCTTCCTGAAATTGACTATAATCTAAGTGTAGAACACTGCACGATTACTGATCTTGCGTCTGTGGATGTAGAGTTGAATTTTTAGTTGATCAAATTATATGACTTAACTTTTTCTTAAATTAATTTTGATGTCATCACAATATGGAAGAGCATAGTTATGATAGACGTTAGCGGTAAAGACGGGAGTTTAAATAATATTTTTGTTTTTAGATTGTAGCTATAATTAATGATACAGCGAATAACTTTAATCAGTGAATCAAGGGTGCGTTATGAAAATTTCAATCATTAAAAATGACACCAATATGCTAATAGCCTCTTACCAAATCAATTTAGACACGGTTGATCACACCCCCTCCGACGAAGAATATTATTCACAGGCATGGCTACATGCAATTGAGGACGATATTGTCGAGGAGAATGATTATTCCAAATATAGTTTCAAACTATAAATAAAACCCCAATAAATCATTTAATTTATTGGGGTTTATTTTTTAGCATATAAAAAGCTGTTAAAAAGGAAGCGTTTCAGCTTCCTTTAACTCATACATCAGTAAGACGTTTTGATTATAAATCAGCTAACGCAGTCGCCACTTTTTTAGCCACGTCCTTTGGTACCCACTGACTCCACATCGCTTTATTCTTCAATAAGAAGTTTTCGGCGGCGTAATCACCATCAGCTTGCTCTTCTTGTATCCATGCCAACTGCTGATTCATTTGAGCATTGGTAAATGAACGTTTAGACAAGTATTGCATCACCGCAGGCGCTCGCTTAGAAAAATCTGTAGTAACAATACTCTGCACAGGCGCTGCAGGATAATCCGTTACTTGCGGGTTTTCACAGTCTTCGATAATAGTACAGTTTTCAAATTCATCACGATCAAAACCAGTACCAAAATCAACACGCACCATATCGTATTTGTCCATAATAGCCGTTGGCGACCAATAATAACCAAACCACGCTTCTTTATTCTCGTATGCTTTGACCATAGAACCCGCTAATCCTGCGCCTGAACCCGGATCAACTAAATCAAAGCCGTAATCAGCAAGGTCCATTGCGTTGAATAAATTAGTGGTTGAGATCTGACAAGTCCAGCCGGCAGGACAAGCCATGAACGCAGAACGACTTGGATCTTCAGGATGCTTAAATAACTTAGCATTGGCTTTAATGCCCGCTAGCGTCGCTAAAGACGGATCTTTTTTAACCATATACTTAGGTACCCAAAAGCCAGAAATCGCACCGTCAGAAAGTAAATCACCGGCAACAACAATACGCCCTTCTTCACCACCTTTCGCCAATGTCGCTCGGATCTGGTTAGTCCAAAATTCAGGCGCAATATCAGGGGTGTTTTTTTCAATCATAGATGTCGCTGTTATCGTTGCATTACCCGGCACAATATCAACATCGCAGTCATAACCATGTTCTAAAATAAACGCGTCAATATTAGCGACTAAGGTGGCACTACCCAAGTTCATATCGGCGATTGTCACTAAACCGCACTCAGCTGAAAACGAATTGAAAGATACCATCGTCAATAGCATTGCTAAGGGCACTTTTTTAAGCATAATAAAACCTCAAATTAAACTTGGTGTATTGAATATAGATGACGTTATTGTACTGCACTATCTTTATGGGTAGTTTACCCTTTAGCTAAAAATGTTAACTTGTCGCTAAAATTCAGCGAGTTAATTACTAATAGCAATATCATTGGCGCTTATTCAAACATACACAATACTTAGAATAGACATATGTATAAGGATGCCAAGTGTGAAGCGAGAATCAATGGAATTTGATGTTGTCATTGTCGGTGCTGGACCTGCCGGATTATCTGCAGCTTGTCGCTTACGCCAACTTGCACTGGACTCTGATACTGAACTCAGCGTTTGTGTCCTTGAAAAAGCCGCTGATATTGGTGGCCACACCCTTGCCGGTACCATCTTTGAACCTCGCGCGTTAGATGAACTATTTCCCGATTGGCAAGACTTAGACTCCCCCGTCACCTGTCATGTAAAGCGAGATGAAACTTGGCTACTAAAAAATGCCACCACCGCCCGCCGCGTGCCTAGCATGTTAGTGCCATCAAGTTTAGACAATAAACATAACTATATCATAAGCCTAGGCGACCTGTGTATTTGGTTAGCCAAAAAAGCAGAAGCGTTGGGCGTCGAAATATTCACCGGTTTTGCCGCCAATGAATTAATGTTTGCTGATGATGGCAGCGTCAAAGGGGTGATCACGGGAGACATGGGGCGCGATAAAAACAACAACGAAAAAGACAATTTCATGCTAGGGATGGAACTCATTGGCAAATATACTTTAGTTACCGAAGGCTCACGTGGGCATTTAGGCAAGCAATTAATCGAAAAATACCAATTAGATAAAGACGCAGATCCACAACATTACGGACTGGGCATTAAAGAGTTGTGGCAAATAGATCCCGACATTCATCAACCGGGATTAGTCATTCACAGTATCGGCTGGCCATTAGCGGAGCACGGGGCCACTGGTGGTGCTTTTCTCTATCACGTTGGCAAAGATCAGGCTTATGTCGGTCTTATCACTGATTTAAACTATCAAAACCCTTACCTCAGCCCTTTCGAAGAGTTCCAACGTCTTAAATTACACCCCGCATTTAGCCGCTATTTAAAAGGTGGGAAACGCCTTGCTTACGGCGCAAGAACTGTCACCAAAGGCGGTTATAACTGTTTACCTAAGATGGTATTCCCCGGCGGCTTACTACTCGGTTGTGATGCAGGTACATTAAATGTGGCTAAATTGAAAGGTACTCATACCGCCATGAAAACAGGCATGGTTGGTGCGGAAGCTGTGTTTGCCGCGATGGCATTAACACGCTATAAAGCCAATGAGAACTCTGAAAAAACGACTGAAACCAATAACAGCCTCGAACATTTCACCTTATTATATGAAGCATCCTGGGTGTATCAAGAGTTATATCAATCCCGAAATTTTGCCCCCATCACCCACAGATGCAACGCCATGTTGGGCGTGACCTGGTTTGAACAAAACATACTGCATAAAAGCTTACCGTTTACCCTACACGATTCAAAACCAGATCATTGCCAGTTACAAAAAGTCACCAAATCGTCAGCCATCATTTATCCGAAACCTGATAACATCTTAACCTTTGATCGTTTAAGTTCGGTGTTTCTAGCCAATATCCAACATGACGCCGATCAGCCTTGTCACCTTAAACTGACGGATCCCAGTGTGCCTATGTGTACCAACCTACCCCGATTTGCAGAACCAGCACAACGCTACTGTCCTGCAGCTGTGTATGAAATTGTCACGGTTGATAAAGCAGTAAAATTCCAAATAAATGCGCAAAACTGCATCCACTGTAAAGCGTGTGACATCAAAGATCCATCACAAAACATAGTATGGACCCCACCAGAAGGCGGCAGCGGCCCTAACTATTCCGGTATGTGATTTTACACTGAACGTAATAAGCTTAAAACCATAAGCTAAAATAACTAAATGACGGCAATAAAAAAGCGCCACTAATCAGTGATTAGTGGCGCTTTAGTGTCAGTTGTTTAATTAGCGTAGTGAGTTACGCAATTAACCAACTTTATCTAACTTTACCGGGTTAAGCTTTACTACTTGTGCATTAATGTAGTCAGCAACGGCCGCTTGTTGTTCTTTATTTAAGTACAAACCAAGCTTAGTACGACGCCATAATACATCTTCCGCTTTCTTCGCAAATTCTGTTGCAATCAAGTAATCAATTTCACGGCTGTAAACACCCTGACCAAAGTGAATACCGAAATCAGCTTCAGAATGACAATCAGCGAATAGTTTCCAAGTATCTGTACCAAACTGGTTCACATAACGCTTCGCCGTTTCAGGGGCTAGCCATAAGTGCTGTGAACAAATGTTAGCAACTAACTGCGTTCGAGGGTAACTAAAGTCACCACCTGGTAATGGCGTATCTGCTGTCCATGACTTACCTAACTTATCAAAGTACGGTGAAATCAGTGTCATTGCTGACTCAGCCAGTTTACGGTAAGTTGTTAGCTTGCCACCGAAGATAGATAGCAATGGCGCTTGTGTGCCTTCTTGCTCAAGTTCCAGTGTGTAATCACGCGTGATTGCTTGTGGTGATGAAGATTCGTCATCACACAGTGGACGTACGCCACTGTAAGTCCAAACAACATCACTTGGCGCAAGCTGCTTCACAAAATGTTCGTTTACAACATCAATCAGGTATTCAACCTCGTCATCAGAGATCGCCACTTTGCGTGGGTCGCCAACGTATTCAACGTCAGTCGTACCAATGATTGAGAAGTCTTCCATGTAAGGAATAACGAAGACAATACGGTTATCTTTGTTCTGTAGAATGTAAGCTTGCTCTTCATCGTGGATACGTGGCACCACAATGTGTGAACCTTTTACCAAACGAATATTACGTGGTGATTCTTCTTCCATGCTGTCATCGAAGAATTGCTTAACCCAAGGACCGGCAGCATTAACTAATGCACGCGCAGTACGCTCGAAACGCACATTTGTTTGATCGTTTACAATTGTTACTTGCCATAAACCATCTTTACGCACGGCTTTTTCTACACGGCAATAGTTTTCAACTTCAGCGCCGTTACGTTGTGCTGCCATCGCATTTAGAATAACTAAACGTGCATCATCAACCCAGCAATCTGAATATTCAAAACCTTTAGTAATTTCTTTTTTAAGTAAACCTGATTTCGCTAAGTTCACTTGGTTACTACCTGGTAACGTTGTACGTTTACCCAGGTTGTCATACAAGAACAAACCAGCACGAATTAATAACGCAGGACGTAAGAAAGGACGATGTGGTAAACGGAAACGCATTGGTTTAACAATGTGTGGCGCTTTCTTAAGTAATACTTCACGCTCTGCTAGTGATTCAGACACTAGACGAAACTCGTAATGTTCAAGGTAACGTAAACCACCATGTACAAGTTTAGAACTTGCTGATGATGTAGCAGAAGCAAAATCGGCAGCTTCATATAAGCCAACAGTTAGGCCACGGCCAGCTGCGTCTGCAGCAATACCTGCGCCATTAATACCGCCGCCTACAACGATCAAATCGAGCACTTCATTAAGCTCTTTATTAACAGGCATGTTTTTGGTCATTACTTTCTGGTTTCCATTATTCATACTTAACTCACTTTAATACATTCTTGTCTGAGCGAACGACCGCTTTCGAACATCTGCAACTAATATAGAACACTTTGGTATTAAAATCATCATTTACTTTCGCAATCGAGCATTTATTTTTACATTTCGAACATTTTATTTTAAATTTAACCTTCAATAAATGCTCGAATGGCTATTAAGCATTAAAAATATGTCAACGTGATGACAAAAATAGACCAAGTAACGGTAAAACACCTAAAAAAACCAAAAAAAAGAGCGCCACTATTATAAATACTTTCTATTTATATAATGGCACTCTTTCTATTTAGACTAAGATGATGGCCTGTTGGCAATCAAATTTAAACACGATTATAGTAAATCGTCTTCTTCATCATGGCCTTCAGACCATGATTGCGCCGCTTTAACAGCACGTTTCCAACCACGGTAACGACGTTGACGTTTAACATCATCATCATGTGGTTCGAATGATTTTTCGATAACTGCTTTATCAGACAATTCATCTAGGCCATCCCAGAAACCCACAGCCAGACCAGCAAGGTATGCCGCACCAAGTGCTGTTACTTCTGTTACAGCTGGGCGTAATACAGTTGTATTTAGCACGTCAGATTGGAATTGCATTAGGAAGTTATTCGCTACTGCACCGCCATCTACACGCAGCTCTGCCAATTTAATGCCTGAATCCGCTTGCATCGCATCAAGTACGTCACGTGTTTGATAGGCAATACTTTCTAATGTTGCACGGATAATGTGATTTGCACCTACACCACGCGTTAGACCAACAATCGTACCACGAGCATATGCATCCCAGTACGGTGCGCCTAAACCTGTGAACGCAGGAACAACATAAACACCGTTTGATGAATCTACTTTGGTTGCAAAATATTCAGAATCTTTCGCATCAGAGAGTAACTTCATTTCATCACGTAGCCATTGGATAGAAGCACCACCCATGAATACCGCACCTTCTAATGCGTAAGCTACTTCACCGCGTGGACCACATGCCAAGGTAGTAAGTAGACCGTTCTGAGACGTTACTTTTTCTTTACCAGTGTTCATTAATAAGAAACAACCAGTACCGTAAGTGTTTTTCGCTTGACCTTGTTCTACACACATTTGACCATAAAGTGCAGCTTGTTGATCACCAGCGATACCAGCGATTGGGGTACGTGTACCGCCTTTACCACCTAAGTTCATTTGACCGTAAACTTCTGAAGACGATTTCACTTCAGCCATCATTGATAGTGGAATATCAAGGATCTTAAGTAGTTTCTCATCCCACTGTAGTGTATTGATGTTAAACAACATTGTACGTGATGCGTTAGTGTGGTCTGTTACATGAACGCGTCCTTGTGTCATTTTCCAAACTAACCAAGTATCAACGGTACCGAATAATAGTTTACCGGCTTCAGCGTCTTCACGAGCACCCTCTACGTTATCAAGGATCCATTTAATTTTTGTACCTGAGAAGTACGGGTCAACAACAAGACCCGTGTTTTCACGCACGTATTCTTCGAAGCCTGCATCTTGTGCTTTTAATTTGTCACAGATATCAGCAGTACGACGACACTGCCATACGATTGCGTTATAAACCGGCTTGCCTGTTTCTTTGTTCCAAACAATCGTCGTTTCACGTTGGTTAGTAATACCGATACCGGCGATTTCAGCACTGGTGATACCTGTTTTCGCTAACGTTTCAACTAATACTGAACTCTGAGTTGCATAGATTTCAAGTGGATCATGCTCAACCCAACCGGCCTGCGGATAGATTTGCGTAAATTCACGTTGAGAAACGCTGACAATATTTGCATCGTGGTCAAGAATAACGGCACGAGAACTGGTAGTTCCTTGGTCTAAAGCAATAATGTATTTTTTCTCAGTCATTATGAAGTCCTTTTAATTTCATTTGGTAGAGTACTTATGTTTAATTATATACCCAAGCGATACTTTGATGTTAACTATTGATTTACTTGTTTATTTACTTTTTATTTTAACAATACAATAATCAAAGTCGCTTAGATGCTATTCAAAATTTATGCTGTCTTACTCATTTATTTAATACCGCTAAATTATACTTTCGCAGTTTTAGCTTCAACAGATACTTCATCACACTGGTTTGGAATAGTGCAACCATGACCTGCTGATGGTAGGTATTGACCAATCACTTTTGGATATAACCAACCACCGAAACATGCACCTACAATTGGACCTAAGATAGGTACAATGAAGTAAGGAATATCTTTAGCACCTGTTAATGCATAATCCCAACCCGCGAAGTAAGCGAATAGTTTCGGACCAAAGTCACGTGCAGGGTTCATAGCGAAACCAGTTAGTGGTCCTAAAGAGCCACCGATAACCGCAATTAGCACACCGATAAGTACAGGGTTCATTGCGCCACGTGGTTCGCCGTTGCCTTCGTCGCCTAATGCTAAGATAGCGAACATTAATACCGCAGTGATCACAAACTCAACCGCGAATGCGCCAATGAATGTTAATGATGGGTGTGGGTAAGTAGAGAAGATACCCGCTGTCGATAATGCCGCTTCACTATTACGTAGGAAACCGTTAGCAATTTCGTAGTCAGTAAATAAGTTGCTATATAAGCCGTATACTAATGCAGCTGAACAGAAAGCACCTGCGAGTTGCGAGAATATATAAGGTAATACTTTGCTTTTATCAAATCCGTGAAACGCTGCAAGCGCAATCGTCACGGCAGGGTTAATGTGAGCACCAGAAACACCAGCGGTACAGTAAATAGCAATTGCTACACCCATACCCCAGATAATACTGATTTCCCATTGACCGAAACTAGCGCCAGTTAATACCAGTGCGGCTACGCAGCCGACACCAAAAAAGATTAACAGTCCAGTACCAATAAACTCAGCAAGGCATTCGCCCATCAGAGTATGCTGTTTATTGTTAGCCATGATTCATTCCTTTGTTTTATTTATGTAGGGTGTACACAATGTTCGTGTGAATTTTAATTTACACTTTTAATACATAATTAAAACAAATAAAGAATAAAAATGAGCGTTCGAGCACAGAAAAGTATTAAAACGAGACAGGTTGAATCATATTTATCGACAAAATACGCTATATCAAACGGATTTGACCAAGATCAACGTATATATTAATTAGCATTAAACGATAGTTCGCAACACAATTTAACACTTTAGTGGTAGTTAATTGCCGTTACATGACTCATAAAGCTGATTAGTAAACATGAAAATATAAGGATTGATGATATGTTGATTAAATGTAACAAAGCGAACATATGTAAGGTGTAATGATTTAAACGAACAAAATACGGTTAAGCCACCTACAGGCTTAACCGTATTAATAGCAGCACGATCAGCGCACTACAACTAACTATCTGAGATCCTATTGCGGGATTGCAGAATGATCGCTTGGTTTTGATGTCGCACTTTTAATGAGCATATAAATACACATAGTTAACATGCAAACACCGAGGTACATAATCAGCCCATTATTATAGTGCTTGAAACCCTGTGCCACGACTGGCCCAGCAACAGAACCCGCGCTATAACTCAGTAACATGATCTCTGTCGCTGCAACAATTTTACTGACGCTTAAACTGTCACACGCTAACGAGATAGCAACTGGATACAGCGAGAATACACTCGCCCCCAATAACATATAGCTTGAACTCAACAATACCGAGTCATGGGTCGTTAATATGCCGATAATCCCCAGCACACCAACCAAGCTAAATAATGACATTAACAATGTCTTACTCATTTTTGGTGATAAGTAGCTCACTACTGGTTGCACTAACATGCCGCCCAAAATAATGATCGCCATTAACATGCCAGTTTGCTCAGAGCTGCCCGTTTGCGCTTTGATATACAAAGGCATTAGCCCATAAATAGGTGCCATTAACATACCAGATACTAAACAACCTAAAATTGCAGGACGGCTTAATGTCTTTAGCTCTGCGAATCTGATCTTTTGGTGTCCAGTACAATCAGGTTGTCCGACCTTAATTAATAACGGCGGTAAAATGGCAATCAACAACACACCGATAACGACGCTATAAGGAAATATCCCCTCGACACCGATTGGTACGAGTCCTAATTGGCCTAATGCATTACCGCCATATAAAGACGTCATGTATAAACCCAAACGTTTTGCGCGTTGTTTTGCGGTATCGGCCATTAATAACCAAGACTCAACAACAACGAATACCCCAGCAACCGCAATACCGGCAATAAAACGAGAAGCCAGCCACATTGCAGCGCTTGGCATTGCGATCATCAAAAAGACTGATAATAACAATACACTTAAAAATAAAATAAACGCAAGGCGATGGCCTATTCTTGCCACTACACGTTCTATCTGTAACGAGCCAATTAATAGTCCCAGATAAAAGATACTTGCCAACCAAGGTGTTAATGTAAGACTTAGTCCAAATGATTGCAAAGATAACGGAATTAGGCTCATTAAAAAGCCAGATGCAATAGCAAAAAATGACAAACCGACAACTGGTACAAAAGTACTGTTTTTTGGGTTTGTGCAGGCGAATGTCCCCACCTTTTATCCTCGAGTTAAATTGTTAAAATATAGGTTAAACCGCTATATGTGCACCAGTTACTGGTTACTACATATTTCGGCGAGACTTTAATCTTAAATTAACCGGAAGTAAAGAGTATTTTAATTAAATTAAAATATATTTCATAAACACTAATAATCTTGTTTAACCCCCTATTTCATAAGGTTACTGACATGTTAATGTTTTATAGGCCCCCACTTTCAATACTTATCTCGAAACGAAACACATTCAATTAAAAATGAAA
Organism: Moritella sp. Urea-trap-13; assembly: GCF_002836355.1. Taxonomy (NCBI): domain Bacteria; kingdom Pseudomonadati; phylum Pseudomonadota; class Gammaproteobacteria; order Alteromonadales; family Moritellaceae; genus Moritella; species Moritella sp. Urea-trap-13. The sequence continues at coordinate 1,128,594 of NZ_PJCA01000031.1, forward strand.
TCTCAAAGCACTATTTAAGCAACCTTACTCCGCACTCAGTCGTACTAAAAACAAAGTTAACACCTAGTTATAGACGTTTGAAATAGCCATTAAAAATTAATGAGTAACAATTTTGTTAGTAGCAAACGTTGGGACACGGAGATGCCAAACTACGAACTTTGCTTTGGTATATTAGGTAATAGGTAATAATAGGTAATAGTAACTGGGTTACTTTTAAATATGTAGGACAAGATAGCGGGCAGACTGCCAACGTTTTGTACCACGTTGCGTCCGCATAGTGAGAAGATTAAGACGTATACCGAAGTACTAACGCTAAGGTTATAGGCCGAGCTAGTAAGTCGCGATTAACTAAACATCCAGCGGTTCATTACTACTAAAATCAGCATAGAGCACACGATTCTTACCCGCTATCTTAGCTGTGTACAAGAGTTCATCAGCCTGTTTAATTACGCTTTTTATTGATTTAATTTGATCAATAGAAGACGTAGTCACGGCCCCACCAGACATAGTGACATAAAACTCAATGTCGTCACTATAATGCGGCAAGTTCGCCACCGTTTCACAGATACGTTCAAAGATATCAATTTGTTTGTTATCTTTGTTATAAGCAATCAACAAACCGAATTCTTCACCACCAAGACGTAACAAAATGTCTTGTTCACGGATTTGCTGCTTAATAGCGGTCGTCACGCGGATCAATACATCATCACCAACAGGGTGGCCGTAAGTATCATTAACATGCTTAAAGTTATCTAAATCGATAATCATAAAAGAATAAAACTGATGACGTTGAATGTTTTTCAGTTCAGCCCTAAAACCACGACGGTTTAGCAGTCCAGTCAAAGGATCATGGCATGATTCAGTCGCAAACTTCTTCGACGTAATGCGTAATTTCAAGGTATACAAGAACCAACCCGCAAGTACAATGGCCACAAAGTAAAATGTAATATCAATAAGGCTGTTTTTAATTAAATACCTTAATTTATCACTAACGGAATCAGGCATAACCAAACGTAAATTAGTGGTGAAACCATCATAGCTTAGCGGTTCACTAAGTACGCCAAGATCGGCACTCGGATTGGCATCATTAATAATATCGAAATCCGAGTTAATGCCAGCAACCAGCACTTCCCATAAGATATCCATATTAAGCACACCATAGAAGCTGTTATCCATAAAAATTGCGATAGAGAAAGTTAACACCTGTTTATTTAGGTTCACATCTGCATAGGGACCGGTGATAAATATCCGATTACCGAGGTCGTCGACAGTCACATTCAAGATTTTTTGCATATATGGTCGCGTAAATAGCTCGCGTTCAAATCCGGAACGTTTTAGCACTAAGCCATTATATTTCGGTGACGTAATGACAAATTTATCCATCGAAATAAAATACAAGCTAATGACATCACTTGAACGTCCGGCAAGAAAGGTCATCATAGGCGCAATTTTGATGGTTTCTTTGATCTTGTGGTGAAGAACAGTACCAGCCTCGCAGCCAGCCTTATCACTGACAACTAAGAAGTTAGTTTCAAAGGTATACATCTGTTCAGGGGTTGGGTTCTTCGCGATCTGGCAAATATCATCATCTGCATAGGTGAAATTAAGCTGGTTATCATCTATTAGTTCAGCATCTGATACACTCAGTTGTGACATACCATATTGAATGGCTTGTAGTTGATAAAACAACTCACCCAAGCGTCTTTCTGCAATCTGAAATGATTGATCAAAGCTGTCTAACTGTTTGATTTCAGATCGATTTATCTGATAATAAATGATAGTACTAATGATGACAACTAAATAAATAGTAACTCTAAATTTCACAATATACCCGTTAACCACACATTTTATGCGGAATATTTTTGGGTCATGATCATATACTTATTCAATTGGTATTTCTATAGCTAGTAATGTAAGTGTCTGTCAGTGCCATATGATATTAACTAAAGATGTATATTAGAAGCGCAACATATTAAAAACGATCGCAAAACACCCGTTATACCAATCAGCACCTTCATTATATTTGCAAAAATAAATGCTAAAAAAGTAAGGCCTCCGTAACAGAGGCCTAGATATGATTCACTCTATGTTATTAACTGAGTGTTATTAACTCGGCAGTGCATTAATTCACGTATTATGACCAGAATACCCATGCCACGATTGATAAGATAAAGATACAAATCAAGTTAAGGTAAATACCTACACGCATCATCTCTGACTGCTTAATATGCCCGGTACTAAATACAATCGCATTAGGCGGCGTGGCAACAGGTAGCATGAAGGCACAAGACGCTGCAATCGCAATTAACGCCGACAACACAATCGGTGACATACCGAGTACTTCAGCAACACCAGCAAATACCGGAATTAACAGTGCCGCACTGGCCGTGTTACTGGCAAATTCAGTTAACATCACCACAAACGCAACAAGGGTTAAGATAATTATCATCATCCCCGCTTGTGACAATACATCACTCAAGCTTTCCGCTAAGAAGACGCTCGTCCCTGTCGCTTTTAAAATATTGCTTAAACAAATACCACCACCAAATAATAGCAATACACCCCAATCCGTGGTTTTCTCAATATCTTTCCAATGAACCACACGCGCGACACCCACTAACACAATAGCCATAAGCGCAACTAAGGTATCAAACTTAGAAAAGCCACCTAGCATGGCATTAATTGGTTTACTGAATATCCATAAAAAAACCGTTAATGAGAAGATAGCAAGCGTGACAATTTTACCTTTATCCCATGCGATTGGTTGGTGGTCCAATTCAAATACTTCATTAAGGTTCGGTTTCAGTAACATGTACAGCACACCGACTGTCACAGGTAATAAAATTAAGGTAATTGGCACGCCATAAGACATCCATTCGGTAAAACTTAAATTAAGCTGAGCCGCGGCAATCGCATTCGGCGGACTGCCCACAATAGTAGCAATACCACCGATACTGGCGCAATAAGCGATACCCAGTAACACAAATACATAAGTATTATGACCGGTCTTGGTATTCACTTTATTCAGTACGCCCAGCACTAACGGTAACATCATTGCGGTTGTCGCCGTATTACTGATCCACATAGACAGACCCGCGGTTACACCAAATAGCATGAAAACAGCAACATCCATTCGGCCTTTTGCCAGCACCAATACTTTATCGGCAATAGCTTTGTCGAGCTCTTGTCGATGTAACGCGGCCGCTAGCGCAAACCCCCCCAGGAACAAAAAGATAATTGGATTGGAAAAGTTGTTAAGTGCCGTTTGGGTATTAAAAATGCCAAATACCACAGCAAGAACAGGCACTAAAATAGCGGTAATGCTGACGTGTAACGCTTCAGTCAACCACAAAATAGCAATAAAACTTAAGATACTAAGCCCTAATACCACGTCTTTCTCAAAGGGTAAGAAGTTATATAATAGGGCAAATAAAATGACATCCAAGATAATAATAATGCTGTTTTTATTTGTCAGCCACTCCATTGTATTTGTGGGTAGCGGTAAACTTTCATTTTTGTTCATGTGAGTTCCATTCTCCTAATGAATATGCATTTGTAAGTACTCCAATAGGGCTATTCTCACACGGTTATAATGATATTGTTATTATTCGTGGGAATTATCAGGACTAAAATGACAAGAATATTCAATAAAGCGAGTTCACTCACATTTTACAAGGTTATTGCTATTTTTTAACCAGTTAGGTTCAAATGAAAAACAACTGATTAACATTGTTATCTACATGTATTATGTAACTTAGTGTAATCCTTCGATAAATATTGACACTGCAAAGGTTAATATCGTTTCATTATAACGATTCGTTCGCGCCATCCTTGAGAACACACGAGTGTAGAGAGAGCCTTAGATTAAGGCTAAAAAACAACAGCACAGAGTAACTGACTTACAGTTTAAATTATGAAAAACAAACTTTCCATAAGGTATTTTATACACTTGAAAAACCTCAATATCGTTAAGGTTGTTAAGTATTTGTAATGAAAGAAATTGCATATAACACATACACCAATGCCTATTTCTTCTCATTGAAGATCCAACCATAAAATGTTAGCTTAATCCATGATTTCATACGAATTACTTTAATGGAATATTGTCAGTTAAAATGAATTTATCCTTATTTCGCAAGCTAGTACTATTAATTACAATGCTTGTTTCTTGCCAGGTCAACGCACTCGATACCATTAATTTGGATCTAAGATGGGATCACCAATTTCAATTCGCTGGTTATTACGCCGCAATTGAGAAGGGTTATTACCGAGATGAAGGTATCAAAGTCAATTTGCGTGCTGGCTCTGCAAATAAAGATAATATTGACGAAGTTGTTAGCGGCCGAGCCGACTTTTCAATTAGCAACAGCGAACTTATTCTTGCACGCTTGCAAGGCAAACCGGTTGTCGCGCTATCAGCGCTATTCCAATATTCTCCCGAGATCTTACTTAGCTTAAAAAGCAGCGCTATTAATTCACTCTCAGACCTAAAAAATAAAATAATTGCAACAAACAGTGGTCAACTAGAACCATATTTATTAACCATGTTAGAAATGCAGGGCGGCTCTCGAGGTAACCCCCCCTCGGTGATAAAAAAGTCTGACTTTGAGCTAGATTCACTCATTACAGGTGAGGTAGATGTGATAACGAGCTACTTAACCAACCAGCCTTACACGCTCAATAAAATGGGCATTGATTATAAAGTCATGGATCCGCAAGCATACGGTATTAATTTTTACAGTGACTTTCTATTTACCAGTGAACAATTCATGTCTAAAAACTATCGTTTGGTCGAGCGCTTTAAACGCGCCTCATTACGAGGTTGGGAATATGCACTGGCAAACCCAGATGACGTTATCCCTGTCATCTTAGCTAAATACCCCACCACAAAATCTGCTAACGCGCTGCGTTATGAAGCGAAAATGATGGTCACATTAATGCGTAACGATCTTGTCGAATTAGGTCATATTAACCCAACACGTATTAACGCAATGGCAGAATCAACGATTGAGTTCAGCGAGCAAAGCTATGACCTTGCCTCTATGGATGGTTTTCTAGCGTCAACAGAAGATAAAAGCATCCTACAATTCCAGTGGCGATTACGTTTTTTACTGCTGTTTTTTATCATTGCAGCCTGTATCATTGGCCTTTATTTTCGCTTGCATAAAAAATTGCGTCACGAAATCAAAGAGCATAGGTTGTTAGCCAGTCAATTAAAAGCGGCTGTCAATACCGACCCGCTGAGCGGCATATATAACCGCCGTAAATTTGCCAAATGCTACAAGCATGAAACAGAGCGTTCACAGCGATATGGTGGCAAGTTCAGTATTGTCATGATCGACATTGATACCTTTAAGCAAACCAATGATACTTATGGTCATGAATTTGGTGATGAAGTAATTAAAAAAGTGGCCAGTATTCTTGCTGACGGTGTACGAGATATAGATACCTGCGCCCGTTATGGTGGCGAAGAATTTATCTTACTATTACCAAATACAGATGAGTATGCATCGGGAATTTTAGCTGAACGCTTACGTAAAAAAATAGAACAGTGCATTTTCATTGCCCCGAATGACGATACGCTTACGATAACCTGCTCATTTGGTGTTGCTCAATTCCAAGGGGATTTAGCGCCTAAGTCACGTTTGGGAACACAAAACAGTCAGCATGAAGGAACGATATCATGCGCAGATAAAGCCTTGTATGTCGCCAAGAAAAATAGCCGAAATCGTGTTTGTTATTGGTCTGTGATATCAAGCGAACTTGAGCTGAGTGCTTAGTTAGAACAAATGAGATGAGGTAAATTAACTCTATTACTTAAGCTAAATTCCACGGTTGATTTAAAGCAAGTGGTTTTACTCATATTTACGTTTATTTTAAACATAAGCACCAATAAGAGTGAATACACTAAATAATCCGTGTATTATGCACAACTTAGGCATCATTAAGAATGCCATGCATGATGAGTTAATGTTTAATTTAATAAGGGATAAAAGTTTGAATTTAATGTTCATGGAAATCGGTATTCTACTTTTTTTATTTTCGCTGATTATTTTTGCAATTATCAAACAAACAAAAAAAATGATATCAACCAAAAAACGTCAAATTTTATCGAAACACTACAAGCGTATCACTGACACCGATGCGGTGTTAAAATATGCTACATCGCTGTCGTTCAATGCTCGCCTTATTATTTTATTACATGAACGCGTCGTTTCATCTCTGCATGCTATTTTAGCCGTTGACCCTAAGCATGAAAACGTGAAAATCAATATAAGCCAGCATCGCAGTCATATATCGACAGCGAAAATAACACAGTCAACAGGTGTTTTTGTAGAACCGTCAGACGAACGTATTGCCATCGATTTGGCCCGTAGTATCTCTCGCCTTAAGAATATATTACGTGATGAGTTAACACAGAAAAATATCACCTTAGAGGATTGTCTAGCTGAAGAAAAAAAGCTGGAACAACTACGTTTTAAATTACGTCTTAGTAACTGTCTCATTAAAGCAGAATTATTCTTTCAGCAAGAGAAATACAGCATTACTGAAAAAATGTTAACTGATAATCTAGCATTACTAGAATCGATTGAGGTTAAAGATGAATATCTCATCGAAAAATTTAATAAGATGACCATTTTATTAAATAAAGCAAATTTTGAAGTATCGTTAATTGAACTTCAAAAAGAGTCAGAAGAAAAAGAAATACCAAACGATCAGACATCGCTTGAGGCCTTATTTGAGCAAAAACAGAAGCATATTTAAAAAATAGATTAAACTAAAAAGGCCCGTTATCTGCTTAAGATAACGGGCCTTTTTTAATACCTAGTCTATTTAAAATAGGCTATTACTTATCTGCACGACTCATGAATTTATGGTCAGTCGTATTGATTTTAATTTTTTCGCCACTTGCGATGTATTCTGGTACTTGGATAGATAAACCAGTAGACATAATTGCAGGCTTAGTACGTGCGCTTGCAGAAGCACCTTTAATTGAAGGGTCAGTTTCAGCAATAACCATTTCAACAGCAGAAGGTAGTTCGATTGATACCGGCTTGCCATCAACGATTAACACTTGAAGACCTTGTGTGTCTTCTGTGATAAATAATAATTCATCTGCAATTGCTGCTTTGTCTAAGCTGTAAGGTGTGTAGTCTTCTGTATCCATGAATACATACTCTTCGCCATCAGCGTAAGAAAATATAACTTGGTTACGAGTCAAATCAGCTAGGTTAAGATTGTCGCCGTCTTTGAAAACTTCATCAATCTTTGCACCCGTTACTACGTCGTACATACGCATACGGTAGATACTGCCACCAGCACGGCCTTGTGGTACAGAACGTTCGATATCACGGATGATGTATACGCCGTTATTATATTCAACAGCGGTATTCTTTTTAATATCACTTGCCTTTGGCATTGTCGTTATTCCTAATAGTAAATAGTGTATAGAAAATAGCATAAAGGATAAATCAGACCAAGTGTTGCGATCATGAAGCGCTGACTTCTTCACCATTTTTAACGACTTTATTGTATTACGAAACAAATATGGTCAATCAACTCGTCTTGGCGAGCCAATTTTCAAGCCTCTTTCTCTCAATCAAAGGTCTATTTAACGATTCATGTTATAGCGTAAACTGTGCTTCACCATCGGCCATTCATGATCAATAATTGAAAATACGACCGTATCTCGATAGAAACCATCTTTATCTTTTTTGTGATTACGCAGTACCCCATCCTGTTTAGCACCTAAACGGGCAATGGCAGCACGCGAAACATGGTTATGCCAATGAGTGCGTAATTCTATCGCTATTACATTTAACTGTTCAAATGCATGCTGTAATAATAAGTACTTACATTCTGTATTCACACCGGTCTTTTGATAGCGTTTCGCATACCAGGTATAACCAATTTCAACACGGTCATTTTCAGGGGGTATTTCGCATAACCGCGTTGATCCGATAATGCCACCGGTACTATTATCCACAACTACAAAAGGTAACGCTTTACCCAGAGAATGATCATTCAGGGCTTTTTCGATATAGCCATCAATGGTGTCTGCAGACGGCACACTGGTAAACCATAAATCCCACAAGTTACCATCTGCTGCCGCATCGATTAATGCACTCGCATGTTTGCGTTGCAACGGGATAAGCGTCACTTTGCTACCAATCAGTTTGGTTTCTTCTAACCAAGTATCATTATCCATATTCAATATTCCTTCAAATTGTTCCACTAGCGATCTACCTTATAAATAAGGCACTACAAGCTACAAATGAATAGAAAAAAACAATTTATCCACAAATAGGTATCTGACATGCATTAACATTAGCTATCTAATTAATATAATTAGCATTTTATAAAATATAAGTATATATAAAGATACTTTCACTATATTAATGTATATGATTTTTTATCAATTTAGTTTTAGTATTTTATCGCACTTAAAATGCCATTTACATAGTGAATGCATTCACTTAAAGTGCTGTCACCAGTTCGAATAATAGATAAAATCGGCTCGCTCTTCTAGGTTATGTAATGAAAAGAAATGTAATAAGTAAAAAATGGATGTACTTCCCAATTGTCAGCATGTTGATTTCTACAATCATCGGGTTATTTATCTTCAATTTAACACTATCAAATTGGATAGAAGAAAAAATAGAAGCGGGTTTAGCAAGTGAAATCACCAGAATTACCCATAAACTGCAAGCCTCAGACTTGCCTTTTAACGATCTTGAAAAACTTGATATTTACATCAAAACAGATATTGAATTAAGCCGTCAGAACCACATCACCTTAATTGCATTTGATGGTACGGTTTTAGCTGACAGTGATATTTCATTGATTGAAGTCATGAACATTGAGAATCACCTAAATCGTAAAGAAATTGTTGATGCGAAAAATAACGGCCATGGCACGACAACTCGGTTTAGTACCAGCCGCTTTAAAGACTTACTTTATTCTGCCAATTCATTCTCCTACAAAGGCGAAAACTACATCCTTCGTGTTGCTACGCCGTTAACGCGTATTGAATCGATGGCCAACGAATTGATGACCATTCTGGCATTGTTAATGACGATTAGTTTGGGCTTAGTGACGGCATCAACATTGCTTAGTAGTAAGTTAATGAATCAACAAGTGCAGCATGAAAAAGACTTACAAGAAAGTAAGATTGAACAGCGCACCTTGGAAATTGAATTATTACGTCGCCTGACGAATATGCTCGCGGCCTGTAATTCGATTGATGAAGCGCAAATGATTGTGGAAGATATTATTCCGCGCATCTTAGGCAATGTGAATGGTGTGGTATCACTAATCCGCTCGTCTCGAAATCAACTACTGGTTAAATTGGACTGGGGCGGCGCTTGGCCTGGCAGTAAAACTTACGCACCTGAAGAATGCTGGGCACTACGTAAAGGTAAATTCCACCTTGCCAATGACAAGTATACCACCTTGCCTTGCTCGCACATGGCTGAAGCACAGACTGAGCACCCTGAAGCAAATCAGACACTATGCATTCCACTTGTCGCGCACGGTAATACCATTGGCATGATGCATCTATACTCAGGTGATCAAGACCTAAGTAACGAGACTCAACAACTGGCGTTTACTGTTGCCGAGCATTTAGGCTTAGCCCTTGCTAACTTGAACATTCAAGAAAAACTGCGTGAACAGGCAATTAGTGATCCGCTTACTGGTTTATATAACCGTCGTTACTACGAAGAAACAATTAACCAAGAGTTAATGCGCGCAAAACGCTACAAACAAGAACTTTCATTGTTAATGCTCGATTTGGATCACTTCAAGTTGTTTAATGATAACTATGGTCATGACGCTGGTGATTACGTGCTTAAAACCATTGGATCTCTGCTGATCGAATCAATGCGCGGTGAAGATACAATTTGCCGTCTTGGCGGTGAAGAGTTCATCATTATTTTACCAGAGACGGGCATCGAAGCAGCAAGACAAATTGCCAATGCGCTATGTAAGTCTATCAATGGTCTACATTTAGCGATGAAAGATTTGTCTTTAGGTAAACTAAGCGTATCAATTGGTATTTCGACTTATCCGATTAATGGCATGCAAAAAGATGAGTTAACTAAACTTTCTGATGTTGCGTTATATGAAGCAAAAGAACGTGGTCGTAATCAATCTTGTCACTACAGTGATTTAATCATCATGGGTGATGAAGTCGTTACTCCTACAAAAGTGATTGCTCAAGATGACAAAAATCTAGAAACACATGTTATCGATATCTAATAATGAAATGGGGCCTTCGGGCCCTTAAATTCACCTCTCGCTCACCACCCGCCTTCACAACCCCATCACACATGAACAGCTAAATTTTTCCGCTAACATTCTCCACTAATATTGTCTCACCCAAAAATCATCAGTAGACGGCACTAGGCTATTTCTCTAGTATGTTTATTTTACATGGTACTAACCGTATCTATATTATAATTAAAGCATTACAACGCGACTGCCAGTTAATTTAATAAGGAATTTATTTATGGGCCAAGAACGTCCGTCTATTTTTTATATCGACTTTCTTCGATTTATTGCCGCTTTTGCTGTAATAGCTATACATGTACTAGGCCCTTTTCGCTTTTTATATGGCGATATTCCGCATTCTGATTGGCTAGCAGCAAGTGGCATTAATAGTGTGACACGCTGGGCAGTACCGGTATTCATGATGATCACTGGCGCGTTATTATTATCCACTGAACGGGCATTCAATTGTGAAGATTATTTAGTTAAGCGCTTATCAAAAGTGGCTGTTCCTTTCATCGGATGGACATTAATTTACGCTGTCGTTGGCGGTTTTTTTATGAATGATTTACTCACCAGCACTTGGTCTGTCAGCGAGACTATGAATATCCTCTCTAGCGCGCCGAATGATCCCGTTTGGTATCATCTGTGGTTTTTCTATGACTTCATTCCCTTGTATTTTGTTATTCCTTTGCTGATTCCGTTATTGAAAAAAGCCACGCCGGAGTTAATTAAACTGTTGTTAGTCACTTGGATGGTATTGTTTTCAATGAAGTGGTTAAAGGTAGATAGCTTTTTACAAGAAAATTTAATTTTGTATACTGGTTACTTAATTTTAGGTTGGTATCTATTTAATCGAGATAACAAGCCGCAGCTAAAATATTGGGTAATAGCCGGTATCAGCATGCTGGTGTTTAACTTCTTCGGCACTTGGCAGTTAGCAATAGACACAGGTAAATACAGTAGTTTATTCATGGGTTATAAAACCCTTAATACTGTTTTGATTGGTGGCATGTTGTTTGTATTAGCACAGACTTATGCTGATAAGATCCAAGGCCAGTTTAGAGCCTTCGTACTCATTATTTCAAAATACAGCTTGGGTATTTACTTACTCCATCCGCTGCTATTAATTCCGGTAAGACAGCTAGATAACGGCTTTTACAGTGCTTTTGGCAGCAACTGGTTAGCGATCCCCATCATTACGCTAGTGACAATGATATTGTCATTAATGTGTACGATGATGTTAGTTAAAATACCAGTGATTAACCGCCTAGTACCGTGAGCAAGTTAGATATAGCGGTACTTATAGATAGGAATAGACGTTTTGCCCGTTGAATATACACTCGGATTAGCGTCGTTCCTTACCTCTGTTATTGCTGGAGTGCTAGGCTTTGGCGGCGGCATGTTGCTGATTGCCCTACTCCCGTTATATTTACACCCGAGTACGATCATTCCTATTCATGGTATTACTCAGTTAGCCAGTAATTCATCGCGCATGCTGTTTTCCATTAAAGACGTGCAGTGGTCACTATTACCTAAGTTCCTTGTTGGTTCCTTAGTCGGCACTATATTATTTGGCTTATTACTGGCTAATATCTCAAGCACTTATATCCCTATTGCTATTGGTATCTATATCTTGCTAAATCTATGGAGTACGCGTTTTTCGAGCTTCATTAGAAAATACGAGAGCTATTATATCATTGGTTTATTACAAACAGGTTTAGGTCTTATTGTCGGTGCCACAGGACCTATAGCAACGAGTGTATTAACCAAAGAGCTTACTTGTAAGAATCAGATCATCGCCACCAGTTCGACGTTTATGAGCATTAGTCATGTGGCGAAAATTTTAGTATTTGGCTTCATTGGATTTTCATTTTTTGAACACGCAAGCTTACTCATTTACATGGTACTAGGCTCAATCATCGGCTCATACGCAGGCACTAAATTACGTAGCCTCGCAGACAACAATCATTTATTATTCATCATTAAATTATTACTGAGCCTGTTAGCGATAAAAATGATAGTAGCAGTGATCACTAACTACCATTGAGCAACCTTGGTAGTTCATCCATAGCGTTGAAAGTTACTACGGATGAAAAAGCACACGTTTGATTAAAACGATTATAAAACAATGTCTGCATACCAGCATTATAGCCAGCTTCAACACCAACCAGACCATCCTCAATAACGATGCAATCTTTACTATCAAAGCCCATACCTTTTGCAGCAAATGTATAGATGGCAGGATCTGGTTTCCAAATACCGATATCGTATGCGCTGTAGATATTAGAACCAAAATAGCGAGTTAAACCGCACAATGCTAATGCTTGCTTCATTTTGTCAGCTGGTCCATTAGACACAACCGCTTTAGGGCCAGGAAGTAAGTCTAACGCCGCTTTTATCCCAGCTATTGGTTGTAACTCTGAATCAAATAGCCCTGCGACGACAGTTCGGTATTCTGCTACAAAGTGACTCGGTAATGTAACACCAAACTCTGCAGACAATTGTTCAAATACTTTAGCGAGTTCCCAACCCCGATATTGAGCCATCAGTTCGTCAGCATCAAGTTTTATGCCAAGTTCATCAAACTTAATGACGACGCCTAAGTTACTCAGCCTTTCACTGTCAACCAAAGTACCGTCACAATCAAACAGTAAACATTTTGTCATCATATTCCTTTATTAAGTTCTCTCAAAATACGCTAACCTCAATTTATTTAATACTAAACCTAAACAAACAATTATGCATGCTCCGATCAACACAGGGCTAAATAAGAATGCCCAGCTTTGGCCTGATAACATGATGAGCATCGGATTTGCGCCAGCGGGTGGATGCGTTGTTTTTGTAAGCAGCATAACACTGACCGCCAACCCTGTTGCAAGTGCCAGAGACCAAGGTGAAACGCCAACATATTCAACAAACAAGACACCGATTAATGCCGTTAAAAAATGTCCAATAATCACATTTTTTGGCTGTGCTAGCGGACTTTTAGGTACACCGAAGACCAAAACAACTGAGGCTCCAAAGGGCGCCATTAACCAAAATGTAGCACTTGTAACACTGTCAAGATAAGCCAAAACACCAATAGTGAGTGTGGCAAAGGTTCCTGCAATTAACGAAAAGATAATGTGATTCATATTACTTCCCCCTCAAGTAGACCAGTCTGTCTACCCTGACATAGTAGACAGACTGGTCTACATGTGTCAACATATTTCATAATAGGAGTTATTCATGAATGAAAAAAAATTAATATTAATTCAAACCGCCTTACAGCTCTTTTATACTCACGGGATTAATTCGGTTGGGATTAATGAAATTTTGAAGCAATCTGGTATAGCGAAGAAAACGCTATATAATCATTTTTCTAGTAAAGATGATCTTGTATTAGCAACACTTATATATCGAAACGACATTTTTAATCAATGGTTTAAAATGACCCTTGATAGTGAATCCTCTGGTGAAAAATCCATACTTGCGCTTTTTTACGGTTTAGATGATTGGTTTAATAACAAAGTGCCAGAACTTAGCGTATTTAGAGGTTGTTTCTTTATCAATACGGCAGCCGAATACAGTGTTGTCGACTCTCCAATTCGTCAATATTGTCGTTCACATAAACAAGAAATAAGATCATTAATAACCAACAAAATTCGTTTATTTATAGAAGCACCTGAAGAAATTAGTACGCTTACGGACATTATTTTTATGCTTAAAGAAGGGGCTATTGTTTCAGCTTTAGTTGAAGGAAACAAAAATGCAGGAAAGTCATGTATTCCCGTTGTGACAAGGTTACTGAATATTAAATAAGGCACTTTCATAGTAAAATGTCCGCAAAGCTAAGATCTTAAAATTAGCACCAGAAACAATGCTCGTCGTGGACTCTGAAGCTAACCTAACTCAGTTAAACCAATTGGGCTGCGAACTTAATATCAGTATTAACCTGCTGGTTGATATAGACGCCGGTATCGGTCGAACAGGCGCTTCTTTTGACACAGCCTTAGACTTAGCGCTATTTGCACATAACAATGCGTACACTACGCTTAAAGGCATTCAGTGTTACGCTGGACATTTCCAACACATTTTTGATAATGACGAAAGAAAACAAGCGTCAGCGGCGCTATTGAATAAAGCCGGTAAGTTAAAGCAAGATATAGAGCTGGCAACAGGTTTAGTTAATCTGATCCAGTCAGGCTCAGGTACAGGTACCGATGAAATAGACAGTGATATAGCCTCTGTGACCGAAATACAGCCCGGTTCATACACAGTGATGGATAAGGAATATTTCGATATTGAATATAGTGTCGGTAACAGTACTGATAATCGTGCTGGTCATTTTCAACCTGCGATGACATTACTGACTAGTGTTATCAGTGCAAACCATAGCACCCATGTCACAGTGGACGCGGGCACCAAAGCCTTGTACAAAGAAGCCACTCATCCACAAATCATCAGTCATGATGGCCGTAACTGTGATGCTCTAAGCTATGAATGGCATTATTTTGGTGACGAGCACGGTAAAGTATCGGGTGAGAACTTACCTAACGTCGGTGCTGTCATTGAAATGATTGTACCGCATTGCGATCCCACTATTAACTTGCATGACAATTCTATGTGGTTGAAAATGAAATTGTTGTCGACGTTTGGGATATCGCACTGCGCGGTAAACTCGCTTAGCCCTTAAAGTATAGTGATACAGTGATGCACTCTATGCGCATATGTTATATGTGTCGGCCAATGTCACACAGTAAGCTCCATGGGTACATAGCGGATACCATTAATACTCTGCTCCTCCGACATCGCTATAAAGCCTACTTTGCTATAAAACCCAAGTGCGTAGATAGAGGCTTTAACGCGAATTAATCTTGCCCCACTAATGGTTTTCATTGCCTCGACGAGTTGTTTCGCAACACCAAAACCATGATATAGAGTCTTCACATAAAGTTGACCAATATAGTTTCCTTCTCGCCAAGCTATGTAACCAATAATCTCATTGCCAATAACGGCCTTAACCGCTGAATAAACGTCGGTATTAATTACCTGTTCGATATCAGATTTAAGCGCACTTCTAATGGCTTCCTTACCCTGTTTATCCAGCAAAGGTACAACATGTTCTTCATTAACTGACACTGCTAATACAAGGAGCGTATCGAGATCCTTGAGAGTCACTTTTTCAAACGAAAATTCCATTTTTAATCCTGTGGTGTTGTCTGTTGAATGAAGACGACCTGCGCAGCGTAAAATAACAGCGTGCATCTAAAACTTTATTTTTCTTTATTTATTTATTGATAAACAATAGTTTATCAATTTTGGAAAGTAAGGTAAACGACCCCTTTATTAACCGACATGACATTAGTCAATTACTTGAATTAAACACTTGGTTATAGTGGTTGAGTATTTTGCTTAACACTAAATTAATCGAATAAAGAGGATATTATTATGAGTTGTTGTGGTGGCTGCGGCGGACAAGATCATGAAGAAACTAAGAAAGTTGAAGAAACAGAACAAGATTCAGAGTAGTTAATAATACTGACTCTTTAAATAAAGACCTTACTTATCATTAGTAGGGTTTTTTGCTATAAGGGCTTCGCTAAAAAGGGGTCGCTAATACTTGCGTCCAATAAATCCCGTAATAGGAATTTTTATTGCTATAAGACGCCATACCCATCTGCGAATACTCCGCATCCATAATATTCAAGCAATGCCCTTTACTGCCTAACCAACCATTAATCACCACACTCGCTTCAAGCTGACCTGCAGCAATATTTTCTCCCGCTGCACGCCAATTATACCCCGCAGCATAAGTACGCTCCCCGACTCGATTACCTTGTTTATCTCGATGATTAAAGTAATCACCTTCTGCCATGTTTTGTGAATGAGCATAAGCCGATTGCTGTAATTGCTCATTCCATATCACAGGGGCCACGGCAGGCATTTTGCGATTACCGCAAGTATAACCGCCTACACGCGCAGCATTCACTGCGGCTAACATCTTACGTTTAAAGCCGGGCGTTGGCTCTGGACCAAGCCTTCGAGTTGGCTTTGAGATAGCTGGTGTAACTTGCTCAATCGCTTTATCCGGTGATACAGCCTCGCTATTAGTATTATCATATCGACCATCGCTGGCACATGCGCTTAGCAATACGGCCATCGCACAAGTCATGCTCCATTTCGACATCGCTTTCGATTGAAGTTTCACTTTAACTCGTCCAAATTTGATCATTCACCCTCTCATTCTTATCTACGTTGCGGTATAGCTGCAGTGTCATGACGACTTCAATTCAAATAGCTGTTGTAAACGCGCTGGTTGTCGATCAATTTGCTTTAATGCTTGTTTAAAATCACGCCTTAAATAACCTTTTAAATTACGTGTTGCGTCTCCTGTAGGAATACCTTTCAATCGGCAAAACAAAGCTAATGCAAACACCACGTTGTCTTCTGACAAGCTTGCTTGTCGATTGGCTTGAGCATTATAACAACTGCCACAGCCGCCTCTAAAAGTATAAGCAGAGTTCGCCATCATCACACCAAAACCCATAAAAATAGCCACGATCTCGGTGCTGGTATTAAAATCCTCAGCGCCACCCGGTGGTAATTGCTGTGACTGTGCCACCACATGTTGCGCTAAGTGATGGGCATAACTAGAGGCTAAATCACCCGGTTTAGATGCTTGTTGTGGATTATACGTCATCGCCAAAGGCTGAGCTGCCACTAACGCAGGTAAGGTGCTTATCCCTGAAGAATTTCGTTGCACAGCGGATAAATCAAGTAATGCTGGCGGTTGCGGACTAAATAATTGCGGTGCTTGTAATTGTAGCGGCCAATGACTCAACCCAGCATATTTGACCACATGGTTAAAGATGGTTTCAGCCATGCCTTGACGACTGTCGATATTACCCGGAAAGAAGTCATTAGTTGGTTGGATCAACTGACTGCGCTGAAAGAATTCTTGTTGGTCGAAATGAGTTAACGCCCACTCAAAAGTGTCAAACATCCATTCACAACTGTCGTCATCAATAAGTGGCTTAAAACGAAAAAAATTCAGCATTGGTTGTCTTTAAAGTGATAATTAGATAACAAACATCATATCCTAACTATCAATATCGACCAATAAACCAATGCCAATTTTTACTGACGAGTGACTAACTCGTCAGTTTATCTGCCTTTTACAGTTGCTTCACCGTATAACCAGCCGCTTGCAATTGCTGTAATAAACCATCTTTACCGACTAAATGCAGCGTGCCTACCAATACCAACTCCGTCTGTTGGTTGTTAAACATAGCTTCAATTTGCGGCATCCAATTATTATTACGCTGCACTAACAGTGATTGATAGATGTCAGGAAAATCGGCAATTAAAGGAGTAATAGCAAGATCAACTAGCGCTTGAGGATCACCATCCCGCCACGCGGTTTTCATCTCAGTCATAAACGTCGGTAATGTTTTGATATCTTCAAGACTATAACGGATCAGTTCGTCTTCTTTACCTTTTCCCAGGCCTGCAATAAACGCTAATTGTTCCTCTACCGTCTCTAATTTACCTAACGCTTTACCGTCAGTAACAGCTTTTTCGTTATAGTGTTTATCAACTCCAATACCAGTAAAGTTAAGTCTTTGCAGCTCAACCATGGTTAACATTAACGAGATCATACTGGGTTTAAAGTTATTAATAACTTGCATACCAATACCACGAGACTCACAAAATGCTGCCAACTGCTGGTATGTATCAGGGCTTAAATGTTGCGTTACATCTTGGCCTTTAGGATAACTCAGCTCGCTTAACATGCTTTGCTGAAACTCAGGGCTGTCTAATTTCGCCATATCCGTTTCTAATACCAATACATCAGTCAATGCATAGGCACGGTCAAATTCAACGGGTAAAGGATAATCTTCAGCCGTTAAAACGTGTACAGTGCCACCTAAGTAGATACTGTTTTTACCGTTACTGTTTGTACTGTTATCTACCCGAATAATTTCCCAAACCGATGAGGTTGCGTGTGCAGAATTAGCGGCACCCAAAAGTAGCATCGAAAAGACATAACATAATTTAGCTATTTTCATTAAAACCTCTAATTTAAAATCGTGTTTATCGCCATGACCATAAGTACAGATATAAGTATTGTACAATTTAGTCTTTAATCGACATGACAGGCTTAGTAGACATCACTGGTTTTATCAGAGATAAGAAAAATGCAGCTGAAATAACCGATGAACCAAACAACATGCACATGATCATAATTTGATAACGTACCGCAATAAAGGGTGATACACCTGATAAGATCTGCCCTGTCATCATCCCAGGTAATGACACTAATCCCACAGCAAATAAGGCATTAGTGATGGGGATTAACGAGGCTTTTAAGGCAATACGCCGTGCCACAAAATAATCTTCACCGCGCGCCATTTCGGCCTGTAAACGTTCGGCAGACAAACTGACACTGTTCATCGCATTGGCAAATGCCATCCCTGCTAACGGCACCATGTATTGTGGGCTGTACCAAGGGTCTAACCCAAGCACACCCGCACTCATGACAAATAAGGTAAAGCCACCACCAAGTGTTACAGACAGTAATGCATACTTGTACATTTTCCAACGCTGTTCAGGCACTGCTCCCAAGGCGATCCAGCTGGAGGCGATCACCATGACTAACAACACGAACACCACAATTCCCGCACTATGGGATTCGAAGATGTATGACAAGAAATAACCAATTAGCAATAATTGAATCAGCATACGCGATAATGCATACAAACCATTTTTAATCGGCAAGCGCCACTGCATTAAAATAACCAGCGCCACCAGCACTGGAATAAACGCAAAGGCTAAATTAGAAAATGAGATCACCTGAACGGCGTTGCTCATGAATTGCCACCCATCACTGCTTGCACTGGAATATCAGAAGCTGCATACAAGGCATCAATATTGATAATACGAATATGGCCTCTTTTCTCTTCGATTAGGCCTTCTTTAGCTAGTTTTTTCAGTAACCGCGAAAAAGTTTCCGGTTGGATAGACAACAGTGACGCCAGTGTGCGTTTCGGTATATCGAGTTCGATAACGCCTTCATTTCCGTCTTTGTTTTGAATATTCTGCATTAAGAATAACAACAAACGGTTCTTCGCATTTTCCACCGATAACATTTCAATTTCAGAAAGGTTATGGTGCAAACGAATACTCATATTCGCCATAATTGCGATGCCCGCTTCAGGGTTACTTTTAAGTATTTTAAGATAGGTACTATTATCAAACGCGATTAATTCACTTGTCGATACCGCTTGTGCAGCAACAGGATAGAAGGGTTTATTCTTAAACATCAGTGCTTCAGCAAAAGTATTTCCTTCGCGCATCACTTCAACCACTTTCTCTTGGCCACTTGGACTGGTGCGGTAAATTTTAAGGTGTCCCTGTAGCACGAGATAAAAACAATTGGCTTTATCGCCTTGATGGAACACGTTTTCTAATGGCTCAACTGTATATGTTTTGGCAGTACTGAATAACTGCTTAAATTCAACATCGGTAAGTGCTGAGAACAAATGGTGAGCAGATACTATGTCGATGATACGGGTGTCGGTGATCATGAAATCCAACTTTTAATGCGGTTGTTATCTAGCGATGAATGCGGTGTATTCGACATCGATTAGAAGATAGGGTTAAACAAATGATAATAGGTAATATAATGCCATGATTTTGGTTTTAAACAAACCGCACATTAGTGACGCACTCTCACATAATAACCGCAAAATTGACCTCTTACCCAAAAAGTCGTGGTTTTATCTATTTTTAATATCAATGACGTTTCCTTTATGCTACCTTCCAGCCGTTTATTTAAAAATGGAGATAAAATAATGCAAATTTTGCAAGGTCTACAGATGCTATTCGTCGCATTTGGTGCCCTAGTACTGGTTCCCCTGCTTACAGGTCTGGATCCAAATGTCGCACTTTTCGGTGCCGGTCTCGGTACGTTGGTTTTTCAAGTTGTAACTAAACGTTCTGTTCCTGTTTTTCTTGCTTCTTCTTTTGCTTTTATTGCCCCGATCATGTTCGGTGTGCAAACCTGGGGCATAGCTAGCACCATGGGTGGCTTAATGGCAGCGGGTTTCACCTATGTATTATTGTCGGCAGTGATTAAATTCCGCGGTGTGGCAATTATTCATAAATTATTACCTCCTGTTGTGGTTGGTCCGGTGATCATGGTGATTGGCCTTGGTTTGTCTCCTGTTGCCGTCAACATGGCTATGGGTAAAACTGGTGACGGTGCAATACAGCTAATAGATAATGAAGTCGCGATCATTATTGCTGCTATCTCATTATTTACCACAATTGCAGTCAGTGTGTTTGGCCGAGGTCTACTTAAACTGATCCCAATTATGGCTGGTATTGTTGCAGGTTATATTGCTAGCCTAGCTTATGGCATTATTGACTTTGCACCTGTTAGCCAAGCAAGTTGGTTAGCACTACCAAACTTTACTTACCCAGAATTTAACATCAATGCCATCTTATTTATGATCCCCGTTGCGCTAGCACCTGCGATTGAGCATGTCGGTGATATTCTGGCTATTTCCAATGCCACAGGTAAAGACTATCTGAAAAAACCTGGCTTACATCGTACCCTTGCTGGTGACGGACTAGCAACAATGGCTGCATCTATGTTTGGTGCGCCGCCAAATACCACATACAGTGAAGTAACTGGCGCAGTGATGCTAACCAAAGCATTTAACCCTGTCATCATGACATGGGCGGCTGTGATCGCACTGGTATTGGCATTTGTTGGCAAACTCGGCGCGTTACTGCAAACCTTCCCGATACCTGTGATGGGTGGCATCATGATCTTACTGTTCGGTACAATCGCAACAGTTGGTCTGAATACCTTAATTACCAATCGTGTTGACCTGCATAAGTCGCGCAATTTAATCATTGTGGCGGTGACATTAGTATTCGGTATTGGTGGTATGGCATTTGGTGTTGGCGATTTCAGCCTGCAAGGTGTTAGTCTATGCGGTATCGTGGCTATTATCTTAAACTTAGTATTACCTGATGATTTAGGTGATAACCATGTGGTTGATAAAGTAGAAATAGATACCGAAGTTAGTGCTAAATAATTAACGACTGCGGTTAATGATTATTTACAGTTTATGACTATTTAAATAAAAAGCAGGTGAACGCTGATATGTATCGGTTATCACCTGCTTTTTTAGTATGCGCCGCATAAGATCTTGGATTAACCTTATTAATAACAGTCACTAAAATAGGCATTTTAGGGTCAAGTAATGTAAAATTTGTAACATCAGACATAGCATAATCACGAGGCAAAAAGGCGAACTGTAGGCACTCCTGTTCGATAGCCGTGATGGTGGTATCAGCAGCCTCTGCACAAAGGGTTCAGATCCTGGCGGCAGTTGATTCCAGCAGGTGTTTGTCACTGCCGACAAGGCCGACCGCTAAGGTAGTACGTTGCCATTTATCCTGATAACCCACCTCTGCCACAGAAGCATTGAATTTACTACGGATGTGATCCTTGAGTCCACGTACCTCGCGTCGTTTGTCTTTCAGCGATTGAGCATGAGGGATCATAAGTTCGATGGTCAACAAGGTGACGAAGCAGGTTTACCGTTGATAGAATACCCCACTAGACATTTTAGATTTCGCATGTAAAAGCTATAGCCGACAACAACTACTTTCACAACACTGGTAAAGCAAAAACTAGCGTTATCTGGTTTCAAGATTGCTACAGATATTCACGATGACTTGCTTGGCATCAAGTGATAAGACTAGATTTATGCCTGATCTTTACTATATTTTCAATTGCGAGGCACAGATTATTAGGCTGGCAATCAATGTACACATAAAGGGGGCAAACCTGTCTTAAGCTTTGCCACCCAATAGCAGAGCATCCATGACTGCTGCCCGATACTAACCTCGCAGTTCCCTTATAAGCAAATAGGCTACACGAGATAAAATACCGATAAAGGAGATAGCTAAATGAAATATTTATTATCTTTGGGTGTGTTATTTATCACTTTAATTCTCCCCTTGCCATCAAACTCAATTGACTGGCCAGGATGCAGCGTAGAAAATGAAAATTGTATCCCTAATCTCATCTTAAACAACAGCTTTGAAGAAGGTGACTATTCCCCGACAGAAACCCCAACGTCTTGGGGAAAAGACGCATGGCGGTTCTCATCTGCCATTTTCACCTGGGATGATACCCAGGCACGAATAGGTGATAAGAGTGTAAAGATTGATGCGCCAGTTACCAATGACGCAAGGTGGATCCAAACGGTCGATGTTGAATCCAACAGCTGGTACTCCCTGTCCGGTTGGATAAAAACGGAGAACGTTGCAACTTCTCCAGGTGCCAGTTTGTCGCTATTAGGCCCCCGACACTGGGAACATTCAACCGGCGTATTTGGCAGCCAAGATTGGACTCCCAACAGCCTGCTATTTAGCTCCGATGATGATATACAGATTATCATCGGTGCCCGTCTTGGCGCAACAGGCGGGGATACTACCGGCACAGCCTGGTTTGATGATCTGCAACTCAAACGGCTTGTTCCTATGGACCCAGCTCCAAGCTGGAAGATCCTTATACTTATCTATCAAAACACCGATTTTCAGATGACTGATGGTGAAGGCATCTTCCACCATTACGTTGCGTCTATGACCCAGGATGAAATGGATCGGGCCACAGAGGCTGCCACAGCATTTGTTGAAACCGATATTCCTGCCTTGACCAGTGGTAATATGATCCCTGAGATAACCGTTCGATACCCGGATCATGCACTAACTCAACTCAGTCCAGTTGGTAGCGGCTGGTGGCCGTCAAAGATAGATACCGCTTCGGATCGTGATCCGCGATTTGATTCCGTGATTGTGATTTGGGACACTAGGGCAACCGATACAGAGACTGGCGAAGATACCTGGATCGGATTTGCTGATGGTCTCGCAGCGCACACGGGTACAGGCCAAACGTATGTCTCGATGCAAATTGATGCTGCCATAGCCCGTGGCCACCGCAACGTGTTTAAGCATGAATGGGGCCATTCCATCCTCTTTCATTTTGATGCTATGGGGATAACACCCAAACCCACCGTCGGCAACCATGCGGAGCCAAAACAGTATGTCAATTGCGAAACAGGTGAATTCTATGTTTGGGTGGATGAAAACGCACAAAATCCGAATATTCCAAATTCCATCTATAATAATGAATCAGGGTTTACCCATGACTATTACTCAGGTACCACGGCTACCGCAGAACAGCCCGAAATCTGTCTGGGCATAACATCAGATGCATGGGCAATGGGTGGGCCTGTTAGTAATTCTGCCAACATAGCTGCTCTTCCTGACGCAATTGACGTTGACATCAAGGTTAAACTCGGTAACAGCCACAACGTCATCAACCCGCGTAAACGAGGCAAAATTTGGGTCGCTATCTTGTCAGACGATGACCCTGATTTGCCGTTTTATCCCGCATCACAAATCGATGTATCCAGCGTTGAATTTGGCCCCGACGGCGCACAAGCAAAACGCCACAAAGAACGTGATATTAATGACGACGGGATTGACGACCTGTTACTTAAATTTAAGTTATCACAAACAGGTATAGCTTGCGGAGACAGTGAAGTGACACTAACTGGTGAAACATTTGACGGTCAGCTCCTTACCGGAACCGATTCTATCCAGACGGTAGGATGCAGGAAGAAAAGTAGGCATGATGATGACGTTTATAAGGAACGTAACAGAAAACGTCATGACTATGTTCACCGCAACTAGGTATTCACGTAGCTATGCTCTCCCAAATATGTTCAATAATCAGATTTGGGAGAAAGGCCATTAAGCATTTATTTAGTATATTGCAGGTCTTTATCTCGCTCAGAAAGTACCTTAAATGAAGCTGAGTTCGGACAACTAAGATTCAATAGACAAGTACAATGGCTTATTTTGGAAAACCGGCAAACGTCGGCGCATCTAAAGCCGCATCGTACCAAGGTGCCCGCTCATGCCAAAATATATTGTCTTGTGGCGCTACATTGAGCACAGTATCTTCGTCGACATCCAGTGAACCCGCAGGCACGATTAAGGTTTTGCCTTTATTGACTAAATACGGCACGCCAGTACCACACTCGGTGCAAAATACTCGGGCGAAATGACGGTTGGGATAATCAAAACGCTTGGTTTTATCCGTTCCCGCTAACCAGGTAACATGACTAGGCTGACAGAATAGATTGGATGCGTGAGCAGAGCCGGTGATCTTTTGACACTGCTGACAATGACACAAATGAAACTGACTAAAATCATTAGTCACTTCAAATTTAACCGCGCCGCATAAGCAGCCACCTGTTATTTTACCCATCTGTTACTTCCTTATAATGTAGCGCATTGCAATAAACTAACTATCACTAATACGGAAACCTATTTTTAACGTCACTTGAAAGTGCCCTACCGCCCCATCAACAATGTCACCACGGGTTTCAGTCACTTCAAACCAATCCATATTTTTAACCGTTTTATTACACTCCGCCAAGGCATTTCGAATCGCTTCTTCAATACTAGTTTTAGATGAACCGACCATTTCAATTTTTTTGTAAGTATGATGATTTGACATAGCTAACTCCAATTAAACATAAAACAACCTAAGTGTAAATATAGCTCGGTATTGCTATGATGGATGAAACAAGGAGGTTTCATGTTCAAATCATTAAGTAAATTGTTAACTAAAGTCGTCTATGCGCCAATCATCATTGCGCAAGGCCGTTATGTAAAGAAGGTAACGCCAAAACTGCCTGAAGCAGCTGGAGAACGTTCCGGTATCACTGGTGAAGGACAAAAAATAAGACTGCTTATTGTCGGAGATTCTGCTGCAGCAGGTGTTGGCGTCGATAATCAATCGCAAGCATTAACAGGAAACTTAGTTTCTGCATTATCCGACTGTTATCAGGTTGACTGGCTGTTGTTAGCTAAATCAGGGCATACCACATTAGACAGCCTGAAAATGCTATCGGCACAACCCCAGCAAACTTTCGATATTATCGTCACTTCATTAGGTGTAAATGATGTCACTGGCACCCTACCCGCATCAGCTTGGATAATACAACAACAAGATTTAATCGCCCGATTACGAGAGCAGTTTAACAGCCAACAGATCCTTATCACCCAAGTACCACCCATGGGTCAGTTTCCTGCACTACCGCAACCGTTACGACGTTATCTAGGTGCAAGAGCATCACAATTTAACCGTAAGTTAACGACTCTAATTGACAGCCAAGTTGATTGTCAGTTAATTGATATCAATGCGGAATTAAACCCTGAGGATATGGCTGAAGATGGTTTTCATCCAGGACCTGTCATCTATCAACACTGGGCAGAACTGGTTGCTGAAAAAATTAAATCGCAACACAGCTACAAGTAACGGCAATAAAAAGCCCTGTATCAACAGGGCTACTTAATCGAACCTCAATTCAACATTACGTCAGCACATACAACAACTGTGTAAACCACTGTATAAAAATAGAAACGAGCACTGTATATCTCACCACTCGCGAGTAATCTACTGTATTAATTATAACAAAGTGTCATTGAGCTCAGATTTCACAATCACAATAAAAAACCAACCAACTGATAATTAACAATAAAATAAATAACCGTTCATATTGCTTAATATAAAAAGTAATAAATACTTGCAAACACCTGCCTAAAATACTACTGTATATAAAACCACTGGATGTAACAACAGGTATCGACCATGCAAACTAAATCTTTTATATATAACGCGAACGCTTCTGCACATAACAATAACTTCCTTAATGCTGATAACGCCGTAATTGAAGATAACCATGGTCAATGGACTGCTATCATTGCACCGCCAATGACGCTTACCGCTGCACTGTTGTCACAGCATGGTATTAGCGCTAATAGTGCGTTAATCATTCACAAGGCTAAAATCAATAATAAATTCCACACATTATTGAAAGCTGCTCAAAGCCCGACTATCTCAGCAGTCGTAACCTGGGATGACGAGCTAACAGCGGACGAAATATTTCAAGTTAAAGCCACGATGAAAAGCTATAACACAGAGTGTGTGATACAGAGCAATAAAAAATTACACTAACGAAACAGATACTTGCTATATTTAGTTATTAGATCCGTACATTGAATAACGACTAGATAGAGCAAGGACTGCCGATGAAGATCCTCATAATCGATGATTCCAAGATTGAACGAGTAATTATTCGCTCATACTTACAACATCTTAATCACGAAGTCTTTGACGCTGAGAACGGTGAAACAGGCATCGCACTTTTTGCTAAATGTAATCCAGATATTGTATTACTTGGAGTGGTGCTGGCTGGCATTAATGGCTATCAAGTAG
Source organism: Moritella sp. Urea-trap-13 (assembly GCF_002836355.1). Lineage (NCBI taxonomy): Bacteria > Pseudomonadati > Pseudomonadota > Gammaproteobacteria > Alteromonadales > Moritellaceae > Moritella > Moritella sp. Urea-trap-13. Next base: position 1,155,223 of record NZ_PJCA01000031.1, read on the forward strand.
CAACACAAATTCGCCAACAATTCGCTGACTGGGTGCCTATCATTTTCCTGAGTGGTAAAACAGCACCAGAAGATGTGATGATTGGTATTCAAGCAGGTGGTGATGATTACTTACCAAAGCCCATCCAAAAACAAATACTCATCGCAAAAATGACCGCCATGGAACGCATTGCCGCAATGCGTACCCAACTCTTAAAAACCAAGAACGATTTAGAGTTAGCCAATGAAGAGTTAGGTCGTCTTGCCACTCTCGATGGTTTAACCGGTATTGCCAACCGTCGACATTTAGACATCACAGTAGCGAAAGAACTCGCACGTGCACAGCGTCATCAACAACCACTAACCTTTATTATTGCTGATATCGATTTCTTTAAAAAATACAATGATCACTATGGCCATATTCAAGGTGATGAATGTTTAAAAGCAGTGGCCTCTATACTTGATAATTCGCTGCGTAGACCATTTGAGCTAGTGGCTCGTTATGGTGGCGAAGAATTCTGTATGTTATTACCCAATACTGATACTGCAGGGGCAAAGTTAGTCGCTGAAAAGTTAGTTAATGCGGTTCGTTCATTAGAACTTAGCCATGAAGGTATCGACGAACATGCAATTGTAACCATGAGCTTTGGTGTCATCAGCCAGATCCCTGACCGAAGCATGACCGTAAAGAGTCTGATGTTACAAGCAGATGAAAAACTCTATCAAGCCAAAGAAAATGGCCGTGATAGGTGGGTCTTATAAACAAAAAAAGGAAGCAATTTTAATCTACCATGATTAAGATATTGCTTCCTTTTTACATTTTTAGCATAGTCTAATGCTGTGACAATAGACTAATACGGTTTATTACATAACGCCTGAATAATGCCTACAAACCCGCTTTAAAGTCTGCAAACGCCATTTTAACGCGCTTAATGGATACCGGGTAACTTGTTCCTAATTGCTGAGCAAACAGCGATACACGTAACTCTTCAAGCATCCAACGTAGTTTTAATAACTCATTTTGTTGTGCAAGCGTTAATCTAGGCATTTTCGTTAGCTGGATATAGCTTGCTAATAGTGGTTGAACCGCCACTGCATTACCACGATCACGCACAGGATCAGCTTTAAGTTTATTTAAACGATGTTCAATAGCGCCAATATAACGTTGTACATCCGCTAATTTTTTAACGCTAGTATGAGTCACAAAGCCACTATAGATAAGGTTACCTAATTGCGCTTTAATATCACCATTAGCAACTATCATATCTAACGATACTTTGCCTTTAAGTTGCTTATGCACTTGATGAGCAGCGGTTAAAATTTTCTCAACCTGTTTCGCTACTTCAACGGTTTCATCAGCAAGATTCGCACGCACCAATTCTTTTAATGCTTCAAAACTATCGGCATCACTCGGTGCTGGTTGCGTGGCGATGATGCTATCCACAGCACAAGAAATACAATCATGGATCAAGTCTGTCACCTTACCAAACGGATTAAAATACAACCCAAGTTTGGCTTTATTCGGTAACTTCTGCTCAAGGTATTTAATCGGTGACGGTACGTTGAGTAAAATCAACCGACGTAAACCCGCTTTCGCGGCTACCGCTGCATCTTCTTGATGATCGAACAGCTTAATTTCAACCGAGTTTTTGTTATCAACTAATGCTGGATAGGCTTTAACTTCATAACCACCATGCTTTTGTTTAAATTCAGCAGGTAATTTACCAAAGTCCCAAGTAATAAGGTCTTTTTTCTCAATACCTTTATCAGCCACTTTCACTAAGGTTTGTTGAATATTACCCTGTAATTGTTGCTTTAACGCGCCGAGATCATCACCAACACTGATCTTCTTAAGATTTTCATCAACGATCTTGAAATGCATTTTAAGATGCGTTGGCAACGTTAATAATTCCCACACATCTTGGTCTAACCGTACACCTGTCATGCGTAACAATTGCTTATTTAAACTAGCCTCTAATTCACCTTGGCTAGGATCCATATTTTCTAATGCCGCACCCGCATAATTAGGGGCTGGCACAAAATTACGACGCAATGTTTTTGGCAGCGCTTTGATCATGGTAATAATCAATTCTTCACGTAACGCCGGGATCTGCCAATCAAAACCTTGTTCATTAATTTGATTGAGGATCGCTAACGGAATAATCACCGTAACACCATCTTCAACCGTACCCGGTTCAAAGTTGTATTCTAGTTTGAACTTAAAGCTGTTTTGAGTCCAAAATTCTGGATAACTGTGTGCAGTAATAGACTCTGCATCATGTTTCATCAAACGTGCTTGGGTTAACGTTAATAGATCCGGTGTTTGCAGGATCTCTTTTTTCCACCAGCTATCAAAGTGACGCCCAGAACAAACGTGCTCAGGAATCACATCCGCATAGAAGCCAAATAGATCATCATCACTGACCAGAATGTCACGACGACGCGATTTATGCTCTAGTTCGTGAATACGCTCCACTTCGGCCATGTTGTGCTTGAAGAACGCATGTTTGGTGTTGAATTCACCTTCAACTAAACCACTGCGAATAAATATTTCACGACATATCGCTGGATCAATTTGGCTGTAGTTAACCATGCGCTTAGCTACAATAACCAATCCATACAAGGTAACTTTTTCAGCAGCAACAACCGCAGCACGGCGTTTTTCCCAATGTGGTTCACTGTAAGTTGATTTATTTAAATGGGTGGACAGCGGTTCAATCCATTCTGGTTGGATCTTGGCAGCAATACGACCAAATAAGCGCGATGTTTCCACCAACTCGGCAACCATCACCCACTTAGGTTGTTTTTTAAATAACCCTGAGCCAGGAAAAATATTAAATTTACTGTTACGTGCACCAGTGTAATCTTGGTCTTTATCTTTAAAACCAACATGACTTAGCATACCTGCTAGCAATGCTTTGTGGATGTTATCACTGTTGCTGATCTCACCCTCTTCGTTAAGCTTGACTGGATTAACGATAAAGCCAAGTTCTCTCACCACTTGCGACAATTGCGAGTAGATATCTTGCCACTCACGCACGCGCATATAAGCCAAGTAATCTTTCTTACACAAACGACGGAACTGCGATGAAGAGAGTTCATCTTGCTGCTGTTTGACATAATTCCAAAGATTCAAGAAAGTAATAAAATCGGATTCTTTATCATAAAAACGACGATGTTGCTCATCGGCCGCTTGTTGTTTTTCCATAGGACGTTCACGTGGATCTTGAATCGACAAAGCCGCGGTAATAATCATTACTTCATTTAAACAACCATTGGTATTTGCCTCCATCACCATACGCGCAAGTCGCGGATCAATCGGCAACTTAGCCAAGGCGATACCAACCGGTGTCAGGCGCTTATTATGATCAGCATTGCTGATATCAATCGCGCCTAACTCTTCCAGCAATTTCAGACCATCGGTAATATTACGGCTATCTGGTGGCTGTACGAATGGGAAATTAGCAACATCCCCTAACCCCAAAGCATGCATTTGCAAAATAACGGAAGCAAGGTTGGTACGCTGGATCTCTGGATTGGTGAACTCAGGACGATTATTAAAATCTTCTTCACTGTAAAGGCGAATACAAATACCAGCACTAACACGGCCACAACGACCCATACGCTGATTTGCACTCGCCTGTGATACAGCTTCAATAGGCAAGCGTTGTACTTTAGTGCGGTAGCTATAACGGCTGATACGGGCAGTACCTGGATCAATCACATACTTGATGCCCGGCACAGTTAATGATGTTTCTGCCACGTTGGTCGCTAACACCACACGACGGCCAACGTGACTTTGGAAAATTCGATTTTGCTCTGCATTCGTCAAGCGTGCATATAGCGGTAATACTTCTGTGTCACGTAACTTTAATTTGTTTAACGCATCAGCAGTATCACGGATCTCACGTTCACCGTTAAGGAAGACTAAAATATCACCTAGGCCTTCGCTCTGCAGTTCATCTACTGCCTCAACAATACCTTGGATTTGATCGCGTTCGTGGCCATCTTCTTGCTCTGCTAAGGCGTTATAACGCACTTCTACAGGATAAGTACGGCCAGACACCTCAATCATAGGAGCGTTATTAAAGTGCTTAGAAAAACGCTCTGGGTCGATAGTCGCAGAGGTAATAATCACTTTTAAATCTGGTCGACGATTAAGTAACTGTTTTAAATAACCAAGAATGAAATCAATATTTAAACTACGTTCATGGGCTTCATCGATAATGATGACGTCATATTTACTTAAGAAGCGATCTTGTTGGATCTCAGCCAGTAAAATACCGTCAGTCATTAGCTTGATATAACTTTTCTTACTGACGTTATCGTTAAAACGGATCTTATAACCAACATGCTCGCCAAGCTCTGAATCGAGCTCTTCGGCAATACGATTAGCAACAGTACGCGCAGCCAGTCGTCGAGGCTGCGTATGACCTATCATGCCATCAATACCTAACCCGAGGTCGAGGCATATCTTAGGGATCTGAGTGGTTTTACCCGACCCTGTTTCACCGGCAATAATTACCACTTGATTATTTAAAATGGCTTCGGCGATATCGTTACGTTTCTGACTAATCGGCAGAGATTCTGGATAAGAGACTACAGGTAAGTTATCAATACGCGACTGACGCAGGCTTACCGATGCTGCAATGTCTTGTTGCAGTTTCTCAACGGTTTTCTCTTGCTTTTCAGAAGGTAATTTTTGTGCTGCTTGCAAGCGACGTTTAAAACGAAAACGATCGGAATGCATACAGTTAGATAGCTCAGCCGTCAGGGATTTTAAGATACTCTGCATAATAGTTAGAAAACGCCCATTAACTTAGGTTAAAAGCGAAATACTATGCCAGTATCTATCGAATTTCAAATGATTATTGGATTTCAAATGAAATGCCTTCTTGCTCCTACCCTATAATCACCTTTAGTCGTTGTTATGGGATACTTTTTAGCCTATAGACACGGCATCAATAAAATATAAATCTAATCATAAACGGCACAAATTATTTACACTTTATACATATGAAACACCGAGATAGAGCCATCGCACCACTAAATGAGTAGTTAAAACCTGACTTAACAAGCTGTCACGATTAATTTACAAACGCGTAAATCACTAGGTTATTTAAATATGTTTATACACCCAGGCTATCCCGCTGATTTTAAACACATGTTTATTCGATCTCAGTCACATCAAAAACAGTCAAAAGAAAATAGAATCCATTCGATTTCGCTCGAACGAACATCACACCCTATAAAATGGTTATTAAAAACCATCAACACGTTGAAACTCGAGGTTATAAATGTTTGGTATTTTCAAACCGAAAGAGCATATTGCTCGTTTACCCGCAGATCAAGTTGACTCCACCTATAAATTCTTACGCTGGCAGTTATTCTTTGGTATTTTCTTTGGCTATGCAGGCTATTATTTAGTTCGTAAAAATTTCAGTTTGGCAATGCCATACTTGATTGAACAAGGTTTTAGCCGTGGCGATCTTGGTGTCGCATTATCGGCTGTCTCTATTTCGTACGGTCTATCTAAGTTCCTAATGGGCAGTGTCTCCGATCGCTCTAATCCACGCTATTTTTTAACCGCAGGGTTATTAATGTCCGCTGCTGTGATGTTTACTTTTGGCTACATGCCTTGGGCAACCAGCAGTATCACCGCCATGTTCGTTTTATTATTTTTAAATGGTTGGTTTCAGGGCATGGGTTGGCCTGCCTGCGGTAGAACCATGGTGCACTGGTGGTCTAAAAAGGAACGTGGCGAATTAGTCTCGGTTTGGAATGTCGCACATAATGTGGGCGGCGGGCTAATCGGCCCGATGTTCTTGCTTGGATTATGGGCGTTTAACGATGATTGGCGTGCTGCATTTTATGTTCCTGCTTTCTTTGCTGTAATCGTCGCCGTATTTGTCTGGTTCACGGTGCGTGATACGCCACAATCTTGTGGGTTACCACCAATCGAAGAATATAAAGATGATTACCCAGATGACTACAGTAAAGATCATGAACAAGAAATGACCGCAAAAGAAATCTTCTTCAAATACGTGCTCAATAACAAACTGCTGTGGTCGATCGCAATTGCTAATGCCTTTGTGTATATGATCCGTTACGGCGTTTTAGATTGGGCCCCTGTGTATCTAAAAGAAGCTAAAGGTTTCACCGTAGACGGTTCTTCTTGGGCTTATTTCTTATATGAATGGGCAGGTATTCCAGGCACCCTACTTTGTGGTTGGATCTCAGATAAATTATTCAAAGGTCGTCGTGCACCAGCGGGTATATTATTCATGGCCCTAGTGACTATTGCCGTACTGGTTTATTGGTTTAATCCTGCAGGCAACCCAATGATCGATATGGCAGCACTAATTGCTATTGGCTTCCTGATTTACGGACCAGTGATGTTAATTGGCTTATATGCTCTTGAGCTTGCGCCTAAGAAAGCGGCTGGTACAGCGGCTGGCTTAACAGGTCTATTTGGTTATCTCGGCGGCGCTGTAGCTGCAAATGCAGTACTGGGTTATACCGTTGACCATTTCGGTTGGGATGGCGGCTTTATGGTATTAGTCTGCTCTTGCTTCGCTTCTATCATTTGTTTAGGTTACGCATATATCGGTGAAAAACGTTTTCACGAGAACAAAAACAGTGATACTGCGGTTGCATAAATAACCGTTATTATTGGCAATAACTTTAGCGGCGACTTAATTATTCTCTTTAGAAATAAATTCGCCGCTATCTTACTGCTAAATTAAAATTAACTAAAAGTAACCAAACTAACAGTTCCTAAATTAAACTTAACTCAATATTAACGGCATTTTTCGTAGCAAGATTGCTGCTGTTTATCCATTGCTTTGAGTACATCACGACGTGAAATAATCCCAACTACCACGCCATGCTCGTCAATCACAGGGTAGCTCTTAGGTTTTGCTGATACCATTTTCTGTGCTAATTCAATAATACTGTCTTCAGACCTAGCTGTAAGCACATCAGATCTCATCAAGTCACCGACAATCGCGACCTCTTCGCAGTAATAACTCGATTCCAATAACGTTGCTAAGCAATCTTGTTCGGAAACCCATCCCACAAGCGCATCATTATCATCCACCACAGGAGCACCAATATGAGCCGATTTTAACAGCTTATCGACAGCTGTCGCAACAGGCATATCTACAGTTAACTTAACTGGCCGTAACTGCATATAATCAGATACTTTTAAAGAATTCATTCCCTTACCCCTTTAATATGTTAACCAATTGAAATAATGCATGGCTATTACTTAACCTAAGCATAGGTTATATGGATATTTCTACCATCAAGACCTTAAAATGGCTGAAATTACTTTATTTACAACATTGATAAGCAGTAAAGCAAAAAAAACTAACATATTGTAAAAAATAAATAACCCCAAAAAAAGCAAAAGCAGTAACATCTCAAACTGCTTTTTAACATATTTGCGATATTTAAAACCAATTAAATACTATTTATTGAAACTATAGACAACTGGACAATTATAATTACAACTTTTTATGAAATTATGTTCTTGAAGAAGGTCACACTATTGTCATAGTATCGAGGGATAAGAAATATTAATATCTCGCTTGATGAGAAGGGAAGCAAAGCAATGAAAAAAACAATGTATGAAAAGATTTGGGATTCTCACTTAGTTCATGAACCAGAGAATGGAACTCCAATACTTTATATCGATCGTCATTTGATGCATGAAGTAACAAGTCCTCAAGCGTTTGAAGGTTTAAAGATTCAACAACGTCCAGTACGTAACAAACATAGTATCCTAGCAACGATGGATCACTGCGTACCAACGGTTGACCGCCACCTGCCAATTAAAGATCCAATTGCCGCAAAACAGATCCAAACAATGGCGGATAACTGTGAAGAACACGACCTACTAATTTATGACATGGATAATGCTAACAACGGTGTTATTCATATTGTGGTACCTGAACATGGTTTTATCCACCCAGGTATGACTGCTGTATGTGGTGATTCTCACACAGCAACACACGGTGCATTTGGTGCGTTAGCATTCGGTATCGGTACGTCTGAAGTTGAGCATGTAATGGCAACTCAAACGTTACAACAGAAAAAATCTAAAACGATGCTAGTAAGCGTCGAAGGTCAACTATCTAAGTTCTCTACAGCTAAAGATATCGCGCTTGCTGTTATCGGTAAAATCGGGACTGCTGGCGGTACTGGTCATGTTATTGAATTCGCGGGTTCAGCAATTCGCGACTTAACAATGGAAGGTCGTATGACCCTTTGTAACATGGCAATCGAAGGTGGTGCTCGTGCGGGTCTAATCGCACCAGATCAAACGACTTTCGATTACATTGAAGGCAAAGAATTTGCACCTAAAGGCGATCACTGGGCTGCTGCACTAGCATACTGGAAATCGTTACCAACGGATGATGGCGCTGAATTTGACACTATTGTTGAGCTTAAAGCCGAAGATATTGCACCACAAGTAACTTGGGGCACATCGCCAGAACAAGTTTCACCTGTGACTGCAAACATTCCGTCTCCAACTGATTTTGATGACGTCATTAAATCGTCTGCATGTAAAGGCGCATTGTCTTACATGGGCATTACTGCTGGCGCACCAATCACGGATATTAAAATTGATTTAGTATTTGTTGGTTCTTGCACCAACGGTCGTATTGAAGACTTCCGTGCGATTGCTGAAATGACTAAAGGCAAAAAAGTAAGTGCTGCAGTACAAGCTATTGCTGTACCGGGTTCTTACCTTGTGAAAGAACAAGCAGAAAAAGAAGGTCTAGATAAGATCTTAATGGATGCCGGTTGGGAATGGCGTGAACCAGGTTGTTCAATGTGCTTAGCAATGAATGGCGATCAACTTAGTGAAGGTCAACGTAGTGCATCTACGTCAAACCGTAACTTTGAAGGTCGACAAGGTAAAGGTGGTCGTACTCACCTCGTATCTCCAGCAATGGCTGCCGCTGCAGCAATTGAAGGCCATTTTGTTGACATCCGTAACTGGGCGTAAGCTTTAGCACATTAGTGATCAAGGAATTAAAATGAAAGCATATAAAAATCATACTAGTGTTGCTGCATTGATGAATCGTAGTAACGTAGATACAGATCAAATCATCCCAAAACAGTTTTTGAAAAAAGTTGAACGTACTGGTTTCGGTATTCACTTATTTCATGACTGGCGTTTTCTAGATAACGGAGATGAAAATCCGGCATTTGAATTAAACAAACCTGCTTTTAAGGGTGCTAAGATCCTAGTTGCAGGCGATAACTTTGGTTGTGGTTCATCACGCGAACATGCGCCATGGGCAATTGAAGACTTTGGTTTCAATACCGTAATATCTACAAGTTACGCTGATATTTTTTATTCGAACTGCTTCAAAAATGGTATTTTACCAATCCGTGTAAGCAAAGATGAATTAGCTGCATTAATGGCTGAAATAGAAGCAAACGAAGGTGTTGAGTTCACTATTGACCTACCCGCGCAAACAGTAACAACGCCAGGTGGTATTGTTATTACTATCGAAGTTGACGAATTCCGTAAACAGAGCCTTATTGAAGGTGCTGATGATATCTCATGGACATTAAAGCATGAAGGTAAAATTACTGAGTTCGAAGAAAAAAATAAGCAACAGTTCCCATGGTTGTGGACTGAAGCGAGCTAATAATTCAATCCGACTCTGCAATAGCGACACTACAGCACTATTGTAGACTCGACTGAAGTAACGGCTTAAAGCGGATAGTTATAAAGTGGATAGTTATATTCTATCCGCTCTTTCCCTACAATTTGAAGCAGGTAGCAAATATGGAAATCATGCGCCCTCGAATCCAGTTAATGGATACTACTCTACGCGATGGAGAGCAAACCCAAGGTGTCTCCTTCACTCCCGAAGAAAAAGTCAGTATTGCCAAAGCCCTACTCCAATCTCTTAATGTAGATCGCATTGAAGTTGCTTCTGCACGTGTATCGCTAGGTGAAAAAAACGCAGTATCCTCATTAATGCAATGGGCGGAACAAGAACAAGTTGCTGAACGTATTGAAATATTAGGCTTTGTTGACCATACCAAAAGCGTTGACTGGATTAAATCCAGTGGTGCTAAAGTCATTAACCTATTAACCAAAGGCAGTGAGAAACACTGTACTGAACAATTACGTAAAACCCCTGCTGCACATATTTCAGATGTAAGAGAAACCATCCATTATGCTATGGAGCAAGGTTTAACGGTTAACATCTATCTTGAAGATTGGTCTAATGGTTATAGCGATAATCCTGACTATGTTTATAACATGATCACTGAACTATCCGATTTACCGATTCAACACTACATGTTACCAGACACGCTAGGTGTCATGTCTCCAGATGAAGTGCATACCAGTCTGTCGGATATGATCAGTCGTTTCCCGCAACTGCAATTTGATTTTCACCCACACAATGATTATGGCTTAGCAACAGCAAATGCATTAGCTGCAGCCAAAGTTGGGATTAGCGCCATCCATTGTACGGTTAACTGCCTAGGTGAACGAGCTGGTAATGCGTCATTGGCAGAAGTTGCGGTAGTATTAAAAGATAAACTCGGCATAGAATCATCAATCAACGAACAGCGTATCCATCAGATCAGCCAAATGATTGAAAATTTCTCAGGTAAAATAACCCCTGCAAACGCCCCTATTATTGGCGCTGACGTGTTTACCCAAACCAGTGGTATCCATGCTGATGGTGATAATAAAGGTGGCTTATATCAAACGGTATTAGGCCCTGAGCGATTCGAGCGTACACGCACTTATGCACTCGGTAAAATGAGTGGCAAGGCATCGCTTGAGAAAAACTTAGCAGACTTAAATATTGATTTAACTGCAGAGCAAAAAACGAAACTACTCGAACGCATTGTCACACTCGGCGATCAAAAGGCCATTATCACGCCTGAAGACCTGCCTTTCATCATTGCTGACCTATTAGAAAGTAAAGATTACTCGCACATTGAACTGCTCAACTGCTCAATAACATCGGGGTTAAACGTAGACTCGACTGCCAGTATCCGTGTTCGTATTGGTGATGAAATATATAAATCAGCCGGTTCTGGTAACGGCGGTTTTGATGCATTCAGCATGGCGATACAAGCTATAATGCCAAAGGTTGGTTTTGAATTCCCTAATTTAGAAAATTACCAAGTACGTATTCCGCCAGGCGGCAAGACCAGTGCCCTTACCGAAAGTTTCATTACTTGGGAACAAGATAACAAAACCTTTCGCACCCGTGGCGTCAGCTCGAACCAAGTATTTGCCGGGGTTCAAGCAACAATGCGCATGCTGAATAAACTACTTCACGAATCCATAACAGCATAGCCACACATCAATCCAGACTTACGTTAACCTGCATTTAGCGTAAGTCTGCCAATCAATTGAGTACTTCAATTAAGCTGTGTACGTCCTGAATCTCAATCCTAAAATATTTAATCATATTTTCGTAGGCTATACTTGATGTATATATCGCCATAACTACAACTTGCACTATAAAGACCCGCTAAACAACTCTAGCCAAATCTAACTCACTAATAAATGACGTCTATAAATTCAAACATAACGCATAACGTAACGCTATAAGAACAATAAAATGCTTATAAAACCGCAATTTAATTGCGCAATTTTGAAATCAAAGTCTAAATTTAGAAAAGAAGTAAGAAAAACTTCAGACTTGTAGATGCCAATTTCTGCAGATGCAAGTAATTACATTTTGGGGGTTACCTATGGGTATTTTTGAACATTATCAGCAAAGATACGAAGAAAGTCGTGAAGAAGAATATACGATCCAAGAGTTTTTGGATTTATGTCGTGACGACAAAACTGTATATGCATCTGCAGCTGAAAGATTACTACACGCAATCGGTGAGCCAGAAATGGTCGATACCGCGACTGATTCTCGCCTGAGCCGATTATTTTCAAACCGCGTTGTTGCACGCTATCCCGCTTTTAAAGATTTCTATGGCATGGAAGATGCCATTGAACAAATCGTGGCTTACCTAAAACACTCAGCGCAAGGATTAGAAGAAAAGAAACAAATTTTGTATTTATTGGGGCCTGTTGGGGGTGGTAAATCATCTTTAGCAGAAAAACTCAAAGACCTGATGCAAAACGAAGCTATTTATCGCATTAAAGGTTCACCTGTCAACGACCATCCATTTAGTCTATTTGACGTCAATGAAGATGCCAATATTTTACGCAGTGAATTCGGTATTCCAACACGTTATCTTGGCCACGTAATGTCACCTTGGGCAGCGAAACGCTTAAAAGAGTTTGGTGGTGATATCACTAAGTTCAAAGTGGAGAAAGTCCGTCCATCAATCCTCCATCAGATTGCCATTGCTAAAACCGAACCTGGGGACGAAAATAACCAAGATATTTCATCGCTCGTGGGTAAGGTGGATATTCGTCAATTAGAACATTTCTCACAAGATGATCCTGATGCATACAGTTACTCTGGCGCACTCTGTAAAGCCAACCAAGGTGTGATGGAATTTGTAGAGATGTTTAAAGCACCGATTAAAGTGCTCCATCCCCTACTTACCGCAACACAGGAAGGTAACTATAACAGTACCGAAGGTCTATCAGCCTTGCCTTTCGAAGGGATAATCCTTGCTCACTCGAATGAATCTGAGTGGCAAACATTCCGTAACAATAAAAACAACGAAGCGTTTTTAGACCGTGTTTATATTGTTAAAGTACCCTACTGCTTACGCATTAGTGAAGAACAAGCAATTTATCGTAAATTACTTGAAAACAGTGCGCTGCATAATGCTAAGTGTGCACCAGGTACACTCGATGCACTTGCTCAGTTCACCGTACTATCTCGTATTAAAGACCCTGAAAACTCATCTATCTACTCAAAAATGCGCGTTTATGATGGCGAAACCTTAAAAGATACCGACCCGAAAGCCAAGTCATATCAAGAGTATCGTGATTATGCGGGTGTCGATGAAGGTATGTCAGGGCTATCAACCCGTTTTGCTTATAAGATTTTATCCAAAGTATTCAACTTTGATCATGTTGAAGTGGCAGCCAACCCGGTGCACCTTTTCTATGTACTCGAACAGCAAATTGAACGTGAGCAATTCCCTCAAGATATTGCGGACCGTTATTTAGAGTTCTTGAAAGGTTACTTGATCCCGAAATATGTTGAATTTATCGGCAAAGAAATTCAAACCGCGTATTTAGAATCTTACTCTGAGTACGGTCAAAACATCTTCGACCGCTATGTCACTTATGCTGATTTCTGGATCCAAGACCAAGAGTTTCGCGATCCTGATACAGGTCAATTATTTGATAGGGAAGCATTAAATAACGACTTGGAAAAAATTGAAAAACCAGCGGGTATCAGTAATCCGAAAGATTTCCGTAATGAAATCGTCAATTTCGTATTGCGTGCCAGAGCCAATAACAGTGGTAAAAACCCAGCTTGGGTCAGCTACGAAAAACTCCGTACGGTTATCGAGAAGAAAATGTTCTCCAACACTGAAGAGTTGTTACCCGTTATCTCATTTAACGGTAAAACATCCACCGATGAACAGCAAAAACATGACAACTTTGTAGCCCGTATGATGGAGAAAGGCTATACCAAGAAACAAGTTAGACTGTTGTCAGAATGGTATTTACGTGTACGTAAATCATCATAATAGATTTTGTTAGGGGGTATGAGATGGCACATTTTATTGATCGCAGATTAAACGGTAAGAATAAAAGCACCGTTAATCGACAACGCTTTATGCGTCGTTATAACTCACAAATAAAAAAGGCGGTATCTGATGCTGTAAACAATCGCAGTATCCAGGATATTACATCTGGAGAAAGTGTCAGTATTCCAACTCGTGACATCTCAGAACCTATGTTTCATCAAGGTAAAGGCGGTGAACGCACGATTGTTCACCCAGGTAACGACCAATTTATTACCGGCGATAAAATCAATCGCCCACCAGCCGGAGGTGGTTCAGGCGCAGGTGGTGGAGAAGCCAGTGACAGCGGTGAAGGTAATGATGAATTTAATTTTCAAATATCCAAAGACGAGTATCTTGATCTGTTATTTGAAGATTTAGAGTTACCCAATTTACAAGAAAACCAATTCAACAGTATTGTTGAAATGAAAACCCATCGCGCAGGTTATACCTCAAACGGTAACCCAGGTAACATCGCGATTGTTAAATCATTACAAAATTCACTCGCTAGACGTACTGCATTATCTGGCGGTAAAAAACGCAAAGTAAAAGCATTACAACTGCAAGTTGACGAGTTAACACAACGCGGCGAAATTGAAGGCCAATTTGTCGACGAACTTAAAAAAGAAATAGCTGAATTAAAAGAACGAATTAGTAAAGTGCCGTTCATCGATACCTTTGATTTACGCTATAACAATTTTGAGCAATACGCAGTGCCCAATAGCCAAGCGGTGATGTTTTGTCTGATGGATGTATCCGGTTCAATGGATCAACCAACTAAAGACATGGCGAAACGCTTCTACATTTTACTCTATTTGTTCTTAACCCGTACTTATAAAAAAATTGAAGTGGTTTACATACGTCACCATACACAAGCAAAAGAAGTTGATGAGCATGAGTTTTTTTATTCACAAGAGACAGGTGGTACGATCGTATCGTCAGCTTTAAAGCTCATGGATAAAATTGTCACAGATAAGTTCCCAGCAAGTGAATGGAACATCTATGCAGCGCAAGCTTCTGATGGTGATAATTGGGCTGACGACTCACCGCTATGCCGCAAGATTTTAGTGGATAAAATCATGCCGAAAGTACGCTATTTCAGCTATATAGAAATAACCAATCGAGCGCATCAAACATTATGGCGTGAATATGAAAAAGTAGCAGAAGAGTACTCTCAATTCGCCTTACAACACATTCGTCAGCTCGAAGATATTTATCCTGTATTCCGTGAACTATTCAAGAAACAGGCCGCTTAGGGGAATCTATATGTTAAAAGATGAAGTAAAGCAACTCAGCGATGGTCCTGATTGGAACTTCCCATTACTTGAAGAATATCATGTCGAAATAAAACGTATTGCCGAACACTACCGACTTGATACTTACCCCAATCAAATAGAAGTGATCACCGCAGAGCAAATGATGGATGCTTACTCTTCAGTAGGGATGCCGATTGGCTATAACCACTGGAGCTTTGGTAAGAAGTTCATTCAAACCGAGCAAAGCTACAAACGAGGTCAAATGGGACTGGCGTATGAAATTGTCATTAATTCCAGTCCTTGTATCGCCTACTTAATGGAAGAAAACACCATACCGATGCAAGCGTTAGTGGTCGCGCATGCGTGTTATGGCCATAATTCTTTTTTTAAAGGCAATTATCTCTTCAAGTCATGGACAGACGCAGAATCAATCATAGATTACTTGTTATTCTCCAAGAACTATATCGCAGAATGTGAACAAAAGTACGGGATTGATGCAGTCGAAAATATTGTCGATTCATGCCATGCGTTAATGAGTTATGGTGTCGACCGTTATAAACGTCCAAGTGAGCCATCATTAAGTGAAGAAAAACGTCGACAACAAGAACGTACTGATTATTTACAAACTCAAGTAAATGAACTGTGGCGCACCCTACCCCGAAATAATGAAAAAGTAGAACCTGTTGAACCTAACTTTCCAGTAGAACCACAAGAAAACATATTGTATTTCGTAGAGAAAAACGCACCGTTATTGCAGTCTTGGCAGCGTGAAATCATCCGAATCGTCCGCAAGATAAGTCAATATTTTTATCCACAAAAACAAACTCAAGTAATGAATGAAGGCTGGGCAACATTTTGGCATTATACCATTACTAACCACCTGTATGACGAAGGCTTAGTATCCGATAAATTTATGTTAGAGATATTGCATAATCATACCAATGTTATTGCACAGCCGGCGTATAACAGCCCTTACTACTCAGGAATGAATCCATATGCACTTGGGTTTGCGATGTTTATCGATATTCGCCGCATCTGTGAACACCCGACAGCAGAAGATAAAGCCTGGTTCCCTGATATTGCCGGTAGTGACTGGTTAGACACATTGCATTTTGCCATGCAAAACTTTAAAGATGAGAGTTTTATTAGCCAATATTTATCACCAAAAGTAATGCGTGATATGCACTTGTTTTCGATCGAAGATAATGACAGTAGTAAATATATTGAAGTATCAGCAATTCATAATGAAGAAGGCTATCAACAATTGCGTGATAAGTTATCCGCCCAATATAATTTAAGTAACAATGAACCTAACATTCAGGTGTTTAATGTTGATAGGAAGGGTGACCGTTCTTTAACACTACGTTATGTGCCGCATCAAGATATACCGCTGGAGAGTAAATCAGCGCAAGAAGTAATGAAACATCTACATCGCTTATGGGGCTTTGATGTTAAGTTAGAGCAAGTCCAAGCAAACGGTAATATTGAATTGCTCTGTCAGAGCATAACGCCTACGGCTTAACGAGAAAAACCAGTCAATGACTGGTTTTTTTATATAAAATAATTGCGTAAATATTATTTAATGCGTTGTTCAAAAGCGACGCAAATATCATCCCATGTTTCATCACGGTATTGCTGCCAAAGTAGGCCTGAATTCATACCGTAATTACGAATAACATTTAAACTTTCATCAGCTTGATTATTCTGCGCGATCTCTTTCAGTTCGCTATAGAAATTTTTAGCCAGTGCACGGGCTTCAGGATAATCAAAATATATTTTACCTAGAATACGGTACATATTATCAAAGCCATTCAAGATCAACGCATATACTAAATTACCCGATAAAAAGGCTAATTTATGTAGCATACTATAATCATATGCAGTATACGCATCCTTATCATCTGCAAGCAGTTCTGCTTCATTAAGAATCTCGACGACACGTTCAGGGTCACGTTTGATCGCAGCACGAATAAAAATAACACTAATATTTGTGCGGGCTGATAATAGGTCACTAATCAGCTCTGGTAAACGTTCAGGATCTAATCGAACTAAATCTTCGAGAATTGAAAGACTCGATGTTTCCCAAAAATTATTCACTTGAGTCGGCTTTCCGTGACGAATAGTGAGCCAACCATCACGTGCTAAACGTTGGAGTACTTCACGTAGCGTCGTTCGGGTAACACCAATAAGCTCAGAAAGTTCTCTTTCTGCAGGAAGAATTGAACCTGGAGGAAAACGGTTTTTCCAAATTGATTCGATGAGGTATTCTTCAGCAAAGCCAGCTGGGCTTTTAGCTTTAATAATACCGTCATTCTGACGCTTTTTACTTGTTGTTTTACTATTAGCAATATCCATTTAACTTCTCATTTGGAAATATAACAGGTTGTATCTTTTTGAATGTTAGCATTCACAGGCTCGTCCGACCAGATTTAAATTAGATCCTATCATTAGAATAATTATTCTCCGACTTAAATATTAAAATATCTTTATTCGCAATAACAATAATCTGTATCAATAAAAATGATGGCGTACGTCACAAAAAATGCTTAGAATGTCGCAGTTTTATCATTCTTTAAACCAAATATTGGACACCTCTAATGGACATTAGTCTTACCACGGCTGCAAAGCTAAACTTCTTAGGTAACTCACCTCAGTGGTACAAAATTGCAATCATTGCCTTTCTTATTATAAACCCGATTATCTTTGCCATTGACCCATTTATTGCGGGTTGGTTATTAGTTACCGAGTTTATTTTCACTTTAGCAATGGCGCTTAAATGCTACCCTCTTCAACCTGGTGGTTTACTTGCAATTGAAGCCGTTGCGATTGGTATGACGTCCGCAGATCAAGTACAGCATGAGCTAGTCAGTAATATCGAAGTATTATTACTATTAATATTCATGGTTGCCGGTATCTACTTCATGAAGTCATTATTGCTTTATGTTTTCACGAAATTGTTGATTAACATTAAATCTAAAGCATTGCTGGCTTTGTCTTTCTCTGTAGTATCTGCATTCCTATCAGCATTCTTAGACGCGCTCACGGTGATTGCCGTAGTAATTAGTGTTGCGATTGGTTTCTATAGTATCTACCACAAAGTAGCCTCGGGTCGTGACTTTAAACATGACCATGATCATACTGATGATGCGACGGTTAGTGAATTGAAGCGTCAAGATCTTGATGATTACCGTGCGTTCTTACGTAGCCTTATGATGCATGCAGGTGTAGGTACTGCGTTAGGTGGCGTATGTACTATGGTCGGTGAACCACAAAATTTAATCATTGCAGAACAAGCAGGTTGGCAATTTGTTGAGTTTGCATTACGCATGTCGCCAATTACAGTACCGGTATTTTTCTTTGGTCTGCTTACCTGTTTCCTTGTTGAGAAATTTAAAGTATTTGGTTACGGTGCTGAGTTACCACCTGCTGTACGTACCATTCTAGTTGATTTTGATAAGCATGAAGATGCAAACCGCAGCCAACGTGAACGTGTAAAGCTTTATACGCAAGCAGCAATTGGTGTTTGGTTAATCATTGGTCTAGCGATGCACTTAGCTGCTGTTGGTCTAATCGGTTTATCTGTGATCATTCTGGCAACGGCATTTAACGGTATTACTGAAGAACATGCGTTAGGTAAAGCATTTGAAGAAGCGCTACCTTTCACTGCATTACTTGCGGTATTCTTCACTATTGTTGCGGTGATCATTGATCAACAATTATTCATTCCACTGATTAATGCAGTACTTGCTGCAGACCCACATCAGCAGTTACCGCTATTTTACTTAGCAAATGGTATCTTATCGATGGTCAGTGACAATGTATTCGTTGGCACAGTTTATATTACCGAAGTAAAAGCGGCATTGGGCAATGGCACTATCACACGAGATCAGTTCGACTTACTTGCTGTAGCAATTAACACAGGTACTAACTTACCTTCTGTTGCAACACCAAACGGACAAGCGGCATTCCTATTCTTATTAACATCAGCAGTCGCGCCACTGTTACGCTTATCATATGGCCGTATGGTTATCATGGCATTACCGTATACGATTGTGATGACTTTAGTTGGTCTTGGTTCACTGATGTACTTCTTGGAGCCTGCGACAACGATGATGCTGGATATGGGTTTAATTAGTGCGCACGTCGATAGTGCTGCAGAAGTTGTTAAATCTGTAGTTCACTAACTAGACTTAATAAGATAGTTAATAATTTAGTTAAAAAACGTCGCTATATGCGGCGTTTTTTTATGCTTGATATAGCTTAATTCTGACATAAGTTTTATTCTTACATAGCTTTACACTCGTGCGACAATATCAAAACTAACAATATGATATAACAGCAAGCAATCATTAAATTCACTTGAGATAATATATGTACCAGTTTATTTCTAACCTTCCGAAACAACGCCTGCCTTGGGTTTTACTCGCGCTTACTGGCATGGGATTAGAGGCATCAGCGCTTTTCTTCCAGTATGTTATGGAACTCAGTCCTTGCGTATTATGTGTTTATGAACGCGTAGCCATGATGGGTATTATTTTGGCAGGTTTAGTTGGTGCTATTGCGCCTGCTAATCCATTTATACGTTTCAGTGGTTTTGCATTATGGTTTGTCAGTGCAATCTACAGTTTAAGCATTTCCATGGAACACGTGGATATTCAGCTTAATCCATCACCGTTTTCGACATGTGACTTCTTCCCTAATTTCCCAAGCTGGGCACCATTACATGAATGGGCTCCGTGGTTGTTTAACCCAACTGGATTTTGTGATGAAATTAGCTGGCAGTTCTTGTCATACACAATGCCACAATGGTTAATTGTAACCTCAGCAATTTACTTAGCTGTTGCAGTTGTTGTATTTAGTTGCCATATTGTTGGTCTAATTAAGCCAGCCAAATAACAAGGGAATCGTAATGAGTAAATCTGAATTAACCCAAGCTCAACAAGATCAACTGGACGCTAAAGTATTACAACGTTTATTAGCGCATTTAGACGATAACAAACAAGTTCAAAATATTGATTTAATGATCCTTGCTGATTTTTGCCGTAATTGCTTAGGTAAATGGTATAAATCTGCAGCTGATGAGCTGGAGTTGGATGTCTCTGACGATCAAGCAAGAGAACGTATCTACGGTATGACTTATGCGGAATGGAAAGCAAACCATCAGCTACCAGCAACTGAAGAACAGCTTGCAGCGTTTAATGCTAAACCAAAAAAGTAATCTAGTAACGATGAATTAATAGTTAACTGGTGAGACTAAAAAGGGCGAGTAAACTTCACGTTTACTTGCCCTTTTCTATACTAGTTCATTAATCGACGTGATTAACCATATTGGCAAAGATACGCCGTTTCTTGCACGACTTTAACTTGAAACTTACTGTCGCCGGGCACATTAAATTGCTCGCCAGCATTGAATGTCTGCCAGTCAGATTGTCCAGGCAACAATACTGTTAACGCACCAGTGATCACTATCATCACTTCTGCTAATGCCGTACCGAATTCATATTCGCCAACAGCCATCACACCAACACTTGCTTCTTTATCCGCTTCTTTAAAACCAATCGAAGCAACTTGCCCATCAAAATACTGATTTATCTTAAACATCTAAAATCCTTTTATACGATTAACTAATCTCTTAGTCATCAGAATAACTGAAAAAATGTTTGATTAACAGTGTCTCTAAAGCAAAGATAAAGAGTGCAACACCATTAAAAATTATAATAACCGCTAAGCTGGATCATATTGTCATCATTAAAGGTTTTATTTGCATAATCGTCACCGCTAATATTAAACCACCAACCTTCTAGCCCTACAGAAAGTGCTTTGGTAACATTTACCTTTGCTTGAACAAAACCATGCTGAGAGCCAAAATCAAAATCATAGTTATGACCGATAAGTATTTCGCTATCATTTATACCACTCAAAGTGACTCTGACACCCGCAAATATGTCATTTTGAAAACTATTATCAAATGCTTCTTCGCCATGTTGATCCCAGCTATATTCAGCTAATAAATTAACGCCGACATTTTGATTTTGCATTAGCTTAAACTCAGAGCCTAACACCATAGCGCGCGTTGATTTATCGTCAATTATCTTATAAAGCACTTCTGCTTTTAATTCGATTCGTCCCAAATCTGCATTAATGTCTGCCGATATTTGATCAACTAAATTGACATACCAAACTGGCTCACCAACAGATTGGCTAAGCAATTCAGGCGTACGAGTATGTCCGCCAAAATAACTCACACCAACATCAATATTTTTGATACTTTTACTATAACGTAGTGCAACATCTGGATGGTACTCTTCTCCCCAACCTTCATATTCATAGCTATAATCATTATCAAAACTGAAACGAGCGCCAGATGTGGGCATAGCAGCCTCACGATAGCCAATCAATAACATCGCTTCAAGTAGCGCACCATTTAAATTAATACCTAACCTAAACATGGGTTGGCCCAGTTTATCTTCTCCGTTAGGTGATTCGTTATAATCTGTTTGATTAACAATATCGACTAAATGGTGATTCTCCATTACTCCCCAGTGAACTTGATCGAAACCGATAGACGCTTGCCATTTTTTAGTCACTACTGCCGCTTTAAATTCTCTCAAATCAATATGCGTACGCTCATCATCACGTTCATCAATACGAATAAATGGATGCACTGTATATACCATGTTATTTCGTTCTGAAGTGGCCTCGACATGCGGAGATAATGCTATGGATACTTGGTGATATACCGGATAGGGGTAACTACTATCCACTGGATTCACCGGCTGTTCGGGTCGGTCTAGGAATATGCGTTGCTCCAAGCTTGCACTTCCCTTTACTTTTATTTCAGCGTTAACACTTGTGATAACGCTCGATGTTATAAAGCCTAAGGTAATTAACCCACAGCGTTTTATTAGTGATTTCAATTCCATTCCCCATCAAAGTAACCAGTAACTAGGGCGAAGTAATAAACAACGATCCTTGTTGTCTCATTTATACAAATAGTGATTAGCTCTCAGTATGTCTTTGTATACTGGTACGAAGCAATTTTTTTAGCTAAAACCATGCTTAGCTATATCGCAACACTAATACTGCGTAGCTATTAATCATGAATTGAAAACAAACTTAAGCATTAAATAGAGCTTTAACATAATTTGTTGGTATAATTTATGCTTAACGTTATTTGTTAATACACAAGACAAATAACGACGGAATAATGACACAAGGAAAATTCATGCGTTTTAAATTATGCAGCATTATATTATTAACTTTAAGCCCTCTTAGTCAGAGCTTTGCCAGCGGCTGGTTGTTTGGCATGCATAATGACGTGATCTCGAATGAAGATGGCAATTATACCAATGCTGTGTTTATTAATTACACCTCAGAAGAGCCGGCTTTCAATAACCAATTTTGGCAAGCATTAACGGCTTTTGATCCGAATGCCCTTAAATATGCTGTGAATTATCAGTTCGGTCAGCAAATGTGGACCCCCAGTGATATATCACAAACAACGCCCCAACCTAACGAACGCCCCTACGCTGGTTTGTTATTTGGCGAAGCCAGCGTATTAGGTTATAGCACAGTGAGTTCTTATCGCTTGTCGTTGTTATTCGGTGCGGTTGGTGAGCAATCAAGAGCCGGTGATACTCAGAAATATATTCATGAATTAATCGATGCCACAACACCACAGGGCTGGGACAATCAAGTTGAAGATGAGCTTGTTTACCAAGTCACTGCCGAGGCAGATCAACTGGTTGGTCGTCCCCTCATGCTTATTGGTGAATCGGATTTGTCAGTTTATCAACGTCTTGCAGTGGGTAATTATCAAAGTGAAGCAGCGTTTGGTAGTACTGTACGCTGGGGCGTTGACTTAGGCGCTAACTATAACAACCTCAGTCTGCACCCTCACCGCTTACAAGGCATGTTGTTAGCACCAAATAGCTCCGGCATAATGGTTTATGCGACAGCAGAAGTACGCTATCGTTTTAATGATATAACTATCGAAGGTGATACACCTGATATCGTACCTGAGGTAACGTTAAACAACTTACAAGGCACGCTTGCTGCAGGTTTGCTCGCTTACTATCATAATGTGGGCATTAAATTCAGTGTCGTGGCGATGAGCCCTGACTTCGAAGAAGACGCACATGAAGAATATATCGTCGGTAGTCTGGGGTTATTCTGGCAGTTTTAACCAAACTTTATTCTACAATGTATGAATTATGCACATTTATAAAAATACTAGAAAGTAGATATATGTTACTAATTTACCGTGTTAACATGCTTGCAAATTAATCACTTTTCTGCCTTAAAGATATATTTACATGCATGATTCTTCATTAACATATACTCGCCGTCCTAAAGGCACCCTTGCAATGTGTAGCTTGTACGCTTTTACTGGCGCAGCCATTGCTGCATCGGTAATATTTTCGCTACTACTGTTTTTATCTATCCACGATAAACTGCTCATGCAAATTTTATTTGGTAGTTTAGCGGTTATCTTCGAATTAGGTAAATTCTTTGCTTGGTATGAATTTGGTGAACGAATTGCCCGTAAAGCATTTCACGCCGCAATCATTGCCCTTGGGTTCTATTGTATTCTCGCCATTATTTCAATTGGCGGTAGTATCGGTGGTATCAACAGCGCAACAAATGTCGCCCAACAATATGTTGATAAGCGTGAGAGTAAAGTAAATGCTGTAAATCAGCAAATTCTCGCTATCGATGCTGAGATTGCGCTAAATAATAAAGCTGCAGATAAATACCTCGAATTAAAAATGATTTCGCTTGGGGTAACGCGCATCCAGAAAGAAAACCAAGTACTACGTGAAAAACAAACACAGCTTAGAATTGATCGTGATAGTGTGCCTGTCGCTGAAAATGGCTCGGTTATTAGTTTGATTGCAAGTCTTGCTAAAATCCTTAATACCACGACCGAAAATGCGCAATCTTGGTTAGTGATCTTCTTATCTGTTTTACTGGATATTTTTGCTGCATTCTTTGTGGGTTTAATTGGTGAAGAACTTCGTTTCCGTCATTCAATCGTCCGTAAGAAAAATCAAGAAAAAGCCGATAAAGCGGAGCGTTTACACTTGTTAGCAACGCAAAACTATATTGAAATTGAAGCTCCAGCACAAATTGAAGACCAGCCCCTGCTGATAGAAAAACAAATGTCAGTAAGTTCTCTCGCGGTCTTAAAAGCAGCACAAGAGCAAGACTTAAGATGCTCTAAAAAGCACATTGCTGAAATATTAAAACTCAGTGTTGAAGACATAGAACGTGCCTTTGAAGAATTCTTATCATTCGGTGTAGTAGAAAGAAAACGCAATAACCATTTACGCTGGATAAGACAGGCTGATGTAGCTTAACTCTCTATCATCTTCGATAACGCTCTATTTTTTGATATACTTTAGCTAATTCAACACAAAACGTTAATTATTATTGTGTTGAATTAGCCTATCCCGCTATAAATCTCGCCTTCGCTGTATTAATATTTTTATCCTTGCTACCATAGCCTACAAGTCACACTTCCCCATTCTTGATTTATGAGTCAGCCCGAATGATTAAACAACAATTACATATTGCCCTCGTTGAAGATGAAGTAAATATCGCAGAGAATTATCGGGATGCATTACAACGGATCGGCTATCGGGTTTCAATCTTTCATAATCGCCTAGATGCACTCACCGCTTTTGCTTTAGTATTGCCTGATATGGCGATCATTGATGTCGGTTTACAAGATGAATATGAGGGTGGTTTTGAACTATGTCGTACATTACGCCAACTTTCAGAAACCCTACCGATTATATTTTTAACCGCGAGAAACAGTGAACTTGACGAAATTTCGGCGTTACGGCTTGGCGCAGATGATTACTTAACCAAAGACGTGAGTATTCATCAAGTTTTAGCCCGGGTTGCAGCGTTGTTCCGTCGTATTCAAGCATTAAAAAAACCACTCTCTAGCGACGAGCAAGTGCTTAACCGAGGTTCATTACGGATCAATGTTGAGCGTATTGAAACATACTGGCAGGATCAGACTGTTATGCTCACCTTAACCGAATTTTGGATTGTGCATACCCTTGCTAAATACCCTGGTCAGGTTAAAAATAGAGACCAACTCATGGATGCCGCACACGTAGTGTTAGATAACAACACCATAACCACCCACATCAAGCGTATCCGCAAAAAGTTTAGCTATATCGATGCCGAATTCAATGCCATCAAAACTGCTTATGGCATGGGTTATCGCTGGGTTATTGAGTGAGATTTCATTTTAACTTAAAAACGCAATTACTCTTTGTCGCCAGCTTAATGTTATTACTGCCTTGGGCTGGTTGTCAGAGTGTCAGTATTTTAGAAACAAGTTTACGCCAAAGTCACAGTCAGTTACTCGACGTGCAAATGACAGCGGCAACACAGCAACTTCAACGCCAACTAAATCAATCCCAACATGCCAATTTTAATACCAACCAAGGTAACTATTACGCCGCCCTCACGGACAGTAAAATGCTATTGGACGGATTTGATGGTGAAGAAAGTGATTGGGATAATATAACCACCCCTTGGTTTCAGCTTAATACCTATGATTACGTGGCCGAGTTATCCGCAGAAACAAAGCCAACTACCACGGTTAAATTTAAGTTAGCTGCAAATGATAAATTACTCTATATCTTTATTCAGACCTCTGCACTCACACCGCATTATTATAATCCAACGCAACCACGACGACCTACAGATCAGCTTAATATCCGCAGTATCAATAAAACCGGACTTGTTTCACATTGGCAAATTAACCCACAAGGCTCTGGTCGTGTCGAAATGGACAATACTAGCCAAACAATGACAACTAGCCGAGATGCGGGCTCATGGATATGGCGCGATGGTCATTACACAATAGAAATTGCACTACCCATTGATTTAGCCAGTAATGCAATTGGCTTTGATCTCATTCTTAATGACCAACAAATAAATCAACACTTTAAATCTAAACCGACCATGACTTACGAGCGCAGTTTAGTACGTGAAGAATTGGATTTAAACCAGCAGCTCGCTAACTACCAACAACCCGGCCTGAGTTTGTATTTACTCAATAGCCAGTATTGGTTGGTTGGGCAACTACATGCAGATCAAATGACAAATGACTCAGATAGTGAAAGTGATATTAATAGCGATCAAGTAGATCCATCTTGGTTCAGCAATGCTATCTACAACAAGTTGTTTACCTCCGACTCATTACCTTATTGGCGGGAACCGACAAGCTTAGGTCGCTGGGTATCACCGCAACAGCTAGGACAAACAACTTGGTACCAAGACTCCCCAATTAATAAGCAGCTACACAGTAAAACGATGCTCGTTAATGGCCAAGCATTCTATTTTATTGCCGTACAAGATTCTCGACAAAGCTTACTGTCAGCAAGCGAAGCGTTAAACCAGTTATTGATATTACTTTTTACTATCATCGCAATCATCGTCTTAGCATTGTTTGCTTTTGCATCACTACTATCATGGCGCATTGTGAAAATGAAACAAAACTACCGTGATGCAATTGATAGTGACGGTAAGATAATGGCAGTACCAGAGGCCAGCAAACTGCCCGATGAGCTAGGTGACTTATCTCGTGTAATGCAACAACTTACAGTCAACCAAGGTAAGTACACTGACTATCTTGCTTCACTGGCAGATAAACTGTCCCATGAATTGAAAACCCCCGTGGCCGTTATACGTACATCGCTGGAAAATCTTGAGCTATCCAACTTAGATCCAGAAGCAACAAAATACCTCACTCGTGCCATGCAAGGTACTAACCGCCTAAGCCAAACATTGAATGCCCTCAGTGAAGCGAACAAATTAGAACAAAGTTTTGAATATGCACAGTGGCAAGTCGTGCCGTTTGACGATATGTTAGAAGAGCTAACCGATGCTTACCGACAAATTTATAGCCGCCATCAGTTTCAATTAGAATATGACCAACAGGATGATTACACTATCAATTTAGCGCCTGAGCTCATCGTCCAATTACTCGACAAGCTGATTAGTAATGCCGTTGATTATGCGCCTGTTGAGGCACCTATTTGCTTTAAGCTCAGTCACCAAAGTCAGTATTTGCGATTAAAAATCGAAAACCAAGGTCCACACTTTAGCAGTGATAATATCCCGCAACTGTTTGACTCTATGGTTTCGAATCGAAAGCAATCTGATACCCCGCATCTCGGTTTAGGGTTACATATTGTTAAATTAATCAGCGATTTTCATCATGCTAAAATCAGCGCAGAAAACTTACCTGGTGAAAAAGGCGTTATATTTGAGCTATTATTACCTATAGAATAGATAATATAGATAACCGATGCAGAGGTATGCATGCTAATACGACCAATCGCAAAACGTAATGGCGTGACGTTTACCATCGTTGCCAGCTTATTTATCTTTAGCAGCGTTATAGCCCTACTTTCAAGCTCGAACAATAACAGCATCTACTTTCCGCTATTCGCTGGCTCGTTGATTATAGGTATAGTGCTATTAATTGTCGGCATCGTCAAAATTAATGACGTGGATTATCGCTTCTCATTAACTAACGAGGGGATCCATTATTTCACTTCTCGAGGCGGCTTTACTATTCTCTGGCAAGACATACAACGGATTGATATACCAAAAATAAATGATGGCTTAGAACTAAAAGACTTACCTTACATCGGTATTCGGCTCAACCAACGAGAACACCTTATTAACAGCGCTTCATTAGCCACTCTATCGCACATGTTACTAGAACAGCGTGCGCTTATCATGCTCACAGATCCCAACTCCACGCTGTATGGCAATGCTGACAATATGCTGTATCCAAACGTAAAAGTGACGCATAAATACCAAGGGTTGCAAGCGATGTTTATCAATCGAATGCACTACCTTCACGATACCCTAGGTTATGATATTTACTTTCCTGAGGATGATCTTGACCGCTCCCCTGCTGAGTTTATCGCGCTGCTGCGTAAATTTAAAACACATTGCCCTAGATCAGTGTAAATGGTAATTATTATCAATTAGACTTGCATTAACTATTTTTATATGGATAATACGAACTATTCTCATTAAGACATAGTCTATTATAAAAAATAAAAAGGATTTGTTGTGAAAAAGTCTGCCCTTTGCTTTGCCATCTCTTCAGCTTTACTTTCTGCTTCATTTGTATCACACGCCGCAAATGTACACGTACTTGATAAAACGCTTTCTCCAGCTGCAAACTTTCTTGCATACACAGAATTTGAATTGTCAGGCGAACCTCTTGCTGAATCTCTAGGTTTAGACCTTGATATTTTAGATCCTAACCAAGTAGATCAACCGACTGCATTCGATTATGCAGCAGGTATTGAAAGTTACGAGTACTCAGAAGAAGCCATGTATGCGTTAAACTACCAGTCTACTATGGGCCCTCATCTAGTAAACGGTCCAGTTAACCAAGCACGCGGCGGTTCTCTTGCTGACTTAGGTAAACGTTTTATTTCTCTTGCGGCTTCAGTTGGCTTCCCAAGTGAAGAGATCCCATTAAACATGTACCCTATCTCTGTACCATACGTATCAGGCAGCCCTGAATTTGTCGGTAAAGTAGATACAACTAAAGTGAATGGCGAAGAGTTAGAGGTATTATCTGCAACAGGTAAAGCAGCAGTTCACAACACCGTAATTCCAGCTTACTTCCGTGACTACAAAACATTAGCATGGGACAGCGCAAGCTTTGATAAAACCTTAAACCCAGGCGCGATCGGCAGCATCTTCCTTAAAGAAGTAATGTGGTCACAAGATTTCCTCGGTGGCATGCACGTAACGACAACAGATGAAGAAGTTGAAGCAACATCAAGCACAATGGATCAAGATGGCGTACATAGTCTTGGTGTATCAGCAGCCGATGGTTTCAACGGTATGATCTTAACTGAAATGTCGCTAGACAAATTACTTATCCTACAACAGCAACTTGGCTTTGATGGTAACAAGCTAGGCGTTAAATTTGGTCCTGATTATGATGCATCGAAAAACCCTATCTGGTTTGCACATAAAGTAGCGGTTAAAGAAACACAGAAAAACAACGTCAATCACATCGGTGAATTATCAGTGACAGATGGTTCTTCATCATTACGTGATACCTGGATGCTATTATGGCCTGTAAGTGAGTTCTATGCATTTACTGACCAACGCACAGCAAATACTGCACAGAACCCAGCATTCAAAGCTGTGTTTGATGGCAAACCATTTGCTGCAGCACCAAAACAAAACATTGATAACAAAACTAGCAATAATGTAATCGCTGACGATGCATTCTCTGTTGCCAGCAACGTTGCTAACCTTTCGTTCCAAAACTTAGCAAACCTACATTTCAACAAAAAAGCAGGTACATTTGTTACTAAATACGATGGCAAGCAAAATGCACAAGTTGAGACATTTGACGCGGCATACAGCATAGTTGCACTGTCTATTTACCAACGTTCACAAGATGCACTACCTGTAGGTTATGCAGCAGCAGACGGCGGTGATGTTGATTTAGCGACACCTCAAGGTAAACAAGCGCTTGGTTTAATCAAAGCACAAGCAGATTACATCGTTAACACGTTAGTAGCGAAAAACGGTCTCGTATATGACGGCGCGACGCTTAGTTCATCTGTGAATAAAACAACTAAATCTATAGATGAAAATCAATCACTTGACGCGCAATTCTCGGCAATCCGTGGCTTAGTTGCTGCTTACCTTGCAACACAAGATGATAGCTACAAGCAAGCTGCACGTTCAATCTTCCTCGCGGTAGAGAAAAACATGTTTGATGCCGAGCTAGGCACTTGGGCACAAACGCCAGGTAAAGCAACAATCCACACACCTTTAACTGCAGCGGCTATCTCAGGTGGTTTACGTGAAACAATGCTTCACCTTGCTAACGAAGAAGGCGAACACGTTCCAGCACTAGAACTACAACACTTAACAGAGCGCTACACGGCTTGGTTCAAGAAAGTAGTTAATGGTGGCCAACAGTTATCAGAATGGGTTGGTGATTCAGGTGAAAACTTACTCAAAGACAGCAATACTACCGATTCAGATAATGATGGTGTGAAACAAGTAACAGCGGCTGGCGGTAAATTTGGTACAGCACAAACTATGGCAGCAAAAGTGTCGGTTAGTGCAAACTAGTCTCACCCTTTTGGCAACAGATAGCCATCTCGCAGCACGCTTAATTAACCTGTATTGATTAATGAACATGTTGCGAAATTAAAATAAAGTTGCAAAAAGGGATGAGATTTTACTCAGCCCTTTTTGCGTTTTCATTACGTCGATATGAATAAGGTTTTATCATGTCAGTTCAAATAGCGACTTCAACCAGTGATAATGTTTGGTCACGTTTACAAGATCATTTTAAACGTTTAGCTTTTCATCATAAAAAGGCCGAAGCAATATTATATTTAATGTTCTTATCGGGACTTTTACTGTGGCCATTCATCACCATCCCATGGCAAGTAGAACGCACTATATTGCTCATGCATATGCTTGCAGGTATAAGTATCTTTCCTGCTTTTGTTGGTAGTTTTTGGCTGTCTCACCGTAACCTTATTCAAAACAGTAACAAGAAATTCTTGCGTCAAACCGGCAACGTTATTGAGTACTTACTTGTAACTTGTACTCTTACTGGTGTTTACCTTACTTTTTGGGGTAATACCGGTAATGACTTCAGTATCTTAATGCAAGATATCCATTTTTACAGCTCATGGTTACTCACCCCACTTGTTCTTCGCCACGCATGGCGCTGGACTGTCATTAAATTCTTTAGGAAGTCATAATATGTTTGCCAGTTTTTTAATTACCTTTCGTGAAGGACTTGAAGCCTTCCTACTCGTTGGCATCATTCTGTCTTACCTCGCCAAGCTTGGTGAATCAAAGCACAACAAACTTATTTATCTGGGTGTTGTTCTCGGTTTGATTGCATCATTAATTGTTGCCTTTATTTTCCAATTTGTTGTCGACCAATTTGATTCCCATGAATACCGTAATTTATTAATGGCTGGTATTTTAAGCTTTGCGACTGTCGTCCTTACCTACATGGCGATTTGGATGCAGCGTCAAGCCAAGAGCCAAGTAGCAAATATGCAGAACAACATCCGTGAAATATTAACCACGGGTAATGTATTTGGTTTAATATTTTTAGCTTTCCTTGCAGTTATGCGCGAAGGCTTTGAAACCGTGTTATTTTTCTCGGCGTTAATGTATTCAGGCAAAGGCGACTTCTCACTGCAAGACGGCTTAATTGGCGCGGGCGCCGGTCTTGTTGCATCACTGGTATTAGTTATCGTGCTAATGCGTGGTACCCGTAAAGTACCAATCCAAGCATTCTTCAAATGGACCAGCTTGTTGATCATTATCATTGCCGCTGGGTTATTATCTTCAGCAACCAACATGTTACAGAGTGCCGACGTATTACCAGTGTTCCAAACAGCTGTTTTTGATATTAGTCATATCCTTGATGACCAAGGTGTATTTGGCACTTTCTTACGGGCATTATTTGGTTATAATTCATCACCAAATCTATTACCACTGCTTATTTGGGGTGTTTATTTAGCTGTATTTAGCGTGTTCTGGCATCGTGGTTATCAACTCCCAACCAAAACATCAGCGAATGCATAGCAGTACATAGAAGCCAGCGAGAAATATATCGAGTAAATAGCATAAACGAAGACAACTGTTGCAGGCATGGATGCCAGCGCAAGCCACCATGGATGGGTTTACAGCGAGTTGGCGTGTTTATACTATTCACTCAACAGAGAGTTACCGACTAAAAAACAGCCTACTAAGTAACACGAAATACTTAGTCAAACTTTCTATTAAAAAATAAAACTAATTTTAAAACTGAGTAAATAATGTCGAAACAAATTGTAATTTTAGGTGCAGGTCCCGCGGGACTGATGGCCGCATGGGAATTTAATCAAGCGGGCTATGACGTCACTATCTTAGAGCGAGAAACATTTGTCGGTGGCATGTGCGCAACCCAAACATTCCAAGGGGAAAAAGGCGAATATCGTTTCGATTATGGTGGTCATCGCTTTATTACTAAAAACCCGAAACTATTACAGTTTATCGATGAATTAATGACAGATGATCTACTTTATGCCGAGCGTACTAGTGTGATCCGTTTTAAAGGCCGAACTTATAACTACCCATTAGCGATTGGTAATCTACTGCGTAATGCGCCAATCAGTTTATTAGCAGGTGCTGCGGTAGATTTAGTGTTTAAATTACCGTTCCAGAAGCGCCCAAGCGAACAAAGCACCAGTAACTTTGCCGAGTGGATTGAAACGCGCTTTGGCACCACTTTATACAAGAATTTCTTCGAAGGTTACACTGGTAAGCTATGGGGTATCGACCCACGTCAACTATCTGCAGACTGGGCATCTCAGCGCATTAGCTTGTTAGATTTAAAAGATGTAGCACGACGATTAATTCCCACTCGCGGGGCGACTCCTCGTACCTATGCTAAGAAATACCGTTACCCTAAGCTCGGCTTTGGTCAAATGTATACCAAGCTTGCTGAAAAGCTAGAACAGCAAGGTGTAACGATAGTGCAAGGCGCCAACATCACAGCTTTGCAGCAAAGCGACAATAGCATTGATGCAGTGACTTATGAGCTTAACGGTGAAACGCAGACCATTAATTGTGATCACGTGGTCGGCACAATCCCGTTACCTGTGGTGTGCACATTAACAGGCTTCGACTCAGGTTTAACCTATCGTTCATTACGCTTTTTCAACATGCCAATGGCAACAGAAAACGTCTCACAAAACACCTGGCAATACCTGTCTGATCCAGAGTTAATCGGCACCCGTTTGCAAGAACCTCGTCGTCGTTCACCTTTCATGGCACCAAAAGGGCAAACATCAGTAATGATTGAGATCCCATGTGACAAAGGTGATGATGTTTGGAATATGGACAACAACAAGTTGTTAAAACGGATAAAAGAAGATTTAGATCACCTCGATGTTCCCGATGTCAGTACTGGTGAATTCTTTACCACTTACACTGAGTACGCTTATCCGATGATGGACGTGAGTTATAACGCCAAACGTGAACGTGCAATCACTCATCTTAGCCAATTTGACAACTTGGTCATGACTGGTCGCCAAGGTACTTTCCGTTATATCTTTACTGATACCGCAATGGAAATGGGCTTAATGGCTGCTGAAGGTATTATTAAAGGTGAGGATAATCGCCGTCAAATCTTTGATCACCGCAATGAAAAAACAGTCATTGAAGTGCAAAGCATTATGGATGATAAAAAAATGCCAGAGGGTCACAATGTCACTTAACACGATTAATACAATGTTTCTCAAGACAAGCATAGTGAACACAAAAATAGTGAAATCATTTATCTTAAGCTTCTTTGTTTTGTTATTTAGTGCGCAAAGTTTTGCTTATTCTTATGCTGCGGCAGGTAAAGAGCCGTTAATTGAAGGACGTGAAGCATTATTACAAGCACTATCGGCAAATGATTATACTGCGGTAAATACAGCGTATAACTCAATGCGGGCTGAATTTGTTTATTTCAATGAACATCATGGCATGAACGTCGATAAGAAAATGGAAATAGCCATCTCCGAACAAGATCAACAAGGTATAGTCACAGCATTAATCATGACGATGAAAGCCGAAGTAATGCGCCGCCTTGAAGGCGCGGAGCAAAACATTAACGATTATCAAGTCGCTAAAGTGTTAGTGGTAAAAAGTAAGTTATTTATTGATTTACTGGCTGCTGATTTAACGGCTGATAATCGCCAGAAAGCAGATATAGCGATTCGCGGCGCGCTCGCATCAATCGGTAATCCAGGGGTATTTGGTGTTGGTCAAAAGCCTGCCGATTTGACCAGTTTCATTGAATTTCGCACTGCCTTACAAAACGCATTAGCATTTACATTACCAGATGCACCAACTAAATAAACCTTGGCGCGCTGATTTAATTATCGGTATTAGCTTAATAGTCTGCATTGCAGGCTATTTTGGTTTACTCAATTATTACAGCTTTGATATTAGCAGTGATGACGCACTCTATTTTCAGCGTGCATTGAGTCACTTCTCAGTACTGGAGTTCAGTCCTCACTTTCCTGGTTATCCTGGGTTTGTTTGGTTAGAGCGCCTTATTCACTCCGTCAGTCAGCACCCTAACAGCAATGTAGTCGTCAGTTTCCTTTCTGCAATAGCGCTTACCTTCAGTGTTTTTATTTATTGCTATCAACGCATAAAAACCAAACTCTGGGCATTGTTCGCAGTGTTACTGTTTTTGCTGCAAGGTAATATCGCTGAATTAGCTTTTAACGGCTTATCTGATGCTTCAGCGCTGTGGTTTTTCAGCTTATATTTACTCTTCACGCGCTTTACTCCGACATTAACCGCAACAAATAGCGGTACGACTATGACAAGTACTATAACAGGCACTACTGTCGCAATAATAAGCGGCTTATTATTGGCGCTATGTTTAGCAACACGACCCTCTTATTTACCTTTAGCCGCCAGCGCGATGCTGTTAACACTATTTTACCCAAGTAAGTACCAATCAAACTATAAGC
This sequence comes from Moritella sp. Urea-trap-13, assembly GCF_002836355.1. Classification (NCBI taxonomy): domain Bacteria; kingdom Pseudomonadati; phylum Pseudomonadota; class Gammaproteobacteria; order Alteromonadales; family Moritellaceae; genus Moritella; species Moritella sp. Urea-trap-13. The sequence goes on from NZ_PJCA01000031.1 coordinate 1,189,735, forward strand.
AACTCGGTTGGCAGATTATCAGTATTACCTTTATTGGACTCATTTGCGCACTCTATGTGTTTATGCAAGACGGCTGGGCTTATCTGGAAGAAGGTCAACGCTTTACCCAAGGCCATTTCGCAATTTGGGGCAACACGGCAAATACCACTGATTCATTACTTAGCCAATGGCTGACAGCATTAATTAATACTTACTCCGCTTTCGGACTGGGATTATTAACCTTGATCCTCGCCATTGGTTTATATGTCACAAGAACCCGTGGACTTAGTATTCTCGCCTGCTGCTGGTTAGCTTGGATAATTCGCGGACAAAACCCTGAAAACATCCGTCATTTAGCCGTGTTCAGCTTATTGCTGCCAATTATCAGCGCGCAACTACTAGAACATTTTGATCATACTCAGCGCCTTCGCCCTGGCCTTACTATATTCAGTACAATGTTATTAATCACCTTAGGCAGCCACAGTCTCAAGCAATTTACCGCACAAGAAAATGCACCGGTATTACAGGCGAGTCAGTTCTTAAATACCATGAACAAGCAACAGCTAATCATCAGTAATTACAATATCGATAATCTGCGTCACAACCTACCTCAGCATGTAGTATTAGATCGGCATTATCAAAACAGCAGTAATTACCAAACTCAACAGCAAGGCTACTGGCGACTAAGCAGTAATCAACTGGATAATGAAGATTTGGTAGCACAATTTAAAGGTCGTTTTCTGGGTGAACGCAGTTTATACCTCTATTATTTTGATCCTTATCATTTAACTCCTTATTATTTAGATATCCAATCATTGTAAGGATATTGCACTATCTCACCAAAACTATATAATGATAACCATTCTTAATCGCAATACCATTCACCTTTATCAAGATACTGTAAATCTATGAATATAAATATGTTGCCTAAATTAATATTTACTTTGTTGTTGCTAATAAGCCACTCGCTTTACGCCAATACTGCTTATGCAAGTAGTGTTTATGCAAATACTGCTGATATTAAAAGTAGCTATGCCAATACCAAAAGTAACAGCTTATTACTCTCAACTGATAAAACTCAGTTTATTAGTGCAAATATGGATGCAGGCAGCGTCAGTATTGTTAACGCAGAAAGTGGAGAATTATTGCAAGAACAAGCGTTAGGTAAAGACCTGCGCCGTCTTGCATTAGATCCAATTAATAACCAACTTCTCGTCAGTGATTATCTTGCCAATCAACTCTATCTTATTGATGCAAAGAGCCTAGCGTTAATCAAAACAATTAAAACGGGCGATCGCCCTTTTGGTATTGTCTACGATGAATATAATAAACAATATTACGTCACGCTATTTGAAGCAAAACAACTAATCACAGTGTCAACTGATGGTGATATTACTGCGACCATTTCAACAGCTGATACCCCCCGAGGCCTTGCTCTCGCTGGTGATGGACGTTTATTTGTCACCCACAGCATGACAGGCCAGATATCGATTTATAATACCCGTTCTACGAACCTGCAATTAAACACGCTACAATTAAAAAAAGTCATTCAACTTGTCGATACGCCAGAACATGCATCGCGCGCGGTACCACAAGGTAAACCACGGGTACTCGATAACATAGCGATATCACCAGATGGCACGCAAGCTTGGTTACCCCATGTATTGTGGTCGTTTTCACAAAATTTTCAGTTTCAATCGACCGTCTTTCCAACCATTTCGTTACTTGACCTTACACCGGGCAAAGAAAAGGAAATGGTTGATAAACGTAAGCAATTATTCAAACAAATAAACATTATCGAGAACAACAATACCACCCGTATTGTCTCAAATCCGCATGATGTGTCATTTCGTGAAGACGGTAAAAAAGTCTTTATCAGTTTATCCGGCTCTGAAGACTTGCTGGTATTCGATTTATCTCGCCAAGCTAAAATTGGTAAGAAATCTAAACGTCATCGCCGTACCAAATTACAAGGCGGTGTCAAAGCCACGCAAATATATCGCCATATCCCAGGTTCAAACCCACGCAGCTTGATGAGCAAAGGCAATACCTTGTATGTACAAAATGCCATGTCTCACGATCTAGTGAGCTTTGATATTAGTGGCCAAGGTCCATTTGCTAAAGTGAAACTCGCCAATGCGCAATTTGCCAAACTCATTAATCGAGATCCAATCGCACCAGAGTTACGCTTGGGTAAAACGCTGTTTAATCTCGCTAACAGTGAAAAATTCGAAAACACCGCAATGGCTGGTGATTTCTGGATGAGCTGCAACTCTTGTCACCTTGATGGCTTTAACTTCACCAACAAATACCTATTAGCTGACGGCACTAAAAACGTCAAAGAAAATGCCATGACAGGTCACGTTGGGTTAGCCAGCATGATTGCCGGAGATCCGATCGAAGCTTATATAGATATGATCCAAAAGACCCAAGGCGGCATGGGCACAGATCCTAAAAGACCAGAATTACCAAAAGTTGATCCAAAGTCACCCTCAGTAGAGATCGTACGTTTGATGTCAGCATTAAATATGTACGTCACCACCAAAGAGAATTTACCTTACTTATCGACGTGGTTGCGTTTTGATGACGAGCGTAAATTCACTCATAAGTCCGAATGGCTAAACTCAGCAAGTTGTGAATCATGCCATAGCACCCTTTATAAGCAGTGGTCCGACTCGAACCATGGTATGCACATGGATAGCCCTTACTATCGCTTTCAAGAAAACCTAGCGGCAGAATCAGAAGGCGAACCATTTAGAAATTTATGTCGTGGTTGCCATGCTCCGCAAACGATACTGAATAATAATACAGCGCCCTTAACTCACCTCAACAGTATGTACGAGAAAGAAGGCCAAAGCTTACGTGATGCATTAAAACAAGGACTGCCTGTCGATGAAACAGGTACAAGCTGTGTGTTCTGTCACCGTATAACCAAAGCTGAAGATGCAGGTGGTAATACCGATCTTACCGTGAACCTAAAAGACCGGGCTGAATACCTGTTCGAATTCTCTAGCAACCCAGCATTAAAATTGATTGCTGAAGCGCAAATAAATGCCTCACCACAGCAGCATAAAGATAGCTATTCAAACCCTGAACTGTATAAGAGTTCCCTATATTGTGCGACCTGTCATAATGAGTTCACCCCAGGTCAAGGTGCTAATGTAAATAACAACTATGGCGAATGGCAAGCATCTAAATTTAATGCGCCTGACAACCCAGAACAAAATAAAACCTGTATCGACTGTCACATGCGTTTAGACATGACTGATTTCGATAAAAAAGTACCGGGACAAGCTACAGATAATGGGCCGATTAAACCAAACCTCATCGCCCATAATTTTATCGGTGGTAATTATTACTTCTCTGATATGCGCTCAAAAGAACACGGTAAACTCAGTCGTGATATTTTACGCAACGCCCTGCTTCTAGACGTAATTACTAGCCCTGATGGCCGTAATATAGACGTTAAAGTAACCAACCATAATACCGGTCATAAAATGCCAGGTGGCGCACGCCGTCAAGTATGGGTTGATTTAGTCGTCACCGATAGCAAAGGTGTTAAGCAATTAGTCAGTGGTCAACTCAATGATGGTTACTTACCCAAAGATAGTCGTGTCTTTGCTAAGAAAAGTGGTTATATGCACGGTGAACCGGTTGGGCTTAAGTTCTGGCGTGTGGAGAAAATCCTGTCAGATACCCGTATATCACCTGATGAAACACGAATTGAGACGTTTGAGTTACCTGAGGGGCTAAACTACCCAATCACAGTGGTCGCTAAAATTAACTACCGCTCGTTCTCGAAACCGCTAACGAGTAAGGTGCAAGCCGCGTTCCCTGAACAGGACATTCCTTTTGCAGATGTTATTGAATTAAACAAGGTAACAAAAGTGTTCCAGCAGCAATAGCCAATGCACTTTTAACATATCAGAATTTTTTAGCATTATAGGCATATTTTACATGCCGTAATAGATGATAACGCTATTACGGCATTCACAGCTTAAGTACCACGTTAATCCTCACCAAAAGTAATGGCAAGTTACTTATATTAATTAAATAATTCGCCTTTTCGCTAATTCGGCATAAGCTTATAGATAACGTTATTAATAAAGCACCCTTTATGCATGCATATATCGCTAAACAACCGATTTTAAACAGCGCTCGTCAAGTTGTAGCCTATGAACTTTTATATCGTGATAGTTTAGAGAATACTTTCCCAATGATTAATGCTGAGATCGCCACCGAACGATTGGTTGAGGAACATTTATTAAACTCTAACATCAACAAACTCGTTGATAATAAACCCTATTTCATCAATTTCACCGAAAAGTGCATACTCGCAGGCTTACCACAAAAACTAATAAACAAGCCCGTCGTCATTGAAGTGTTGGAGGATGTTCCACCAACGAAAGCTATATTTAATGCGTTAACAAGATTGAAAAACATGGGATTTATCATCGCGTTGGATGATTTTATTTATTCTGAAGACTGGCTGCCATTTTTTGGTATTATCGATATTATCAAATTTGACATTACCCTCACCTCTTTTAAAGAAATAAAAGCACTAAAACCACTATTAGAGCAACATCAGGTTAGTATATTGGTCGAAAAAATAGAAACTGAGGGGCAATTTAAACAAGCTAAAAACCTGCAAAGTAAATACTTCCAAGGTTATTTATTCTCTGAGCCAGAGATAGTATTGAATGAAATTAATAACTCGGATACACAAGCAACACAGATGACAAGCGCAACATAATACGCTCATCATTGGAGACATTTAATCGTGTCATAAAAATAATGACATAATTAAACTAAGCGCTGGCGTTACCATTCATGAAATGTTTACGACACAAGGATACATAGCGTTCATTACCGCCTATTTCAACTTGTTCGCCTTCTCGTAATACCACGCCACTATCACTCACTCGAGCATTCATGTGCGCTTTATTACCACACCAGCAAACGGTTTTAAGTTCTTCAACTTTATCCGCCAGACACATGAGGTGATATGAACCTTCAAACATCTCTAATTTAAAATCGGTTTTTAAGCCATAGACAATAACAGGGATATTTAATTGATCGACAACGTTAGCCAGTTGATAAACCTGCTCACGAGATAGGAATTGGCCTTCATCAATGATAAATACATCAATTTTTTTATCTTCTGCTCGTGTAGCAACAGTGGTAAATAAGTTGGTATCTTTCTCAAATACTTCGACTGCTAGTTTTAAGCCAACACGCGCACCAATAACACCCTTACCATAACGACTATCACACTCAGGTGTCATCGCAAGTGGGTACATACCACGCTCAATATAATTAAAATGAGCTTGGATTAATTGTGTTGATTTACCTGAATTCATAGCTGCAAACTTGAAATGCAAAGATGCCATTTTATACCCTCAAAAAAAACGCCTGTATCAACAGGCGTATATTATTACTTAAACATTAACCCAAGGCTGCTCATTACAAACAGCCTGTTTTTAATGCCTTATTAAACTTTACGACTTAATCGCGACATAATAGCAACCACAACTGTAAATGCAATTGCAGAGGCGATAAATCCAAACAGTACCGAACTTGTTAGACCTAATACGAAATAACCAATCGCACTCACTAATGCCGTTGATAACGCGTAAGGTAACTGTGTCATCACGTGGTCCATATGGTGGCAGTTCGCCCCGGTAGACGATAAGATCGTAGTATCGGATATAGGTGAACAATGATCGCCGAATACAGAACCTGCTAACACTGATGCTAACATAGGTAACATCAACGCGATTTCAGTACCTGCAGCCATATCACCTGCGATCGGTAACATGATACCGAATGTACCCCAACTAGTGCCTGTTGCAAATGCCATAAAGCCTGCAAGCATAAACATGATCACTGGTAATAGACTCGTCGGGATTGAATCACCCACGAATGCAGCAAGGTATTTACCCGTTTCGATAGAGCCAATAGTCGAACCAATTGCCCATGCGAAGAATAAAATATAAACCGCAGGTAACATTGATTTAGCACCGTGATAACTTGCTTGTGCAAGTAACGATACTGACACACCTGAAATAATACTTAATACAAGTGCCACAACAAGACCAGATAATGCGCCGTATACTAGTGAGCTACCTACATCGGTATTTTCAAATGCCCCGAGGATATCGAATGCTTTACCGTCGGCAGCAAGTGATGAAGCGCCAGAGTTAATCATAAAGAAGATAGTTGCAAAAATAAGCACTAGAATAGGTAAGATAAGCCCAGAGATGTGACCACCTTCAGCTTCTTTTAATTCAACGGTAGCGCCTGCTGGTTGGCCTTTTTTATCATCAAATAACTTGCCTTCTTTCGCCGCAGCTTCTTCTTTCGCCATTAAACCAAAATCAAGGTTTAACAAGACAACAGCAAACACCATTGCGATAGCGAAGATAGCGTAGAAGTTCATTGGGATCATTTGCATGAATGCAGCCAGTGGGCTGACATCTGTAATCGCATGGCTTGCTAAAATACCACCGATAACGGCAATAATATAAGCACCCCAGCTTGAAATCGGCATTAATACACACATAGGTGCAGCAGTCGAATCAAGTAAGTAAGCTAATTTAGCGCGAGATACTTTATAACGGTCTGTCAATGGACGGCTTACACTACCTACCGCTAGACTATTAAAGTAATCATCTACAAAGATAAAAATACCTAAGAATGCCGTCAATAATGTACTACCACGACGTGTTTTAATACGTGTTTTAGCCCAGTCAGCAAACGCACTTGTTGCGCCACTTACCATCATAACGCTCGTTAACATACCAAGTATGAACAAGAATACGATGATAGATAGATTCCAAGTGTTGAATGAACCCACTTCCCAGAACGAGCCCTTGCTCGCATCACCTGATTCCCAAACTAAGCTTAGTGCTAAGTCTGAAAGGTGTTTAGCCGCGTTAACAACATTAAAATCTGTTAAAAATAGTGCGCCAAGTAAAATACCACAACCAAGTGATAACAATACTTTACGCGTTAAAATTGCTAATGTAAGTGCAACTAATGGTACAACCAGCGATAACGCTGAGTCTGAGTAATTAATGAGTTCCATGATCCCTTCGACCTAATAAGTTTTACAGGGAGCGACTGAACAAGACAGATGAGATGTGGCATAAAGCTATTTACAAATAACATATGTAAAGATAACACTTATAACTCTTCTATTTCAGTAGCGCCCCATAGTTAATTTAAAATTGACTATGACAGTGATGTCTCTATTCGAACACATCCCCAGAATGAATATCTTAAGCTTTAATATTCATTCTTCGGCGCAATTCCCTTTCGTATTATTGTCATTGGAGCTACCTAAACAATACTAGTAATGAGTTGCGCACCTCTACTTAGGAGGAAGCCCGATAATAGCAGATAAAATCACCACTTCAAGACATAGTCAGTGTTAATGTTCACAAAACAAACAGCAAGCGGCATAAAAATCTAGAGGAATAGTCGGCTATTTTTGCAACATAAAGTATATCGACTTCAAATAATAGACTATTAAATAGTTTAAAAAACAATCTCGACACTATAGTTAAAATTTATTCCTATAAATGTATTTACTGACCTAATTAATCCCTATGAGTTAACTTTAATAAATAAATGTAAATACATTTCTTATATTTATTAAGCTATAGTATATTAATTAAATTAGAGTAAATTAGAGTAAATTATTCGGATTGAATAGATTAATTACATGAGTGTAGTTTCTTTGTATTAGCTTATTAGTTTTATTTAGTATTTTACTCATCCCCTGTCTATATTTAGGTATTAATTATGAATGATTTTATTAAAGTATTTTTAAATGCACGTAGCTTACGCGCAGCAACAAAAGAATTAAGCGTTGAACAATTACAAGAAGTGTTAATTAAATTCACGACAATAGTAGAAGATAGAAAAGAATCTGATGCGGCTGAATTAGAAAAACAACAAGAAAAGCAAACTAAGATGAACGAAATCTTATTGCAACTTAAAGAAAATGGCATTAGTCCTGAAGAATTAATCGGCTTAACTGATGCAACAGCTGAAAAAACAAAAATTAAAACTAAACGTGGTCCTCGCCCTGCAAAATACACATATGATTTTAATGGCGAAAGTAAAACATGGACAGGCCAAGGTCGCATGCCTTTACCACTGCAACAAGTAATGAATGAAAAAGGCACTATTGAAGAATTCTTAATCTAGAGGAATTGTTGTGACACAGTTTATATTACATCCACAACTTGCCGTAGATACCGTGCTTTTAGGCGAATTTCCATTATGCCAAGTATTACTGGCTAATGACGGTAATTTCCCTTGGCTAATCTTAGTACCTAAAGTTAATGGTATTACTGAATTTCATGACTTAACTGATGAGCAACAACTGCAGTTTTTATCTGAATCTAACGCAATCAGTAAACTATTAAAAGACGGATTAAGCGCTGACAAAATAAATATTGCAGCCTTAGGTAATATGGTGCCGCAATTACATATCCATCATGTAGCCCGCTTTAAAGAAGATGCTTGCTGGCCGAAACCGATCTGGGGTCAAATACCAGCAGTAGCTCGCACAGAGCAACAGACTATACAATTAACAACCATGATCTCAACTAAGCTACAAGCTGGGTTTATCGCGATACAAGCGTAACGACTAAACTTAGCCGTCGATGTATTAACAAAAATATCATTCCCGTTAATACTGAAATCTAGATGTTAACAGCGTCAAGTATCAGAGCTAATCTGATATTTGGCCTGATTTAACGCTAACGATTTCTATAACCCTGCGACCATCAATTCATCAATTGTAATCTAACTTACTTGCCTTCACGATTCAAATACACTGACGGCCTTTTTAATAATGGTGCTAGCATTGATTCCAATCCATTTAGTTTAACTTCGTACATAAGTGCAAGTTGCTGCCCAAGTTTAGAGTCAGGAAAACCATTGCTATGAAACCAAACTAAATAAGGTTCTGGCAACTCAAGTAATAAACGCCCACGATATTTACCAAACGGCATTACGGTATTAATGGCTTCAATCATTGCTTGTTGTGACATATTAAATCCAATATTAATTAATGACTTAGTAACACATTACTTATTAGCGAATGCGTATTTAGTGATTCTGCTACTTATAATTTTTATTAAACAAACCATCAGGCATTTGCGCTATCTGAAAGTTAATCATATATTCAAATGCAGTCAGCAGCGGCTGATATTTTTCTTTATCTTGCTCTAAAGTTGCAAGCAATAAGAACCCCGCTTCAACCGTCGATAAACCACCTTCAATAGACGTTTGTCTTATTGTATATTGGCTTTGTTGCTCCGCATTTAATCGAACCGCAGATAATGTATGTAAATTGATTGAAGATTGATACATTTTAAACGCTTTACGCCACGTACCATCAAGTAAAATAAAAGTACGGTTAATATTCGCGTCTAGACCTTCATTTTCCATACTGCGATTAACCTTGTCCGCTAAGTTCTCAGCGGCAATACTGTCTTCGCTCGGATAAAGTAAAAAACATTGTCTTGTCGGATCATTGAGAATGTCATTTAACTGTGCATTGTCGGTAAAATTCTCACCAACTATAATTTGACATTGTGGCAATGAAAGATTGAGAATACGGGCAGTGCCGATCGCATTTTTAACTTCGCCTGGATGCTGTAATATGATTAATTCAATAACAGAATCAATCTTGGTGATGTGCTGACATATACACGCGGCTAATGCTTTATCACAGACTGTACACTTTTTTCTTTTACTCACGACAAACCTAAATATTATGGATTAATAAGATATGCTCATTCAACATCGGTGGTTAAACTGGCTTTTTATCGGACTATTATGCCTAATTATATATGCGATTTCTGCCGACAATATAACCGTGTTTGATTATAACAGGGAATTAATTATCGATGGCGAATATTGGCGTTTACTCAGTGGTAATTTTAACCATACCAATATCTATCACCTGCTGTTAAATTTAAGCGCTTTAGCGGTCATGGCTGGCTTACATTATCGCTATTATAGCAGCGCGGCTTACGCTAGTTTAATTTTATGCTTATCTATTGGCGTGGGTATTGGCATATTATGGTTATCACCCAGTACCCATTTATATGTGGGTTTATCAGGAGTGTTACATGGCATTATTATAGTCGGTGCGATAGTTGATATATCGAAGCGCTACTACTCTGGTTATGTATTGATTATTGGTACCATTATTAAAGTGGTCAACGAGCAATTATTTAACAGTCCAATTGAAATGAGTCAATTAAT